>NZ_CP027668.1:2955000-4155000 GCF_003008515.1 Phreatobacter cathodiphilus | reverse complement strand
TCGCCACCGGCCTCGTCGTCGCGCCGGGCGAAGGGCGTGAACATGGTGAAGGCCTTCTCGAACAGGTCCATGTTGCGGCGGATGTGCTGTTCGAAGGGCGCCACCAGCGGATTGACGCCGATGGCGGAGGAGAGCTGCTGGCGCAGCCGGTCCTGCTCCTTGGACAGCGTGTCGATGGACAGCTCCAGATAGCGCGGCACGAGCAGCTGCATGGAATCGCCGTAGAAGCGGATGAGCTGGCGCAGGAACGACACCGGAAGGAGGTTCTGGCCGTCCTTGTTCTCCTGCTCGAAGATGATCTGGGTCAGCACGGAGCGGGTGATGTCGTCGCCGGACTTGGCGTCGTAGACGAGGAAGTCCTCGCCCGCCTTGACCATGGAGGCGAGGTCCTCGAGCGTCACGTAGGTCGAGGTGCCCGTATTGTAGAGACGCCGGTTCGCGTACTTCTTGATCGTGACCGGATCATTCTTAGCCATCGTTCCCCCTGGACCTACCCGCGGCGCTCTTCCCCCGACAGCGCCATGAGACCGTCACGATAGGGTGTTTTTGCAGGCGCTGCCACGGTTTTGTGCAGCGCGGCTCCCGGCCGCGTGACAACGCCCGGCTCATTGGCAATTCGGCGCGGTTGACAGTCACCGCGTGCCATAGACAAGGTCACCGGGAAGGTCGCCGCCGGTCGAGGCAGGCGCCAGCAAGCCCAGGAGGTTTTCATGTCCGAGGACGTCGTCATCGTCGGCGCAGCCCGCACGGCCGTCGGCTCGTTCAACGGGGCTCTCTCGTCGCTCCCCGCCCACGAACTGGGGGCCGTCGCCATCAAGGCGGCGCTCGAGCGCGCCAAGGTGAAGCCGGAGGAGGTGGACGAGGTCGTGTTCGGCCAGATCCTCACCGCCGGCGAGGGCCAGAACGCCGCCCGCCAGGCGGCGATGAAGGCCGGCATTCCCGCCGAGAAGACCGCCTGGGCGCTGAACCAGCTCTGCGGCTCGGGCCTTAGGACCGTGGCGGTGGGCATGCAGCAGATCGCCAACGGCGACGCCAGCATCATCGTCGCCGGCGGCCAGGAGAGCATGTCGATGGCCCCGCACGTGGCGCACCTGCGCACCGGCACCAAGATGGGCTCCATGGAGATGGTCGACACCATGCTCAAGGACGGCCTGATCGACGCCTTCCACGGCTATCACATGGGCGTCACCGCCGAGAACGTCGCCGAGAAGTGGCAGATCACCAAGGACGAGCAGGACCAGTTCGCCGTCGCCTCGCAGAACAAGGCGGAGGCGGCCAAGAAGGCCGGCCGCTTCAAGGACGAGATCGTCCCGGTGACGATCAGCACCCGCAAGGGCGACATCGTGGTGGACACGGACGAGTACATTCGCGACGGCGCCAGCATCGAAGCGATGGGCAAGCTGAAGCCGGCCTTCAAGAAGGACGGCACGGTGACCGCCGGCAACGCCTCGGGCATCAACGACGGCGCCGCCGCCATCGTGCTGATGACCCGGTCGGAGGCCGAGAAGCGCGGCCTGAAGCCGCTCGCCACCATCCGCTCCTGGGCGACCGCCGGCGTCGATCCGGCCATCATGGGCACCGGCCCCATCCCGGCCTCGCGCAAGGCGCTGGAGAAGGCGGGCTGGACCGTGAAGGACCTCGACCTGATCGAGGCGAACGAAGCCTTCGCCGCCCAGGCCATCGCGGTGAACAAGGACATGGGCTGGGACACCGACAAGGTGAACGTCAACGGCGGCGCCATCGCCATCGGCCACCCGATCGGCGCCTCCGGCGCCCGCGTCCTCGTGACGCTGCTGCACGAAATGGCCCGTCGCGACGCCAAGAAGGGCCTTGCCACCCTCTGCATCGGCGGCGGCATGGGCGTCGCCATGTGCGTGGAGCGCTGAGCGCGACGCGCTCCGATCTTGGCCGGGGGCGCACACCGCCTCCGGCAAGTTCTTCATCTCCCCCCCGATGAAGTGATGCTACAACCCGTCCGACAAAGGCCGGGATCAACGAATCGTCTATCCAAGGGAACGCCAGCGAGGGAGTTCATTCATGGCGAGAGTGGCATTGGTCACGGGAGGCACCCGCGGCATCGGGGCGGCGATCTCGCGGGCCTTGAAGGAGGCCGGCTACCAGGTCGCGGCCAATTATGCCGGCAACGACGAGGCGGCGGCCAAGTTCAAGGCGGAAACCGGCATACCGGTCTACAAATGGTCCGTCGCAGACCACGAGGCCTGCGCCGCCGGCATCAAAGAGGTCGAGGCCGATCTCGGGCCGGTCGACGTGCTGGTGAACAATGCCGGCATCACCCGCGACGGCATGTTCCACAAGATGACGCTTCAGCAGTGGCGGGAGGTGATCGACACCAACCTCACCGGCGTCTTCAACATGACCCATCCGGTGTGGAACGGCATGCGCGAGCGCAAGTTCGGCCGCGTCATCACCATCTCGTCGATCAACGGCCAAAAGGGCCAGGCGGGCCAGGTCAATTATTCCGCGGCCAAGGCCGGCGACATCGGCTTCACCAAGGCCCTCGCCCAGGAAGGCGCGCGGGCCGGCATCACGGTGAACGCCATCTGCCCCGGCTATATCGGCACGGAAATGGTGGCGGCGATCGACCCCGAGGTGCTGAAGACGCGCATCCTCCCGCAGATCCCGGTGGGTCGTCTCGGCGAGCCCGAGGAGATCGCCCGGGCGGTGGTCTTCCTGGCCTCCGACGAGGGCGGCTTCATCACCGGCTCGACGCTGACCATCAACGGCGGCCAGTACGTCGCCTGAGGCCTCCGGCAGGACCGGCATCGGCGCGGCCCGCCGCGGCGATGCCGTGCCGCCTTACTGGAAGGCGCCGGTGATCTTGGCGTAGAGCGTGTTCTGGACGGTGTCGCCGAGGGCGTAGACCGCGAGGATGACGGCGCCGGCGATGCCGCTGGCGATCAGCGAATATTCGATGGCCGTGGCGCCCGCCTCGTTGGCGCCGAACCGCCCCGTGAGGCGCGTCATCTGCCGAAACCTGCGAGCCATCCTGGCCTCTCCTCTCAGTCGCGTGCCTCACCGAGCAGTTCGGTGAGGAAGGGGATCAGGGGTTCGTCGGCCGCCGGCATGGCATAATCCCGCAACCGGCCCGGTTTCACCCATGCAAGCCTCTGACCCTCGAGGCTTCGGACGCTCCCCTCCCACCTCCGGCAGACCCACAGCGGCATGAACAGCTGGAAGGTCTCGTAGGCGTGGCTGGCGAAGGTCAGGGGCGCGAGGCAGGGTTCCTGGACGTGGATTCCGAGCTCCTCGCGAAGCTCGCGGATCAGCGTCTCCTCCGGCCGCTCGCCCGGCTCGACCTTGCCGCCGGGGAATTCCCAAAGACCCGCCAGAGGCTTGCCGGCGGGCCGCTCCGCCAGGAGGACCCGGTTGTCCGGATCGACCAGGGCGCAGGCGGCGACGAAAACCAGCCTCGAGGTCATTGCTGTTCCCGTTCTAGCCGACAGAAGTTAACGTTTGCGGTGTTCAATAGGAGAGCGGAGCGGTCAGGAGCGATAATCGCCGTTGATGGCGACGTAGTCCTTGGTCAGGTCGCAGGTCATGACGCGCGCCGTGCCGCGGCCGAGGCCGAGATCGGCGGTGACCGTGATCACATCCTTCTTCATCACGGCGCTGGCCGCCGCCTCATCATAGGCGGGGTCCCGCTCGCCTTCGTGGGCGACGCGGATGTCGCCGAAGGAAATCGACAGGCGGTCGCGCTCCGCCGGTTCGCCCGCCTTGCCGACCGCCATGACGACGCGGCCCCAGTTGGCGTCCTCGCCGGCGATGGCGGTCTTCACCAGCGGCGAGTCGGCGATCGACTTGGCGACGCGGAAGGCGGAGGCGTTGGAGACGGCGCCCTTGACCACGACGTGGACGAGCTTGCGGGCCCCCTCGCCGTCACGGGCGACCTGCTCGGCGAGGTCGGCGAGGACCGCCTGCAACGCCTTGCGGAAGCCGGCGAGGCGACGGTCTGCGGCCTCGGCGATGCGCGGCGCGCCACGGGCCGCGGCGGCGCCGGTGGCGAAGAGCATCAGCGTGTCCGAGGTGGAGGTGTCGCTGTCGACCGTCACCGTGTTGAAGGTGGTCTTCACCCCCTTCGACAGCAGGGCCTGGAGGGCGGGCGCGTCGATCGGCGCGTCGGTGAAGACGAAGGACAGCATGGTCGCCATGTCCGGCGCGATCATGCCGGCGCCCTTGGCCATGCCGTTGATGGTGACCGTGACGCCGCCGAGGCTGGCGGTGGCGGTGGCGACCTTCGGAAAGGTGTCGGTGGTCATGATGGCCTTGGCCGCGTCCAGCCAGCCATCGGCCTTGCCGGCGGCGAAGGTCCCGTCGAGCACTGCGTCGTATTTGGTGGCGTCGAGCGGCTCGCCGATGACGCCGGTGGAGGCGAGGAAGACCTCGGACTGTCTGCAGCCTGCCGCCTTGGCGGCGATCTTCGCGGTCAGCGCCACGGCCTCGCGGCCCTTCTTGCCGGTGAAGGCGTTGGCATTGCCGGAATTGACCACCAGGGCGCGGGCGCGGCCGCCGGCGAGGTTGGCGCGGCACCAGTCGACCGGGGCGGAGGGGCATTTGGAGCGGGTGAAGACGCCGGCGACCGTCGTGCCTTCGGCGAGGCCCACCGCCAGCACGTCGGTGCGGCCCTTGTAGCGGATACCGGCCTCGGCTGTGGCGAGGGTCACGCCGTCGATCGGCGGCAGGACCGGCACAGTCTTCGGTGCGAGGGGGGAGACGGGAGGCACGAATTTGGCCATGGCGATCCTCGGAACTGCCGCTTGGAGGTTCAGGTCGGCCCTGCCCTTAGCCCAAGCTCCGCCCCACGGGAAGGTGGGCGGAACGCATGGATCACCTCAGGGTCATGCGCGGACGGGAGCGGGCCGCGCGAAGCCGTCCATCTGCAGGACGTTGCCACCGGCGAAGCGTGCGAAGACGGCGGGAAGCTCGTCCATCGGCACCGGGCGCCCGAACAGATAGCCCTGCGCCTCGATGCAGCGCTCCTCGCGCAGATAGGCGAGCTGCTCCTGGTTCTCGACGCCCTCGGCGGTGCTGATGATGCCGAGGCTGTCGCACATGCCGGTCACCGCCCGGATGATGGCGCTGCTCTCCTTGGTGCCGGCGAGGTGTTTGACGAAGGAACGGTCGATCTTGACCTTGTCGAAGGGGAAGGTGCGCAGGTAGCCGAGCGAGGAATAGCCGGTGCCGAAATCGTCCATGGCGATGGAGCAACCGGTGAGCTTGAGGCGCAGGAGCGCGTTCTTGGCGGCCTCGACATTGTGCATCAGCGCGCTCTCGGTGATCTCGAGCTCGAGACGAGAGGGGGCGAGGCCCGTGCTCTTCAGCGTGGCCGCGACGAGATCGGGGAAGGTGCTGTCGGCGAGCTGGCGCGGAGAGACGTTGACGGCGACCTTGACCGGCCGCGGCCAGAGCGCCGCATCGGCGCAGGCGCGTTCCAGCACCCAGCGGCCGAGCGGGGCGATGAGGCCGATCTCCTCGGCGAGGCCGATGAAGTCCCCCGGCGGCACCATGCCGCGCTCCGGATGGCGCCAGCGCACCAGCGCCTCGAAGCCGGCGAGGGCGCCCGTCGCGACGGAGACGATCGGCTGGTAGTGCAGCAGGAACTGGCCCTGGTCGACGGCCGCGCGGAGGTCGCGCTCCATCCGCAGGCGAAGCTGCATGGAGGCGTCCATGGCCTGTTCGAAGAAGGCGAAGCGGCCGCGGCCATCGTGCTTGGCGCGGTCGAGGGCGATGTCGGCATTGCGCAGGACCGCATCCGGCCCCTCCGCGTCCGGCAGGGCGATGCCGACGCTGACCGTCAGCTCGACGGCGTGGTCGGCCACCGCCATGGGCGCCGCCAGGGCACAGATAATGGCCTGGGCGAGCGAGGAGACCGCCTCGGGCTGCGGGCCGGCGACCTGGATGACGGCGAATTCATCGCCGCCGATCCGGGCGAGGACGTCGCCGGGCTGGACGCAGGCCTTCAGCCGCGCGGTGACGGCGACCAGCACGGCGTCGCCGACCGCGTGGCCGAGCGTGTCGTTGACCCATTTGAAGCGGTCGAGGTCGATGCAGAGGACGGCGACCTGCCGGCACAGGGCGGGGTCGTCGCAGACGGCGCGCAGGCGCTCCTGGAAGAAGAGGCGGTTCCCGAGGCCGGTCATGGCGTCGTGATGGGCGAGGTAGGCAAGGCGGGTCTGGGCCTCGCGGCGGGCATGCACGTCCTCGATGACGCCGATCCACTCCTCGCCCGAGCCGTCGTCGGCCTCCACCTTGGCGCCGCGCGAGCGGACCCAGTGCCAGGTGCCGTCGGCGAGGCGGACGCGGTACTCGACGTCGTAATGGTCACTCGACCGCTGGGCCTCCTGCCACGTCGCCCGGACCACCGGCGCATCGTCGGGATGCAGGTTGTCGTACCAGGAGGCGTCGAAGGCGGCCCAGGACGAATCGAAGGCGGGGGTCCTGCCGGTGAGCACGTCCCAGCCGGTGGCGGTGACCCGGCCGGCGGTGTCGCGCCGCCAGATGACGAGGGCCCCCGTACCGGCGAGGATGCGGTAGCGCTTCTCGCTCTGGGCGAGGCTGCGGGCGACGAGCGCCTGCGCCTCCGCACGCGCGCGCAAGGCCCGCTCCGACCCTTCCAAGCTGCGGCGGAGGTCCTCGAACTCGGCGATGCCGGATGGCGCCGCGGCGGCGGCCGGCACCGTGTCGTCGCCGGCCGCGACCTGGCGGGCCCGTCCCACCAGGGACTGGACCGGCGTGAGGACCGTCTTGCCGATCCAGGCAGCGGCGAACAGCCCGAGCAGCAGGGCGAGGGCGGCGGCCACGGCGAGATCGATCAGTGGCGCGCGCGTGCGCGCATGGAAGGCGCTGAGCGGCTCCCCCACCGCCAGGACCCAGTCGGGCGTGCCCTTGAGGGTCTGGAAGGCGAGGAAGACCGGCCGGCCCTCGATGCTCGTGGCCTGCAGGCTGCCGGCGCGGGATCCCGTGGCCCTGAGCTTGTCGAAATCGGGCACCGGCTTGCCGATCGAGGCCTGGCCGTCGCGCGAGCGGGCGACGAAGCGGCCCTGTCCATCCACGACGGCCACCAGCAACCCGGAACCGGCTTCGGGCCGCTGGAGAGCCTGGACCAGACGCTCCGGCGGAATAACCAGCGCGGCGAAGCGGATGCTCGCCTCGTCGAAGGCGACGAGGGCGACGAAGGCGATGCGCGGCGCGTTCGTGCCGGGATCGACGAAGACGTTCGACAGGGCCGGCTGGCCGGTGCGGAAAGCCCGCCGCAGCGAGTCGAGCGGGATGCCCTGAGGCGACAGGCCCTCGCCTCCGGGAATGCCGGTGTAGGTGGCGAAGAACTCCTCGACCAACCGGCCGCCGATCTGCAGGTCGGCGGCATCGGCCCAGGGATCGACCGCGCCGGGCGTGGAGACGACGTGCGGCACGCGGACCAGTACGTTGAGGAGCGTCGCCCCGCCCTCGAGTTCGCTCTCGGCGGCGCGGGCGAGCGTCCGGGCAGTGTCGAGCAGCCGCGCTTCCGAGGCGGCCTCGAAGGCTCGCCCGGCATGGAGCAGCGTGAGCGCCGCCGCCGCGATCATGGGCACGAGGGCGACCAGAACGAGGCCGGCGAGATACCAGTTCAGGCCGAAACGGGCTCGGCCGACCACCATCGGCGCAGATCCGCCGGTGTCCGTGCCGCCCGCCAGGGCCTCTGAGTCGCGCTTCGTCATCAGTTTCGGATTACCGCCAAAACCTTACGAACAGGAAAACACACGTCGATTCCGTCTATTAATATTCCGCAACGTCATGTCGAATGACAGGCATTTCACGTGTGCCGCGCAACCGGTCTGCTATCATGGCCGCCATGTCGATGATGGAAGCCATCCGCGAGGCCCTGTCCGCCCTGCGCGCCCACAAGCTGCGCTCGGCCCTGACCATGCTCGGCATGGTGATCGGCGTCGCGGCGGTCATCGCCATGGTGGCCATCGGCGGCGGCGCCCGCGACCGCGTGCTGGCGCAGGTCCAGTCGCTCGGCGCCAACCTGTTCATCGTCCTGCCCGGCAACGTTACCCAGGGCGGCGTGCGCCTCGGGCTCGGCGCCTCCTCCTCGCTGACGGAAGACGACGCCCGCGCCATCGAGGCGGAGGTTCCCGGCGTCCAGATTACCGCGCCCAACAGCCGCACGCGCACCCAGGTGGTCGCCGGCGGCAACAACTGGTTCACGGAGGTGGTGGGCGTCGACCTCGGCTGGTTCGAGGCGCGCGAATGGTCCATCGCCTCCGGCCGGCTGTTCGAACCGGAGGAGACCGCGCGCGGCGGCCAGGTGGTGATCCTCGGCCAGACGGTGGCGCGCAACCTGTTCGGCGAGGGCGTCGACCCGATCGGCGAGACGGTCCGCATCCGCGCCGTGCCCTTCACCGTCATCGGCGTGATGGAGACCAAGGGCCAGTCGATGATGGGCCAGGACCAGGACGACACCAGCTTCGTGCCGCTGCCGACCATCCGCCAGAGGCTCGTCGGCGTGAACCGCGCCAATGCCCGCTCCGTCGGCGTCATCCACGTCAAGATCCGCGACGGCGAGAGCATGGCGCAGGCCGAGGACGACATGCGCCAGCTCCTGCGTCAGCGGCACCGCCTCCAGCCGGGCCAGGAGGACGATTTCCAAATCCGCAACCTCACCGAGATCGCCAATACGGCGGCGGGCGCCGCCACAACCCTGTCGCTGCTGCTCGCTGCGGTGGCGGCCATCTCGCTGGCGGTGGGCGGCATCGGCATCATGAACATCATGCTGGTCAGCGTCACAGAGCGCACGCGCGAGATCGGCCTGAGGCTCGCCGTCGGCGCCCGCCGCCGCGACGTCATGCGGCAGTTCCTGATCGAGGCGACCTCGCTCGCCGCCATCGGCGGCATCATCGGCATCCTCACCGGGCTCGCCGCCGCCTTCGCCGTCTCGGCGCGGTTCGGCTGGCCGCTGCTGGTGGAGCCGCAGTCGATCGTCGGCGCCGTGCTGTTCTCCGGCCTCGTCGGCGTCTTCTTCGGCTGGTATCCGGCCAAGCGCGCCAGCCTGCTCGACCCGATCACGGCGCTGCGGACGGTCTGACGCCGCTCAGACGATGCGGCCGTTGGCCCGCCAGATCGCCGCGTTGAGCTCGCCGCCGAGCACGAAGATGGCGGCGGAATAATAGAGGAACACCAGCGCCACCATGACCGATGCGAGGCCGGCATAGGTGTTCACGTAGTTCTGCGCGAAACTCGCCAGATAGGTGCCGAAGAGGGTGCCGGCGACGAGCCAGAGCACCAGGGTGATGACGATGCCCGGCAGCACGTCGCGGAAGCGCCGGCGCCCGGCCGGCAAGAACAGGTGCACCACGGTCAGAGCGATGATGATGACCAGGGAAGCCGCGGTGACCCGCAGGAACAGCACGATCCAGCCGAGCGGCGCCAGGCCCGGCACGACGCGCACGGCGGTGGCCCAGATCAACGGACCGAGCACGACGAGGATCGCCGCGATCAGCAGGGCCACGGCGCCGATCAGCACGTAGGCGATGGATTCCAGGCGGCAGACATACCACCAGCGCGTCTCGCGCACCTCGTAGGCGCGGTTGAGCGAGGTTCGCAGCGCCTCGACACCGTTGGAGGCGAAATAGACGGCGAGCAGGGCGCCGATGGTCAGGAGGTCGGTGCGGGTCGTGGTGACGACGGTCTCGATCTCCTGGGCGATGGGTTTCGCCACCACCTCCGGCCAGGCCTCGAGGAGAATGCGGGTGACCTCGTCGCTATAGGGCCGCGCGCCGGTGAAGCTCGCCAGGGCGGTGACGAGGATCAGGAAGGGAAAGAGCGACATCAACCCGTTGAGGGCGATGTGGCTGGCGGTGGCCCAGCCGTCATTCGCCAGGAACCGGTCCAGAGCGTCCCAGCTCGTGTTCCATGCCTTCGACATCGGTGATCCTTCTGCTGCGGACGATCTTTCGCGGCAATGCGGGGCAAGGGCAAGGCGAGGCGCGGATTTGACGCAGCATGGCCCAGCCACCATATGGCGCCGATGACACAGCAGCATTTCGACCAGCAACTCGTCGGACGGCGCCGGGTTCGCGCCGCACGGGGCGAGCCGGCGGATTTCCTGCTGGCCCAGGTGGCGGAGGACCTCGCCGACCGGCTGGCGCTGGTGCAGCGCAGCTTCACCGCCATCGCCGACGTCGCAACGCCGACCGACGCGCTACGAGAGGCGATCGCCGGCCGCGGATGGCCCCTGCCGCTCGCCGCCGAGCCGGTCGAAAGCCTCGCCCGCCGCCGCGCGGCACCCGTGGTGGTGGCGCCGGCCGACGCCCTGCCCTTCCGCGACCAGAGCCTCGACCTCGCCGTCTCGGCCCTCGGGCTGCAATTCGTCGACGACCTGCCGGGCGTTTTCGCTCAAGTGCGCCGGGCGCTGAAGCCGGACGGGCTGTTCCTCGCGGCGATGCTCGGCGGCGACACGCTGACCGAGCTGCGCCAGGCCTTCGCGGCGGCCGAGAGCGAGATCGACGGCGGCCTGTCACCGCGGGTCGCGCCCTTCGCCGACGTGCGCGACGTCGGCGGGCTGCTGCAACGGGCCGGCTTCGCCCTTCCCGTCACCGATTCGGACCGGCTGACCGTGCGCTACGGCGACGTCTTCGCGCTGATGCGCGACCTGCGCGCCATGGGCGCCACCAATCCGCTCGCCGGCCGGCGGCGGGTGCCGCTCCGGCGGGCGACCCTGCTGCGAATGGCGGAGGTCTATCACGAACGTTTCGCCGATCCGGACGGGCGTATCCGCGCCACCTTCCAGGTCGTGACGCTGTCCGGCTGGGCGCCGCACGAGAGCCAGCAGAAGCCGCTCCGGCCGGGCTCGGCCAAGGCGCGGCTCGCCGATGCGCTGAAGGCCATCGAACTGCCCACAGGCGAGAAGCCCGGCGGCTGAGCGGCCCGGCGGAAGACGGGCTCGACAGGCCCTGCCCGCGGGCCCTAGTCTCCGCTCCCGAATTCGCCCCAATCGAAGGCCTCTCCCATGGACATGACCGGCACGCAGCGCATCGAAGCCCCGCGCGAGGTGGTGTGGGCGGCGCTGAACGACCCCGACGTGCTGCGCCAGTGCATTCCCGGCTGCCAGAGCATGGAGCGCACCGGCGACAACGGCTTTTCCGCCAAGGCGGTGCTGAAGATCGGCCCGGTCAAGGCGAGCTTCTCCGGCAGCGTGACGCTCTCCGACATCGACCCGCCCAACGGCTACACCATCTCCGGCGAGGGCAATGGCGGCGTCGCCGGCATGGCCAAGGGCGGCGCCACGGTGAAGCTCACCGAGGAGAGCGAGGGCGTGACGCTGCTCACCTACGACGTGAAGAGCCAGATTTCCGGCAAGATCGCCCAGCTCGGCTCGCGCCTCATCGACGCCACCGCCAAGAAGCTGGCGGGCGAGTTCTTCGAGAGCTTCTCCAAGGTCGTCGCCCCGCCCGCCCCCGGCGAGGAGATGCCGGAGGAGAAGAAGAAGTGGTGGAAGTTCGGCAAGGGCTGACGGGCGCTCGCCAGCCTTCACCCGGCGCGTCGCGCCCTCTCACAGTGCCGCGCCTCCACCCGTCATGCCCGGCCTCGTCCCGGCCATGACGGAAGCGGTGGTGCGACGACGGAAAGCTCTACGGCCCCCCTCACTCCCCGCGCTTCTCGATCGCCTCCATGTCGTCGTCCGACAGGCCGAAATGGTGGCCGATCTCGTGGATCAGCACATGGGCGACGACGGCGCCGAGCGTCTCGTCGTGCTCGGCCCAGTAGTCGAGGATCGGCCGGCGGTAGAGCCAGATCATGTTGGGCATGGCGCCGGAATGCTGCACCGACTGGAAGGGCATGCCGGTGCCCTGGAAGAGGCCGAGCAGGTCGAAGTCGCTCTCGGCCTCCATCTCCTTCAGCACCTCCTCGGTGGGGAAATCCTCGACGCGGATGACGAGGCTCTTGCAGAGGGCGCGGAAATCCTCCGGCAGCCCGGCATAGGCGGTCGCGGCGATGGCCTCGAAGGCCTCGAGGTCCGGCGCCTTGAGGGCGGCGAGGGCGGCGACGGCGTCTTCAGCGGGCATAGGTCATCACCAGATAGATCACGCAGCCGATGCCGACGGCGATGGCGAGGCCCCGGCCGATGCGCTTGCCCCAGATCTCCGCGGGATCGTCGGATTCGCCGCGGGCCGACAGGAAGTCACCGCTGCGGCGGAGCGCGGAATCGAGGATGGGGGCGGAATCGCGGTGGGCGCGGTCGAGGATGCGGCGGGCTTCCTCCTGCCGCCTGGCGTCGTCCTCGGGTCGGTTGCCGTGCGTGCTCATGGCGACGGTTCTAGCCGATTGCGCGAACGGCGGCATCCGGCAGGCGCGTCGCAGGCGGAAACGGATTGGTGACTCTGTTCCGGCATGATCGCCCGGCGTATCCGGAGTATCGCCATGTCGCGCAGCCTGCCGTCCCCGATCCCCTTCGCGCTCGCCATCGGCGCCATCGCCCTCCTCGCGCCGGCCACGCCCGTCCAGGCAAGCGCGTTCTGGGGCGGCTGGTTCACCGGCGACAGGCCGGTGGTCTACCGCCCGATCGTGACGCCGCGCACCTATTACTTCGCGCCGGCCGGAACGGTCGAGGTCGCGCCCGCGCCGCGGCACCGCCATCACGGCCGCCACCCGCATCATCGGCGCCCCTGAGGCCTCAGCCCTCGTCGAGACCGACGATGGCGCGGGCGAAATCCTGCGCCGCGAAGGGCTCGAGGTCATCGATCCCCTCGCCCACCCCGATGAAATGGACCGGCAGGCCGGTCTTCGCCGCCACGGCGACGAGGATGCCGCCGCGGGCGGTGCCGTCGAGCTTGGTCATGACGAGGCCGGTGACGCCCGCCGTGCGGGCGAAGGCGTCGACCTGGGTCAGGGCGTTCTGACCGGTCGTCGCGTCGAGCACCAGCAGCACGGCATGGGGCGCGGCGGCATCGACCTTGCGGATGACGCGCACGACCTTTTCCAGCTCCGCCATTAGCTCAGCCTTGTTCTGCAGGCGGCCGGCGGTGTCGAGGATGACCACGTCGGTGCCGGCCTCCTGCGCCTGTTTCACCGTGTCGAAGGCGAGGCCCGCCGCGTCTGATCCCTGCGGCCGGGTGACGACGGGGGCGCCGGTGCGCTCGCCCCAGACCTTGAGCTGCTCGATGGCGGCGGCGCGGAAGGTGTCGCCGGCGCCGAGCAGGACGGAGCGGCCCTCGGTGCGGAACTTGGCGGCGAGCTTGCCGATGGTGGTCGTCTTGCCGGCGCCGTTGACGCCGACCACCATGATCACGAAGGGCCTGGTAGCGCTCTCGACCACCAGCGGCCGGGCGACGGGGGCGAGAACGGCCTCGATCTCGCCGGCGAGGACGGCGCGGACCTCATCCGGCGCGATGTCCTTGCCGAAGCGGCCCTTGGACAGGGCGCCGGCGATGCGGGCGGCGGTCTCGACGCCGAGGTCGGCCTGGATCAGCAGGTCCTCCAGCTCCTCCAGCGTCGCATGGTCGAGCTTGCGCTTGGTGAAGAGATCGGTGACGCCGGTGCCGAGCTTCGAGGAGGTGCGCGACAGCCCCTCGGTGAGGCGACGCCACCAGCTCTTCGGCTCGGCCGGGGCAGGGGATGCGCTTTCGGCGGGCGGAGCGGGCTCGGGGATCGCGACTTCGGCCGGCGCAGGCGCCACCGGCTCGTCCTGTCCGAACAGCCGCTTGAAGAAACCGGGACGTTTCGGCTCGTCGGGCTTCGGCTGATCGGACATCGGCACGGGATCTCGCTGGCGGCGGGGTGACGGGGGCGTCCCCGGCATTTAGGCCGGATGGCGGGCCGTGGCTAGGGCGCGGGCTGGCGGGCGAGAGGTGTCCGCACTATGGATGCGCGATGACCGCGCCGTCCTCCCACCCCGTTCCCGACGATCCGCTCGGCCTCATCCCGCGCCTGCTGCACCGCGACGCCAGCGTGCTGATCCTGAACAAGCCGGCGGGTCTGCCGGTGCACAAGGGGCCGGGCGGCGGCGAGACTCTCGCCGACCATCTCGACGTGCTGCGCTTCGGCCTGCCGCGGGCGCCCGAACTCGCCCACCGGCTCGACAAGGACACGGCCGGCTGCCTGGTGCTCGGCCGCCACCGGCGGGCGCTGGAGCGCCTCGGGCTGATGTTCAAGCGCGGCGAGGTGACGAAGACCTACTGGGCCGTGGTGGAAGGCGACCCGGCGGAGGAGGCCGGGGAGATCGCGATTCCCATGGGCCCTCGGGACCCCAAGCGCGGCTGGTGGATGAAGGCCGACCCCAAGGGCCAGCCGGCGCTGACGCGCTTCCGGGTTCTGGGACGGGGCGAGGGACGGACGTGGCTCGCCCTGGAGCCGGTCACCGGCCGCACCCACCAGCTCAGGCTGCACTGCGCCGAGAGCGGCTTTCCCATCCTCGGCGACACCATCTACGGCTCGGCGCCGCGGCGCGGCGGGCCGGGCCTGCACCTGCTGGCGCGTTCCGTCGTCGTTCCCTTCGATCCGAAGCGGGCGGCCATCGCCGCCGAGGCGCCGCCGCCGGAGGCCATGGGGCCGGCGCTGAAAGCCTGCGGCTGGGCGGGCTGACGGGATGGCTGTTCCATCCTACCTCCCTTTCATCGAGCGGGCTTTCCAGCGCGTCCGTGTTCCTTCGGATCAAGGGCGGACTTGGCGCGGCTGCGCCCAGGTCCGATAATCGCTCCCGAGGGAGACCATCATGGCTGGCCATTACGACAAGCGCGAAACGCGCGACGAAGGCGTCCGCGAGAAGGACCTGATGAAGCGCCTGCCGCAGGTTCTCACCGCGGCCATGAAGGTGCCGGCCTGGCGGCGGCACCTCGGCAAGATCGATCCGCGCAGCATCACGACGCGCGCGGCGCTCGCCGACCTGCCGATCCAGCGCAAGTCGGACCTGCCGAGCCTGCAGAAGGCGGCGCTGCCCTTCGGCGGCTTCGTGCCGGGCAAGCCCAGCGCCTTCGGGCGGCTGTTCATGTCGCCGGGGCCGATCTTCGAACCGGAGGCGATCGGCCACGACGTCTGGCGGGTCGGGCGGGCCATGACGGCCGCCGGGTTCAAGCGCGGCGACATCGTGCTGAACACGCTGTCCTACCACCTCACCCCCGGCGCCTGGTGCTTCGATTCCGGGGCGCGGGCGGTGGGCTGCGCGGTGATCCCGGCCGGGCCGGGCAACACCGAGGCGCAGCTCGACCTCATCGAGGCCTACCGTCCCAGCGCCTATGCCGGCGTGCCGGATTTCCTGAAGATCCTGCTGGACGCGGCGAAGGAGAAGGGCCGCGACGCCTCCTCCATCAAGCGCGCGCTGGTGGGCGGAGCGGCCTTTCCGGCCTCGCTGCAGAAGGAGATCGCCTCCCGCGGCGTCGACGCCTACCAGACCTATGCCATCGCCGAATGCGGCGTCATCGCCTACGAGACCGAGGCGCGCGAGGGGCTGGTGCTCAACGAGGACATCATCCTGGAGATCGTCCGCCCCGGCACCGGCGATCCCGTCGCGCCCGGCGAGGTGGGCGAGGTGGTCATCACCGTGCTCGACCCGCACCACCCGCTGATCCGCTTCGCGGTGGGCGACCTCACGGCGATCCTGCCCGGGGCTTCGCCCTGCGGGCGCACCAACACCCGCATCAAGGGCTGGATGGGCCGCGCCGACCAGACCGCCAAGGTCAAGGGCATGTTCGTGCGGCCCGAACAGGTGGCGGAGGTGGTGAAGCGCCATCCCGAGATCGCCAAGGCGCGGCTGGTCGTGGTGCGCAACGGCGAAACCGACGCCATGACGCTGAAGGTGGAGTCGCGAACGCGCTCGCCGGAATTCGTCCACGCGGTCGGCGAGAGCGTGCAGGCGATCCTCAAGCTCAAGGGGCAGGTCGAGCCGGTGAAGCCCGGCTCGCTGCCCAATGACGGCAAGGTCATCGAGGACGTGCGCCCGGTGGGGTGAGGCGCCGCCCCCGTCCTCTCAGCGGAACAGGGCCGCGTAGCGGTCCCGATAGGCCCAGACCAGCATCAGGCCGGTGACGACGAGGATTCCCGCCACGGGCAGGCCCTGCGGGTTGAGGACGGCGTGGAACAGAACGATCGTCGCCATGACCGGGGCGATCAGCGCGAGGCCGAAGGCCGGCGCCACGTTGAAGATCAGCGACAGGCCGCCGATGAGGTTGATCACCTTCAGGAAGGGCCAGAAGAAGCCCGACATCTGCAGCCCCTGCTCGAAGAGGCGGCCCTCCGGCGAGACCGGCGGGTGGATCAGGTGGTTGCCGGTCGCCATGGCCCAGAAGCCGTCGACGGCGCTGACGAGGAACAGGAGACCGAGAATGGTGCGGGGGGCGTGAACGAAGAGAAGGGTGGCCATGAGGACCTCTGAAAAGGACAGGAGCGCGACGGGGCGCGGAAGCGCCGCTGTCTCAGCCCATCCTGTTTCGGTCACACGTCGCCGCACCCTCGAAAATGTTGCGTATCAGACCCAGCCCTTCAGCTCGCGCTCGACCACGGTGGTGATCACCTTCATGCCGAGGTCCGACTCGTTGAGGCAGGGGATGTATGTGAACTTCTCGCCGCCATGCGCCTCGAAGATGTGGCGGTTCTCGCCGTCGAGTTCCTCCAGCGTCTCCAGGCAGTCGGCGGAGAAGGCCGGGGCGATGATGGCGAGCCTCTTCACGCCGCGTTTCGCCAGGGCCTCGACGGTCTCGTCGGTATAGGGCTTCAGCCACTCGTCCGGACCGAAGCGCGACTGGAAGCTCATCATCATCTGCTCGGGCGAGTAGCCCAGCTCCTCGCGCAGCAGGCGCCAGGTCTTGGCGCACTGGCAATGATAGGGATCGCCCTTCAGCAGGTACTCCTTCGGCATGCCGTGGAATGAGGTGAGGATCACCTCCGGCTCGAAGTCGAGGGTCGCGAGATGGTTGCGCACCGACTGCGCGAGGGCGGAGATATAAGCCGGCTCGTCGTGATAGGGCGGCGCGATGCGCAGCGTCGGCTGCCAGCGCATCTCCATCAGGGCGCGGAACACGTGGTCGTTGGCGGTCGCCGTGGTGGCGGCGGCATATTGCGGATAGAGCGAGAAGGCGAGGATGCGGTCGCAGCCCTCGGCCATCAGCCGCTCGATGGCCGGCTTGATGGCGGGATTGCCGTAGCGCATGGCCCATTCGACGTGGATGTCGGGGCTGACGCCGGCGAGATGGGCGGCAAGCTTCTCCGCCTGGTTGCGGGTGATGGTCTTGAGGAAGCTCTCGTCCTTCTCGGTGTTCCAGATCGTCGCGTAGTCCTTGCCCTTCTTCTGGGGCCGCGTCTGCAGGATGATCAGGTTGAGGATCGGCCACCAGATGGCGCGCGAAGTCTCGATGACCCGGCGGTCGGAGAGGAACTCCTTGAGGTAGCGGCGCATGGACCAGTAGTCGGTGCCGTCGGGCGTGCCGAGGTTCATCAGCAGCACGCCGATCTTGCCGGTCTTCACGGGGACGTGGCCGGCGGGAAGCTTCATCTCGCGCATGGGAACTCGCGGGTGGGAATGTCTCGCTGGGGCGGGTGATACGCCTGAACGGGCGAGGTTGGAAGCAGTTACGCGGCCGCAGCGCCGATGGATTTGCGCCGGGGTCAGGCGCGCCCGCGCATCGCCGCCGTCGCGACCAGAGCCAGGCCCGCCATGGCGCCGATGGTTCCCGCCGCGTTGAGGGCCAATGCCGAGCCGAACAGGCGCGGCCCGAGCACCGCCGCCGCGTAGCCGACGAAGACGGTGCCGAGGGCGATGGCCGCCGACAGCGCCATCTGCTGTGGCAGGCGCGTGGTCAGAAGGCGCGCGGTGGCGGCCGGGCAGACGATCATGGCCACCGCCAGCACGACCCCGACCGACTTGAAGGCTGCCGTGCAGGCGAGCGCCGTGGCGGTGAGAAGCGCCGCCTCGAGGAGCCCCACGGGCAGGCCGCTCGCCCGGGCGAAGACCGGATCGAAGGCGAGGAGGGCGAACTCCTTGCGGAAGGCGCCGAGGATGGCGACGACGAGGACCAGCACGATGGCGAGCTCGAAGACCACCTGCGGCAGGTCCATGAGCGACCGGAGGAGGCTCGCCTGTGCGCCGGGATCCCGCCCGATCCAGATGAGGCCCTCCAGATAGCCGGTGACGACGTGGTGGATGTCGAAGCCGGTGCGCGACAGGCCGGACCATTCCAGCACCAGGATGCCGAAGGCGAAGAAGGTGGTGAAGACGACCCCGAGCGCCGTGCCCGGCTCGACCCGCCCGAGGCGGATGAGGAGAGCGACGAGGCCCGAGGCGGCGAAGGCCGCAGCGAGGCCGCCGGCGAGGACGACGAGGCTTCCCGCGAGGCCGGTGACCGCGACGGCGACGACGACGCCGGGAACGACGGCATGGCTGAGCGCGTCCGCCGCCATGGCGCGGCGGGTAAGGACGAGGAGGTTGCCGACGAGGGCGCAGGCGAGCGCCGAGAGGCTGGCGGCGAGCAGCGGCACGAAGTCCACGGTCCAGAACTCGGCCATCAGCCGCGCCCCCCGAGAAGGCCCCGCGCCCGCCCGAAGAGGAGGCTGAGCGTGAAGAGGCAAGCGGCGACGAGCACGATGGCCGGGCCGGTCGGCGTATCCGCCAGCACCGCCGAGAGCGCCGCGCCGGAGAATGCGGAGACCGCTCCGAGGAGGGCTGCGACGGCGACGACGGTGCCGGCGCGGTCGGACCAGAAGCGGGCGGCGGCGGGCGGGATCACCACCAGCGCGACGGCGAGGACGAAGCCCGCGATGGGCAGGGCGGCGACCACGACGACGGCGCAGACGAGGGCGACGAGCCCGTCGAGCCGCGCCACCGGCAAGCCCACCGTGGCGGCGAAATCGGGATCGAAGGCGACGGCGGAGAACTCCTTCAGCAGCAGGGCGACGACCGCGAGGACCAGGACGGCGAGGCCCGCCATCATCTGCGCCTCGGCGGGCAACATGCCGGCCGCCGAGCCGAAGAGCAGGCTCTCGAGCCCCGCCTGGCGGCCGACGGCGAGCGTCTGCACGACCGACATGAGAGCGAGGCCGAGGCCGAAGCCGGCGGCGAGGACCGCGGCGGTGGCGGTGTCGTGGCCGACGCGGGACCGGCGGCCGAGCCATTCGATGGCGGCGAGCGAGAGAAGCGCGGCGAAGCCCGCGCCGCCCATGAGCCAGCCGGCCTCGCGCGGGGCGCGGCCGAGGAGGGCGGCAAGGAGGAAGGCGGCGGCGATGCCCGGCAGGGTGCCGTGGGCGACGGCGTCGGAGACGAGGGCGCGGCGGCGCAGCATGGCGAAGGTGCCGGCGGCTCCGGCGGCACAGCCGAGGGCGGCCGCACCCAGCATGACCACCGTCGTGTTGAAGCCGGCCTGGAAGGTGGCGACGGCGAGAAGGTCGGAGAGGACCTGGGCCATTCCTCAGACCGCCAGCGGCACGCCATAGGCGCGGGCGAGGTTCTGCGGGGTGAAGGCCTCGGCGACGGGCCCTGCCGCGATGACCGTCTTGTTCAGCACCAGGACCTCGGCGAAGCGCTCGGCGACCGTGCCGAGATCGTGGTGGACGCAGACGACGAGGCGGCCGTCGCGGTCGAGATCGTCGAAGACGTCGAGGATGATGCGCTCGGAGGCTGCGTCGACACCGGCCAGCGGCTCGTCGAGGAAGAGGATCGCGGCGTTGCGGGCGAGGCCCCGGGCGAGGAAGGCGCGCTGCTGCTGGCCGCCGGACATCTGGCCGATCTGGCGGGAGGCGAGATCGGCGAGGCCGACGCGGTCGAGCAGAGCGAGGGCGCGCTCGCGGCGGGCGCGGCCATAGCCGCGGAACCAGCCGGGTTCGCGCACCATGCCCTGCAGCACCACGTCGAGAGCGGTGGCGGGAAAGTCCCAGTCGACCGTGGCGCGCTGCGGCACATAGGCGGTGGCGTCGCGCATGGCGTCGACCGGCTCACCACCGATGGTGACGCGTCCGGTGGAGGGCACGAGGCCGAGAACGGCCTTGATGAGGGTGGATTTGCCCGCCCCGTTCGGGCCGACGATGGCGGCGAGGCCCGAGGCGGGAGCCGTCCAGCTCACGTCGACGAGCACCGGCACGCCGCGATAGGCGACCGACAGTCCCTCGATCGCCAGGCGACCGACGGCGGGGGCGAGGGCCTCGGGGGGCGTGGGGGCGAGCATGTCCACGTCAGCCCGTCAGCCGGCCGGACATGCCCTTTTCGGGGGCGGTGCCGCCGAGCGCCCGGGCCATGGTCGTGACGTTGTGGTCGATCATGCCGATATAGGTGCCCTCATAGGTCCCCGGCTTGCCCATGGCGTCGGAGAAGAGCTCGCCGCCGACGGCGACCCGGTGACCGCGGCGGGCGGCGCCCTCGATCACGGCGCGGATGTTGCGGTCGGAGACCGAACTCTCGACGAAGATCGCGGGAATGCGGCGCTGGACCACCAGGTCCACGGTCGCCTCGATGGCCTTGAGGCCGGCCTCGCTCTCGGTGGAGAGGCCCTGGATGCCGTGGACCTCGAAGCCGTAGGCGCGGGCGAGATAGCCGAAGGCGTCGTGGGCGGTGACGAGGACGCGGCGCTCGGCGGCGATGGAGCCGAGGACCTGGCCGGCATAGGTGCCGAGCGCCTCGAGCCGCGCCAGGACCGGCGCGAGATCGGGCGCGATGCGGCTGCGGCCGGGAAGGTCGAGGGCGGCGAGCGCCTCGGACACGGCGCGCACGACCACGGCCCAGAGCGTGGGATCCATCCAGACGTGGGGATCGGGCTTGTCGGCGACCTCGGCATCCTTGAGCAGCCGGTCGCGGGCGATGGCCTCGGCGGCGAGGACCGGCGCCCGGCGGCGGGCGAGCTGGACGAAGGTCTCGCGGAACTGCGCCTCGAGGCCGAGGCCGTGGGCGACGACGAGATCGGCCTGGGTCAGCTTGACGATGTCGGCGCGGGTCGGCCGGTAGAGATGGGGATCGACGCCCTCGCCCATCAGCGCCTCCACCGCCACCTGCTCGCCGGCCAGCATGCGCACGGCATCGGCCAGCATGGCGGTGGTGGTGACGATCACCGGGCGGCGCGGCGCCTGGGCCAGGCCGGCGGTCGGCATCACGGCCGCCGCGGCGGCGGCGGCGAGAAGGGTACGGCGGCTCAGGTCCTCGATCATCGCGTCACCTGGTCTTGGGGCCGGCAAATCTGCTGTTGCAAATCATTTGCAATAAAGTGAAGGCCGCGGGCGCTGCTGTCAAGACAGTTGCAAAACATTCGCAACAAGGCGGACCGGGCGAAACACCGCACCCGTCCCGCCGCCACGGCCATGCAATATGACGGTGGTTCCCTCGACCCGTCGTGATAGGCCTTGAGCCCGCCGGCGCCGGTTCGACGGCCGCGCCCCGCCCGCCCGGGCGCCGACCGTCCGCACCGGGCCCAGTCCGCAACGGAGAGACATCATGTTCCCATTCGCCGGCAGCGACATCGCGCTGATCGCCGTCGCCCTCGTCGTGATCCTGTTCCTCTTCGCCGCCATCAAGACGGTGCCGCAGGGCTATCAATGGACGGTGGAGCGCTTCGGCCGCTACGTGCGGACGCTGCATCCGGGGCTGAGGCTGATCATCCCCTTCATCGACCGGATCGGCCACCGGGTGAACGTGATGGAGCAGATGCTCGACGTGCCGAGCCAGGAGGTGATCACCAAGGACAACGCCAAGGTGACCGTCGACGGCGTGCTGTTCTTCCAGGTGCTGGACGCGGCGCGCTCCTCCTACGAGATCACGCGGCTCGAATTGTCGCTGATGAACCTCGCCATGACCAATATCCGCACCGTCATGGGCTCGATGGACCTCGACGCATTGCTCTCCAACCGCGACACGATCAACGAGAGCCTGCTGCGCGTCGTCGACCAGGCGGCCTCGCCCTGGGGCATCAAGGTGAACCGCATCGAGATCAAGGACATCGCGCCGCCGGCCGACCTCGTCGCCGCCATGGGCCGGCAGATGAAGGCCGAGCGCGAGAAGCGCGCCGTGATCCTCGAGGCCGAGGGCCAGCGGCAGTCGGAAATCCTGCGCGCCGAGGGCGAGAAGCAGTCGCAGATCCTGGAGGCCGAGGGCCGCCGCGAGGCCGCCTTCCGCGACGCCGAGGCGCGCGAGCGTCAGGCGGAGGCGGAAGCCAAGGCTACCGAGATGCTCTCGGCCGCCATCGCCGGGGGCAACGCCCTGTCGGTGAACTATTTCATCGCCGAGAAATATCTGAAGGCGCTGGAAGCCCTCGCCATGTCGCCGAACCAGAAGACGCTGATCCTGCCCGTCGAGGCGACGCAGATCCTCGGCTCGCTGTCGGGCATCGGCGAGATCGCCAAGGCCGCCTTCGGACCCGACGGGCCGGCGCCGCGCCCGCCGGGCCGCGGCGGCAGCGTGCCGAGCGCGGGGGGCTGAGATGATCGTCGCAACCCTCGCCTCCTGGGGCGCCTGGAGCTGGATCGCCTTCGCCGCCGTGCTGATGGCGCTGGAGATCCTGGCGCCGGGCTATTTCCTCATCTGGCTCGGCGCCGCCGCCGCGCTCACCGGCGCGGTCTTCCTCGTCCTGCCGGGACCCTGGCAGATCCAGCTCGCCGTCTTCGCGGCGCTGTCGCTCATCTGCCTGTTCGGCTGGGTGCGGGTGACGCGGGCGAGCAACGGCACGACCAGCGACAAGCCCGACCTCAACCGCCGGATGGAGGCGATGGTGGGCCGGGAGTTCACGCTGGAGGAACCGATCCAGGCGGGACGCGGCCGCGTGCGCGTCGCCGACTCGGTCTGGCTGGTGACCGGGCCCGACCTTGCGGCCGGGGCCCGTGTGCGCGTCACGGATTTCGAGGGCGCCGTCCTCAAGGTGGAGGCGGCCTGACGGGTCACATCCTCGGCGGCCAGGGCGTCTCGGCGACGGGGGTGAGCGGGCCCTTGCCGTCGGCCCAGGAGACGAGGTTGTCGACGACGAGCTGGGCCATGGCGTTGCGGGTGTAGACCGACGCCGAGCCGACATGCGGGAAGAGGACCACGTGGTCCATGGCGACGAGCTCGGCCGGCACCCGCGGCTCGTCCTCGAACACGTCGAGGCCGGCGGAGAGGATGGTCTTCGCCTTCAGCGCCTCGACCAGCGCCGCCTCGTCGACGACCGAGCCGCGGCCGACGTTGATGAGGACGCCGTCGGGACCCAGCGCCTCCAGCACCTCGCGGTTGACGATCTTGTTGGTGGCCGCGCCGCCGGGCGCCACGATCAGCAGCACGTTCACGTCGCGCGCCATCTCCACCAGCGAGGCATAGTAGCGGTAGGGCACGTCCTTCTGCTCGGAACGACCGTGATAGACGATCGGCACGTTGAAGGCCTCCAGACGCCGGGCGACGGCCTTGCCGATGCGGCCGAGGCCGAGGATGCCGACCTTGCGGTCGCGCAGCGTGCCGGTGAGCGGATAGGGCTTCTCCAGCCACTTGCCGGCGCGCAGGTAGCGGTCCGTCTGCGGCAGCTGGCGCATGGTGCAGAGCAGGAGGCCGAGGGCGGTGTCGGCAACCTCCTCGTTGAGCACGTCGGGCGTGTTGGTCACGACGATGCCGTTCTGCCCGGCCCAGGCGGCGTCCACATGGTCGTAGCCGACGCCGAAGGAGGAGACGATCTTCAGGCCCGGAAAGCGCCCCATCAGGGCCGGATCGCAGGGCACGTGGCTGCCCGAGGCGAAGGCCACGACGCTCGGCGCGAGCTGGCGCAGGAAGGCCTCCTTGTCGGCCGCCTCCCACAGCTTGTGGACCGTGAACCGCTGGGCGATCTGGTCCTGGATGGTCTGCATCATGGGTCCGGTCATGAGCAGGTCTGGCTTCGTCATTGGTCGTCTCCCTCGGGCCCGCCTCATGCGGTTAATCGATCAAGAGCAGCGCGAGTCCGCTGTTTTCAACCGATTGAATTTCAACCGTGCCGAGCCGTGATCACACTTGATTTCCGATTTTCGCATGCCACACTGGCCGCCGAACAAGCCTCATGCCGCACCGGTACCCCACGGGACCGGATCGCAGAGCCCAGGTCAAGGGCCGGTGGCAGGAGGCAGGGTCCAGGTGGCCCACGGGAGGAATGTGAATGGCATCCGTCGACATCCGCGACGTGCGCAAGTCTTTCGGCTCGACCGCAATCATCCACGGCGTCTCCGTTCCCATCGCGGACGGCGAGTTCGTCGTGCTGGTGGGGCCGTCCGGCTGCGGCAAATCCACGCTGCTGCGCATGATCGCGGGGCTGGAGAACATCACCGGCGGCGAGATCGCCATCGGCGACCGCGTGGTGAACAACGTCCCGCCGAAGGAGCGGGACATCGCCATGGTGTTCCAGAACTACGCGCTCTATCCGCACATGACCGTGGCGGCGAACATGGGCTTCTCGCTGAAGCTGAGGAACGCCGACCAGAGCGAGATCGACGCCAAGGTGAAGCGCGCGGCGGAGATCCTCAACCTCGGCGCCCTGCTCGACCGCTTCCCGCGGCAGCTCTCCGGCGGCCAGCGCCAGCGCGTCGCCATGGGCCGCGCCATCGTCCGCGACCCCCAGGTCTTCCTCTTCGACGAGCCTCTGTCGAACCTCGACGCCAAGCTGCGCGTGGCCATGCGCACCGAGATCAAGGAGCTGCACCAGCGGCTGAAGACGACCACGGTCTACGTGACCCACGACCAGATCGAGGCCATGACCATGGCCGACAAGATCGTCGTCATGCATGACGGGATCGTCGAGCAGATGGGCGCGCCGCTCGATCTCTACGACAACCCCATCAACCTCTTCGTCGCCGGCTTCATCGGGTCGCCCGCCATGAACTTCCTGCGCGGCAAGATCGACGGGCAGAGCTTCGTGCTGGAGGGTGGCGCCCGCCTGCCGCTCGGCACGGCGCCGGCCGCCTCGGCCGGCACGCCGGCCATCTACGGCATCCGACCCGAACATTTCCTCATCGACAACGAAGCCGGGGCGGAAGCCGAGGTGGTCGTGGTCGAGCCGACGGGGTCGGAGATCCAGGTGGTGGCGCGGCTCGACGGCCAGGAGGTCATCGCCGTGTTCCGCGAGCGCCACGACTTCCGGCCCGGCGACAAGATCCGCCTCGCCACCGACCGGCGGGTGACGCATCTGTTCGACGCGCAGAGCGGCAAGACGCTGGCGCGTCACTGATACCGGGCGACGCCCGATCCAACAGGCGGGGCAAACCCGCTTCGACAACAACCGGCAAGGCCCACGGCGAAGATGGGCTCCGGATCCTGATGGGAGGATAACCCGATGACTGCCTTCACTCGCCGTACCCTCGTCAAGGGCGCCGCCGCCGCGGGCGTCCTCACCGGCTCCGGCCTGACCGACTGGGCCAGAGCCTGGGCGCAGGCCTCGCCCTTCAAGCCGGAGGCCGGCGCGACGCTGAACCTCCTGCGCTGGCGCCGCTTCGTCGAGGCGGAGGACGCCCAGTTCAACAAGATGGTGGCCGCCTTCACCCAGGCGACGGGCTGCAAGGTCAACGTGTCGAGCGAGAGCTTCGACGACGTTCAGCCCAAGGCCTCCGTCGCCGCCAATACCGGCACCGGCCCCGACCTCATCTGGTCGCTCTATTCGGTGCCGCACCTCTTCCCGCAGAAGTGCCTCGAGGTGACCGACGTCGCCGACTATCTCGGCAAGAAATACGGCGGCTGGGTGCCGCTGGCCGAGGCCTACGGCAAGTCCGGCGGCAAGTGGATCTCGATTCCCGTCGCGGTCAACGGCGGCTACATCAACTACCGCATCTCGCAGGTGAAGGCGGCCGGCTTCAACGAGATCCCGCAGGACACCAAGGGCTTCCTCGAACTCTGCAAGGCGCTGAAGGCGAAGGGCACGCCCTCGGGCTTCCCGCTCGGACGCGCCACCGGCGACGGCAACGCCTTCGCGCACTGGCTGCTGTGGTCGCACGGCGCCGCCCAGGTGGACGAGAACGAGAAGATCACGATCAACTCGCCGGAGACCCGCGCCGCCCTGCGCTACGCCAAGGAGCTGTGGGACACGTTCATCCCCGGCACGGCGGCGTGGAACGACTCCAACAACAACCGCGCCTTCCTCTCCGGCGAAATCTCGCTGACCGCCAACGGCATCTCCATCTATGCCGCGGCCAAGGCCTCGCAGGACGCCAAGCAGCGCGAGATCGCGGCCGACATGGACCATGCCTTCTGGCCGATCGGCCCGATCGGCAAGCCGGCCGAGATCCAGCTCGCCTTCCCGATGTTCGGCATGACCTATTCGCGTTATCCGAACGCCTGCAAGGCCTTCATGGCCTTCATCCTGGAGGCCGAGAACTTCAATCCTTGGCTGGAGGCGGCGCAGGGCTACCTGACGCATCTCCTCAACGCCTACGACAACAACCCGGTCTGGACCGCCGATCCCAAGGCGAAGGTGTTCCGTGAGTCGGCGAAGCGCTCCTTCCCCGCCGGCTACAAGGGCCCGATCAACGAGAAGGCGGCAACCGCCATCGCCGACTTCATCGTGGTCGACCTCTTCGCCAACCACTGTACCGGCAAGGAAGACGTGGAGGGCGCGATCCGCGTCGCCGAGCGCCAGCTCCGCCGCATCTATCGCTGACCTGCCGGGCGGCGCCGCCGCCCGACCACGATTCCCGGACGGGGGCGGTTCGCCGCCCCCGCTCCCGCAGCCGCCCGGAGACCGTCATGACCGATGCCGCCATCGCCCGAACCACAGCGCGTCCCCCCGCGGGCGAGCCCTCGGCGTGGGACCAGCTCAAGGTCAACCGGAACTGGCTCGGCTTCTGGTTCATGGTGCCGGCCATGGCCTTCCTGGTGCTGTTCCTGGTCTACCCGCTGGGCAAGGGCCTGTGGATGAGCTTCACCGACGCGCGCATCGGCCGCGAGGGGCGCTTCGTCGGCCTGGAGAATTTCGAGTGGCTCCTCGACGACCGGGATTTCATCCATGCCCTCGTCTTCACCCTCGTCTTCACCTTCGTCGCCTCGGCGGTGAAATTCGCCATCGGCCTCTATCTCGCCCTGCTGCTCAACAACAACCTGCCCTTCAAGGCCTTCATCCGCTCGGTGGTGCTGATCCCCTTCATCGTGCCGACGGTGCTCTCGGCGGTCGCCTTCTGGTGGATTTTCGACACCCAGTTCTCGGTCATCACCTGGGGCCTGGTGAAGCTCGGCTTCATCGACCGCTCCTCGCCGATCAACTGGATGGGCGACCCCTTCCTCACCCAGTGCGTCGTCATCTTCGCCAATATCTGGCGCGGCATTCCCTTCATCGCCATCACCCTGCTGGCGGGCCTGCAGACCGTGTCGCCCTCCCTCTACGAGGCTGCGACGCTGGACGGCGCCACCAAGTGGCAGAACTTCCGCTATGTGACCTATCCGCTGCTCACCCCGATCATCGCGGTGGTGATGACCTTCTCGGTGCTTTTCACCTTCACCGACTTCCAGCTGATCTGGGCGATGACGCGCGGCGGCCCGGTGAACGCCACCCACCTGATGGCGACGCTGTCCTACCAGCGCGGCATTCTCGGCGGCAATCTCGGCGAAGGCGCCGCCATCGCCATCTCCATGGTGCCCTTCCTGCTCGCCGCCATCATGTTCTCGTGGTTCGGCCTGCAGCGCCGCAAGTGGCAGCAGGGTGAGAGCAATGACTGAGCGCCGCTCGCCCGTCCCCCGCCTGTCCCCCGCCGACGGAGCCCTGTCATGACCGCCACCGCCGGAACCGACCCGAAGACCACCGCAGCCCTCGCCGCCATCGGCCGGTCGACCGCCAAGGACGACCACTCGGAGGGCATGAGCTATCTGGAGAGCCTGCCGCGCAAGACCGTGACGGTCTACCTGCCGCTCTTCATCATCATGATCGTGCTGCTGTTTCCGTTCTACTGGATGTTCATCACGTCCATCAAACCGGACCAGGACCTCCTGGACCTGCACGGCGGCAACCCGCTCTGGGTGGGCGAGCCGACCTTCCGCCACTTCTACAAACTCCTGTTCGAATCGAACTATCCGACCTGGCTGTGGAACACGATGTTCGTGGCGGTCTGCGCCACCTTTCTCTCCATCGTCGCCTCGGTGCTCGCCGCCTATGCCATCACCCGCATCCGCTATCGCGGCGCGCAGACGGTGGGCGGCCTGATCTTCCTCGCCTATCTGGTGCCGCCGTCGATCCTGTTCATCCCGCTGTCGACCATCATTCACGTCTACGGCCTGTTCGACACGCCCTTCGCGCTCATCCTGACCTATCCCACCATCCTCATCCCGTTCTGCACATGGCTGCTGATGGGCTATTTCAAGACCATTCCCTACGAGTTGGAGGAGTGCGCGCTGATCGACGGGGCGAGCCGCTGGCAGATCCTCGTGAAGATCATCATCCCGCTGGCGGTCCCCGGCCTGATCTCGGCCTTCATCTTCGCCTTCACCCTGTGCTGGAACGAGTTCATCTACGCGCTGACCTTCATCTCCTCGAACCCGAACAAGACGGTGCCGACCGCCATCGTCTCGGAGTTCGTCGACGGCGACGTGTTCCGCTGGGGTTCGCTGATGGCCGGCGCCCTCGTCGGCTCGCTGCCGCTGGTCATCCTCTACGCCTTCTTCGTCGAGCACTACGTGTCGGCCATGACCGGCGCGGTGAAGGAATAGCGGCCCTTCTGAGAAAACCGTGGATGCCCGGCGCCGAGCCGGGCATGACGGTCAGGCAAATCGTTTCATTGCCCGGAACCTGACCATGACCACCATCTGCTTTGCCGGCCTCGGAGCCATGGGACGCCCCATGGCGGCGAACCTCGTGAAGGCCGGCCACACGGTCCGCGGCACCGACCTCAATCCCGCCGCCCTCGCCTGGCTGAAGGAGCACGGCGGCGAACCCTGCACCTCGGCGAAAGAGGCCGCGGCCGGCGCCGACATGCTGGTGCTGATGGTGGTGAACGCCGACCAGGCCGAGGCCGTGCTGTTCGAGGCCGGGGCGCTGGAGGCGCTGGCGCCGGACGCCACCGTCGTGCTCTGCGCCACCTGCGCGCCGGCGCGTGCCGCCGCCATCGGCGCGAAGGTGGAAGAGAGCCAGCGCCGCTTCATCGACGCGCCGGTTTCGGGCGGCGTGGTCGGCGCCGAGGCCGGCACGCTCACCATCATGGCCTCGGGCCCGGCCGCCGTGCTCGACGCGGCGGAGTCGGTGCTGACGGTCATGGGCTCGCGGCTGTTCCGCGTCGGCGAGAAGGCCGGCGACGGCGCCATGGTGAAGACCATCAACCAGCTCCTCTGCGGCGTCCACATCGCCGCCGCCGCGGAAGCCCTGGCGCTCGGCGAGCGCGCCGGGCTCGATCCGAAGGTCCTGCTGGAGATCTACGGCTCCAGCGCCGCAGGGAGCTGGATGCTGAACAATCGCGGCCCGCGCATGCTGATGGAGGACCCGCCGGTGACCTCGGCGGTGGACATCTTCGTCAAGGACCTCGGCATCGTGCTGGACGCCGGCCACGCCACGCGGGCGCCGCTCTTCCTCGCCGCCGCCGCGCACCAGCTCTTCCTCGCCGCCTCCGGCATGGGCCTCGGCAAGGCGGACGACGCGCTGGTGATCGAGGCCTATCGCGCCATGGCGCCGAAGAGCTGAGGCGGCTCAGGCCTCCTCGGCCTCGTCGTCGTCGTCCGGCTGCTCCTCGGCATGAGGGCGCAACGTCTTCTCCATGCGGCGCAGCAGCTTGCGCAGGCGCTTGACGTCCTTGCCGTCCATGTCGGCCAGCATCTCGTCCTCGGCGGCGAACCAGAGGTCGTCGATGGCCTCCGACTTCTCCACCCCCGCGGCGGTGAGGCCGACCTGGACGAGGCGGCCGTCGGCGGAGCCGCCGCCGCGGCGCTCGACGAGGCCCTGGGCGGCGAGGCGGCCGACCGTCTTCGATGCAGTGGGCGGGCGCACGCGCAGCGCGGCGGCGAGTTCGCCCATGGTCATGTCGCCGCCCTCGGCGAGGACCTTCAGCACCTGCTCCTGGCCCGGATAGAGGCCGAGGATGGTGAGCTTGCGTGCCACCAGCGTGCGGTGAAGGCGCGCGGCATGCTGGATATGGGCGCCGATCGTCTTGCGGTAGGGTTCGCGCGATCCCTTGTCGGAGTCCTTCGGCTTGGTCATGCCATTCCCCCCTCAGCGGGACATGGGCGCCCCGGCGACCGCGCATGCGCAGCCGGCGCATGTTTCGCCGTCAATGGTGACGGGAGCGTGACATACCCGAGCCGGCTCACCAACCCGCGAATTCGGTCTCAATCCGCGACAGGAAGGCGCTGCGCGTGGCGGGCGTCGAGCGGTTCATGTCGTAGTGGGCGCGGTAGGTGACGGAGGCGTTGAAGCCGGTGATGGCCTTCAGCGAGCGGGTGCAGAACTTGCGCGGCGGGTTGCCCATCAGCGTCGCGCGCATCCAGGTGGCGCCGTAGGTGGTCACCACGCCGATGCGGCGGATGCCGGAGAGCATGCCCCGGGTGCGCCCGTCGACGAGGCCGAAGGAGACGCCGGGCAGGAAGACGCGGTCGAAGTAGCCCTTGAGGAGGGCGGGAAAGCCGAAGTTCCAGACGGGGAAGACCAGCACCAGCGCCTCGGCCGCGCGCAGGCGCCGGACATGGTCCGCGACGGGATCGGTGTTGCCGGCGAGGTCGTGATAGCCGAGGCGCTCCTGCCGGCTCAGCACCGGGTCGAAACCTTCCTCGTAGAGGTCGCAGTCGTCGACCGCGTGACCGGCCGCGGTCAGACTGCGCACCACGGCGGCGTGGAGCGCCGCGCCGTAGCTCTCGGGGTTCGGGTGGCAGTAGAGGACGAGGACGCGCATCAGGAGGACCGTCGCAGCCTCACGCCTTGCTCGCCTCGGCGGCGAGCCCCTTGAACAGGAAGGTGCCGCCGGCGTTGTAGTCGTAGCTCGGGTCCTCCCAGGCGATCATCTTGCCGGGATTGAGCAGCCCCTGGGGATCGGCCTCCTTCTTGAAGGCGAGCTGGACGGCATCCGTCTGCTTCATGCCGCCCTCCTCCAGCGTGTAGCGGTGCGGGTTGAAGATCGGCGCGCCCATGTCCTCGTGGATCTTCATGATCTCCTCGAGCCGCTCCTCCGTGGTGAAGCGCACCATCGGCAGGCCGAAGCAGGTGACCTTGCCGTCGAAGCGGACGAATTCGAGGTGGCTGATGAGCTCGTCGCCGAAGCGCTCGGCGATGGAGGCGGAGAGCTTCACCTGGTCCGGGAAGGGGTAGAGCACCTGGAGATAGGTGATGGCCGGATCGACGCGCAGCGCCCGGAGCGTGGTGTGGTTCCAGGTCAGCTCGAAGCCGGGAGGGAGCTTGCGGCGCTCCTCGTCGGCGAGCTTGTCGGAGCGCAGCAGCAGCTCGGCCCCCTCCTTGGCGGCGAGGTTCAGCGCCGCGTCGACGGCGAAATCGGCGACGACGGCGACCACCACGTGCTGGCCCGGCGCCATATAGTCCTGGTGGCGCAGGAAATAGGTCTGCGGCGCCGGGGCGGCGATGACGGCGACGTTCTTCTTGGCGATCCCGTCGGCCTCGCCGAGGAGGTTGGCGAAGGCCGCCGCCCGCTCGAAGCTATCGAAGCCGAGGAAGAGGTCGGTCCAGGGATAGGCGGGGCCGAGCGGCATCTCCACCTCGGTGATGATGCCGTTGGTGCCGTAGGCGTGGGCGACCTTGGCGAGGTCGTCGCCGGTCAGTTCGAGGACGCGGGGCTTCGCCTCCATGGTGACGACCTTGAGCCGGATCACGTTGCCGGCGTCGCGCAGGCCGCCCCAGGTGATGGAGCCGACGCCACCCGAGCCGCCGGCGATGAAGCCGCCCACCGAGGCCGTGGCATAGGTGGAGGGGTGCATGCGGATTTCCTGCGCCTGCGGCCGCGCCACCTTGTCGATGTCGGCGATGACGGCGCCGGCCTCGGCGACGAAGCGGCCGGGCTGGACGGTGAGCACCTTGTTCATGCCGGAAAGGTCGAGGACGACGCCCCCGGAGAGCGGCATGGCCTGGCCGTAATTGCCGGTGCCGGTGCCGCGCGGCGTGACGGGGATGCCGAGCTCGTGGGCGGCGGCGAGCACGCGCACCACCTCCTGTTCGCTCACCGGGGAGACGATGAGGTCGCCGACGACGTGGTCGAGCTGCCGCTTGAGCGTCGGCGAGTACCAGTAGAAGTCGCGGCTCTTCTGGCGGACCAGATTGGCGTTGTCCTCGGTCTTGATGCCGGCGAGCTTGGCCTTCAGGCCGTCGATGTCGTAGCGCGGCCGGGCGTCGCCGGAGGAAGCGCCTTTCTGCGTCTCGCCTGTCGTCATGGGGTCAGCTCCAAAGCGTGTCGAGGTCGCGATAGTCGGGAAGCGTGGTGTCGATGGCGCGCCCGGCGCGGATGACCGTGCGGTCGGACTGGGGGCGCGACAGGAGTTCGGTCCAGGTGCGGCCGCGGACGACGACGAGATCGGCCGCCGTGCCGGCGGCGATGCGGCCGCGGCCGGCGAAGCCGCAGGCCTCGGCGGGCGTCGCGGTGGCGGCGCGCGGCCAGTCGCCGACGGGATGGTCGAAGTGGAGAATCCGCGTCGCCTCGCGATAGGTCTCCAGCATGTCGAGGTCGCCATAGGCGTAGAAGGGGTCGCGGGTGTTGTCGCTCGCCACCATCACCGGAATGCCGCGCGCCTTCATCTCGTGCAGCAGGGTGACGCCGCGGCGGCGCGGCGTCAGACCGGCGCGGCGGTCCTGCAGGTACATGTTGCACATGGGCAGCGACACCACGGCGATGCCCGCCTCGGCGACGAGGTCCAGCGTCCGCTCCACCTCCGCTTCCGGCTGCGCCGAGAGCGAGCAGCAATGGCCGACGACGATGCGGCCAAGCCCGGCGGAGGACCAGCCGTGGCGGATGGCCGCCTCGGCGATGAGGCGCAGCGAATGGGCGCCGGGGTCGAGGGTCTCGTCGACGTGGAAGTCGAGCGGCAGGCCGGCCTCTCGGGCGGTCGAGAAGATCGCCTCCAGCCCGCCCGGCAGGTTCGGCGACATGTAGGTGACGCAGCCGAGTCCGCCGCCGAAGCGCGACGCGACCGCGGCGATGCGCGGCAGGTAGCCCTCCTCCACGGCGACGTCGATGCCGCAGAGCGAGGAGGCCTGCAGATCGACGCGGCCGCGCCAGGCCTCGCGCAGCGCCGCGAAGACCGGCCAGGAGATGTCGATCTGGGCGGGGAGCGAATCGATGTGGGTGCGGATCGCGGCGGTGCCGTAGGCGAAGGCGGATTTCAGCGCGAAGGTCATGCGCGCCTCGACGTCGGCGGCGGACCAGTGCGCGGCCCGGTCGGCCGCCACCGCCGCGAGCGCGCCCGGGAAGGTGCCGTCGGGATTGGGCGTGCGCGGCCAGATGTGCCCCTTGTCGAGATGGGTATGGGCGTCGACGAAACAGGGCAGGACCATAGAGCCGTCGATGAGGACCGGCACCACGCCCGGCGCCGTGGGAACGGCTCCCGCCGCATCCACGGCCGCGACGATGCCGTCCACCACGAGGATGTCGGCGCGCACGAGATCGTCGCGCACCGGCCAGCCGCCGGCGCCCTCGACCAGAGCCGCGGGAACGGTCGCATCCATCAGCCGGTAGCGCGCCGCCGCGGTCAGCGCGAGAAATCCCGATCCCATGCCTGGCTCCGCCTCTGCCGCACCCGCGGCACCCGACGGGGATAGCGGGCCTCCCTCCACCCGTCAAAGTCCGGATGCCAGGGCACCTCCCGGGGCCCGTCGAAAAAAGTCAAAACAGGCCATTGCAATCCCCGGCGTCCTTTGGCATAGAACCGCCCTCCCCTGGCGCCCAGGCGCTGGCGGGTACCCGGATGCGGGAGTAGCTCAGGGGTAGAGCACAACCTTGCCAAGGTTGGGGTCGAGGGTTCGAATCCCTTCTCCCGCTCCATTTTTCTTCAAGTCGGTCGTCCGTTCGTGGCGGGGAGTTTCGCATGACCTTCGGTTCGGTGAAATCGATCATGCGCGCCAACGACTCCGACTTCCTGAAGGTGGACGGCGCATCCGAGACCGCCCGGTTCTTCGTTCCGACGCAGGACCGCCGCATCGAGATCTCGACCCGCGGCGTCACCGTCACCCGCCGCATCGCCAAGCCCCGCTCGCGCATCCGCCGCTTCGTGCGCGTGAGCTGAGGCGCCCGTCGCAGCGCTGCTTCGCGCTCTCGCGACCGTCGGCTGAAGCCCTCCCGCCGATACCTTCGCCGCACGTGCAGTCTCGCGTCGCGGGCCTATTGACGACCGTCCCCCCGGCTTGTCATTTTGCAGTGCGATGGTCGGATTTCGCCACTCCCATCCGTCCTGACCATTCCGCACGCCGGGGGCCTGCATGCCGATCTGCATCCCGACCATGAGCGCCCGCGCGTTGCGGCGGAGCGGTTCCACCGGGTTCGCCCTGCTGCTCCTTGCGTCGGCCGCAGCGTCGGCCCAATCCATCGACATGAGGCGCGAATATTACGAGGGGCGCTGGACGTGGCACGGCGTCTACAGGGCCATGAACGACCCCAACAATGTCAGCCGGATCCAGTTCAATACGCCGACGCGGGCCACCTACTGCTATCAGCGGCACTGCTGGAACGTGAACGTGCGCAGGGACGCGGGCGCGAGCCTCAGCTTCTCCACGGACCGAAAGAACTATTTCGAATTCAATCCGGGCGGCGATCCGGTGCGCCTCCCGGCCCGGTTCTGGGTCAATTTCCAGCCGCCAGCCCGTTCGCCGGATGCCACCATCGTCTTCGGCCGACGCAACTGACACTCAGCCCGGCAGCGGCGTGCGCGGCGCTCTGCAAATGGCGATGATTGTGACGATCCGAGCCCGCTTGTGCCGCTGCCGCGCGGCGGAAGAACGGGTGCGCCGCTCCCCTGTCGAGGTCATTCGTGTCGGCATCCCCTTCCTTCTCCCTCCGCCCCGCGACGCCGGCCGACATCCCGGCCATCACCGCCATCTACGGGCCGAACGTCGCGGAGGGGATCGCCTCCTTCGAATATGAGCCGCCGGATGAAGCGGAGATGGCGAAGCGGCAGCAGGCCGTCCTCGCAGGCGGCTACCCCTATCTGGTCGCGGAGATCGACGGCGCGGTGGTGGGCTATGCCTATGCCAGCGCCTACCGGAGCCGGCCGGGCTATCGTTTCGCCTGCGAAAACTCGGTCTATGTGGCCCCCGCCGCCAAGGGCCGGGGCGTCGGCAAGGCGCTGCTGACCCGGCTGATCGACGAGTGCACGGAGCGCGGCTACCGGCAGATGATCGCGGTCATCGGCAATTTGGGCAACCACGGCTCGATCGCGCTGCACCGCGCCTGCGGCTTCACCGTGGTCGGCGTTCTGCCCTCCATCGGCTGGAAACTCGACCGCTGGGTCGATTGCGTCCTGATGCAGCGGCCTCTCGGCGAGGGCGACCGGGCGGCGCCGACGCGCGGATAGGCGTCAGTTTGCGACACTATTTTTCATGATTTTCGCCGTCGAGCGCAGCGCTTGCCGGCGCATCAAAAAGATCAGGAGAATATTTGTCTTGCCTTGGCCGTAAAAAGCCCCTACAAGAGGGCATCGATGTTTGCTCGGCTGAACTTTGTTTATTGCCGCTTCGGCGCGCTCCTGACGAACTTCCCCTTTCGAAAATCGTTCTACCCCGACGCGCTTCCGCGCGGAGGTCTTCCATTGCCAAAAGGGAGGGTTTGTCATGACCACCGGCACAGTGAAATGGTTCAACGCCACCAAGGGTTTCGGCTTCATTCAGCCGGATGACGGCGGCGCCGACGTCTTCGTCCACATTTCCGCCGTCGAGCGCGCCGGAATGCGCGACATCGTCGAGGGCCAGAAGCTCGGCTTCGAAATCATGCGCGACAACAAGTCGGGCAAGATGGCGGCCGAACAGCTCCAGGCCGCTTGATTGCACTTCGCCTTCGTCCGGTCACCACGGATGTACTGGGACCAGCGACAGGGCGAATTGATAGGGAAGGCCGGGCTCACGCCTGGCCTTTTTTGTTTCCCGCGGCCGTGACGGCCGCCGACACCCGAAAGGACCGTCCCATGAACGACATGTCGCCGTCGCAGCAGAAGGCCAACGCCGCCTTCCTGAAGGTCCAGAAGCAGTCGATCACCCGTGATCGCGTCTTCTCCGACATCGCCGATTCCAACAGCGCCCGCTCCGCCAACACCGCCAAGCTGCGCGAGCTCCGTCTCGCCCGCGAGGACCGGGACGCGCGCGATCGCGCGGCGGCCGCCGCCCTGCCGAAGAGCCGCGCGCGCCGCGCCAGGGTCGCCTGAGGCCCCGCCCTCAGGCGAGGGCCGCCGCGGCCAGCGCCGCGGAGACGATCCCGGTCAGCGCCAGCCGCAGACGCCCGTACCATTCGGGCGCCACCGTGCGGCAGGCGAGGCCGTAGTCCATCAGGCCGAGCAGCACGAAGGCGAGGGTCATGACCCACAGGCCCGTCGCCGCCGGCAACAGCGCCGCTCCCCAGCCGACGATGGCAGGGACGACGGCGATGACGAAATCGCGCACCGCCAACCTGCCGTCGGAATAGCCCATGGCGATCCCCCAGCGCACGCCGCCGAGGAAGGACAGGATGGCGACGGCATAGGCCATCAGGGCCGCCCGGATCGCCGCCTCGCCGCCGATCAGCGGCAGGGTGGCGCCGGCGAGAAGCGCCACGGCCAGGATCAGGAACGGCGCCAGGCCGCCGATGCCCAGCCAGAGGGTGACGGCGGGCATGGCCGCATTCCCGTCATTCGCCAAGTCCTTCGCCGTGTCTTTCGCCATCGCCGCCCCCTGCCGCCGCCCGTTCGGCCGCCCTGCGGGCGCGCCTCCATGCCTTCCTACGCAGGACGCGGGCTTTCGGCTCAGCACGATGAGGGATGACCACGCCGGGGCGAGCCGTTACCACTGGCGAACGTTCCCGCCTCCCCACGCCGAGACGACCCATGCGCCTCCTCATCGCCAATCCCAATACCAGCGCCACGGTCACCGACCGCCTGATGGCGGCGGCCGCCGCCGTGAAGGCGCCGGGAACGGAGCTCGTCCCCATGACCGCGCCGCGCGGGGTGCCCTATATCGCCACCCGCGCCGATGCGGTGGTGGGCGCCGGCGTGGCGCTGGACATGCTGGCGGAGGCGCATGAGGGGGTGGACGCCGCCGTCATCGCCGCCTTCGGCGATCCGGGCCTCGGCGGAGCGCGCGAGCTCTTCGACATTCCCGTGGTCGGCATGGCGGAGGCGGCCATGCTGACGGCCTGCATGCTCGGCCGTTCCTTCGCCATCGTCACCTTTTCCGGCGGCCTCGTGCCTTGGTATCACGAGTGCCTCGACTGGAACGGGCTGCGCGGCCGTTGCGCCGGCATCTTCGCGCTGCAGGGCGCCTTCACCTCGCTCGCCGACGTGCAGGAGGAGAAGGAGGCCGCCCTCGTCGACCTCGCCAACCGGGTGGTCGCCGAGCACGAGGCGGACGTCGTCATCCTCGCCGGGGCGCCGCTCTCCGGCCTCGCCCAGACGGTGCGCGACCGGGTGCCCGTGCCGCTCGTCGACGGCATCCAGGCGGCGGTGAAACAGGCGGAGGCCCTGGCGGCGCTGAAGCCCGCCAAAGCGACGACCGGCACCTTCCGGCGGCCGGCGGCCAAGACCTGCACCGGCATTTCCGAGCCGCTGCGCCGCCGCTTCGAGCACCGCGACCGGCCGGACGAGAGCCGCTGAGGCGGTTGGTCGCAGCCGACGGGCTCTCCCGGCTGTGGAAGACCGGCCGGCGGCGGACCATAGCTCTCCGCGGATCCGGATAAGGTCGCGCCATGGACGTTCTCCTCTCGCCCGTCATTCTCTTTTTCGTGCTCGGCGCTCTAGCCGCCGCCGCCCGCTCCGACCTCGCCATTCCCGAGCCCATCGCCAAGGGGATGGCGCTCTACCTGATGGCCGCCATCGGCCTGAAGGGCGGCGTGCAGGTGGCGGAGGGCGGCTTCTCAGCCACCATGGCCGCGGCTGCGGCCGCCGGGCTGGCGCTGAGCTGCCTCATCCCGCTCGCCGCCTTCGCGCTGCTGCGCGGCATCGGCCGGCTCGGCCGGATCGACGCGGCGGCGGTTGCGGCCCATTACGGCTCGGTCAGCGTCGTCACCTTCGTGGCGGGCAGCGAGATGCTGAAGGCGGCGGGCATGGCGCCGGCGGGGTTCATGGTGGCGGTGCTGGCGCTGATGGAGACGCCGGCCATCATCGCCGGCCTGGTCCTCGCCAAGGGGGCCGGCTCCTCCGACGCCGAGGAGCGCGGCGAGCTCTTGCGCGAGACCCTGCTCAACGGCACGGTGGTGCTGCTGCTCGGCAGCTTCGCCATCGGCCTCGTCGTCGGCAAGGAGGGCTTCGCCCCGATCGCGCCGGTCTTCGACGGCGGCTTCCGCGGCATCCTCTGCCTCTTCCTCCTCGACATGGGGCTGATCGCCATCCGCAGGCTGCGCGAGACGCGGTCGCTGACCCTTCGCCTCGCCGGCCTCGGCATCCTCATGCCGGTGATGAACGGCACGGTCGGTACGGTCGTCGGCCACCTCATCGGGCTCGATGCGGGCTCGGCGGCAGCCCTCGGCATCCTCGCCGCCAGCGCCTCCTACATCGCCGTGCCGGCGGCCATGCGCCTCGCCCTGCCGCAGGCCGATGCCGGCCTGTCGCTCGCCATGTCGCTGGCGGTGACCTTCCCCTTCAACATCGCGCTCGGCATTCCCGCCGTGTCGCTCCTCGCACGGTGGTTGGCGTCATGAACAGCACGGCCCGACGCAAGAAGGTGGAGATTCTCGCGGACCAGCCGCTGGTGCGACGCATCGTCGAGGTGGTGAAGCGCTGCGGCGTGACCGGCTGGACGGTGCTGCCGGTGGCGGCGGGCGGCGGGCGGCTCAACGCCTGGTCGGACGACCAGATCGCCGGGGCCTCCGCCAAGGCGCTGGTCTTCACCATCACCACCGAAACCCATGCGGGCGAGCTGGTGGAGGCGCTGACGCCGCTCCTCGACAGCCACGGCCTGCTGGTCTGGGTCACCGATGTCGAGGTGATCCGGCCGGAGCGGTTCTGAGGCCGATCACCTCGGCGTGTGCAAGGGATCCCCGCGCCGCTTTCCGGCGTAGCGGAAGCCATGACACATGTCCTCTTCATGGCGATCGCCGCGCGATCCGGCACCTTCGCCCGGGCGGTGCTGCTGCTGATCGCGGCGGCTCTGCCGGCACCGGCCTCGGCGCAGGGCGAGGCGCGCGCCTGGGAGGTGCTCGCCGGCGGCGGCGTGGTGCTGTTTCGCCACGCCAATGCGCCAGGCGGCGGCGACCCGCCGGGCATGCGGATCGGCGACTGCGCCACCCAACGCAATCTCGACGCGGCGGGACGCGACCAGGCGCGGCGGATCGGCGCCGCCTTCGCCGGCCGCGGCATTGCCGTCGGTGCGGTGCTGACCTCGCAATGGTGCCGCACGCGCGAGACCGCCGCCCTCGCCTTTCCCGGACGGGTGAGCGACGAGGCGGCCTTCAACTCGTTCTTCGGCGACCGCGCCGCGGGACCTGCCCGCACCACTGCGGCGCGCGCGGTGCTCTCCCGCTGGAGCGGGCCCGGCGCGCTGGTCGTCGTCACCCATCAGGTCAACATCACGGCCCTGACCGGCATCTTCCCCGCCTCCGGCGAGGGCATCGTGCTGGAGCGGGACGGGCCCGGCTGGCGGGTGGCGGGCCGGATCAGGCCCTGAGGCGGCGGCGCGCCTGCCAGCGCCCGAAGGCGCGGGAGAGGCGGGGCCTCACCGGCAGGAACAGGCGATAGGCGCCTTCGAGAACCGGGGTGACGCCGGGAAGGCGCGCGATCCGGGCAAGCCAGCGCCATCCCGGGACGTGCGACCAGAGTGCCACGAAGGCCGCCGCGCCCGACCGCAGCGTGCCGTCCGCCTCGCGCAGGTGAAACCGCGCCATGGCTTCCGGCGCCGTGAGACCGGGGGCCGGCGCCGCGTCCGCCGCGGAGACGTCGACGAAGCACAGGCGCTGCTCACCGTCCTGCCGGCGGTAGAGATCGATCTCCGCGCGGCAGAGGGGGCAGGAGCCGTCGTAGTAGACAGTCGGCTTGTCGGTTGGCGGCTGCATCGGATCGCATCCTGTCTGTCGCAGATATACGCCCGCCGACGCGCGGGCGCCCAAGCCCGCGCGAGCGTCACGGGGTCGCATGCGGCCGGGTGGTCCGGGGCTGCTGCGGCGGCGTAAGCCGTTGACAGCGCCGACCGCCGTGCGGAGCCGACGCCCCCCTTGGAGAAGCCGCAGCATGACCGCCCGCCTCGCGACCGCCTATGGCGTCACCTTCCTCGCCTTCGTGCTCATCGACGTGCCCTATCTGATGACGGCGGGCGTGCCGATGTTCCGGGCGGTGCTAGGCGACGTGCTGCTGCAGGAGCCGCGCCTCGCCCCGGCGATCCTCTTCTACCTGCTGTTTCCCGCCGGCATCGTCTATTTCGCCGGCCGGCCGGCCCTCGCCGACGGGTCGCTGGCGACAGCTGCGGTGAACGGCGCGGCCTTCGGCTTCTTCGCCTACATGACCTACGAGCTGACCAACCACGCGACCCTGCGGCTGTGGAGCTGGAATCTCGTCGTCGTCGACACGTTGTGGGGGACGTTCCTGACGGCCGCCTCCGCCGTCATCGGCGTCGCGGTCGCCCGCCGGATCAGCGTCCAGCCGGCGTGACGGCGGCCCCCGGTCGCCACAGGCGGCGCGCCAGAAAGGCCATGACGGTGAGCAGGCCGGCGACGCTGAAGGCATTGATGCGGCGGAGCGCGGCGATCTCGTCCGCGGTGACGGCAGCGAACCCCTCGAGGCCCGCGAGGCGCACCAGCGCCATCAGGGCGGCGACGGCCAGGGCGGTCGCGAGCAGCCCGGCGAGCCGGTCGCGGCCGGCGAGGGTCAGCAGCGGCAGGACGAGGCAGGGCAGGTAGAACAGCTCGACGCCGGAGGCGGGGCCGAGGGCGGCCGTGCAGAGCGCGGTGTTGCCGATGCCGGCGAGGATGAGCATCGCCGCTCCCCGCGCCTCGCCGCCGCGCAGCAGGCGGGGCACGGCGGCAAAGAGCGGGAAGGAGAGCCAGGACAGCAGCGCCGGCCAGGCGCGGCCGCCGAGCAGCAGATAGAGATAGAGCGGATAGAAGGGCTGGTTGGAGACGACGATGAAGGCGACGGAGGCGGCGATGGAGCCGCGCGGCGTCGGCGCGTCGAAATAGGCCCAGAGGCGGCGGAAGGCGGCCATCGTCGCGGCGAGCATCGCGGGGTCTCCGGTGGAACACCCTGCTTACGCCGCAGGCGCCCTCCGGGATCTCCCGCTTCGGACCGGATCCATCCTCGCGCGAGCGGGCCTAGCCTGCCGCCGCCGAATAGAAGCGGCCGAAGCGGTTTCCAAGGAAGGCATCGAGCGGCACATCCTCTTGCCGCACGAATCCCTTTGCCGGGATTCGGCCCTCCAGGAGGAGATCGAGCACGGCGCAGGCGCCGGCGGAGGTCGTGACCTGGATGGCGCTCATCGGCTGCCCGGCCACCGTCTGCGGATAGATCTTCTGGGCGAAACTGTCCTGGACGAAGCGATCCTGGCGCCAGCCGCAAACGGTGATGAAGATGACGATGACGTCCTGCTGCGTGGCGGGAATGGCGTTCTCGAGGATGTCGGCGAGCAGGTCACGGCGGTTGCGCAGGTTCAGGTCCTGCAGCAGAGCCTTCATCAGAGCCTGGTGTCCGGGATAGCGGATGGAGCGGTAGTTCATCGTGCGGACGCGGCCCTCGAAGGTCTTGGCCAGGGTGCCGAGCCCTCCCGAGGTGTTGAACGCCTCGTAGGTCACCCCGTCGAGCGAGAATTCCTCGCGCTCTTCCAGCGCGGGCACGAGCGTCACACGGCCTTCGACCACCGCCTCGCAGGGCTCGATGTATTCGTTGATGAGACCCTCGGTGCTCCAGGTGAGGTTGTAGTTGAGCGCGTTCGAGGGGAACTGGGGCAGGGCGCCGACCCGCATTCGCAGGCTGTCGAGCCTGTCGAACCCCCGCGCCAGATCCGCAGCGACGATCGAGATGAACCCGGGGGCCAGGCCGCATTGCGGCACGAGCGCGCTGGAAGCCTCGACCGCCAGCCTCTCCACCTCCCGCGTCACCGCCACGTCCTCGGTCAGGTCGAGGTAGTGGATGCCGGCGGCACGAGCGGCACGCGCCACCGCCCCCGTCGCGTGGAACGGAACGGCCGATACGACTGCGGCGGCTCCCGCCAGATGGTCGCGCAGCCGAGCCTCGTCCTGCAGGTCCATCGTCGCCGTGGAGATGGCGGGGTGGGAGGCGACGGCCTTCAGGCGCGGCTCCGCCTGGTCCGCCAGGTGGACGCGGTAGTCGCCGCTCTCCGCCAGCATGAGGGCGATTGCGCTGCCGATCTTGCCGCCGCCGACGACTGCAACCCTGTTCATGGACGCATTTCCTCCTGTTCCGGAGAAAACTCTCGTCCGGCGACCGGGTTGAAAGGAAGCGTCCCTCAGATCAGAGTGGGAAGGATTTCTGATCACATCCAAGGCCGGATTGAACATAATGACCAATCGCGTTCAGCTCACCGCCAAGGATCGGCAACTCATCGCCCTGCTCGCGGCGAACGCCCGCACTCCCATCGCGACCCTCGCCAAAATGCTGGGTTTGTCGCGCACGACGGTGCAGGTGCGGCTGAAGCGGCTGGAAGAGGCCGGCGTCGTCGAAGGCTACGGACTGCGGCTGTCGGACAGCTATCTGGCCGATCAGGTGCGGGCCCACGTCCTCATCACCATCGCCCCGAAGTCGATCGGGACCGTCTGTGCGGCGCTGGAGCGGATGACGGCCGTGGCCGCGCTTCACTCGGTCAGCGGCTCGTTCGACCTCATCGCCATCCTCGCGACCACGTCGATCAAGGACCTCGATCAGCGCATCGACGATATCGGCGCGATCGAGGGCGTGGAGCGGACGCTGTCGTCGATCATTCTGTCGACGCGTTTTTCGCGCCAGCTCGCGTCGTGAGGCGAAAGGCCGTCACGCTGTGCCGCAATAGCGCAGGATCGTCTCCACGAGCGTCTCGGCCGTCTCGATCACCGACGACAGCTCGACATACTCGTCCGGTCCGTGCTGGGCGCCGCCGGTGGGGCCGAAGACCACCGCCGCGATGCCGTATGGCGCGTAGTGCGCAGCATCCGTGACGCCGAGACTGCCGACGATCTGGGGCGTCCGGCCGGAACGGGCGACGCTCTCCGACAATGCGGCGACCAGCGGATGATCGACAGGCGTGTCGACCGGCGGGAAGTGCAGATCGGCGAGCTGCCATCTGACCTCGGGCGGATGATCCTTCAGCCAGGGATCGGAGGCGGCGAAACGGGCGATCCAGGTCTCGAATTCGCGGCGGATGTCGGCTGACGTCTCGTTCGGCAGGAACTTCAGGTCGAAATCGACGACGCAGATGTCCGGCACCATGGCGGGATTGGCGAGCAGGGTCGGAAGCCCGTCCGGTCCCTCGCCGCAGCCCGCCACCATCACGCCGGGGCTGATCGTGTTCATGCCAGGCGGCATGCCCGGAAAGTGCTTGGTGACGCCCCAGTGGGTTTCGAGGTCGCGCAGGCTCGCGAGCAGCCGCACGCCGAGCTCGATCGCATTGACGCTGCGCGGACCGGTCGCCGCAGCGGGATCGCTCGGATAGATGGAGGCGAAGCGGCGAGCGGAATGGCCGGCGCGGCCACGCACCGTGACGCGGACCCATTCGAGGCCGCCGGCCCAGGGCCGGATCGCACCGCCGCTCGGCTCCGTCAGGAGCACGGCGCCGAGGCCGCGGCTCTCCCGGGCCACGGCCATGGCGCCGAAACCGCCGGCCTCCTCGTCGACGACCGAATGGAACTCGAGCCTGCCGGCCAGCCGGACGTCCAGTTCACGGAGCGCACGACAGGCGGCCAGGCCTGCCGCGAGCCCTGCCTTCATGTCGGCCGATCCCCGCCCATAGAGTCGGCCGTCACGGATTTCGGCATCGAAGGGCGGGAACGACCAGAGCTGCTCGTCGCCCTGCGGCACGACGTCGACGTGACCGCAGATCGCCAGGCTCCGCACGTCGTCCCCCGTCCATCGGCCCACGACGTTGGGCCGCCCCTCGAGAGGGAAGCTGCGCGAGGTCGCAAAACCCGTCGCGGTCAGCTCCGCTTCGATCAGGTCCTGCACGTCGGCCTCGCGGTTGAGGGCAGGGTCCGCCAGAAACTTCGGGTTCACGGAGGGAATGCGCACGAGCCGTCGCAGCAGCTCGGTGGTCCGCGGCGCGTCGGCCCGAACCGCCGCCTTGGCCCGCTCGATCAGCGCGTCGAAATCCCGCCGGTCCGTCATGACAGCCTCATGTGTGTTTTATTACATGATTGCCGATCTGTTCGACCTGTGCAACGATTATGACATCGCGGGCCGGGGAATGGCCGTGCCGTCCAGGACAGGGATTTCACGCATGGTGGATCGTCGCCAGTTCATCGCCGCCGCTTCGGCCATCGCTTCCGGCCTCGTCGCCCCGCGGCTGGCGGCCGGCGCGGACCAGCGTGTGTTGCGCTTCGTCCCCCACGCCGACCTCGCCGTCGTCGACCCGCACTGGAACAACGCCTATGTGACGCGGAACCACGGCTATCTCTGCTACGACACGTTGTTCGGCCAGGATGCGGCGCTCCGCCCGCAGCCGCAGATGGTCGAGGGCGTGAGCGTGGAGGACGACGGCAAGCGGTGGACCCTGACCTTGCGCGCCGGCCTGAAATTCCACGACGGCACGCCGGTGCTCGCGCGCGACTGCGTGGCGAGCCTGAAACGCTGGGCGGCGCGCGACGATTTCGGCAAGAGCCTGTTCCAGGTCACCGACGAGCTCTCGGCCACCAGCGACCGCGTTCTGGTGTTCCGGTTGAAGCGTCCCTATCCGATGCTGCCGCTGGCGCTGGGCAAGACCGGACTGATGATGGCGGCGATCATGCCGGAGCGCCTGGCGACGGCCGATGCCACCAAGCCCCTGACGGAGGTCGTCGGAAGCGGACCCTATCGCTACAAGGCGGACGAGCGGGTCGCCGGTGACCGGGTCGTCTACGAGCGCTTCGCCGATTACCAGCCGCGCAGCGGCGGGACGGCCGAAGGAACCGCCGGGCCGAAAGTCACCCATTTCGACCGCATCGAGTGGCGCGTGCTGCCCGACGCCTCGACGACCTCGGCCGCCCTGCAGACGGGGGAGGTCCACTGGTGGGAACTGCCCAGCGCCGACATGCTGCCGCTTCTCCGCCGCGGTCGCGGCGTCAAGGTCGATACGCTGGATCCCCTGGGCTACATGGCCTCGCTGCGCATCAACCACGCGCAGGGGCCCACCGCCAATGCGGCCGTGCGCCGGGCCCTCGTCCGCGCCCTGGCGCAGAAGGACATCGTGATGGGCATGATGGGCACGGACCCGTCGCTGTGGAAGGACGGCGTCGGCTATTTCACGCCCGACACGCCGCTCGCCAACGATGCCGGCCTCGACGCCGTCACCGCGCCGGTCGACGAAGCGGCGGCGAAGCGCCTCCTGTCGGCTGCCGGCTATGGCGGGGAACCCTTCGCCCTGATCGTGCCGCAGGACGTGCAGATCAACGCCTCCGCCTCCGCCGTCGTCGCCGACCAGCTCAAGAAGGCAGGCGTCACCGTCGACTACGTGACGACCGACTGGAGCACGCTGCTGCAGCGCCGTGCGCGGAAGGAGCCCGCCGGTCAGGGGGGCTGGGGCGGCTACGTCGTGCTGAACTCCGGGGGCGACCTGCTCAACCCCTTCGTCCATGCGGCCCTTCGCGGCAACGCCATCGCCCTCAACGGCTGGTGCGACAGCCCGGCCATCGAGGCGCTGCGCGAGGAGTGGTTCGCCGCGCCGCGGGCGGAGGATCAGGCGGCGGTCGCCCGTCGCCTGCAGCAGCAGGCCTTCCAGGACGTCCCCTACATTCCCCTCGGCCAGGTCGCCCAGTTGACGGCCCTGCGCAGCGATCTCTCGGGGATGATCAAGGGCGTGCCGGTCTTCTGGAACATCCGCAGGGGTTGAGGCGTGCCGGACAGGTCCGAAACGGGGCTCGCCGGCATGACGATCCGGGATCGGCTCCTCGATCCCGGTCTGACGCTCACGCCGGCGGAGCGCAAGCTGGCGAGGGCCATCCTGGCCAATTATCCGGTTACGGGCCTAGGCACGGTGGCGAGCCTCGCCGGCCGGGCCAAGGTCAGCGACCCCACCGTGGTGCGCTTCACCAGCAAGCTGGGATTTGCCTCCTTCCCGTCCTTCCAGGACGCCCTGCTGTCCGAGGTGGAAGAGCGGTTGCGCTCGCCGCTGATGCTGACCGGCCGACAACCCGCCGGCGCCGAAACGCATCCGAGCCTCGCCTATGCCCAGGGGATCGTGGAGGTGCTGGCGGCTGGCCAGGCGCGCGTCCAGCCCGGCGAATTCGATCGCGCGGTGGAGGCGCTGATCGGGTGCAAGGGCCGCGTGCTGACGATCGGCGGGCGGTTCAGCGGCTTTCTCGCCGGCATCCTGCAGGCGCATCTGCGCCAGTTGCGGCCCGGCACCGTGCTGCTCACGGGAGCCGCGGCCGACCAGATCGACCAGCTCGTCGACATCGGCCCGCGGGACCTCCTCGTGGTGTTCGACTATCGCCGTTATCAGGCCGACGTGGTCGCATTCGCCCGCCAGGCCCATGAGCGCGGCGCACGCGTGCTGCTGTTCACCGACCGCTGGGGCTCGCCGGTCGCGTCCTGCGCCGACATCGTGCTCGCCGCCGACGTCGAGGCGCCGTCGCTGTTCGACACGATGGCTCCTGCCCTGGTGCAGTTGGAGGCCCTGGTGAGTGCCATGACGGAACGCCAGGGCACCGCGGCCCTGCGGCGCATCGAGGCGTTCGAAACGGTCCGGGCGACCAATCGCGTCACCGAGACGGACGGGCGCGAGCCCGATGGCGGCAGCGGAGAAGCCCGATGATACCGACCCGGCGCGACGCCGACTTCGTGGCGGGGCAGACCGCCCTGCTGTTCGTGGACATGCAGAAGGTCTTCGCCCTGCCGGGCCGGGACCCGCTTCATCCCGAGCGCGACGGCGAGCATGCCTTCCACGCCCATCTGCGCGACACGGTGATCCCCAACCAGCGGCGCATCCTCGCCGCGGCGCGCGCCGCCGGCATCGAGGTGCTCCACACGGTCATCCGCGCCCTCACGCAGGACGGTCGCGACCGTTCGGTCGACCACAAGCTCTCCGGCATTCTCGTGGCGCGGGACGATCCCGACGGCGACATCATCGACGAGCTCGCGCCTGCCGGCGACGAGATCGTGCTGCCAAAGACCTCGTCGGGAGTCTTCAACTCCACCAATATCGACTACGTGCTACGGAACCTCGGCATCCGCTACCTCATCGTGGCCGGCATCGTCACCGACCAGTGCGTCGACATGGCGGTACGTGATGCCGCCGACCGCGGTTATCTGGTCTCGGTGCCCCGCGACGCCTCGGCGACCTATACGAGCGAGCGCCACGAGGCGGCTTTGCGCGCCTTCGGCGGCTATTGCTGGCTGACGGATACGGACACCGTGGTGCGCAGAATCGAAGCCCTGTCCGGATCGGCCCCCGAGGGACACACCCATGCCGCCCGTTGAACCCGCCGCGCTGGTCACCCTGGTCACCACCGATTATTCGGGCATCACGCGCGGCCGCTCCATCGCCGCGGAGGCCTTCGCCAAGGCCACGCCAGCCAACGTCGGCTGGGTGCCGGCCAACCAGTCGCTGACGCCCTTCGACGTCATCGCCGCGGAAAGCCCGTGGGGCTCCGAGGGCGACCTGCGCCTGCTGGCCGACCCGGAGGCGCGCTATGCGGCGCATCTTCCCGGAGCCGCCACGGCGCTCGACATGGTCATGAGCGACATCGTCGAATTCGACGGCACGCCGTGGGCCGCGTGCCCCCGCTCGCAGCTGAAGGCGGTGCTGGCCGAGCTGACGTCGCAAACCGGGCTGACGTTGGCCGGCGCCTTCGAGCACGAGTTCCAGGTCATGGACGCGCCGCTTCGGCCGGCTCCGGCCTTCTCCCTGCAGGCGCTGCGGCGGGCCGATCCCTTCGGCCCCGTCATCGTCGCGGCTCTGGCGGCCGCCGGCCTGAGGCCCGAGACCTTCATCCCCGAATACGGCCGCGACCAGTTCGAGGTGACGGTGTCCCCGGCGACCGGTGCCGCGATTGCAGACGAGGCCGTCGCGCTCCGGGAGATCGTCCGGGAGGCCGCCGGCCTCGCGGGCTATCGCGTCAGCTTCGCGCCCAAGACCGATCCGTCGGGAGTCGGCAACGGCGTCCACATCCATTTGAGCCTGCTCGACGCCGCAGGGCGCAACGTCCTCTATGACGGCGACCGGCCGCACACCCTCTCCGAGATCGGGGCGGCTTTCGCCGCCGGCATCATCCGGCACCTGCCGGCGCTGGTCGCGATCACAGCGCCTTCGGTGAGCTCCTATCTGCGGCTGAAGCCCCACAACTGGAGTTCGAGCTACACCTGGTTCGGCGACCAGGACCGGGAGGCGAGCCTGCGCATCTGCCGCACGCCGGCCCTGGGGGGCAAGGACCCGTCGCGCGGGTTCAATCTCGAGTTCCGCGCCGCCGACGCCGCGGCCTGTCCGCATCTGGCCCTCGCCATGATCGTCCGGGCGGGGCTGCAGGGCGTGCGGGAGCGGCTTCCCGCCCCGGTCGTCTTCGCCGGCGACCCCGAAGGTCTGCCGCCCGACGAGCGCGCCCGTCTGGGTCTCAGGCGCCTTCCGGAGAGCCTCGAGGCCGCCCTTGCGGCCCTGACGGACGATCCGATCGCCTCGTCCTTCTTCAGCCGAGCGGGGCTCGCCACCTATCTCGGGATGAAACGCCAGGAGATCGCCCTCGTCGCGGACCTCGACGCCGCGGCGATGTGTCGGCGCTACGCAGGCGTCTATTGATGCAAGGCGTATTCAGTGACGACCGGCCGCGGCCGGCCGCGGCCGACGAGCCGGCCGTGGTGGAGGTGCTGCGCGCGGACGGGCAGTCGCCTCATGTGCTCGTCTGCGAGCATGCGTCGAATTTCATTCCGGCCCGCCATGCGGGACTCGGCCTGTCGCCGGCCGACCTCTCGCGGCACATCGCCTATGACATCGGCGCGGCAGGGATCACGCGCCGGCTTTCGGCGATGCTCGATGCTCCCGCCTTCCTGTCGGGTCGATCGCGCCTCCTCATCGACGGCAATCGCCCGCCGGGGAGTTCGACCAGCATTCCCGCGATCAGCGAGACCACCATCGTTCCCGGCAACGTCGATGTGTCCGGCGGGGAGCGTGCCGCCCGGGAACGCGACTATTTCTGGCCGTTCCACGATGCGCTGGCGCGCCAACTCGACGAACGGCTTCTGACGGGCCGCCGCACCTCGATCGTCGCCATCCATTCCTTCACGCCCGTCTTCCACGGGACCCGACGCGGCTATGAGGCCGGGATCCTGTCGCGCGGCGACTCCGACCCCTGGGCGGCGCAGCTCGTGGAGAGTCTTCGCGCGGACGGCCGGACGGTGCTGGCCAACATGCCCTACCAGATCGAGGACGACGGGGATTATCTCGTGCCCCACCAGGCGGAGCCGCGCGGCCTGCGCGCGGTCATCGTCGAGGTCCGCCAGGACCTGGTGGCCCAGCCGGAGGGGCAAGAGAGCTGGGCACGCCTGCTCGCGCGTGCTCTCGGGGCGTGCCGGCCAGGCTAGGGCGGCGTCGCGCCGAAGCCCCGTCGTTGCGCGCGGCAGGGCCGGGAGGCGGCCATACGGCCGGCGGAGGCCGATGTTTCTGGCCTTCGCCGACGCAGGCAACGATGCGAAGCTCGAAGCGGTCGTCGCCGACCTGTTCAATCCTCGGGGAGAGGGCGGCGCCGCAGAGAAGCGCTCCTTCCACTCGAGCGGTGCCCGACGTCGCCCCATCGCGGACGGCGCACGTGAAACGACGCGCCGTCGTCGCCCTCAGCGCATCAGGATGGTGTGGGAAGTGGCGGACAGGGCGGGACTGTCACATCAACATCGAAAACGCCAGTCTTTTCAATAGTCTGTTTGTGCCGCAATGGTGGCGTGTGTACCACTCCAACGGACCATCTTGCAAGCTTCCGCTTAAGGCAGCGGCAAAAGAGCATCAATCCGAAGTTTGGCCCGTTTCCATGGCCGCTCTTGGGCCCATCCTGACGTTAGGAAGGTCCGCTTGCGTCAGCCGCAGGCCCCGAGGTTTCTCGGCCGACGGAGCCAGCCAAAAACCTTCCAGCAAGAAACGCACGCAGGACCTCAGCGGATGCTCGCGCCGCGAAAGGCTTATAGCGGTCGTCCTTGTTAGGGTCGGCATAATCCATCACGCCCTTGACGACGAGCCACTCAGGCACCTTCGCAGCGAGAGCCACCCTAGCGACCGCAGCGGCCTCCATCTCAAGACCAATCACGCTCCGCACGCCCATCGCCTTTAGTTTGTCCCAGGTTACTCCGTCCTTGACAACGACGTTGCCGCTGGCAATTGGGCCGACCTTGATGGCGAACGGCAATCGCTCGGGCGGGTCGACGTCAACGATCAGCGAATTCTGAACCTCAGCCTTGCCTGCGGGCGTAAGTGTCAGCGACGGACCATCAAATTCGATGATCTTGTCGGCCAAGAGTCTCTCAATGGTCGCCTTCCATGCGCCTCTCCCAAAATAGCGCGGGCGCGCCGGATGGTTCCTAGCATCGGCACCGGCATGCAGAGTCTGAAGTAGCCAGAAGCGAGACTCGTCGGGTGAAGGCTGCCCAAAGCTTGGCAACGTGTCGGGCTGCAACGACTCCGCGGCACGTCGCCAGTTGTCGCCAACCGCCGATTGCCGATGGTCGCCGACGAATCCACCGGCTTCGCGCTTGCCCTCGTCGTATTGATAGGCAAGCTCCGATACGACGACGTCGCCGAGAGCAACGTCTCCGGGATTACCGGCGCACACGCCGCACATGACCAAGCAGCCCGGCCGCAGGTTGTCGACGATCCTCGCCGTGAAATGTCCTGTCTCAATCCCGCCCATCCGAGAAGCCCTGGCTATCGAGATCGAGAACAGCGCTTGTCCTCCGTACAGAAAAACGCCGCGCTCGTACGGCAGGTTCGTCGCAGCATCGAATTCCGTCCAATGGTGTACGCCGTCGCCGCCAACTCCGTTCGCGCCGAATGCCCGCTTGGCAGCGTCGTACTCCTCCTTGAGGGCCGTTATTAGAAGCACGTCAGTCGTTACGCCAATCCTCGTCTGGATCTCTTCCCGCCTGCGCATGAGTTTGAAGTGTCCGGAAGAGCGCTCGCTAGTCCAATAATTGCCACTCATTTCCTCAATATGGGGGTAGTAGCGCAGTATTGCCGCTCCCTTATAGGGGCCGGGGGCATCGGAATAGACCGCCTTGGGGTCAACCTCATACATGTAGTAGAGTGTTGGGACGCCCGATCTGTCGCGGCCGGACTGTACGGAAATGGTGTTTGAGTCCATGCCCCTAGAATGGACCGTCATTCCAATGTCGGTTCCTTCCTGCCGGATGAATGCCTCGGCCTCAACCCGACCGGATGTCTCGCCACGAACCCAATGGATGTCGAGCATCCATTTGCCTGAAATGTCGGGAAAGGCGGTCACTGGTTGGCCAGGGTGCTGACTTTCCTTGCCAGACATTACGGCGCCCTCACTTCGCGACCGCCCTCGAAAACGGCAACGCCATAATTCGCGCTCGCAACTCCGCTAGCCAAGACGTTTCGTAGAGTGGATCCGAACATCGCCGCCATGTATCGACCACCTCGTCCGCGTATCGGATCGGCCGTGAGGCCAGGGACGATCGCCGGAGAGAAATACTGGGAGAACCTGACGATGCGAAGGTCAGGCGTCACGATGTGAAAGCCGTCGTGCAATTCGTGAGATTCATCTGAGATCGCAATCAAAATGTCGCGGGTGGCGCCGAAGATGGGAGGTGCGGCAAGCGGTCGGAGCGGCACGATTGGTAACCCGCTCGGATCGTTGCTAACTAAAATACCGATTCCGGAGAAGGAGGGCCCAGCTCCGCGCCGCACGTCCTCTAGGAGCTCCCGCAAGAATTCGATTTGCATGGCCTAGGGCGTTGCATCTAGCCTGTAGCGGCGTCAAGCCCGTGCCTACAAGGAACGATGCCCTTCGCTTTATTCGATCATGCAGCGCGGTAAATTCCGGTACCAATGGCGCGCGGATGCCGGCGCCGCTCTCGAGGTCTGACGTGGGTTGGCGCAACCGCGGATCCAGGGCTGTCGCCTTACTCAGACGGCGTCGAGGCCACGTTAAACTATGTCCCACCCGCTCGAAAGCATTCGCATCACCTCAACGCGCGCGCCGGCTCCGATACCCCACCAGCACGAGTCCCATCCGCCGATGGCAAAAACGACAGGCTCACGCACCCTGCGCATAATGCGATCCCACGTCCATCGGTCTAGGACCGACGGAGACGGATGCGCCTCGGGGTGCGTGTGCCACTCACCGACGTAACTTTCCGTCCCGCCGCTGGAACGCCAAGCCTGCATGGCCGCTTCTTGGTGGCCACGATCCATACGATCGAAGAGGCCCCTCGTCCGCTTGTCTCGCTCCATGGGCACGGTACTGCCGCTCACCTCTACGTGATCGCCGCGATACGAGCCGATAAGGATGCCGCCGGCTTCGCGCGACTGGGATCCGCGTTCGACCCATCCGCGGATGGTCTCTACGACTTTTGGGTGGATCGCGACGAAGCGCACCCCATCGGGCGTCAGCATCATCGTCTGGTCGAGCATGCTGGGCATCGATCTGTAACGCCGGGGCTGCAATCCGCGACTTCGAAGGCCTTGTCCGGCTCAAAGATGCGGGTTCGTAAGCGGTGGCCTGGTCGCCCGGCGGCCCAGTCGAGTGCGAGGTCGCACGCGAGGGCGGCTGCCGCTACGGAGCGCGACACGGGGAATGTTACGAATTCGCCATCGGCACACGCCTCCACCCTCCCGAACTCCATCTCCACATCCGGCCGCATGACCGGGTACACCGGTTCGCCCGCTAGTTCCGGCTTTAGGCATTTGAGACAAGCCTTCCCGGCTTCACCGTCCACGAGGATGCACTGAGCGGCAGCCCCATTGCCCATAAGCCAGCAGAAAAGCAGCGCAGGGCCGGACGGCCTGCGATCCACGGCGGCTTGGTTCAGCGCTAGCGACAAGGCTTCCTCGCCCGTCGCGTCCACCACAAGGTCGAACCCCCGCAAAGCGGTTAAGGTTTGCGCTGCCTTCGCGGACCATTCTACCTTCGCGCCCGGCATCATGATGTTCAGATATCTCGCGCAGGCCTCCGCCTTGTTGCGGTGGAGGAAGGGGATGCCGAGAAGGTGGCGACCGAGATTCGCTGTTCGCAGGTCATCGGTATCGACCAGAAGGAGGTGCCCGCCTCCAGTGCCGGCGCCGCACAGGGCGATTTGCTGCGCAAGGAAGCTGCCGATGGTGCCGCAGCCTACGACCGCGACGGAGCGTCCAGCAAGGCCGCCGCGTGAGCCGAGGTTGCGTCCGTAGATGTATCCGAGATCTGCCGAATCTGCGGTGATGCGCTCTAAGGACACTTGTCCGACCGGCCGCGCCAAGTTGCGCGCGAGCGTCGAACGCCGGTTTACTAAAAACTCCACTGTCCGCATCGGTGGGGGAACTGTGATGCGGCAGGCAAAGGTGCCGTTCGTTGCGCGGATCGCGAGCGTTGCCTGATGTCCGGTCCCTGACGATAGTGCCTCCTCAAGGCGGCTAGTAAGGACGGGGTCTGCCCACCGCAGCCAGTCGACCAGTTCGTCGTAGTCGGCAGGCGGCCACTTGCGCTCGGGGTCGAGGGTCAGCGGCGTGCCGATGGACACAACGAGTGCAGTCTCCTCCGGTCCGTCGGCCCGGCGCGGTGGATCCCGGTCCCGCGCCCACGACGACCCCGCGACAAGCACAGGGGTCGGCTCGCTGGCTACTGACAGCCTCGGGTAGATAATCGTCGCGGGGCCGCTGTAGCCGGCGGGAAGATCGCACAGCATCCAGCGGGCGGACCAGTGGGCGTCGAACTCCGCGCCAAAATCGGCGTCCGAGCGGCCTTCCACCGCGTCTTCCAAGACGCGGGTGGCCTGCTCGATGCACCGGACGATTGTTCCGCCGGGATCGTAGCGGTCTAGGACGACCGAACCCAGTGCGTAGTAGCAGATCAACCTCGACGGCCCGAGGTGCGGTAGTCGCCGATCCGGACCCTGCCAACTCTCGGAAATATGCACGAGTGGCATTGTTACAAAGTCGAGGTCGGGAACGAGGACCGTGACTGGCACCTCGCCGGACGTGATGAGAAGCCTCCCCTCGTAAATGTCGACACTGCCGCTCGGCACACGCCTGAAACCACGTTCCAGCAGGGCGTCGTGCATGGCCAGCCGGCGCTCGGCCCGGTCATCAGCCACTACGCGAGCGGCCCACGTTAGGTGCAGCGACGACCCTCTTCGGCTGGGCCGCCACCGCAGCTGCGGCCGCCTGCACTACGGCTGGCGACGCTAGGTCAGTTGTCGCGGTCGGCACAATGGAGACGAGGTCCGGCCGGTCCGGTACTCGCGCCCCAAAGGCTCTCCGCAGAAGGCGCACCGCCTCGCGGGCGTCCTCACAGTTGTCCACAACTGTTCGGAGCACGGCTGCCAGCCCCTCGAAAGCGTCCGCCACCTCGTCGCGGCTCTCCTCGGGGATGCGGTTGAGATCCTCTTCGGTGCAGGCGGGGTTCTGTACAGTGCCGCGCAGGAACCCTGGCATGAGTTCCACGACTCGCAGCAGCCGTTCGTCCTCCCGCGGAGGCAACTCGCGCCCGCCGATTTCCCCATAAGCATGCCAAACGCATGCCATTAGGAGGATCGAGGATACCTTGAGGCGCTCGAGGCGCTGATAATCGCGCCATGCCTTGAGGTACCGCGAGTCCCGCCGCAGCCTTTCGCCGTAAAGGTTTTCGACCGCGTCCGTGAACCAGTTGTGGATTTTGCGCGGATCCGACTCTTTCCAACCCTCATTCCGATGGGCTAGGAGGACCTCGTCGGATGGCAGGTCGTTCCACGAATCCTTCATTTCAGCGGAATCGGCGGAGGCTTTCGCTGCCCGCGACCGACGGTCCTCAAGGAGGCGGAACTGGTCGTCGGGAATCGCGTAGAGCGGGATGTCGACGTGCGAGTCGTGGGCGATGACGACGCGACAGCAAGTCGGCTTAGACTCGCGACCCCAGCTTTCGCGTTTCGCAAGTTCGTCGAGAGCGGCGTCTACAAACTCGAAGAACTTTTCAGCAGCCGTTGATGGCCGCGTGCCTCGCACGAACGACAGAGGCAAGTAGCATCCGTCGTCGAGATCCATCTGCTGGACCGGCGGATGGGCGGGGTCGTTCAGTGTCTTGTAGGCAAAGCTGCCCTGCACGAAGAACCGCGGCCTGATGGGGCGTCCGAACAGAGCAACGCTCGACGCCTCGAACGCCTCGCGAAGATGGGCGCGGATATTGTTCCGGGCCTCGCGTAGGCCGCTGTCATCCGGCTGGAGGTTGGCAAGATAGTTCTCGGGATCGATCGTGGTGTGGAGGAGCTTGGATGCGTTTGCCATGGAAGAGATGTTCTCCGGGCTCGGCCGCCGGAAGGCGACTCGCTTTCAAGGCGGAACGTTACCATTGTCTCGTTGAATTCGGAACATAAAGCGAACGCCCCGCTGTGGATGGCGATAGCGGTCGGGTTGTTGTTGCTCGGCCGATAGCTATACCGTTACCGGGCGGCTGGTATCGACACGCAGACGGTGGCCGAACGAGGTAGCAGGAGAGGAAGTGGCATTCCAAATCTTGAGCCTGTCCGGCGGCGGGTACATGGGCCTCTATACCGCAAGCGTGCTAGCGCGCATTGAGAGCCTGACTGGACGACGGATCGCCGACTGCTTCGACCTCATCGCCGGAACCTCAGTCGGAGGGATCATCGCGCTCGGACTTTCGGCGGGACGAGCAGCAGCTGAGATCGAACAGGCCTTCGTCGACGACGGACAAAAAATCTTTCCGGCCAGTCGACCCGCGGTCGGATGGCTTCGCTCCAGTTTCCACGTTCTCGCCGGTGTCCCGTGGTGCCGTCATGACCCGGCGCCGCTTCGGGCGGTCATCGAGAGGATCGTCGGCGTCGGTACGAAGATGTCAGGTCTTTCGACGCCGACCGTCATTACGGCTGTCAACCTTACGAAGGGCAAGCCGCGGATTTTCAAGACCGGGCACCACGGCTCCTACACACGCGACTGGACGTTAGACGTCGCTGACGTCGCCCTGGCGACGTCAGCCGCGCCCACGTACTTTCCAATCCACCGCATCGACGATGAACTCTATGCCGACGGCGGCATGTTCGCCAACTCGCCCGACATGGTCGCGCTACATGAGGCCGAACACTTCCTGAGGCAGGACCGACCGAACATCCGAGTTCTCAGCATTGGCACTACGACGGCCGCATTCGCGTTCTCGGCTTCGACGAAACTCAGCCTCGGCTCATTGGGTTGGATGCGGGATCAGCGGCTGCCGACTGTCATGATCGGATCCCAGCAGGCCATGACGAACGACATGATGCGACACTTGCTGCCGGATGCCTATCTGCGCATCGACCACGAGCAATCGCCGGACCAGCGTCGTGAATTGGCCCTGGATTGCGCCAGCCCGGAGGCGCAGAAAAACCTTAGGGCGGCTGCGGCTGCGTCCGCGCAGGAAGCGTCCAGTAGTCCGCTCCTTCACACAATGCTGCAGCACGAGGCCCCTCGATTCGAGTTCATTAATGCATCGCTCCCCCGTCCGACCCCGGCTATCACCTGACGCAGGCGTCGATCCGGAGCTGCCGCTGGTCCATGGAATACTCCCGGGGTTGGGCCTGTCATTAGAGTTGATGAATCTGCGCCGCGCAGCCTGTGAAAATGGAGAACGCCTTAAGAAGGCGTTGTCTGCAGGAAACCCAACCCCGCGAACCCAAGCGTTGAGCGTCCGCTTCCGTGCAATCTCTCAACGTCTGCACGGACGGCGCTAAGGCGACAGCAATAGCGTTCGCTGGCCGGCTTTAGCTTGGAGCGCGTAAGCCGCTTTCTGGGTAGTGCTCAACGAGCGGTTCGTACGTCGCCCAAAAGGCCAACGCTTTTCGTGCATATTCCCGATGCGTCGTACCGCTTCGCACGACAGCACGACGAAAGCCCGTGCGAAGAAGGTCAGACGTTTGTGGGTCGAGGTGCAGGAGCGCTGGATCCGGGTGCGAACTCTCTGCGGATGCACCCTCAGAGACCACGGTATGTGCCAGGGCAGCCCGGACTCGCCTTACTTTTTCAGCAGGGGAACACTCCGCCAACACGCCCCCATCTGGCCAGCCGCGCTCTTGTGTTTCGAGCACATCTATCCAACGACCGGCCAGCCGCTGCGGCCACTCCAAGCTGAACGTGGAGCGCACATCCGCCAGCGTGATCGACCCATGCTTGCTGAGCGCGTCACTTATTCGAAGGATTTCTCCTGGCGCGCCCCTCGAGAGCGATACGAGTACGTCCAGTGCTTTCTCGTCAACATCGGCTCGGCTAAGGAGCAGCCTATTCAGCCAGGCTCTGGTGCTGGCCAAATCCATCGGTTTGACCTTGTACAATTCGCATCGCGAGCGAACTGCTGGCCGCACATTGGCCACGTCTCTGGCGGTCAGGATAAACAGGATAGGACTACCCTCGAGGGTCTTGAGGAATATGTCCAATTCGTCGCCGGCCAGGGCCACGTTCTCGATCACGATGACGCGGCCATGAGTGTGGGACGGTTCGTGAGCCTTCTCTACGAGCTTCTCGATCAAGGCTCTCGCCTTCTGCTTCGTGACTTTCTCGCTCGAATACTCTCGCAAGCGGCCGTTCCCGAAGATGAAGCCGCCTCCACTCAATACATCATGACACCGCTCGCACCTTGAGCACGGGGCGCCGTTCACAGCCGTCTGCTCGCAAAGCATAGCTTGTGCGAACAACCGAGCCGTCGTGCCTTTGCCGACGCCGGCTCGACCATGGAAGAGGATCGCGCTTGGTCGAGACTTCTGTTGGATCCGCTGACGCAGCACTTCACCCGGTGTTATCCGAGCAATTATTTGGTCGAAGGCAGCGGGGTCAGAACTGGCCGCAAGCCATTTCGAATAGGTGCGCCGCACCGACGAAGGCGCAGAGTCTACAGCTGGCCCCAACTCTTTGTGGCCTTCATTCTCCTCGCGCCGCTCTCGCGCGACATAAGCCGCCGAGGCCGCTCGTCCCAGCTCTGAGACCCAACCCTTTGCCTCAGACCCACTACCAATGGCTGATGAGACTAGCTCGACCAGCTTTCCACGATGGTAAGCGAGGCCATGACCAGTCTCATAGACAGATCTCAGGAAGCCAACATTGCAAGCGGCCCATAGGTCAGCGACGCAGTATTCACCGCGGGCATCTCGCGCTCTGCGCTCAAGGTATTCCCGGCACATATTCTCGACCGCAACGATGGTGTTGTCCGGCCCCCTAACCGATCGGTTGGCGCTCTCCGCCTCGTACCAAGTCAGTCGCTCGTCCCAACCGAGCATCATTGCCGACCAAAGAATGAGCTGTCGCGGAAAGCCGCCGGGGCTGACCAATCGGTGAGGGGATTTTCCAGGAGACCGAACGGCGTGTTCTCCAATTTTTTGGAACATCAGCCGTCCTGTCGACCGATAGAGCTCGCCCACAAGGTACGAGCCAGGTCGACCGGCGCCATGCCGAGAGGCGGCGGACACGAGTTGCACGAGATCGTAAGTGTCCCCAGTTTCAACGAAACGGCGCATACACGAGCCCACAGACCGCAGCCCACTGGTGTCGGCCTCGATCTGGGCTTCCGCGATCATGGAATTGGTCTGCGGATCGATATGCGCGAGGACGTACATATCGATCTCTTTGGCAAGCTTGTTCAGATTGACCTCTTCGCCAGCCATCACCTCGTCGAGATGGCTGTCCAATCGGGGCCGCCAATCTTCGGCATCGCCAGCGACGAGGGGGGAAACTGACAGAAGGTAGTCGACATACTGCGCGCGCGAGCCAGCGTTGATCGCCGCTTCCTCGATCACGAGGCAATGATCGCGGACAGCGCCCCAATCAACCTGAGTGTCTAGCGCCTTCGAGATCCGAAATAGATCCGCTGTTGAGGTCCTCCTCCCCTCGGCTAGTTCTCGTAGCAGGCCATCAGAGATCGGGGGAGCTCGCACCTTGAAACCGGCATCGGACCAGTCGCAGTATCGGAAGCTATCCCCAAACAAGCCGCCATCTTTTGCATCGTCATTGTCGGGAGTGAACGCCAAGAAGTTCGGCGCGACATCGGGGTGCTGAGACAAGATCCGCTTAAATGTCGGGCGAAACCGGCCCGTTCGATAGCGATAGACGATAGGGCGGTCTAAGCTGATTTCGGCGCGAAAGAAGTCGATGTCGAGCACGGGGATCAAACTCCCCTGCCGGTCTGCCACCAGCCTCGCCATTGGCGCGGCCGATACAATGGACCTTCCCACGAGGCTTGAATCAGCGCCAAGTCTTCGGGCGTCGCTCCTGCAAGCTCGGCTATCCGAAGCGCTTGCGCACGGCGAGCCGTTTCGACCCTACGATCACGGTACTCCTCGATTTCCCAGCCATCGCGAAGATGGCCCCAAGCCTTCGCGTCGAACGCTGAGATCGGCGCCATTGAAAGCCGCGACGCCAGCTCGATTGCAGCCTCCGAGAGGCCTCCAGACGCCGTGACTATTGGGTCGCACTGGAGCCGCGATGGATCGCGCCGCATTTTTTTTGTTCTTGGAAGGCCGATGAGGTCCCGGAGATCCCGCTCGCTGCCATCACTGTCTTGGTCTCGAAGGTTCCCAGCCATGCCGCCGCATAGCAGCAGCGCAGAGCCCCAATGGAATTTCGCGATCTTGGGCGGCGCGGTCTCAAGCTTGACATCAAACTCGAACACCAATTCAGCATCTTGTGTTCTCGATCTCCAGTTCCGCGCCCAGGTTCTCAATTCCTGCAATATCTCCGCGCCGCCGGCCGCCGGAATGTGAAGTGCGCTGTAGGATACGAACCCTCCATCCTCACGTTCGGCGACCGATAGGCGGGCAAAGGAAGGGTTGGCTGACACATCCACCCGGTCCTCGAATTCTATCCAGAACTGTTCATGAAGCTTCCGCGCCTCGCTCTCGTTGATGTCGTTCCGCAAAATCGGGCCCAATTTCACACGGGAATTGAACCAGACGCCATGAAGCTGTGGCAGGTACGACGCGTAGTTGATGACGCGGGCAACGTCCGCTTGGGTGATAAAACCGTGTCCTGGCCCGTTGACCTGCTTCAGCACAGGCGGCTTGGCCAGAGGCGATATCGAATTCTCGCTCTGCGATGACACCGCAGCCCTCTCTACGGCCTCCGACTTTCTCTCCGCCAATTCCGCGAGCAGAATGTGGAAATCAGCAAACAGCAAGAGTGCCGCTTCTTCATCCGGAGCTTGCTGAGAAGTTCGCCAGAACCGCATCATTTCCAGCCAGTATGGACGTAGGTCCACCGGCGACGTCGCGCCGAACAGCTTCAGGAATGGCGCTAGGAGGTGGGCTCGCTCACCCGCTGTTAGTGAGTCCAGCAGTGGATTGGCCTGCAGCGGCCGTCGCAAAATGTCATTGAAGTAGGTCGAGAGAAGCAGGGCGTGAACGAAGCTGACCTTGTCTCGCCCTTCCTCATTCCAGGCGTTGAGAATACTAAGAGCTTCGCCGAAGTCCATGTCGGCGACGGCGGCAACATAGTTCCGCAACACCTCTAAGTGGTCGACGTCAAAATGCCGCCTAGCCTCGGCGAGGGTTATGTTCCCGAGAGATTGCAGTTGCTCAAGGCCAAACAGAAGATTGCGAGGGTGTCCGTTCTTAAGCCCGGCGAGGAGTCTTACAACTGCCGGATCGAAAGCGATTTCGGCATCGCGTGCGACTTGAGACACGAAGCGTACTGACGTTTCGAGGTCGAGCGGCCGGACCTCCAGTTCGATGAGGCGTGATCTCAGTGCAGCGGACAATCTGCCAGGCTCGGTCGTCGCGAAAACAAACACCTGACGGCGCGTCTCGTCCTCATCCTCGATGCGCTTGAGCAGACCCTCGGCAGCCTCGCGCTCCAGTCGGTGCGCCTCGTCGAGGAAATAGACCACAAAGCCTTTTGAGTTTCGCGGATTGCGCTCATCGGTGCGCAGCCAATTGTCGATAGCGTGCCAGGTCCCTCCCCGTGCCGGCACGTCATATTCATAAAATCCGATCTCTTTGTCGGATGCCGCACAATGCTGGCAGCTGAGACAGGGCGATCCATCAGCGGAGGGCGCTGAGCAGTTCAAGCCGCGCCCATAGATCCGGGCCATGGTTGTCTTGCCCGAACCAACCGCCCCGTGAAGGAGAATACTGGCGCCGACGCGACGTTGGATGAGGCTCGATAGGACGCGAACCACAGTGGGCTGACCCCAGACGTCACCGAAGGTTTGAGGGCGGTACTTTGCGGCAAGGCTCATACGCGTGGTCCAAGGCTCGACCGGGGCGGGTCTGACAGGTTTGGCAGGTTTTACGGGGATGATGGCCTTGACGCGTTGGATTGCAGCAGAAGCCAGTCTTGGAATAACGAAGCGACAGGCGGCGGCATTTAAGCCGCCGGCGGTAGCGCCCATCACGCTGAACAGCCTGACGGTAAGTGATCGGATTTGATCGGCCAAATTCGTACCTTGCCCGTCGAGTACTTGTTGTCGAAGGGCACCATCGGATCGGTCGTAAGCTGGGACAGCGTCCGTGAGAACCACGTCTCGGAAACCTCGCTGCCAGTCTGATCAACATAGAGCTGCCAGAGCTTGCGCGACGGAATTCCTCCTCGCGGAGTGCAGTTGAGCACCACCTCAGAGTTCAGATCGAGTTGCACTGCCCAGGCGCGCAAGCGCCCAACGGGGCTATGTCGTGACTGATAAGCGGCAAGAGCTCCCAGATGCGAATTAAGGGGGCTCTGCTGGAACGGGTCGACCGACCGCCATAGGAGCCGATAGTCAAGAGAACTCACTGTTTCCCAGACATCCGCCTCACCGCCCGTGTCGGTATTGCCGTTCCGAAACGTCAGCGTCACGAAGCGGCGGTTCCCTGTATCATCCATCACGAGGTCATCTGCCGTATGGTTCGCTGTTCCAATAAAGGTCGCGCGCTGACGCACCTTGACCGTGGATGAGGATCCCAGACGGCGGCGGCGCATAGCGTTTGCGGTCATCGCTGCCTTAAAGGTCGTCATCTTTTTAGGGTCCATCTTCTCCATGTCGTCCACGGGGATGACCGGAAACTCGAAGATGCTGCCGCTGCGGATATCTGCGATGTCGTTGAGCGCGACCGGATCGGACGCCAGTTCCTGCATCGGCCCAATTAACCGCATCACAAATGTCGTCTTCCCACTGCCCTGAGACCGACTGTAGATAACCGGCATCAAGTGGTTGGTGACGGGCCGCCCCAGGACCTTTTGGCCGACTTGCCAGATAAAATGCTTGATCACCGGAACAGCGAGTTCGGAACCCGTTTCGAACAGTCTACCCAAGCGCTCCCAACTCGTCGCAGCTGAGGCCTTTTCCGCTTGTGAGAGTGGCCCGAAGGCCCGTTCCAAAATCTCGGCCTCACGCGACTTTTTGCGTTCCTTTTTGAAGTGCCTCAAGGCCCGGCGCAGCTCCGCGATCGGACGTCCTCGATCGGCCTTCTTCAACTCGCTGGCGATGTGATCGACCACCGAATAATCGTCGACGCGATCCTGCTTGAGGTAGCGCGCCATTTCACCGCGATTGCTAGCCGAATTCAGATCGGTCACGCGCCGAATGGTGTCGTCAGCAAACACCTGCAGATTCTCACGCGCGAAATGCTCCGCCACGATTACCTGATCGATATCGAGCATTCTCGTAGCGTCATCGGCGCCCTCGTCGCCGTTCGGACCGCTGCCGGTCAATGCTGCGTCCGACAGGCCATCGACCATGTCGATTGAGACCTCGCTGGGGTCGACTAAAGTCATGCCGGAGTTGCCCTCATCGAAGGTGGGATTCTCGGGCAACTCGACCTTGGAATTCGAAGATGCCTCGTCGTCTGCGTTGATTGACTGCCGGGGTTCGGTACCACCCACAGCCTTCTCTCGGGACGGGTCAGACGTGCCCGACAACGGCAGTGTTTTCGACGTGGCATGGAAGGGCGTGGTCATCAAAGTTGCTCCTTGCAACGCTTTTGTTGCGGAGCTCCTGCATGACTGTCCGGCCGCCCTTTTTGGGCAGGCCGAGACCGCCGCGTCATGTCCGCGGCATTAATTCAGATGAGGCCCCGAGAAATTGCCGAAAATCTCCAACTTATTCCATGTGTTGCAAATTTGATACGAAATATCGCGCGATTAAATATATCCTTCGACTCTTTTCGCCCTATGCGTGAAATCGACATCTCCGCGCCTTGGTGGGCTCGGCTGACCCATCGCCTTCATTGCGACCCTGGTCGCGGGGTCGACGACCAGGGTCGCAATGAAGGATATGGGGCGATCGAATGTCCGCGAAACGCTATGGGTTCTCGCTTTGATGAGGTGTCGAAACAGCTAGTCGAGAACTAAATTTCGACAATAGGCCCCTCCGATACTCCGCCACCGCCACCACGCCGCCGCCGTCGCCAACACCACCCTCTCTGACTGCCACTCTGTCTCTGTGATCTGCCTGTCTGACCACCTCTGACGCCGGCCACCTCACCCGGCCGCCATTTATGTGAACTTCCGCAGCTCATCTCTGAATCCTTCCCAGCGTCGCCCTGCCGGCGGCCTTCGAGAAGGAGCCTTCAGTGACCAAGCCCACCAATTCCGCCCGCGCCCTGTCCAAGACGATCGCCGCCATTGCTGCGGCCACCCCGGCCACGAGCTTCGTCTCCGAGCCCGGCACGCTGCCCGACTTCCTTCGTGACGAAGGGTGCACCTCAGCCGCGCCGATGGCCCAGCCGGTTCGTGTTCCGCTGGTTCCGGAAGGCATTCTTCGGCGCCACCACGCCTTTATCTCCACTGACACGCGCTTCCGGTCTGCCGCCCGGCTCCTGGCCGCCTACTGGCGTGAGGATCAGGGCATTCCGATCGGCTTTCATGTCACTGACGAGCCGAAGCCCAAGCACATCAAGCTGGGCTCCCGGCTTCGTCTCGACGCTGCCCGCGCCGGCCAGAACTTCATCTCGTCGGAGGTCTTCGATCTCGTTCGGCACTCCCTCATGCTTCGTGAGGAAGGCGCCATGATCGACGAGGATCGGCTCTATTCGAATGCGCTTTCGTCAATGCCGCTGTGCTTCAACTTGCTTGGGCCCCTCGCACTCGACCTCGACCTCGCCACCAAGGTCTTCGCGGCCGTCCTGCCGGGTTTCGTCCAGACCGTGGAGCGCATCGATTTCGAGACGTCACCCGGCCGGCGCGACCCGCGTTTCCTCGACGATGGAACCGCCCTCGACGCCGCCCTCCAGGTCATCACGCCCGATGGGGAGCCGGCCACCGTCTTCATCGAGGTGAAGTACTCCGAGGGCATGTCTGGGCCCGTCGCCCGCCACCGGCCGCGCTACGATGAAGCGTCACGGGAGGTTCGTCTCTACCGCGACCCCGACGCGATGGTCCTCCGCTCGACTGCCCTTGAGCAACTCTGGCGGGAGCACATGATGGTTCAGCGCGCCGTCGACCTCGGCGTCGTCGGCAAGGCGCTCTTCATCGGCATCGGACCGCGGCTCAATCGCCGTGTCCAGGGCGCCTTCAAGGCCTATCAGGCTGAGCTCGCCAACCCCGAGCCGAAGGACGACGTCGACCGCGTCGGCTTCATGAGCGTCACCATCGAGACGATCATCGAGGCCATGGCCATGGCTGGCGCCGTCTCGCCCGCACGAAAGCTCTGGGACCGCTACTGCGACTTCGGCCGCGTGCTTTTTTGGGCCATGACCCCGCCGCCGCCGGCAACAGTCCCGCCCGCCGCCAACGACAACCCCACGACGGCTGCCGCGAAGGTTCGTCGGACGGTTGCCGGGACCATCGACCAGGTAACTTCGACGGCGGCGAGTGACGCCAAGGCCGCCTAAAGCGTCTTCAGCAACCAAGCATCAAACCTGCCCGGTGCCGTCAGGCGCCGGGCCCCATGCCTCGCGCCTCGTCGAGATCGCCATGCCCGCCGCCGACAACGGCTTTGCCGACTACCGCGCCATGATCGACCGGCGCACTGCGCTCGCCGAGGCGCTTCGTCCCGCCAACAAGACAGCTTTGTTCGAACCGCTCGCCCTCTCCAGCGTCGCGACCGTGAACGTGACCTTCGACGGCGCCGGGGACAGCGGCCAGATCGAAGCCGTCGAGTACCTCGGCGCCGATGGTTGGCCGCTCGAGCCCACCGACTTCTTCGTGTCGCTCGCAACGCCGAGCCAGGACGGCCTGACCGTCGAACACAACGTCCACAACCTTCGCGATGCCGTGGAAGCCTTCGTCTACGATTGCCTCGAACAAACTCATGCTGGCTGGGAGATCGATGTCGGCGCCTACGGCACCTTTAAGTTCGACATCGGGGCCGGCACCATTCGTCTCGACTACCACGAGCGGTTCGAGGCGAGCGAGCACCACGGCCACGATCTCTGACGGGACCCGGACCATGGCTCACAGCTACCACCACGCTGTCTCCTCGACCCGCAAGTTCGGCGGCGCGCCTGAGGACTACATCGCGATCCATGCCGGGTTCGACGAGTCCGAGGCCATCATCGCGGACTTCCGCCACAGGGCCCTTCGTCATCACGCCGAAGGCATCTTCCTCGCCGAGCGAGTATTCGGGGTGACCATCACCAACAGGTCGGTCGCGCCATCCCAGTCCACCTCATCGGCGAACAGCACTGCATCGAGGGCTTCGGCTTCATCCCTTCGTTCGCAGACTGGGTCCGGTGCATTCGGCCTGAGCCCTGGATGGGGCGAGCCGGCCGCATGTTCGTCGAAGATGGCGATGTAAGGCTGGAGCTGCAGGCTGCGGCGAGAACTCAACCAGTCTCTGCATAGACCCGCTGCTGCCAACCCGTTCGAGCGAATCGGCTATGCTGGTCGCTAGATGGGGATTACAACAAATGCCCAAGAACATTGTGGTCTTCTCCGATGGCACCGGCCAGGATGGAGGCGTTCGCCCAGAACAGCACTGGAGCAACATCTACAAGATGTACAGGACCTGTCGCATCGCGCCGGAGACCGCGATTGATCCATTTGAGCAGGTAGTGTTCTACGATCCCGGTTTGGGCACAGAGACTTCCGCGACGGGGTGGACCAACATCGGCAGGAAGGTGAGAAAACTGCTGGCCAATGTCGACGGCAGGGGCATCACCATCAACATTGCCGATTGCTACGAGTTCATCATCAACCACTACGAGCCGGGCGACCGCATATTCCTTTTCGGCTTTAGCCGCGGTGCCTATACAGCGCGGAGCATCGCCAACCTGTTGATGCTGTGCGGTGTCCCGATGAAGAATGGCGACAATTCCCTACCTCGATTCCGTCGCACAATCCGTCTGATTGCTGAGGAAGCCGTAACCTCCGTGCTGGAACACGGCGCAGGACATCCACGCGCGAAGTTTGAGGACGAGCGTCTGGAAATGGCTCGGCGCTTCCGTGAGAAGTACGGCTCGCATCACCCCACTGGCGAGGTGCATCGGTCGAATGCAGCGCCGTATTTCATCGGTGTCTTTGACACAGTGGCGGCGCTAGGCGCTCAGGGCTGGTTGCGAGTTGGCATCCAAGCTGCGCTCTACGCCGGTTCGATCGGCCTCGGAATCTTGACGGGCGTTCTGACAGGTAGCCTCATCGGCTTGGGCAGTTGGCTACTTGGAGGCCCATTCTGGATCATATTGCTGCTCGCCATCCTCGCAGGCGGCTTGGGCGCTGCCCTCCTACTTTATCGAAGCCAAAACCGGCACATCCAGAAGACCATTCTCAACTTTCCAAAGGAGGGCGATTCCAGCTCGCACCTTGCGCAGTGGAAGGGAGAACATTTCGATCGATTGCTTAGCCGGTTTGTCAGTTACGCCCGAGCCGCCAATGCGATTGATGAGAACCGCGCAGACTTCGCGCGCGTCGGCTGGGGCAATACAGTTCAGGCGGCCGACACGGTCGATGGCGTGACGCGCCTGGATCAGCGGTGGTTCCCCGGCAACCATTCCGACATTGGCGGAAGCTATGCTGAGACGGAATCCCGGCTATCGGACATCTCTTTGCAGTGGATGATCGAGGAAGCGCTATCGGTTCCCCAACCCCTTAGAATCGGGCCTGTTTTCGTCAACGGGGAGCGCATGCCCGGCAGCGGAACCCTCGGCATTCCGTTGTACTTGCGGCCCAACCCAGGCGGTCTGCAGCATTGTGAAGTTGCCGGTGGTCACGATCAGGTCGAGGCTAAAGTTCCCGAATGGATTCGGCACCGTCTCGGCATCACCGGGTGGAGTGTGAAAATCCGCGACGTCAAACCGGCACACGCGCTGCACCAATCAGTGCTTGACCGGTTTGCGCTGCCGGAAGTGCCGCAGTGTTCGGGGTGGGGCCCTTATCGTCCCGAGGCCCTGAGAAACCATCCTGCTGTGAAGCACTACTACCCTGATGCCGCTTGAGGGCCGCATCTGTGATCAGCTTCTCCAAGCGTATGGACCGTCACACCGTCCGTCAGATCAGAGCCTCGACGACGTCTTGACGTCCCGACGCTCGTCCAGGGAGCGGTCGTCTTCGGCGACATTGGACATTGGCAGTTGGAGGTCGAATACTTTGCAGGATTCTATCTCGCGCTTGAGTACGAGGACCGTCAGATGCGACAGGAAACGCAGGACCGGCGCGGCCCGGCATGCCGGTCCGCGCGAACAGGTTTTCACCTACTGACAAACCAGCTCGGAGTCAGTTGAGCGCCTGCGTAGCTGACCTTCGCCACCTCGTCGCAAGCAGATGTTGGCGCTCGCCATGGGGCACTACCGCAGGCCCGCTTGGCCGCAATGTACACCAGAGTGCTTTGACCTTTCCCCTGATGTCCACTGGTCACTATCGGACTCCATTCTGTCTCGAGTGGTGCACTTGCCAAAGATTAGCTCGCCGAGCCTCGTGTGGGGGTGGTGGGCATATTGGCCGACCCGCAACTCTCGATGATCCGCCAGTCATGGGCAACGCAGGCGCAAAATGTGCTTGCTTAGGCTCTCTTCGCGCAGGCGCCCGACGAAAGCGCTTCGTGTAAGCTTGCTGGTAGCAATGTAGTGCCATTCGAAAAAGTGTTCCTCCTGCCAAGCCAACATCTTCCGGTTTGTCGGTTCCCTTCCGGCAGGATCAACAGAGGCAGTGCGCGTCCGTCGGGAAGTTGGTCGAGTTCGCGTGCACCGACGACGTCTGACAGCGACGTTTCGACTCGGAGAACCAGGCGCCCATGGGCAAAGTCGGCGCCTACCGGCGGCACCCAAAGGCGACGGCCGTCCGACAATACGTCGCCGCCGAAGCCGAGGCCAATCGATAGTTGGGCCACTGCGGAACCGCCATCATCCACTTTTATTCAGCCACCCCACACTCGCGACCACGCAACACTTCTAAAAATGCCCGCAAAACAAATTAAATCCGCGCATTTTTACAGAATTTCATTTAAATCAACTTAGATATATATATATTTTAAGTATTGAATCGACAATCCGCATGCTTAGCCTGCAATTTTCCCTCGATCTCAATCTGGTACTTGGCGTCGTAAACGTCCATCCCCCTTTTGGCGTCCGTCCCATACTCCGTCACTTGACAAAGGTACGCGCCTTCCCAGGTACGCGCCTTCCCATGATGCAAATAATTCGCATTTGCATACTGAGGCGCTGCTCATGTCCTCCGCGTTCGAGCTTTCCTCGTGGCGCCGTCCCCGTGGCGATGCCGCTTTGTCGGATGTCCATCGCTCGATTCCCGTACCCGCTGGAACCTGGCGGAAGGCCGCCGCCTTCCTCGGCCGGGGATACATGGTGGCTGTCGGCTACATGGACCCGGGCAACTGGGCGACCTCGCTCGCTGGCGGCTCGAAGTTCGGATACACGCTGCTGGTGGTGGCCCTGGTGTCCAACATCATGGCGATCGTGCTCCAGTCGCTCTGCGCGCGCCTGGCGATCGCGTCGGGCCGCGACCTTGCCCAGGCCTGCCGCGATGCCTTTCCCCGCTGGGCTTCCTATCCGCTCTGGCTATTGGCGGAGATCGCCATCATTGCGACCGACATCGCCGAGGTCATCGGAACCGCAATCGGCCTGAACCTGCTCTTCGGCATCCCGCTTGAGATCGGCGTCGTCATCACCGCGCTCGATGTGTTCGTGATCCTCTGGCTGCAGCGCAAGGGCTTTCGCTGGCTCGAGGCCTTCATCATTACGCTGCTCCTCGTGATCGCCATCTGCTTCGGAGTGCAGATCGCGCTCGCCAACCCCGACTGGGGTCAGGTCATCCGCGGCTTTGCGCCGACGACCGAGATCGTCCGGAACCCTGAAATGCTGTATCTGGCGCTCGGCATCCTCGGGGCGACCGTCATGCCTCACAATCTCTATCTGCACTCGGCGATCGTACAGACCCGGGCTTACGGTGAAACGGTCGAGGAGAAGCGCGAGGCCCTGAAGTTCGCAACGATCGACTCGACGGTTGCGCTGATGTTCGCGCTTCTCGTCAACGCCTCCATCCTGATCCTGGCGGCGGCTGCTTTCCATGCCACCGGCAGAACCGGAATCGCCGAACTTGGTGACGCGCACAACCTGCTCGCGCCCCTGCTCGGTCTGGCGGTCGCTCCAACCCTGTTCGCCATCGCGCTGTTGTGCTGCGGCCTCAATTCGACCGTCACTGCCACACTCGCCGGGCAGGTGGTGATGGAGGGGTTCCTCCACATCAAGCTACCGCCATGGCTCCGGCGACTGGCGACCCGGCTGATCGCGATCATCCCGGCAGCCGGCGTCACCATCTGGTACGGGCAGAGCGGCACCGCCCAGTTGCTCATCCTCAGCCAGGTCGTGCTCAGCATGCAATTGTCCTTCGCGGTCATTCCGCTGGTCATGCTGACAGCCGACCGCCGCAAGATGGGGCCACTGGTCGCGCCCCGCTGGCTTATCGCGTTCGCCGCGCTGATCGCCGCAGTGATCGTCGCCCTGAACCTCAAGCTGCTCGTCGATTTCGCCACGGGCTAGAGGGGCAGACTCACCCTCATAAAGGTGAACTACAGGCCTGCGAGGCGACGGACCTTGTCGACCGCGATGTCTCGCTGCTCGTGGAAGTCGATGGTACCGACGAAGCGACCGGTGCTGTCCATCATGAACACCGAAGCGGAGTGCTCGACGGTGTAGTTGTCGCCGCCTGTCGGAACCAGACGATAGGTGGCGCGATAGGCGGCCACCATCGCATCGACCTGGTCCTTCGTGCCCGTGGCGCCGATGATGCGTGGATCGAAGGACTGGATGTACTGACCGAGGATTTCCGTCGTATCCCGCTTCGGATCGACCGAGACAAACAGGATCTGGACCCGGTCCGCCAACGCCCCGACTGCCTTGACCCACTCCGACGCCTCGAAAAGGGTCGTCGGGCAGACGTCCGGGCAATGGGTGAAGCCGAAGAAGACGAGGAGTGGCCGGCCACGGAAATCCCGCTCGGTGACGGCGCGGCCTCGATGATCGGTAAGGCTGAACGGTCCGCCGACGGCATGCACCGGCTCCTGACGACTGGCCGCCGGACGACCGGGCCCGTCCACCTGCCACCAGCCGAGGGCAAGCGCGAGGGCGAGCGGGACGGCGAGCGCCACGGCCCCCCAAGCGGCATACCGGATCACTCTCAGCACTTTCATCGCGTGTCCTTCGCCCACCCGCCGGCATCAGCGAACGGAGCCATATACGGAAAAGCAGCCGCCGGGCTTCAACCCGGCGGCCTCGGGCCTGAACTGTGAGCCGAAGACGGCCTCAGGACAGCCGTGTCCCCAACAGCCTGATGGCGTTGGCGGTGACCAGAACGGTCGCCCCGGTATCGGCGAGGATCGCCGGCCACAATCCCGTGAGGCCGGCAACCGTCGTGACCAGGAACACCGCCTTGAGCCCCAGGGCCATCACGATGTTCTGGCCGATATTGCGCATGACCCGGCGCGACAGCTCGATCATGTTGGCGATGTCGCGGACGCGCCCGTGCAGCACGGCAGCGTCGGCCGTCTCCAGCGCCACATCGGTGCCGCCACCCATGGCGATGCCGATATCGGCCGCAGCCAAGGCTGGGGCATCGTTGATGCCGTCGCCGACCTTGGCCACGACCTGGCCCTTATCCTGCAATTCGCGAACGATGCGCTGCTTGTCCACGGGCAGGAGGCCGGCGCGCACGGCGATGCCGAGATTGCCGCCGATGGCCCTCGCTGTTCGCTCGTTGTCACCCGTGAGCATCACCGTGGCGATGCCGGCATCCGTCAATGCCCGGAGCCCGGCGGCAGCGTCCTCCCGAGGCTCGTCGCGGATGGCGAGGAGACCGGCGATCCGGTCGTCGACCAGCAGCACCGACACGGTCTTGCCCTCGTTGTTGAAGGCGCTGACCGCCGCGTCCTGATCGGACGTCATTGGCGCCGTCTCGTGGGCAGCCTTCGGCGAGGCCAGGAACAGGTTCCGGCCCCCGACGCTGCCGACGACACCCTTGCCGGCCACCGCGCGCGCATCGCTGGCTGGCGGGACGGCTACCGTGTCGGCCTTGGCACGGGCGAGGATGGCGGCCGCAAGCGGATGGCTGGAGCCCGTCTCCAGTGCAGCGGCAAGCGACAAGACCTCCGTCCCGGGGCGGTCGAACCCGACGATGTCGGTGACAACGGGCTTGCCCTCGGTCAGCGTGCCGGTCTTGTCGAGCGCCACGGTGGTCACCTTGCGCAGGCCCTCCAGGACAGCACCGCCCTTCATCAGAAGGCCGCGCCGCGCACCGGCGGCCAGGCCCGCCGCAATGGCCGCCGGCGTGGAGATGACCAGCGCACAGGGACAACCGATGAGCAGCACAGCGAGGCCCTTGTAGATCCATTCCGACCAGATACCGCCGAAGAACAGCGGCGGAACCAGCGCTACCAGCGCGCCGATCACGAGGACTGCAGGCGTGTAGTAGCGTGAGAACTGGTCGATGAAGCGCTCGGTCGGCGCCTTGCTCTCCTGCGCCTCCTCGACCAGCTTCACCACGCGCGCGATGGTGTTGTCCTCGGCTGCCGCGGTCACCCGCACGCGCAGCACCGCGTCGGCATTGATCGTGCCCGCAAAAACAGAGTCGCCCTGTTGCTTGCGTTTCGGTGTGCTCTCGCCGGTGACGGGTGCTTCGTCGATGGAGCTTTCGCCCGAGACGATCTCACCATCGGCGGCGATGCGGTCGCCCGGCCGCACGAGAATGGTCATGCCCGGCTGCAGGGCATCGGCAGCGACATCGCGCGTCGTGCCGTTCTCCTCGACCAACGCGGTTTTCGGCACGAGGGCCGTCAGACCCTTGATGCTGGAGCGGGCGCGGCTCGCGGCAATACCTTCGAGCAGTTCACCGACGAGAAACAGGAAGACCACGGCAGCGGCCTCCTCCGTCGCGCCGATGAAAACCGCACCGACGGCCGCGATCGTCATCAGCGTCTCGATGGTGAAGGGCATGCCCGCGACAGCCGCCATCGCAGCACGACGGGCGATGGGAACCAGACCGACGGCCATTGCCACGAGAAAGGCCCAATGGCCGGCGACCGGAACGAGCTGCCCCAGCAACCAGGCGGCGGCAAGTGCCGCACCGCAACCGATGGTCAGCATCGCCTTGCGACTGCGCCACCACGGACCATCATCGAGGTCGAGATGCGAATGGCCGGCATGGTCGTGACCGGGATGCCCGGTCGGCGTCGCCCGAGCCGTCGCGCCTTCGGAATGGTCGCGTTCACTCCTGTCATGGTCGTGCGCGCTCTTGGCATGATCGTGCCCATGGCCGGCATGGTCATGCGCGCAACAGCCATGGGCAGGCTGCTCGCCTTTCTTCTGGGCTCCAGCGGTCCGCGCGATGGAATAGCCGAGCGATTTCACCTGGCGTTCGACCGCGTCGGTCGCGAGCGAACCGTCGTGGCTCACCGCGAGCGAGCCGGACATGACCGAAACCGTCACATCGCCGACGCCCGGAAGGCGCCTGACGGCCGTCTCGACCTTCGCGGCGCAGGATGCGCAATCCATGCCGCCGACGCGGAACCGGGTCGTTTCGTTCGCCTGGGTCATGGTCAAGCCTTCCCTCCGGATTACAGGCAAGCCAAAGTCACTGGAGCGATTTCTCGCGGAACCCGGGCTTCTGCCGGATGACGGCCGCCCGCGATCGCTTCGACGATCACGCCCGCGTCGTCGCCGACGCCCATGACGAGGCCGGATGCGCGATTGCGCTGCCAGGGGCGGCCGACGAAGTAAAGGGCGGGTACCGGTGAAACACCGTCCCGCTCGATGAAGCGGCCGCCGCGGTCCACTGCTCCGGGGACTGCAATCCAGGCCGCCTCGTCGCGATAGCCGACAGCCCAGACGACCGCGTCGATTGTCTCCGTCCGGCCCCCGACGAACTGAACCTGCCGTCCGGCGGTCTGGTCGAGGCGCGGAACGATCGTCACGCCGCGCCTCTCGAGGCTGGCAAAGCTGCGATCGCGGTCGGGGAATGGATCGGCACGGCGCATGCGGCTCCCGATGAACGACTCGCGTCCCGCGTTCATCAACCCAGTCCGGGACAGCCACCACCAGATGCTGCGACCGAGAATTCGCTCGGGGAATAGCCGGCGCGGCTTGCCGGTCGCGAGTAGCACACGGTGGCTTGCAGCCAGCTCGGCCGCGATGTCGCGGCCGCTTGCGCCGTCCCCGACCACCAGCACCGTACCGGGCGCGACAGACGATGGCTCCCGATAAGTCTCCGATGTGAGCTGGTTCACACCTTCGTCGAGGCCGGCGGCGACCGATGGCACGACAGCCCGCTGGAAGCCGCCGGTGGAGACGATGACACTGCCTGCCAGCACGGTTTCTCCCGTCGTCAGCAAAGCCGAGAACATTCCGTCGGCGCGACGGCTCAGTTTTTCCACGCCCGTTCCTGTCGAGACCGCCAGGCGGTGGAAATCCGCATAGCGCTCCAGATAGTCGGCGAACTCGTCCCGCGTGGCATAGCCCTCGGGATCTCCATCGAGGCCGAGGCCTGGCAGGGCACTGAACCGACGCGGCGTGAACAGCGTCAGCGAGGCATAGCGCTTGCGCCAGCTGTCGCCGATGCGACCAGCCCCCTCCACGATACGGAAATCGATACCACTCTGCTGAAGGCGGTATGCTGCCGCGAGGCCCGCCTGAGCCGCGCCAATGACCAGGACGGGAATGATTGTGTCCAGCCTGCCGATACGCGTTTGGTTGCCATACATTCCGTGCTCTCCACGATGTTCGGCAAATCTTCTAAATCCTCTAGTGACTAGAGGATCAAGGCCCTTCTCGACATTCTTTGAAATTCTTGAGCTTGAGAACAAGCAATTGAACCAGCACAATTTTCTACCGCTCGCGGGCGAAATGCGGACATCCGGTCAATCGCCTCGCGAGACCAGTTGTCCCAACGGGTCCACCTGAACAGTCACATGCTCTATCCCGTAGCGGCCCTTGAGCCAGTCCGAAACGACCGGCGGAAGCGCCAATGGATCAGCATCGGGGCGGGCAGAAACATGCACGGTCGCAACGATGGTCTCGTCTGCAAGCGTCCAGGCGTGAAAATGCCCGGCCTCGGCGACGCCGGGCAAGGATCGGATACCGGTTTCCGCCTGCGTGGCATCGACGCCGCGAGGGGTCGCCTGAAGCAGCACGCGCAGGGAGTCGGATACCAACGTCCATGCCGAGCGCACCACGAGGCCAGCCACCAGCACCGACAGCAGAGGGTCGAGCAATGCCCATCCCGTCAGCATGATCCCGATAGCCGCCGCGATCGCGCCAACAGACCCGACCAGATCTCCCAGCACATGCAGGAGCGCGCCCCGCAGATTGCTGTCCGACGCATTGCCGGACCAGAGCAGGTAGGCGCCGGCGACGTTCACCAGCAGGCCGACCACGGCGACGGCGAGCATCGGTCCGGCCAGCACCTCGCCCGGAGCATTGATGCGCTGAACCGCCTCCCATGCGATCCACACGACTAGAAGCAGCAGGGTTGCTCCATTGGCCAGCGCCGCCAATACGCGGACGCGATGGAAGCCGTAGGTTCGGGTGCCATCGGCAGGCCGACGCGCCACGCGGTAGGCGATGAGCGCGAGCAGCAGGGCCGCGGCATCGGACACCATATGCCCGGAATCGGCGATGAGTGCGAGCGACCCCGAAAACCAGCCGCCGGCAGCCTGGATCGCCGCATAGGTGGTGGTAAAGATGAAGACGAGGCGGATTCGTCGTTCGTTGGCAGCGGTCACGGATTGTCCGCGATCGTGATCATGCGCTTCGGCGCGGTCAGCCTCACCTGCCATGGTTCGGACCTCCGACGTGGTTCTCGCGGGCTAGCTCGGTGGCATTCTCAGAGTACGATAGAGCTCGATAACCGCGTCGCTGAAGTCACGCGCCCCATTGGCCTCGCAGTATCGTCTCAGGAACTCCGCCTGACGCGCCAGGGGAAACTGCGGCGGCAGCAGGTCGAGGTCCACATCCCGGCCGGTCGGGGCGCGCAGCAGCACGCCGCTCATGAAGCCCTGGGCCCAGGCAATGTAGTCCCGCTCTGCCGCTGGGTCGGCTGTGACACCCTGCAGAAAGTCCGCGCAGGATGAGGCTCCGATTCCGACGATCTTCACGCTGTCAGCCGACTGAGCCCTGCCCTGCATGGCTTGCCCCCACGCCTGTCCCATCCCGATAGCGGACGAAGCGACCAGACAGACGAGGGCGCAGCGCCTTGCCCAGAATCTGGCGGAGCCGGCCACGACCATCGTCGTTCTGCCCATGAACTCCCCCTATTCCGCCGGAACCGTGGTGAGGTCCTGATCTTCCTTCCCGCGGCGCGCGGCGGCAGATCCATAGCGGACGTAGAGAACCGGCAGGATGATGAGAGTCAGGATCGTCGCGCTGATGAGGCCGCCGATGACGACGGTGGCCAACGGCTTCTGCACCTCGGCTCCCGTCCCGGTGGCCAAGGCCATCGGCACGAACCCGAGCGAAGCGACCAGCGCGGTCATCACCACCGGGCGCAGGCGCGTCAGGGCACCATCGACCACGGCGTCCCGAAGCGAGCGCCCCTCCTCGAGCAACTGCTTCATGTAGGTCAGCATGACCAGGCCGTTGAGCACCGCCACACCGGATAGCGCGATGAAGCCGACAGCCGCTGCAACTGAGAACGGCATCCCTCTCAGCCAGAGCGCGATCAGTCCGCCGGTAAGCGCCAGGGGCACGGCCGTGAATACCAGGAGCGCATCCCTGAACGACCGCAATGCCGACGACAGCAGCAGTAGGATCAGGAAGAAGCACGCAGGAACGACGACCATCAGACGGTTCCTCGCCGCCGCGAGGTTCTCGAACTGGCCACCCCAGGTCACATAATACCCGGCCGGAAGAGCGATCCGCTGCACCTTGGCCTGTGCCTCTTCGACGACCGAGGCGATGTCGCGGCCGCGTACGTTGGCGGTCACGACGACACGGCGCTTGCCGTTCTCGCGCGAGATCTGGTTGGGACCCTCAACGAAGGCGAGCGAGGCGACCTGTCCCAGCGGGATCGACGCCGCGCCAGTTCCGCCTTCTCCCGCCAGCGGCAGGGGAAGCTTGCGCAACTGCTCGACATCTTCGCGCAGGTTCTCCGGCAGCCGGACGAGAATCGGAAAGCGCCGATCGCCTTCGAATATGATGCCTGCCTCACGCCCGCCGATCGCCGCGCCGATGACCTCCTGAACGGCCTGTACGCTCAGTCCCAGCCGGGCGATCTCAGCACGATTGATGTTGATCTCAAGGATCGGCAGGCCACCTATCTGCTCGACCTTGACGTCCTGGGCCCCTGCCGTCGACCTGAGAACCTGGGCGATCTGGTTCGCGGCGCGCAGCATCGGGTCGAAATCGTCGCCGAAGACCTTCACCGCCAGATCGCCGCGCACGCCGGCCAGCAGCTCATTGAACCGCATCTGGATCGGCTGCGTGAATTCATAGTTGTTGCCGACGAGTTTCTCGACCTCGACCTTGATGCGCTCGATCAGCTCGGCCTTGGTCAGCCTGGGATCGGGCCACTCGTTCTGCGGTTTCAGGATGATGAAGGTGTCGGAGGCGTTCGGGGGCATGGGGTCGGCGGCGACCTCGGCCGTGCCGGTCTTGGAGAAGACATAGGCCACCTCCGGAAACCGCGTCACCGTCCGCTCCACGTCGAGCTGCATGGTCTGCGACTGGGTGAGCGAGACGCTCGGAATCCTCAGCGCATGCATGGCGATGTTCTTCTCGTCGAGCTGCGGCAGAAATTCCTGCCCGAGGCGCGTGAACAGCACGCCACTCGCGACGAGCAGGGCAAGAGCGGCCAGGATCGCCAGCCGCGGCAGGCGCAGGGCGACTTTCAGGGTCGGCGAATAGACCACCCGGAGGGCCTTGACGATGAAGTTCTCCTTTTCCTGAACCTTGCCGGAGATGGCGATGGCGAGGACGGCCGGGATGAAGGTCATCGAGATGATGAAGGCGGCAGCCAGGGCGAGGATGACAGTGAGAGCCATCGGCTCGAACATCTTGCCTTCGACGCCCGAGAAGGTCAGCAGCGGCACGTAGACGAGGATGATGATCGCCTGACCGTAGACGGAGGGGCGGATCATCTCCTCGGCAGAGGCGATGACGGTCTGGAGACGCTCGTCGAGGCGCAGTTGCCGGCCGAGCTCGTGCTGCCGGTCGGCAAGACGCCGGAGGGTATTCTCGGCGATGATGACGGCGCCATCGACGATGAGGCCGAAGTCCAGCGCCCCGAGACTCATCAGGTTGGCGCTGATCTTGCCCTGCACCATGCCGGTGATGGTCATCAGCATGGCGATCGGGATGACCATCGCGGTGATGATCGCTGCGCGGATGTTGCCGAGCATCAGGAAGAGCACGAGGACGACCAGAAGTGCGCCTTCGGCGAGATTTTTGGCGACCGTCTGGATGGTCGCGTCCACCAGCACCATGCGGTTCAGCACCGGCTTCGCCTCGATGCCGGGGGGCAGCGAGCGGTTGATCTGCCGCATCTTCGCATCGACGGCGGCCGCCACAGTCCGGCTGTTCTCGCCGATGAGCATCATGGCGGTGCCGATGACGGCTTCCGCGCCGTTCTCGCTGCCGCTGCCCGTCCGCAGTTCGCGGCCGACGCCGACGGTCGCGACGTCGGAGATGCGGATCGGAGTACCCTGTCGCGTCTTGACGACGATGCCGGCGATCTGTTCGACGGCATCGAGGCGACCGTTGACCCTGACGCTGTACCCCTCCCCATTGCGCTCGATATAGCCGGCGCCGCGATTGAGATTGTTGCTCTCGAGGGCCTCGGCCACGTCGCCGAACGACAGGTTGTACCCGATCAGCTTGGCGGGATCGGGCTGCACGACATACTGCTTCTCAAAGCCGCCGATCGTATCGATACCGGCAACGCCGGGGACGGTGCGAAGCTGGGGGCGGATGATCCAGTCCTGCACAGTGCGCAGGTAGGCAGCGCGCTCCAGTTCGGTACGCAGGATCTGCCCTTCCGGCGTCAGGTAGCTGCCATCGCGTTGCCACCCGGCCTCACCGCGGCGGGTGAGCTGACGCTCGTTGCCCGACTTGAAATGCACGGCCCACATATAAATCTCGCCCAGACCCGACGAGATCGGTCCGAGTTGGGGGCGCACTCCCGTCGGCAGATTGCGTGACGCCTCGTTCAGCCGCTCTGAAACCTGCTGCCGGGCGAAGTAGATGTCCGTGCGCTCGCTGAAGACCGCTGTGACCTGCGAAAAGCCGTTTCGTGACAGCGAACGCGTGTATTCGAGGCCAGGGATGCCTGCCAGCGCCGTCTCGACCGGAAAGGTCACCTGCCGTTCGACGTCGACGGGCGACAGCGAGGGCGCCAGCGTATTGATCTGGACCTGCTTGTTGGTGATGTCCGGAACGGCGTCGATGGGCAGCCGCGCCAGTGACCAAACGCCCAGCGCCACCACCAGCAGGGTGACGAGGACAACGAGCCACCGCTGGTGGACGGAGAAGGAGAGAACGCGAGCAATCATCCTGGGAACGCCTAGTGCGAATGCTCGGCCTCGGACTTGCCGAGTTCAGCCTTGAGCAGGAAAGTATTGGAGACTGCGATGGACTCGCCGGGATCGACGCCGAAGGCGACTTCGACGAATTCGCCGTCCTGTTTGCCAAGGACGACCTTGCGCCTCTCGAACCCAGTCTCGGTGCGCACGAAGACCACAGTCGCGCCTTCCGACGTCTGGAGGGCGGATCGCGGGATGCGGATGTCGACATCCACCCGCTCGATCTCCACCTCGGCGCTGACGAAGGAACCCGGCCGCCAGCGGAGTTCTTCGTTGCCGATCGCGGCGAAGACGCGCGCGGAGCGGGTTTCCGGATTGTAGACCGGGCTGATGAAGACGATCTTCCCCTCTGCCCTCAGGTCGCTGCCGCTCATGGTAACGACGACACGACTGCCTTCACGAACCTGACCGAGATCTGACGAGGACACCGCGAGCTCCACCCAGACGGAGCGCAGGTCGATGATCGAAAAGAGCTCCTTGGCCTGTCCTTCGCCGCCCACGGGCGTTCCCAGATCCACCATGCGTTCGACCACCTGGCCGACGCCCGGGGAGCGGATTTCGTAGCGCTGAAGCCCGTTCATCGCCTCGGGCGCCGCCGACATCCGGGCGATCTCCTGATCGCTCAGGCCGAGGGCCGCGAGCTTCTGTTGGGCGAGATGCACGCGAACCTGTGCCTCGACGAAGGCATTCTTCGCGCGCAGATACTGCTGCTCCGCCTGAATACGGCTCCTCCAGAGCGTCTCCTCCCGTTCGAAGAGCGTTTTCTGGAGGCCGAAATTGACATGGGCTGCGATGTACTCGCTGCGGGCCTCGGCAACCTCGCGGCTGTCGACGATCGCCAGCAGATCTCCTGCCTCGACCTTGTCGCCGAGACCTTTGCGCAACTCCGCAACCGTGCCGACAATGCGGGCCGCGATGCGCCGGATGTTGTTGCGATCCGGAACAATCGTCCCTGGCAATGTGAGCTGTCGCGCAAGCGTGCCGGGCTGCACCTCGGCCAGTTCGATCTTGGCGGCCGTGATCCGATCCTGCGTCATGAGCAGCACGCCTTCGGGAGCACGCTCTTCAGTATGCGCTTCTTCAGGGCGTTGGGCTGACCCGTCCGGCTTCGCCTGGACGCCGGCAGCAGCCAGATAGCTACGGGCCATCTGGGGCAGTTGCGGAACCATGGCGCTGACGACGACGCCACCGAAAAGCGCGGCGGCGGCAATGACAATGACCTTCATGGTGTCTGGCTCGCGAACGTGAAGATGAGAGCGACGTGGTTCATTGGAGAACCGCAATGGCCGGAGCCGGCTCCGGGGCCGTGCGCGGGGCCGCAGGACGATCAGGACCGGGCGGCGTGCCCAATGCCTTGAAGAGCCCGACCGAAGCGACGGCCGCCCCCTCGCGCGCATCGGCGAGGTCGAGTTCGGCCTGCCGCAGGTCGGTCTCGGCCTGAAGGCGCTCCGTGAGGCCCGTGAGGCCACCGCGATATTGCCTGTCGGCCAGATCAAGGGCACGACTTGCGGCCGTTACCGCCGTCGATTGCCGTTCGAGCCGGCTGCGCGTCGCACGGATCGTGGCCAACGCGATTTCCACGTCTTCGACTCCCCGCAGCACGGCCGAGCGATAGGCGGCCACGGCCTCCCGCCATTGCGCCTCGCGGGCACGCACGACATTGGCGCGCATGCCCCAGTCGACCAGCGGAATCGAGATGGCCGGTCCGCCAGTGAGCGTCACTGGAGTTCCAAGCAGCGGCTTGCCGAGCAGGTTTCCGGCGATGTCCAGCGTCCCCGCGAGCATGAAGCGTGGGTAGAGGTCCGCCTCGGCGACGTCCGCCTCGGCAGCGCGCTGGGCGATGACAACCTCGGCACGGCGGATGTCGGCGCGCCAGCGCAGGATCGATGTGGGTAAGGGACCAACGGCGGTCGAGATGATCCCGATACCCCTAGAGCGGGTTGCCAGCCGCTCGTCGGGACGGGCCGAACCGGCGAGGGTCGCCAGCCTCTGAAGCGCGACACGCACGGCCAGGTCGGCGGCAGGCGCCCGGGCGCGCGCGGCCTCGTAGGTCGAGCGCGCGCGCTGGACATCGAACTCGCTCGACGTGCCGGCGGTCTGCTGGACGCGGACCGAGTCGAGCAGCGAACGCCGGGCCGCAATCTCGCGCAGGATGACGGCGCGGCGGCCCTGCGCGCCGCGCAGTTCCAGATAGGTCCGGACGACTTCGGCGATCAGGATGAAGCGCGCATCGTGAAGCTCTTCCGACGCCACGAGCGCCGCATGCTCCGCGGCCAGTGCAGAGTTTCGGACCCGGCCGAAGAAGTCGAGTTCCCAGCGCGCATCGAAGCCGGCCTGGAACACCCCCACCGTGCTGCGTGGCGACTCGCCGAAGAAATCCTCGCCGGCCGCATTCAGCCCTTGCGTCGGCCCGGAGAGCCTCGACTGAAGGGTCGCGCTCGCTGCGCCATCGACCGTCGGCAGCCGCTGGGCGCCCTGTGCCCGCGCCAGGGATCGTGCTGCGAAAACACGCTCGCGAGCTTCGTCGAGTGTAGGATTGGCTGCCAGTGCGCTGTCGACCAGCCGATTGATCTCGGGATCCCGATAGCGGCGCCACCAGGTCGCCAACTCGGTTTGCGCCAGAGCCTGGACGCTCGTCTGCCCGTTGCTCCAGCGCGAGGGAAGCGTCACGGAGAGCTGCGCCGAGCGATCCCTCGGAATGCAGCCGGACACGGCAAGGGCTATGGCGCCGGCGGCGGCGCAGCGAAGAAGGACGGTCAAGGTCGGCTGGTCCTGCATGTATCGGTACGGACGCATCCAGGCGTCCGTACCGGAAAGATGGGTCAGAGGACTGCGCGGACCGTGCCGCCGCCGGGAATCTGCAGCTGAACGGCACCCTTCGTGCCGGCAGGTACCGCCACCGGGGCCGTGCCGGTTAGGCGGGAGCCTTCCGCAGCGGTCAGCGGCACCCTGTGGGTAGTGCCGTTGACGACCACGGTCGCTGCGCCAGAGAAGCCAGTCGCGGGAATTGCACGCGAGTTGCCGTCGCTGACGAAGACGTTGATCGTCGTCGAACCATCGAAGACCACCTCGACGTGATGACGAGGACCGGCATCGACTTTCCAGCCGCCGTTGGGGCCGCGCTCAGGGGCGCTGGCCAGGGCTATGGCCGGAATCGAGGCGAAGAGGAGAACAGCGGCGGAGCGCCTGCTGAGCATGATCGAGACTCCTGGAGCTTGAGATCCGCAACACCCTCGCCAACCACGACGGCGAAGATGCACCCACAGATTGATTGTGCATCTGCGAAGGGCAGAATTATCCCTCGCAGAAAAGCCCTGTCGGTGCTTTGCGGTTGTGTTACGAAATATTGCGAGCGGGTCCCTGAATCGGCAGGACAATGATCGCCTCGATACCGCCGCCAGCGCGGTTTCGTATCTCCAAGCTGCCATTATGGGCCTGAACGATCTCGCTGGCGATTGTCAGGCCGAGCCCGAAGCCGCCGGTTTCACTATTTCTTGAAGTCTCCAGCCGCACGAAGGGCTCGAACAGCATCGGAATGCTCTCCTCGGGAACCCCCGGTCCTCGGTCGGCAATGACGATCGTTGCGGCATCCTGTCCTCCAGACAAGGAGACCTCGGCACTACCGGCATACTTGATTGCATTCTGCAGGAGATTGGATAGGGCGCGCTTCAACGCCAGCCGCCGTCCCTTGACGACAAGGCTCGGCGGCGACGACAGCAAGACTTCATGCCCCATGTCCATCGCCTCATCGACGATGGACCCGACGAGCGCAGCCAATTCGACAGATTGCACCCCTTCACCGGCGCGGCCACCCTTCAGGTAGCTGAGCGTCGCCTCGATCATTCGCTCCATCTCGTCGATGTCGTGTTCGAGGGCCGTGCGCAGTTCGTCGTCGCCGAGTTCTTCGAGCCGCAACCTAACGCGGCTGAGCGGGGTACGAAGATCGTGGGACACCGCCGCGAGCGCGTGCGTCCGCGCGCGCAGCTGGCCCTGGATTCGCTTCTGCATGTCATTGAAAGCCGTCGCCAGCGTACGGATCTCACGCGGCCCTTCCTCGGGCACGGTCTCCGCCGAAGAGGTGACGTGAAAGGCTCGTGCCGCCGCGGATACACGCTCGAGTGGCCGGGTGAGCCAGCGGATGAAGACGATCGAGATCATCAGGACCGCGAGCGCGACGAGCGTGGTCGTCAGGATGGTCACCCAGGAGCGTGGCGGGTGATAGTGCGGTGCCAGCACGCCGACATTGATCCAGGTGCGGTCCGGCAGCCGCAGGGCAACGATGGCGACATGCAGCGATGCCGTCGGCGAAGCCTCGAGACCGACGAGAATGTCGCCCGGGTCGGTCAACCGCAGCCGCTCGAGCAATTGTTGCTGCAGGCTTTGCCATTCGCTGCCCAACAGTGTGACGACGCGAGGCCGCACCCCCCAATGCGCCTCCACCGCACCGCTCGAAAGGTCGTGGGCGGTCTGGTCCCGCGCTTCATCGGGAAGGTGCGCGAGCGCCTGGTAGATGGAGACGATCCGGTCGGCGAGACGCTCCTGATTGGCGATCGCGGCCTCGCTGGACAAGGTGGATTCGTAGATCCACTGACTGGACAGTTGAACCGCGGCGATGCCGGCAAGGATGATGATGATGGCCCGGCCGACCAGCGAGTCGAGAATGGACGTCAAGCTCGGGTCACCTTGGGGGAAAAAAGGTAGCCCGCGCCGCGCACGGTCTTGATCATGTCCTCACTGCCGGGGCATGACATCAACTTGCTGCGCAGCCGGCTAACCTGGACATCGATAGACCGGTCATAGCCCGTAGAGACTCGGTTGCGCGCGGTATCCAGCAAATGCTCGCGCGTCAGAACGCGCTGTGGTGCCTCGCAGAACGACACCATCAAGTCGTACTCGCTCGACGACAGGTCGATGACCACACCGCGATTGTCGACGAGCTCGCGGCGGCGCGTGTCCAGCGTCCACCCGTCGAAGCAGAACATCCATTTGTCATGGTCACGGGCAGGTTCCGCCATGGTGCGCCTGAGCACGGCCCTGATGCGAGCCGCCAGTTCGCGGGAACTGCAGGGTTTCCCCAGATAGTCATCGGCGCCAAGTTCCAGCCCGACAATCCGGTCCGTTTCCTCCCCACGCGCGGTCAGAATGACGATGGGAATCGAGGACGCCGCACGCAATTCCCGGCAGAGATCGAGGCCACTGGTACCCGGCAGCATCAGGTCGAGCACGACGAGATCCACGTCGGTGTTCGCCAGCACCTCGCGCATTTCGCGCCCATCCCGGGCCCCCGTCACCTTGAATCCCGACTGGCGCAGGAATTTCGACGTCAGCTGACGGATCTCATGATCGTCATCGACGAGAAGAATATGAGGTTCGCTCATGCCTTGTCGGTCTCACGATGGTGGCACCCAGAACATAACGGGCTTCGAATGTCGCGACTTTGCACTGAGGTTTCAGTTTATTGCGGGCGCTGTGCGCGGAAGCACCGTCGGCAACAATTTGCAACGCGGAAGCGTCGATCCGTAATTCTCCGGACAAACCGCTGCAAAGTGGAGGTGCCAGCTTGGCCGGCGCAGATCAACGAGGTCTGCGCCAACAGGAGATAACGATGCAGCGCGTTCTTGTAACGCTTTCATTCCTGGCGCTTTCCGGCGCCGCCATGGCCAACGGCATCTACCCCACGACCCTGTCGCCCGAAGAGCGGGAACGGCACGAATTTCTCGATGTCCAGCGCGGCATCCGCTCCGGCGTCGCGCCGACCGTGCCGTCGGAGATGATCGGCGCCTCCCGTGAATTCGGAAGGCCGGTGAAGCCGTCGCCGTCCGAGGCCCGCAACATCGCTCCGAACGAGAGCGCTGGCGGCAATTTCTGACCGACCGGTCGCCGGAGGCCTCCCACGGGAGGCCTCATGCGGCCCCAGCGCCGCCATACCAGGCTCACGGGCTATGGCGCGCCGGCCAGCGCGGATGCAGATCGTCGATGACGAACGGGTGCGCATGCCGACCGCCGTCGTGACTTCCGGCGAGATGCGGATGATGTGAGGGCAGGTCGGCATGAACATGAGCGACCGTCTCAGTATCGTCGGCAGGCCATAGCGATCGCGCGAGCAGCACAGCAGCCGCCGCGCCGATTGCGAGAAGAGCTGCCGTCGCGGCCAACCCCAGCACCGCGCCGCCCCACCCCGCCAGTGGATAGGCGACGAGCCAGCAGGCATGCGACAGCGCGAACTGGGCGGCGAACAGCGCCGGCCGGTCCTCAGGATGTGCCGACCGGCGCAGCAGCCGTCCCGACGGCGTCTGAGCGGACGAATAGCCGATGCCGATCACGAACCACAGGGGCAGCATCAGGCCAAACGACGGCAGAGCGGAGGCCGCGAGCGTTCCGACGCCGAGAAGCGCTGCACCGGCCAGCATGGTGGTGCGATCCGACAGATGCTCCAGCATGCGCGGCAAAGCCAGCGCTGAGGCCATGGAGCCCGCGCCGAAGGCGGCCAACGCGAGGGCCGTGCTCTGTTGGCCAAGTCCGAAGGACGCCTGCACATAGACCACTGTATTGACGATGATCAGGGCGCCGGCCATGGCCACGGCGAGGTTGATCGCGAGCAGCCCGCGAAGGCGAGGAGTTGAGAGATAGATGCGAATCCCGCGCGTGGTGCGATCATAGATGCCGCGCGGCTGCACCGGCTTCGGGCTAGGCAGCACGACCGACAGCACCAGCGCCGCCGAGAGCAGGAAACCCACGACCGTCCCGGCGAAGAGATTGTGGAACGACAGGAAGGACAGCAGCGCCGCCGCGAGCGCCGGGCTCGCGACACTCTCCAGGTCGTAGGCCAGCCGCGAGAGGGACAGCGCACGCGTGTAGTCCTTCTCATCCGGCAGAATGTCGGGGATCGTCGCCTGGAGCGTCGGCGTGAAGGCCGCCGAGGCCGACTGCAGCATGAAGATCAGGACATAGACCTGCCAGATCTCCGTGACGAAGGGCAGCAGGACCGCGACGCCCGCCCGCACGAGATCGAGCGCCACCAGCATGGCCCGGCGCGGCACACGCTCGGTGAAGGCAGAGGCGATGGGCGCGACCGTGACATACGCGACCATTTTGATGGCCAGCGCCGTTCCCAGCACGGCGCCGGCATTGGGCCCGGCGAGGGAGAATGCCAGCAGGCCGAGGGCTACGGTGGCCAGCCCGGTGCCGACCAGAGCCACGACCTGGGCGAGGAACAGGTGGCGATAGGTCTGATTGCCAAGGACGCCGAGCATCACAGGTACTTCGTGATCTGCTTGAATTCGTCGATCGGCCGACGCTGTTCGGCACCGACATCCCCCACGGTCGCTTCGAGGCAGTGATCGAGGTGATCCTGGATCAACGTCTTCTTCGCCTGGCCGATGGCCTTCTCGACCGCATGGAGCTGCTGGACAATGTCGAGACAGGGCTGCTCCTGCTCGATCATCGCGATGACCTTGCGCAGATGCCCTTCGGCCCGCTTCAGGCGCTTGGCTATATCGGCGTGGTGCGCGTGGACGTGGCTGTTCATGGGCTTTACCTATCCTCGGGGGGAGGATATTGCAACATGGTGTGATTCGGTGGCGGGCGGCGTTGCGCCGCCATATTCCTGCCGATCTGCACCCTCAAAAGGGAAACGATGTCGACGCGCGCCCGACGCCTGATCTGCCTGCTTCTGGCCGTTCTGGTCGGCCTGTCCGGTCCCGCCTTCTGGAGGGGAGCCGGATCGAGCCATGCCGCCACAGCATCAACGATCTCCGCTCCGGGGGAAGGGCATGGCCATTCCCATTCGCACGATCATGACGGCGACAGCAGCCAGTCCATGCCGCACGGGCCGGATCACTCGCATGTCACTCTGGGGCTGGCGCAGCCATCCAACTACGTGATCGGGCCGGTGCGCGTCGCCATACGGCCATTGCGCCACGCAGCGCCGGCGCTGGACGTGGTCATGCCGTTCGAGCGGCCGCCGCGCACCCTTATGCCGCGCTGATCCGGCGCCGGCTGCGGCCGGCTGTTCTCATATCAACTGGAAATCTCCCATGCGAACCTTTCGCCAGGGGAACGCTGCGGCCGCACGCATCATGCTGCGAAGTCTCGGCTTGCCCCTTCTCATCCTCAGCCTCGCCGTCTCTTGGACGAGCGAGGTCCTCGCGCACGCCGTCGCCGAGGGCGACAAGGGCTACATCCAGGAGATGACGGGGGTGCACCTCGCGCCCTTCGTCTATCTCGGCGCCAAGCACATGGTGACGGGATACGACCACCTGCTGTTCCTGGCAGGCGTGATCTTCTTCCTCTACCGCCTCAGGGACATCGGCCTTTACGTGAGCCTGTTTGCCCTCAGGCATTCGACGACGATGCTGCTCGGCGTCTATTTCAACATCGGGATGAACGCGTTTCTCATCGCTCCCGGCTCCATGACCAGATCGATCAGCCTTACGGACAGCGTGGCGGCCAACTTGTCCAGCGTTTGGACGGTCGGATTTTCGACCGCGCGCTCCAGCCTGCCGATGTAGCTTCGGTCTAGGCCCGCATCGACGGCCAGCGCCTCTTGGCTCAGGCCGCGGGGAACGCGGAGCCTTCTCAAATTCCAAGCGACAATCGCTGCCCCATCCATTTCCGGATAGGGCGTCTTTGCAGACTACAAAAACACGCACTGTAAATCCCGGATTAGCAACTTCCTGCGCCCTCGTCCGAATCATGCGCAGGAACGGGGGAGCGCATGTCCGGCAACAACAACACGACTCTGACCATCATCGGCCTCGTGTCGGTGGCAACAATCTTCGGTGCATATGCCTACGAGAAGGGGCTCTTACCCAAGATCGGTGCTTGGTTCGGATCAGGGGTGATCGCTGGACAGATGCCGGTTTGCGAGAGCAGCACGGCCCGCAGCCTTCTCCGCGAGGCGATCGACAAGTCGCCCCGCGCAATCCAGTCCGGGCTGAAGGTCTCGGAGATTGGGACGATCAAGGACTACGCCGAGGACCCATCTCTGGCCGCAAGCACGACGGTGGAGATGCGCTTCTGCCAGGCCACCGTCTTCACCAACGCCGGGAGCGGCCAGGTGCATTTCGTGATGAAGTGGGTGGACCCCGACAAGTCGCGGCTCTGGCTGGAAACGACCGTCTGGACGTTCTGAGCCTTAACCAGCCGGCTCGTTCGTCTTGTCCTTCATGAAGTCCGGAATTTTCTCCAGCTCCCGTAGTAGCGTGCGCATCTCGTACTCACCATAGTGGGCTGAGACATTCTTCCGCCCGTGCCCGGTGATAGCGTCGAGATTGTCGAGGGCGAGGCCATAGCGTCGGCCCAGCGTCTTCAGGCGGTGTCGCCAGCTGTGGTTCGGTGAAAGACGCTCATCCTTGAGCCCGACGGTGGAACGCACCCAACGGCTCAAAATCTTGGTGGCGTTGCCGCCGCGACTGCCGAAGCGATCTGGCTCAAGATCGGCAAACAGCGGCCCTTCCTTGATTGTTGCGGCGAAGGTCAGGAAGCCCTCTGCAATAAGTGCAGGATGCAGTGGCAGGGCCCGCTCAGAGTTGGCGTTCTTCAACGATCCTGCCTCGGCCGCGAAGACCATGCAGGGAATGTCGTGAATAGTCCGGATGTCCTCGGCCCGAAGTTGGCAGAGCTCAGCCACTCGGGCTCCCGAATAGGCCGCGAGGAACGGCACCCACCGGCGCACCGGATCCTTCTCCTTGCGAGCAGCGGCTAACACCACCTTAGCTTCATCATCCGTGTATGAACGCTTCCGCTTGGCCTGAGCGACCTTCACGTTGATGGTGATCCGCTGAGCAACGTTCTCGGTGAGCCGTCGATTGTCCACGGCCCATTGAAGCAGAGCACGCACCGGCGCGAGCTTAGCGTCGCGGATCGTCTTGCTGCTCCTCTCCTTCGCGATCAAATCGTTCTTCCAGGCGACCAGATCGTCCGCGGTCAGTCGCCTCGCATCGTCGTGGCCAAGGAACATCTTTAGAGCGTTCAGAACCCTCTGATACGAGTAGACCGTCCTTTCGACTGGCTTGCGCTCCCGAGCCCAGCCATCGACCAGTTCGCTGAAGGGAAGTGGCTTACTGGCACCTGCCACGATTGTGCGGTTCGCGCCGGATTGACCGACCTTAGTCGGCCCCGGAGGCGCGTCGACACCACGAGCAACATCGCCCCAGCCCAGCTTCGGCAACATCGCCAATGATGCTCGCTGGAGGCCACGGGAAGCGGCTTTCGCGAGTCGAAGCCTACCGTCGTCATCGACCTGTAAGCCACGCTCAGCTGCGAATTCGTCGGCGCACTCGTAGGCGAACCTCCTCATTGATGAATCAGCGTAATCTTCCACTGGCGTCTTCGTGGGTGGGCGCGGTCGCTGGACCTGTGTCCAGAGGTTTTCGAATTCGGAGATGCGCCAGAACGTCTGTTGGCGATCGCGATGGTGCGAAACCCATCGATCGCAAATCTCCTGTTCGAGTTCCGCTATGAGCGCTTCCGTTAGTCCCGGCGCCGCGCCCTTGCGCATCACGGCCCACTCAGCCTCGATCTCGGCGAGCGCCGCGGCGTGAAGGCGCTTCGCTTCCGCTGGATTCTTGGTGCCAAGGGTTTTCTTAATCTCGGTTTTGCCGAGCGCCGCCCTAAGATCGTCGGGCACGCGCTTGCGGAGCCAGTACATGCCAGTGTCGGGATGCTTGAACGGACGAGACATCGAAAGTGCCATGTGGACCACGCGTATGTACTAGTTGCGCGGCACAAGCCCTTGAAAGTCAAGGAACTATTGAAATCACTGACGTTTTGGGATGGTGGCGGACAGGGCGGGATTCGAACCCGCGATACGGTTCCCCGTATACACACTTTCCAGGCGTGCGCCTTCAACCACTCGGCCACCTGTCCACGGAAGGCGCTGCATAAAGGCCCCGCCGGGCAAATGCAAGGCGCGCGGGCGGTGAATCGCCTCGCGCCTGCGGCGGAGCTCAGCGGCGCAGATACCACTCCAGGAAATGGCGGTTGTCGTTGCGGGGCGCGACGGGGGCCACGGCCTGCGGCGCTGCGGCGCGGGTGGCGAAGCGAATGCCGGATGAGCGCGGCGCGGCCTGAGCGCTGCGCGTGCCGGCGGGGACGGCGGCGACCTGACGGCCCGGCTGGGCGAGACGCATCTGGGCGGTGCGCGGGGCCGCCGCGGCGCTGCGCCCGGCGCGGCTCGCGACGAGGGCGGGCGGGGCCTGCCGCGGCGAGGTGCCCTCGATGACGATGCGGGTGGCGCCGCGCTGGCGGGCGACCATGTCGAAGAGGGTGCGGGCATTGCCGGGAGCGAGGCGGATGCAGCCGTGGCTGTCGACCCGACCGAGCCGGCCGACCATGTTGGTGCCGTGGATGGCGTAGCCGCCGCGGAAGAAGATGGAATGGGGCATGGGGGCCATGCCGTATTTGCGCGAGCGCCAGTTCCGCTCCAGGCGCTGCGGCCGGTAGGAGCCGTTGGGCGTGTTGTAGCCGGCGCGGCCGGTGGAGACCGCCCAGGTGTAGCGGTGCTCGCCGTCGACGACGACGCGCATGGTCTGGCTGGTCTTGTCGACCCGGACGACAATGGAGGCGGCGGCCTCGGCCGTCCACAGGAAGAGGCCGACGAGAAGAGCGGCCGCGCAATGGAATGCACGCATGGATGTCCCCTCCGACGCGATACGAACAGAGCTTCCCTCACGGGGCCGCAGCCAAGTGATTCCCAAAGCGGGGGCCGGTGTAAAGGGGTGAGAAGGCGTCAACCTTAAGACGACCATCACCGGGCGGCCGCACCTTCCTCTCGGAGAGGCCCGGCCGGACCTGCGACAAGGCATCGCCGCGGCGGACAGGAATGGTTAATGACATCCTGACTAGGGTGAGCGCAGACGATTCACGGGACCCCTGCCATGACCCGCCCCCTCCTCATCGCCGCGCTGCTCCTTGCCGCCGCGGCCGGCGCTTCGGCGCAGACGCCCGGCACGGTCACTCCGCGGCCCCTGCCGCCGCTCGCCAATCCGAACGATCCGAATCTGCCGGCCAAGGAGCTGTTCGGCCGCGCCACCACCGGCGCGCCCATGGAGGCGCGGTCCTTCGGCTTCTATTCGCGCGGCTGCGTCGCCGGAGCGGTCGCCCTGCCGGTCAACGGCGAGACCTGGCAGGTGATGCGCCTGTCGCGCAACCGCATGTGGGGCCACCCGGACATGATGGCCTTCCTTGAGCGCTTCGCGGGGAAGGTGCCGCAGGTGTCGCGCTGGCCGGGCATCCTCGTCGGCGACATCTCGCAGCCGCGCGGCGGGCCGATGCTCACCGGCCACGCCTCGCACCAGATCGGCCTCGACGCCGACATCTGGCTCACCCCCATGCCGCGCCGGCGTCTGACGACCGAAGAGCGGGAGATGACCTCGGCGGTGAACATGGTGCGCGCCGACCGGCGCGACATCGATCCGGCGACATGGACCGCCGACCATCTCCGGGTGATCAAGGCCGCGGCGCAGGACCCCGTGGTCGAGCGGGTGCTGGTGAACGCCGCGATCAAGAAGGCGCTGTGCCGCGAGGCGGGCGCCGACCGCTCCTGGCTGTCGCGCGTGCGCCCCGTGCCGGGCCACAACTACCACATGCACATCCGCATCCGCTGCCCGGCGGGCAGCCCGGGCTGCCGGCCGCAGGACCCGCCGCCGACGGCCGACGGCTGCGGCGCCGAGCTCGACTGGTGGTTCACCGATGCGGTTCTGAACCCGCGGCCGAACCCGAACTGGCGGCCGCCGCCGCCGATCACCATGGCGGGGCTTCCCGAGGCCTGCCGGCAGGTGCTCGTGGCGCGGTAGGGCCGGGCTGGCCGACGGTAGGGCCTCCTGGCCCTACTCGGCCGGCACCGCGACGGGCTGGGCCACCGGGCGCTCCTTGATCGGAATGTTGATCAGGCCGGAGCCGATGCAGAACAGGATCGAGAGATACCACATGACCTCGTAGGACCCGGTGCGCTCGTACATGACGCCGCCGAGCCAGGCGCCGAGGAAGCCGCCGACCTGGTGGGAGAAGAAGACGAAGCCGTAGAGCATGGCCATGTAGCGGGTGCCGAACATCAGGGCGACGAGGCCGGAGGTCGGCGGCACGGTGGAGAGCCAGAGAAGGCCCATCAGCGCGGCGAAGACGAGGGCCAGCGCCGTGCTCGGCGGGAAGACGAAGAGCAGGACCACCGCCGCGCCGCGCGAGAAATAGATCCAGACCAGCAGCCAGCGCTTCGACATGCGCGCGGACAGCCATCCGGCACTGAGCGACCCCACGATGTTGAACAGGCCGATCAGCGCCAGAGCGACGCCCGCCACCCAGGCCTCGATGTTCAGGTCCCGCAGATAGGTCGGGTAGTGGGTGGTGATGAAGGCGAGCTGGAAGCCGCAGGTGAAGAAGCCGATGACGAGATAGATGTAGCTCGGATGGGCGAAGGCCTGTTTCAGCGTGGCTGCGATGCTCATCTCCGCGCCCGTGCCCTGGCCGACCCCCGAGGAGGGGCGCGTCGCCAGCGCGAAGGACAGCGGGATGATGAGGACCGGCACGCAGGAGAAGACGAGCAGCGCCGCCTTCCAGCCGAGCATGTCGATGAGGAAGGGCGTCAGCGGCGCGAAGACGAACTGGCCGAAGGAGGAGGCGGCGGTGCCCATTCCCATGGCGGAGGCGCGCCGGCTCTCGGGGAGCAGCTTGGCGAAACAGGCGAGCACGAGGTTGAACGAGACGCCGGCGAGGCCGAGGCCGACCAGCGTGCCGGAGAGGACGTGCATGGCGAGCGGCGGCAGCGGCAGCACCATGCAGGCGAGGCCCAGCCCGTACATGAGCGCGCCGGCCCAGAAGACCTTGAGCGTGCCGAAGCGGTCGGCGATGGCGCCAGCGAAGGGCTGGCCGACGCCCCACATCAGGTTCTGGATGGCGATGGTCAGCGAGAGGATGTCGCGGGTCCAGCCGTTCTCGGTGGAGACCGGCATGAGGAACATGCCGACCACCGAGCGCGGGCCGAAGGAGAGCAGCCCGATCAGGCAGCCGCAGAGGATGATGACGAAGGGGGTACGCCAGCCGTCCTGACGGGTGGATGAGGTCGTTGCGGTCATCGGGGGAGCTCCGGCCCTGCATCGTGCAGCTACACGTCCGGCACTCTAGTTCCGAAGCGGCACCTCCGGAAGCCAAAAGCCGTGATGGCTCCCATACCATTTCCCGATGCCGAGGGCTGGCAGCTGCCGAGGCAGCCGATCAGCTTTCATTGCCGCGCGGAGCGGCGAGCTGAACCTGCGGGCCAGACCCCCAGTTGCGCGGCCGGTAGAACACATGGATGCCGATCTGCTGCAGCCGGTTCATCGAGCGCGCCCACCAGGGCCGGACATAGGTCGCGTGGTAGTGGGTGGCGTGGCCGACTTCCGGCAGCCAGAGCCGCCCGGCCATCATCTCCTTGGCGATGGTGATGGCGCGGGTCCAGGGTCCGGCTTCGGTGGGCACCAGGCTGCGACGACCCTCGCAGGCGAAGGTGAACTGGCAGGCGAGGTAGCGGTGGGCGTTCTGGTAGACGACGCCGCAGACGTCCCGCGGATAGAAGCCGGAGACGGAGCGGTTCAGCACCACCTGGGCGACGGCCATCTGGCCGCGCTCGGGCTCGGAACGGGCCTCCCAGTAGATGGCTTCCGCCAGGCAGCGCTCGGCGCGTGCATGGGCGGGGCCGGACAGGCCGAGGGCGACGGCGGGATGGACGGCGGCGCCGATGCGCGGCGGCGACCGGTCCGCGGACGGCGTCTCAAGGCTCGGCGCGGCGGGCCGCGCGGTGAGGCGGGCGAGCAGGCTGTCGGGGCGGTCGCCGCGGGTGTCGGTGGCGAAGGGGCCGAGAACGGGGTCGAAGCCCGGCACCGGGTCGTGGGTGGCGGTGACGCGGAAGGGGGCGCTCTCCAGCGGCATGGACGGGGCGCCGAAGCCGGCACCGGCGCGGGCGATGGGCCCCTCGCCGCCGACGGCGATGCCGGCCCTGTCCTCGTCGAGGGTGGCGGCGAAGCGCCGACCCTCGGTGATCTCCTCGCCGGCTGCTTCCAGCGGCGGCGGAGCGAGGCCGAGGCGGGCGGCGGGCGGGGCGTCGTCGAGGGTGGCGGAGGGCGAGACCGCGGCGAGCTGCAGGCCGCCGATGGCGAGCGGCGAGTGTTCGGTGTCAGACCCCTCGTCAGGGGCGGCTGGGGTGAAGCGCGAGACCTCCGAGAGGTCGGCGGGGGGCAGGAGGATGGAGGGGTCGTTGTGCAGCGAGCCGATGCTGAGCCTCAGCTTCGGCCGCTCGAGCAGCAGGTCGCCCTTCGCCTCGCGGTTCGGCACGGGATAGATGACGGCGCGGTCCATGCCGGCGCCGAGGGCGGGACCCGGGCGCGGGCCGGCGCGCCTGAGGTCGGCGGCGGGGGCCATGGAGAGGCTGGCGAGGACGAGGCGCGGCGCCTCGGGCTCGGGGGCGACGGGGCGGCTGAAGACGAAGCCGGCGACCGTCGTGGAGGGCCTGACGAGGCTCGCCACGTGGCGGCGCCAGGTCTGGTCGACACCGGCGCGGCGCGCCATGTGGCTGACGAGATCCTGATAGGCGACGGGCTGGGAGGAGAGGAGGAGAAAGGACGCCGCCGCTCCGGGAACGAGCAGGGCCGCCTTGAGGCCGGGCGACGAAGGCCGACGCAACGCACGCATAGGCACGCACTCCACGCAAACGCAACTGACGCCACAGGACCGATGCGAACGCGCACCGCCACGAACACGCCGCGACCGCACAGTGCGGTCATCGACCGCTAACCTTATCGCCCGGGTAACGTTGAGAGCGGGTTAATGGCGCGCCGGTCAGGCGAGGCGGGCCTGGAGCCGGGCCGCGAGCAGGGTCTCGCGCAGGAAGGGGCCGCCGGCGGGCGGCGCCGCCACAGCCCCGGCGAGCGCGAGGCCGGCGGTGCCGAAACGGGTGCGCAGCGCCTCCTCCACCCACTGATCCTGCTGCGCGGCGCGGCGCGCGGCGAGGCGCCCGCCGGCGAGCCAGGCGCGGTGGGCGGCGAGGGCCGCGGCGAGCCTGTCGAGGCCCTCGCCGCTTGAGGAGGAGACCAGCACGACGGGCGCCTGCCAGGCGCCGGCGTCGCGGGCCACCAGCGTCAGCGCGCCCTCGACGTCCGCCTTGGCGCGCTGGGCCGGGGCGCCCATGTCGGCCTTGGTGACGACGATGACGTCCGGCAGTTCCATGACGCCGGCCTTCATGAACTGCAGGCTGTCGCCGGAGCCCGGCTGGATGCAGAGCACCACCGTGTCGGCGACCATGGCGACGTCCGCCTCCGACTGTCCGATGCCGACGCTCTCCACCAGCACCCGGTCGAAGACGGCGCGCATGATCACCATGGCGGCGACCGTCTGGTCGGAGAGGCCGCCGAGCCGGTCACGGGCCGCCATGGAACGGACGAAGACGCCGCGGTCGGAAGGATCGGTGGCGATGCGGGCGCGGTCGCCGAGCAGCGCGCCACCGGTGCGCCGCGAGGATGGATCGACGGCGATGACGCCGACGGTCTCGCCGGCCTTGCGCCAGCCGGAGACGAGGGCGTTGGTGAGGGTCGATTTGCCGACGCCGGGCGGGCCGGTGAGGCCGAGGGTGGCGCCGCGCGCCTCGCGGCAGGCCTCGTCGAGGAAGCCGGCCAGGGCCTCGCTGCCGGCATGGGTCTCGATCGCGGCGAGGGCCGCGGCAAGCGCCCGCTTGCCGCCGCTGCGAACCTCCGCGATCGAGGGCAGGCTCACGCCTGCCCCGCCGCCGCCTTGCCGAGCGCGGCCTGTGCCGCCGCGAGGCGGGCGATGGGCACGCGGAAGGGCGAGCAGGAGACGTAGTCGAGGCCGACCATCTCGCAGAAGTGGATGGAGGCTGGATCGCCGCCGTGCTCGCCGCAGATGCCGAGCTTGATGTCGGGGCGCGTCTTGCGGCCGCGTTCGGCGGCGATCTGCACGAGTTCGCCGACGCCCTCCTGGTCGAGGGAGACGAAGGGATCGACCTCGATGATGCCCTTGGCGAGATAGGGGTTGAGGAAGCTCGCGGCGTCGTCGCGGGAGATGCCGAAGGTCGTCTGGGTGAGGTCGTTGGTGCCGAATGAGAAGAACTCGGCGCTCTCGGCGATCTTGCCGGCCTGAAGGGCGGCGCGCGGCAGCTCGATCATGGTGCCGACGATGTAGTCGAGGCTGGCGCCCGTCTCCTTGATGACCGCCTCGGCCATGGCGACGATGCGCGCCTTGACGAGGTCGAGTTCGGCCTTGGTGGCGACGAGCGGCACCATGACCTCCGGAACCACCGGCCTGCCGCTCTTGCGGCCGGCCTCGACGGCGGCCTCGAAGATGGCGCGGGCCTGCATCTCGGCGATCTCGGGATAGGCCACCGCCAGGCGGCAGCCGCGGAAGCCGAGCATCGGGTTGAACTCGTGCAGCTCCTCGGCGCGCGCCTTCAGCTTCTTCGGGTCGGCGCCCATGGCGGCGGCGACCTCGGCGATCTCGGCCTCGGTGTGGGGCAGGAACTCGTGCAGGGGCGGGTCGAGCAGGCGGATGGTAACCGGCAGGCCGGCCATGATCTCGAAGAGCTCGACGAAATCGGAGCGCTGCATGGGCAGGAGCTTGGCGAGCGCCGCGCGGCGGCCCTTCTCGTCGTCGGCGAGGATCATCTCGCGCATGGCGACGATGCGCTCCTCGTCGAAGAACATGTGCTCGGTGCGGCAGAGGCCGATGCCCTCGGCGCCGAATTCCACAGCGACGCGGGCGTCGGCTGGGGTCTCGGCATTGGTGCGCACCTTCAGGCGACGCACCTGGTCGGCCCAGCCCATGAGGGTGGCGAACTCGCCCGAGAGCTCGGGCTGGAGCATCGCCACCTCGCCGAGCAGCACCTGGCCGGTGGAGCCGTCGATGGTGATGACGTCGCCCTTCTTCAACACCTTGCCGGCGATGGACATGGTCTGGGCCGCGTAGTCGACGCGCAGCGAGCCGGCGCCGGAGACGCAGGGCTTGCCCATGCCGCGGGCGACCACCGCGGCGTGGCTGGTCATGCCGCCGCGGGTGGTGAGAATGCCTTCGGCGGCGTGCATGCCGTGGATGTCCTCCGGGCTCGTCTCGACGCGCACCAGAATGACCTTGTGGCCGCCGGCCTTCATCGCCTCGGCCTCGTCGGAGTTGAAGACGATCTCGCCCTGGGCGGCGCCGGGGGAGGCGGGCAGGCCGGTAGCGAGGACGCGGCGCTCGGCCTTGGGGTCGATGGTCGGGTGGAGAAGCTGGTCGAGGGAGCCGGGCTCGACGCGCGAGACGGCCTCCTCCCGCGTCAGCACGCCCTCGTTGGCCAGTTCCACGGCGATGCGCAGGCTCGCCCGCGCCGTGCGCTTGCCGTTGCGCGTCTGCAGCATCCAGAGCTTGCCGCGCTCGACGGTGAACTCGAGGTCCTGCATGTCGCGGTAGTGCTTCTCGAGCGTCGCGGCCACGGCGATGAACTGCCCGTAGACCTCGGGCAGCGCCGTCTCCATGGAGGGCTTGTCGGAGCCGGCGGCGATGCGGGCCACCTCGGTGATGTTCTGCGGCGTGCGGATGCCGGCGACCACGTCCTCGCCCTGGGCGTTGATGAGGAATTCGCCGTAGAGCTCCTTGGCGCCGGTGGAGGGGTTGCGGGTGAAGGCGACGCCGGTGGCCGAGGTCTCGCCCATATTGCCGAAGACCATGGCCTGGACGTTGACCGCCGTGCCCCAGCTCTCGGGGATGGCGTGGAGGCGGCGATAGGTGATGGCGCGCTGGTTCATCCAGGAGGAGAAGACGGCGCCGACCGCGCCCCAGAGCTGCTCGCGCGGGTCCTGCGGGAAGGGCGCTCCGGTCTCCTCCTCGACGCGGCGCTTGTACTCGCCGACGAGGTGCTTCCAGTCTTCGGCGGAGAGGTCGGTGTCGAGGGTGAGGCCCTTGCGCTCCTTGTAGACCTCCAGGATGTCCTCGAAATTGTGGTGGTCCACGTCGAGCACGACGTTGGAATACATCTGGATGAAGCGGCGGTAGCTGTCATAGGCGAAGCGCTCGTCGCCCGAGCCCTTGCCGAGGGCGGCGACGGTGACGTCGTTGAGGCCGAGATTGAGGATCGTGTCCATCATGCCGGGCATGGAGGCGCGGGCGCCGGAGCGGACCGAGACGAGGAGCGGATTCTCGGCGTCGCCGAAGATCTTGCCCGTGAGGGCGCCGATCTGGGCGAGGCCGGCCTCGACCTGGTCCTTCAGCTCGGCCGGATAGGACCTGCCGTTGGCGTAGTACCAGGTGCAAACCTCGGTGGTGATGGTGAAGCCGGGCGGCACGGGCAGGCCCATGTTGGACATTTCCGCCAGATTGGCGCCCTTGCCGCCGAGCAGGTCGCGCATGCTCGACTGCCCCTCGGCCTTGCCGTCGCCAAAGGTGAAGACCCATTGCGTCATGGTCGGATTCCCGGACTTGTCATGCGCTGCACCGACGCCGGACGGGGCCGATTGCTGCGGCGCGTTTCTTTAGGCGCTTTCGCCCCGCCATTTCAACCGCGCGGCGTCCGGCCTGCCCGCGGCGACGATGATGACGCGACGATGAAGGCTGGATGAATGCGGTGCGGCACGATTATACTGCGACGCAAGAGGATTGTTCCCCGCCCGTGATCAGCGTCATCATTCCCACGCTCAACGACGAACGCCGGCTGGTGCCGACGCTGGCCTCGCTCGTCTCGGGCGCGGCAGACGGGATTGTCATCGAGGCGGTGATCGCCGACGGCGGGTCCGACGACGGCACGGAGGCGGTGGCGGACGTCGCCGGCTGTCGCTTCCTGCGCGGCCCCGCCGACATCGGCGACCGGCTCGCGGCGGCGGCCGGCGGCGCGAAGGCGCCGTGGCTGATGTTCATCCGCCCCGGGGTCGTGCTGGACGAGGGCTGGATCCGCGACGTCCACGGCTTCCTCGACCAGGTGACGCGGCGCCAGGAGGCACACCGTCGGGCGGCGGCCTTCACCCTCGGCGTGGACGATTACGGCTTCGCGGCGAAGGCCAAGCTGGCGCGGGCGCGCTGGAAGTTCCTGCTCGGCGGCGGGGCGGACCCGCGCCAGGGCCTGCTGCTGTCGCGAGACCACTATCGCGCCGTCGGTGGCCACAGGCCGGGCCCCGACAGCGAGAGCGCCCTCGCCCGCCGACTGGGACGCCGGCGGACGCTGACGCTGCGCAGCCGGGCGACGCAGGTCGCCCGGTAGCGGCGGGGTTCATGCGGGAAGGCGCTCGGCATATTCGCCCTTGAGGCGCTGCCATCCGGACCAGAAGGTCTCGCGCGGCTCTCCGGTCAACAGGCTGACCATAACGTCGAGATGCATGTGCCAGCCGGCCGAGACGTTGAGCATGGAATTGCGGTCGACGAGGCGCCGGTGGGTGACGGTGAGCAGCACCTGGTCGCCCTGGGGCGACAGGTCGAAGGCGACCGAGCCGCCCTCCGTGCCCCAGGTGATGACGAGGCGGCGCGGCGGATCGATCTCCAGGACGCGGCCCGCCATGCGATGCTCTTCCGGCAAGCCCTCGGGACGCCGGCCCGGTGGGTCGTCGAGTTCGCCGTTGCGCCAGACGAATTCGAAGGCCGCCCCCGCCTGCGGTTCCAACATCCCGGCGGCCAGCCATTTGCGCCGGAGTTCGCCGTCGACGAGGTAGGACCAGATGCGCTCCGCCGGGCCCGGCAGGAGCCGGCGGATGGTGAGGGTCGCGGGCTCGGTGAGCACTCCATAGGAACTGCGGGTCGCGAGGTCCGTCATGTCTTGTCTCCTGTCGGGGGCTTTGACCTGTTGCTGGCGTCGTCCTCCCGCAGGAGGCGCTCCAGGACGTCGAGGCGGCCGGTCCAGAACCGCTCGTAGAAGCTCAGCCATTCATGGGCGCCGGCGAGAGGGCCGGGGGCGAGGCGGCACCAGTGGGTGCGGCCGCGCACCTCGCGGGCGACGAGGCCCGCCTCCTCCAGCGCCCTGACGTGTTTGGAGGCCGCCGCCAGCGACATGGCGAAGGGCGCGGCCAGCCGGCCGACCGTGGTCTCGCCCTCCGCCAGGGTGCGGAGCATGCTGCGGCGCGTGGCGTCGCCGAGGGCGCGGAAGACGGCGTCGAGGGTATGGGCCTGATGTTCAACCATGAGGTTGAATATCGACCGGCGCGATGCGATTGTCAACCATCTGGTTTAATATTTCCGCCGGGAAACAGAATTGGTATCCGGGCACTTAACATTTACGCCGCGTTATCGAAGTGCAGGCATGCTCGTAGCCCTCACGCCGGAACGCGAGCCCCCATGCTTCCATCGCTCGAAAATCCCGTCGAACAGGTCCTCGCCGCGGTGGAGCAATTGCCGCCGGCGGCGCAGCAGGCCCTGGTGACGGGCATTCTCGGCCAGTTCGGCCCGGACAGGCCGCGCCCCTCGCCCAAGGCGCAGGAGCGGCTCGACCGGATCGTCGCCCACCTGCTGCCGCCCATGCCGATCGACCGGCGCGTCCATTTCGCCCGGGCCTTCGGCGCCCTCGACCTCGACCTGCCGCGCACCTTCGCCGCCATCGACAAGGACGAGGAACTGGTGGCGGAGATCTCGCTCGGCCATGCCACGCCCGAGCCGTCGACCATCCTCAACCTCGGCAAGCAGCGCCGCTACGTCGACACCCGCATCATGGCGGACCGCGAGGACCTGAGCGGGGAAGCCGCCGAGGCCCTGGCCGAGGTGGGCGACGCGCGCACGGTGCGCACCCTCGCCGACAACCGCTTCGTGACGCTGTCGCCGAAGGCCATGTCGCGCATGGTGACGCGCGCCTCGCACGACCCGCAGCTCCAGCAGCAATTGTGCAACCGGCCGGAACTGGGACCCGAGGAGGCGCTGCGGCTCGCCCTGGTCGTGCCCGACAATCTCAAGGCCTGCCTGTTCGAACGGCTCGACCGCGACGCGGTGCAGGAGGCCCAGAAGCTCGCATCCGAGGCGGTGCTCGCCAAGGTGCGGCGCATCCGCCTGCTCAAGGACGTGACCGAAAGCGCCGCCGACGTGCGCCGCGACCTCCGGGACGGCACCAAGTCGCTGGCCGAGGCGCTGACGCTGCTGGCGGCCACCGACCAGGTCATCCCCGCCCTGGAGATCCTCGGCACGGCGCTCGGCATCGAGCGGGAGGCGCTGATCACCGCGCTGGCGCGCGGGCGCGTCGAGCCGTTCGAGGCCATGGCCCGCGCCGTGGCCCTCGACGAGAACGTCTTCGTCTCCCTCGTCGGCTCCTTCTGCCGCCGCTGGCGCCGGGCGGCGCCCGATCCGCGCGGGCTGCTGCGCCGCTACCGCATGCTGACCGACAAGGAGATCGACGCGGAACTGGCTCTGCTGCGCGGTGCAGGGGTCAAGCGCGTCGCCGGACGCCGGCCGCCGACCGAGCCGGTCTCCGTGCCCGTGGCGATCGGCTGAGCGGCAGCCATTGACGGCGGCGGCCGAGGCTGCCACAGCCGCTCGTCATGACAGCCACACGCCTCCTTCTCCTCGCCGCCGGCCTGATGGGCGCTACGGGCGTCGCCTTCGCGGCGATGGCCAGCCATGCCTATGCGGGAACCAGCCTCTCCGTCGCCGCGACCATGCTGTCGCTGCATGCGCCCGCCGTGATCGCGGTCGCGATCGGAAGGAAGGCGGGACTTCTCGCCGACCTGCCGGCGCGCATCGCCGCCTGGGGCCTCGTCGTCGGTACGGCCCTGTTCAGCGGCGACCTCGCCCTGCGCAGCTTCGCCGGCATTCCGGTCTTCCCGATGGCGGCTCCCACCGGCGGCATGGTGATGATCGCCGCCTGGATCGGCGTCGCTCTGGCGGGCGCCGCCGGCGGCCGGCGCGAGGGCTGAGGCACCGGCGGCGCTGCACAGAAGCTGCGCGTCGCTGCCGCTGTTTTGTGCAGATCGGCGGTGCTAGCCTCACGCTCCCTTCGGCAGGCAGGCCTCCCGTGCAGCAGATGTCCCCCGACCGTTACCATTCCCCCGCGTCCGACATCGACGGCCGCGCCGCCTGGCTCCGCCTCGCGGTGGCGCTGGCGCTGGGCACCATCGGCGGCGTCGGCATGTGGTCCGTCGTGGTGGTGATGCCGGCGGTGCAGGCCGATTTCGGCATCGGCCGGGGCGAGGCCGCCCTGCCCTACACGCTCGCCATGCTGGGCTTCGCCGGCGGCGGCGTGCTGATGGGCCGGCTGTCGGACCGTTTCGGCATCATGGCGCCGGTGATCGGCGGCAGCCTGTTGCTCGGGATCGGCTATGCCCTGGCGGCGGCCGCGCCCTCGATCCTCGTCTTCGCCCTGGCGCACGGCCTGCTCATCGGCCTCGGATCGGCGGCGGTGTTCGGCCCCCTCCTCGCCCATGTCTCCTTCTGGTTCGACCGGCGGCGCGGCATCGCGGTGGCCATCGCCGCCTCGGGCAACTACCTCGCCGGAGCGATCTGGCCTCAGATCGTCAGGTTCAGCCTCGACAGCCTCGGCTGGCGGGCGACGCATCTCGTCATCGCCGGCGCCGTGGTGGTGCTGATGGTGCCGCTCGCCCTGCTGCTGCGCCGCCGGCCGCCGGTGGCCGAGGTCGGGGGCACCACCCTCGCCCGCTCCGCCAGCCCGGCCGCTCTCGGCCTCTCGCCGAACATGCTGACGGTGCTGCTCGCCATCGCCGGCATCGCCTGCTGCGTCGCCATGTCCATGCCGCAGGTCCACATCGTCGCCTATTGCGCCGACCTCGGCTACGGCGTGGCGCGGGGTTCGGAAATGCTGTCGCTGATGCTGGCCTTCGGCATCATCAGCCGCGTCGCCTCGGGCTTCGTCGCCGACCGCATCGGCGGGCTCGCCACCCTGCTGCTCGGCTCGACCCTGCAGGGCCTCGCCCTCGTCCTCTTCCTCACGTCGGACGCGCTGACGCCGCTCTACGTCTTCTCCATCCTGTTCGGCCTGTTCCAGGGCGGCATCGTGCCGAGCTACGCGATCATCGTGCGGGAATATTTCGCGCCCGGCGAGGCCGGCACGCGCGTCGGCATCGCGCTGATGGCGACGCTGCTTGGCATGGCCTTCGGCGGATGGATCTCCGGCGTCATCTACGACATCACCCGCTCCTACCAGGCCGCCTTCGTCAACGGAATCCTGTGGAACCTCGTGAACCTCGCCATCGTTGGGTGGCTGCTGATGAGGCGAGAGCGGCTGGCGAAGGCCTGATCGCTCTCGACGCCGGCAAGCCGCGGCCGCATCCTGCGCGCACGGCCGGTCCGAGGGGGATCTCAATGAGCGACAAGACCCGCATCGCGCTCGACGTCCGCGACGTCGAGCAGCTGTTCTCCACCTTCGATCCCTCGCCGTTCCACGACTTCAGCCTCAACACCACCGCCGCCCAGTACATCGCCTCCCAGGCCTGGTACGCGCCGCCCCGGAACCGCTTCGTCATCGCGCTCAGCATCCGCGGCAAGCCGGCCACGGCACGGGACGCGGCCAAGCTCCAGGACGTGGTGCGGGTCCACTTCACGCGCCTGGCCGCCAGCGAGCACCAGAACCTGCGCCAGATGATCCGCACCGGCGTGATCTCGCTCGGCATCGGCCTGTGCGTGCTCGCCTTCTGCACCGCCCTGTCACGCGTCGTCGACAACTCGTCCCTGCCCGACGGCTGGCGCGAGGGGGTGCGCGACGGCATCTCGGTCTTCGGCTGGGTGGCGAACTGGCGCCCGGCGCAGATCCTGTTCTACGACTGGTGGCCGGTGCGCGGGACGCGCGATCTCTACCGCCGGCTGCAGGAGGCCACCGTCGAGCCGGGTACGCCGGGCCCGCACACGGCCGAGGCGGACGAAGTGGCGCCCATCGACACGATGCCGATCGCCGCCGACAGGATCTGACGGCTCACTGGGCGCCGGTGAGGCGGATCGCCGCCGGCCCCATGATGACGACGAAGAGGCAGGGCAGGAAGAAGACGATCATCGGCACGGTGAGCTTCGGCGGCAGGGACGCCGCCTTCTTTTCCGCTTCCGACATGCGCATGTCGCGGTTTTCCTGGGCCATGACGCGCAGGGTGTTGGCGAGCGGGGTGCCGTAACGCTCGGCCTGGATGAGCGCCATGGTGACCGCCCTGACTCCGTCCAGATCGGTGCGCTTGGCGAGGTTCTCATACGCCATGCGGCGGTCCTGGAGATAGCTCAGCTCGGCGGTCGTCAGGGTCAGTTCCTCGGCGAGCGCGATCGACTGCGTGCCGACCTCGAGGCTGACCCGCTTGAAGGCCATCTCGATGGACATGCCGCTCTCCACGCAGATGAGCAGCAGATCGAGGGAATCGGGAAAGGCGCGGCGGATCGACGTCTTGCGGTGTTCGATCTTGTTCTTCAGATACAGCATCGGCAGTTGCAGGCCGATATAGGCGGCGAAGAGCGACAGCAGCACCCGCACGATGGCCGGCTGGCCGAGATCGTTGATGGCGAAGAGATAGACCAGCGCCGCCAGCACTGTGACGATCGGCACGATGAGGCGGAACAGGAGGAAGACCACGTAGGGGGCCTGGCCGCGATAGCCGGCCTGGACGAGCTTGTCCCGCGCTTCCTCCTGCGCCAGGTGCTTGCCGAGTTGCAGCCCGTCGACGATGTACTTCACCCAGGCCTTGGGCGTGCGGCGCACGGCGATGCGCTCGCCGCTGGCCAGCCGCGCCCTCTCCCGCTCGCGGATCCGGTTGCGCTCCACCGAGACGGCCTTCATGCGGCGGCCGAGATTGTCGCCGGCCAGGAGCGGCATGGCGAAGGTGAGGACCGTGGCGCAGACCGCGATGGCGATCAGCAGCTGGATCACGAAATCCCGGTCGTGCATCTTCTCGATGACGAGCTTCAGCATGGTGTCCGTCGCTCCATCAGAAGTCGAAATTGATCATCTTGCGCATGACCATCACGCCGGTGAACATCCAGAACAGGCAGACGGCCAGCAGCAACCGCCCCATGTCCGTGGTCCACAGCAGCGAAATGTATTGCGGGGTCGACAGGTAGACGAAGAACATCACCGCCGGCGGAAGGCAGGCGATGATGGCGGCCGATGACTTGGCCTCCTGGGAGAGCGCAACGATCTTCGACTTCATCTTCTTGCGGTCGCGCAGCACCTTGGAGAGGTTGCCGAGGGTTTCGGAGAGGTTGCCGCCGGCCTTCTGCTGGATCGAGACAACGATGCAGAAGAAGTTGGCCTCCGGCACCGGCATGCGGTCGTAGAGCTTCATCACCGCCTCGTGCAGCGGAATGCCGAGGGCGGTCTGCTCGATGATGTGCCGGAACTCGCTGCGCACCGGCTCCTGCGATTCCGTGGCGACGATGCGGATGCAGTCTCCCAGCGGCAGGCCTGCCTTCACGCCGCGCACGATGACGTCCACCGCATTGGCGAGCTCGTTCAGGAAGGCCAGCATGCGGCGCTTCTTCAGGTGGTTGAGGATCCATTGCGGCAGGCCGAGGCCGAAGACGATGGCGGCGGCGAGGACGGCCAGCGGCGGCATGCCCATGACGAGGGTCACCAGCGCCCCGCCGAGGGCGAGCACGCCGGAGATGATGTAGAACTGCTTCGCCGTCCAGGACAGGCCGGCCTGGGCGATGCGGACCTGCAGCGGCGGCTTGGACGACTTCTGCTGCTTGCGCTCGATCTCCTTCAGCGTGTCCTCGACGCTGAGGCGCTTGGCGGAGGTGTCCTCGGCCTTGGCGCGCGTCGGACGGGCGGCGACCTGGGCCACCGCCTCGCGGCGCTGGTCGGCCTTCACCTCGCCCGAGAGCAGGGGATAGATCAGCGCATAGGCCAGCCCGCCGGCACAGAGAACGGCGAGGCCGATGATGGCGAGTGTGTCGATCTCAGGCATGGGCTCACCTCATCGGCTCGCCGACCTCCGCCGCATCCAGGGCGGCGGCCAGGCGCTTGTCCTCGCCGTAATAGCGGGCGCGGTCCCAGAATTTCGGCCGGCCGATGCCGGTCGAGCGGTGGCGACCCACGATCTTGCCGTGCTCGTCCTCGCCGAGCATCTCGTAGACGAAGAGGTCCTGGGTGATCGGCGTATCGCCCTCCAGGCCCAGCACTTCGGTGACGTGGGTGATGCGGCGCGAGCCGTCGCGCAGGCGGGCCGCCTGGACGATGACGTCGACCGAGCCGACGATGATCTCGCGCACGGTCTTGGCGGGCAGCGAATAGCCGCCCATGGCGATCATCGATTCCATGCGCGACAGGCACTCGCGCGGCGAGTTGGCGTGGATCGTTCCCATCGAGCCGTCGTGGCCGGTGTTCATCGCCTGCAGGAGGTCGAAGACCTCGGGACCGCGGACCTCGCCTACGATGATCCGCTCGGGACGCATACGCAGGCAGTTCTTGACCAGGTCGGTCATGGTGACGCGCCCCTCGCCCTCGAGGTTGGGCGGGCGCGTTTCGAGGCGCACGACGTGGGGCTGCTGCAACTGCAGCTCGGCCGCGTCCTCGCAGGTGATGATGCGCTCGTCCGAATCGATGTAGCGGGTGAGGCAGTTCAGGAGCGTCGTCTTGCCGGAGCCGGTGCCGCCGGAGACCACGACGTTGCAGCGCACGCGGCCGATGATCTTGAGGATCTCGGCGCCCTCCGGCGAGATCGAGCCGTATTTGACGAGCTGCTCGAGGGTCAGCTTGTCCTTCTTGAACTTACGGATGGTGAGGGCGGCGCCGTCGATGGCCAGCGGCGGGGCGATGACGTTGACGCGCGAGCCGTCGGGCAGGCGGGCGTCGCAGATCGGCGAGGATTCGTCGACGCGGCGGCCGACCTGGCTGACGATGCGCTGGCAGATGTTCATCAGCTGCGCGCCGTCGCGGAAGCGCACGCCGGTCTTCGAGATCTTGCCGGAGACCTCGATGTAGACCGTGTTCGGGCCGTTCACCATGATGTCGGCGATGTCGTCGCGGGCGAGCAGCGGCTCCAGAGGCCCGTAGCCGAGAACGTCGTTGCAGATGTCCTCGAGCAGGTCCTCCTGCTCGGCGATCGACATCACGATGTTCTTGATCGTGATGATCTCGTTGACGATGTCGCGGATTTCCTCGCGCGCCGACTGGGCGTCGAGCTTGGCGAGCTGGGAGAGGTCGATGGCCTCGATGAGGGCGCCGAAGACCTGGCTCTTGGTCTCGTAGAAGGAGGACGAGCGCTGGCGGTCCTCGACGGGCGGCAGCGAGGCGGCCGGGGCGATCGGCGGCGACGGCATGGTGGGGGTGCGGGCCGGCTCGGGCGCGCGGGCCGCCGCCGGCGGCGGGCTGCGTTCGAGCGTGCCGCCCCCCGAAGGGGGTTGCCGCCCGATGCCAGATCCGGAATTGCCGCGCTTGCCGAACATGCTGCCTCAGATGATTGCGATCGGCCCTCAGGCCTTCTTGCGGAGCTGGGTGAGCTTCTCGAGAAGGGGGGAGAGAGGGCCGAGGAGCCCAGGCCGCGCCCGCCGCGTGTCGTGACGGCCGGTCAGCGCCAGGGCGAGATCGGTGAACTGCTGGGCGACCCGGTGACCGGGCTCCATCTCGGCGATCATCTGGCCGTTGTTGGCGGCCGTGCCGAAGAGCTGCGGTTCGAAGGGTATGACGGCGATCGGTTCGGCCTCGAGGGCCTTGGCGAAGTCCGTCGGCTTGATCTCCGGGCGCTTGGCGAGCCCGGTCTGGTTGAGGACGTAGCGCGGCGGCGTGTCGTTGGGCCGGGAGGCGCGCAGGAGGTCCATCAGGTTCTTGGCGTTGCGCAGGTTGGCGAGGTCCGGCGCTGCGACGACGAGGATGTCGTCGGCGGTGATGAGGCAACGCCGCGTCCAGCCGGTCCATGCGTGGGGAAGGTCCATCACGATGGAGGGGACCGTCGCCTTGAGGATGTCGAAGAGCGGGTCGAAGGCCTCGGGGCCGAGGTCGCTGACCCGCTCCAGCGTCGCCGGGGCGGCGAGCAGGGACAGCTTGTCCGAGCAGCGCGACAGCAGGCGGTCGATGAAGGCGGTGTCGACACGGTCGGGCGAGAAGACCGCGTCGGCGATGCCCTGCGGCGGGTCCTGGTTGAAGTCGAGGCCGCCGGTGCCGAAGGCGAGGTCCATGTCGGCGATGCAGGTGTCGACGCCGATGTCGCGCGAAATGGCCCAGGCGAGGTTGTGCGCGATGGTGGAGGCGCCGACGCCGCCCTTGGCGCCGATGACGGCGAGGGTGCGGCCGACGGGCTTGGCGCCGTCGCTGGCATAGAGGCCGGAGACCGCGCGGATGATGTCGAGCACGTCCGGCGCGCCGATCAGATATTCGCTGACGCCGCGGGCCATCAGCTCGCGGTAGAGGACGATGTCGTTCACCTGGCCGATGACAATGACCTTGGTGGTGGCGTCGCAGACCTCAGCGAGCTCGTCGAGGTGGCCGAGGATCTCGCCCTTGCGGCCGACGGTCTCGAGAATGACGACGTTGGGTGTCGGGGCCGAGCGATAGGCCTCGACGGCGCCGGGAGCGCCGCCCATCTGGACGCGCACATGGGCCTTGTCCATGCGGCGGTCCTCCGCCGCGTCGGCGATGACGGAGGCCAGTTCCGGCGTCTCGCAGAAGGCCTGCAGCGAGATGCGGGGAACCGGGGCGATCTGCTCGCCGCCGTCGGCGACCTGGATGACGTCCTCTGCCACGGGCTCAGCCTCCGCCCCGCACGGCGCTCTTGATGTCGGTGAGCGGCTGGATGGGGGTGTGAACGGTGTGGGGACCGGGCGACTCGCCGCGGCGGTAGCGGCCGAGAACGGTCTGGCGGCGCGCCGCGTCCGACGGGCCCTCGGCCCGCGGATGCAGGAGGTCGTTGGGATTGGCCACGATGGCCGCCAGATTGTGCTGGGTGGCGCAGCCGTGGTTCCAGTGGGGGCGGTTGAGGGCGCCGGTATTGCCGGGGGCCACGCCGAGGTCCTCGGGCCACTGGCCGCACTGGGAGGCGACGTAGGCACCCTGCGGCCCCACCACGATCGGGTGGCGCAGGCGATAGTCGTGCGGATAGGGGTCGTGCATCGTGGCGACCGACTTGCAGCCGCCGAGTGCGAGAGCGAGGCCCGCCAGGGCCAGCTTCGCAGTGGTGCCGAACGACATGATGCTACCCCTCTGAATGTGCGCGCGGTCAGTCACGGATGAACCCCACCGGGCCGTTGAAGCGCCCGCCGGCGGCCGGCGGCTGGCCGGAGCCGTAGATGCGGTTCAGGCGGCCGATCAGGATGCCGGCCGGGTCGGAGGCGTCCTGGAGATTGTCGTCGGGCCGGGCGAGCTGGTTGGCCGAGGTCGGCCGCACGATGTAGGGCGTCACCATGACCACGAGCTCGGTCTGGCCGCGCTGGTAGTCGCGCGATCGGAAGAGCGCGCCGAGGACCGGGACGTTCAGCAGGCCGGGCGTGCCCGAGATGTTCTGGCGCGTCTGCTCCTGCAGCAGGCCGGCCATGACCATGGTGCCGCCCGAGGGCAGTTCGATGGTCGTGTCGGCCCGGCGGGTGCGCAGACCGCGGACCGTCACGTTGGAAAGCTGCACGGTCAGCTGGTTGTCGATCTCGCTGACCTCGACGCCGACGCGCAGGCTGATGCGGCCTTCCGAAAGCACGACCGGCGTGAAGGCGAGGCCGATACCGAAGGGCTTGAACTCGATGGTGGTGTTGCCGGAAAGATCGCGGCCGGTGGGCACCGGGAACTCGCCGCCGGCGAGGAACTTCGCCTGCTCGCCGGAAATGGCGGTGAGGGTGGGCTCGGCGAGGGTCCGCACGAGGCCGTGCTCCTCGAAGGCCTGGATGGTGCTGGTGAAGACGTTGTTGCCGACCCGCGTGCCGATGACCGCGGCGTTGGACGGGGACGTGCCGTTGGCGTTGTAGCTGCTGGCGGTGAGGAGGCCGTAGACGAAGCCCCCGGCATTGCCGAGATTGCCGGTCGTGCCGGTGAGTGTCGAGGTCGGGTCGAAGGCCGAGAGGTTGACGCCGAGCTGCTTGATGGCGCTCCGCTGGACCTCCGACACGGTCACCTTCAGGTGGACCTGATCGCGGCCGCGGATGGCGATGGCGTTGACCACCTTCTTCTCGTCGCCGACGAGCTTCGTGGCAATGTCGATGGCCTGCTGGGCCTCCAGCGGCGTCAGGACTTGTCCGGAGACCACGACCGCATCGGCGACCGAGCGCACGTCGATGCCGGCGTGAGGCAGGGCGGCGCGCAGGGTCTGGCGCAGGCCGACCAGGTCGCGGCCCACCTCGATGTCGTAGGAGGCGATCTGCCGGCCCTCGGCGTCCAGGAAGAAGACGTTGGTCTGGCCCACGGCGACGCCGATGAGGAAGGCGCGCCGGGCCGAGCGGACCACGGCATTGGCGATGGCCGGATTGGCGACGATGACGTCGCGGGCGTCGCGCGGCAGTTCGACGGGCAGCGACTTGCCGACGCCGAGCGTGATGGTGTTGCTCCCCGTCGCCACGCGCTGCTGGCGCGGCACCTGGCTGTGCTGGGCCATGGCGGGCGCGGCCGCCAGGGCGACGGCCGCCAGCGAGGCCAGGACGAGGCCGAAGCGGCGGCCGGCCGTGATGGAGCAGCGCATCCGGGCGAACATGGTGGCCTCTTTCGGAACGGGAATGATCTGGCGCCGCATGGTCATTCCGCCGCCTGACCGCCGACGACGGACCGCACGCCGTGGCGGACGATGGAGATGCGGCCCTCGCCGGCGCCGAACAGGGCGTCGCCCGTGCCGGCGCCCTCGCCCGCGAGGTTGGAGACGGCGGAGTCGGCGAGGCTGCGCAGCGACAGGGAGAGCGTCCCCAGCTCGCGGGCGAGAGCGAGGGTCTCGGCCTGCGCCGGGGTGAGCTCGAGGGTGGCGGTGCGGCCGACGATGGTCTTCTCGCCGCCGCGCTCCTCGACCGTCTGGTCGACGGCGAGGACGCGCACGTTGCGCAGGACCGTGGCGGTGGAATGGGTCATGCCCTCGGCCGCGGCGGCGGGACCGGTGTTGCGGCGGGCGAGGATGACGTCGACCCGGTCGTTGGGCAGGATGAAGGCGCCGGCGCCGCGCGAGGGATCGTCGATCGGCGCGGCGATGGCGCGCATACCGGGGGTGAGGATGGCGGACATGAAGCCGCGGTTGCCCTTCACCAGCCGGTTCGGGCGGATGGGCTCGCCGGGGACGAAGGTGGTGCGGACGATGGAGCCGACCACCTCGTCCATGGCGGCGGCACCGGTGTCGCCGTTGCGCCGGACGACGAAACTGCCGGTGCCGGCCTCTTCGGGCCAGCGGCGCCAGGTGACGTCGTTGGGCAGGATGATCTTGCCGAGCGGCAGGTCGACATTGGCCACCAGGACCTCGACCGTCGGAATCTGCTGTGCGGGGGCGGCCACCTGCTGGGGCGGCGGGTCGGCGGGACGGCGGTTTCCCATCATCATGGCGGCGAGGCCACCCGCACCGAGCGCCACGGCAATGACCACGATCTGTGCAGGCTTCAAACGCATCCCACGAACCCTCGACGCGACAAGGCGCAACCCGCCTTGGCTCGATGCGGATTCCATCAGGGAAAGGTCAACTTATGGTTAATCGCCGGTGAGCAAATTGACTTAACGGATCGTGAGCGCGCGGCGGCACGCCGGCGCTCAATGCAGGGCGCCCGTCATCCAGAAACTCTGGGGGTAGAGCACGAGGCCCGCGGCCGCGAGGGCGATGCCATAGGGGATGCCGGTCTTCGCGTCGGTCATCCGCGCATACCAACCCTCCCGGAGCAGGAAGGGAGGGTGGAACGGCACACCGCGCAGGGCGAGGAGAGCGAGGGTGAGGAGGCCGCCGAAGAGGGAGGCATAGACCGCGTAGTCGAGGAGCTGGGTCCAGCCGAGCCAGAGGGCGGTGGAGGCCGCGAGCTTGGCGTCGCCGCCCCCCATCCAGCCGAGGGCGAAGCAGACGAAGCCGACGGCGAGGACGAGGAAACCGGCGGCCAGATGCAGGCCGATCACCTGCCAGCTCATGCCGGTGAGAAGGGCGAGGACAAGGAAGCCGGCGACGAGGACCAGCGACACGCGGTTCGAGATGGTCATGGTGAAGAGGTCGCTGGCGGCGGCAAAGGCCATCATCGCCGGGAAGATCAGAAGGATCGCGAACTCGAACATAGGGCCCTCGCAGACGTCGGCATCCGAAGCTTGCCGGGCGCCGGTTTCAGGACAGTGAATGAACCAGCACGGACAGGCCGGTCACCAGGGCCGCGGCCAGAACCAGGACGACGAGACGCAGGTCGCGGTCGCGCGCGCTGCGCATCGCCGCAATCGCGCCCGCATCGAGCGCCGCCGACGCGGCGGCGGGCCGAGGGCGGGATATGGCCGGGATCACGTTCATCGCCTGGACCCTGAAGAGGTCAATGGCCCGCCGGTGGCGGGCCATCGAATTTTGGGGCGAGGCCCGCGATCACTTCATCGCGGTGTTGATGTTGGTGAAGGTGGTGTTGACCTTGCTGCCGAGGTTGTAGACGGCGGTGATCACGACGGCGGCGATGCCGGCGGCGATCAGGCCGTACTCGATGGCGGTGGCGCCCGAATTGTCCTGGGCGAAACGAGCGAAGAGGTTCTTCATGGCTGACTCCTAGTGTCCACGTTGCGCTGTGACGCGCTGTCCGTCGGTTTTTTGTGACCCGTTCGAACTGCGGCCACCGTAGCAGCCACGCCTTGCGCCTTCGTTAAATCGACCTCATGAATTCAGCCCCTCAAGAGCGATCGACATCGTGGTTAATGCGTAATTTATTGCGCACAATATGGTTTCATCGCGTTAATTTTTGTGTTTATATTTCGCCATACAAGAGATATACATGCATTTCTCAAATGCCCGAGATCTTTACGTTGGGTCTTTCTCCCGGCGAGACAAGTAGATCTGCTGTTCAAAGCCGTTGAGCCCGCCCTCAGACCCCGACAATAGCCGCGTGCCCCAGGGCCTCGTCTCCGCTGCGGCGGTGCGCTGGCCGGGGTGTAGACAATTCGCGCCGGAAATGCCGGCCCGAGGCCTGCAGAAACGCAAAACGGCCAGGCACCGCAGCGCCTGGCCGTTCTCGCATTGGCTCCGGAGGTCCCGCCAGCCGGCTGGGACGCCCGGATGGTGATCACTTCAGCTCGCCGTTGATCTTGACGAAGGTGTCGTTGACCTTGCTGCCGAGGCTGTAGACGGCGGTGATGACGACGGCGGCGATGCCGGCGGCGATCAGGCCGTACTCGATGGCGGTGGCGCCCGAAGTGTCCTGGGCGAAACGGGCGAAGAGGTTCTTCATGGCTGACTCCTTGATGTCCACGATGCGCCTTTCGCAAGGCGCCGTCCGCGGGCCGTGTTGACGAGGACCCGTTCGAACTCGCTCGACACTAGCAAGCAGCTCTTTCCCTATCGTTAAAGTGATATCTTGGAATTCCGGGTTTTTTCCGCGTATCTATCGTAGTTAAGATGGGATTTATCGGTCATATAAAATGTCATACAGCATGTAATCTCTGGTTTCTTTCCGTTAAAGACTGTTTCTCTACTAATATTGTTGGTGACACTTGTGAATTGATACTCATTTTTTGCATCTCAATCCTTGATTTTGGTAGTCGCTTCAGCCATTTGAACTGCGCGACACAGCGCTGGCCTGGCCGACAGAGATCACGTCACGACGGTATAATTGCAGCGCGCCACCTCTCCGGCTGCTCCGTACCGGTGCGGGTGGGTGTCCCGCCGCTCCGCGAGGTCTCGCGCTGCCGGGCCGACGCATTGGCAATTCATTCACCATTTTCTGGTTGTCTGGCCGCCGTAGACAGCCCGTCTTGCCGACGAGAGTTTCGATGACATCGACGATCAGGCCCGCCCTCACGACCGGAAGCCGCCTGCGGGCCGGGACGCTGGCCGTCGGCGTCCTGGCCGTGCTCCTGCCCCTCCAGACCGCCCGCGCCACCGAGACGCCGCTCGCCGGTGCGCCCAGCCCGGATCTGGCCGGTGCCATCGCCCAGGGCATGACCGTGACCATCGACCAGGCGCGCGTCATGCGCCTTCCCGCCCATGTCGCCACGCTGGTGATCGGCAACCCGCTCATCGCCGACGCCTCGGTGCAGCGCGGCGGCCTGATGGTGCTGACGGGCAAGAGCGTCGGCTCGACCAATCTCATCGCGCTCGACGCGCGCGGCGAACCGCTGCTGACCATGCAGATCCGCGTGCGCCCGCAGAACGACTCGGTGATGCAGGTGTACCGTGGGGTCAACAGGGAGACCTATTCCTGCGCGCCCGTCTGCGAGCCCACCATCGCCCTCGGCGATTCCAAGGCCTTCTTCGAGACCGCCCTCTCCAATGCACGCACGCGCGACGGGGCGGCCTCGGGTGGAGCGGCTGCCGGAGCGCGCTGACCGCGCATCCGCGAGGTCTTCGCGGCAAAACGCGGCGGTCGGGGCAAGGGTTCGTCAACGGGTTTACGTTAGAACATGCTTCCGGGGACGTCCCTAGGGCGTCCGGGACTGACGGAGGCTGGGGGATGACTGCTGGGTCGGAAAGCTCTCCTCGCGCCGGCTCGCGCAGGTGGGGCCGCATGCGGCTCATGGCGGCGGTGCTGGCGAGGCCGCGCATCGTGCGGCGTTTCCGCCGCGAGGACGACGGCGTCGCCGCGGTCGAGTTCGCCCTGGTGGCGGGTCCCTTCCTGTTCCTGCTCTTCGCCATCATCGAGATGGCCATGGTCTTCTTCGCCGGCCAGGTGCTGGAGACCGCGACCTCCAGCGCCTCGCGCCTCATCATGACCGGCCAGGCGCAGAGCCAGAACTTCGACCAGACCGCCTTCAAGAACGAGATCTGCAAGAAGACCAACGCGCTGATGAACTGCGCCGGGATCGCCGTCGACGTCAGGACCTATACGAGCTTCGGCGGCGCCAGCACCTCCAAGCCGGTCTCCTCGGGCACCGTCAACTATTCCGGCATGACTTACAGCCAGGGCGCCGGGGGCGACATCGTCGTGGTCCGGGCCGTCTACGAATGGCCGGTGCTGATGCCGACCTTCGGTCTGACCATCGGCGACCTCGCCAACGGCAAGCGCCTGCTGATGGCGACGGCCGCCTTCCGCAACGAGCCCTTCTGAGGAGCCGAGATGAGCTTCGCCTCGCCCCTCTCCCGGCTCAGGTCCGCGGCCGCCGGGGCCACCGCCGCCCTCGCGGCCCTGCGCCGCGATTCGCGCGGGGTATCGGCGGTCGAGTTCGCCCTTGTCCTGCCGCTCATGGTGACCCTGTTCCTGGCGACGGTGGAGACGACGCAGGGCCTGCAGGCGGACCGCAAGGTCTCGCTCGCCGCCCGCGCGCTGTCGGACCTGTCCTCCCAGGCGACGGCCATTTCCAATACCGACATGAGCAACATTCTGGACGCGACGGCGGACGTCATCGCGCCCTTCGCGATCGGCAATGCCAAGATCGTCGTCACCGGCATCCAGACCGACATCAACGGCGTCTCGCGCGCCGTGTGGAGCGATGCGCGCAACGCCACGCGCTACACCTGCGGCCAGACCATGACCGTGCCGAGCGAGCTCAAGCCCACCCTCGGCACCACCGGCTTCCTGGTGCTGGCGGAGGTGAGCTACACCTACACGCCGACGGTGGCCTATCTCATCTCCGGCTCGATCCTCCTGTCGGATCGGCTCTATACCCGCCCGCGCATCGGCGAATCGGTCAGCCGCACGCCGAGCCAGGGCTCGGGCTGCATCTGACCTACCAGTCCGGCGCCGTGTCCGCGTCCGGCGGCAGGCCGAGCCGCGCGGCGATGCCCGCCGCGGCCGCCGCCCCGGTGGCGAAGGTCGCCTGCAGCAGGTAGCCCCCCGTCGGGGCCTCCCAGTCGAGCATCTCGCCGGCGACGAAAATCCCCGGGAGAGCCGCGAGTTCGAACCCCTCGCCCAGCGCGTCGAAGCGGACGCCGCCGGCGGTCGAGATGGCACGGTCGAGCGGCCGCACGCCGGAGACGGCGAGAACCGCGTGCTTGACGCGGGCGGCGAGCGCGGGAAGGTCGCGCGGCAGGGTGCCGCCCTCCGTCTCGCGCAGCAGCGCCACGGCCTGGGGGCTGAGCGACAGGCGCTTCTTCAGCACGGCCGACAGCGAGTCCTTCGGCCGGGCGCCGGCGAGCCGCGCGGCGACAGCCTCGGGCGACAGGTCCGGCTTCAAGTCGAGGGCCAGCCGCGCGCCGGCTTCGGCGACAGCCTCGCGAAGGGCGGTGGACAGGGCGTAGATCGCGCCTCCCTCCAGCCCCCCGGCGGTGATCACCGCCTCGCCCCGCACCCGGCGCTCGCCGAGGGAGAACGCCACGGCCTTCAGCGGAGAGCCGGCGAAGCGGGCGGCGAAATCCGCCGACCAGGCGATGTCCACGCCCATGTTGGAGGGGCGGAGCGGCGCGACCGGCACGCCCAGCCCTTCGAGAAGAGAGGTCCAGCCGCCGTCGGACCCCATGCGCGGCCAGCTCGCCCCGCCGAGGGCGAGGAGGGCGGCGTCGAAGCTCACGTCGCTCCGCCCCTCCGGTCCCTCGAGGACCAGGCTCTGCGGGGCGATGCCGACGAGGCGGTGGCGCATGACCAGGCGCACGCCGAGGCCGGCGAGGCGGGCGAGCCAGGCGCGGACCAGGGGCGAGGCCTTGAAGGCGCGGGGAAAGACCCGGCCGGACGTGCCGACGAAGGTCGGCTCGCCGAGCCCCTCGGCCCAGGCGCGCAGAGCGGCCGGCGGAAAGGCGTCGAGCGCGGCCGAGACCCGCGGCGGCAGGGCGGGATAGCGGCCGATGAAAGCGTCCCGCGGCTCGGAATGGGTGAGGTTGAGCCCGCCGCGGCCGGCCAGCAGCAGCTTGCGGGCCGGCGAGGGCATGCGGTCGTAGACGGTCACGGCGGCGCCCGCGGCAGCCAGCCGCTCGGCGGCGAAGAGCCCCGCGGGGCCCGCGCCGACGATCGCCACCGCCGCCGGCCGGCTCATCCGCCGATATGGGCCGCCACGGCCGCCCGCTGCTCCGCATCGAGATGGAGACCGAGCTTGGAGCGCCGCCACAGTACGTCCTCGGCGGTCACCGCCCATTCCTCGCGCCGGAGGTAGGCGATCTCGGCCTCGGTGAGGCCGCCGCCGAAGTCGCGGCCGAGATCGGCCATGGAGGCCGCACCCGCGAGGATGCGGCCGGCGCGGGTGCCGTAGGCGGCGGCGAGGCGGGCGGCCACCGCGGGGTCGAGGAAGGGGTGGCTGCGCCACAGGCTCTCGCCGGCGGCGACGGGGGCGTCGAGATCGATGTCGCCGCCGGGAAGCGGTGCGGCGGCCGTCCAGTCGGCCTTGCCGCGGAGCGCCGGCAGGTCCGCCGCGAGTTCGGCGAGGGCGCCGATGGCAAGCCGGCGATAGGTGGTGATCTTGCCGCCGAAGACCGAGAGGAGCGGCGGCACGTTGCCGCCGCCGTCCTTGTTGAGGACGTAGTCGCGGGTCGCCTCCTGGGCGGCGGAGGCGCCGTCGTCATAGAGCGGCCGCACGCCGGAATAGGTCCAGACCACGTCGGCGGGCGTCACCGGGTCGCGGAAATACTCGCTCGCCGCGGCGCAGAGATAGGCGATCTCCGCCTCGCTCGCCTTCACCGCCGCGGGATCGCCCGCATAGTCCTGGTCGGTGGTGCCGATCAGCGTGAAGTCGCGCTCGTAGGGGATGGCGAAGATGATGCGGTTGTCGGCGTTCTGGAAGATGTAGGCGCGGTCGTGATCGAAGAGCCGGCGCACGACGATGTGCGAGCCCTGGACGAGGCGCACCCGCGCCGGCGGGGTGGTCTTGGCCGCGCCGGTGAGGAAGCTCTCGACCCAGGGACCGGCGGCGTTGACCAGCGCCCGGGCCGCGACGGTCTCGGTGCCGCCGTGGAGGCGGTCCTCGAGGGTAACGTGCCAGAGGCCGCCCTCGCGGCGCGCCGCTACCGCCCGGGTGCGGGTGCGGATGAGGGCGCCGCGGTCGGCGGCGTCGCGGGCGTTGAGCACGACGAGGCGCGAATCGTCGACACGGCAGTCGGAATATTCGAAGGCCTTGCCGTAGCCCGCCTTCAGCGGCTTGCCGGCGGGGTCCGCGGAGAGGTCGAGGGTGCGCGTCGGCCACAGGCGCTTGCGGCCGCCGAGATGGTCGTAGAGGAAGAGGCCGAGGCGCAGCAGCCAGGCCGGCCGCAGGCCCTCGTGGTGCGGCAGCACGAAGCGCAGCGGCCGGATGATGTGCGGCGCGATGGCCCAGAGCACCTCGCGCTCGATGAGCGCCTCGCGCACCAGGCGGAACTCGTAGTGCTCGAGATAGCGCAGGCCGCCATGGATCAGCTTGGTGGACCAGGAGGAGGTGGCGCTGGCGAGGTCGTCCTGCTCCACCAGCATCACCGAAGCACCGCGTCCGGCGGCGTCGCGGGCGATGCCCGCCCCGTTGATCCCTCCGCCGACCACCAGAAGGTCGACCGTCGTCTCGGTCATGCTATTCCCCACGCGCCGCGCGCCAGGCCCCTCGTCTGACGCCTTTTGGCTTCCGCCGCAAGGCCGGGAGGTGGCACAGTGGACGCAATCCGGCAGCGGCCGAGCCGCGCCTTGCATGAGGAAACGCGCATGCCCTCCGATCGGCACCAACCCGTGATCGTCGCCATCGACCAGGGGACGACCTCCTCCCGCGCCATCGTGTTCAGCGCGGAGCTGGAGGTGATGGCGGTGGCGCAGCGCGAGTTCACCCAGCATTTCCCGGCCTCCGGCTGGGTGGAGCACGATCCGGAGGAGATCTGGACGAGCGTCGTGGAGACGACGCGGCAGGCGCTGGCGAAGGCAGGCGTCACCGCCGCCGACGTCGCCGGCATCGGCATCACCAACCAGCGGGAAACCGTGGTCGTCTGGGACCGGGCCACCGGCGAGCCCGTCCACCGCGCCATCGTCTGGCAGGACCGGCGCACCTCGGCCGCCTGCGCCAGGTTGCGCGCCGAGGGCCACGAGGCGCTGGTGCAGGCCCGATCTGGCCTCATCATCGACCCCTATTTCTCCGGCACCAAGCTCGCCTGGATTCTCGACACGGTGCCGGGCGCTCGGGAACGGGCCGAGCGGGGGGACCTCGCCTTCGGCACCATCGACAGCTTCCTGCTGTGGCGGCTGACCGGCGGCAGGGTCCATGCGACCGACGCCACCAATGCGGCGCGGACCATGCTGTTCGACATCCACCGCGGCACATGGGACGAGGATCTTTGCCGGCTTCTGCGGGTGCCGGCGGCCCTGCTGCCCGCAGTGATGGATTGCGCCGCCCCCTTCGGCTCCACCGATCCGGCGCTGTTCGGCGGCGCCATCGCCATCGGCGGCATGGCCGGCGACCAGCAGGCGGCGACGGTGGGCCAGGCCTGTTTCGCGCCGGGCATGATGAAGTCGACCTACGGCACCGGCTGCTTCGCCCTGCTCAACACCGGCGGAGAGGCCGTCGCCTCCCGCAACAAGCTGCTCACCACCATCGCCTATCAGTTGAAGGGCCAGCGCACCTATGCCCTCGAAGGCTCCATTTTCGTCGCCGGCGCGGCGGTGCAGTGGCTGCGCGACGGCCTCGGCATCGTGAAGATGGCAGGCGAGACGGGCGCGCTCGCGGCGGCCTCCGACCCGAACCAGGAGGTCATCCTCGTGCCGGCCTTCGTCGGCCTCGGCGCGCCCTATTGGGACGCGGACTGCCGCGGCGCCATTTTCGGCCTGACGCGCGGGACGGGGCCGAAGGAGATGGCGCGGGCGGCGCTGGAGAGCGTCTGTTTCCAGACCGCCGATCTTCTTGGCGCCATGAAAGCGGACTGGCCGGGAGCGGGCTCCTCCGGCACGGTGCTCAGGGTCGACGGCGGCATGGTCGCCTCCGACTGGACGATGCAGCGGCTCGCCGATCTGCTCGACGCGCCGGTGGACCGGCCGAAGGTTTTGGAGACCACGGCGCTGGGGGCCGCCTATCTCGCCGGTCTCGCGCGAGGCGTCTGCCCGGAGCCGGCGGAGTTCGCGCGGAGCTGGGCGCTGGAGCGGCGCTTCACCCCGGCCATGGAGGCCGCGACCCGCGAGGACAAGCTGGCGCGCTGGAAGGATGCGGTGGCGCGCACGCTGACGCGTCGGTGAGGCCGGGGCCACCCTCCCCTGGAGGGGGAGGGTCGGCGGCCGTCAGGCCGACGGGGTGGGGTGACGCCCGTCAAGGCACTGATGACCGCGTTGCTCTCCCGGCGGGCTCGGTCACCCCTCCCCGATCTCGCTCCGCTCGATCGACCCTCCCCCTCCAGGGGAGGGTGGAAGCCGGCACGTTCGGGCCCTTTCGAAGCGGGCAGACACGTCACGCCCCGTGCGGACGTGAGCGCCGCGCGTCGCCCCTCCTCAACTCAGGTCGAAGGGCACGACCTTGCGCCGGTCGCTCGGCACGCGGATCTCGCGGTCGATCGGCGGCACGGCGCGCTGGTGGCAATTGGCGCGCTCGCAGATGCGGCAGGAGACGCCGATCTTCGCCACGTTCGCATCGGCCTTGAGGTCGATGCCCTCGGAATAGACGATCTCGCCGGCATAGGAGATCTCGCACCCCAGGCCGAAGGCATAGCGCCGCACCGGCGCGCGCCAGTGGGCCGCGCCCTTGGTGACGGCCCGGGCCAGGGAGAGATAGCGCGTGCCGTCCGGCATTTCCGCCACCTGGACGAAGGTGCGCCCGGCCTGTTCGAAGGCCTCGTGGACGTTCCACAGCGGGCAGGCGCCGCCGAAGCGCGCGAACTGGAAGCGGGTCGCCGAGTGGCGCTTGATCACGTTGCCGGCGCGGTCGACCTTGACGAAGTAGAAGGGGATGCCGCGCTGGCCGCCGCGCTGCAGCGTCGACAGCCGGTGGCAGACCTGTTCGAGGCTCGCCCCGAAGATGCGGCCGAGCCAGTCGAGGTCGTGGCGCGTCTCCTTGGCGGCGGCGAGGAAGCGCCGGTAGGGCAGCAGCAGCGCGCCGGCGAAATAATTGGCGAGGGCGACGCGGCCGATATCGGCCGCCGCGCGCGAGCGAAAGCCGGCGGCCGAGACGATGGCGGCCATGGTGTCGGACTGTTCCAGCCGGGCGATGCGGTTGGCGAGCAGGAAGGCGCGGGTGGAGGAATCGAGCGAGCCGTCGAGGGCGATGATGTTGGGCCCGGCCTCGTAGCGCTCCAGCACGTCGTCGCCGAGATTGGCATTGGCGTCGACGTTCAGGCCGTGCCGAGCGGCGAGATAGCCGGCGAGCACCTGGACCCGGTCGCTGGCGGCGGCGAGGCCCAGCCGCTCCGCCAGATCCTCGGCGGCGCGGTCGAGGTCGTCGACGTAGTTGTCGACGTAGTGGAAATAGTCGCGCACCTCCTCGTAAGGCAGCAGGGCGCCGGCGGTTTCCTCGCCCGACGGCGGCAGGATGGGTGCATCGCCCGCCGCCTGGAGGCGTTCGCCGAGGCGGCGCGCCGTCTGGTGCAGGCGCAGGAAGGCCCGGGCGAAGGCGGGGCTGTCGGAGGCGACCCGCTTCAGGTCCTGGAGGCTCGGCGCGGCGTCGGTGAGCAGCGGGTCGGCGGAGGCCTCGCGCAGGTCGGTGACCAGGCGGTCGATGTCGTCGGTGGCGAAGGTGGCGAGGTCGACGCCGAAGGTCTGGCCGAGCGCCACGAGCACGCTCGCCGTCACCGGCCGCTGGTTGTTCTCGATCTGGTTGAGATAGCTGACCGACAGGCCAAGCCGCTGGGAAAACGCTGTCTGGGTGAGGCGCGTCTCCTCGCGCAACCGGCGTAGAGCGGGACCGACGAAGACCTTGCGCGACATGGAACCACTCCGAGCGGCTTGTTCTTTCGTCTTAGCCTAAACCACATTGGCCGTTAGGTGTAGATGCAAAATTTTTGCAATTTTGCAGCATGATCTTTCGCATTTTGACAGCCGGCAGCGGGGTGCTAGCGTCCGCCTCAAGCAAGATCGGAACAACCGGCGCGCCACACGGCCCTTGGAGGAACCGAACATGACTGCCGAAAATCCCATTCGCGAGACTTTGCACTTCGCCGTGCGCCATGCCTTCCCGATCGTCGCGGAGACGATCGAGGCGCTGGTGCGGGCGAGCCATCCCGGCGCCCAGGCGAGCGACCCGTCCAAGGCCAGCCTGGTGATCGCCAGCCTCTCCGACCTCGACGGGCTCGACTGCGCCGAGGGCGCCCGCGTCGCCGTGCTGATCGACCACGCCGACCGCCGTCCCGTGCAGGAGGCGCGCGCCCGTGGCGCCGTCGCCGCCATTCCGCTGGATCTGCCGGCCGACCACCTGCGCGCCGCTCTCGGCAGCGTCATCGCCCAGCGGAGCTGGTGGCCGGTGGTGACCGCCATCGACCCGGAGGGCGACCTGTCGTCGTCGCGCAAGCTCGACGCCCTGTCGGGTCAGCAGTTCAAGGTCCTCGACCTGATGAGCCGCGGCCGCCTCAACAAGCAGATCGCCTACGACCTCGGCATTTCCGAGGGGACCGTGAAGTCGCACGTCTCCTCGATCCTGCGGAAGCTCGGCGTCGAGCGCCGCACCCAGGCCATCGCCACCTTCATCACCGCCCACGAGGCCAGCGCCCGCATGCCGGTGCGCAGCGTGCCGGACGGCGCCGCCGCCCACCTGTCGCGCGCCACCCACGCGGCGCGCTGACACCTCCGCAGCTTCCCTGATGGAATGCCGGACGCCGCTGCCCTAGGGTGGCGGCGTTCGCGTCTGCCGCCCTCGGGGGGACACCATGTCCGCAAGGCTCGTCACCGCCGCCCTCTTCCTCGCCGCATCGACCGCCGGCCTCGCCGCTCAGGACTACAGCGGCTGGTCGTGCCGCGACCTGTGGCTGGAGCGGAACCAGATCTACAAGGATGCCGGCTACTGCTTCTCCACGCCGCGCGCCATCCGCACCTTCGGCAATGCCGGCTGCGTCTATGACCGGCAGGGCGACGTGCCGCTGTCGAACACGCAGCGCCGCATCATCGAGGCGATCATCCGGGCCGAGCGGTTCAACGGCTGCACCGATTGACGGCCGTGGGGCCGACGCGGCGGATCCTGTTCGGGGCTCTGGCGGCACCGCTCCTGGCGCTCCGGCCCGCGGCCGCCGATGACGGCGAGCGCCTCGGCCGTCTCGCCGCGGCCTATCCCGACCACATCGCGCGGCGCGAGGGCGCCGATCTCGTCTGGCGCGACGGCACGCGGATGGCGACGGGTGCCGGCGCGCCGGAGCGCCCCTTCGAGGTCATGCTGCGCGACGCGACCCTCGCCGACCAGATGCGCCAGGCTTACCCGGCCGGCCCTCCGGCGGGGCCGCCGCCGCGCAACCACAGCCCGGGGCGGCTGCGCAACACCGCCTTCTTCGTGAAGATGTATGGCGACTGCCGGCACGGCGGCGCGCAGGGGCGCCACCGCACCGTCACCTGGATGCCGAAGACGCGGCCGCAGGCCCTGCCGGTGACGACGGTCAACGACGTGGCGACGCGGCTGGAGCGCGTCGTCGCCGATCTCGAGGGCCTGCCGGACCGGCTGAAGGCCTATCTCGTGCCCTCGGCGGGCACGTTCAACTGCCGCACGGTGGCCGATACCGGCCTCCTCAGCATGCACGCCCATGCCGCCGCCATCGACCTCGCCGTCGCCCATTCCGACTACTGGTCATGGGCGCGGGCGCGCGGCGACATCCCCTACCGCAACCGCATCCCCTATGCGATCGCCGAGGTGTTCGAGGCGCATCGCTTCATCTGGGGCGGCAAGTGGTATCACTACGACACCATGCATTTCGAATACCGGCCGGAGCTGATCGGCGGGTCTTAGCGCTCCCAGGCCATCTTGCCGCCATAGGCGATCATGACGAGGCCCGTGCCCATGGCGAGGGCGCGGGCGGCGAGGCCGGGCCGGCGGGCGAAGGGCAGAGTCCTCAGCGCCAGGCCCAGAGTGACATAGTAGAGCATCGACATGGCGACCATGATCCCGACCCCGGCAAGGCCGATCGCGAGCGGCTGCTCGGCGAGGCGGGTGACCGCGAAGAGCGACGAGACGAAGACGAGGCTCTTTGGATTGCCGAGCGCCGTGGCGAGCCCGGTGAGGAAGGCGCGCCGTGGCGTGAGCATGGCGGCAGGCGCCCGGGCGGTCTCGGGCAGCGGCGACCAGTTCCGGCGCAGCAACCCGAGGCCCATCCAGGCGAGGTAGAGGCCGCCCGCGACCTTCACCGCCACGGCCGCGGCGGGAAAGAGTTCGAAGAGCCAGAACAGGCCGAAGAGACCGGCGAGGCCCCAGGAAGCGGTTCCGATCAGGATCGCCGCCGCGGTCGCCATGACCGAGGGCGTGGGCGAAGACAGGCCGACCGCCATGAACAGGATCATGTTCGGGCCGGGAGTGATGACGGCGATGAGCCAGAGGCCGGCGAGGGCGAGGAGCGTGTCTGCGGGGGTCATGAGTCCAGCGGCCCAGGCATCGTGTGACTCACCCTATTCGCCATGGCCGGGCTTGTCCCGGCCATCCACGACTTGAACACACCGAGCAAAGGAGAAGTCGTGGATGCTCGGAACGCGCGCGGGCCTGGCGCAACCCAAAAAGGCCGCGTGCAGCCGGGTCAGCCCGCAATCCCGTCCATGCGCACCGGCAGGCCGGCCGCCTTCATGTGCCGCTTCACCTCGCCGATGGTGAAGGTGCCGAAGTGGAAGACGGAAGCCGCCAGCACGCCGGTGGCGCCGCCCTCGGCGACCCCGTCGACGAAATGGTCGAGGGCGCCGACGCCGCCCGAGGCGATCACCGGAACCGGCACGGCGTCGGCCACCGCGCGGGTCAGCTTCAGGTCGAAGCCGGATTTGGTGCCGTCGCGGTCCATGGAGGTGAGCAGGATCTCGCCCGCCCCCAGCGCCACCACCTCGCGGGCATAGGCGACCGCGTCGATGCCGGTCGGCTTGCGGCCGCCATGGGTGAAGATCTCCCAGCGGTCGGCCTCGCCCTCTGCCGAGACCTTCTTGGCGTCGATGGCGACGACGATGCACTGGTCGCCGAACTTGTCGGCGGCGCGACCGACGAAGGCGCGGTCGTTCACCGCGGCGGTGTTGATCGAGACCTTGTCGGCGCCGGAGACGAGCAGGGCGCGGATGTCCTCGACCGTGCGTACGCCGCCGCCCACCGTCAGCGGCATGAAGCAGGCCTCCGCCGTGCGCGTCACCACGTCGAACATGGTACGCCGGTCGTCGGAGGAGGCGGTGATGTCGAGGAAGGTGAGCTCGTCGGCGCCGGCCGCGTCATAGGCCTTGGCGGCCTCGACGGGATCGCCGGCATCGATCAGGTCGACGAACTGGACGCCCTTGACGACGCGGCCGTCCTTGACGTCGAGGCAGGGGATGATGCGGATCTTGAAGGTCATGCTGAAGGCGCATCCGGAATGCCGGCGAAGATGTCCGCCATGGGAAGGGAGAGGGCGAGGGCCGGGACCTCGACCGAGGCCTCGCGGCCCTCGATCATGACGGGGCTCGCCGGAAACCGGCCGTCCTGGCGGAGAAAGAGCCAGGCCCGCGGCTCGTCCTGGGCGCAGATGAGATAGGCCTCGAGGCTCGGGATCTGCAGGTACTCGTCGCGCTTCTCGATCATGTCGATGGCGATGGAGGAGGGCGAGAGGACCTCAGCGATGAAGATCGGCTCGCGCGCAGCGTAATCCTTGCCGGTGCCGACGCCAGCATCGACGAGAATGTCGGGACAGCGGATCCCGTGTTCGGTGCGGACACCGAAATCAGCCGTGGTCAGCAGGTGGGTCGTCCGGTCAAACTTTCCCAGCAGGACGGCAAGCAGATTGGTGCAAATCCGCGCATGGGCCTGGGACACCTGCACCATCATCATGGTCACCTCCCCGCGCGAGAGTTCGACATGAAAGCCCTCGAGCGCGGGCGTGCCGGCGGCCCAGGCGAGGAAGCCGTCGGGGTCGCGGGGCGCGCCTTCGGCGAGGCGCAGGGCGCGGGGTGGCAGCGCGTTCATGGCGCCATGATAACCGAAAGGCGCGGCTTGCGTCACGCCGCGCGGGCGCCGCGCACCAGCGCGATGGCCTCGGCCGGGTCGAGCCGGCCGTCGTAGAGCGCCTTGCCGGTGATGGCGCCCTCGAGCTTCGCCGCCCGCGGCGTCATCAACTGGCGCACGTCGTCGAGGGAGGCGAGGCCGCCGGAGGCGATGACGGGGATGGAGACCGCATCGGCGAGGGCGATGGTGCCGTCCCAGTCGATGCCGGTCAGCATGCCGTCGCGGGCGATGTTGGTGTAGACGATGGCGGCGACGCCGGCGTCCTCGAAGCGGCGGGCGAGGTCGTGGGCGGCGAGGCTCGAGGTCTCGGCCCAGCCCTCGACCGCCACCCAGCCGTCGCGGGCGTCGATGCCCACCGCCACCTGGCCCGGGAAGGCCTTCGCCGCACTCCTCACGAAATCCGGATCGCGCACAGCCGCGGTGCCGATGATGACGCGGGAGACGCCCTTGGCGAGCCAGCCCTCGACCGTCGTCATGTCGCGGATGCCGCCACCGAGCTGGACGGGGAAGGAGGTGGCGGCGCGGATCGCCTCCACCGCCGCGGCATTGACCGGCTTGCCGGCGAAGGCGCCGTCGAGGTCGACGACGTGGAGATAGTCGAAGCCCTGCGCCTCGAAGGCGCGCGCCTGGGCGGCGGGATCGTCGGCGTAGACGGTGGCCTGGTCCATGTCGCCCTGGCGCAGGCGCACGCAGCGCCCCTCCTTCAGGTCGATGGCGGGGAAGAGCCTCATGATGCGGTCTCGAATGCGGTGTGACGAACCCAGCGGGTCTTGGTCAGCCCGTCATCCCCGGCCGAGCGAAGCGAGGGGAAGGGGATCCAGTGGTTGACGGGCGCATGTGCGAGGACGGGAACCACGCCAAGGCTGGACCCCCTTCCCTCGCCCTCCGGGCTCGCCGGGGGTGACGGACAGCGGAAGTCCGCCGTCACGGCCGCCATTCCAGGAAATTGCCGATCAGCGACAGGCCGAGGGTCTGGCTCTTCTCGGGGTGGAACTGCGTACCGACCATGGTGTCGCGGGCGATCATGGCGGTGACCGGCATGCCGTAATCGGCCTCGGCGAGGATCACGTCCTCGGCCGTTGCGGTCAGATGGTAGGAGTGGACGAAATAGGCGTGCAGCCCGTCGGGGCCGGTCGGAATGCCCGCGAGCACCGGGTGATCGCGCGTGACGTTCAGCGTGTTCCAGCCCATGTGCGGGATCTTGAGGCTCGCATCGTCCGGGCGGATCAGGTCGATGTCGCCGGGGACCCAGCCGAGGCCGGCGGAGGTCTCCTTCTCCAACCCGCGGCCGGCCATGAGCTGCATGCCGACGCAGATGCCGAGGAAGGGGCGGCCGCGGCCGCGCACGGCCTCCGTCATGGCTTCCACCATGCCGGGCACGCCGACCAGGCCGCGCTTGCAGTCGGCGAAGGCGCCGACACCGGGGAGGACGATGCGGTCCGCCTTGCGCACGAGATCGGGATCGGCGGTGACGACGACGGGGGCGTTGAGACCGCGCTCGCGCGCCATGCGCTCGAAGGCCTTCTGCGCCGAGTGCAGATTGCCCGAGCCGTAATCGACGATGGCGACGCTCACCGGATGCCCCTCGGGCCCGGCTCCGCCTCGGGGAAGAGGCCGATCACCGGCTGGGACGGAAGGGACGACGCCGGCAGGGCGGCGGCGAAGCGCGGCTCGGTCCGGACGGCCGGGGCGGCCGCTCCGCGTTCGGCGAAATAGCGCCGCTCCGCCTCGTCCTGCGATCCCGCGACGACGACGGCGACCTCGCGCCAGCCGCGGCGGCCGAGCGTCCAGCGCTTCAGGTTCGTCGCCTCGAGCCCGATCAGCAGGCTGAGGGCGGTGGTGATCATGGTGCGCAGCAGCGGCGACAGCCCGACGAGGGTGAGAGCGAGGACGGTGAGGCCCATGAGCGCGAGATAGGCGAACGTCACCAGCCACAGCCGGTGCAGCGGGAACCAGGCCCAGGGGAAGAGGAAGGCAAGGGGCGAGAAGGAATCCGGCACGAACTGGATCGCCTCGTCCTCGCCGCGCCCCGCGGGGGGCAGGTGCACCGTGTAGCTGGTCTGGCGTGCCATCTAGAGCACCCCCTTGGTGGAGGGGATCTCGTCGGCCCGGCGGGGGTCGATCGTGAAGGCTGCCCGCAGCGCCCGGGCGAGGCCCTTGAAGCAGCTCTCGGCGACATGGTGGGCATTGTCGCCGTAGAGCGTCTCGACATGCAGAGTGATGCCGGCATTCATGGCGAAGGCCTGGAAGAACTCGCGCACCAGCTCGGTGTCGAAGGTGCCGATCTTGTGGCGCTGGAATTCGGTGCGGAAGACGAGGAAGGGCCGGCCCGACACGTCCACGGCGACGCGGGTCAGCGTCTCGTCCATGGGCAGGTGGACGTCGGCATAGCGGGTGATGCCCTTCATGTCGCCGAGGGCCTGCCGCACCGCCTGCCCCAGCGCGATGCCGACGTCCTCCACCGTGTGGTGGTCGTCGATGTGGAGGTCGCCCTTCGCCTTCACCGTCAGGTCGATCATGCCGTGACGCGCGATCTGGTCGAGCATGTGGTCGAAGAAGCCGACACCGGTCGAGACCTCGGCGCGGCCGGAGCCGTCGAGGTCGACGGAGACGGTGATGTCCGTTTCCTTGGTGGTGCGGGTGATCTGGCCCTTGCGCATGGCTCTCTCCGGCGGATGGCCGGACTTCTATCGTCCCGCACCCCTTTTGGAAAGGCGAGGCTCGTGGTTTGGTTGCTTTGCGGCCGGTCCGCCCCGTGGCGCTCTCGCCCCGGACGTTTGCATGAGGGGACGCTTCCGATGCCGATCACGTCGACTGCCGCCATCATTGCGGCCCTCGCCCTGACGGGGCTGAGCCTGCTGGTGAGCCTGGCGCGGATGAAGGCGGGGACGGATATCGGCACGGGCACCGATGCCGGCCTCCTGCGGCGCATCCGGGCGCAGGGCAATTTCATCGAATATGTGCCCATGGGCCTCATTCTCCTTGGCCTGGCCGAATATCGCGGCGCGGGGTCGCTGGTCCTGTGGCTCCTGGCGGCGCTGCTCGCGGCGGGACGAGGCGCGCACGCCGCCGGCATGATCGGCGGCTCGACGCCCCTGCGCGGCGTCGGCATGCTCGCCACCTATGGAGCGCTGCTGGGTCTCAGCCTCGTCCTCGCCCTGAGCCTCGTCTCGGGCGCGCCTCTGCGCTAGCCGCCCGCCGCCGGCCAGATTTCGTCGCAACCGCTTGCGCCGGCGCGGCGCCGGTGCAAGGGGACCGCTTGCGCCGCGCGGCGGCCGGCCTACATCTCGTGCTTTCCGGAGCTTCCCCATGTCTTCGCAGAACGACGCCTTTCCCGGCTGGCACGCCACGACCATCTGCACCGTTCGCAAGGGCGGCAAGGTGGTGATCGGCGGCGACGGCCAGGTCAGCCTCGGCCAGACCGTCATCAAGGCCAATGCCCGCAAGGTGCGCCGGCTCGGCCGCGGCGACGTGATCTCGGGCTTCGCCGGCGCCACCGCCGACGCCTTCACCCTGTTCGAGCGGCTGGAGGCCAAGCTCGAGCAGTTTCCGGGCCAGTTGACCCGCGCCGCGGTGGAGCTCGCCAAGGACTGGCGCACCGACCGCTACCTGCGGCGTCTGGAGGCGATGATGATCGTCGCCGACAAGGACGTTTCGTTGATCCTCACCGGCACAGGCGACGTGCTGGAGCCGGAAAACGGCATCGCCGCTATCGGGTCTGGCGGCAACTATGCGCTCGCCGCCGCGCGGGCGCTGGCCGACACCGACCAGGACGCCGAAGCCATCGTGCGCAAGGCGATGACCATCGCCTCGGAGATCTGCGTCTATACCAACGGCAATCTCGTCATCGAGAGCATCGGCTGAGGAGCGCGGGGCGGATCAGGAACAGGACGCGTTTCCGCCCCGCCCCCTTCATGACTTGCGACGCGTCGGCGGCTAAAGTCGCGCCATGACCATGACCTCCTCCCCCTTCCAGCGCATCTCCCCCATGACCGGCCCGGCCGCCCGCGACAGCGGGCCGGCGGGCGGATTTCCCTGGTGGCAGGCGCTGCCGCTGATGCTCCTCCTCCTCGCGGTGCAGGCCGGCGTGCTCTACGCCATGGGCCGGCTGCCGATCTGCGCTTGCGGGACCGTCAAATTCTGGCACGGCATCGTCAACAGTTCGGAGAACTCGCAGCACCTGGCGGACTGGTACACGTTCAGCCACATCGTCCACGGCTTCCTGTTCTACTTCGTCGCCTGGCTCGTCCTGCCGCGGAGTTCGATCTGGACGCGGCTGGTGCTCGCCGTCGTGGTGGAGGGCGCCTGGGAGATCGCCGAGAACACGCCGATGATCATCGAGCGCTACCGCGCCGCCACCATCTCGCTCGGCTACAACGGCGACACCATCGTCAACTCGCTCGCCGACACGGCTGCGATGATCGCCGGCTTCCTCCTCGCCGCGCTGCTGCCGGCCTGGGCGACGATCGGGCTCGCCATCGCCATGGAGGTGGGCGTCGCCGCCGTGATCCGAGACAACCTCATCCTCAACATCATCATGCTGGTGCATCCGATCGAGGCAATCCGGATCTGGCAGCAGGGCGCGGGATGAGCCGGCTCCTTGATCGGCGGGCGACAATCGCCATCTCTCCGCTCTTCCGATCCGCACCGACCCCAGGGTCCCGATGACCGACTTCTCTCCCCGCGAAATCGTTTCCGAACTCGACCGCCACATCATCGGCCAGAAGGACGCCAAGCGCGCCGTGGCCATCGCGCTGCGCAACCGCTGGCGCCGCCTGCAGCTCGACGAGAGCCTGCGCGAGGAGGTGCTGCCGAAGAACATCCTGATGATCGGCCCGACCGGCGTCGGCAAGACGGAGATTTCGCGCCGCCTCGCCAAGCTCGCCAACGCGCCCTTCCTGAAGGTCGAGGCGACCAAGTTCACCGAGGTCGGCTATGTCGGCCGCGACGTGGAGCAGATCGTCCGCGACCTCGTGGAGGTCGGCATCGGCCTGGTGCGCGAGGCCAAGCGCAAGGACGTCCAGGCGAAGGCCCATCTCGGCGCCGAGGAGCGGGTGCTCGACGCCCTCGTCGGCAAGACCGCCTCCCCCGCCACCCGCGAGAGCTTCCGCAAGAAGCTCCGCGACGGCGAGATGGACGACAAGGAGATCGACATCGAGGTGGCGGCGGGCAATCCGCAGGGCATGCCGATGATGGACATTCCCGGCATGCCCGGCGGCCAGATCGGCATCGCCAACCTCAACGACATGCTGGGCAAGATGATGGGCGGGCGCACCAAGCAACGCCGCACCACGGTGAAGGAGGCCTACGAGCCGCTGGTGCAGGAGGAGGCCGACAAGCTGGTCGACCAGGACAATCTGGTGCAGGAGGCGATCCACCTCGTCGAGAACAACGGCATCGTCTTCCTCGACGAGATCGACAAGATCTGCGCCCGCGAAGGCGCCCGCGGCGGCGAGGTGTCCCGTGAGGGCGTGCAGCGCGACCTGCTGCCGCTCATCGAGGGCACGACGGTCGCCACCAAGCACGGGCCGGTGAAGTCGGACCACATCCTGTTCATCGCGTCCGGCGCCTTCCACGTGGCGAAGCCCTCGGACCTCCTGCCGGAGCTGCAGGGCCGCCTGCCGATCCGCGTCGAGCTCAAACCCCTGACGCGGGAGGACCTGCGCTCGATCCTCACCGAGACCGAGGCGAGCCTCACCCGCCAGTCCATCGCCATGATGAAGACGGAGGGCGTCGACCTCGTCCTCACCGACGACGCCGTCGACGCCATCGCCGACCTGGCGGTGGAGGTGAACGCCTCGGTGGAGAACATCGGTGCGCGGCGGCTGCAGACGATCATCGAGCGCGTGCTCGACGACATCTCCTTCACCGCCGCCGACCGCGCCGGCGAGACGGTGACCATCGACGGCGCCTATGTGCGCCAGACGGTCGGCGACCTCGCGCGGAACGCCGACCTCAGCCGCTTCATCCTCTGAGCGGCGGGCGCGTCAGAGCGCGAAGCCGTTCTCGGCGGCGAGCGCCTTGAGGTTCGCCTCGGGGCGGGCACCCATGTGGCTGATGATCTCGGCGGCGCAGAGAGCGCCGAGGCGCAGCGAGGTCTCGTGCGGCAGGCCGCGGGCGAGGCCCGAGAGGAAGCCGGCGGCGAAGAGGTCGCCGGCACCGGTGGTGTCCACCACCTTGTCGACCGGGAAGGCCGGAGCCGAGACGAGGGTTGCCCCCTCCACCGCGATGGCGCCCTGCTCGGACCGGGTGACGACGGCCAGCGCCGCATCGGCGCGCAGCGCATCGAGGGCCGTGGCGAAATCGGCGGTCTGGTAGAGCGACTTCAGCTCGCTCTCGTTGGCGAAGACGATGTCGACGGTCTTCGCCTTGATCAGGCCGAGGAACTCGTCGCGGTAGCGGTCGACGCAGAAGCTGTCGGAGAGGGTGAGCGCCACCTTGCGGCCGGCGCCGTGGGCGATCTCGGAGGCCTTGACGAAGGCCTTCTTGGCCTCCGGCGGATCCCAGAGATAGCCCTCGAGATAGGTGATGCCGGAGGCGGCGATGGTCTCGGCGTCGACGTCGGCGGGCGACAGGTTCTGCGCCGCGCCGAGATAGGTGTTCATGGTGCGCTCGCCGTCGGGCGTCACCAGGATGTAGCAGCGGGCGGTGGCCGGCCCTTCGGCCGCATCGGCGGTGGGGAAGTGGATGCCGGCAGCCTTCATGCCGTGGCGGAACGAGGCGCCGAGCTTGTCGTCGCGGACCTTGCCGAGGAAGGCGGGCTTCAGCCCCAGCATGCCGATGCCGGCGATGGTGTTGGCGGCCGAGCCGCCGGACATCTCCACCGTCTGCGCCATGGCGGCATAGATCGCCTCGGCGCGGGGCTCGTCGATGAGCATCATGCCGCCCTTGGGCACGCCGAGACGGGCGAGGACGTCGTCCTCGGTGCGGGCGAGCACGTCGACGATGGCGTTGCCGATGCCGGCGACGTCGTAGCGGGACTGGGACATGGAGGCTCTCTGAAGCGAAAACGTTGGCGCCCTCTACACGCTGGGGCGGCGGCCGGCAACGGCGCGCCATTGACTTCTCAGCGAAGTTCGGTTGCTTCGACGGGAAGAAGAAGACTGGCGGAGGACGTCCATGCAGATCGGCGTGGTGGGGCTCGGGCGGATGGGCGCGAACATCGCGCGCCGCCTGATGCGGGCGGGCCATGCCTGCGTGGTGCACGACGCCGATCCGGCGACGACGCAGGCGCTGGCGGCCGAGGGCGCGACCGCCGCCGGGTCGCTCGCCGAACTCGTGGCCGCTCTGGCGGCGCCGCGCACCGTCTGGGTCATGCTACCGGCCGGCGACGTCACGGAGAGCGCCCTTGCCGAGCTCATCGGCCTGCTCTCGCCCGGCGACACGGTGATCGACGGCGGCAATACCTACTGGAAGGACGACGTCCGCCGCGCCAAGACGCTGGCGGACCGCGGCCTCTCCTATCTCGACATCGGCACGTCCGGCGGGGTCTGGGGCCTCGAGCGCGGATATTGCCTGATGATCGGCGGCGACAAGGCGGTGGTCGAGAGGCTGGACCCGATCTTCCGGGCGCTCGCCCCCGGCCGCGGGGACATTCCTGAAACGCGCCACCGCGAGGCGCGCGAGAGCACGGCCGAGCAGGGCTATCTCCATTGCGGGCCGAACGGCGCCGGCCATTACGTGAAGATGATCCACAACGGCATCGAATACGGGATGATGCAGGCTTTCGCGGAAGGGTTCGACATCCTGCGCAACGCCGCCTCCCCCCGCCTGCCGGAGGAGATGCGCCTCGACCTCGACGTCGCCGACATCGCCGAGGTCTGGCGGCGCGGCTCGGTCGTGACCTCCTGGCTGCTCGACCTCACCGCCGAGGCGCTCGCCGCCGACCCCGCGCTGTCGCACTACTCCGGCCATGTGGCCGATTCCGGCGAGGGCCGCTGGACGGTGGAGGCCGCCATCGAGCAGGCGACGCCGGCGGAGGTGCTGACCTCGGCGCTCTACACCCGCTTCCGCTCGCGCCAGGACCACACCTTCGCGGAGAAGGTGCTCTCGGCCATGCGCGCGGGCTTCGGCGGCCACCGGGAGCCGAAGTGAGCACGGGCCACACCCTCCCCACCGCCATCATCGTCATGGGCGTGTCGGGCTCGGGCAAGTCGACGGTCGGCCTCGGCCTCGCAAAAGCGCTCGGCTGGGACTTCCGCGACGGCGACAGTTTCCACCCGTCCGCCAACGTCGCCAAGATGCGCTCCGGGGCGCCGCTGACCGACGACGACCGCTGGCCCTGGCTCGACGCCATCGGCACCCATATGGCGGCGCTGGAGCGAACCGGCGGCCATGTGGTCATCGCCTGCTCGGCGCTGAAGCGGGTCTATCGCGACCGGCTCAGGGCTTCGGGCGCGCGCCTGCGCTTCGTGCATCTCGACGGGACCTTCGCGCTGATCGACGCGCGGATGCGGGCGCGGCGCGACCATTTCATGCCGGCGAGCCTGCTGGAGAGCCAGTTCGCGACGCTGGAATCGCCGGCCGCCGACGAGAACGCGGTGACCGTGCCCATCGAGGAGGATCCCGGCGCCATCGTCGCCGCGATCCTCGCCCGTCTCGCGCCCTGAGATCAGCGCCGGCCGGGGAACTTCGCCTTGTTGCGCGCGAGGTCGGCGACGGCGCCGGCCCTGACCGCCGCCATGTCGCATTCGCCGATGACGATGCCGTAGCCGCGCTCGGCGAGCGCGAGCGGATCACGGCCCGGGATCGGGATGGTGCCGAGCACCTTGCCGGCCTTCAGCGTCGCCTCCGCCGCCCGGTCGATGCTCGCCAGCACGTCCGGCTCGGTGAGGCGGCCGAGCTTGCCGAGGGATCCGGCGAGGTCATTGGCGCCGATGAAGAGGCAGTCGGCGCCCGGTAGCGCGGCCATGGCGGCGGCGTTCTGCGAGGCGAGGTCGCTCTCCACCTGGAGGGCCAGGAACGTGTCCTCGTGGGCGGTGTCGATATAGTCCTCGTCGAAGCCGTAGAGGCCGGAACGGGCGACGGAAGCCGAATAGCCGCGGCGGCCGCGCGGCGGATAGAGGCAGGAGGCGATGATGCCCTTCGCCTGGTCCACGGTGTCGATCATCGGCACCATCAGCGAATGGATGCCGGCATCCAGCATCCGCTTGAACATGCCGAAGTCGTGGCTCGGGACGCGCACCATGGCATCGCCCCCGCCCGCCTCCACCGCGCGCACGCAGGCGAGCGTCTCGGCCATGTCGATGGGCGTGTGCTCGGCGTCGATCAGCACGATGTCGTAGCCGGCCAGAGCATAGGTCTCGCAGACCGCGGGCGCGCCGGAAAACACCCAGGCGCCGAGGAGTTTCTCGCCCGCCAGGGCGCGGCGCTTGATGCGGTTGCGGGTCATGGGGTCGTCCTCCGATGCGGCGGGTTTCTCTGCTCCGCCAGGATGGCAGCCGCCGCTTCGATGGCGGCGAGCTCGGGAATGCTGGTCTGGGCTCCGGGCCGGGCGCAGGCGAGGGAGCCGGCGGCGGCGGCGAACTCGATGGCGGTCTCGAGGCCGCGGCGGCGGTCGAGGGCGGCGGCGAGCGCCCCGCAGAACGTGTCGCCGGCGGCGGTGGTGTCGACCACCTCGACCGGATAGGCGGGGGATTCGTGGCGGATGCCGTCGGCCCAGCAGACGGCGCCCTCGGCTCCGAGCGTAACGGCGACCGCGAGGCCGTGGCGGGCCGAGAGTTCGGCGGCCACGGCGTCGGGCTCGCCGGTCACGCCGAGGCCGGCGCCGAGCGCCAGCACCTCGTGTTCGTTGACGACGACGATGTCGAGCAATGCGGCGAGGTCCGCCGAAACGGGCCCCGCCGGGGCGCGGTTGAGCATGACGCGCAGGTCGCGGGCGCGGGCCCAGCGGGCGGCGGCGAGGATCTCCGCCTCCGGCACCTCCCACTGCATGAGCAGCGTGTCGCGCGGCGCCGGCGCCAGCCGGTCCAGCGCCGCAGCCCTGACCGCCGCATTGGCGCCGGCGGCGACGACGATCTGGTTCTGTCCCGCAGGATCGACGGCGATGAAGGCGACGCCGGTCGGGGCGTCCACCGGCGCGACACCCGCGAGGTCGATACCCGCCCCGCCGAGGAGGGAGAGGGCGGGCTCCGCGAAGCCGTCGCGCCCGACTGCTCCGACCAGGGCGACCTCGGCCCCGGCGCGGCGGGCGGCCAGCGCCTGGTTGGCGCCCTTGCCGCCGGGGATGACCTCGTAGCCCGGCCCCGCCACGGTCTCGCCGGCGCGCGGCAGGACGCCGACGCGCGCGACCAGGTCGATGTTGATGGAGCCGAAGACGATGATCATGAGGTGCGGCGGAGGACGGGAGAGAACGCTTGCGCGCCGGGCGGTTTGGGGTCAAGCCGGCGGGCGACAGGGCGGCCTTGCGCGCGGTGGTGTTTTTCATCAGCGCTTTTGATTTGCCCTCGCCCGGCAGCCGCCCCATGTGATCGCCCATGAGCCCACCCGCCGCCATCGCCGTGAAGGACCTGGTCAAGGACTACGGACCCGTCCGGGCCGTGGACGGGCTGAGCTTCGCCGTGGCGCCGGGGTCGACCACCGCCCTGCTCGGCGGCAACGGCGCGGGCAAGTCGACCACCATCGGCATGATCATGGGGCTGGTCCTGCCGAGCGCGGGAACCGTCACCGTGCTGGGGACGGACATGGTGCGGCGGCGCCACGACGTGCTGCACCGGATGAATTTCGAGAGCCCCTACGTGGACATGCCGCATCGTCTCACCGTCCGGCAGAACCTCACGGTCTTCGGCATGCTCTACGGCGTGAAGGATCTCGCCGGCCGGATCGCCGCGCTCGCCGCCGACCTCGACCTCGACGGGCTGCTCGACCGGCCGTCCGGCAAGCTCTCGGCCGGGCAGAAGACCCGCGTGGCGCTGGCCAAGGCGCTGATCAACGAGCCGGAGGTGATGCTGCTGGACGAGCCGACCGCCTCGCTCGACCCGGACACCGCCGACTGGATCCGCGGCCATCTCGAGCGCTACCGCGACCGCCGCGGGGCGGCCATCCTGCTCGCCTCGCACAACATGGGCGAGGTGGAGCGGCTGTGCGACCGGGTCATCATGCTGAAGCAGGGCCGCATCGAGGACGATGCGGCGCCGGCCGAGCTGGTGCGCCGTTACGGGCGCAGCAATCTCGAGGAGGTCTTCCTCGACGTGGCGCGGGGACGAAGGGAGGCCGTGTCGTGAGCGCCCGCACCCGCGTCAAGATCTGCTGCATCTCCTCGCTCGCGGAAGCCGAGATGGCGATCGCCGCCGGCGCCGACGCCCTCGGCATGGTCGCGGCCTCGCCGCCCGGCTCCGGCGCAGCGGACGATGCGACGATCCGGGCCATCACCGCGGAGGTGCCGCCGCCCGTCGCCACCTTCCTCTTGAGCTCGCACCTGACCGGCCTGGCGATGGCCGATCACCTGCGCCATTGCGGCGCCGGCACGATCCAGATCGTCGACCATATCGACCCCTCGGAGATCGCCATCCTCGCCGTGGCCATGCCGGCGGTGCGGCGGGTGCAGGTCATTCACGTGGAGGGGCCATCGGCGCTGGAGCTGATCCCGCGCTACGAGCCCTATGTGCACGCCTTCCTGCTCGATTCCGGCAAGCCCGGCGGCACGATGCGCGAACTCGGGGGCACCGGCCGCACCCACGACTGGGAGGTGAGCTGCGCCTTCGTGCAGGCGACTCGCCGGCCGGTTTTCCTCGCCGGCGGCCTGACGGAGGCCAATGTCGGCGAGGCCATCGCGAGGGTGCGGCCCTTCGGCGTCGATCTGTGCTCGGGGGTGAGGACCGACGGGCGTCTCGATCCGGTGAAGCTCGAAGCCTTCATGGCGGCGGTGAGGGCGGCATGAGCTTTTCCGTCCGGCGCGTCGGGGCGCTGTGCCTGCGCTATCTCTACCTGCTCGCCTCGTCCTGGCCGCGGCTGCTGGAACTCGTCTACTGGCCGGTGCTCAATCTCCTGACCTGGGGCTTCCTGCAGACCTATGCGACGAGCGCCTCCGGCACCACGCTCTTCGTCGGCGGGGCGCTGGTCTCCGGCCTGCTCCTCTGGGAGGTTCTGTTCCGCGGCCAGATCGGCTTTTCGGTGTCGTTCCTCGAGGAGGTCTGGTCGCGCAATCTCGGCAACCTCTTGATGAGCCCGCTGAGGCCGGCCGAATTCGTCGTCGCCCTGATGGTGATGAGCCTCGCCCGCCTCGCCGTCGGCATGATCCCCGCCACCATCCTCGCCATCGCCTTCTTCGGCTTCGACCTCGCGCGGCTGGGGATCGGCTTCGCCGCCTTCTTCGCGCTGCTGGTGGTCACCGGCTGGGCGGTCGGCCTCGTCGTCTGCGGCCTGATCCTGCGCCACGGCCTCGGGGCGGAGAGCCTCGCCTGGACCATCATGTTCGTGTTCTGGCCGCTGTGCTGCGTCTACTACCCCCTGAGCGTGCTGCCGGCCTGGCTGAAGCCCGTCGCCCTCGCCCTGCCGCCGACCCATGTCTTCGAGGGCATGCGCGCGGTGCTGTCGCAGGGTGTCCTCAGGCTCGACCACCTGGCGGCGGCCACCGCCCTGAACGTGGTCTGGATCGTCGCGGCGGCCTTCGCCTTCGCTGCGCTGCTGGACAAGGCGCGGGAGGCCGGCAGCCTGCTCTCCAGCGGCGAGTGATCCCCTCGCCTTTCGTCTCATGTCACCGCAATACCACGTTCACGAGGGGTTAACGGTCTGTCCCGCAGGCTCGGGTTGCACAAGTTGTCGCAGGTCCGTTACAAATTTCGGCAGTGCAGCAATCGAGATTGGAACTTTGCGGGTCCGTCAGGCCTTTCTGGAGGTCAGACCCGACAGGTCGCCGGACGGACAGAGGCGAACTGGACCAATCCTCCCGTCCCCGGAGGCATTTGCGTGCTTTACCACTGGTATGAAGCCACCCACGCCATGCTGTCGCCCTATCGGGCCATGGCGGATGCGACCCGGCTGGCGCTGAACAATCCCGTCAACCCCTTCTCCCACATGCCGATGGCCCGCCAGATGGCGGCGGGCGCCGAGCTGTTCGAGCGGGCGACGCGGCGTTACGGCAAGCCGGACTTCGGCCTGCCGACGACGCTGGTCGGCGGCGAGCGGGTGGCCGTCACCGAGGCCGTCGTCTGGAAGCGCCCCTTCTGCGACCTCCTCCATTTCCAGCGCGCGCTTCCCGCCCGGCACAAGCCGGACCCGAAGGTCCTCATCGTCGCGCCGATGTCCGGCCATTACGCCACGCTGCTGCGCGGCACGGTCGAGACCTTCCTGCCCAATCACGAGGTCTTCATCACCGACTGGGCCGATGCCCGGATGGTGCCGATGTCGGAGGGGCGCTTCGACCTCGACGACTATGTCGACTACATCGTCTCCATGCTCCACTTCCTCGGCCCCGACACCCATGTCATGGCGGTCTGCCAGCCGGCCGTGCCGGTGTTCATGGCGGTGTCGCGCATGGAGGCGGAGGACGATCCCTACGTGCCGACGACGCTGACGCTGATGGGCGGGCCGATCGACACGCGCTCCAACCCGACGGCGGTGAACAAGCTCGCCGAGGAGCGCGGCACCGAGTGGTTCCGCCGCAACGTCATCACCACCGTGCCCTTCCCGCATCCGGGCACGATGCGGCCGGTCTATCCGGGCTTCCTGCAGATCAACGGCTTCATGTCGATGAATCTCGACCGCCACGTCGACGCCCATCGCGAGCTGTTCCGCAACCTCGTCAAGGGCGACGGCGACGGCGCGCAGAAGCACCGCGAGTTCTACGACGAGTATCTCGCCGTCATGGACCTCACCGCCGAGTTCTACCTGCAGACCATCGAGCGGGTCTTCGTCGAGCACCACCTGCCGCGCGGCATCATGATGCACCGCGACCGGCCGGTGGACCCCAAGGCGATCCGCCGCGTCGCGCTGCTCACCGTCGAGGGCGAGAAGGACGACATCACCGGCGGTGGACAGACGCTGGCCGCCCACAGCCTCGCTACCTCGATCCCCGAGGACATGCGCCATCACCATCTGCAGCCGGCGGTCGGCCATTACGGCGTGTTCAACGGCTCGCGCTTCCGCGCCGACATCGCGCCGCGCGTCATGGACTTCATGCGCACCCACGCCTACCGCAAGGCGCAGGCCGCCAAGCCGGCGGCTAAGGAGAAGGCCTCCACGGCCTCCACGGTGCTCAAGATGATCCGCGGCGGTCGCGGCGAAGCGGCCAAGGGCCACTGACCGCCCGAGCCGGCCTCGTGGCCGGGGCGTGGCAGCAGGCGTCGCGACGGCACCGCCGTCGCTGGCCTGGGGCCCGCCGACTCGGATAAAGTCGCCGCCATGTCCATCATCCGCAGGTTGTTCCAGCGCGAGCCCGACCCGTCGGCGATCACCGTGTCGCACGAGGGCGTGCCCTATGCCGTGGAGCTGCGCCGGCTGCCGCAGGCGCGCCGCTTCACGCTAAGGGTGCGTGCCGCCAGCCGCGACGCCGTGCTGTCCATGCCGGCTCGGGCGAAGCTCGCCGACGCGGTGGGCTTCGCCGAGCGGCACGGCGCCTGGATCGCCACCCGCCTCAACCGCATTCCTGAGGCGCTCGGCTTCGCGGAAGGGGCGGTGGTGCCGCTGCGCGGCGTGCCCCACACGGTGGTCCATTGCCCCGGCCGGCGCGGCACCTGCTGGGTGGAGGACGGCGCCATTCTGGTGGCCGGCGACGCCGCCTTCCTGTCGCGCCGCGTTCAGGACTTCCTGAAGCGCGAGGCGCGCAAGGACCTCGAGGCGGCGACGCGGCTCTATGCCGAGAGGCTGGGAGTGAAGGTGACGCGCATCGGCATCCGCGACCAGGCGAGTCGCTGGGGCTCGGCCTCCTCGTCCGGTGCCATCAACTATTCCTGGCGGCTGATCCTGGCGCCGCCCTTCGTGCTCGACTATCTCGCCGCCCACGAGGTGGCGCACCTGCGCGAGATGAACCACTCGCCGCGGTTCTGGCGCATCGTGCGGGACCTGTGTCCCGGCATGGAGGCGGCAAAGGCCTGGCTGCGCGCCAATGGCGCCAACCTGCACCGCTACGGCGCGCCGTAGACGATCTGCTTCTGCACGAAGACCAGGTCGAGCTTGCGGCCGAATTTCTCGCCGATGCCCGGCATGCGGCCGACCTCGATGAAGCCGGCGCGGCGGTGCAGCCGGAGCGAGGCGATGTTGCGGCCCTCGATGCCGCCGATCATCACCTGCTTGCCGTCGGCCCGCGCCCGCGCCAGCAGCGCGCCGATGAGGAGGGAGCCGACGCCGGAGCCGCGCCGGTCGTCGCGCACATAGACGGAATGCTCGACCGCGTGCCGGTAGCCGGACCAGGCGCGGAACTGCAGGTAGGAGCCGAAGCCGACCACCTCGCCGTCGTCTTCGGCGACGAGGACGGGGCTGCCCGCAGCACGGCGATCCTCCAGCCAGGCGTGGCGGCTGGCGAGGTCGACCGGCTCGTCGGACCAGATCGCCGTGCTGGTGGCGATGGCGTGATTGACGATGTCGAGTATGGCCGGCATGTCCGCTTCCGCGGCGTCGCGCACCGTGGCGGTGGAGACCGGCGTGCCGCGCGGCGGCGACAGGTCCTTCAGATAATAGGTGGTGTCGCAGAGGCCGCCGTCGGGCAGCAGGGCGAAGTCGGGCACGAAGCCGAAGCGTGACCAGCCACCGCGCTCATAGACGCGCTTGGCCTCCTCGCTCGCCGTGTCGAGGATGAGGAGCTTGCGCCCGCGCTTCAGCGATTCCTCCTCGATCCGCCGCAGCATGGAGCCCGCGATGCCCTGGCGCCGCCCGTCGGAGTGGACCAGCATCTTCTTCACCTCCGCCCGGTGGGGTTGGTTCGGCGGCATGTCGAGGCCGAGCTGGGCGGTGCCGATGACGCGGTCGCCGAGGAAGGCAGCGACGAGGACGGTGTCGCCGGCGGCGACGCTGTCGGCGACCTTGGCGAAGAAGGCTTCGCCGTCCGCCTGGCCGAAGGGCTTCATGAAGCTGACGGAGGCGCCGTTGGCGACGCAGTCGACGAGCACCTCGGCGAGAGCGGGGATGTGGCGCCGCGCCGCCGCGGCGTCGAGGGTCTCGATCATGATCATCGGCGCAGACCCGCTGGCATGGCGTGGGGAACGAGCACCACACAGTACCGCGCGGGCGCGTCGGTCCGGTTTTCGAAGACGAGCGGCGTGTCGAGCCGCATGACCCGGCAGTCGCCGGGCCCGAGATCCGTCGCCAGCCCGCCATAGGTGAGGGTCAGCGTTCCCTCGAAGACCCAGACGAACTGCTCGACGGGGATGACGACGATGTTGTCGTAGGCGACGCGCTTGCCGGCGGGGAGCATGACCTCGACGATGTCGGTGCCGGAGGCGTTGGGGGGAGCGACGTTGCGGCGGGTGTAGCCCGTCTCGGGATCGGTGCGCACCGCGGTGGCCGCAGCGCGGCGCACCGGGTCTGGCTGGGGCTGCGGCTTCTCGAAGAGGGCGGCGAGGGTGACGCCGAGGGCGGCGCCGAGCTTGACCAGGAGCACCGCGGTGGCGCTCGCCTCGGCCCGTTCGATCCGCGAGATCATGGCGCGCGAGACGCCGGAGAGCGCGGCAAGCTGGTCGAGGGTCAGGCCCTTGGCGGCACGCAGCTCGCGCACCCGCTGGGCGACGATCTGATCGAGCTGGTCCGTCGTGTCGGCGGGGCTATCCATGATTTGAGACTATCATTCTCGGATAATGGAATCAACCCGCGATCAGCCGACGGCCGCGACGATCTCCTCCAGTCGGGCGATGTCCTCGGGGCGGGAGAGGCGATGATCGCCATCCTTGACGAGCGTCACCACCACGTCGTCGCGGGCGATCTTCTCGGCGAGCAGCATGGCGTGGCGCCACGGCACGTCCGGGTCCTCCATGCCCTGGAGGATGTGGACGGGGCAGCCGGTCTCGACCAGGCCGGTGAGGACGAGGTTGCGGCGGCCGTCCTCGATGAGGGCGCGGGTGATGGGATAGCCGCCCTCGTCATAGGCCGAGGGGCGCACCCAGCGGCCCTCGGTCATGATGGTCTGCCGGACCTCCTCGGAAAAGGCCGGCCACATCAGCGCCTCGGTGAAGTCCGGCGCCGGCGCGATCAGCACCATGGCGGTCGGCGGCGCGGCCATGGCGCGGGCGACGAGGAGCGAGATCCAGCCGCCCATGGAGGATCCCACGAGAATGGGCCGAGGGCCCGCGAGAGCGACCACGGCCGCCGCCTCCTCGGCCCAGCGGGAGATGGTGCCCTCCTCGAAATCGCCGTCCGATTCGCCGTGGCCGGAATAGTCGAAGCGCAGGAAGGCGCGGCCGGTGCGCGCCGCGAAGGCGGAAAGCGCCTCGGCCTTGGTGCCCTTCATGTCGGACTTGAAGCCGCCGAGCCAGACGATGGCGGGGCCGCGACCCTCGATGCGGCGCCAGGAGATGCGGCGCGCGGCGGGGCCGGTTCCCACCGTCAGGTAGGAGGGATCGGGAAGGCTGGTCATGGCGGCAGGCTCCGGCAGCAGGCGGTCACGGTCGCCCCTGCCTGACCACGGCTGTGGTATAAGGGCAAGGCCGCCGGCGAAAATGCGGCGAACCATTGACTTCCTCTGCAATTCTACCGATCTTCGCCACCCTCCGGATCATCAGGGATCGGCCGGCGTTCTTCTCCACAGGGGAACGCGGCCGCCCCCGGTCCGGCCCCGTCAACGTCTGAAGGAGACGCCCCCATTCGCAGACCCATGAGAGCCGCCGCCCCCGTCGAGCGTGACGGGCCGCGCATCAACGACATGATCCGTGTCCGCGAAGTCCAGCTGATCGATGCCGAGGGCGAGAACCGCGGCGTGATCCAGACGCGCGATGCCGTCCAGATGGCCGTGGAGGCCGGGCTCGACCTCGTCGAGGTCGCCCCGAACGCCGTGCCCCCCGTCTGCAAGATCATGGACTACGGCAAGTTCAAGTTCCAGGAGCAGAAGAAGGCCGCCGAGGCCCGCCGTAACCAGAAGACGGTGGAGGTCAAGGAGATCAAGCTGCGTCCCGGCATCGACGACCACGACTACGACACCAAGATGAAGGCGATGAAGCGCTTCTTCGAGGAAGGCGACAAGGTGAAGGTGACCCTGCGCTTCCGCGGCCGCGAGATGGCGCATATGGACCTCGGCGTCAGGGTTCTCGACCGCGTCAAGTCCGATACGGTCAACATCGCCAAGGTCGAGCAGGAATCGCGGCTTGAAGGCCGCCAGATGATCATGGTGCTCGCGCCGAAATGAGGCTTGCCGCCTTCGGCGGGCCCCGGCAACGTCACCGACGCCTGCGATCCATTCGCAGGCGTTTTCGTTTCTGAAGAGCCCCGGGCACGGGGCGTCCTGGAGAGAGCCATGAGTGCCGTCGCGGACATCACCACCCTGAGGCGGGAACTCGCGGCCGCGCTGCGGCTCGCGGCGCGCTTCGACCTCAACGAGGGCATCTGCAACCATTTCTCGGTCGTCGTGCCCGGTCCGGACGAGCGCTACCTCATCAACCCCTACGGCATCCATTGGGGCGAGATGCGTCCCGACGACCTGCTGCTGATCGACGGCGAGGGCACGATCCATCAGGGCTGGGGCGAGGTGGAGGCGACTGCGCGCAACATCCACATCGCCGGGCATCGCGCCAATCCGCGCCACCAGGCGATCCTGCACGTCCACATGCCCCATGCCACGGCCTTGACCATGGTGGAGGGCGGACGGCTGGAAATGGCCCACCAGACCGCCTGCCGCTTCCTCGACCGCACCGCCTATCAGGGCTTCGGCGGCGTGGCGCTGAACGCCGAGGAGGGCGAGCGCATCGCCCAGGCGCAGAAGGACAACCCGCATGCCGACGTGATCTTCCTCGAGCATCACGGCGTCACCATCGGCGGGCCGACGGTGGCGGTAGCCTTCGACGACCTCTATTACCTGGAGCGCGCCTGCCGCCAGCAGGTGCTGGCGATGTCGACGGGCCTGCCCTTGAAGATCATCCCGGCCGAACAGGCGAAGCAGACGGCGCGCGAATGGATGCAGGTCCTCGACTACCAGGCGACCAAGCATTTCCAGGCGCTGATGCGCATCAACGGTTTGTGAGGCGGCGCGACCTTCGGCCCATGGCGAGGCCGATTGGAACGATGCTAGAGAGCGGCCCAAGCCCTTGATCGACGTCAAGGCCGCAGCGGATGTGTTCCGGCACATTTGAAGTCCCCCCGACCTCTCGCCGGGGCTCGCACGGATCGACGAGCCATGACCTACGCCCATTTCTTCGAGACCGCGGTCTCCCGCCTGAAGGATGAACGCCGCTACCGGGTCTTCGCCGATCTGGAACGCAAGGTCGGCAAGTTCCCGCAGGCCACCTGGCACTCGCCGCAGGGGCCGCGCGACGTCGTCATCTGGTGCTCCAACGACTATCTCGGCATGGGACACCATCCGCGCGTCGTCGAGGCCATGGCCGAGACCGCCCGCACCATGGGCGCGGGGGCCGGCGGCACGCGCAACATCTCCGGCACCTCCCATCCGATCGTCGAGCTGGAGCGCGAACTCGCCGACCTGCACGGCAAGGAGGCCGCCCTCGTCTTCACCTCGGGCTACATCTCCAACCAGGCCGGCATCTCGACCATCGCCAGGCTGCTGCCCGACTGCCTCATTCTCTCCGACGCGCTGAACCACAACTCGATGATCGAGGGCGTGCGCCAGTCGGGCTGCGAACGCGTGGTGTTCCGCCACAACGACCTCGCCCATCTCGAGGAGCTGCTGGTCGCGGCGGGACCCGAGCGCAACAAGCTGATCGTCTTCGAGAGCGTCTATTCGATGGACGGCGACGTGGCGCCGATCGCCGCCATCTGCGATCTCGCCCAGCGCCACCGCGCCATGACCTATATCGACGAGGTGCATGCCGTCGGCATGTACGGACCGCGCGGTGCCGGCGTCGCCGAGCGCGACGGCCAGATGGGCCGGCTCGACGTCATCGAGGGTACGCTCGGCAAGGCCTTCGGCGTGATGGGCGGCTATATCGCCGGCTCGGCCGCGGTGATCGACGCGGTGCGCTGCCATGCGGCCGGCTTCATCTTCACCACCGCCCTGCCGCCGGCCATCGCCGCGGCCGCCGCCGCCGCCATCCGCCACCTCAAGACCTCCTCCATCGAGCGCGACATGCAGCAGCGCCAGGCGGCGCGCGCCAAGCGCGTGCTGTCGCTGGCCGGCTTGCCGGTGATGACGTCGAGCACCCACATCGTGCCGGTGCTGGTGGGCGACGCGGAGAAGTGCAAGGCGGCGAGTGACCGGCTCCTCGCCGAGCACGGCATCTACATTCAGCCGATCAACTATCCGACCGTGCCGAAGGGCACCGAGCGGCTCAGGATCACCCCGGGCCCCGCCCATACCGATGCGATGATCGACGACCTCGCCGGCGCGCTCATGCAGGTGTGGATGGATCTGGGGCTGCCGCTGCAGCGCTACCAGGCCGCCGCCGAATAGGGGTCAGGCGGGAAGGGCCTCGCTGGCGCGCATGCGCGCCAGCGGCAGGCGGGAAATCACCCTGTCGATCTCGGCCGGGCGCATGAGGCGGAAGCGCACCGGCGCCTTGTGGACGTCGGTGAGCGGCTTGCCCGCGGTGACGCGCCAGGCGTGAACCAGTATCTCATAGGTCTCGGCATCGACGCCGGCGATGTGGCAGATGGCGCCGAGCGCCTTCTCGTCGTCGCGCTCGAGGATCTTGCGGCCGGCGTCGCGGTCGCGGCCGATGCAGCGCATGAGGAGGTCCATGGCGGGGACGATCTGCCGCTCCTCGGCGAGGGCCTGGAGCTGCTCGAGAAGCTCGTCGCCGCTCGGCACGTCGCGGGAGACGGCGGCGCCGAACTTCGTCGCCAGATCGGCCGGGCAATCGGCGCGCTGGGTCAGCATGGACCGCACGGTGGGGTCTGCGCCATGGCGCGCCACGATCTCGGCGAAGCCGTCCGTGGTCAGTTGCGCGCCGGGATTGCGCACCAGCGTCACCACGGTCGCCGCCTCGCCCATCTCGACGATGGCGCGGGCGAGGAGGGCGGAGACCTTCTGCCGCTTGGCGATGATCTGCATGTGCTCCTGACGGTCCGGCGCGCAGACCCGCAGCATGATCTCGTCGGGCAGGTCGGGAGCGTTGAGGATGGCCTCGGCGACGGCGATGACGTCGCAGGCGAGCGTGGTGGCGGCCTCCGGCAGGGTGCCGGCGCAGCGGGCGAGGCGCGGCGATGCGCGCACCCGGCTCGGCATGGGCGCATCGCGCAGGGCTTCGGCGACGATGTTGTCGAGGACGAGGGCCTTGCGCGATTCAGCGTCGAGCCGCTCGCGCGTGATCTCGTCAACGAGCTCCTCCACCAGCGCCCCGCGCAGCTTGGGCGCGAGAGCGCCGATCATGGAATTGATCGGCTTCAGGGCTTCGTCGAACGGCGTTGTCATCCACCATGACCTTTGGGTCAGGATGACGCAGATGTCTTAATCAGCTCTGAACCGGTCCCGCCCGTCGCCGGCCGGCGTGAACCCGAGGGCGCGCAGCGCCTCGCCCGCATCGGCGACGGCCTCCTCGAACAGCGCGAGCACGTCCGGGCGGCGCGGCGCGCGCGCCACGGCGAAATCGTAGTGCTCTTCCGCCAGCGGAATGAAGCCGAGACCGAGAGGCCGGGCGGCGGCGGCGATTGCGACACCCCAGTCGGCGCGGCCCTGGGCGACGGCGGCGACGACGGCATTGTGGGAGCGCGGCTGGTTCCAGTAGCCGGGCGGCGTGCGGCCGGCGAGGAGCCCGTCCAGCAGCACCCGCGTGCCGGCGCCGGTGTTGCGGTTGACCATCAGGCAGTGGGGATCGGCGAGGGCGGCGGCGAGCGCCGCCTCGGGCGTCGCGGCGCCCGCGAAGCGGGGATCGTCGGCGCGGTGGACGATGCCCTGCATGCGTCGCCAGCCGGGCACCAGGCGCATCTCGGCGGTCAGGAAGGGCGTGTTGTAGCGGCCGGTGGCGGGATCCAGCAGGTGGATGGGGGCGACGTCGCATTCGCCGCGCCTGAGGGCCGAGAGACCCCCGAGGCTGCCGAGCGCCAGCGAGCGCGCGGTGATCCCCCGGGCGGCGAGGCGCTCGACGACCGCGTCGAGGCCGGTGCAATGGCTGCCCATGACGGCGAGGTCGGGCGGGGCGACATGGGGGGCGAACAGCGTCACCGTGGTCTCGGTGCCGGCGGGCATGGCCTCACTCAGCGCGTCGATGGCGAGGAAGCCGTCGGCCTGGCTGAAGGCGGTCACCGCACCCGAACCCTTGCCGACGGGATAGGCGACCAGCCCGTCGGCGCCGTCGGACAGCGCCACCATGACGAATTCGGTGCGGCCAAGATCGGAGGGGATGCGTGCCGGCACGCGGGCGGTGACGGCCGTCTCCGCCCGTTCCGGCAGGCCGGCGAGAATGCGCAGCACCGGCGCGACGATGTCGTGGAAGGTGAACATGGCCGAGGTCGGAAAGCCCGGCAGGACGACCACGGGCTTGCCGTCGCAGACGGCGAGGCAGAGCGGCTTGCCCGGCTTCAGGGCGACGCCGTGGGCGACGATGCCCGGTGCGCCCAGCGCCCCGACGATGCGGTAGGTCAGGTCGCCCGCGCCCTTGGAGGTGCCACCGGACAGGATGACGGCGTCGCAGCCGGCGTGGGCCTGGCGGATCGCCGCCTCCAGCGCCGCGGCGACGTCGGGCACGGCGCCGAAGCGGACGGCGATGCAGCCGTTCTCCTCCAGCGCCGCGGCGACGATGGGGCCGTTGGAATCGTAGATCGCGGCGGGCCGCAGCGGCTGGCCCGGCGCCACCAGTTCGTCGCCGGTGGAGATGACGGCGACGCGCGGCTTCCGCCAGACCGTCGCCGTGGCCGCGCCGACGGCGGCCAGCATGCCGATCTCGCGCGCGCCGACCACGGTGCCGCGGCGCAGCAGGGTCTCGCCGCGGGCGATGTCGGAGCCGGCGAAGGCGATGTTCTGGCCGGGCCCCACGGCGCGCCCCACGGCCAGGCGGCCATCCGCCTCCAGCGTGGTGTGCTCGATCATCACCACGGCGTCGGCTCCGCGCGGCACGGGGCCGCCGGTGGCGATGGGGGTGGCCGTGCCGACGGCGACCGTCAGCCGGGGCGCGGTGCCGCAGGCGATCGTCTCGTCGTTGAGGGCGAGCAGGACCGGCGCGCCTTCGGAGGCGGCGGCGACATCGGCGGCGCGGACCGCGAAGCCGTCGACCACGGACCGGTCGAAGGGCGGCGTGTCGACCGGCGCGGCGATGGTTTCGGCGAGAACGCGGCCGGCCAGCGCGTCGAGTGCCACGGTCTCGACGCCCACCGGCCGCGACTGCAGCGCGGCGCGGAAACGCGCGACGGCCTCGTCGCGGGACAGGACTTGCAGGAACTGGTCCTGCACGGTGGCGGCGCTGGGGGTCATCGCGGTTCGAAGGGCTCCGTGAGGGGCATGGCGGCGAGCATGGATCCGGCGGCGGCGCCTTCGCTGGCGGGGCCGAGGACGGCGACGGCATCGGCCGCGAGAAGCGCCGCGAGCGTGATCCGCCCGACGCCGAGCGGCTCCCAGCCCTCCGCGGTGGCGCGCAGCAGGGCGAGATCGGCAAGGCCGACCTGCGAGACGATCTTGCGGGTGAGCGGACGGGAGAGGGAGCGCAGGCCACGCCCGGCGGCGGCGGCGAGGAAGGGCATCACCAGCGCGAAGAGCCCCGCGGCGAGGGCGTCGAACCGGGGCGAGAGGACCAGGGTGCGGCGATCCGCGTCGAGGACGAGCACAGCCTCGCCGCCGGGCTGGAGCGCCGGGCCCGCCCCGGGAGCGTGTTCGGCCGGGTCGCGGGCGAGCCGGAGGACGAGATCGGCGGGCAGGGCCTCCGTGACCATGCAGCCCGCCTGCGCCAGCCACGCCCGCAGCCAGGCGGCCGCAGGACCGTCCGCCTCGCCGGTGACGGCGACACGCGGGCGGCGGACCGAGACGCTGGCGATGCCGGCAAGCGTCAGAGCGAGAACCGCCTCGGCCGTGATCGTCGTCCCCGCGGCGACGATCGCCGCGTCGGCGGCAAGGTCGCTGCCGGCCAGGGCCGCGCCCTCGCCCGGATAGGCCGGCTGGCCGATCTCGTGGAAGGGGCCGCTCGCCGCCACAGCATCGGCGGGCAGCACCGCGTCGGCGCCGGCGGGCAACTCGTCCCCGGACAACACCGGGGGCGGCGGCGCGGCCAGCAGGATCGGCGCGTGAGGCGAGGCGCCGATGAGGCCGGCGCTGGCGACCGCGATGCCGCGGCGCAGGGCGAGCGGCCGGACAGGCACGGCCGCCGGTGCCCGCAGCGTCGCGGCCGCGACCCATCCCGCGGCATCCGCCACCGGGAGGAGTTCGGCTGCGACGGGGTGCAGCCCGGCGAGCAGGCGCGCGAGGACCTCATCGAGCGGACGGAGGGCGGATGGGGACGACATGAGCGTCATATGGGGCATGGCGGCGACAAGTCACCGGTTCAGTCGCACGATGCCCGCCGACGCGACATCGTAGCCGCCCAGCGCCTCGGCGCGGCGGGTGAAGGCCGGTTCGCGCAGGAAGCCGAAGAGCCGCTGGGCCGGAGGCTCGAAAAAGGTGCGGCGGCGCAGGACGAGATCGAAGCGCTCCCAGACCAGCGGCACGAAGTCGAGCCCGTGCATGGCGGCGACCGCCCGGGTGGCGATGCCGCAATCGATCTCCCCGCCGCGGATCGCCAGGGCGAGGTCGGGGCCGGTCGGATAGGCCACGGGGGCGCGGCGCAGACTCTCGAGGGCGAGGCCGGCGCGCGCCGCCACCGCCGCGAGCAGGAGCTGGGCGCCGGCACCCGTGGGCCTGAGGCCGATGCGGGCCTCGCGCCGGGCCACGTCGGCGAGGGTGCCGAGGCCGAGGGGGTTGCCCGCGGCGACCAGAAATCCCTGTTCCCGGCGCGCGAAGCCGATGACCACGGCGTCGTGCAGACCGGCGCGGGCGGCGACGCCCGCGATGTTGGCCGCCTCGTCGTCCCCCTCGCCGTGCAGGTGGATGGCGGCGGCGGCCACCTCGTTGCGCTCCAGCCGATCGAGGCCGGACTCAGACCCTTCGGCGAGGAGCGCGAGGCCCGAGGCGGATTGCCGGAGGCTCCATTCCAGCAGGGGATCGTGGCTGCCGCCGACGATGGGCGGCGCGGGTTCGGCGACGAAGCCGTCGGGCTTCGCCAGGCCCGCCGCCACCCAGCGGTCGAGGGCGGCGCGGGGGAAGAGCCATTTGCCCGTGACCTTGGAACAGGGGACGTCGCCGTTCGCCACGAGTTCATAGAGCTTGCGCTCCTTCAGCCGGAGATAGGCGGCCGCTTCATCCGTGGTGAGGAAGACATCATCCTGCATGAATATGCTCTGGAACGCATTTATTCCGGATTTGCTTCTACCTACGCAAAATCTGTAGATTGCGCAAGCATCTGCCTCGGAGCCTGCTCGCCGTGGACCTCGCCCAGTCCTTCAGCGCCGCCCTGGGGCTCATCCTCGGCGGCGACCCTGCCTTCCTCGCCATCGTCGGCCTGTCGCTGACGGTGACGCTGTCGGCGGTCGCCATCGCCGCCCTGATCGGCCTGCCGCTCGGCGCCCTGCTGGCGCTGGCGCGTTTTCCCGGCAGAGGCGCGGTCATCGTGCTGGTCAACGCGCTGATGGGGCTGCCGCCTGTGGTCGCCGGGCTGCTCGTCTTCCTGGTCCTGTCCCGGTCCGGACCGCTCGGAGCCCTCGGCCTCCTCTTCACGCCGACAGCCATGGTGGTGGCGCAGGCGCTTCTCGTGCTGCCCATCGTGATCGCCATCACCCGCCAGCTCACCGAGGATCTCCACGGCGAATATCGCGAGCACCTCGCCTCCCTCGGCCTGGCGGGCTTCAGGGCCATCCCGACCCTGCTCTGGGACGGCCGCTTCGCCCTCGCCACGGCCATCCTCGCCGGGTTCGGACGGGCCAGCGCCGAGGTGGGGGCCGTGCTCATCGTCGGCGGCAACATCGCCGGCTACACCCGCACCATGACCACCGCCATCGCGCTGGAGACGTCGAAAGGCGACCTGCCGCTGGCGCTCGGTCTCGGCATGGTCCTCATCCTGCTGACGCTCGCCATCAACGCCGTCACCTATGGCGCGAGCCGGGTCGGCGCGCGCTTCGCGGGATGAGCGGCATGCGCGACACCCCCTCCATTCTGCCGCTGACGGTGACCGACCTCGTCTTCGAAGCCGGCGGGCGACGGCTGGTCGACCGCATCGGCTTCACCGTCGCGCGCGGCGGCCTCACCGTGCTGATCGGCCCCAACGGCTCGGGCAAATCGCTGACGCTGCGGCTCTGCCACGGCCTGCTGACGCCGGCCGCCGGAACCGTCTCCTGGGCGGCGGAGCTGGGGACGATCGCCGGCGTGAAGCGCCATGCCATGGTGTTCCAGAAGCCGGTCATGCTGCGCCGCTCGGCCCGCGCCAACATCCTCCATGCCCTGGCGGCGGCGGGGCTCGGGCGCGGCGAGCGGGCGGAGCGCTGCGCCGAGGCGCTGGAGCGCTTCGGCCTCGGCGTCCTCGCCGACCGGCCGGCGCGGCTGATGTCGGGCGGGGAGCAGCAGCGCCTCGCCATCGCGCGCGCCTGGGCGCTGCGCCCGCAGGTGCTCTTCCTCGACGAGCCGACCTCGCAGCTCGACCCCGGCGCCACCCGGCAGATCGAGGAGATGCTGGCGGCGCTGCGCGGCGAGGGCATGACGCTGGTCATGGCGACGCACGACATGGGCCAGGCGCGCCGCCTCGCCGACCGGGTGCTGTTCCTCCACCGCGGGCGCCTCGTCGAGGACGCCGAGGCCCACGCCTTCTTCACCGGCCCGGACAGTCCCGAGGCCCGCGCCTTCATCGCCGGCGACATCGTCTGGTGACCCGCCGAAGACCCTGAGGAGACGACCATGCTGACCAAGAGGCATCTGCTGGCCGCGACGGCCGCGCTCATCGCCTGCGGCGCCGCCGCCCTGGCCCAGGACGCCCGTCCGGCCGCCCCGGCCCAGGCGCAGACGGGCACCCGCTTCATCACCGTGGCCTCGACGACGTCGACGGTCGATTCCGGCCTGTTCAACCACCTGCTGCCGCTGTTCCGGGCGAAGACCGGCATCGAGGTGCGCGTCATCAGCCAGGGCACCGGCCAGGCGCTCGACACAGGACGGCGGGGCGACGCCGACGTGGTCTTCGTGCACGCGCGCGCGGCCGAGGAGACATTCGTCGCCGATGGGTTCGGCGGGCCGCGGCGCCCGGTCATGTACAACGACTTCGTCCTCATCGGGCCGAAGTCCGACCCCGCCGGCATCAAGGGCTCGCGCGACATCGCCGCAGCGCTGACCGCCATCCAGACGAAGGCCGCCCCCTTCGTCTCGCGCGGCGACCGCTCCGGCACCCACCAGGCCGAGCTCGCCCTGTGGCGCGCGGCCAATATCGATCTCGCCGCCACCCGCGGCACCTGGTATCGCGAGATCGGCCAGGGCATGGGCGCGGCGCTCAACACCGCCGGCGGCATGAACGCCTACGTCCTCTCCGACCGCGCCACCTGGCTCTCCTTCCGCAACCGCGGCGATCTCGACATCCTCGTGGAAGGCGACCGGCGCCTGTTCAACCAGTACGGCATCATGTTGGTGAACCCGCAGCGCCACCCGCACGTCAAGCAGGCCGATGCCCAGGCCTTCATCGACTGGATCGTCGGGCCGGAGGGTCAGAAGGCCATCGCCGACTACAAGATCAACGGCCAGCAGCTCTTCTTCGCCAACGCTTCCGACACGGGGGCGTGAGACCTCCGGAGCGACGACGCGACCGTGGCACGGCGCCGCGGCGCCGTGCTATGCACCGGCCGACCTCGCAAGCTCCGGTGCCATGCCCGCAACGCCGCCCCTCATCGTTCCGAACCCCGCCGATCCCCGCCTCACCCAGCGGGTGACGGGCGTCAACGAACGCGGCGAGCGGATCGAGACCTCGGTCACGGTCGAGCGGCCGCTGACGCTCTATCTGAACGCCCAGGAGATCGTCACCATGATGACGATCGGCGACTATCCGGATTACCTGGCGATCGGCTACCTGCTCAACCAGAACATGCTGAAGCCCACCGACGTCGTCACCGAGGTCGAGTACGACGAGGACCTCGAGGTGGTGGTGGTGCGCACGGAAGAGCACACCAATTTCGAGGCGAAGCTGAGGAAGCGCACCCAGACGTCGGGCTGCGCCCAGGGCACCGCCTTCGGCGACCTGATGGAGGCGCTGTCGGAGATCACCCTGCCGCAGGCGGAGTTCCGCACCTCCTGGCTCTACCGGCTGACCCACGCCATCAACACCATGCCCTCCCTCTATCTCGAGGCTGGCGCCATCCATGGCTGTGTGCTTTGCCGGCAGGACCAGCCGCTGGTCTATATGGAGGACGTCGGCCGCCACAATGCGGTGGACAAGATCGCCGGCTGGATGTTCCGCCACGGCGAGAGCGGCGCCGACAAGATTTTCTACACGACGGGGCGGCTGACCTCGGAAATGGTCATCAAGACGGTGCGCATGGGCATTCCCATCCTCGTCTCGCGGTCGGGCTTCACCGCCTGGGGCGTCGAGCTCGCGCGCCAGTGCGGCCTCACCCTGATCGGCCGGGCCAAGGGCAAGCGCTTCGTGGCGCTGGCCGGCGAGGACCGCATCGTCTTCGACCAGGACCTCGCCTATGTCGAGGAGGAGAGCGCGCGCCACCGGCGCAAGGGCGCGGAGGACTGAACGTTTGGCCCATCCCGAAACCCTCGGCGTGCTGCTGGCGGGCGGCCTCGCCCGGCGCATGGGCGGCGGCGACAAGCCGCTGAAGACGCTTGGGGGCGTCACCCTGCTCGACCGCGCGGTGGCACGCCTCGCGCCGCAATGCGACGGCCTCATCGTCAACGCCAACGGCGACCCCGCGCGCTTTTCGGGCCTCGGCCTGCCGGTGGTGGCGGACACCGTGGAAGGCTTCGCCGGGCCGCTCGCCGGCATTCTGGCGGCGCTGGAATGGATGGCGGCACATCGGCCGCAGACGGGCTGGCTCTTGTCGATCCCCACCGATTCGCCCTTCCTGCCGGCGGACCTCGTCCCCCGTCTCCATCAGGCGCGCGAGGCCGCGGGGATGCCGCTCGCCTGCGCCCGTTCCGGCGACCAGACCCATCCGGTCGTCGGCCTCTGGCCGGTTTCGCTGGCGGCGGATCTGCGCCATGCGCTGGTGGTGGAGGACCTGCGAAAGATCGACCGCTGGACGGCGCGCCACGGCATCGCCGAAGCCGTCTGGCCGACCGCCCCCTACGATCCCTTCTTCAACGCCAACAGCCCCGAGGACCTCGCCGAGGCCGAGACCGTCCTCGCCCGCTTTCCCGCGGCCTAAAGGCTCAGCGCAGCAGGGCGTAGGAGAGGAAGGCGACGGTGTCGCCGGCCGCAACGCGCTCGACCGCCTCGGGCAGTTCCACGAGGCCGTCGGTCTCGGTGAGCGAGGTGATGACGCCGGCGCCGTCACGGGGGTGCTTCACCGCCTCGACGGCCCCGTCAGCGCCGCGCCGCAGCGCCACCCGCACATATTCCCGCCGTCCGGCCTTCTTCCTGTAGGGGAAGGCGCAGCGGACGGGCAGCGCCAGCGGCCGCTCCGGGGTGCCGCCCGCCAGGACCGTGAGGAACGGCCGGACGACGTGGGCGAAGGTGACGAAGACGGCGACGGGATTGCCGGGCAGGCCGATGAAGGCGGCGGCCTCGCCGTCGCCGCCGGCGGGGATCACGCCCATGGCGACGGGGCGGCCGGGCTTGATGGCGAGCCGCCAGAAGGTCAGGCTGCCCACCTGTTCCACCGCCGCCTTGACGTGATCCTCCTCGCCCGTCGAGACCCCGCCCGAGGTGAGGATGAGGTCGTGGTGGGCCGCCGCATCGCGAAGGGCCGAGGCCATGGTCGCGCGGTCGTCGGGCAGGATGCCGAGATCGGTGACGTCAGCGCCGAGCCGGCGCAGCAGCGCCTGCATCATGAAGCGGTTGGAATCGTAGAGCTGCGCCGGGCCGAGAGCCGCCCCTGGCGAGACGATCTCGTTGCCGGTGGAGAAAACCGCGACCCGCACGCGGCGGCGGACGGCGAGCCGGGTGACGCCGAGGGCTGCCGCCAGGGCGATGGTCTCGGGCGCCATCATGCGGCCGGCGGCGAGCGCCCGGTCGCCAGCCGGCAGGTCTTCGCCCGCCGGGCGGCAATTGGCGCCCGCGGAGAGGCCGGGCGGCAGGATCACCGCATCGCCGTCGAGACGCACGTCCTCTTGCATGAAGACGGTGTCGCAGCCCTCGGGCATGGGCGCGCCGGTGAAGATGCGCACGGCCTCGGCGGCGCGGGAGGCAGCGGCCTCGGCGCCGGCCGGCACGCGCGAGCCGACGGTGAGGCGCGTCTCCGCGCCCTGCGTCAGGTCGGCGAAGCGGACCGCGTAACCGTCCACCGCCGAGTTGAAGAAGGGCGGCAGGCTGACGGGGGCGACGAGGTCCTCGGCGAGGATGCGGCCGTCGGCCTGGACGAGCGGGACCACCTCGGTCTCGGCGACGGGGCGCAGGCCCTCGCCGACACGGGACAGCGCCTCCTCGACGGAGAGGAGCTGGCCGCCGAAGGCGAACTGGTCGGAGGAGAGCTGGGCCATGGCGTCAGGAGGCCCGGGCCGATTTGCGCGGCTGACGCGCGAGTTCGATCGGCGCGGATGCGCGCAGCCGGCCGACGACCTCGGCGAGGGGCTCGGCAGCGGCGGCCAGGAGGCCGGCGGCGGCCTCCGCGTCATCGAGCCCGACGCGCGGGCCGGTCCAGCCCGGCGGCTCCGCGTCGCAGATCAGGCCGCGGACATGGGAGACGTCGGGGAAGAGCCAGGGCTTGCCGTTGGCGGCGCGATGGATCTCGACCTTGGGATGGGCCTCGCGCTTGAAGCCCTCGACGATGACGAGATCGACCGGGGAGAGCCGGGCCAGGAGATCGGCGAGGCGCGGCTCCTCCTCGTCACGCAGCTCGTGCATCAGCGCCCAGCGGCGGCCGGAGGCGACGAGCACCTCGCGGGCTCCCGCCTCCCGATGGGCATGGGAATCCTTGCCCGGCTGGTCGATGTCGAAGGCGTGATGGGCGTGCTTGACGGTGGAGACGGCGAGACCCCGCCCGGTGAGCACGGGAATGACCCGGGCCAGCAGCGTCGTCTTGCCCGCTCCGCTCCAGCCGGCCAGTCCCACCACCTTCATCGCGCCTCAGCCTCCGATCGTCGTTCGCCGGGACACTAGGGCGGCGGCGACGGCGCCGCCAGCCCCTGAAACGACGACGCCCGGCCTTGCGACCGGGCGTGCCTGACGAGGATGGGTCGCCCGCTTATTCGGCCGGCTGGCCGGCGGCGTGGGGATGCACGGCGCCGCGCGCCAGCTTCTCCTCGACCCAGAGCGAATGGTGCTCCTTGGCCCAGTTGAGATCGACCTCGCCGGAGGTCATGGCGTCCGCCGCTCCCTCCATGCCGATGGAGCCGATATAGATGTGGGCGATCATGGCGGCGATGAGCAGAACCGCGACGACCCCGTGGACGATGTTCCAGAACTGCAGGGCGAGCACGCCGCCGGCCGAGGCCGGGAAGAGCATGTAGACGCCCGACAGGGAGAGCAGGCCGCCGCCGACGATCACCGACCAGAAGATGAGCTTCTGTCCGGCGTTGAACTTCTTGGCGGGGGGATGCTCGCCGCCGACGAGGCCGCCGCCCTTCTTGAACCAGACGATGTCCGTGCCGTCGGGGATGTTGTGGATCACCCAGGTGACGAACATGAAGACCAGCCCGAGCATGAAGGGCCAGGCGAGGTAGTTGTGGGCGTATTTGGCCCACTGCGACAGGGCGGCGAAGGCGCCCTCGCCGACGATCGGCGCCAGGATGAACTTGCCGAAGGTGACGTTCAGCCCCGACAGGGCGAGGATGATGAAGCAGCCCGCCGTGAGCCAGTGGATGAAGCGCTCGAAGGTGGAGAAGCGCAGGATGGAGGCGCCGGAGCGGCCGGCCTCGATCATGATGCGGCCGCGCACCAGGTAGAAGAGGGTGAGCGCCGCCAGCATGCCGAGGATGGCGATGGCGCCGATCCAGTGCATGGTGCCCTGGTGGAAGGCCCGCCAGGCCTGGCCCTGGGGCTGGATGAGATTGCCGGCACCCGCGTCGGGAATGGTGATGCGGCCGGAGAGCGTGGTGCCCTGGCCGGGCGTGCCCGCCTGCAGGGCCTGCATCAGCTGCTGCTCCTTGACGGAGGCGGCGGTCGGATTCACGGAAGCCGGCTGCTGGGCGAAGGCCGGCGCAGCGACGAAGACGGCCATTGCAACGGCGAGGGCTGCAACGAGAGACCGAAGCGAGACGCGCATCGGATGGTCCTCCCTGCGGACGGTCCGCACCCTGCGGCCATCCGGAATTGACGAGGCGATGAGGCGGCGGGCGAACCCGCCGCCGCGACGGATCAGATGGCGATGGTTTCCTTGTAGGCCGTCTGCCAGCCCCAGGCGCCGGAGCCGTAGCCGCGCTTCAGCACGCGCTCCTTGTAGATGGTCGCGATCATGTCGCTGTCGCCGGCGAGCAGCGCCTTGGTGGAGCACATCTCGGCGCAGAGCGGCAGCTTGCCCTCGGCGAGGCGGTTGGCCCCGTAGGAGGCGTATTCGGCGGCGGAGCCGTCGGCGAGGGGGCCGCCGGCGCAGTAGGTGCACTTGTCCATCTTGCCGCGCGAGCCGAAATTGCCGACGCGCGGATATTGCGGTGCGCCGAAGGGGCAGGCGTAGAAGCAGTAGCCGCAGCCGATGCACAGCTCCTTGGAGTGGAGCACGACCGCATCCGCCGTGGTGTAGAAGCAGTTCACCGGACAGACCGCCGCGCAGGGCGCGTCGGTGCAGTGCATGCAGGCCATGGAGATGGAGCGCTCGCCCGGCTTGCCGTCGTTGAGGGTGACGACGCGCCGGCGGTTGATGCCCCACGGCACGTCGTGCTCGTTCTTGCAGGCGGTGACGCAGGCGTTGCACTCGATGCAGCGATCAGCGTCGCAGAGGAATTTCATGCGGGCCATGGTTCGGTCCTCCCTCTCACGCCGCCTGGATCTGGCAGAGCGTGGCCTTGCCTTCGTGCATGCCCGTCACCGGGTCGTAGCCGTAGGTGGTCACGGTGTTGACGCTCTCGCCGAGGACGATCGGATCGGCCCCCTGCGGATAGTTCTTGCGCTGGTCCTCGCCCTGGTACCAGCCACCGAAGTGGAACGGCATCCAGGCGACGCCGGGACCGACGCGCTCGGTGACGAGCGCCTTGACCCGGGCGCGGCCGCCCTCGGGGCCGGCCACCCAGACCCAGCCGCCGTCGGCGATGTTGCGCTGGGCGGCATCCCGCGGGTTGATCTCGACGAACATGTCCTGCTGCAGCTCGGCGAGCCACTTGTTGGACCGCGTCTCCTCGCCGCCGCCCTCATATTCGACCAGGCGGCCGGAGGTGAGGATGATCGGGAACTGGCGGGCGATGCCCTTGTCCACGGCGCCCTTCTGGTAGGTCGTGTGGAGGTTGGGCATGCGCAGGTTCCGCTCGTCGGCGCGGGCCGGATACTTGGCCACGAGATCGGGGCGGGGCGTGTAGATCGGCTCGCGATGGATCGGCACGGGATCGGGCAGGTTCCAGGCGATGGCGCGGGCCTTGCCGTTGCCGAAGGGCACCACGTTCTTCTGCAGGCAGACGCGCTGGATGCCGCCCGACAGGTCGGTGGCCCAGGACACCGCGCCGACATTGGCGCCGCCCTGGCGTTCGATCTGCGCCTTCTCCTCCGCCGTCAGGTCGGCGTCCCAGCCGAGGCGCTGGAACACGGCATAGGTGAACTCCGGATAGCCGTCCTGGATCGGGGAATCGAGGTTCCAGGAGTTCTGCGCCAGCAGGGTCTCGCCGTTGCGCTCCAGGCCGAAGCGCGGACGGAAGGCGCCGCCGCCGTCCATCATGCGCAGGTTTGTGTTGTAGAGGATGTGCGTGCCGGGGTGGCGGACCTCCGGCTTGCCCCAGCAGGGCCAGGGCAGGCCGTAATAGTCGCCGCCGATGTCGGCGAGCTCCTTCGGCGCGCGCAGGGTGACGATGTCGAACTTGTCCTGGTTCGCCATGTGCGCCTTGATGCGCTCCGGCGACTGGCCGGTATAGCCGGTGGACCAGCCGCCGCGGTTGATCTCGCGCAGGATGGATTCGGCCTGGGGCTCGTCGCCGTACTTGCCCTTCACCATCTGGATGTTCTTGAACATCTCGCCGGCGAAGCCGAGCTTCTGGGCGAACTTGTAGATGATCCAGTAGTCGTTGGCCGATTCGAAGATCGGCTCGACCACCTTCTCGCCCCACTGGATGGAGCGGTTGGAGGCGGTGCGCGACCCGTCACACTCGAAGTTGGTGCAGGCGGGCAGGATGTAGGTGCCGTCGCGCCGGTTGCCGAGCGAGACGAAGTTGGTCGGATGGGGATCGACCACCACGAGCAGGTCGAGCTTGCCGAGGCCCTCGACCGCGCCGGGCACGCGCGGGATCGTGTTGCCGCCGTGGCCCATGACGAACATGGCCTTGACGTTGTCCTTCTGGTCGACCTGCTCGCCGGGGAGCAGGGTGGCGTCGAACCAGCGGGTGGAGGGGATGCCCGAGACCTCCATGTTCTGCTTGCCCGTGCGGGCGCCGCGCCCGGCCTTGGCCGGCACGTCGTCGAAGCGGGAGACGAAATAGTCGTAGGGCACGTCCCAGACGCGGGCCCAATGGCGCCACGCGCCCTCGACCAGGCCGTAATAGAGCGGCAGGTTGCCGACATCGAGGCCGAGGTCGGTCGCACCCTGGACGTTGGTGTGGCCGCGGAAGATGTTGGCGCCGGTGCCGGCGGAGCCGACGTTGCCGGTGAGCAGGAGCAGCGTGCAGTAGGCGCGCACGTTGGCGGTGCCGACCGTGTGCTGGGTGGCGCCCATGCACCAGATCAGCGTCGAGGGCTTCTCGGTGGCGAAGAGCTTGGCGACCCGCTCGAGCTGCGCGCCGGGAACGCCGGTGACGTCCTCGACGGTCTTGGGGTCCCACTTCTCCACTTCCTTCAGCGCCTCGGACATGCCGTAGACGCGCTTGGCGAGGAAGTCCTTGTCCTCCCAGCCGTTCTTGATGATGTGCCACATGATGCCCCAGATCACCGGAATGTCGGTGCCGGAGCGGATACGCACATATTCGGTCGCATGGGCCGCGGTGCGCGTCATGCGGGGGTCGATGACGATCATGTTGGCGCGGTTCATCTCCTTGCCGCTCAGCACGTGCTGCAGCGAAACGGGATGGGCCTCGGCGGGGTTGCCGCCCATGATGATCATGGTCTTGGAGTTGCGGATGTCGTTGTAGGAGTTCGTCTGGGCGCCGTAGCCCCAGGTGTTGGCGACGCCCGCCACGGTGGTGGAGTGGCAGATGCGGGCCTGGTGGTCGACGTTGTTGGTGCCCCAGAAGGCGGCGAACTTGCGGAACAGATAGGCCGCCTCGTTGGTGAACTTGGCCGAGCCGAGCATGTAGACGGAATCGGCGCCGGACTTGCCGCGGATCTCCATCATCTTGTCGCCGATCTCGTTGAACGCCTGGTCCCACGAGATGCGCTGCCACTGGCCGCCGACGAGCTTCATCGGATATTTGACGCGGCGCTCGCCGAAGACGAGCTCGCGGGAGGCGGCGCCCTTGGCGCAGTGGGTGCCGCGGTTGATCGGGCTCTCCCAGGCCGGCTCCTGGCCGGTCCAGACGCCGTTCTGCACCTCGGCGCGCACGGTGCAGCCGACCGAGCAGTGGGTGCAGAGGTTCTTCTTGACCGTGATGGCGACGCCCGGCTGGGGCGCGGCGACGGCCTCGGCGCGGCGCACCGCGCCCAAAGTCAGCGAGCCGACGGCGATGGCGCCGGCGGCGGTGAGGCCCGAGCGGGCGAGGAAGGTACGGCGATCCATCACACCGGAGGTCAGGCCGCCGGCGAGGCCGGCGAGACGGGTGCGGGCGGCGTCCTCGGACTTGCGCTTGATGAGCATGGGGGGGCGCCTCTCAGTAGCGGTTGGTGCGGTAGAAGGCCTGGACGTGCGCCGAATTGGCCTGGTAGCGGGCCTTGGTGCGCTCGTCGCGGCTTTCACGGGTGACGGCCTGGGCCTCGGCGGGCTCGGAGCCGACCACGGCGGCCGCGGCGACGGCCGAGGCACCGGTCATCGCCTTGAGGAAGTCGCGGCGGGCCGGAGCTCCGGCGTTTCCCTTGGTTTTGGCATGATCCGACATGGTCGTGTCCTCCCATTCGTCCTCCGCGCCTCAGGCGTCGAAGGAGAAAGCCTCGTCTTCGATGGCGACGAACAGCCGGCCGACCGCGCCCACCGCGGCGTAGAAAGGCCTGTTCGTCATCGATTCCAGATCCGCGAAGAAGCGGCCGGCCCAAGGCTTCAGATGCGCCTCGAAGAAGGCCTTCTCCGTCTCGTAGCCCTCGCCGATCGTCCGCGCGGCGAGGTTCGCCATCACGTCGAAGAGCAGGGCGATATGGTCTTCCGGCTCGCGCGACCCGTCCTCGCGAATGATGCCGAGGTCGACGAAGGACTGCCGCACGGCGGCGAGCGGCCGCTCGTGCAGGAAGCCGGTCAGATAGTAGGAGGCGTAGGGCAGCAGTTCGCCGCGTCCGACGCCGACGAAGAGGTCGAAGAACTCGCGGCCGACCTTCTCCTCGTCGGTCTCGGCGGCCGCCCGTGCCAGGGCGAGATGGGCCATGCCGAGGGCCGAGACGTCGCCCTTCAGCTCGGCGACCTGGCGCAGAACCTCGGCGGTCGGCACGCGGAAGAGCAGGAGGGCGAGCAGTCCGTATTCGGCGGAGCGCAGCCGGTCCATCTCGTCGGTGCCGGCCTTGTCGCGGGCAGCCTCCATGGCGACGGCGATGGAGGAGCGGCTCTCGGGATAGAGGTCGGGGCGCAGAACATGGCGGCCGACCCCGGAGACCTTCTCGACGGCGATGACGCGCTCGGGCGGAACGCGGCTCCAGCTCGAGACGGAGGGCTGCGAAATGCCGAGCGCCCGCGCCAGGGCACCCACCCCGCCGACCGCCTTGATCGCTTCCTCTAGTCCCCGCTCACGCACTGCTGCCCAATCCCTTGGAACCCGACCGGCGCTGTCCCGCGCCTTGGTCATAGGCTGACCACATTTGCCTTAGAATAGCTACAAGCTATGAGGGGTGATGGCAAGCGATCATAGGGCCTTCCTAACCCGGCAGCGCCCCTCCGTGGCGGCGACCGACAGGCCGCAAGTCCTTCGTTTCACTCGCACTCTTGTGCACCGCAGCAGGGGCCTTCGCGTCTTCCCCGCCGATTTCCTGTGCTTTTCCAGACGTCTTTTCCGAGGCGCCGGATACCTCCGTGCGCACGACTGCCGTGCCAGGGAAGGATTGCTGCATCGCAGCATCGGCAGGGGCGTTTGCCGAACCGGATTGCGACACATTGTCGTGTTCGCCTGCCGCCGTCGCCGCATCGGCCTCAGGCGCCTTGCCAAGGGCCCGGTCGAACATCTCGGCGACCTCCCGGATGGCGTCCCGGCCGGTTTCCATCGGGCCGAATCCCGGTGCGCCGCCGGGCGTGTTGTAGTCGTAGGCGTAGTCGAGCGCCGGGCTGACATAATCGCGGATCGCCGGGTCGAGGAGCCACATGCGCTGGAGCGCGGCGTTGCGGATGCCGGTCGGCACCCAGGGCTGCATGAAGGCCGAGAGGCTCTGGCCGGGAACGAGATCCTCGATGCGGGGAAGCTGTGCCAAGAGGTCGTCCAGCGCCTGGCCCTCGGGCAGGGGCGCGGCGGCGGGTTCTGCGGCCGGCGCCGGAGGTTCGGGTGCCGGGGCTGGCTGGCGCTTCAGCCGCGACCAGCGGGAGAGAAACCCCTTGTCGGCACCGCTCACGACCGCCTCCCCGGCTGGCGGGCGGGGTGGCCGAGGCCGTAATCCGGCTCGGCATGCGGGTCCTTGCGGTCGCGCTTGCGCTTGAAGAAGGGCTGGTCGACGTGGTGCGCGTCGACGAAGGCCTGGAGATCGACGGCGATCTCGTGCGGCATGGGCAGGGCCTCGACCTTGTCGGTGACCACGTCCACGAAGGCCTCGCCCTCATAGGGATCCACCGTGGCGCCGGCCACGGTCCAGGCGCCGTCGGCGCCCTCACGCAGCGCCACCCAGACGGCGGGGCGGCCGGAGACGAGATTGTCGCGATAATGGGCCGTCTCGCCGGAATGGAACGTGATGTCCGCGGGGCCGATATACCAGCGTTCCACCGCCCCTTCGGCACCGATCCGCGTGCCCGGCGCGACGGCGGGAAGGCCGGGGAGCACCGCCTCGGGAAGCCATTCGAAATCGACCCAGGGATTGTTCAGCTTGCGCTTCACGGCGACGATGCCGACGGTCAGGTGCTGGACGGGCATGGGCGTCTCCTCAGGCCGCCTGCCGGCCGGCGAGCGGCAGGCCGACGATCAGGTTCTGCGGCTTGACCCGGAGGATCATGTCCTCGGTCAGCGCCATGATGAGATAGACAGGCTTGCCGGCTAGCTTGGGATCGACGGTGCGCGGATCGGCGAAATCGAGCCGGAACAGGCCGCAGACGCGGCTCTGGTCGGCCGGGTCCACCGCCTCGCCCCGCCACAGCCTGTTGCCGATGGCGGTCGCCTCGGCGTCGAGGCCGACGAACCAGCGCCAGTCCCCGTCTTCGATGCGCTCGATCGGAGCGATGGTGGTCTCGACGCCGAGCATGTGGGCGATCCAGGTCTCCAGCGCCCGGCACAGGGCCTCGCGGGAGCGCGGGTCGCCGCCGAGGTTGAAGACCATGGAGAAGGCGTCCGAGCGCGACCAGTAGGTGGGCGCGGTCTCGTCGGTCATCACCTCGAGGTCGCCCATGGCGTCGGTACCCATCATCGCGGCGAGCGGCGAGGTGTGGAGCAGCGCCTGCCGTTCGGCCTCGAAGCTCTCGATCAACTCTTGGTCGGCGAGCAGCAGCGCGCCGTCCTTGAGCGAACCCTTCTGCGGGCGGAACAGCAGTTCGGCGGCGCGCAGGACGAAGGGATCCTCGCAGCCGTCCAGCGCATTGCGCAGGACGAGATGGACGAGCTGGTTGAGGAAGAGCGGCGGCACGCCCTTCGCGCCCTGGCGGACGATGGAGAGATAGGCCGCCTCGACGCTCGGATGGGCGAGGAGCCGGTCGCGGAAGCCGATCATGAAGCGCCAGTTCTCGCGGGCGTCCTCGTCGGCGAGGGCGTCGATCATGGCGGCGGTCACGGGGCGGCGGGGCGCGGCCATCAGTTCGGCGTGGAGCGCGCGCTCGGCGGTGCAGGCCTCTGGCGGCGGCACCAGTTCGGGGCGGGCGAGATAGGCGAGGATCATCTCGTCGGTGACGGCAAGACCGCCGCCCTCGACGCGGCGGGTCATGTGATGGCCGGAGGAGACCCAGAACTCGGTGACGGTGCGGGTGTCGGTGGTCATTTGCGGGCCGCCATCATGTCGATCAGGTCCACCCGCTCCTCGGGGCCGTCCTCCACCTCCTCGTGGAAGGTGAAGGCGCGGGCCGTGGCGTGCAGACTGTCGGCGCCGGCGGTCTTTTCGCGGGCGGCGAGGGTGCGGAACTGCTCGCGAATCTCGCCGGCCTCGAGGGCCCGGTACATGGCGACGAGCGTGCCCTCGGGATGCTCGGCGAGGGAGGCGGCGAAGGCGATCTCCTCCGCCGCCGCGGCGCGGGCCGCGTCCATGTCGGGGGCGCCGAGGCGGTCGACGAGATGGCGGGCGAGGCTGTCGACGGCGGCGGCGCGCTCCTCGGCGCGGATCGGCTGGGCGACGACGAGGGTCGAGAAGCCGAGGGAGGAGACGCCGGCGAAGCCGGAGCGGAAGGCGGCGCGTTCCTTGCCGGCGAGGGCGGCGACGTCGCGGCCCCAGAACAGGAAGGAGCCGGTGACGGCCCACTCGCCCGGTTCGGCGGCGACGGGGAACACGAAGGTGTCGGACGGGTCGAGGCGGATGGTCCGCAGCATCATCACAGCTTCGGCCCTCCCGTGTCGCGGTCGAGCCAGGCGGCGGCCGTCAGCCCGGCGAGGAAGCCGATGCGGCGCTCCATGTCGCCGACCGCAGGACGGATGATCAGGTCGCCGTCGGGCGCGATCGAGAGCGTGTCGCCCGGACGGTCCTTGGCGAGGCGCTGGACATAGTCCGCGACGACGGGCGCGAAGCCCTGGTGCTGGACGATGTCGACGGCGCGCAGCAGGAAGCGGGCGAAGCTCTCCACCAGCATAGCCGGGCCGACGCCCTCGAAGCCCTCCTCGTCGAGGGCGGCGGCGGTCGGCGCCTGTCCCGGCTCCATGAGGCCGGAGAAGGAGACGCGCACGCTCGCCGCGAAGACCAGCCAGTCCGGCACCTCGTCCTCGGCGCAGCGCTTCGGCCAGCCGAGCCTGCCGCCGCCGACGAGGCCGCCGTCGAAGCGGATCGCGTCGGGAAAGGCGAAGGCGACGCTGCGCTCGGGCGGGCAGAGGGCGGCGATGGCGTCGGCGGTGGCGTTCATCCCCATGAAGAAGGCCTTGCGCGCCTCGGCCAGCGGCTGGTCCGGCTCAAGGATCACGGCGAATTCGGCGAGGTCGAAACGTCGCACCCAGACGAGCGTCCCGGCGCCCTCCTCCGCCGCCGTGCGGCAGGCATGGGCAAAGGCGTCGCCCGATTCGCGCAGGGGAACGGCGCGGAAACCGGGCGGCAGGTCGAGCGTCGAGGGGGCGCGGAGCGTGACGAGGGCCATGAAGTCCCTTGTTTCGGGGGCGCGGCGACAGGCCGGTCTGGTTCTTTTGACTGCTTCCAATATATGAAGATGACGCGTGGCGGAAAGAGCCGCGGCCCGGAGAGCGCAATGACGGCAGGCACCACATTCCTCTGCTCCTGCGAGGAAACCATGCCGCTGCATGGGGAAACGGTGGCGAAGGCGTGCCGGACCAAGGTCCGCACCGCCGACCAGCTGTGCCGCAAGGAGCTCGACTTCTTCAAGGCGGTGGTGGCCCAGGGCGGCGACGTCACGGTGGCCTGCACCCAGGAAGCGCCGCTCTTTTCCGAAGTGGCCGAGGATCTCGGCCATGCAGGCCGGCTGACCTTCGCCAATGTGCGGGAGCAGGCGGGCTGGTCGGCGGATGCGGCGAAGGCCGGCCCGAAGACGGCGGCGCTGCTGGCGGCGGCGACCGTCGAGATGCCGCCGATCCAGGCCGTGACGCTCGAATCGAAGGGCGTCGCCCTCGTCTACGGCCGCGACGAGGTGGCGGTGGAGGTGGCGCGCCGGCTCTCGGCGAGCCTCGACGTCACCGTGCTGCTGACCCGGCCGGGCGAGGTGGCGCCGCAGCGCGAGACCGCCTTTCCCGTGGTGAAGGGCACGATCATCGCGGCGCGCGGCCATCTCGGCGCCTTCGCGCTCGTCGTCGACGACTATGCCCTGGCCGCGCCCTCGTCGCGGCGGAGCTATCTGTGGCAGGCGCCGCGCAACGGCGCCTCCTCCACCTCCGACCTCGTCATCGACCTCTCGGGCGGCGTGCCGCTGTTCCCGGCGCATGAGCTGAGGCCCGGCTACCTGCGCGCCGACCCGCGCGATGCGGCGGCGGTGGAGAAGCTGATCGGTGAGGCCTCGGGCCTGGTCGGCACCTTCGACAAGCCGCGCTTCGTCACCTTCACCGCCGATCTCTGCGCCCATTCGCGCAACAAGATCACCGGCTGCACCCGCTGCCTCGACCTCTGCCCGACCGGCGCCATCAGCCCGGACGGCGACCACGTCGCCATCGATCCCGCCGTCTGCGCCGGCTGCGGCCAGTGCGCCGCCGCCTGCCCGACGGGCGCGGCCGCCTATGCGCTGCCGCCGGTCGACGCCATGCTCGGCCGTCTCAGGGCGCTTCTGACGACCTATACCGGCGCCGGTGGCACCGGCGCGGTGCTGCTGGTCCACGACGGCGACCACGGCCTGCCGCTGATCGACGCGCTGGCGCGGTTTGGCGCCGGCCTGCCGGCTCATGTGCTGCCGCTTCAGGTGAACGAGATCACCCAGGCCGGGCCGGAGCTCTTCGCCGCCGCCCTGGCCTATGGCGCGGCTGGCGTCGCCGTTCTCGGCCGCGCCAGGCCGAAGCACGACCTCCTCGGGCTGATGCGGACGCTGGAGACGACGCGCTCCGTCGTCGCGGCGCTCGGCTACGGCGCCGACGTGATCAGGCTGGTGGAGACAGACGATCCCGACATGCTGGCGGAAGCCCTCGCGGTGCCCTTCGCCGCGACGCCCTCGCCGAAACCCTCGACCTTCCTGCCGATGGGGACGAAGCGCGGCCTGCTCGAACTCTCCGTCCTCGAGCTGCACGACGCCGCGCCGGCGCCGGTGGACGTCATCCCGCTCCAGGCGGGCGCGCCCTTCGGCAAGGCCCATGTCAACGTGGAGGCCTGCACGCTCTGCCTCGCCTGCGTCTCCGCCTGCCCGACGGCGGCGCTGTCGGACAATCCCGACCGGCCGATGCTGCGCTTCACCGAGAGCCTCTGCGTCCAGTGCGGCCTGTGCGAACAGACCTGCCCGGAGGACGCCATCGACCTCGTGCCGCAGCTCGACTTCGTCGCCTGGCGCGAGCCGCGGCGGGTGGTGAAGGAGGAAGAGCCGTTCCACTGCACTGCCTGCGGCAAGGCCTTCGGCACCAAGTCCACCATCGAGCGGATCGCCGCCAAGCTCGAGGGGCACTGGATGTTCTCCGGTGCCAATGCGCGGCGGCGGGAGGCGCTGTTCATGTGCGAGGACTGCCGCGTCGAGCGCGTGGTCAACGAGGGCTTCGACCCCTATGGGGCGCAGGAACGCCCGCGCGTGCGCACGAGCGAGGACTATCTGGCCGAGGCCAAGGCCGGCAAGGACGGGCTCAACTGAGCTATTCCGCGCCGGTCGCCTTGGCGATGAAGTCGACGAGGGCCTTGAGGTCGTCCGGGTCGGTCACCTGCTGCTCGGGCATCTTGGTGCCCGGCGTATAGGCGTTCGGCCCGATCTCGAAGAGGCGGGCGATGGTCTCCTTGGTCCAGACGATGTCCATGCCGCGCAGGGCCGGCGAATAGTCGTAGCCCGGCGCGGTCGCGATGCGCCGGCCTATGACGCCGTGCAGCGTCGGGCCGGCGCGGTTGCCGTCGTCGGGGCCGAGCGTGTGGCAGGCGGAACAGGCGCGGAAGACCTCGGCGCCCGGATGGTCGGCGAGGCCGGCGAGGCGGTCGGAGGGACGGGCCATCACCACCGCGCCGAGATGCTCGCCGGTGGAGGCGAGCCAGCGCCGCACCAGGCGGTCGCCGCCGCCGGTCATGAGTTCGTCCGTGCCGGGGCGGAAGGCGAGCGACCAGACCGGAAGGCCGGGCCCCACCAGCACACGTTCGACGGTGCGGGAAGCGCGGTCCACCAGCGCCACCGAACCACGGATGCCGGCCGCGGCGACGCGCCGGCCGTCGGGCGAGAGGGCGACGGCGACGATGGGCGTCTCGGCGGCGGCGACCTCGCCGCGACGGGTTCCGTCGGGCGCGAGGAAGCGCAGCCTGCCGTCGGCGCCGCCGGCGAGGATCTCGCCGTCGGGCGCCACCGCGAGACCCGCCACCGGCAGGCCGAGATCGATGCTGCGGGCGGTCCCGCCGGCGAGCGGGGTGATGCGCAGCGCCGCGTCGTGGCCCCCGGAGACGATCGCGGCGCCGTCGGGGGTGAAGGCGACGGCGTTCACCGGCCCGCGATGGCCCGAGAGGACGCGGGCCTCGCCGCCGCCGAGCGGCGTCACCCGCACCGTGCCGTCCCAGGACGCGGAGGCGAGCAGGCGTCCGTCGGGCGAGAGGGCGAGGCCGGCCACCGGGCCCGTATGACCCTCGATCCGGCCCTCCGGCTCGGCACGCCCCGGGCGCCAGAGAAGGACGCGGCCGTCCTCGCCGCCGGTGACGAAGCGCCCGTCGGGCAGGGCCAGCGCGGCGTTGACGGAGCTGTCATGGCCGCGCAGCACCGCCAGGGCGAGGCCGCGCTCGAGGTCCCAGAGGATGGCGGAGGTGTCGAACGATCCCGACAGCGCCATGCGCCCGTCCGGTGCGGCGGCGAGGGCGCGCACCGGGCCGCCATGCCCGCGCAGCTCCTGGGCGGTTGCGGGGGAGACGATCAGGGCCAGGAGGAGGAGCAGGCAGGCGCGCATCGGGACTCCGTGGCTCGGCGAATGCCCCTAAGGGTGGCGGAGACGGCCGCCGGATCAAGCCCGCCGCCGATCACAAGGTTCCCAATGCCGGGAATGCGCGGCTGATGCCCGCCCTGCCGCCTCGACTTCGCCGGCGCCCCCTCCCTAAGATCGCCGCGCCCCGGAAGCCCCGCATCCGCTGATCGAGAACCGACATGACCCCTGCTTCTGCCGCCGGCACCTTCGACCTCGTCATCCGCAACGGCCGGGTCATCGATCCGGAGAGCCGGCTGGACCGCGTCTGCGACGTGGCCGTGGCGAAGGGCCGCATCGCCGCCGTCGGCGCCGTGAGCGGCGATGGCACCCGCGAGATCGACGCCTCCGGCCTCGTCGTGGCGCCGGGCTTCATCGATCTCCACGCCCACGGCCAGACGGTCGCCGCCGACCGCATGCAGGCCTTCGACGGGGTGACGACGACGCTGGAACTGGAGGCGGGCGTTCTTCCCGTGGCGCTCTGGTACGAGAACCAAGCGAAGAAGGGCCGCGTCCTCAACTACGGCACGGCGGCGAACTGGGCCTTCGCCCGCATCGCGGCCATGCTCGGCATCGAGCCGGAGGCCGATCTCGGCTTCATGGGCCGCAATTCCAACGACAAGCGCTGGATCGACAACGTCGCCACCGACGCGGAGATGAAGGAGATCATCCGCCGCATCCGCCAGGGCCTCGATGAGGGCGGCATCGGCATCGGCATCCTCAACGCCTATGCGCCGGGCGCCGGCGTCAAGGAGATGTCGGCGGTCTGCTCGCTCGCCGCCGACTATGGCGTGCCGACCTATACCCACGTCGCCTATGCCTCCAACATCGACCCGAGGAGCTCGATCGAGGCCTATACGCGCCTCGTCGGCTATGCCGGCTCGACCGGCGCCCACATGCACATCTGCCACTTCAACAGCACCAGCCTGCAGGACGTGGAGCGCGCCGCGGCGCTGATCCGGAAGGCGCAGGACCTCGGGCTGAAGATCACCGTGGAGGCCTATCCCTACGGAACCGGCTCGACCGTGCTCGGCGCCACCTTCTTCGCCGACCCGGCCTTTCCCGAGCGCACCGGCGGCACCTACGAATCCATCGAGATGGTCGATACGGGCCGCACCTTCCACAACCGCGAGGACCTCCTGGCGGCACAGGCGCAGGACCCCGGCTCGCTGGTGCTCTGGCACTTCCTCGACGTCGAGGCCAATACCCGCCATCGCGATCTCCTCGACGTCTCCGTGCTCTATCCCGGCGGGGCCATCGCTTCCGACGCCATGCCGTGGACCAATCCGGACGGCTCGGTCTATGACGGCGAGGCCTGGCCGCTTCCCGAGGGCACGAGCTCGCATCCGCGCTCGTCGGGCACGTTCACGCGGTTCCTGCGCCAGTATGTGCGCGAGCGGGAGATGCTGCCGCTCATCGACGGCCTCGCCAAATGCACGCAGATCCCCGCCGACATCCTGGCGGAGAGCACGCCGGCCATGCGCACCAAGGGGCGGCTCAAGGCCGGAGCCGACGCCGACATCGTCGTCTTCGACTACGACACGCTGACCGACCGGGCCGAGTTCAAGGCGATGAACCGTGCCTCGGAGGGCATGCGCCACGTCATCGTCAACGGCGATGCGGTGATCTCCGATGGCGCACTGGTGCGGGATGCGCGGCCGGGCCGGCCGGTCCGCCGCCCCGTCAAGGCGGCCTGAGCGGGGCATGGCCGTTCCGGTCATCCTCGTCACCGGCTTTCTCGGGGCGGGCAAGACGACCCTGATCAACCATCTCCTCACCGCCAGCCGGGGCCGGCGGCTCGCGGCGGTGGTCAACGATTTCGGCGCGATCAACATCGACGCCGACCTGATCGCCGAGAATGCCGACGGCGTCATGAGCCTTTCCAACGGCTGCATCTGCTGCTCGCTGCAGGGTGACCTGCTGCGGACCCTCTCCGGCCTGCTCAGGCGCGAGCCGCCGCCGGAGGCCATCGTCATCGAGACGAGCGGCGTGTCGGACCCGGCCGAGGTGGTGCGCAGCCTGCTCGATCCCGTGGTCTGGAAGGACGCCATGCTGGAGACCGTGGTGGCGGTGGCCGATGCGCGGGCGCTCGCCGACGACCCCGCCCTGCTCGACGACGCGCTCTGCCGCTCGCAGATCGCCAGCGCCGACATCGTCGCGCTGAACAAGGCCGATCTGGTCGACGAGGGCGACCTCGCCCGCGCCCGCGCCGCCGTCGCGGCGCTGAAACCGGCGCGGGTGATCTTCCCCGTGGAGGAGGGACGCATCGCCCCGGAACTCGCTTTTGCCGGCGGCGGGCACGATCCTGTGGCGCCGGACAGCCGCGCGACGGAGCGGGCGCGCTTCGCCACGCCTCGCTTCGAGACGACGGCCTTCACCGCCGAGAAGCCGCTGGACCTCGCGGCCTTCCAGGCGGCGATCGGCCGGCTGGCGCCGCACCTGGTGCGCGCCAAGGGCTTCGTGACCTTCGCCGGGCAGCCGGCCCGGCCCATGCTGTTCCAGCTGGTGGGCGAGCGCGCCACCCTCGGTCCGGCGCCGGCGGGCCTTGCGGGCGGGGCGGTCCGGCTCGTGCTGATCGGCGAGATGGGCCGGCTCGACGCGACGGTCGCGCACTCCATGCTCGCCGCCTGCATCGCCCCCGAGGCGGGGTCCTGAGCCGGGACAGTATCGCTGGGAGGGACGGCAAGTCGACCGGCGGAGGCACTGGGGCCTTGGAGCGAGCGGTGCTATTCGCTATGGCTCGTCGCCGCCCCGCCGGACCGAGGACGGCAGGTGGCAGGTGAGGACGCAGGTGGCCGAGGTATCACTGGACGGTGTCAGCAAGGCCTTCGGCACCCAGAACGCGGTGTCGGCCGTGTCGTTCGACGTGGCGCCGGGCCATCTCGTGGCGCTCCTCGGCCCCTCCGGCTGCGGCAAGTCGACGACGCTGCGGCTGATCGCCGGTCTGGAATCGACGACCGGGGGCGCCATCCGCATCGGCGGACGCGACGTGACCCATGCGGCACCGGCCGAGCGCGGCGTCTCCATGGTGTTCCAGAGCTACGCGCTGTTTCCGCATCTCACCGTGGCGCAGAACATCCTGTTCGGCCTCGAGGTGCGCAAGGTGCCGAAGGCGGAGCGGGCGAAGCGGCTGGAGAAGGCCGCCGGCATACTCGGCCTCTCCCAGCTCCTCGACCGCAAGCCCTCGCAGCTCTCCGGCGGCCAGCAGCAGCGCGTCGCGCTGGGGCGCGCCATCGTCGCGGAGACGCCGGTCTGCCTGATGGACGAGCCGCTCTCCAATCTCGACGCGCAGCTTCGCCTGGAGATGCGGCGCGAGATCCGCGGCCTGCAGCGCCGTCTCGGCGTCACCATGATCTACGTCACCCACGACCAGGTGGAGGCCATGACCATGGCCGACCGCGTGGTGCTGATGCGAGCCGGCCATGTCGAACAGCACGGCACGCCGGAGGAGCTCTACAACCGCCCGGCGACGATCTTCACCGCGCGCTTCGTCGGCACGCCGCCGATGAACGTCGTCCCGGCCACCGCCTTCGGCGCGAGGGTGGCGGCGCGGGCGCCGGCCGGGCGCGATCCCGCCTCGCTCTCGCTCGGCGTGCGACCGGAGCATCTGCGACTGGCGGATGACGGAATTCATGCAACCGTCACATCGGTCGAATACCTCGGGGCCGACAGCCTCGTCGAAGCCCGTATCGCGGACCAGCCGCTGATCGTGCGCGTGCCCGGAAAGATCGGGCTCGGCGAGGGTCAGACCATCGGCCTCGAGTGGGACAGCGACCATGAGCACTTTTTCGACACGGCGACCGGCAAACGGTTATGATGAGCCGGCACACAACAAAGATGTTCAGGGAGATCACGCCATGTCCAACCGCATCGACCGCCGTACGCTGCTGAAGGCCGGCAGCGCGCTCGCCGCCGCGCCCATCGGCGGCTCCTTCCTCGCCGCCCCGGCCCTCGCCCAGGGCAAGGTCGAGGTCTCGTTCTTCTATCCGGTGGCGGTGGGCGGCCCGATCACCAAGCTGATCGACGCCTATGCCGCCGACTTCGCCAAGGAGAATGCCGGCATCACGGTGAAGCCGATCTATGCCGGCACCTACCAGGAGACCATCGTCAAGGCGATCACCGCGCACAAGAGCGGCACGCCGCCGGTGACCTCGGTGCTCCTATCCACCGACATGTTCACGCTGATCGACGAGGACGCCATCGTTCCCTTCGACGATTTCATCAAGTCGGATGCCGACAAGGCCTGGCTGGCGAGCTTCTTCCCCGGCTTCATGGAGAACAGCCAGACCGGCGGCAAGACCTGGGGCATCCCCTTCCAGCGCTCGACCATCGTGCTCTACTGGAACAAGGATCTGTTTAAGGAAGCCGGCCTCGACCCCGAGAAGCCGCCGCAGACCTGGGCCGAGCAGGTCGCCTTCGCCGAGAAGCTGACCAAGCGCGACGGCGCCAACACCACCCAGTGGGGCCTGCAAATCCCGTCCTCCGGCTTCCCCTACTGGCTGTTCCAGGCCCTCGCCATCCAGGCGGACGCCGTGCTGATGAACAAGGAGGGCACCCGCACCGCCTATGACGCGCCGGGCGTCGTCGAGGCGCTGCAGTACTGGGTGGACCTCTCCCGCAAGCACAAGGTGCACCCGACCGGCATCGTCGAGTGGGGCACCACGCCGCGCGACTTCTTCGAGAAGAAGTGCGCGATGATGTGGACCACCACGGGCAACCTCACCAATGTGCGCACCAATGCCAAGTTCCCCTTCGGGGTCGGCATGCTGGCAGCGGGCAAGCGGCGCGGCAGCCCCACGGGCGGCGGCAACTTCTACCTGTCGAAGAAGGCCTCGCGCGCCGAGCAGGAGGCCGCCTTCAAGTTCATCCAGTGGATCACCACCCCGGAGCGGGCCGCCAAGTGGGGCATCGACACCGGCTACGTCGCGGTGCGCAAGGATTCCTGGGATACGCCGGCGATGAAGGAGTATGTCGCCGGCTTCCCGGCCGCGGCGGTCGCCCGCGATCAGCTCCAGTACGCGGTGGCCGAGCTCTCGACCCACGAGAACCAGCGCGTCACCAAGGCTCTCAACGACGGCCTGCAGGCCGCCCTCAACGGCACCAAGACGCCGGAGGCCGCCATGAAGGACTCGCAGGCCGAGGCCGAGCGGATTCTGCGCTCCTATCGCTGATGCCCTGCCGGGCGGTCGCGTGAAGCGGCCGCCCGCCAACCCCGCCGTGAGCCGCTTGCAGTACCGCACCCAGACCCGCACCTGGATCCACGCCTGGCTGATGCTGGGGCCCTCGCTCGCCCTGCTGATCCTGTTCACCCACTGGCCGGCGGTGAACACGCTAATCGACAGCGTCTATTCGACGCCGCGGCCGCGCCGGCCCTCGCGCTTCGTCGGGCCCGCCAATTTCGAACAGATGATGGCCGACCCCATCTTCTGGCAGGCGATGTGGAACAACCTGTGGTTCGCGCTCGGGACGATCCCGACCTCCATCGCCCTCGCCCTACTGATGGCGGTGTGGGTCAACGACCGGATCGCCGGCCGGACGCTGGTGCGCATGGCCTATTTCACGCCGACCGTGCTGCCGATGATCGCGGTGGCCAACATCTGGCTGTTCTTCTACACGCCGCAATACGGGCTGCTGGCGCAGATCCTCGGCGCCTTCGGCATCACGGGGCCGAACTGGCTCGGCTCCAACGAGACCGCGCTCTTCGCCGTCACCGTCGTGGCGGTGTGGAAGGAAGCCGGCTTCTTCATGATCTTCTATCTCGCGGCGCTGCAGACCATCTCGCCGAGCCTCGCGGAAGCGGCCGCGCTGGAGGGCGCGTCCCGCTGGACCTATTTCCGCCGGATCCAGTTCCCGCTGCTGATGCCGACGACGCTCTTCGTGCTGGTCAACGCGGTCATCGGCGCCTTCCGCACCATCGACCACATCTTCGTCATGACCCGCGGCGGGCCGGACAACGCCACGGCACTGCTGCTCTTCTACATCTACCAGGTCGGCTTCTCCTTCTGGGACACGGGCTATGCGGCGGCGCTGACTGTCGTGCTGCTCGCCCTGCTCGGCCTCCTCGCCCTCATCCAGTACGGCGTGCTCGAACGCCGCGTGCACTACCGGTGAGGGCGGCATGAGCGAGGTCTATGCACCGCGGGGCTGGGGCAAGGTGGCGGAGACGGCGGGCGCCTGGCTCCTCGCGCTGATCTGGATCGCGCCGCTCGCCTATGCGGTGTGGACGGCCTTCCATCCGTCGGAATTCTCCACGCGCTTCGAGCTGTTCGCGCCGCTCACCCTCGACAATTTCAAGCGGGCCTGGGAGGCGGCGCCCTTCGCCCGCTACTTCCTCAACACCTTCCTGCTGGTGACGGGCGTGCTCGCCTGCCAGCTCGTGCTCTGCACGCTCGCCGCCTTCGCCTTCGCGCGCTACGAGTTCCCCGGCGCGACGGTGGTCTTCGCCCTCGTCCTCGCCCAGCTCATGATCATGCCGGACGTGCTGATCGTCGAGAACTACAAGACGATGAGCCGCCTCGGCGTGCTCGATTCCATTCCCGCCATCGGCCTGCCCTATGTCGCCTCGGCCTTCGGCATCTTCCTGTTGCGGCAGACCTTCAAGATGGTGCCGAAGGAGCTTGACGACGCGGCGCGGGTGGAAGGGGCAAGCCCCATGCAGGTGCTCTGGCGGGTCTATGTGCCGCTGGGCCGGCCCGTCTACATCGCCTATGGCCTCGTCTCCGTCAGCTATCACTGGAACAACTTCCTCTGGCCGCTGATCGTCACCAATTCGGTGGAATCGCGACCGCTCACCGTCGGCCTGCAGGTCTTCTCCTCCACCGACCAGGGCATCGACTGGGCGATCATCTGCGCCGCGACGCTGATGACCTCGGCGCCGCTGCTGATCGGCTTCCTGCTGTTCCAGCGCCAGTTCGTGCAGAGCTTCATGCGCGCCGGCATCAAGTAGGCCGACACAAACCGACACGATCCGTCGACAGCCCCGAAACAGGGGACCCGCATCCTCCGGCCATCGTCACCAGCCAGGGGTTGCCCATGCCTGCCGTCCAAGACCGTCCTTCCACCACCGCGCCGCGCGGCCGCGACTTCACCGCGCCGCTGAGGGCGCCGCTGTTCTGGACCTTCGTCGCCGCCCTCGCCGCCGTCATCATCGCCATGTCAATGGTGCTGGCCGAAGCGGCCCAGCCCGGCGCGCAGCGCGGCCAGGCCCGCGAGGCCTGCGGCGGCGAGGTGCAGCGCCTCTGCCAGGGCGTCTCGCCGGGTGGCGGGCGCCTGGTGCAGTGCCTGAAGGCGCGCGAGGCCGAGCTCAGCGCCACCTGCCGCGGCTTCATCGCGTCGCGACGCTGATCTCCCTCGTTTCCGAGATCCCGAGGGCCGCGCGCATGCTCTCCCCGAGATGACGTGGCCCGAGGGACCCGAGGCCGGAGGCGGACCCCTCCGGCCTCCCCCGCGACCGGACGGACAATGCCGGAAGGTCCGCCCCCTCAGGCGGTTCTGTCCGCGTCGCGGGTCAGCGGCACCGTGAATTCGAGCCGCGCCCCGCCGGTCGGCGCATCGCCGACCCGCACCGATCCGCCGAGGTCGTCGGCCACCTTGCGGACGATGGCGAGGCCGAGGCCGGCGCCTCCGGATTCGCGGTTACGCGAGGTCTCGAGCCGCAGGAAGGGCTCGAAGACGCGCTCGCGGTCGGCGGGCGGGATGCCCGGCCCATCGTCGTCGACGATGAGGGTGGCCCACCCGTCTTGCGTCGCGATCCTGACCCAGGCGTGGGGCGCGTAGCGCAGGGCATTGGACAAGAGGTTGATGACGGCGCGGCGCAGCGCCAGGGCGTCTCCGGCCACGGTCACGTCGTCGCCGGTCTCCACCTCGAAATGCACGGTGCGTCCCGCGGAGGTCAGACTCTGGCACTCCTCCCCCACCAGTGCGACGAGATCGACCAGCGCGACGTCGCGGGCCGGCGGCACCGGCCGGGCGAGCTCCATCGTGTTCTCCAGCAGCGCCTCCATGGAGCCGAGATCGGCGAGTGCGGCGTCGCGGGCGGGGGCCGGCGGCAGCGCCTCGATCCTCAGGCGCAGACGGGCCGCCACGGTCCTCAGGTCATGCGACATGGCGCCGAACATGAAGCTGCGGGACTGGACGAGGGAGGCGATGCGCTCCTGCATGGCGTTGAAGGCGCCGGCGAGCCTCCTGAGATCGGGAGCGCCCCGGGGCGTCACCTTCTGCGGCTTCACCGTCGCCGCGAAGGATTCCGCCGCGGTGACGAGCTCGCCCACCGGCCTGACTTCCCGCCAGACCAGCATGAGCCCGGCCGCGGCGATGACGAAGCCGAGCCAGCCGGCGGCGATGCCGACCGGCAGGCCGAACAGCCGGCGCGGCACGCGGCCGCGGCCGCGCACCAGCAGGTGGTCGCCGTCGTTCAGCAGCACGGCGATGGAGAAGGGCCGGAGCCCATAGAACCAGCGCGCCCCGATCCGCGCCCAGGGCCTGAGGTTCTGGTCATGGGCGACGATGCTGACCTGGCGGCCCGCGAGGGCGGGTTCGAACCGCTGGAGGATCGCGGTCGCCTGGGGAGAGAGCACCGTCTCCGGGCGGGGGGCCTCCGAGGTGATGGTGATCTGCGTGTCGGGGCCCTCCACCGCCCGCTCGATCGTGTCGCGGAACTGCGGCGAGGTCTCGATGAGCGTGACGATGGCGGCGACCTGGGCGGGCAGCGGAAAGCGCGAGTCGACGTCCTCCGGCGCGGTCATGTTGATGACCGCAAGCGCGACGAGCTGAAAGGCGACGAGGCTCGCGGCGAGGACGAAGAGGATGCGCGCGGCAAAGCCGAGGCGGAACATGGCGCCTCCCTTTCGTCAGGCGTCCTGCACGGGGGACGCGAACATGTAGCCGCCGTTGCGGACGGTCTTGACCAGGTGCGGCGGCGCGCCGGCCTCGGTGAGCTTGCGGCGCAGGCGGCTGACGACGATGTCGACGGCCCGGTCGAAGGCCGCGGCCGGGTCGGCCCGCGTCAGGTCCATGATCTGGTCGCGCGACAGGACGCGGAAGGGCCGGGTGGCGAGGCAGGCCAGCACGTCGAACTCGCCGGTGGTGAGGTCCACCAGCAAGCCCGCGGGCGAGACGACGCTGCGGGCGCCGAGGTCGAGGATCCAGCCCTGGAAGGCGACGCGGCTCTCGCCGTCGGAGACGCGGCTGCCGCGGCGCAGGATGGCGCGGATGCGGGCGACCAGCTCGCGGCTGGAAAAGGGCTTGGTGACATAGTCGTCGGCGCCGAATTCGAGGCCGAGAATGCGATCGACCTCGTCGCCGCGGGCGGTGAGCATCAGGATGGGAAAGGGGTGGCGGTCGCGCAGCCGGCGGCAGATCGACAGGCCGTCCTCGCCGGGCAGCATGACGTCGAGGATGACGAGGTCGGGCTGGAAGCGGGTCAGCTCGCGGTCGAGCGCCACGCCGTTCTCGGCCGTCGCCACCATGAAGCCGGCGGCCGTGAGGTGGTCGCTGAGGAGCTCGCGCAGGGCGCGGTCGTCCTCCACCACCAGGATGGCGCGCTGGTGGACGGGAGGGGCGGCGGTGGTGGCGGGGCTCGGCTGCATCGGATCGTCTCGGCCCGCCGAGGATGCGGGGCGCCGCGCGCCGCCGCAAGGGCCGGAGGCCCCGTGAAAAAAACCGAAACAAAGCGAAGCCGCGCGAGACGGCGGCGGAATGGCGGCGCCACCGGGCCATGGCGTGATGGGGCCATCGCAACCCCGTCCAAGGAGACGACGATGCCCCTCAGCCCGACCGCCGGCCGCAGCCTCGGCGCCGCCGCCCTCGCCCTCACCGCCGCTCTTCTGGCGCCCGCCTCCTCCGCCCGGGCCCAGACCGTGATCATCGGCCGCCCCTACTACCGTCCGCCGGTCGTGGTCGTCCGGCCGCCCGTGGTGGTCGCGCCCTATCGCCCCGTCTATGTCGCGCCCTATCGCCGCGTCTATGTGGCGCCCCGGCCGGTCTATCGCGGCCCGGTCTATGGCCCGCGCCCCTACACCGTGACCCGCTATCACGGTCCGCGCTGCAGCGGCGTCGTCGTCCGTGGCCCCTATCGCGGCGGCGCCGCGGTGCGCTGCTGATCCCGGCGCCGGAACGAGGACCCGTCATGTTCCAGTCCCTGCGTCTTGCGGCCGCCGTGGTGGCCGTCCTCAGTGCCCCCGCCATAGGGGCGGACATCGCCCGCATCGCCCCGCCGCTGCCGCCCCTCCTGCCATCGCCTCCCCCGGTCTGGGTCTGGACCGGCTTCTACGGCGGCGCCAATGTCGGCTATGGCTGGGAGAACGCTTCGTCTCCCACCTTCTCCGGCTCGTCGCCGCTCATTCCCGTGCTGCAGGGCATGGCGACCGACGGCCTGCGCTACGAGGGCCAGGGCGCCCTCGGCGGCGTCCAGATCGGCTACAACCACCTCGTCTGGCCGCGCGTGGTGGTGGGCGTGGAGACGGACATCCAGCTCGCCGGCATTCGCCGCTCCGGCCAGGCGACGAACGTGCTCGGCACGGGCGTCGCCGGCGACTTCTCCCGCTCCACCGACTGGCTCGGCACGCTGCGCCTGAGGGCCGGCTTCCTGGCCACGGAGCGTGTGCTGGTCTATGCCACCGGCGGCCTCGCCTATGGCGGCGCGCGGTTCGCGGCGAACGCGACGGACGGGCTCGGGCAGAGCGTCTCCGTCTCGCGATCGGAGACGCGGTTCGGCTACACGCTGGGCGCCGGCACCGAGGTGCTGCTGACGCGCAACGTCTCGGTGAAGGCGGAATATCTCTTCTACGACCTGGGCAAGGTGCGGGCGACCGCCGCCGACCTCATCCCCGGCACGCCGTCCGACGCGGCGGCGGAGATCCGCGCCAGCGGCCACGTGCTGAGGACCGGCGTCAACTACCGGTTCTGACGCGCCGCAGCCAAGCCGGGCGGGGAGATTGACTCCGCCCGGTCCGCGGCGGTAGCTCAACCGCATGTGGCTTTTCCGTGGCGATCGTTTCCGGGCGGCGCGCAGCATCCTGGCTGCGACGCTGGTCTATGTGATCGCCGCGACGGGCCTGCTCGGCTCGGTGGCGCGGGCCGCGGGCGGCCTCGACTCCTCCGGCTTCGTCGTCATCTGCACCGTGGACGGCCAGTCCATCGGCCATGACGGCAGCCAGCCGGCGACCAAGGCCTCGGCCGCCCATCACTGCGGCCTGTGCAACGCCACCGCCTGGGACGATTCGCGCATGCCGTCGCTCGCCGGCACGGCCGTCGAGGCGCCGGTGGCGCCGCGCGTCCCCGGGCGCAGCTATGATCCCATCCTGCCGGCCCACGCCTTCGAGGGCTGGCTCGGCACGCGCTCCCCGAGAGCCCCGCCCGCCTTCGCCTGATCACGACCTCTCCCCCGGCGCGCGGCCCCTCCGGCCGCCGCCTGTCGTCATCTCGCGCTCCAAGACATCCATCATGACCCGATTCAACCTGCCGCGCGCCGGGCTCGTCGCCCTTGCCGCCGCCTCGCCGCTCGCCATCGCCACGGCCATGGCCCAGACCACCGAACTGCCGACCATCACCATCGAGGGCCAAGCGCCCGCCGGCTCCGGCGGAACCCTGACCTCGCCGTCGCTCGCCGAGCAGCGCCGCGCCGTCAACAGCACGGCCGGCTCGGTCTCGCACATCGACGCCGAGACCACCCGCAACACCTATGCGACCAATCTGCGCGACGTGCTGCAGGACACGCCCGGCGTCCTGGTGCAGAACCGCTACAGCCAGGAGGTCCGCCTCTCGATCCGCGGCTCGGGCCTCGCCCGCGCCTTCCACACCCGCGGCATCGAGATCCTGCAGGACGGCGTGCCGACCAACCTCGCCGACGGCTCCGGCGACTTCTACCAGATCGACCCGCTGGCGCTGCGCGCCATCGAGGTGTTCCGCGGCGGCAACGCCCTGCCCTTCGGCTCCTCGACACTCGGCGGCGCCATCAATTTCGTCACGCCGACCGCCCGCACGGCGACGGCGCCCAACGTCTTCAGCCTGGAGGCCGGCTCCTTCGGCACGATCCGCGGCCACGGTTCGGTATCGCGCGTCATGGGCGACTGGGACTTCCACGCCTCCGGCACGGTGACCCATTCCGACGGCTGGCGCGCCCACGAGCAGCAGACCCTCGGCCATTTCAACGCCAATGTCGGCCGCCGCATCTCGGACCGGGTGGAGACGCGCTTCTACTTCGGCGCCTACTACACCGACGTGAAGCTGCCGGGCTCGCTCACCTACGGACAGGCGATGAGCAATCCGCGGCAGGCGGCCGCCTCGGCCGTCTCGGGTGACCAGGCGCGCAACACCTATGTGCAGCGTTTCGCCAACGTCACGTCCATCAAGCTCGACATCGGCCAGCTCGACATCACCAGCTGGGCGATCCACAAGCACCTGAACCACCCGATCTACCAGGTGCTGGACCAGGACGGCTGGACCTACGGCATCTCGCCGCGCTTCACCGGCTCGTTCAACCTCGGCGGCTACCGCAACGACCTCGTGGTGGGTGCCCGGATCTTCGCCGGCACCAACCAGGCTCTGCAATATCTCAATGCCGGCAATGCCGTGCGCGGCGCCCAGACGGTCGATGCCCGGCAGAACGCCGCCAATTACGAGGCCTGGTTCGAGAACCGGTTCTTCGTGCTGCCGCAGCTCGCGCTCACCGCCGGCCTCAAGGGCTATGTGGCGAAGCGCGAATACTCCGGCACGATGAACATGAACACGACGCCGGTCGCCGTGGATACCGGCGTGACCTATTCGGGGGTGAACCCTCGGGTCGGCGTGTTGTGGGAGCCGGTCCGCGACGTGCAGGTCTTCGCCAACGTGACGCGCTCGTCCGATGTGCCGGACTTCTCCGACCTGACGCAGACGACGGCGACCACCACCGCCTTCGTGCCGCTGAAGGCGCAGACCGGAACGACGGTCGAGATCGGAACCCGCGGGCGCTTCGGCGCCTTCTCCTGGGAGGCCACCGCCTGGCGCGCCGAACTGAGGAACCAGATGCTCCAGTTCAACACCGGGCCGGGAATTCCCGCTTCGACCTTCAACGCAGACCGCACCCGGCTGCAGGGCGTCGAACTCGCAGCCAGCCTGGATCTGTCGCGCAACCTCACCGGCAACGGCGACCGGCTGACCCTGAAGCAGGTCTGGACCTGGTCGGACTTCCGCTTCGTGAACGACGCCAGCTACGGCAACAACCGCCTGCCGCTGACGCCGGAACACGTGCTGCGGACGTCGCTGACCTATGCCCATCCGGCGGGGTTCTCGATCACACCGTCGGTCGACATCGTGCCGCAGGGCGCCTTCGTCGACTATGCGAACACGTTCCGCGTGCCGGGCTATGCGCTGTTCAACGTCAGCGCCAGCGCCAGGCTACCGAACGGCGGCGAGGCCTTCGTCGACATCCGCAACATCGCCGACAAGCGCACGGTCTCCGACTTCGCGCCGGTCGTTCTCTACAATGCGGCGACCACGTCGACCTTCTATCCGGCAACCGGCCGCAGCCTCTATGGCGGCGTGCGCGTGAAGTTCTGATGTTATGATGTTACACCCCGGCCGGATTCCCGATCCGGCCGGACGCTCCCCTTCGCGAGAACCCGAGGCCCATGCTGCTCGACAGCGCCATCCGCGAGAGACGTGACGACCCGCCGGACGGCGGGACGCTGCCGGTCGCGCCGGTGCGGATGGGGGCTGGCGCGGACGGTGAAGCACCGCCGGTGCGGATCACAGACGACCTGCCCGGCGACGTGCCGCCGTTCACCCTCGTTCCGGACAAGCCGGCACCCGCGCCGCGGGCCGCGAGCCGCTGGCTCTCGCCCGCCAGCGGCCTCGGGTCGGTGTTGCTGCACGGGGCGGCCCTCGCCACCTTCCTCGCCCTCGCCACGCCGAAGGTCCCCCAGGCCGACCTGCCGTCGGTGGAGGTTGAACTGGTCGAGCCCGACGCCGAACCGCCGGCGGCGGCCGCCGCTCCCGCCGTTCCTGCCGAGACGCCCCCCACCGAAACGCCTCCGGCCGAGATTCCCCTGCCGGCGCTCGAGGACATGCCGCTGCCGGCCGAGCTGACGCCGCCGGAGCCGGTGTCCGAGCCGCCAGACGTCGACCTGCCACCGGCCGACACCGCGCTTCCGCCTCTCCCCGCCGAGCTGACCGCGCCGGCCCCGCCGGCCGTCGATCCGGCGACCGTCACCATCGACCCGCCGCCGGTCGCGGAGCTTCCCCTGCCGGCCGAGCTGACGCCGCCGCCCACGCCGCGGGTCGAGCCGGTGCCGCTTCCACAAGCGACGCCGCCGGTTCGGCGCGAGCCCGCGAGGCCGCCTGTCCAGCGGGAGCGGACAGAACGCCCGCCGCCGCGCCGGCAGCCGCCGCCGGCTGCCCGTCCGCCTTCCGCCGCCTCGGCAGGCCGCGGCGTGACCTCGCAGAGACCCGCCCGCAGCGCGACGCCGCCGCCGAGCTATCTCGGCCAGGTGATGGCCCGGCTGCACCGTGCCAAGCCGGTCGGCACCGGCCAGCAGGGCCGCGCCGTGGTGCGCTTCTCCATCCTGCGTTCCGGTGCGGTCGGCGCGGTCGGCCTCGCCGTGTCCTCCGGCAACAGCGCCGTCGACCAGGCCGCGCTCGCCATGGTGCGGCGCGCCGCACCCTTCCCGCCGCTGCCGGCCGAATTCGGTCCGGCCACCATGCCCCTCACCGTTCCCGTCAACTTCCGCTGATCCGAGAATTTCCCATGAGACATGCCCTTCTCGCCGGCCTTCTGCTCGCCGCTTCCGCCATCCCGCCGGCCCTTGCCCACGTGACCCTCGAGCGGGGCGAGACGGCACCGGGCTCCTACAAGGCGGTGCTGCGCGTGCCGCACGGCTGCGGCACGCAGGCCACCACCGGCATTGCCGTGACGATCCCGGAGGGCGTGCATTCGGTGAAGCCGCAGCCGAAGCCCGGCTGGACGCTGGCGACCACCGTGCGGCCCTATCAGCGTGCCTATGTCAATCACGGCCGCGAGGTGCGCGAGGGTGTCGCCGAGATCGCCTGGTCGGGCGGGTCGTTGCCCAACGAGCATTACGACGAGTTCGTCTTCGTCGGCCAGGTGGACGCCTCGCTGGCGTCGGCCGGCCAGATCTACTTTCCCGTGGTGCAGACCTGCGCCAACGGCGAGAGCCGCTGGACCGAGATCCCCGCGGCCGGCAGTCAGGCCCGTCTCGCATCGCCCGCCCCGGTCCTGCGGATCGCGGCGGCCGGTGCCCCGGCCCATGCGGCCTCGACCATGCGGGCGGGCACGCTCACCATCGCGCAGCCCTGGGTCCGCGCGACCCCCGGCGGGGCGCGGGTCGCCGGCGGCTATCTCACGGTGACGAACGGCGGCAGCGCGCCCGACCGCCTCGTCGGCGGCAGCGCCGCCTTCGCCGAACGCGTCGAGATCCACGAGATGGCGACGCAGAACGGCGTCATGACGATGCGGGCCCTCGGCGGCGGCCTCGTCATCGCGCCCGGCCAGTCCGTGGAGCTGAAGCCCGGCGGGCTGCACGTCATGTTCATGGGGCTGCGGACTCAGCTCACCGAAGGCCGGAGCGTGAAGGTGACGCTGGAGTTCGAGAAGGCCGGCAAGGTCGAGGTCGAGATGGCAGTGGGCGGGATCGGTGCCCGCGCGGCGCCGGCCGGCGAGCATCACCACCACTGACGGCGGAGGGGGCCGGAGCGCCCCCTCACAACCCCATCTGGCGGCTGGCGAGATCCTTCATGATCTCCTCGGTGCCGCCGCCGATGGCGTTGACCTTCACCTCGCGGTAGATGCGCTCGACCTTGGCGCCGCGCATGTAGCCGGCGCCGCCGAAGATCTGCACGGCCTCCGAGGCGCAATGGGCGAGGGTCTGGGTCGCCTGGTTCTTCAGCAGGCAGATCTCCGCCACCGGATTCTCGCCCTGTTCCAGCCGCCAGGTGAGCAGATCCAGCCAGGCCTGGGAGGTCTCGACCTTCTGGTGCATGTCGACGAGCTTGTGGCGGATGACCTGGTGCTGGGTCAGCGGCTTGCCGAAGGTGACGCGCTGGCGCGCATAGGCCGTGGCCTCGTCGAGGCAGACGCGGGCGAGGGCGATGCAGCCCGCCGCCATGGTGATGCGCTCGTGGTTGAAGTTGCGCATGATGATCTTGAAGCCGGCCCCCTCCTCGCCGAGGAGGTTGCCGACAGGTACGTGCACGTCGTCGAAATGCAGCGTCGCCGTGTCCGAGGCCCACCAGCCCATCTTCTTCAAAGGGGTGCGGGTGAAGCCGGGACATTCGCGCTCGACGACGAGGAGGCTGACGCCGCCGGGACCCTCTCCTCCGGTGCGCACCGCCACCGTGTAGAGGTCCGCCCGCATTCCCGAGGTGATGAAGGTCTTCTCGCCATTGACGACGTAGTGGTCGCCGTCGCGGCGGGCGGTGGTCCTGAGGTTCGCGACGTCAGAGCCGCCGCCGGGCTCGGTGATGGCGAGCGCAGAAATGGTCTCGCCGGCGAAGATGCCGGGCAGGAGGCGGGCCTTCAGCGCCTCGGATCCCGCATTGACGATGGGCGGCGTGCCGATCGCGTGGCTCATCAGGCTGGCATTGATGCCGCCGGCCCCGTGACGGGCGAGCTCCTGGGTGGCGATGATCCACATGAATCGGTCGGCGGGGGTGCCGCCGTATTCCTCCGGAAAACCGAGACCGATCAGGCCGATGGCCGCCGCCTTGCGGTAGAGATCGCGGGGGAATTCCTCGGCCTCGTCCCACTGGCTGGCGAAGGGCTCGATCTCGCGGGCGACGAAGCGGCGGACCTGATCGCGGAAGGCCTCGTGGTCGGCCGTGTGGAAGGGATGACGGGCCATGGCGGCTCCCGACGGCGGGGCGCCGTCATGCTGCGGACGAGAGACGCCGCCGGCAGGGCCGGCGGCGTCGGGATAGGTCGGCGTCAGTTGGTCGGCGCGGCGCCGGCCAGCCAGCTGCGGGTCACGACCCAGCGGCCGTTCTGCACCTGCGACAGACGGGCGTCGTTGTTGCAGAGCCGGTTCTGCGCGGTGATGTTGCAGGGCCGCGTCTCGAAGGGCGTCTGGGCCGGCGGGTTGGTCTCCACCGCGCGCAGGAAGCTCTCCACCGTCAGCGCCTGGCCCGCCTTGTTCGCCGACTGGAAGAAGGCGTCGCCGATCTGCCAGCCATAGGCGGAGAAGACCGTGGGGTCCTCGCCGAACTTGGCCTTGTAGCGGGTGGCCCAGTCGCGGATCTCCTGGCTCGGATCGTCCGGATAGGGATGGGCGGTGGTCATCATGGCGTAGAAGCCGTTGGCGACCGGGCCGCCGAGGGCCGGGATCAGGTGCGTGTAGGCGGCGGAGGTGCCGACGAAGGTGGCGTCGAGGCCGACCTTGCGCGCCTCGGCGAGCACGCCGACCGTCTCGCGGATGATGGTGCCCATCAGGACGAGGTCGCAGTTGGCCGCCTTCATGCGGGCGACCTGCGAGGAGAATTCGGTGGCGCCGCGCTTGTAGGTGGTGCGCTCGACATAGGTCTGGTTGACCGTGCCGAGGGCGGTCTCCCCGCCGCGCATGACCTCGAGGCCGAATTCGTCGTCCTGGTAGACGACGCAGACGCGCTTGGCGTTCTTCTCCTTGATGATGTCCGGCAGGGTGGTGCGCACCTGGTCGAAATAGGAGGCGGCGAAGGCGAGCTTCAGCGGGGTGGGCGGCATGTACATTTCACGCGCCGCGGTGACGGGGAAGAAGTTCGGCACGTTGCGCTCGAACTGGATCGGCATCGCCGCCATGTTCTGCGCCGTGCCGATATGGCCGACCATGGCGAAGATGCGGTCGGAATTGACCAGTTTCTGCGCGGCGAGCAGGGCCTTGCGGGGGTCGTAGGCGCTGTCCTCGACGATGAGGCGGACCTGGCGGCCGTGGATGCCGCCGCGGGCGTTCAGCTCCTCGAAATACATCTGCAGGCCGTTGCGGGTCTGCTTGCCGTAGGCGGCGAGCGGGCCGGACAGGTCCTGGATCGTGCCGAGGGTGATCTGGTTGGCGGCGACGCCCTGGGTCTGGGCGAACGCCGTGCCGGCGGCAAGGGTCGCCGCAAGCGCAAGGCCTGTGGTCAGTGACGACTTCATGGTTTCCTCCATCTGGTGGGCCCTGTTGGTCCGGGGCTTGTTCTGTTCGGCCGGTCGGGCGGCCTTGAGCGGATGCTAGTCGAAAGACCGCGGCGCCGGTAGCCGGTCAGGCCGCGGCGCTGCGGTACATGCCGGCGATGAGGTCGGCATATTTCTTCTGCACGAGGTTGCGCTTCAGCTTCATCGTGGGGGTCAATTCCTCATCCTCGGCGGTGAGCCGCTGGTCGATCAGGCGGAAGGTCTTCACCTGCTCGACGCGGGCGAACTTGGCGTTGACCCGGTCGACCTCCGACTGGATCAGCGCGACGACCTCCGGGGCCCGGCACAGGCTCGCATAGTTGGAGAAGGGGATGTCGTTGTCCTGGGCGAACTTCTCGACGTTCTCCTGGTCGATCATCACCAGCGCCGTGAGATAAGGCATCCGATCACCGATGATGACGGCGTCGGTCACGTAGGGCGAGAACTTCAGCTCGTTCTCGATCTCGGAGGGCGTGATGTTCTTGCCGCCGGCAGTGATGATGATGTCCTTCATCCGGTCGGTGATGCGGAAGAAGCCCTCGTTGTCGACTGTGCCGACGTCGCCGGTATGGAGCCAGCCGTCGACGATGGTCTCGGCGGTCTTCTCCGGCTGGTTCAGGTAACCCTTGATGATGGTAGGACCCCGGGCGAGGATTTCGCCCCCCGGGCCGATCTTCATCTCGATGGCGCTGGTGGGGCGGCCGATCGTGCCGGGCTTGACCTTGTCCACCGGCACGACCGAGCCGGCGCCCGAGGTCTCGGTCATGCCCCAGACCTCGAGCATCGGCACCCCAAGGGCGAAGTACCAGCGGATGAGGTCGGGCGAGATCGGCGCGGCGCCGGTGACGAGGAACCGGCAGCGATGGATGCCGATGGCCTTGCGGACGTTGTTCAGCGCCAGCCAGCGGCCGAGCGCCACCTTGATGCGCAGGGCGGGCGGCACGGGCCGTCCCTCGATCAGCAGTTCGGCAGCCTCGCGTCCCTGCTCGATCGCCCAGCCATAGAGCGCCCGCTGCAGCGGCGTCGCTTCCTTCAGGCGGATCATCACGGCGGAGTAGAACTTCTCCCAGATGCGCGGCACCGCGAAGAAGATGGTGGGCGCGATCTCGCGCACATTGTCCGGAACGGTCTCGGGGTTCTCGACGAAGTTCAGCGTCGCCCCGGAATAGAGCGCCAGGAACTGGCCGCCGACGCGCTCGGCCACGTGGCAGAGCGGGAGGAAGGCCATGCGCTGGTCGTCCTCGTTCTGGCGGATCGACTCGTTGGAGATGACGGCGATGGCCGAGAGGATGTTGCGATGGGTGATCATCGCGCCCTTCGGCTTGCCCGTGGTGCCGGAGGTGTAGACGAGGATGGCGAGGTCCTCCGGGCCGCGCGAGGCGAGACGGCGGTCCCATTCAGCCGGATCGGCGGCATCGGCCTCGCGGCCGAGGGCGCGCAGGGCGTCCAGCGTCATCACCTGCGGGTCGGAGAAGTGGCGCAGGCCCTCGGTCTCCATGACGATGATCCGGGCGAGCGAGGGCACCGCGTCGCGGACGGCGAGGATCTTGTCGAGCTGCTCCTCGTCCTCGACGAAGACGAAGCGCGAGGCGGAATCGGCGAGGAGATATTCGCACTGCGGCGGGGCGTCGGTCGGGTAGATGCCGTTGGAGACGCCGCCGGCGCAGATCACTCCGTAGTCGGCAAAGGACCACTCTTGCCGGGTGTTGGCGAGGATGGAGGCAACGTCGCCGGGCTTCAGGCCGAGGGCGACCAGACCCATGCCGATCTCGCGCACGACGGCGCCCATGGCGGTCCAGCTCGTCTCCTTCCAGAGGCCGAATTCCTTCTGCCGGACGGCGACCTTGCCCGCGCGCTGGCGCACCGCCGCGGCGAAGACCTGGGAGACCGTGTCGCCGGGCGGAATGGCGGCGGGGCGAATGGCCTGGTTCGGCCAGATATCAAACATGGCGGCCTCCCGAGCAGAGGGATCTGCGGGTCGCATGGCGGGGTGGGAGTGCCGGCCGCTCGCACCGAAACGGGATCATGCCGGGGAAGAGAGGTGCCGCCATCGCCGTCACCGCCACATCTTCTTCTTCTTCCAGCGGCGTTCGCCGCGGACCCCGGCCTCCTTCTGGCCGAGGTAGAATTCCTTCACGTCGTCCTTCTCGGCGAGCACCGCGGCCCTGTCCTCCATGACGATGCGGCCGAGCTCGAGGATGTAGCCGTAGTCGGCGGTGGCCAGCGCCAGCGCGGCGTTCTGCTCGACCAGGAGGATGGTGACGCCCTCCTCGCGGTTGATGCGCTTGACGATGGCGAAGATCTCCTGGGTCAGCTTCGGCGAGAGGCCGAGGGACGGCTCGTCGAGGAGGAGGAGATCGGGCCGCGACATCAGCGCCCGCGAAATGGAGAGCATCTGCTGCTGGCCGCCGGAGAGGAGGCCCGCATCCTGCTCCGAGCGCTCCTTCAGGATGGGGAAGTAGCGCTCCATCCGCTCGATGTCGCGGGCGACCTCGTCCCGGTCGGAGCGGGTATAGGCGCCCATCAGCAGGTTGTTGCGGACCGACAGGAGCGGAAAGACCTCGCGGCCCTCGGGCGCCTGGCTGAGGCCGCGACGGACGATGTCGGCGGGGTCGCGGCGCTCGATATGTTCGCCTTTGAAGAGGATGGAGCCCTTCTGCGGGTCGAGGATGCCGGAGATGGTCTTGAGGATCGTCGTCTTGCCGGCGCCGTTGGCGCCGAGCACGGTGACGATGGAGCCCTTGGGCACGGAGAGCGAGACGCCGCGGATGGCCTTTACCGCCCCGTAGGCGGCTTCCACGTTGGCGAGGGTGAGGATGGGCTCGGTCATGACGCGGCCCTTTCCGCCACGGCCTCGGCCGCCGCCGGCGTGCCGATATAGGCCTCGACCACGGCCGGGTGGTGCTGCACCTCGGCGGGCGATCCCATGGCGAGCACGCGGCCCTGGTTCATCGCCATGACCCGGTCGGAGACGCGGGAGACGAGGGTCATGTCGTGCTCCACCATGACGACGGTGATGCCGAGGTCGCGGGTGATGTCCTCGATCCAGAAGGCCATGTCCTCGGTCTCCTCGACGTTGAGGCCGGAGGAGGGTTCGTCCAGCAGCAGGAGCTTCGGGCGGGTGCAGAGGGCGCGGCCGAGCTCGACCACCTTGCGGGCGCCGTAGGGCAGCCCGGCGACGGTGGCGTCGCGGTGGACCGCGAGGTCGAGGAGGTCGATCACCTCCTCCACCTTCTCGCGCAGCGCGACTTCCGCCCGCTTCACCGAGGGCAGGAAGAGCGCCTCGGCGAGCGGGTTGGTGGTGCGATGGACATGGGCGCCGATGAGGAGGTTCTGCAGGACGGTGGCGTGCTCGAAGAGCTCGATGTTCTGGAAGGTGCGGGCGATGCCGAGCCCGGCGACCCGGTGCGCGGGAAGCTTCGTGATCTCCTCGCCCTCCAGCATCACCCGGCCGGCGGTCGGGTTGTAGATGCGGCTGATGATGTTGAAGACGGTGGTCTTGCCGGCGCCGTTCGGGCCGATGATGGTGAAGACCTCGCCCTTGCCGACGGTGAAGCTCACCCCGTCGACGGCCTTGAGACCGCCGAACTGCACCGCGATGGATTCGGCCTCGAAGAAGGGCGCGCTCATTTCAGCCGGTCCGATTTCTGGAAGGCCTTCTGCCGGCGGAACATGCCCTTCCGGTAGAAGGGGAAGAGGTCGAAATAGGCCCGCGTCTTCAGCCAGGCGCCGTAGATGCCGAGCGGCTCGAAGAGGACGACGAGGATCAGCACCGCGCCGAAGACGGTGGGCTGAAGGCCCGTGGCCTCGGCGAGGAAGGCCGGCAGCAGCGGCTTCACCGCGTTGATCACCTGCGGCAGGGCGATGAGGAAGGCGGCGCCGTAGATGGCACCGTGGACCGAGCCGAGGCCGCCGATGACCACCATCATCACCAGCTCGATCGACTGCACGACGGTGAACTGGTCGGGCGAGAGGAAGCGGATGTTGTGGGCGTAGAGCGCGCCGGCGACACCGGCGAAGGCGGCGGAGATGGCGAAGGACAGCGTCTTGTAGAAGGCGAGGTTGACGCCCATCGACTGGGCCGAGATCTCGGAATCGCGGATGGCGACGAAGGCGCGGCCGGTGGGCGAGCGCAGCAGGTTGACGACGATCAGCGTCGCGGCGAGGGCGAAGGCGAGGCAGAGATAGTAGAAGCTCGGCCCGTCGGCGAAGCGCCAGCCGAAGAGGCTCACCGGCGGCACCATCAGACCGGCATTGCCGCCGGTGACGTGCTCGGCGCGGGCGATGATCTCCTCGATGATGGTGCCGAAGGCGAGGGTGGCGATGCCGAGATAGAGCCCCTTCACCCGGAGCGCCGGCAGGCCGACGATGATGCCGACGACCGCCGCGAAGAGCGCCGCCGCCGCGACGCCGACGACGAAGGGCACGCCCGCCGTCACCAGCACCCCTTGCGTATAGGCGCCCACCGCCATGAAGGCGGCATGGCCGAGGGAGAGCTGGCCGGTGAAGCCGGCGAGCAGCATGAGGCCGAGGGCGACGATGGCGTAGATGCAGACCTGGGAGAGCTGGGTCAGGACATAGGGCGAGACGAAGGCCGGCGCGACGAGCAGCAGCGCCATGAGCAGGCCGTACCAGAAGACCTGGCCGCCGTGCTGGACGAGCTCGATGTCCTGCTCGTAGCGCGTCTTGAAGATGAAGCGCATGGCGTCAGACCTTCTTCGCCAGGCGCTCGCCGAACAGGCCGTTCGGCTTGAGCACGAGCATGGCCAGAACGACCATGAAGGGCGCCGCGTCCTTGAAGCCCTCCATCAGGTAGAAGCCGGCGAGGGATTCCACGATGCCGATGATGAGCCCGCCGACGATGGCGCCGGGCAGGGACGTGAAGCCGCCGATCACCGCGGCCGGGAAGGCCTTGATGCCGATGAAGCCCATATTGGCGTGGATGAAGGTGAGCGGCGCCAGAAGGATGCCGGCGATGGCCGCCACCGCCGCCGAGATGGCCCAGATGAGGCTGGAGAGCCGCTTCACCGGAATGCCCATGTAGTAGGCCGCCAGCTGGTTCTGGCTCATGGCCTGCATGGCGATGCCGATCTTGGTGTAGCGGAAGAGCGCCGCGAGCAGGCCGCAGAGCACGACGGTCACGGCGATGATGACAAGGTGCTCGGCGGAGATGACGAGCCCGCCGAAGCGGAACACCTCGCCGCGGAAGGGAACGGGTAGGCTGTGGGTGTCGGTGCCGATCACCGGGATCATGGTGACGAGCCCGCGGGCCATGTAGCCGAAGCCGATGGTGACCATGACGATGGCGACCGCCGACTGGCCGAGAATGGGCCTGAGGATGATGCGTTCGTTGAGGAAGCCGATGAGGGCGGTGACCGCCATGGCGACGATGATCACCGCCCAGTAGGGCATGCCGAGGGTGGTGGCGGCGAAGAGGCCGGCGAAGCCGCCGATCATCAGCAACTCGCCCTGGGCGAAGTTTACCGTCTCGGTGGCCTTGTAGATGAGCACGAAGCCCAGCGCGATGAGGCCGTAGATGCACCCCTGCGCGAGCCCGCTGATCACCAGCTGGATGAACTGCACCTGCCCTCTCCCTGGACGGCGTTTCCCGATGTTCTTTCACGGCCGGTATTCCGGCTCGTAGGCACGTCTCGGCTCGAAGCCTTGCCGCAATCGGCTCAGGCCGCAAGCCTCAGGATGGCCCGCGCCTCGGCGGGGCCGGCGACCTCGCGGCCGGTGGCGCGGACGAGGCCGGCGATCTCCTCGATCAGCGGTCCGTTGGAGGCGACCTTGGCGCCGTCGGCCCGGTAGAAGGTGTCCTCGAGGCCGGTGCGCATGTGGCCGCCGAGTTCGGCGCAGCGCCGGTGCAGCGCCCAGATGCCGGCGCGACCGATGGCGGTGACCTGCCAGTTGGCCTCCGGCGCCTTGAGCTTCAACAGGATGGGCAGGAGGTCGGGATCGGCGGGCATGCCGGATTCGACCCCCATGACGAAATTGTACTGGAGCGGCGCGGTGGTCATCCCGGTGTCGCGGTACATGGCGACGGCGCGGACGATGCCGGTGTCGAAGCACTCGAATTCCGGCAGGGTGCCGGTGCCCTTCATGACGTCGAGATAGGCCTTCACCTTCTCGACCGGGTTGTCGAAGAGCATGGGCGGCCAGGCCCAGGTGCCGTCCGCCTTGACCTTCAGATAGTTCAGCGAGCCGGCGTTGCAGGCGGCGATCTCCGGGCGCGTCTCGCGGATGCAGGCGAGGGCGCCGGCATAGTCGGGCCCGACAACGCCGGAGGTGTGGTTGATCACGACGCCGGGGCAGGCGTCGCGGATGGCGGCCTGCACCTCGGCTGACAGAGCCGGGTCCCAGGAGGGCAGGTGGCCCTTGCCCTCGCCCTGCTGGCGCAGGTGGATGTGCATGACGGACGCGCCGGCGTCATAGGCGCGCCGCGCCTCGGCCGCCATCTCGGCCGGCGTCACCGGCACCGAATGCTGATTCGGGTCGGTCAGGACGCCGTTGAGGGCGCAGGTGATGATGGCCTTGTCGCTCATCGTCTGGGGCTCATGGTCCGCCGCCTCGGGTAGGTCGGCGGCCATGTTCCGATCCGCGGGACGCGTCGTCTTGCGTTAAGCGGCTAGGCGCAAATGGAAAGCCGCCGCGGGACGGCGGCGGCTTCCGGTTCCCGGCGGGGCCGGATCAGGCGTGGGCGGGGCGGGCGAAGAGGCCGAACAGGCCGGGCTCGCGCTGCCAGGCATCGGCCGCCACCGCCAGGGACATGAAGCCCCAGAAGGCGAGATACTCGATGCCGCCGCCGGCCCAGAACCAGCCGAGGCCGCGGGTCGCCACGATGGCATAGGCGGCCACCGCCAGAAGGCCCGCGGAGACGACGCCGAGATACTTCGTGCCGACGCCCAAGATCAGGCCGATAGCGCAGACGGCTTCCATCACCATGGCGAGGAGCACGAAGAAGGCCGGCGGATGGAAGCCCGCCTTGGCGAAGAAGGCGACCGTGCCGGCATAGCCGGTGATCTTGCCGATGACATGAGGAATGTAGAACAGGCCGCAAAGAACACGGACGGCATCCATCGGACGCCTGACGTCAAAATTCGGAGTGAAATCGGACATGGGACTGCCTCGGTCGGCTCGCCCGCCGCGCCATTGCAGCGGGGAAACGAGGCGGATCATGACCTGCGGAGCGGCCCGGCCGATTGAGCGAGGTCAAGCGGGAACCTTGCGCAAACGCCTGTTTTCAATCGCGTTTTCGCACGATCAAGCTCAGCGCCAGACGGGCTTCCGTTTTTCCTGAAAGGCCGCGATGCCCTCCTTGGCATCCTCGGTCGCGGCGGTGAGCGCGATCTGGCCCTCGGTGAAGGCTATCGCTTCGTCGAAGCTCATGGCGTGGATGGCGCGCATCGCATATTTGCCGCGGCGGATCGCCATGGGCGACTTGTCGGCCAGCCGGCCGGCGAGCCAGGCAACCTTGTCGTCGAGCGCGCCCCGCGGCACCACGTGGTTGAGGAGGCCCGCGGCGCGCGCCTCATCCGGCGTGAAGGGCTCGCCGGTGAGGCACCATTCCGCCACCAGTCGGCGGGGCACGATCTGCTGCAGCAGGCTCAGCACCTGCATGGGGAAGACCCCGACCTTCACCTCCGGCAGGCCGAAGACGACGTCGTCGGCCGCCACCGCCATGTCGGTCATGCACAGGAGCCCCATGCCGCCGGCCATGCAGGTGCCGTTGACGCGGGCAATGGAGGGCTTGGTGCCGTTCTGGGCGAGACGCAGGAGATCGGCATAGTCGCTGGTCGGCTTGGACAGGTCCTGGAAGAAGCTCTGGCCGCCGCCGAGATCGGCCCCCGCGCAGAAGGCCTTATCGCCGGCGCCGGTGAGGACGATGACCCGGATGTCGGGATCGTCGTGAGCGGCGTGCCAGCCGGCGGCGATGCCGGCGACCACCTCGGCGTTCATGGCGTTGCGCTTGTCCGGCCGGTTGATGGTGATGGTGAGTACGTGGCCGGATCTTGCGGTGAGGACGGCGTCTGACACGGGTGTTCTCCCTCAGGATGCCGTGGGCGTGATGGCGGCGAGCAGCCGGCCGGTGGTGACCTGCTCGCCTGCGGTGACGGCGACCTCGCCGACCGTGCCGGTGACAGCGCTGGCGTGGACATGCTCCATCTTCATCGCCTCCAGCGTCACGACGGGCTGGCCGGCCGTCACCGACTCGCCGGCCGCGACATGGACGGCGACGACGCGCCCGTTCATGGCGGCAAGGATGCGGCCATCCGAACCATCCGCGCCGGCGCGGCTGGCCGGAGCGCGGGTGAGGTCGCGGACGATGACCTGGTCGGGGCCGCGCTGGAGGAAGAGGCGATCACCGTCGCGCTGATAGGGGACCTCGTCGGCGACGCCGTCATGGATGAACCGGCACCGGGGCGTCTCCTTGCGAAAATCCGGCCGCATCTCGTCAAAGCGAATGACGTAGTCGGTGCCGCCATGGCTGAGGCGGCAGGTGCCGTCGCGCTCCTGCTGAACGGCGACGGTGTGGCGGCGGCCGTCGATCTCCAGGACCATCGGAATGGGCCATGGTGGCCCGAGATGACGGGGCCGATAGCGGTTGCGGTCGGGCGTCTCGTCATCATGCAAGACCGCCGCCGCGAGAACGGCATCCGGAAGGCCCTGCTGTTCCGGGCGCGCGAGGTCGGCGCCATGATCGGCGATGAAGGCGGTGGTCGCCCGGCCTTCGGCGAAGACGGGATGCGCGAGAGCTCGCGCCAGGAAGCCCTGGTTGGTCATGACCCCCAGGCTTGCGAAGCGGTCCAGCCAGGCCATGAGCTTGGCGCGCGCCTCCTCGCGGGTGCTCTCGTGGACGATCACCTTGGCGACCATGGAATCGTAGTAGGGTGGCACCTCCGCCCCCACGGCCATGGCGGTGTCGACCCGGGCATAGGGCTCGATACATTCCGGCCAGGTGTGGAAGCGGCCCGACTGCGGCAGGAAATCCTGCGCCGGATCCTCGGCGCAGAGGCGCACCTCGATCGTATGGCCGAAGGCCGGAGCCCGCGCGTCGTGCTGCGCAATCGCCTCGCCCGCGGCGATCATCAACTGCCACCGGACGAAATCCCGCCCGACATTCAGCTCGCTGACGCGATGCTCCACCTGCAGGCGGGTGTTCATCTCCATGAAGTAGAACTGGCCGTCGCGGTCGAGCAGGAACTCGAGCGTGCCGGCCCCCTCGTAGCCGAGCGCCTTCACCGCCTTGACGGCAACCTCGCCCATCCGGTGGCGCAGGTCATGCGAGACGGCCGGCGAGGGAGCCTCCTCGATCAGCTTCTGATGGCGGCGCTGGATGGAGCAGTCGCGCTCGCCGACGTGCCAGGCATTGCCATGGCGGTCGCCGAAGACCTGGATCTCGATGTGCCGCGGTGCCTCGATCGCCTTTTCGAGCAGCACCGTTCCGTTGCCGAAGGCATTCGCCGCCTCCGACCGCGCGCTGCGCAGCGCCTCGGCGAACCGGGCGGCTTCGCGCACCAGGCGCATGCCGCGGCCGCCGCCGCCCGCCACCGCCTTGATCATGACGGGATAGCCGATGGCCTCCGCCTCGGCCGCGAGGCGCTCGTCGGACTGGTCGTCCCCCTGGTAGCCCGGCACGACGGGCACGCCCGCCGCCTGCATCAGGGCCTTGGCGCGGGCCTTGTCGCCCATGGCCTCGATGGACTCAGGGGATGGCCCGACGAAAACGATGCCCGCCTCGCGGCAGGCGCGGGCAAAGGCGGCATTCTCGGCGAGAAAGCCGTAGCCGGGATGGATGGCCTCGGCACCGGTCGCCTTGGCGGCCGCGATGATGGCGGGGATGTTCAGGTAGGATTCGGCGGGCAGCGGCCCACCGATCAGCACGGCGCGGTCGGCGGCATGGACATGCCGGCTCCGCGCATCGGCGCTCGAATAGACGGCGACGGTCTCGAGACCCATCTCGCGAGCTGTGGCGAAGATGCGCAGGGCGATCTCGCCACGATTGGCGACGAGCAGCCGGCGGAACGGGGTGGCGACGACCGGCGGGGACGTGAGCGGGATGACGGTCATGGTCACGGCCTCGCCACCGAGAACTGCATGGGCACGGTCTGCCGGCGCGCCGCCTCGCGGCAGGTCGCGAGCGCTTCGGCGAGGACGGCGCGGGTGTCGCGCGGATCGATGACGCCGTCGTCGAGGAGGCGCGCCGAGGTGGTGAAGACGTCCATCTGGCTCTCGAAGAGTTCGGTGATCTGAGCCTTCATGGCGGCGATCTGCGCCTCGTCCGCCTCCTTTCCGCGCCGCGCGGCGCCGGCGCGGGTGACGATGGCCATGGTCTCGGCGGCCTGCTCGGCGCCCATGACCGCGGTGCGGGCATTGGGCCAGGAGAAGCAGAAGCGCGGATGGAAACCGCGGCCGCACATGCCGTAATTGCCGGCTCCGTAGGAGGCGCCGCAATAGAGGGTGATCTGCGGCACGGTGGCGTTGGTCACCGCCTGGATCATCTTGGAGCCGTGCTTGATCATGCCGGCCTCCTCATAGGCACGGCCGACCATGAAGCCGGTGGTGTTGTTGAGGTAGAGGATGGGGGTCTGCGACTGGCAGCAGGCCTGGATGAAGTGCGTCGCCTTGTTGGCGCCTGCGGGATCGAGCGGTCCGTTGTTGGTGATGATGCCGACGGGGTGACCCTCGATCGTGGCGTGGCCGCAAACGGTGGCCGGGCCGAAGCCTTCACCGAAGGCGAGAAAATTCGAGCCGTCGACGATGCGGGCGATGACCTCGCGCATGTCCACCGGGCGCTTCAGGTCGGCCGGCATGATGCCGAGGAGCTCCTCGGCGTCATGGAGCGGGGCCGCGAAGTCCCGCTCGCGGGGGGCGGGGTCCCGATTCCAGTCGAGGGAGGCGACGATCTCGCGGGCGATGCGCAGGGCGTCGCGGTCGTCCTCGGCGAGATAGTCGCCGAGGCCGGAGACGGTGGTGTGCATCTCGGCGCCGCCGAGATCCTCTTCCGAGGCTATCTCGCCGGTGGCGGCCTTTAGAAGGGGCGGCCCCGCGAGGAAGGCGCGGGTGCGGCCGCGCACCATGACGATGTAGTCGGAGAGGCCGGTCTGGTAGGCACCGCCGGCGGTCGAAGAGCCGTGGGTGACGGTGATCACCGGCAGGCCCGCCGCCGACAGGCGAGCGAGGTTGCGGAAGATCTGGCCGCCATGGACGAAATGCTCGACCCGGTAGCGCAGCAGGTTGGCGCCGGCGCTCTCGACGAGCTGGATGAAGGGCAGCCGGTTCTCCAGGGCAAGCTCCTGGACGCGGAGCTGCTTTTCGAGGCCCATCGGCTGGAGCGCCCCGGCATCGATGCCGGAATCGGAGGCCGAAATCATGCAGCGCACGCCGGAGACGAAGCCGATGCCGGCGATGACGCCGCTGCCGGGCACGCTCTTCTCAGGGTCGGCGCTGTCCATCAGGTAGCCGGACAGCGCGCAGAGTTCGAGGAAGGGCGCGCCGGGGTCGAGCAGAAGGCCGATTCGCTCGCGCGGCAGGAGCTGGCCGCGCTCGTGGAACCTGGGGCCTGCGGCGGCGGAGGCGCGGCGGGCGCGCTCCTCGAGGGCGCCGGTGCGGGCGAGCAGGGCGAGCATGGCCGCCCGGTTGGCGGCGAAAGCCTCGCCGGTCGGGGCGATGCGGGTCTCGATCACGGCCATGACGCGGCTCATTCCTCGCTCAAGTGCCGGCAGACTGGCGGGCGGGCGGCCACTCGTCTTGTGCGGAGTGGCTGATGCGGGGTTTGCGGGTGGTGCGGAGGACAATGACCTGGCGCAGGGACGGAAGAGGCCCCTCACCCTTCCCTCTCCCCGCGAGCGGGGAGAGGGGACTTCGACGTCCCGCCCCTTCTGTCTCCGCAGTGCCTGGCGCAACGGACGGATCGGAGTCGCGGCGCCAGAGCCCCCTCTCCCCGCTTGCGGGGAGAGGGTAGGGGTGAGGGGTCGGTAAAGCCTTGCCGCCGTCTCAGAAGCCCGGTTTCACGCCCTGTTCCGCGGCAGCCTTCCCCTGCGCGGCGAGCGCGCGACGATAGCCGTCGCGGGCCTTGAGGCGCTGCCAGTAGGCGGCCGTCTGCGGCTGGAAGTCCCTCGCGAGGCCGATTACCTCGGCCAGCATCAGCGCATAGCCCACCGCGATGTCGGCCACGGTGAACCGGCCGCCGGCCAGCCATTCGTGCTGCGTGAGATGGGCGTCGAGCATGCGCATCCGCCCGTGGAACCATTTGGCATAGTCATCGGCGACCTGCGGCTGGCGGCGCTCCGGCGGCTCGAACCGGCCGTAGCGCAGCACCAGGGCCTGCGGGAAGGTCAGCGTCGCGTCGCTCTGGTGCAGCCAGTTGAGCCAGAGGCCGTAGTCGGGCTCGTCCGGCCTCACTGCCAGAGGCGTCGGCCCGTGGCGCACGGCGAGATATTCGCAGATCGCCGCGGATTCGCTCATGCGGGTGTCGCCGTCGACGAGGAAGGGCACGGTGCCCAGCACGTTGACGTCGAAATAGTCCTTGGCGAAGGCCCGCGGCGGAAAGGGCAGCACCTTCAGCTCGTAGGGAAGGCCCATTTCCTCCAGCGTCCAGAGCGGCCGGAAGGAACGGGCGGACAGGCAGTGATAGAGGATCATTGGCGGTTGCTCATGCCCGGCAGGGTGCCCATCGCCTTGGCGATGATGGAGAGCATGACCTCGTCGGCGCCGCCGGCGATGGAGGTCAGGCGCGCGTCGCGATAGTAGCGGGTGACGGGCGTCTCGTTCATGTAACCCATGCCGCCCCAGTACTGCATGCAGGCGTCGGAGATCTCGCGGCCGATGCGCCCGGCCTTCAGCTTGGCCATGGAGGCCAGCGTCGTCATGTCCTCGCCGGCCATCATCTGCTCGGCGGCGCGGTAGATGAGCGAGCGCAGCAGCTCGACCTCCGTCTTCAGCTCGGCGAGGCGGAAATGCACCACCTGGTTGTCGAGGATGGAGCGGCCGAAGGCCTGACGGCCGCGGGTGTATTCGATGGTCTGGTCGATGATCCATTCGGCCGGCTTCAGGCAGGCCGCCGCGCCCCAGAGCCGCTCCTCCTGGAACTGCATCATCTGGTAGGTGAAGCCCTTGCCTTCCTCGCCGATGCGGTTGCGCTTCGGCACGCGCACCTCGTCGAAGAAGATCTGCGCCGTGTCGGAGGCGCGCATACCGAGCTTGTCGAGGGTGCGGGCGACGGTGACGCCCTTCTCCTTCATCGGCACGCAGATGAGCGACTTGTTGCGGTGGGCAGGTCCCTCGCCGGTGTTGGCGAGGAGGCAGATCCAGTCGGCCTGGGCGCCGTTGGTGATCCACATCTTGCCGCCGGTGATGACGTAGTCCTCGCCGTCCGAGCGGGCCGTGGTCTTGATGGAGGCGACGTCCGAGCCGGCGCCGGGCTCGGAGACGCCGATGCAGGCGACCTGCTCGCCCGCCACGGCGGGCGCCAGGAACTCACGCTTGACGTGGTCGGAGCCGAAGCGGGCGAGGGCCGGCGTCGCCATGTCGGTCTGCACGCCGATGGCCATGGGCACGGAGCCGCAATGGATGCCGCCCACCTCCTCGGCCATGAGCAGGGCATAGGAATAGTCGAGGCCCATGCCGCCGTATTCGACCGGCTTGTTCAGCCCGAGATAGCCGGCCGCGCCGAGCTTGCCGAACAGATCATGGGCGGGAAAGCGGCCCTCCGCCTCCCAGGCGTCGACATGCGGGTTGATCTCGGTGGCGATCAGCTTCTGCAGGCTGCGCCTGACCTCGTCGTGTTCGGCGGTGAACAGCATGGCGGCAACGGGCTCCGGTGGGTGTCCGGCGGCAAGGCTAGGGCCGGCGCGCGCCCGCCGGCTTGCGTGGACTGGTCATGCGGAGAGCGCCGGGGCGCCGCGGAAGATCTCGAGTTCGCGGGATCCCGAGAAGATGGCGCGGGGTTTGAGGCCGTAGAAGCGGCGGATCGAGTGGGAAAAATGGGTCGAGTCGGGATAGCCGATGTCCAGCGCCAGATGGGCCATGTTGATGGTCTCGTTGGCGAAGTTGAGCAGGTGGCGGGCCCGCTTCCAGGCCCGGCAGGCGCGGAAGGCGATCCCGGTCTCCTGTTTGAAGAGGTGCAGGAAGCGCGACACCGAGAGATTGACGAGGCCGGCGCAATCGGCGGCGGTGAGCCCCTCTCCCGGCCTGTCGCCGAGGGCGGCCAGCACCCGCAGGATGCGCGGATCGACAGCGCGCGGCTGCAGGGGGGCGCCGAAGACGGCGGTGTCGAACGCGGCCGAGGTCATGCCCTGGGTCGGCCGCTGGGCGCGCAGGCGGGCGCAGGCGTCTCGCAGGGTCCGCGCCAGCGCCGCCTCCTCCATGGCACCGAGGGCCGCCGTCAGCCGCGCCAGGGCGGCGGGATCGACCGATTCCGGCTCGACCAGCACGCCGACCACGCTCGGATGCTCCGGCTCGATGCTGTGTTCGCAATAGGCCGGCATCACCGCGGCCTCGACCATGCGGTCGGGCTTTCCTGCGACGGAAAGCCTCAGCCGTCCCTCCATACCGGCGAAGACGATGAAGGCGCCGAGGGTGCGCTTCTTCGGCCGGCCGAGGAGCCCCGCATAAAAGACGCGTTCGGGTCCGACCAGCATGAAGCGCCCGGCGCCGGGCTGCGATCCTGGCATGCACGTTCCTCCGGCCTGTTCTCGTTTTGCGCCGACTATAGCGCGGCCGGCCGCCGTGACCACCGCGCCGAACGATACAGGTGGCAGGACAGGTTGCTGCCCCAATTGCGGCTTAGCCTAAAGACTAGCGCGCGGCTGCCCTGCGTCTGAAGCGTTGCTCGCCCCCCCCAACCTTCGGCTTATGGCCGCTCCGGCGAACCCTGTAGAATTCGCCCCGCCCTTCTGGAGGAATTGATATGAAACGCCGCAATTTCCTGGCCGCTTCGGGTGCCGGCCTCGCCGCCGCCGCCGTCGCGGCCCCCGCCGTCGCCCAGTCGTCGCCCGAGATCAAGTGGCGCCTGACGTCCAGCTTCCCGAAGTCGCTCGACACGATCTACGGCGGCGCCGAGACCATCGCCAAGCAGGTCGCGGAGCTCACCGACAACAAGTTCCAGATCCAGGCCTTCGCCGCCGGCGAGATCGTGCCCGGCCTGCAGGCGCTCGACGCCGTGTCCAACAACACGGTCGAGATGTGCCACACCTGCTCCTACTACTACGTCGGCAAGGACCCGACCTTCGCCATCGGCACGGCCGTGCCCTTCGGCCTCAATGCACGCCAGATGAACGCCTGGCTGTTCCAGGGCGGCGGCAACGAGCTCTTCAACGAGTTCTACAAGAAGTACAACATCCACGCGATGCCCGCCGGCAACACCGGCGCGCAGATGGGCGGCTGGTTCCGCAAGGAGATCAAGACCGTCGAGGACCTGAAGGGCCTGAAGATGCGCATCGCCGGCATCACCGGCCAGGTGCTCAGCAAGCTCGGCGTCGTGCCGCAGCAGGTCGCCGGCGGCGACATCTACCCGGCGCTGGAGAAGGGCACCATCGACGCCGCCGAGTGGGTCGGCCCCTATGACGACGAGAAGCTCGGCTTCAACAAGGTGGCGCCGTTCTACTACTATCCCGGCTGGTGGGAGGGTGGCCCGACCGTCCACGCCATGGTCAACATCGAGAAGTGGAACGCGCTGCCGAAGGCCTACCAGGCGGCGCTGACCAACGCCTGCACCACCGCCAACACGGTGATGGCGGCGAAGTACGACCTGCAGAACCCGGCCGCCCTGCGCCGCCTGGTCGCCGCCGGCACGCAGCTGCGCCCCTTCTCGCAGGAGGTGATGGAGGCCTGCTTCACCGCCGCCAACCAGCTCTACGGCGAGATCAGCGCCAGGAACCCCGACTTCAAGAAGATCATCGACGCCATGCAGGCGACGCGGTCCGAGCAGTATCTGTGGTGGCAGGTCGCCGAGTTCACCTACGACGCCTTCATGATCCGCGCCCGCGCCCGCGCCGGCCGCTGATCGCCTTCCCATCTCCGACGACGGGAGGCCGCGTCCGCAAGGGCGCGGCCTCTCGGCCGTTTGGGGGGTCGGAAGGGCCGGAAAGGGAGCCCTGCCGGAATGGGCGGGCTCCGGGTCTGGCGCAAGACGGTCGATCGGTGGCAGTTTGCCCGCCCGGCCCGGTCCCACACGGGGACCGGTTCCCGTCTTGCATCCGCGGAGGACGACACCGATGTCCAACAATCTCAAGTTCTACATCAACGGCGAATGGGTCGCCCCGACCGGCAGCGCGACCCTCGACGTGATCGATCCGTCCACCGAAGAGCCCTTCACGAAGATCGCGCTCGGCACCGAGGCCGACGTCGACAAGGCGGTGAAGGCCGCCCGCGAGGCCTTCAAGACCTTTTCCCAGACCACCAAGGAGGAGCGGCTGGCGCTGATGCGCAAGCTCCTCGAGGTCTACAACAAGCGCTTCGCCGACGTCGCGGACGCCCTGTCGCGCGAAATGGGCGCGCCGAAGAAGCTCGCCCACACGGCCCAGGCCGGCATGGGCACGGCGCATCTGTCCAAGATGATCGAGACGCTCGAGAACTTCGAGTTCGAGGAGCTGCGCGGCACGACCCTCATCGCCAAGGAGCCGATCGGCGTCGTCGGCATGATCACGCCGTGGAACTGGCCGATCAACCAGATCATGTGCAAGGTCGCCCCGGCTCTCGCCGCCGGCTGCACCATGGTGCTGAAGCCGAGCGAGATCGCGCCGATCAACGCCATCATCTTCGCCGAGATCATGCACGAGGCCGGCGTGCCGAAGGGCGTGTTCAACCTCGTCAACGGCGACGGTCCGACGGTCGGCGAGGCGATCGCCCGCCACCCCGGCGTCGACATGGTGTCCTTCACCGGCTCGACCCGCGCCGGCGTGCTGGTGGCCAAGGCCGCCGCCGATACGGTGAAGCGCGTCCACCAGGAGCTCGGCGGCAAGTCGGCCAACATCATCCTGCCCGACGCCGACATCGCCAAGGCGGTGAAGCTCGGCGTCGAGGGCATGATGCGCAACTCCGGCCAGTCCTGTAACGCCCCGACGCGCATGTTCGTGCCGGCCGCAAAGCACGACGAGGCCAAGCAGGTCGCCAAGGAGACCGCCGAGAAGCTGAAGGTCGGCCCGGCCTCCTCCGAGGAGAGCTGGATGGGCCCCGTCGTCAGCGAGGTGCAGTTCAACAAGATCCAGAAGCTCATCGAGAGCGGCATCAAGGAGGGCGCGGAGGTCGTCACCGGCGGCACCGGCCGTCCGGAGGGTCTCAACCGCGGCTATTACGTGCGCCCGACGGTGTTCGCCGGCGTCACCGACGACATGACCATCGCCCGGGAGGAGATCTTCGGACCCGTCCTGTCGATCCTGCCCTACGACAGCGAGGAGGAGATCGTCGAGCGCGCCAACAACACGCCCTACGGCCTCGCCTCCTACGTGCAGTCGGGCTCTCTAGAGAAGGCGCGCAAGCTCGCCGCGCAGATGCGCTCGGGCAACGTCTACATCAACTATCCCGCCTGGGACGCCGGCGCGCCCTTCGGCGGCTACAAGCAGTCCGGCAACGGCCGCGAATATGCCGAGTTCGGCCTCGAGGAATTCCTCGAGATCAAGGGCACGGTGGGCTACGGCGCCGCCTGAGCCTTCTATCCGATTGCGGCAGGTGAAGGGGCGGCCTCGGGGCCGCCCTTTTTCATGTCCCCCTCAGCGCGAGCCGACATCCTCGCCGCCGAGCTCGCGCAGCACCGTCTCGATCTCGGCGATGTGGCCACGGCTTAGGTCGACGGAAACCCGCAACCTGCCGTGAAGGGCCGGCGCACCGCCCGAGCCCGGCTTGCCGACATCGGCCCCGGACCGGTCGGTGCCGGCGGAATTGTCCGAGCCCTCGGGCTCGACGAAGACGTCGGCACGATTGACCTTGTGCTGCTGCACGATGTGCTCGACCGCGGTCTCCGCCTTTTCGCGCGTCGCGAAGGTCGCAGACACGGTCCGCACGCTTTCATCCGCCATCTCGTCCGTCTCCGGGTCGATCGTCGCCGGCGCCCGGGGGCGCCCTCGCCGGGAAGAAGCGGCACGGCGGGACTTTGTTCCGGGCGGCAAGGCCGCAGATGGGCGGCGTGCGTGGTGCGGGTAGGTCGGCACCGCAAGAGGTAATGGATCACGGACGCGCGACCCGCGCTCACAAAAATGCGACTGTGCAACGATGCAACCACTCGATTGCGTCAGTTATTGCATTTTCTCAAGTTCGTGATTGGCAAGTGATCGCCGACGGGCCCATTTCACCGTTGTCGACGGCGGACACCTCCCGCCGACACACCAACACCTTCCGGGTGGCGCGTGTCCCTCCCCGCCCGGTTCCGACTGGAGTACGTCATGAAGAAGATCATCCTCGCCGCCACCCTGCTGGCGCCCCTCGCCACCGCCGTGCCCGCTCTCGCCCAGGTCGACGCCTCGGCCAACGTCGCGGTCACCCCGGCCCGTGAGGCCCCGCGCGAGTTCACCTCCCGCCGCATCCTCGAGGTTCCTGCCGCCCTGAACCGCGGCGAGCAGAGCCAGATCAACCGCCAGGGTCAGTCCGGCAATTTCTGATCACGCAACCCGGGCAGGGCGGGCATCAGCCCGCTCGCCCCAACCCCCGACCGGCAGGGACATGAGAGCCCGCCGGACATCTGAAGGAGACATGTCATGAAGAAGATCATCCTCGCGGCCACCCTGCTGGCCCCCCTCGCCGCCGCTCCCGCCTTCGCCCAGGTCGAGGCCACCGAGCGCAACACGGTGACGCAGTACCAGACGCAGTCGCCCCGCGAGTTCACCGCGCGCCGCGGCTACGAGGCGCCGGCTTCGCAGGCCCAGCAGGCCCCGAACAACCAGCTGCAGGGCGGCAATTTCTGACGCCTTACAGACCTGAGAGACTGCCGAGCGCCGGGGCCCATCGCCCCGGCGCTTTCGCGTGCGCCGCAGACGGAACGGGGCAAACCTCGGGCGGAGACCTGGGGGTGACGGAGAATGGTACAGCCGCCCCGGATCGAACGGGGGACCTCCAGAGCCACAATCTGGCGCTCTAACCAACTGAGCTACGGCTGCACATGCCCATGGGAGGAAACCTCCCGAGCGGCGCGCAACCTAGTCCGAAGGGGCTGGCAATGCAAGGCGCGCGAGACGGGGCGGGAGCCTCCCCGGTTCATTTTTTCAAGCCTTTGACAGAGAAAGCGAATTTCGCCGCCCGGACCAGGCCGCATGAGAAAAAAGCCCGGGCGGGGGCCCGGGCTTCGAGGTGTGACCGCAGCTGCAAGACGCGGTCGGGGAGATCGTGGAGGGCGCCACCTTCAGAGGCGGCGGCCGGATCAGGCGGTGGCGCTCTTCAGAGCCTTGCCGACCTTTTCCTTGACCGGCTCGACGGTGTCGGTGGCGGTCTTCTGGGCGAGAGCGGACAGGTCCTTGCCCTGGGCCTGGAAGGTTTCGAACAGCTTGCGGGCATAGGCCGTCTGAAGCTCGATGACCTCGGCGAGCGACTTGGCGCCCATGAGGTCGCGGGCATGGTCGAAACCGGCGTTCATGTTGATGCGGGCGGCTTCGAGGGCCTTCAGGTTGAAGTCCTTCATGCCGGCGGTGGCGGTGGAATAGGTGTCCTCCACCAGGTCGGTGGTCTCTTCGGCAGCCGCCTTCATCTTGGCGTAGCCGTCCTTGAGCTGGGCGACGGCCTTGTCGGCGGCCTCGCGCATGGCGGCGGGAACCTCGACCTTGCTGAAGTCGAAGGGAGCAGTGTCGAACTTCGGCATCTCGAACTTGGTGAGGTCGAAGGTCGGGAAGGGGAAGATGGCGGCGGTCGCCGGCTTGTCGGTCTTCGGCGCTTTGGCAGCCTGGCTCATGATGGGCCTCCTCGCGGGGACGCTTGAACGGTATGTCGTCGCTTCCGCTTCCCCGCTGGAGGTGGCACGACGAGCCGGTCCGCATGTCGTTCGCAGACCATCACGCCGCCAATATAGGCACGTTCATGGTGCAATGCAATAAAATATTGCGTCGCACAACTGCTGAGACAGGTCAGTCCTTGCCTTTACCGGCGGCGGGCGACAGGGCATCGCCGAGTTCGCGAGCCTGCTGTTCCATCGCCTTCATCTGGTCCTGCAGGAAGCGCGTCTGGATATCCATCACCTCGGCCATGTCGCGCGCCTGAACCAGGCGCTGGGCATAGGCGAAGCTGGCGGCGACGTTGGTCTCGGCGAAGGCGATCGCCTTGCGGCCGATGTCGTGGACGCTGGGTTGGAGCGGACCGGCCGAGGCGTCCATGGCCGAGACGGTGCGCTGGGCGGCCCCGACGAACCCGTCGAAGGCCTTGCGGGCCTGTTCCACGCTCTTGTCGGCGAACTCCCGCATCTCCTGCGGAATCTCGTAGGCCCCAGGGGTCTTGCCGGACATGCAAACCTCCCGAATCGCGGCCGCCCGTGGCGACGTCGCGTCATCATGGCCCGCGCGCAAGCGGCGCGAAAGCTCCCGCGAGCTACGCGCGGGGAAGAGCTGTGGATCTCACCCGCCGCCCGCCTCGCCCGGCGGGCGGAGCCGGGCGAGCTCGCCGCGGACCAGGGACAGTTCGGCGACGATGGTGTCCAGCCGGGCGCGCAGTTCGGCCTCGGCACCCGCCGGATGGGTGAGCTTGGGCTGGCCCTCGTCCGTCTCCGCGTCGAGCGCCGTGACGACCACGCCGATGAAGAGGTTGAGCGCCATGAAGGCGGTGATCACCATGAAGGTGATCAGCACGAACCAGCTGTAGGTGAAGCCCTTCTCGGTCAACGGCTTGACGATACCGCCGGACCAGTCGTCGAAGGTCATGGCCTGGAACAGCGTGTAGGTGGAGGCGCCGATGCTGCCGAAATGGTCGGGCAGGGCCTGGCCGTAGAGCTTCGTCACGATGACCGCGAAGACGTAGAAGATCAGGCCGAGCAGCAGGCCGATCGATCCCATGCCGGGCATGGCGGCGATGAGGCCGCCGACGACGCGGCGCAGCGAGGGCACGGCGGTGACGAGGCGCAGGACGCGCAGGATCCTGAGGGCCCGCAGCACCGAAAGGCTGTCGGTGGCGGGGACGAGGGCAATGGAGACGACGAAGAGGTCGAACAGGCTCCAGGGATCGCGGAAGAAGGCGCCGCGCTTCACGGCGATGCGGGCGATGATCTCGGCGACGAAGATGGTGAGAATGACGTGGTCGATGGTGGTGAGGAGACCGCCGATCTGGGCCATGACCGTGGGACTGGTCTCCAGCCCCAGGGAGATGGCGTTGATCACGATGAGGACGACGATGGCGGTCTCGAACCGCGGGTGCTCGATCAGGGCGCGCAGCTTGGCGATCATGGGATGAATCGGTCTCGGGACTGGATTTACCCTGCCTAACACGGGTCCTTGACTGCCGCCACGGCAGCGCGGGCAGAGAAGGGCGAGCCAGAGGTCAGGATTAACCCTAACTTCGGGTTGACGAAGGGGAAGCGCCTCCGCGGCGTGGACGTTTCGGCTCTGTTCCGACACAATCCCTCAACAGATCATTTACCAATGGGGCGTGCCGTCGGCGGCACGCCGCGCCTCGTGCCCGGGATCGACCGCATGACATCCCCGCTCCCCCACCTGTCGACGATCCTGGCGGAGCCGGACGTCGCACGCCTGCTGGCGGAACCCGGCCCCTGGTGGCTGTGGACCGCGGATGCGAGCCGTCTGCTGGTGGCCAACACGACCGGCGCGCGCGCCATGGGCGCCGGCGGCCTCGCCGCCGCACTCGACCGCGACTATTCCGCCACCCACGCCTTCGCCGCGCAGATCGCCCGCCTGGCGCCGACGCTTCCCGCCGACGGAACGCCGCGCAGCGAGCGGCTGCGCATCGCCGGCCGTTTCGGCTCCGAGAGCGTCGTCGCGGAGGCCTTCCGCCTGCGCGCCGGCGAGGCCAGCCTCATCGCCGTGCGCCTGCCCTCGATGCGGCAGGGATCGGCCCGCGACGCGGCCCTCGGCCTGGTCGCGACGCTCCGTGTGCCCGCCCTCGCCTTCGACCGCGCCGGCCGCCCGCTGGCGGCGAGCGAGGAGGCCTCCGCAGTGGCGCAGACGCCGCTGGCGGATCTGGTCGGGCCGGCAGCCGGTCCGCTTTTCGACCGCCTGGCGGCCGAGGGCCGCGCGACCATCGACCTGGTGAACGGGCCGATGACGGTGCTGGCCCTGCCGGAGGGCGAGGTTCTCGTCGCATTTCTCGCGCCCCTCGCCCGGGTCTTGCCGGAAACGGGCTTGCGCCTGGTGGCGGGCGGCGGTGCGCCGGCCATGCCCGCGGCCGAGGCGATACCCGCGGACGAGCCTGCGGCGGTGGAGCCGGACGCCGGCGGTCAGGCCTCGGACGAGGCCCCCCACCGGCCGGAGCCCGCCGAGGCGATCGCGACCGACCTGCCGTCGCCCCTGGAGCCGACCCCGACCGAAACGACCCTCGCCGCGGCGGCGGAGCCCCCGACCGGCGAGACCGCCGACGTCACGACGGAGGCGCCCGCTGCGGCCTCGGACGACGCAGCGGCCGAAACGCCGCCGTCCGATCCCGCTCCGGTGGTCGTCGCGCACGACGCCGCAGACGACCATCTCGCACCGCCGCAGCGCTTCTCCTGGCGGATGGACGCGGATTATCGCTTCCACACCATCGCGCCCGACGAGGTCGCGGCACCGGCCGGCGAGACCTTCGCGGCGGCCGTCGACCGTTTCGGCCTCGATCCGCAGGGCACCTTCACCGCCGCCGTGACGGCGCTGCGCCCCTTCAGCGGCGTGCCCGCCCTCTGGCCGCTCGGCGGCGGACGGCGGCGGCTCGCCGTGACGCTCGCCGCCTTCCCGACCCTGCGCGACGGCGCCTTCCAGGGCTATGCCGGCTTCGGGCTGGTGGTCGAGGAGGCGGAAGCTGCCGCGCCGGATGCGCCCCTGGCCGAGGAGGCGGCAGACGAGATCACCGACGCGCCGGCTGAAGCCGCGCCGGAGGGCGAATTGGCCCCGGCGGTGGCTGAGCCCGCCCCCGAAACGACGGAGAGCGCGCCCGAGGCCGAAGCTCCCGCCGCCGACGCCCCTTCCGCCGTCCTGCTCGTCGCGGGGCCGGACGAGGCGGCGAGCCGCGAGGCGGACAGCACGACCGAAGCCTCCGAGACCGCGGCGGCGGACGATGTCGCTGCCACGGCTGAACCCCCGGCGCCTCGGGCCGAGGAACCGGTGGCCGACACTGCGGCCGCCGAGACTGCAGCGGACGAGCCGCAGTCGGACGAGGCCCCCCTTCCCGCCGCCCCGGTGCTCGACGCGCCTGCGGCCGATCCGGTTTCGATGGACGGTTCGTCGGCCGAAAAGTTGACGGCTGACGACGTCGCGACCGGCGAGCCCCACGACGCCGACGCCGTGGCGGAAGACCCGGCAATCGAGCCGCGCGATCCGGCGACGGACAGGCCGGTGGCCGGTTCGGAAGCGGCCGACGCGCCCGCTGCGGCGACCGGCGAGGTGCCGCCCGCAGCCGAACCCGACGCCACCCGCCCCGCGGCGGAAACGCGCCCTGTCCTGACGGTCCACACCAATCCGCCGAACGTTGTCGCCCTGCGCACCTCGGTCGGACAGGACATCAAGCGGCCGCAGCTCTCCCCCGGCGAGCGCAACGCCTTCCGCGAGATCGCCCGCGCCCTCGGCGCCCGCACCGACGATGCCGTTCCGGCCGACCCCCAGGGCCCCCGCACCCCGGACCCGTTGCCGCCCCCGGCCGAGCAGTCCGGGTCGACTCCGTCGATGGACGAGCCCGTCTCCGAGCCCGCCGCAGAGCCCACGGACCTGCCGCAGACGGCGTCCCCGGCGACCGCCGGCGAGGCTGCCACCACGTCCTTCGTCGATTCCGGGACGCCCTTCGGCCCGCTGCCGAGCGCCTTCGGCACCGAGGCGACGGCGGGCGAGCCCGGCCGGGGCGCCGATCTCGCGGCCCTTCTCGACAAGGTGCCGACCGGGCTCATCGTCCATCGCGGCAACGCCGTGCTCTTCGCCAACCGCACCCTGCTCGACTGGGTCGGCTTCGTCGACGCCGCGGCGCTGGAGGAAGCGGGCGGCGTGTCGCGCCTCTTCGCCGGCGGGACCGAGGACGGCGGAGAGGCGGTCACGCTGACCACCGCAGAAGGCCGCGACGTTCCGGTGGAGGCGCATCTGTCGCGCGTCACCTGGGACGGGCAGTCCGCCTTCCTGTTCACGCTGACCCGCGCATCCGTGTCTGACGCCGCCGCCGACCAGGAATCGGCGACGCTCAGCGAATTGCGCGGCCGGCTGGAGGAGGTCGAGCAGATCCTCGACACCGCCACCGACGGCATCGTCATCGTCACCTCGGACGGAGCGATCGAGAGCATGAACCGCTCGGCAGAAGCCCTGTTCGGTTATGAATCGGCGGAGGTGAAGGGGCTGTCGGTGACGACGCTCTTCGCGCCCGAAAGCCACCGCTCGGCCCTCGACTATTGCGACGGGCTCCTGTCCAACGGCGTCGCCAGCGTGCTCAACGACGGCCGCCAGATCATCGGGCGGGTCAAGCAGGGCGGCCTCATCCCGCTCTACATGACCATGGGCCGGACGGGCCCGGCGGCCCGGCCGAAGCTCGCCGCCGTGTTCCGCGACATGACCAACTGGAAGAAGGCGGAGGAGGACCTCATCGCCGCCAAGCGCCAGGCGGAGCAGGCGTCGTCGCAGAAGTCGGACTTCCTCGCCAAGATCAGCCACGAGATCCGCACGCCGCTCAACGCCATCATCGGCTTCTCCGAGGTGATGATGGAGGAGCGCTTCGGCCCCGTCGGCAACGAGCGCTACCGCGACTATCTGAAGGACATCCACGCCTCGGGCGGCCATGTCCTGTCGCTGATCAACGACCTGCTCGACCTCTCCAAGATCGAGGCCGGCAAGCTCGAGCTCGCCTTCACCAGCGTCGACCTCAACGACATGGTGCAGTCGACGGTGGCGATCATGCAGCCGCAGGCGAACCGCGAGCGCGTCATCATCCGCTCCTCGCTGCAACCGCGCCTGCCGAACGTGGTGGCCGATTCCCGCTCGCTGCGGCAGATCGTGCTGAACCTCCTGTCCAACTCGGTGAAGTTCACCCCGGCCGGCGGGCAGATCATCGTCTCCACCGGCCTGTCGGATGCGGGCGAAGCGGTGCTGCGGGTGCGCGACACCGGCGTCGGCATGACCGAGACCGAACTGAAGGCCGCCATGGAGCCCTTCCGCCAGGTGGCGACGTCCAGCCCGCGCGCCGCCAAGGGCACGGGCCTCGGCCTGCCGCTGACCAAGGCGCTGGTGGAGGCGAACCGGGCGAGCTTCGGCATCTCCTCGACGCCGAACCAGGGCACGCTGGTGGAGGTGGTGTTCCCGCCGACGCGCGTGCTGGCGGAGTGAACCCGGCAACCGCTTGAATCGCCTCGCGCCGCATGCGAGGAAGCCGGCCTCCGGGGCGGCAGACGGCCGCCCCTGCTCTGGGATTCCACCACCATGGCGACCTTCAAGCCGCTCGTCTTCTCGGGCATGCAGCCTTCCGGCGACCTGCACCTCGGCAATTACCTCGGCGCCCTGGTGAACTGGGTGGCGATGCAGGAGACCCACGATTGCATCTATTGCGTCGTCGACATGCACGCCATCACCGTCTGGCAGGACCCGAAGGCGCTGCAGAAGGCGATCCGAGAGGTCACCGCCGCCTATATCGCCGCCGGCATCGACCCGAAGCGCTCGATCCTGTTCAACCAGAGCCAGGTGCACGAACACGCCGAGCTCGCCTGGGTGTTCAACTGCATCGCGCGGATGGGCTGGATGAGCCGCATGACGCAGTTCAAGGACAAGGCCGGCAAGGACAAGGAGAACGCCTCTCTCGGCCTCTTCGCCTATCCGAGCCTGATGGCCGCCGACATCCTGGCCTATCGCGCAACCCACGTGCCGGTGGGCGAGGACCAGAAGCAGCACCTGGAACTGACCCGCGACATCGCCATCAAATTCAACAACGACTATGCCGAGCGCATCGCCGAGCTCGGCCTGGGCGACGCCTTCTTCCCCGTCACCGAGCCCGTGATCATGGGACCGGCGACGCGTGTGATGAGCCTGCGCGACGGCACCAAGAAGATGTCGAAGTCGGACCCTTCGGACTATTCGCGCATCGCGCTCACCGACGACGCCGACACGATCGCGCAGAAGATCCGCAAGGCCCGCACCGATCCGGAAGCGCTGCCCTCCGAGGAAGCCGGCCTGAAGGGCCGGGCGGAGGCCGACAACCTCGTCGGCATCTTCGCGGCGCTCGCCGGGCGGACCAAGGCGGACGTGCTTGCCGAGTTCGGCGGCGGCCAGTTCTCCGGTTTCAAGACGGCGCTGGCCGACCTGTCGGTAGCCAAGCTCTCGCCGATCACCTCGGAGATGAAGCGCCTCGTGGCCGATCCCGGCGAGATCGACCGCATCCTCGCCGACGGCGCGGCGCGGGCCCGTGCCATCGCCCGCCCGGTCATGGACCAGGTGAAGGACATCGTGGGGTTCGTGCGGGGCGGTTGAGCCTAGGGGGCCTCGACGGGGACAGCCTTGACCTCCCGGAAAGCCTGGCTCCCGTCCGGAGCCATGTACTTCCAGTGTTGAAGCACACCAAGCCCGGTGTGGGCGTAGTCGATCTGCGCCTTCAGGCGGCGCACGTCCGCCTCTGACACTTCGAGCCGGACCTTGAGGTTATGCTCCTCCCCGGACAAGAGATACGTGATCGACATCTGCCAGATGCCGGGTTCGGCGGAGAAGTCTGCTTGGGCAGACGAGCGAATTTTGCTCATCATTTCGGCCGAGAACAGGGTCCGAACAGGAAATGCGTTCTGCACGTTCGCCGCGTTCGCCATCAGGTAATTGTTGATGTCGAACAGCAGTCCCGGCAGCGTGTTCGACGGGAAAACGAACGAATAATCGCACGACACCCGACTGGCCGGCGCTACGGTGATGATCTGGGTTTGCGGGACCGACCCATTGCACTGCGCAATTCCTTCCAACAGCAGGGTTTCCTGTCTGCCGGACGGCAAATCCACTCTCGCACCCGCGACGGAAAAATGCCGCTCGGACAGCGAATCGTTGATCATATGTATTCGCGCGAATATATTCGTCACTCCAACCCATTGACCCACGTAGACTTTCTGGCTGACCTCCATTCTGCTCCTCAAGCCCCACAAGGGCGAAACGACGGCCGCTGCCAGACCGATGATCGGCAGCCACTTCAGGGGGAGCGCCGACAGGAGCGATTGCCAGTATGGCGGGGTTCTTCGAACTTTCTCCCACTCGGTTTCCCGTATCTCGCCGCCGGCGATAAACGGAAGCCAGTATTCCTCCACGAAATCGCGAGAAAAATAGCTGCTGTGGGAAAATTTGCTAAAGCGGTCATGGATACCGGCAGTGCCGAAACCAAACGTGCCGGAGGCCCCATATCCCCAGGTGACCGATTTCGCGAGGACGGGCAGGACATCGTGGGTGCCGCAGTCGTTCAAAATAGGACTGGGGCCGAGCTGTGCGCGAAAAGGCGCGATCCTGAAATCGTCGGGCACGATTGATCCACAGAAGATCACCCTGTGGAAGACGATGTCCGGCTCATTCAAGGCTTTCACAAGGGCGTAGGTCCCAAAACTGTGGGCTATCGCCGAAATCCGCGCGTTTGGATATCGCACCCTCAGGTCCCGATACTCACGCACCAGCCTTGCAACTGCCTTCTGGCGTGTGAAGAAAGGCGATAGAAATCGAATTAGATCAAAATAGCCGTATCTGATGGGCTGAACGCGCAATTTCGGCACCGATGAAAGAACCGATGCGACCATTTCTGCCCAGGCCGCATGAGTCCTGATACCATGTATCAGCAGCACTACTTCAGTTGGCTCGGTGGGTTGGTGCGACGGCAGCGAAGGTTCATTCTCGGGCATGTGCGCCTCTAGGTGAACACCAGAAGAGGCTTTCACAACTCCTAAACCCGGTAAAGTACCGCGGCGATCTTTTCACGGTGGCGCTTTTGCCGCTCCATCCAGCAGCCCGGGAGCTGGCGGCCACCCGCCGGGCGGAACGCTCGGCGTGACGTTTGATGGTTGACTCCTTTCGCCCACATTCGGAGTGTGGCGCGGAAATTTCTCCGGCAATACAGTTCCGCCGGAGCCTACCGGGAGCCTTTCCAATGACCCTTCTCGCCCGTGGCGTCTTCGGCGCCGCCCTTCTCGCGCTCGGCGCCGGCGCCGCGAGCGCCCAGCAGCTGGCGCCCTCGCCGACGCTGGACGCCATCCGCGCCCGCGGCCATCTGGAATGCGGCGTGCACCTCGGCCTGCCGGGCTTCTCCTTCGCCAACGACAAGGGCGAGTGGACCGGCCTGGATGTCGACTTCTGCCGCGCCGTGGCCGCCGCCGTGCTCGGCGATGCCAACAAGGTGCGCTACACCCCGACCTCCGTGCAGCAGCGCTGGCCGGTGCTGCAGTCGGGCCAGGTCGACCTCCTGTCGCGCAACACCACCATCACCTACTCGCGCAACGCCACCCTCGGCGTGAACTTCCAGGGCATCAACTTCTACGAGGGCCAGACCTTCATCGTGCGCACCGCCTCGGGCGCCAAGAAGCCGACCGACCTGGAGAACGCCTCGATCTGCGTCGCCGCCGGCTCGACCGAAGAGCGCACCGCCGCCGACTATTTCCGCGAGCGGAACATCAAGGTCTCGATCATCAACTTCCAGAAGAACGACGACGCCATCGCCGCCTACGATGCCGGCCGCTGCGACAGCTACACCGCTGGCGTCGGCGCCCTCGCCGGCCAGCGCATCAAGCTGAAGACCCCGGGCGAGCACACGATCATGACGGAGCTGATCTCGAACGATCCGCAGGGCCCGGTCACCCGCTGGGGCGACGAGCGCTGGCAGGCCGTCGTGCGCTGGGTGCTCAACGGCATGATCGCCGCCGAACAGCTCGGCGTCACCTCGAAGAACGTCGAGGACATGCGCGCCAATTCTAAGAATGCCGAGATCCGCCGCCTGCTCGGCGCCGACGGCAATTTCGGCGCCATGCTCGGCCTGCCGAACGAGTGGATGTTCAACGCCATCAAGCAGGTCGGCAATTATTCCGAGAGCTACGAGCGCACCGTCGGCAAGGGCTCCCCGCTGGGCCTGGAGCGCGGCTCCAACCAGCTCTGGACCCGCGGCGGCCTGCTGTTCACCCCGCCCTTCCAGTGACCGGCACGCGCTGATCCGCGCCGCCATCGGCCTCCCGCCCCGGCGGGAGGCCGTCTGCCGTTCCAACCGCCGGCCACCGACGTGACCCGTTACTTCTACGACAAGCGCGTGCGCGAGATCTTCTGGCAGGTGGCCCTTCTGGCCGGCCTCGCCGTGACCATCGTCCTCGTGGTGCGCAACGCCTCGCAGAACATGGTCAATGCCGGCATGGCCTCCGGCTTCGATTTCCTGTGGCGGACGTCCGGCATCGACGTGCCCTTCGTGCTGACCTCCTACACGCCCGAGTCCAACATCCTCGCGCTCCTCTGGGTCGGCGTCGCCAACACGCTGGTGATCACCTTCGTCGCGGCGATCGCCGCGACGCTGCTGGGCTTCGTCATCGGCGTCGCCCGGCTCTCGCCGAACAAGCTGCTCTCGGGCCTCGCGGGGGCCTATATCGAGTTCGTGCGCAACATCCCGCTGCTGTTCTTCGTGCTGTTCTGGTATTTCGGGGTCATCGCCGCCCTGCCGGGACCGCGCCAGTCCATCGGCCTCTTCGCCGTCGCCTTCCTCAACAACCGCGGCCTGACCATCCCGATCCCGACCGACGGGACGGCGTTCCGCATCGCCGCCGTCGTGGTCCTCGCCGGCTTCCTCGCCCAGGCGGCCATCGCGGTCTGGGCGAAGCGGCGGCGCGACGCCACCGGCGCCATCTTCCCCGTGTGGGCGACGGGCCTCGCCCTGTTCCTCGGCGTTCCGGCGGTGGCATTCGGCGTCGCCGCCGTGGTGAGCGCCTGGGACGTGCCGGCGCTGCGCGGCTTCAATTTCCGCGGCGGCTTCGTGCTGGTGCCGGAGTTCGTGGCGCTCTTCGCCGCGCTCGCCACCTATACCGCCGGCTTCATCGCCGAAATCGTGCGCGGCGGCATCCAGTCCGTCGTCAAGGGCCAGTGGGAGGCCGCCTATGCGCTCGGCCTCCGGCCCAACCGGGCGCTCAACCTCGTGGTCATTCCGCAGGCGATGCGGGTGATGATCCCGCCGCTCACCAGCCAGTATCTCAACGTGCTGAAGAACTCCTCCTTCGGAGCCGCCATCGCCTTTCCCGAGCTGGTCAGCGTCTTCGTCGGCTCCGCCCTGACCAATACCGGCCAGGCCATCGAGATCATCGCCATCACGCTGGCGATCTATCTCGCCCTCGGCCTGGCGGTCTCCGCCTTCATGAACTGGTACAATGCCCGCACGCGGCTGGTGACCCGATGACCGCCGCCGGCACCCTCGGCGTCAGGCCGCTGCGCGCCTCGCTCATCCGGCGCCTGAAGGCCGATTATTTCTCGACGCCGCTCAACGCGCTCGTGTCGCTCGCCTGCCTCGCCGCCATCGTTGCGATCGTGGTGCCGCTCGTCCGCTGGGCCGTGATCAACGCGGATTTCGCCGGCACGACGCGGGCCGACTGCACCGGGGGCGGCGCCTGCTGGGTCTTCGTCAAGGCGCGGTTCGGCCAGTTCATGTACGGCTTCTACCCGCCCTCCGAGCGCTGGCGGGTCAATCTCGCCGCGCTGCTGATGATCGGCGCGACGGCGCTCTCCTTCTGGCCGGGCCTGCCGCGGCGGGCGCTCACGGTGCCGCTCCTCTGGGCCGGGCTCCTCGTCGTCGCGGCCTGGCTGCTCGCCGGCGGCGCCGGCCTGCCGCGGGTCGAGACCCGCCAGTGGGGCGGGCTGATGCTCACCGTGTTCCTGTCGGTCTATGCCGGAGCTCTGGCCGTGCCGCTCGGCATCCTGCTCGCTCTCGGCCGCCAGTCGGAGCTGCCGGTGATCCGGCTGGTGGCCACCATCTTCATCGAATTCTGGCGCGGCGTGCCGATCATCACCGTGATCTTTCTCGCGTCCCTCCTCCTGCCCCTCGTCATGCCGGCGGGTTGGGACATCGACCGCCTGATCCGCGCTCTCGTCGGCCTCGCCTTCGTCATCGCGGCCTATATGGCGGAGGCCGTGCGCGGCGGCCTGCAGGCGGTGCCGAAGGGGCAATGGGAGGCAGCGAGCGCCCAGGGGCTCGGCTACTGGCAGACGACGGGGCTCATCGTCCTGCCCCAGGCGCTGCGCATCTCCATGCCGGCCATGACCAACGAGTTCATCGCGCTGGTGAAGAACACCTCGCTGGTTTCCATCGTCTCGATCTTCGACCTCCTCGGCATCGCCCAGGCCTCGCTCGCCGACCCCGCCTGGGTGGGCATGAACATGGAGGCCTATGCCTTCGCCGGCACGGTCTACTGGCTCATCTGTTTCGGCCTGTCGCGCTGGTCGCGGCACCTCGAGACGTCGCGCAAGACGACGCACTGATTCCGCAATTTTCTAATCGGTCATATGGGGGATACGTTTAAGCCCCCGGTTGTAGATCGTCATTCAGTGGGTAATGCTCTTTGTTGGAGGCTGGCGCGGTCTTCAGACCATTGTCTCCTCCATTGACAGATTTTCTTCGCTTCTGGAGTGTGCAGATGGTCGACGAAGATCCCAAACTGATCATTGACGCATGTAAACAGCAATTTGAGTTCCACGCGAAGTGGTCTCAGATTTATCATGATTGCGAGATCAAGATTGGCGTGGGAGCAGTAGGAATATCATCCCTATCGGCCATTTCTAGCATGCACAGGAATTTAGTCGACATATTGAAAATAAACACTCTTGGATTTAGCATAAATCCTTTAGCTGTACTCATCATTTTTATCAGTGTAGCGACCATTATTTCACTCATCGGCTATTTTCGATACTATGAATTATGTGATATATATGCAAAAGAATTTCGGAAGGTTATATTTGAGAAGTCGGGCTGCAGCGTTGTACTAGATGACGTCACAATGCGAACGGATTCTGTATTCAAACATAAATATCGAATATTGTCAAATAATTATCTCGTAAACGCGCACCATTTTGTGCTCATTGGCGTTCATATAATGTTTCTTTTAATCGGCATCATGATGATATTTCGACAGCAGTGACTTTGACGCGGAGGTGCGTTGACTTGCGATCTATGACCTCGTTTGTCTTCTTGTCGCGTGATTCTCGTCCTTGAAAGTCTGTTCCAGGGTCGCGTTGCGAGTCTTGAGCCACGGCGCTAGTTCTGCCCTCCACAGTGCGTCCGGAACCTCAGACAAATGAACATTCCCACTCCGCCGGCCACCGGCCCGCTCTCCGACATCAAGGTCGTCGAGCTCGGCTCCTTCATCGCCGGGCCCTATTGCGGCCAGCTCCTCGCCGACATGGGCGCGGACCTCATCAAGTTCGAGGATCCCGGCAAGGGTGACCCGATGCGGCAATGGGGCTTCGCCAAGAAGGACGGCGCCTCGGTCTGGTGGCCGGTCATCGGCCGCAACAAGAAGAGCGTCACCGTGGACCTGAGGAAGGGCGAGGGACAGGAGATCCTGCGCCGGCTCCTCACCGAGGCCGACGTACTGCTGGAGAATTTCCGGCCGGGCACGCTGGAGAAATGGGGCCTCACCGTGGAGGCCCTGCACGCGCTCAATCCGAAGCTCGTCATCGCCCGCGTGTCGGGCTACGGCCAGTACGGGCCCTATGCGGAGAAGGCGGGATTTGCCGCGGTCGCCGAGGCCATGGGCGGCATGCGCACCATCAACGGCTATCCGGACCGGCTGCCGACGCGCACGGGCCTGTCGATCGGCGACACGCTGGCCGGAATCTACACCGCCTTCGGCATCGTCTCCGCCCTCCACCAGCGGGAGCGCGACGGCCGCGGCCAGGTGATCGACGTCGGCCTTACCGACGCCATCCTCGCCTCCATCGAAGGGATCGTGGCGGAATATTCGGTCACCGGCCATGTGCGCGGCCGCACCGGCCTCACCTCGCCGGGCTTTGCCCCCTCCAACATCTATCCGACGCTCGACGGCCACCACATCGTCATCGGCGCCAATGCCGACACCATCTGCAAGCGGCTCTTCGCCGTCATGGGCATGGACTTCCTGATGGAGGACCCGCGCTTTGCGACCCACGGCGCCCGCGGCCAGCCGGACAACCAGGCGGAGATCGACCGCATCATCGCCGACTGGACGCGCACCAAGCCGCGCGACGAACTGTTGAAGCTGCTCGATGGCGCCTCGGTGCCGGCGGGCGGGGTGAACGATGCCGCGGCGGTGGCGGCGGACCCACACTTCCGTGCCCGCGACATGATCGTCGAGGTGGAGGCGCAAGGTCTCGGCCGCATGCTGATGCAGGGCATCGTGCCGAAGCTCACCCGCACCCCCGGCGCCATCCGCTGGACCGGGGCGAAGCTGGGGGAGCATACGGACGCGGTGCTGGCGGCGGCCGGCTACTCGGCCGAGGAGATCGCGGCGATGCGGACGGGCGGGGTGCTCTGAGAAGAAGAGTTTGGCTGCGGCGCGGGGCGTTCTGCATCGGCAAGTGCGTCCTTCGAGGCTCGCTACCCGACGATGCTGACGCATCGCCGGGAGCTCGCACCTCAGGATGAGGAGGGAGTGCCTGGCAGGAACGCTGTCCCGGCGGCACGGGTGAGTGCAGGTCTCAGCCCTCCTCATCCTGAGGTGCGAGCCCAAAGGGCGAGCCTCGAAGGACGCACTTGCCCGACGCAGGTCATGGCGCCAAAAGGTTCCAGCCTCCTCAAGTTCCCCACGGCCCCGAATTGACTTCCCCCGCCTGCCCGCGTGAGATCGGCCGATGAGCACCGATCTCGACGCCCTGTTCATGGCCCGCACCGTCGCCCTGTCGCGCGAGCACATGCAGGCCGGCCACGGCGGGCCCTTCGGCGCCGTCGTGGTGATGGACGGCAAGGCGGTGGCCGAGGGCTGGAACCAGGTCACCTCCACCAACGACCCTACAGCCCATGCCGAGGTCGTCGCCATCCGCCGCGCCTGCACGGCGCTGAACCGCTTCGACCTGAAGGGCGCGACCCTCTATTCGAGCTGCGAGCCCTGCCCCATGTGCCTCACCGCGGCGCTGTGGGCGCGGGTCGACCGCATCGTCTACGGCAACACCCGCGAGGATGCCGCCGCCATCGGCTTCGACGACGCGCCGTTCTATGCGGAGGTGGCGCGCGCGCCCGCCGTCACCATGGCGCGCATGGACCACCGGCCCTCGGCGGAGGCGCGCGGCGTCTTCCTCGAATGGGCCGCCAAGCCCGACAAGGTCGCCTATTGATGGCCCCGCTCCTGGAGGCCCAGGGCATCGTCCGCAGGTTCGGCGCGCTCGTCGCCAACGACCATGTCGACCTCGCCGTGGCGCGCTCCGAGATCCACGCCCTGCTCGGCGAGAACGGCGCCGGCAAATCGACGCTGGTGAAGATCCTCTACGGCCTGCTGCAGCCCTCGGAAGGGACCATCGCCTGGCAGGGCCGGCCGGTGACCATCGCCAGCCCGGCCGAGGCCCGCCGCCTCGGCATCGGCATGGTGTTCCAGCACTTCTCGCTGTTCGAGGCCCTGACGGTGGCGGAAAACGTCGCCATGTCGCTGCCGGCCGATACCCCCATGGCCACCATCGAGGCGGAGGTGGCACGGCTGTCGCGCGCCTATGGCCTGCCGCTGGAGCCGAAACGCGAGGTGTGGCGCCTGTCGGTCGGCGAGCGGCAGCGCATCGAAATCGTCCGTGCCCTCTTGCAGGACCCGAAGCTCCTCATCCTCGACGAGCCGACCTCGGTGCTGACCCCGCAGGAGGCGGATCAGCTCTTCGTCACGCTCGAGGCGCTGAAGGCGGAGGGGCGCAGCATTCTCTACATCTCCCACAAGCTCGACGAGGTGCGCCGGATCTGCGACCGCGCCACCGTCCTGCGCCTCGGCAAGGTGGTGGCGGCGGCGAACCCGCGGCAGGAGACCGCGGCGAGCCTCGCCCGGCTGATGGTCGGCAGCGAGGTGAAGGAACTGCGCACCGCCGCCCATGCGCCGGGCACCGACCGGCTGGTGGTGCAGGGCCTGTCGCTACCTGCCGCCGACACCCACGGCACGGCGCTGCAGGACATCGCCCTCACGGTGCGCGGCGGCGAGATCGTCGGCATCGCGGGAATCGCCGGCAACGGCCAGGACGAGCTCTTCGCCGCCCTGTCGGGGGAGAGGGCGAGCCCGCACCAGAGCATCCGCCTCGACGGCCGTTCGGTCGGGGCGCTCGGCGTCACCGCCCGCCGCCGGCTGGGCGCCGCCTTCGTGCCGGAGGAGCGGCTGGGCCATGCCGCGGCGCCGGGATTCACCCTCACCGAAAATGCCCTGCTCTCCGGCCACGCCACCAGCGGCTTCATCCGGCGCGGGCTGATCGATCGCGGCGCACTCGCCGACTGGGTGGCGCGGGTGGTCGCCGCCTTCGACGTGAGGATGAGCGGGCCCAACCCGCCGGCGCGGGCGCTGTCCGGCGGCAACCTGCAGAAATTCGTCGTCGGACGCGAGATCCTGCGCGAGCCGAAACTGCTGGTGGTGGCCCAGCCGACCTGGGGCGTCGACGCCGCGGCGGCGGCGACCATCCGTCAGGCGCTGGTGGACCTCGCCGGCCGCGGCGCGGCGGTGCTCGTCGCCAGCCAGGATCTCGACGAACTCTTCGCCCTTTCCGACCGGCTCGCGGTGATCTCGGAGGGGCGTCTGTCGGAGCCCCGTCCCACGGCCACGCTCGACCGCGAGACCGTCGGCCTGATGATGGGCGGCATTCACGGGGTGGCGGCGTGACGGCGGCGGGATTTCAGGTATCCGGGACGGTATGCCCCATCTCCGGGAGGCGCCCATGCGCCTGATCCTCGAACGCCGCGACGACCGCCCGCTGTGGCTCTCCCTCGCCTCGCCGCTGGCCGCCGTCGGCCTGACGCTGGTCGCCGGCGCCATCCTCTTCGCCCTGCTCGGCAAGAACCCGCTCGCCGCGCTGAAGGTCTTCTTCGTCGATCCCCTGAGCGATGGCTGGGCGCTGCAGGAGCTTGGCGTCAAGGCGACGCCGCTGATCCTCATCGGCGTCGGCCTGACGCTCTGCTACCGCGCCAATGTCTGGAACATCGGCGCCGAGGGCCAGCTCGTCATGGGCGCCGTCTTCGGCTCCTGGCTGGCGCTCGCCACCCACGGCGCGCCGAACGGTCCCTGGGTCATCGCCCTCATGCTCGCCCTCGGCGTTCTCGGCGGCATGGCCTGGGCGCTGATCCCGGCCCTGCTCAAGGCGCGGCTCGGGGTGAACGAGATTCTGACCAGCCTGATGCTTGTCTATGTCGCCGAACTCGCCCTCGACTATCTGGTGCGCGGCCGCTGGCGCGATCCCAAGGGCTTCAACTTCCCGCAATCGGTGAATTTCGAGCCGGAGGCGACCATGCCGCTGTTGTTCGAGGCGGGTCGCCTGCATCTCGGCTTCCCCATCGCCGTCGCCGTGGCCCTCGCCGCGGCGCTGATGATGGGACGCAGCCTCAGGGGCTTCGAGATCCGCCTCGCCGGAGAGGCGCCGCGCGCCGCCCGTTTCGCCGGCTTCGACACGGCGCGCACGACGCTCCTCGTCTTCGCCGTCTCAGGCGGCCTCGCGGGGCTCGCCGGCATGATCGAGGTGGCCGGTCCCATCGGGCAGCTCCAGCCCTCCATCTCGCCCGGCTATGGTTTCACCGCCATCATCGTCGCCTTCCTCGGGCGGCTGAACCCCATCGGCGCGCTGATCGCCGGCCTGTTCCTGGCGCTCACCTTCATCGGCGGCGAGAACGCGCAGATCGCCATGCGCATCCCCCTCGACTTGACGCGCGTCTTTCAGGGGCTGCTGCTGTTCTTCGTGCTCGGCTGCGACACGTTCCTGCTCTACCGGCTGCGGCTGGCGCCCGCCGCGAGGGCCGCCTGATGGGCATGACCGAAGCGATCCTCCTCACCATCATCACCGCGGCGACGCCGCTGCTCATCGCCGCGCTCGGCGAACTGGTGGTGGAGCGTTCGGGGGTGCTCAATCTCGGCGTCGAGGGGATGATGATCGTCGGCGCCGCCACCGGCTTCGCCGCCGCCGTCCTGACGGGGTCGACCCTCGTCGGCGTCCTCGCGGGCATCGCGGCAGGCATGATTCTCGCCGCCATCTTCGCCGCGCTCGCCCTCGGCCTGGCGGCGAACCAGGTGGCGACGGGCCTCGCCCTCACCATCCTCGGCATCGGCCTGTCGGGCCTCATCGGCCGTGACTTCGTCGGTGCGCGCCGCGACCCGCTGGCGAAGATCGCGGTCCCATGGCTCTCCGACCTGCCGATGGTGGGCAAGGTGCTCTTCGCGCAGGATCCGATCGTCTATGCCTCGGCGCTGCTGGCGGTGGGGGTCTGGTGGTTCCTGTGGAAGACGCGCGCCGGCCTCGTGCTCCGGGCGGTGGGCGAAAGCCACGGCGCCGCCCATGCGCTCGGCTATCCGGTGCTGAGGATCCGCCTCCTCGCCGTGCTGTTCGGCGGCGGCTGCGCCGGCCTCGCGGGCGCCTATCTGTCGCTAGCCTATACGCCCTTCTGGTCGCCGGGCATGACGGCGGGCCGCGGCTGGATCGCGCTCGCCATCGTCGTCTTCGCCGGCTGGCTGCCGCTGCGGGCGGTGATCGGCGCCTATCTCTTCGGCGGCGTCACGGTGCTGCAACTGCACGCCCAGGCGCGCGGCTGGGGCATTCCGAGCCAGGCCATGTCGGCGCTGCCCTACCTCGCGACCATCGCCGTGCTCGTCGTCATCGCCCTCCGGCGACAGGGCGAGGCGCAGGCGCCGGCCTCCCTCGGCACGCCCTTCGTTCCCGACCGCTGAACGCCGCCGCAGCCCCTCCCCGGCACCGCGACACCGGGGCCGGAGTCGATTTGAAACCCGCATTCATTCCAAGGGTTTAACGGCAGCTCAGCGCTGCTGCCCGAGGGTGTTCCCGAACGTCATGGACGGCCGGTCGCATTGACTTGTCCCAAGGCAGTCCTTACCCCTTGGACCATAAGAAGAAGGCTTCGAAGCGCCGCCGATCGGCGGCGCCGGATCGAACAGAACATCGGAGGAGCCCCATGGCTCTGCGCATTTCCGGCAAGAATCTCGACATCGGCGAGGCGCTCCGCGACAGGATCGCCGGACGGGTCAACGAGGCGGCGCAGCGCTATATCGACGGGCGGGTGACGGGCCACGTCACGGTGGAAAAAGAGGCGCACGGCTTCCGCACCATCGCCGCCCTCCATCTTCCCACCGGCATGTCCCTGCAGGCCGAGGCCTTTGCACCGGACGCCTATGCCGCCTGCGACCTCGGCGTGGAGCGGATCGAGAAGCGCCTCAGGCGCTATGCGCGCCGGCTGAAGGACCGTGCCGGGCACCATGCCCAGCCCGCCGGCATCGAGATGCCCTATGTCGTCATCGAGGCTCCGAAGGAGGAGACCGAGGACGAGGGCGCGAACGGCGCCTTCGAGCCGGTCATCATCGCCGAGCAGACCTCGTCCATGCGGCGCATGACCGTCGCCGACGCCGTGCTGGAGCTCGACCTGACCGGCGCCGCCGCGCTCGTCTTCCATCACGCTGTTCACGGCCGCGTGAATGTGGTCTACAGGCGCGCGGATGGCCATGTGGGTTGGATCGACCCGCCGGCCATGGCGAACGGCTCCGCCTGAGCGCGTCATGGCACCGTCATTGCATGGAGTTTAATGGCGGGCCCTGACGAATCGGTCCGCGTCCTATCCGAGAAGGCAGCCATGCCGCTTCCAGACATCATAGCCGAAGGCGCGATCATTCCCGCCCTCAGGGCGACCTCGAAGAAGCATCTGCTCCAGGAACTCGCGGCCCGTGCGGCCGCCCTGACCGGCAGGCCCGCGCAGGACATTTTCGACACGCTGAACGAACGCGAAACCCTGGGCTCCACGGGCGCCGGCAGCGGAATCGCCATTCCCCACGGCAAGCTGCCCAAGCTGGAGCGGGTCTTCGGCCTGTTCGCGCGGCTGGAGCGCCCGGTGGATTTCGACGCCATCGACGGCCAGCCGGTCGACCTCGTCTTCACCCTGCTGGCGCCCGAGGGCGCCGGCGCCGACCACCTGAAGGCGCTGTCGCGAATCGCCCGGCTCACCCGCGATCCCGGCAATGTGCAGAAGCTGCGCAACGCCCGGGACGAGGCGACGCTGCGCGCCCTTCTCGCCAGCCCGCCGGAAACCCACGCGGCGTGAGAGGCCTCGTCCTCTCCGCCTGCCTGATGGCGGCGGGGCTCGGCCTCGCCGAGGCGGCCCCGCGACGCATCGTCTCCCTCAACCTCTGCGCCGACCAGCTCGTGCTGGCGCTCGCCGACCGAAGCCAGATCGCCGCCCTCTCCTCGCTCGCCCGCGACCCCGGCGTCTCGGCGGCGGCCGAGGCCGCGCGCGACCTGCCGCAGACCGGAGGGACGGCCGAGGAAGCCCTGGCGCTGCGGCCGGACCTCGTCCTCCTCGGTCCGCTCGACAGGCTGGGAACGGGGCGCGTCCTCGCAGCGCGTGGCCTCAAGGTGGAACGCCTCCCGCTGCCCCGCTCGCTCGACGAGGCGGCGGCCCTGGTGCGGCACACGGCCGCGCTGCTCGGCCATCCCGAGCGCGGCGAGGCCCTGGCGCAAGCGCTCGACCTGCCGGTGGCTCGCGACGGCAGGACCGTCACGGCGCTGCCCTACGAGCGGCGGGGCTATGCGGCGGGGCCGCACTCGATCCTCGGTGAACTCGCGGCGCGGGCAGGCTTCGCCCACGCCGCTCCCACGACCGGCCTCGGCGGCTTCGTCAGCCTGGAAACGGTGGTGGCGCGGCGTCCCGACGTGCTGATCCTCGGCGAGGGCGCCCCCGGCGCCGCCGACCAGGGCGCCGCACTTCTCGCCCATCCCGCGCTCGCGCGGCTCTACCCGCCGCAGAAGCGGGTGGTGGTGCCGGACGCGCTGACCCTCTGCCCGGGCCCGGGATTCGTCGCGGCCTTTCGCCTCATGGAAGAGGCCCGCGCCGGCCTCGCCCGGTGATCCGGGCACCGAACCGCCGCAATTGGCGGCCAGCATTGTCTGCTCGCGGCTTGCCGGGCGGGCGGGCCCAGATAGACTGGACGGGACCGACAGGGTCCCGACCGATGCCAGAGCGGAGACAGCGTGTCCGAGCGGATCGCCTTCGACGATTGTCTGCAACTCGTGCTGAAGCTCGACGCCATGAAGCCGGCGGAGAGCCAGCCGAAGCGGCTCGACGCGCTGTTCCGCGACCTCGCGCGGTTCAAGCCGCACCAGCCCGCCTATGAGCTGCAGGACCTGATCTGGGCGATCTGGACCAATCACGAGGACGACTATGCCGACGAGGCGATGGAACAGGCGATCAACGCCATCGCCCTGAAGGACTACGACGTCGCCCAGCTCGTGCTCGACGCGCTGGTGGACGCCCGTCCGGAATGGTCGGAGGCCTGGAACAAGCGCGCCACCCTCAACTTCATCCGCGGCGACGACGCCTATGCGGTGCGCGACGTGATGGAGGCGCTGAAGCGCGAGCCGCGCCATTTCGGCGCGCTGTCCGGCTTCGCCCAGATCTGCCTGCGCCACGGCCGCGAGATGGAGGCGCTGATCGCCTTCGAGGCGGCGCTGGCGGTGAACCCGCACCTGGAGGGGGTCGCCGCCCTCGTCGCCGAGATGCACGCCAACGGCGGGCGCGTCCTGCACTGAGACGGCTGCCCCGGCGCGCGCGAAGCGGATAAGGCTCGGGTCCCTCCCGCCGGCGCGCCCTGATCCCCGTGTTCCTCCTCTCCCTCATCCTGAAGGCCGCGACCACCGCGATCATCGTCGTCGCGGCCTCGCTGGTCGCCGAGCGCTCGCGCCCCTTCATCGCCGCGCTTGTCCTCGCCCTGCCGGTCTCGACCGGGCCGGCCTATGTGCTGCTGGCACTCGACCACGACGCCGCCTTCATCGCGCGCGCGGCGCTGTCGAGCCTCGCCGGCAACGTCGCCATCGTGCCGGCGGCGCTCGCCTATGCCTTTCTCGCCCGGCGCGGCGCCCGCCTCGCCACCGCCTATGCCGGCATGCTCGCCGCCTGGCTCGCCGGCGTCCTCGCGGTGAAGGCCTTCGACTGGACCATCGGCTCGGCGCTGATCCTCAACCTCGTGGTCTTCGCCGGCGCGGCGGCGCTGACCTGGTCGTGGCGGAGCGGCGAGAAGCCGCCGGCCATGCGCCGGCGCTGGTTCGACATCCCGCTGCGCGCCGCCATCGTCGTCTCGGTCGTGGTCGGCGTCATCCTCGTGTCGGAGCGGGTGGGGCCGGCGGCGACCGGCATGGCGGCGCTGTTCCCCGCGAGCTTTTCCAGCTTCATCCTGCTGATGCACCGCCGCCTCGGCGGCCCGGCGGTGGCGGCCGCCTTCGTCAACGGCATGACGATGATCTTCGGCTTCACCGGCTACCTGCTCGTCATGCACCTCTTCGCGCTGCGCGGCGAGGTGTGGACGGGCATGGCGCTCGGCCTCGCCATCCCGCTCGCCTGGTCGGCGCTGCTTCTGATGCTGAACCGCGTCAGGGCGTCCTGACGCGCCGCGCCTTCAGCGCATAGAGCGCCTCGTGGGCCTCGCGGGGCGTCATGTCGTCGGGGTCCATGCCGTCGAGGAGGTCGAGGACCGGGTCGGGTGCGGGCGCGGCGACGGGCCGGGGCGCCACGGCGAAGAGGGGCAGGTCGTCGACCATGCGCCGCGTCGGTGCCGACCTGTCGGTCGCCTCGAGTTCGGCCAGCACCTGCCGCGCCCGCTCGACGACCGAGGACGGCAGGCCGGCGAGCTTCGCCACCTGGATGCCGTAGGAGCGGTCGGCGGCCCCTTCCGTCACCTCGTGCAGGAAGATCACGTCGCCGCGCCATTCCTTCACCCGCATGGTGGCGTTGGAGAGCCGGTCGAGGCGGCGCGAGAGCACGGTCAGTTCGTGGAAATGGGTGGCGAAGAGCGCCCGGCAGCGGTTGGTCTCGTGCAGGTGCTCCACCGCCGCCCAGGCGATGGAGAGGCCGTCGAAGGTGGCGGTGCCGCGCCCGATCTCGTCGAGGATGACCAGGGCGCGCGGGCCCGACTGGTTGAGGATCGCCGCCGTCTCGACCATCTCGACCATGAAGGTGGAGCGGCCGCGGGCGAGGTCGTCGGCGGCGCCGACGCGCGAGAACAGCCGGTCGACGATGCCGATATGGGCCGAGGCCGCCGGCACGTAGGCGCCGGCCTGGGCGAGCACGGCGACGAGGGCGTTCTGACGCAGGAAGGTCGATTTGCCCGCCATGTTGGGGCCGGTGATCAGCCAGATGCGGCCGCGCGGCTCGTGGCTCTTGCCGTCGCTGCCCGAGAGGTCGCAGTCGTTGGCGACGAAGGGGGCGCGGCCGCGGATCGCCTGTTCCACCACAGGATGGCGCGCCTGTTTCACCGCGAAGGCGAGCGAATTGTCGACCAGCGGCCGGCACCAGGTCTCCTCGGCGGCGAGGGTCGCGTTGGAGGCGGCGACGTCGAGCACGGCGACGGCGCCGGCGGCGGCGCGGATGGCGTCCGAGCGGTCGAGAACGGCGCGCTCCAGCTCGGCGAAGATGTCGAGCTCGATGCCGAGCGCCCGGTCGGCGGCACCGGCGATCTTCGCCTCGAGCTGGCCGAGCTCGGTGGTGGAGAAGCGCATCGCCCCCGCCATGGTCTGGCGGTGGATGAAGGTCTCGTTCAGCGGCGCCTTCAGGAAGGTCTCGCCGTGCTGCTGGGCGACCTCGACGAAATAGCCGAGCACGTTGTTGTGCTTGACCTTGAGGGTTCGGATGCCGGTCTCCTCGGCGTAGCGGGTCTGCAGCGAGGCGATGACGCGGCGGCTCTCGTCGCGCAGCGCCCGCGTCTCGTCGAGGCCGTCGCGGTAGCCGGGGCGCACGAAGCCGCCGTCGCGCTTGAGCAGCGGCAGGTCCTCGGCGAGCGCCGCCGCCAGGTGGGCGGCGAGCGCCGCATCGGGGAGAGCGAGGCCCTCGGCCGCGGCGGCGAGTTCGCCCGCCGCCGTGCCGGCGACGAGGTCGGCGAGGCTCGCGGCGGCGACGAGGCCCTGGCCGATGGCGGCGAGGTCGCGCGGGCCGCCGCGGTCCATGGCGATGCGGGTCAGGGCGCGGGCCATGTCCGGCGCGTTCTGCAGGCGGGCGCGGATCTCGGCGCGCAGGGCGGGCGCCTCGACGAGGGCCTCCACCGCATCGAGCCGGGCGGCGATGGCGGCGGGATCGGTGAGGGGGCTGGCGATGCGGGCGGCGAGGAGGCGGGCGCCCGCCGCGGTCACCGTGCGGTCGACGGCGGCGAGGAGCGAGCCATGCCGCTCGCCGCCGAGGGTGCGCACGAGTTCGAGATTGGCGCGGGTCGCCGCGTCGATGAGCATGGCGGCGCCGGCCGGCTCGCGCACCGGCGGGGAGAGCGGCGCCCGCGTGGCGATCTGGGTGCGCTCGACATAGGTGGCGACGGCGGCGGCCGCCGAGAGTTCGAGCCGGGTGAAGGCGCCGAATCCGTCGAGCGTGCCGACACCGAAATAGGCGGCGAGCCGGCGTTCGGCGCTGGCGCCGTCGAAGAGGTCGCGCGGGGTGGGAGAGACCGCCTTGAAGCCGCGCCAGAACTCGGCGAGGGCGGGATCGGAATAGAGCACGTCGGAGACGACGATCTCGCGCGGGTCGATGCGGGCGATGTCGGCGGAGAGGCGGGCGCCGTCGGTCTCGGCGACGCGGAACTCGCCGGTGGAGATGTCGACCCAGGCGAGGCCGTAGCCGTCGCCGGGTCCGACCGAGGCGGTGCGGGCGCGGGCGACGGCGAGGAGGAAGTTGCTGCGGCGGGGCTCGAGCAGCGAGTCCTCGGTGAGCGTGCCGGGGGTGACCAGGCGGACGACGTCGCGCTTCACCACCGATTTGGAGCCGCGCTTCTTGGCTTCCGCCGGGTCCTCGACCTGCTCGCAGACGGCCACCTTGAAGCCGAGCTGGATGAGGCGCTGGAGATAGTCGTCGGCGGCGTGGATCGGCACCCCGGCCATGGGGATGTCCTCGCCGAGATGCTTGCCGCGCTTGGTCAGCGCGATGCCGAGGGCGCGCGAGGCGGCCACCGCGTCGTCGAAGAACAGCTCGTAGAAATCGCCCATCCGGTAGAACAGCAGCGAATCGGGGTTCGCGGCCTTGATCTCGATGTACTGCTCCATCAGCGGCGTGACACGGCCTTCCGCTTCGGCGGGCGGGGTCGGGGCCGGCGGGTGGTCGGGAGCGTCAGACATCGGCGGCGACGCTCGCAGGTGGCGACCGCGAATTCAACCTGGAGCGGCACACCGCCCACAGGCTTTGGCGTCAGGGGTCGGGCCGCACGCACGTTTCGGGCCGTTGGGACGCAAGCCCTCGCCCTCACACAATCCGCGCGAGATCCGCCTGCACCGCCTGCAGCCGTGGCAGGAATTCGCGGACCAGAGCGTCGGGCGGGAAGCGGGCGGCTTGCGTGCCGATATTGACCGCCGCGAGAACCCGTCCGGCGCGGTCCACCACCGGCACGGCGATGGAGGTGAGGCCGAGTTCCAGCTCCTGGTCGATGACCACGTGTCCCTCGGCGCGGGCGCGCGCCAAAACCGCCATGACCTCCTCGACCCCGGTGATGGTGCGGGCGGTCAGCGCCGGCCGGGGGGACGCCGCGACCCTCGTCCGCGCCTCCGTCTCGGGGAGCGCCGCCAGCAGCACGCGGCCCATGGAGGTGCAATAGGCCGGCAGCCGCGCGCCCACCGCGAGGCCGACCGACATGATGCGCTTGGTGGCGGCGCGGGCGACATAGACGATCTCGCCGCCGTCGAGGATGGAGGCGGAGGAGCTCTCGCCGATGGCCTCGCTCAGCCGCTCCAGCGCGCTCTGCAACACGGCGGTGAGCGGGGTGGAGGCGAGATAGGCGTAGCCGAGCTTGAGCACGCGCGGGGTGAGGGTGAAGAAGCGCCCATCGGTCTCGGCATAGCCGATACGGGCGAGGGTGATCAGGCAGCGGCGGGCGGTGGCGCGGGTGAGGCCGGTCATGCGCGCCACGTCGGCGATGGTGAGGCGCGGGTGGGCGGCATCGAAACAGGCGATCACCGCCAGGCCCTTTTCGAGGCCCAGCATGTGGTCGCGATCGACCTGGAGGAAGCGGGAGGCCGGCTGGTCCACGGAGGCTCGCGGGTCTTGTGCGGTCACCGCACAGTGTCGCCCGTCCCCGGCCGCCCGGCAATGGTGGCGGGGCATTTTCCTCCGGCCCCGGATGTGCCATCTGGAGCGCATCCACGACCCATCCGCAGGCCCCCATGACCCTCCGCCTCCTCGTCGTCGAAGGCAATACGGCCGCCGACCGCGCCCGCCATGCCGCCCATCGCGGCGCCACGCCGTCCGAGGCCTATGCCGAGGTGCTGCGCGCGCTCGCGCCGGACGCCGTGATCGACCTCGCCTTCCCCGCCGATCCCGGCGCCAACCTGCCGGATTCCGGCGGCCTCGAGGGCTATGACGGGGTGGCGCTCACCGGCTCCTCGCTGAACCTCTACGACATGACCCCGGCCATCCGGTCGCAGATCGATCTCGCCCGCGCCGTCTTCGCCTCAGGGACGCCGGTCTTCGGCTCGTGCTGGGGCCTGCAGGTCCTGACCACCGCGGCGGGCGGCGTCGTCCGACGCAACCCCAAGGGCCGCGAGATGGGCTTCGCCCGCAAGATCACGCCGACCGAGGCGGGGCGCGCCCATCCGCTGCTGGCCGGACGGCCCGCCGCTTTCGACGCGCCGGCGGTGCATCAGGACGAGGTGGAGACCATGGCGCCGGGCACGGTGCTGCTCGCCTCCAACGGCATGAGCGAGGTGCAGGCGGTGGAGATCCGCGTCGGGCCGGCCACCGCCTGGGCGGTGCAGTACCACCCGGAATTCTCGCTCGGCGAGGTCGCCGCCATCGGCCGGGCCATCGCGCCGCGGCTGGTGGAGGAGGGCTTCTTCGAGGACGGCGAGGCGGCGGCGCGGTGGAGCACCGATCTCGACGCCCTGGAGGCCGATCCGGCGAACCGCACCATCGCCTGGCGCCACGGCTTCGACCGCGACGTGCTCGACCCCGCCGTGCGGCGCACCGAACTCGTCAACTGGCTCGCCGCGCAGGTGCGGCCGGCCAAGAGTCGGCGCGGCCGGGGCTGAGGCTTCAGGCGTCCATCTTCAGGGCGGCGATGAAGGCTTCCTGCGGGATGTCGACCTTGCCGAACTGGCGCATCTTCTTCTTGCCCTCCTTCTGCTTGTCGAGAAGCTTGCGCTTTCTCGAGATGTCGCCGCCGTAGCACTTGGCGGTGACGTCCTTGCGCAGGGCGGAGATGGTCTCGCGGGCGATGACCTTGGCGCCGATGGAGGCCTGGATCGGGATCTTGAAGAGGTGCTGCGGGATGAGGTCCTTCAGCTTCTCGCACATGGCGCGGCCGCGGCTCTCGGCGCGGTTCCTGTGGACCAGCATCGAGAGGGCGTCGACCGGCTCGCCGTTGACGAGGATCGACATCTTCACGAGGTCGCCCTCGCGATAGTCGGTGATCTGGTAGTCGAAGGAGGCGTAGCCCTTCGAGATCGACTTCAGCCGGTCGTAGAAGTCGAAGACGACCTCGTTGAGCGGCAGGTCGTAGGTGACCATGGCGCGCGAGCCGACATAGGTCAGGTCGATCTGCACGCCGCGGCGGTCCTGGCAGAGCTTCAGCACCGAGCCGAGATAGTCGTCCGGCGTCATGATCTTGGCGCGGATCCACGGCTCCGAGATGATCTCGATCTTCATCGGATCGGGCATGTCGGCGGGGTTGTGCAGCTCGATCAGCGAGCCGTCGCGCTGCAGGATCTGGTAGACGACGGAAGGGGCGGTGGCGATGAGGTCGAGGTTGAACTCGCGCTCCAGCCGCTCCTGGATGATCTCGAGGTGGAGCAGGCCGAGGAAGCCGCAGCGGAAGCCGAAGCCGAGGGCGGCCGAGCTCTCCATCTCGAAGGAGAAGCTGGCATCGTTGAGCCTGAGGCGGCCCATGGCGGCGCGCAGGTCCTCGAAGTCGGCGGCGTCCTGGGGGAAGAGGCCGCAGAAGACCACCGGCTGGGCCGGCTTGAAGCCGGGCAGCGCCTGGGCCGTGGGCTTCTTCTCGTCGGTGATGGTGTCGCCGACGCGGGTGTCCGCCACCTCCTTGATCGAGGCGGTGATGAAGCCGACCTCGCCGGGGCCGAGGTCCGCCACGTCCTTCATCTTCGGGGTGAAGACGCCGATCTTGTCGATGTCGTAGACGGCGTCGGTGCCCATCATCTTGATGCGCTGGTTCTTCTTCATCACGCCGTCGATGATGCGGACGAGCACGACGACGCCGAGATAGGGGTCGTACCACGAGTCGACCAGCATGGCCTTGAGCGGGGCCGCGCGGTCGCCCTTCGGGGCGGGGAGCCGGGTGACGATGGCCTCCAGCACGCCCTCGATGTTGATGCCGGTCTTGGCCGAGACCTCAATGGCGTCGGAGGCGTCGAGGCCGATGACGTCCTCGATCTGCTGCTTGACCCGGTCCGGCTCGGCGGCCGGCAGGTCGATCTTGTTGAGGACGGGGACGATCTCGTGGCCGGCATCCAGCGCCTGGTAGACGTTGGCGAGCGTCTGGGCCTCGACCCCCTGGGAGGCGTCGACGACGAGGATCGAGCCCTCGCAGGCGGCGAGCGAGCGCGACACCTCGTAGGCGAAGTCGACGTGGCCGGGCGTGTCCATCAGGTTCAGGACATAGGTCTTGCCGTCCTTGGCCGGATAGTCGAGGCGCACGGTCTGCGCCTTGATGGTGATGCCGCGCTCCTTCTCGATGTCCATGTTGTCGAGAACCTGCTCGGTCATCTCGCGCGCGGTGAGGCCGCCCGTCACCTGGATGAGGCGGTCGGCGAGCGTCGATTTGCCGTGGTCGATATGGGCCACGATCGAGAAGTTGCGGATGAGGTCGAGCGGCGTGTCGGTCATGGCCCGCACATAGCAGCGAAGCGGCCGGTTTGGAAGGATTGCGACGCCGTGACGCCCGCGCGGGCCCTGCCCCGAGGGTCCCCGGCTTGCCAAGTCGGGCGCCCGGGTGCGACATAGCGCCTGTTGCGGTGCACAGAGAGGCCACGATGACCCGCAAGCGCGAAGCCTATCATTCCGGCCACACGCCCAAGTTCATGGTGGTGGTGGACGACAGCCCCGAATGCGACCGCGCCATCGTCTTCGCCGCCCGCCGGGCCTCGCGCACCGGGCACCGGCTGCAGATGCTGGCGGTGGTGGAACCGAAGATCGGAGACGGCCAGGCGCTGTTCGGCGTCGCCGACGTCATGCGCGCGGAAGCCCATGCCGATGCGCGCGCCAAGCTCGACGCGGCGGCGGACCGCGCCATGAAGCTCGTCGGCGTCGAGCCGGAACTGGTGGTGCGCGAGGGCACGCTCGCAGAGGCGATCATCGCCCAGATCGAGGACGATCCCGACGTCTCCATCCTCATCCTCGCCGCCGGCGCGGGCAAGGACGGGCCGGGCCCGCTCGTCTCCGGCCTGGCGCGGACCGCCGGCTCCTATCCCATTCCCGTCGCCATCGTGCCCGGCCAGCTCTCCGACGAGGAGATCGAGGCCCTGGCCTGACGGCGCCTCACCAGGTCAGTTCGGCCACGGCCACACGGTTCTCGGCGGCGCTCCAGGCGCGCGCCACGATGCGCTCCTCGTTGAAGAGCCCGACCACGGCGCGCCCGATCTCGGAGGCCGGCAGGCGCAGCGTCGTCGCCGCGTCCGTCGCCACGCCGCGCTTCACGTCGGCCGGCTCGCGGCCGTCGAGCAGCACGACGTCGCGGGGAATGCCGAAGTAACCGCGCGGGCGGGTCATCTGCACCACGGCTCCCGCGGCGCGGTCCGCCTCGGAGAGCGGCCGCGCCGGGCGCAGATGCACCACGGCGGAAGAGCGCGGGAAGGGCGAGCGGTAGATGTGCGTCACCGGATGGCCGGGCACGGCGAGGACGAATTCCAGCGCGTCGGTGGGGCGGACGGTGACCGGGCCCCAGCGGCCGTCGGCCGCCGTGCCGACGTCGAGCAGGGGCTCGCCGCGGCGCTCGCCGGTGGCGGCATCGACGCGGAACAGGCTCAGCTTCGCGCCTTCCACCGGGCGGTTGGTGGGCACGCCGCCGGGATTGCCGGTGACGAGGCCGGAGAGCCGCACCTCGGCTTCCGGCGCGACGGCGAGGGCGGCGGGCTCGCGGCCGGCGATGAAGCGGTGGATCTCGCGGAAGGCGCGGGGGTGGAAGGCGACCTCGCGGTGGTCGAGCTGGCCGAGAGCGATGTTGGTGGCCCCGCGCAGCGTCGGACCCTCCGCCGTGATGCGGGTGGCGACGCCCGGCCGGCCGACGAAGGCGCCGTCGGCCTGCGCGAACTTGTCGTTGCCGTCGCTGCGCAGGGTCAGGAAGGCGGTGCCGTCGACCACGTCGGTGTCGCGGCGGTTGAGCTTGGTGAGGAAGGGGCCGCGGCCGTTGAACTCGCTGCCCGGGCTCGCCTCCCAGTTGAAGACGCCGCGGTTCGGCGTGCCGCAGAGCACCGCGTGGCTGACCTTCGCGGCGCCGCCGGCCTCGACGACGTAGTTGCGCACCGCATTGCCGCCGCGGGAGCTGGCGACGAGGGCGATGCGGGCCGCGCCGGTGCGGGCGATCAGCGCCTCCACCTCGGCGGCGAGCTCGCGAAGCTGGTCGGCGGTGCCGGAGCGGCCGGCCTGGGGCACGGCGTCGTCGTTGCGGGAGAGCGGATCGGTGAAGTTGAAGGCGTGCAGCCGCTCCCGCGGCCAGCCGTTCGTCTCGAAGCGCCAGAGCGTCGTCATCCAGAGGGCGGCATGGTCGCCGTTGCCGTGGACCAAAAGGACGGGAACGGGGGCGGCGGGCTGGGCGCGGGCGGGCAGGACGGCGGCGATGGCGAGGGTCGAGCCCGTCGCGAGGATCTGGCGGCGTGTCGGCATTGGACATTCTCCCCGGAGATGAGACTGGTGCAGACCGCCGCCGCGTCAACCCGGCCGGGCGCTTTCCTGTTGACGCGGCGGTTGCGGATCGCCACATCTTGAACAGGGTCAGTATTTTGAATCATTCCAATCGGCCCGGCCTTGAACCGGCGCACGGGGGACCATCATGTTCATCCAGACGGAAGCCACGCCCAATCCGGCGACGCTGAAATTCCTGCCCGGGCGCACCGTGCTCCCCGAGGGCACGCTGCACATGCCCAATGCCGAGGCGGCCCGCCAGTCGCCGCTGGCCGAAAAGCTCTTCGCCATCGACGGCATCGCCGGCGTCTTCTTCGGCAACGACTTCATCACCGTGACCAAGGGCGGGGCCGAGTGGCCGCACCTGAAGCCGGCGATCCTCGGCGCGATCATGGAGCACTTCATGTCGGGCCAGCCGCTGCTGCGCACCGACACCTCGCTGGCGCCGAGCGGCGACGAGGAGTTCTTCGATCCCGCCGATGCCGGCACCGTCGACACGATCAAGGAACTGCTGGAGACGCGGGTGCGCCCGGCGGTGGCGGCCGACGGCGGTGACATCACCTTCCGCGGCTACAGGGACGGCATCGTCTATCTCGCCATGCAGGGCTCCTGCGCCGGCTGCCCCTCCTCCACCGCGACGCTGAAGCACGGCATCCAGAACCTGATGCGCCACTTCCTCCCCGACGTGCGGGAAGTCCAGGCGATCTGACGGCGCAGTTACCGGCGGCCCTTTTCGGCCCGCCTGCGAGGGTGTAGCACCGCATCATGCTGGTTCTCGCCCTCGACACGGCCCTCGGCGCCTGTTCGGCCGCCGTCCTCGACACCGCGTCGGGGCAGATTCTCGCGGCCCTCTCGGAGCCGATGGAGCGTGGCCATGCCGAGCGGCTGATCCCGCTCGCCGCCGAGACCTGCGCCGCCGCCGGCGTCGCGCCCGCCGCCTGCAACCGCTTCGTCGCCACCACCGGCCCCGGCAGCTTCACCGGCCTCAGGGTCGCCGTCGCCGCGGCCCGCGCCATGGCGCTCGCCGCCGGCGGCGAGGCGGTGGGCCTCTCCACCCTCGCCGCCCTCGCCGCACCCTGGCACGGCCGCCCTGAGGCGCTGGCGGTGCTGACCGCCGTCGATGCCCGCCACGGCCACGTCTATGCCGCCCTCACGGCGCCCGACGGCACCGCCATCGTGCCGCCCTCCTATCTCCCCGTTCACGAAGCCGCCCGGCTGGCGGCGGCGCGTCCCGTCGCCGTGGTCGGACCCGGAGCCGAGGCCGTGCTCGCCGCCTGGCCGGAGGGCGCCGCCCTGCCCGCCGTGCTCGACGGACGGACGGCGCCCGACATCGCCGTCGTCGCCCGGCTGGGGGCCATGGCGGATCCCGCCGCCTCCCCCTGCCGGCCCCTCTATCTGAAGGCGGTGGACGCCAAGCCGCAGGCCGCGCGACCGGGTGCGGCGGAGGCGCGGCCATGATGTCCCTCGCCGACCTCGTGGTCTGGTGGCCGAGGTCCGAGCCGGTGCTGGCGCGGGCGACGACCGGGGATTGCGAGGATCTCGCCGCCATCCACGCCGCCTCATTCCACCGCGGCTGGGGCGCGGAAGACCTGGCGACCATGCTGCGCGACCCCGCCGTCGTCGCCCATGTCGCGCGCCGCCGCACGACGGCGCCCGCCGGCGGCTTCATCCTCAGCCGCATCGCCGCGGACGAGGCGGAGATTCTCACGGTGGCGACGGCACCGCGGTTGCGCGGCCGCGGCTATGGCGGACGGCTGGTGGCTGCCCACCTGCCCGACCTGATGCGGGCCGGGGTGCGCCGTCTCTTTCTGGAGGTCGAGGCGGAGAACGCCCCCGCCCTCAAGCTCTACGAGAGGGCCGGTTTCGTCCCCATCGGCCGGCGCAAGGGCTACTACCGCACGGCCACCGGCACGGCCGACGCCGTCACCATGCGGCGCGACCTTCCGGCGATCTGAAACCGCGCCGCGCGACGTGAAATTTCCCGCCGCCGTTCCCGTTCTGGACTCTTAGACCGCGAGTCCCCGCAAGGTTAGATTGGACCTGATTCGCGCCGCGGGCGGCACCGGCGCGCGATCCCCGATCCCACTCGCGTGCCGCACCGTGACGTAAGGATACGAGATGCCGGGCCTGTCGAGGGTCGACGACGCATCCGGTGGGGACAACGGACCGCGACCGGGGCCGACATGGCGGGCCTTGCGGCTCGTCCCGGCAACCGCCGCCGCCCTTCTCGCCAGCACTGCCCTGGTGGCGGCGAGCGAGGCGGGTCCGACCCTCTCCGAGGTGGTCGGCGCCATCCGTGCCCACGAATGGGCGGCTTTCGGGCTCAATGTCGGCGTCGTCGTCTTCGGCGTCGTGACCGCCATCGCGCTCCTGCGCACGCGCGCCAGCGCCGCCGCGGCCGGGCGCCAGGCCCGCCGTGAAATCAACGAACTCCGGCTCGCCCTCGACCGCAATGCCGAACTCCTGACCCTCGATCCGCACGTGGTCGTCGTCTGGGGCGGCGACCGCGACGAGCCCGAGATCGCCGGCGACGTCTCGCTCGTCACCGACCTGCCGGCGGCCCGGCGCGTGCTCGCCTTCGGCTCCTGGCTGCCGGCGGATAGGGCGGCGGAGCTGGAACGTGCCGTCGACGCGCTGCGCGCCTCCGGAACCCCGTTCCGCCTCGACGTGGTGAGCCAGGGCGGCCGGCCGATCGAGGCCGAGGGCCGGCCCATCGGTGGACGCGCCGTTCTCCGCCTGCGCCTCGTGGGGGGTGTGCGCGAAGAGCTGATGCAACTGCGCGCCGGCCACGATGCGCTGGTGCGCGAGACGGCGACGATCCGTTCTTTCCTCGGCGCCCTCGCCCTGCCGGTCTGGCTGCGCGATGCGGAGGGGCGCATCACCTGGGTCAATACTGCCTATGCCGCCGCGACGGATGCCGCCGACGGCGTGCGGGCGGTGGCGGCCGGCCACGAATTGCTCGATCCGGCCGACCGCAACGAGGCGGCGCGCTGCCGCTCCGCCCGTGTGCCCTTCGCCCGCCGCGTGGCGGCGGTGGCGGCGGGACAGCGGCGCATCTTCGACATCATCGAGACGCCGGCGGGAGCCGGATCGGCCGGTCTCGCCGTCGACGTCACAGAGCTCGAGACGGTGCGCTCCGAACTCTCCGTCGAGATGGAGACGCACAAGCGCACCCTCGACCAGCTCGCGACCGCCGTGGCCATCTTCGACGCCGGCAAGCGTCTCGTCTTCAACAACGAGGCCTTCCGCCAGCTCTGGGACCTGGAACCCGCCTTCCTGCACCAGGGCCCCACCGACGGCGACATTCTCGACCGGCTGCGCGAGCGCCGGCTGCTGCCCGAGCAGTCCAACTACCGGGAATGGAAGAAGACCCTGCACGGGGTCTACGAGGCGGTGGACACCGAGCCGCGCATCCTCGAATGGCCGCTGCCCGACGGGCGTTTCCTGCGCGTGGTGCAGAACCCCGACCCGGCCGGCGGCGTCACCTATGTCTTCGAGGACCTGACCCAGCGCCTGCAGCTCGAAACCCAGGTCCAGGCGCTCGGCCGCGTCCAGCGCGAGACCATCGACAATCTCGACGAGGCGGTGGCGGTGTTCGGCTCCGACGGCCGCCTGTCGCTGTCGAACCGCGCCTTCGCCGCCCTGTGGGAGTTCGACGCCAAAGTCCTGGACGGACGGCCGAAGATCGACCAGATCGCCAGCCTATGCATGCCCTATGTCCGTGACGGCGGCATCTGGTCCGACATCCGCGCCGCGGTGACGGCGCTCGCCGACGAGCGGCGTCAACGCTCGTTCCGCATCGAGCGCACCGACGGTTCGGTGCTCGACACCGGCACGGCGCCGCTGCCGGGGGGGGCCACCCTCGTCACCTTCCGTAACGTCACCAACATGGTGATGGTCGAACGGGCCCTGACCGAGCGCAACGAGGCGCTGGAATCGGCGGCGAAGCTGCGCAACGACTTCGTTCACCACGTCTCCTACCAGCTGCGCACGCCGCTCACGACCATCATCGGTTTCGCCCAGGTGCTGGACGACCCGTCCATCGGGCCGCTGAACGACAAGCAGCGCGAATATCTCGGCTATATCGGCGCTTCCTCCGCCTCGCTCCTATCGATCATCAACGACGTGCTCGACCTCGCCACCATCGATGCCGGCGTGATGGAGCTCGAACTCGGCGAGGTCGACATCCGCACCACCATCCAGGCGGCGGTGGAGGCGGTGCGCGATCGCATCGCCGAGAACCAGATCCGCATCGAGACGCGCATCGCCCGCGACATCGGCACGTTCCGGGCCGACGCCCAGCGCGTGCGCCAGGTGCTGTTCAACCTCCTCTCCAACGCCATCGGCTTCTCCGACCGCGGCGGCCTCGTCGTGCTGGACGCGGCGCGCGAGGGCGAGGAAATCGTCTTCAAGGTGCGCGACCAGGGGGCGGGCATCGCCCCCGACATGGTCGGCCGCATGTTCGAGCGCTTCGAGACCCGCTCCACCGGCACGCGACACCGCGGCGCCGGGCTCGGCCTCTCCATCGTCCAGAGCTTCGTCCAGCTGCATCGCGGCCGCATCGAGGTGGAAACGGCGCCGGGCAGCGGCACGCAGGTGAAGGTCACCTTCCCGGCCCATCTCGAGGACTTCTCCAAGGCCGCCGAATGACCGAACCCTTCCGTCACATCCGCATGCTCGCCAACGAGGCGGAGACGCGCGAACTCGCCATGGACCTCGCCATGGCCGCCCAGGCCCACGACGTCGTGACGCTGGAGGGGGATCTCGGCGCCGGCAAGTCGACGCTCGCCCGCGCCCTCATCCGCGCCATCGCCGAGGACGAGAAGCTCGACGTGCCGAGCCCGACCTTCGCGCTGATCCAGCCCTATGACCTGAAGCGCCTGCCGGTCATCCACGCCGACCTCTATCGCGTCACCTCGCCGGACGAGATCGCCGAACTCGGCTGGGACGAGGCGGCCGAGGGCGCGCTGCTCATCGTCGAGTGGCCGGACCGCCTCGGCGGCGCCCTGTCCGGCGACCGGCTGGAGGTGGCGCTGACCCTCGTCCCCGCCCGCGGTCCCGGCGCCCGCCAGGCGGTGCTGACCGGCCACGGCGCCTGGGCCGGGCGGCTGGCGCGGCTGGTGGCGCTGCGCGGCTTCCTCAACAATGCGGGATGGGGCGGCTCGCTGCGCCGCCATCTGCAGGGCGACGCCTCGACGCGCTCCTACGAGCGCCTGCTCGACGGCCAGCGCCGCGCCGTGCTGATGAACGCGCCGAAGAAGCCGGACGGCCCCCCGGTGAAGAACGGCCTGCCCTACAGCCGCATCGCCCATCTCGCCGAGGACATGGTGCCCTTCGTCGCCATGGCCGAGGGCCTGCGCGACATCGGCCTGTCCTCCCCCGAGATCGAGGCCGTCGATCTGGACCAGGGATTTCTCATCATCGAGGATCTCGGCGGCGAGGGCGTGATCCGCGACGGCGCACCCCTGCCTGAGCGCTACATGGCGGCGGTGGACGTGCTGGCGCTGATCCATTCGCGACCGCGCCCGGCGACGCTGGCGACGCCGAAGGGCGCCTATGCGCTGCCGGCCTACGACAGGGAGGCGCTGACCATCGAGGTGGAACTGCTCCTCGACTGGTATCTGCCGATGAAGGACGCGCGCATTCCCGCGAGCGAAAAATACGTCTTCCTGCAGCGCTGGGGCGAGCTCTTCGCCGAGGTGGAGGCGGCGCCGCAGACCTGGGTGCTGCGCGACTTCCATTCGCCCAACCTCATCTGGCTCGCCGGCCGCGACGGGGTGGAGAAGGTCGGCCTGATCGATTTCCAGGACGCCGTGATGGGGCCGGCCGCCTACGACGTCGCCTCGCTGCTGCAGGACGCGCGCATCACCGTGCCGGAGGAGCTGGAGCTGCAATTGCTGTCGCGCTACGCCACGGCGCGCAAGGCCTTCGATCCCGGCTTCGACATGGCCGCCTTCGCCAGGCTCTACGCCATCATGGGTGCGCAGCGGGCGACCAAGATCCTCGGCATCTTCGCTCGCCTCGACAAGCGCGACGGCAAGCCGCAATACCTCGCCCACCTGCCGCGCATCTGGGCCTATCTGCAGCGCTGCCTCGCCCATCCGGCCCTCGCCCAAGTGAAGCGCTGGGTCGACGACCGGGTGCCGCCGCCGTGATCGCCGTCGACAGCGCCATGGTGCTGGCGGCGGGGCTCGGCACCCGCATGCGGCCGATCACCGACCGCATCCCGAAGCCGCTGGTGCGGGTGGGGTCCAAGACCCTGCTCGACCACGTGCTGGATCCGCTCGCCGAGGCCGGCGTGACGCGCGCCGTGGTCAACGTCCACCACCTCGCCGACCAGATCGAGGCGGCGGTGGCGGGGCGCGAGAGGCCCGAGGTGGTGATCTCCGACGAGCGGGCGCAGATTCTCGATTCCGGCGGCGGCGTCGCCCGCGCCCTGCCGCATCTCGGCGAGACCTTCCTGATCCGCAACGCCGATTCCTTCTGGACCGACCGGGGGCCGTCCAACCTCGTGCGGATGATCGAGGCCTTCGACCCCGACCGCATGGACACCCTGCTGCTGCTGGCCCCGATGGAGGGCAGTGTCGGCTTCGACGGGCCGGGCGACTTCTTCCTCGACGCCGACGGCCGCCTGACCAGGCGCGGATCGGCAGCGCGGGCGCCCTATGCCTATGCCGGCGCGGCCATCATGCGGAAGGCCGATTTCGCCGGCCGCGCGGACGGCGAGATCTTCTCGCTCAACGCCCTGTGGAACGCCTCGCTAGCCAAGGGCCGCCTGCGCGGGCTGGTCCTGGACGGGCTCTGGCTCCACGTCGGCACGCCGGACGCCATCGGCGAGGCGGAGCGGGCGCTGAAGGGGTAAGGCCGCGGCAGCCGGTCGGGCCAGACGCCGTCATCTCCGACCTGCCTGGACGTCATAGTCCCCTCTCACCGCATGCGGGGAGAGGGTAAGGGGCAGAGCCACCAATCCGGCCCCGATCCGGCTTCCACCGGATGCCGCCAGGCGCCGAGAGGCACGATGCTGTCACCATCGCTCGTGCCACGAGAGGTAGGAGAGGCGCATGGCCATGGCGCTTCGCTTCCGGGGACCGTCTCCGCGGACCACCGCGCGTGCTCGCCGGCTCCGGCGCGAGGCCACGCCGGCCGAAAAACGGCTTTGGAACCAGATCAAGGATCGCCGCCTCGCCGGGCACAAGTTTGTCCGCCAGGTGCCGATCGGGCCCTATTTCACCGATTTCGTCTGCCGCGAGGCTCGCCTGGTGGTGGAGGTCGATGGCGGGCAGCACTGCGAGTCCGCCCACGACCTGCGGCGCGACGCGTTTCTCCGGGCGGAGGGTTTCGAGGTCCTGCGGTTCTGGAACGTCGATATCTTCGGCGCCATGGACGGGGTTCTCACGGCGATCCTCGCGCGCCTGCCGCCGACCGGCGAGGTCTGAGCGGCGATCTGAAGTGGCCCTTCACTCATAGAGGCGGTCCAGTTGCCCCTCACCCCTACCCTCTCCCCGCATGCGGGGAGAGGGGGGCACCGGTGGCGCAACACAGCCTGAACCGTCGTGCCGGGCATTGCGGCTGCGGAAGGAACAGGACGTCGAAGTCCCCTCTCCCCGCGAGGGGGGAGAGGGTAAGGGTGAGGGGCAGAGGGGCGAGAATCCGGCCACGGTCCCCCCGCCTTCCCTTTTGCGCCCTCAGGGTGTATGTGCCCGCCTCCTCATTCACTTCCACCCGGTCCGACCCCGGGCGAAGGACCAAAGACCATGGCCAAGCGTTTCGACACGGGCTCCGGCCCGTCCCAGCGGCAATTGCGCGTCGGCGAGCTGATGCGCCACGCCCTCTCCGAAGTGCTCTCACGCGGCGAGATCCACGATCCGGTCCTGCAGACCCACGTGGTCACCGTGCCGGAGGTGCGCATGTCGCCGGACCTGAAGATCGCCACCTGTTTCGTCATGCCGCTGGGCGGCAACGACCAGCAGGAGGTGATCCAGGCGCTGGCCCGCAACAAGCGCTTCCTGCGCGGCGAGCTCGCCCACCGCACCAACCTGAAATTCGCCCCCGACCTGCGCTTCCGCATCGACGAATCCTTCGAGGAGGGCTCGCGCATCGACCGTCTCCTGGAGAGCGACGAAGTGCGCCGCGACGTGCAGAAGGACGACGAGGCATGAACCAGCCGCGCTCGAAGAAGGTGGACGTGCACGGCTGGGTCGTCCTCGACAAGGATTTCGACCAGACGTCCACCCATGCGGTGTCGCAGGTGCGGCGCCTGTTCAACGCCAAGAAGGGCGGCCATGCCGGCACCCTCGACCCGCGCGCCACCGGCCTGCTGCCGATCGCGCTGGGGGAGGCGACGAAGACCGTTCCCTTCGTCATGGACGGCCGCAAGACCTACCGCTTCACGGTGGCCTGGGGCACGGAGACGAGCACCGACGACACCGAAGGCGAGGTGACCGCCCGGTCCGACCTGCGGCCCACCCGCGAGGCGGTGGAGGCGCTGCTGCCGCGCTATACCGGCACGATCATGCAGGTGCCGCCGAAATTCTCCGCGATCAAGGTGGGCGGCGAGCGCGCCTACGACCTCGCCCGCGACGGCGAGGAGGTGGTGCTGGAGGCGAGGCCCATCACCGTGGACAACCTGCGGCTCACCGCCTTCTCGGCCGAGAGCGCCGAGTTCGAGGCCGAATGCGGCAAGGGCACCTATGTCCGCGCCATCGCCCGCGACATCGGCCGCGACCTTTCCTGCCTCGGCCACGTGACGGCGCTCCGGCGCACGCGCGTCGGCCCGTTCGGGGAAGACGACACCGTCACGCTGGAGGAGCTGCGCGAACTCGCCGAGGGCAAGATCGCGGGCCAGACGCTGGAGGATGCGCTGCTGCCCGTCGAGGCGGCGCTCGCCGAGGTGCCGGAGGTCAAGGTGACGCGCGACGTCGCCGCCCGCCTGCTGCGCGGCCAGAGCACCATCCTGCGCGGCCGCGACGCGCCGATCGAGGGGGCCGTCTGGGCGTCGTCCGCGGGCGATCCCATCGCCCTGTGCGAGGTCGAGGCCGGCGAACTCGTGCCGAAACGCGTCTTCGTCTTCGGGCCGTGAGGACGGCGCGGAGCCCTTTCGCGAAAGAGCACGTTGACGGGTCCCGCCGCACTCGCTATGAGAGCCGCCTTCGCCCAGATGGCGGAATTGGTAGACGCACTGCTTTCAGGTAGCAGCGCCGCGAGGCGTGGAGGTTCGAGTCCTCTTCTGGGCACCAATTTCACGTTTCAGACGATCCGAGATCGTCGAGAAACCCGCAGAAAAGCCCGGTTCGCCGGGCTTTTTTGTTGTCTGGGGGTCCGCCTTCGCGAAAATGCGTCCGGCCGGGTGCAACCGTTGCGGCGGAGTCTGTCTCGAGATCATCGCGGCGATGGCGCCACGCCAGCCGGCGGATCCCGACAGATGCCGCTTTCGGACACAGTGGATCAGGGGCATACGCCCCCGTCCCTCGTCATGCAGGCGACGGAGGCGGCCCGGCTCGTGGGCCCCGTCAACGCGTCAGGGTGCGCCGCGCAGGCAGTTGTCCAGGGCCCGCTGGCGGGACTGGCGGTGGGCAGCCACCGTCTGTTCCGGGGCTCCCCGGCACCAGTTGAGGTGGCCCGCATGATTGGTGCTGTACCAGCCGCTGGCCGGGCACTGAGACTGCCGGGCCCGATTGGCGACGTTCACCGCGTGGTCGGCGTAATCACGGCAGAAACGGTCGAACTGCGCCTGGGGGTTCGCCCGCGCAAGGCAAGCGTTCAGCGCCTGCTGGCGGGATTGGCGGCCGGCGGCCACCGCCTGCTCCGGGGCGCGAAGGCACCAGTTGTAGTGGAGCGCCCGGTCGGCGACGAAGTCGTTGCGGAATGCGCGGTGCGGCGCGCACCCGGCTTGGGCAGCCCGGTTGGCCGCACTCACCGCATGGTCGGCATAGTCGCGGCAGAAGCGTTCGAACTGCGCCTGCTGGGCGAAGCCCGTGGTGGACGAGAGGGGCGTCAGGGCCGCCACAGTAACGAGGGCCAGAAGCCCCATTCGGATGCGCATCGTGCCCTTCTCCCGTGAAGGCTGCTTCGGCAAACCACACCCTCGTCCACACCGAAGCTTCGGCGTCGCGGCGCTGCCTCAACGAACTGTTGAACGGTATCAGGATCGGCCGGCGACCTGACGAGGTCAAGCACTTCCCATTCCGCAGCGGGAGGGAACGACCTTCGTGGACCGAGGAAGGCGGCGGATGAACGGCGGCCACTGGCAGCCGAGGGCGTCTTTCCAGAGAGACCATGCGGGGAACATTCGTCTCCGCCGGGGGTTGTCGGGGTCCTGACCATCCGCGAGGACTCCCCCGATGAAAGCTCTCACCCTCGGCGCGCTTGCCGCCGCCCTCCTCTTCTCCGCTCCCGCCTTCGCCCAGGACGTGCGCATCCGCGCCGGCGAGGGCGGCGTGTCGATCCGTACCGACGACGGCCGCCCGGGCTATCGCCGTGACCGCCGCCCCGACCGCGTCATTATCCGCGAGCGCCGCTCGCCCCGCGTCGTGATCCGCGAGCGCGAGCGCTGCCGCAACGTGGTGATCCGCACCGAGCGGCCGAACGGCACGGTGGTGGTGCGCCGCGAGCGCCGCTGCGGCTGATCGCGCCGGCCATCATCCGACGACCACAGGCGAGGCGCTCCCGCGAGGGGGCGCCTTTCGTCATTCGGATATGCGGTCAGAGTTCCTCGTCGGCCTCGACGATGAAGCGCACGCCCATGCTGGCGCCGTCACGCCAGACGACGGCGCAGCGACGCTGGGCCTGCCGGCCCACGGCAAGCCGGAGCAGGAATTCATCGGGCACGCCTTCCGGCTCGCGCGCCACCAGGCGGGCGCCGGTCTGCGACACGTCGAGGAGGGTGCAGGCGATTTCCGCGCCGTCCGCCAGACGCTCGATCCGCGCCTTGTAGCGCAGGTCTTGCCGGCGCCCGCGCCGACGGTCACGCGTGTTCGAAGCGGCAGGAAGCGCCATGCAGAGATCCATCCTCGGGCCCAACCTGCCACGCAGCCCCTTGCGGAAGTCTTGACGCCAGGGGAGGCCGCCGCTCAGCCGCCGGAGAGGCGCTCGATATCGGCGCCGACGGCGGAGAGCTTGGTCTCCAGCCGCTCGAAGCCGCGGTCGAGGTGATAGACGCGGTTGACGGTCGTCTCGCCCTGGGCCGCGAGCGCCGCGATGACGAGGGACACCGAGGCGCGCAGGTCCGTGGCCATGACCGGAGCGCCCTTCAGCGTGTCGACGCCCTCGATGGTGGCGGTCTGCCCGTCGAGATGGATGTGGGCGCCGAGGCGGGCGAGCTCCTGCACGTGCATGAAGCGGTTCTCGAAGATCGTCTCGGTGATGCGCGAGGTGCCCTTGGCCCGGGTCATCAGGCCCATGAGCTGGGCCTGCAGGTCGGTGGGGAAGCCGGGGAAAGGATCGGTGGTCACCGCCACCGGGCTGATGCCGTGGCCGTTGCGCTTCACGCGGATGCCCTCGTTGGTCGAGGAGATCTCGGCGCCGGCCTCCACCAGCACGTCGAGGGCGGACTGCAGCAGCTCGGGCCGGGCGCCCTCCAGCAGCACGTCGCCGCCGGCCATGGCGACGCACATGGCATAGGTGCCGGTCTCGATGCGGTCTGCCACCACGGCGTGGTGGGCGCCGCGCAGGCGCGAGACGCCGGTGACCTCGATGGTGGAGGTGCCGTGGCCCTTGATGCGGGCGCCCATCTTGATGAGGCAATCGGCGAGGTCGACGATCTCCGGTTCGCGGGCGGCGTTGTGGATGACCGTGGTGCCCTCGGCGAGGGAGGCGGCCATGAGCGCCACGTGGGTGCCGCCGACGGTGACCTTGCCGAAGTCGATCTCGGCGCCCTTGAGGCCCTTGTCGGCGGAGACCACCGCATAGCCGGCGTCGATGTCGATGGTGGCGCCGAGGCGCTCCAGCGCCATGAGGAGGAGGTCCACGGGGCGCGTGCCGATGGCGCAGCCGCCGGGCAGCGAGACCTTGGCGCGGCCCATGCGCGCGACGAGCGGGGCGATGACCCAGAAGCTCGCCCGCATGGTGGAGACGAGCTCATAAGGGGCGGTGGTGTCGACGATGGAGCGGGCGTTGAGGCGCACGGTCTGGCCGGTCAGCACCTCGTCGCCGTTGCGCTTGCCGGCGATGGTGACGTCGACGCCGTGATTGCCGAGGATGCGGGCGAGGTTCGACACGTCGGAGAGGCGCGGCACGTTGGCCAGCGTCAGCTCGTCCTCGGTGAGGAGCGAGGCGATCATCAGCGGCAGCGCGGCGTTCTTGGCGCCCGAGATCGGGATGGTGCCGTGAAGCGGGCGGCCGCCCGTGATGCGGATGCGGTCCATGCGGAACTCCTCGGAGGGAGGGCTGGCCTCGACTGGCGCCCGTCGTCGAATCGCCCGGCAGCGTTTCAGCACGTTGCCGCCCGGCGGGGGCCTTCGTCTAGCCGACCAAAGGAGGCGAAACAAGGAAGCAGGCGCGGCGGAATTCCGCCCGCCCGTTCAGCCCGCTTCGTCCTCGCCTGCGGCGCGGCCGCGCGCCTGCTCCTTGCGGCGCTTCAAATTGGCCTTGAGCTGGGCGGCGAGGCGCTCGGCGCGGGCATCCCTGGGCTTCGGCGGGGCGCCGCCCGCCTTGCCGCTGCCCGCTTCATCCGCCGCGTCGCCGCTCCTGGCCATCGCCGCTCCCCGTCCGCATCCGCGCCGCGACGATGCCGCGACGGGCGGCCCGGCGCAACGCCGTCGTCACCACCGCACGGCAAATCGCAGACCCGCCCTTGCATCGCGCCGCACCCTGTGGCAGGGAAGCGTCCCGTTCGCACCGCGCATCGTTTCGCGCCTCCGGTGCCCTCGCTGCGGTAGCTCAGTGGTAGAGCACTCCCTTGGTAAGGGAGAGGTCGAGAGTTCAATCCTCTCTCGCAGCACCATCTTCCTGCCAACCGAACTGAGACCATATCGGCTTCACCGATTTGCCTGTGCCAGCGACCGAAGGAGCACGGCTGACGTCCTCCCCATCATCGATGGTCCGGGCCTCCGGGGTCAGGTCCCTCGGGGGCATCGCCAAGGCCCTTAGCGAGCGCGGTGTGCCCGCTGCGAAAGGAGGCGGCAGGTGGACAGCGGAGCAGGCGCGGAGGCTGTTACAGAGGGCGTGACGCGAATATGCGGCGCGTCTGCGCGGCATCTGTCTTGTTGCGTCCTACTGGCCGGACGGCTGCCTTCTCCCCACCAAATGCTTCACACCCCGGGCCGCTGCTGCCCAGATGAAGGCTGCGACGAGTTTCAACAAAGCAACTTCAACCCATGGGAGCTGCCGGCCTGTCCCGCTGACAATCAAAGCCAGAATGCCAGTGACCGCCCCGGCAACAAGGAACGCCGCTAGAACAACCTCGCCCCATCCCCGGGCAAGCCAGCCCAGAAGTAGGGCCGGTATCAGCAGCATAGGGTCGATCCCGTTACCCACCAGCCGCGCCAACAACACCATGGGGTCCATAAGCACTGTCTTTCCAAACGCCTCTACCTCGCTAAGGATGTAGCCTACCAAAATTCAACTGGGGAGCCCATGGCGGTCCTAACCACAACATGTGGACACTGCGGCACGGAGAAGATTGGGCTGCATGTCAAGGCGTACGCCCAAGCGGGCGGAGGCGTTGCCGCCTTCACGACCTGCCCCAAGTGCACCCAACCGGCGGTCCATCTGCTTCGTCCGGGCCCGCAGGCAAGAGCAACCGAAGGTTGGTTCAATACATCGGCCGCGAAGGCCGACGGCAGCGATACCCTTACTCACTCCGGTTGGGCAATCCGCGCGTCCTATCCGGCGGCATCAACGCCGCAGGCCCCCGACCACTGCCCGGAGGACATAGGCCGGGTCTACATCGGCGCGAGGATGGCGCTACTTCGAGGAGAGTTGGATGCGGCAGGCATGCTGATCCGCAAGGTTCTGGAGGTAGCAACCAAGCGGGTCCTTCCTCAAAGCACTGGCACCCTTGCCAGCCGGATAGACGAGATGGCAAAGGGCAACCTCATCCCAGAGGCCGTCAAAAGCTGGGCACACCAAATCCGCATCATTGGCAACGACGCCGCGCACGACGCAGGTGAGCCGCCAAAGGCGGAAGTGGCGGAAGCCATTGAGTTTGCCGATGCGTTCCTCATCTACGTCTTCACGATGCCCGAGCGCGTCCGGCAGCGGCATTCCCGTCGCAACGGTACACCGTAGACCGTGGGACAACGCTGTGGTACAGCACCACGAAGGTGGTGACTTAAACCACTGATTTTGTTATGGATACAGCGTCGGACGGGGAATTCAATCCTCTCTCGCAGCACCATCTTCCTTCCCTGCTCCCCGCCCCCGTGATTGCCCATCACCGCCGCCGTTCCAGGCTCTTCAGGAAGACGATGAAGTCCTCGATTTGGTCGAAGCGAAACTGCGGCATGGAGGGGTGGCCGGTCATGATGCCCTCGGCGAGGGCTTCCGACAGGTTCTCCACCGCATAACTGCGATGAAGGTCGCGGAAGGGCGGAGCGGCCGTCAGCGGGCTCGGCGAGACGCGGTCGATGGCGTGGCAGGTGGCGCAGTGGGTGCGGGCGAGCGTCAGGCCGCGCTGGATGCTGGCGGCCGTGGCAGGGGCCGCGGACACGGCCAGGCCCAGGGCGAGGACGGCGGCGAGGACGGCGCGACAACCTCCGGCAAGGGGGGATCGGCTCGGCATGGTGGCGCCTCCGGTGGTCCGGTCCGGCGGGGCCGATGCGCGGGATGCGCAGGAGGGTCATCCGGGGACGGTACCCCCGTGATGATGACGAAGGACACGGACAAGACCTTGTCCTCGATCAACTCCGCCGCCCGGACGGGCGGGGGTCACGTCACGTCCGCTCCAGCTTCGCCGCCTTGGCCGGATCGAACCACCAGGTCGCCGGCACGCCGCGGGCATATTTGGGCTTGCGCTCAGGGAACCCGAACTGGTCCCAGTAGGCGATCCAGTGGGAGGCCTTGTACCAGTTGGGCACCCAGTAGCGGCCCGCGCGCAGCACGCGGTCGAGGCAGAGGCAGAGCGTCGTCAGCTCGGGGCGGGTGTTCACCGCCAGGATCTTCTGGATGAGCGCGTCGACCACGGGATCGGCGATGCCGGCGAGGTTCTGCGAGCCCGGCTGCTTGCCGCTCTCCGAGCCGAAGAAGGTGCGCAGCGATTCGCCGGGGGTGAGCGAGAGCGAATAGCGGCGGATGGTGAGGTCGAAGTCGTAGTCCTTAAGGCGCGACTGATACTGGGCCGAATCGACCCGGCGGATGGTCGCCTCGATGCCGAGGCGCCTCAGGTTGGCGACGAAGGGCTGGGTGTGGCGCTCCAGCGAGTTGTCGTAGTCGAGGAACTCCACCGTCATCGGCTTGCCGGCGGGATCGAGGAGGCGGTTGTCCTTCAGGGTGAAGCCCGCCTCGCGCAGGAGCTGGGTCGCCCGGCGCAGCAGGTTGCGGTCCTGGCCGGAGGCGTTGGACACCGGCGGCACGTAGGGCTCGTCGAAGACCTCATCCGGCACCTTGCCGCGGAACGGCTCGAGGATGGCGAGCTCCTCCGCCGAAGGCTTGCCCACCGCCATCATCGGCGAGTTCTGGAAAAAGGAATGGGTGCGCTTGTAGCTGTCGAACATGACGTTCTTGTTCGTCCATTCGAAGTCGAAGGCGAGGCCGAGGGCCTCGCGCAGCTTCGGGCTGGCGAATTTCTCGCGCCTTGTGTTGATGAACCAGCCCTGGGCGCCCGAGGGCGTCTCGTCGGGAACCTCGCGGCGGACGACGCGGCCGTCCCTGGCGGCGGGGAAATCATACTGCGTCGCCCAGGCGCGCGAGGTGAACTCCTCGCGGAAGGTGTAGGTGCGGCTCTTGAAGGCCTCGAAGGCGACGTCCCGATCGCGGAAGAACTCGACGCGGATGACGTCGAAATTGTTCTGGCCGACGGAGACGGGCAGTTTCTCGCCCCACCAGTTCCTGACGCGCTCGTATTCGATGAAGCGGCCGGCCTCGAAGCGGCCGACCTTGTAGGCGGCGGAGCCCAGCGGCACGTCCATGGTGGAGGCCTCGAAGTCGCGGTTCGCGTACCAGGCCTTGGACAGGATGGGCAGGCCGGCGACGGTGAGCGGCAGGGAGCGCGAGCGCCCCTTGGCGAAGGTGACGGCCACCACCTTCGCGTTCTCGGCGGTGGCGCCCGCGATGTCGCGCAGTACGACGCGCAGCAGCGGGTGGCCCTTCTCCTTCAGGGTGAGGATCGACCAGGCGACGTCCTCCGCGGTGATGGGCGTGCCGTCGTGGAACCGCGCGATGTCGCGGAGCGTGAAGCGGTAGGTGAGGCCGTCCTCGGAGATGGCGACTTTTTCGGCGGCAAAGCCGTACATGGCATCGGGCTCGTCGCCGCCGCCGGCCATGAGGCTCGAAAAGATGTCGTCGAGCCCGGGCGGGGCGTCGCCGCGCAGCACGAGGGTGTTCAGCGTGTTGAAGGTGGTCGGATTCTGGTTGTAGGACCAGGTGGAGGCGGTGTGGATGAAGGTGCCGCCCTTCGGCGCCTGCGGATTGACGTAGTCGAAATGCGGGAACCCCGCGGGATATTTCAGGTCGCCGAAATAGGAGATGCCATGGCTCTCGCCGGCGGCCTGCGCGAGGGCACGGCGACCGAGAAGGCCCGCTCCGGCGCCGGCGGCGGCGAGGGTCAGGACGGAACGGCGGGTCAGGCGCGGCATGGCGGGGTCCTTCCGGTCAGGTCGGCGTGAAGGGTAGAGGCTCGGCGCAGCCTGTCAAAGGCCGGCGACCGCGTCCGGCCGCCGCCCCTCACCCCAGCGGCAGCACGTTGGTGTGCTTCACCTGCGCCAGGGCGAAGGAGCTCTCGATGGAGGCGATGCCGTCGAGCCGGGTCAGCCGGGCCTTGAGGAAACGCTCATAGGCCGGCAGGTCGGCGCAGACGACGCGCATGAGATAGTCGCGCTGGCCGGTCATCAGATAGCATTCCATCACCTCGGGCCAGCGCGACACGGCCTCGGCGAAGCGGTCGAGATCCTCCTCGCGCTGGCGCTCCAGCTTGATGGAGATGAAGACGGAGACCGGCAGGTCGACCGCCTTCTGGTCGACCACCGCCACATAGCCGCCGATGATGCCCGCCTCCTCCAGCCGCCGCACGCGCCGGAGGCAGGGAGTGGGCGACAGGCCGACCTTCTCGGCGAGGGCCTGGTTGGTCATGCGGCCGTCGCGCTGGAGTTCGGCGAGGATGCGGCGGTCGATGGCGTCGAGCCGGGTCATGAGCAGAACCTGCCAGGATAGGAGGCCATCCTGGCAGATCATGCTCATTGTGTCGCCCCTGTCAGATGCTTTTTGGCAGGAGGCTGCCGGGGCCTTTCGGCATGATGACGCACCCTGAACGGACACCGCCCGCCATGACCGACCGTCTCGCCGCCCTCGCCGCGCTGGAGCAGAAGATTCTCTGGCTCGCCTCGTGGACGATCCACAACGCCAACCACCTGCGCGACAACGCGGACGGGCTGAAGGTCGGCGGCCACCAGGCCTCCTCCGCCTCGCTCGCCACCATCATGACAGCGCTCTATTTCGCCGTGCTGCGGCCGGAGGACCGGGTGGCGGTGAAGCCGCATGCGAGCCCCAACTTCCACGCCATCCAGTATCTCCTCGGCAACCAGACGCGGGAGAAGCTGGAGGCCTTCCGCGGCTTCAAGGGGGCACAGAGCTATCCCTCGCGCACCAAGGACATCGACGACGTGGACTTCTCCACCGGCTCGGTCGGCCTCGGCGTGGCGCAGACGCTGTTCTCGTCCCTCGCCCAGGACTATGTGCGCGCCCACGGCTGGGGTCTGGAGCGACCCGAAGGGCGCATGGTGGCGCTGATCGGCGACGCGGAGATGGACGAGGGCAACATCTACGAGGCGCTGATCGAGGGCTGGAAGCACGGTCTCCGCAACACCTGGTGGGTGGTCGACTACAACCGCCAGAGCCTCGACGCCGTGGTGCGCGAGGGGCTGTGGGAGCGCTTCGAGGCCATGTTCCGCAATTTCGGCTGGGACGTGGTGATTCTGAAGTATGGCAAGCTGCTGGAGGCGGCCTTCGCCGAGCCCGGCGGGGAGGCCCTGCGGCAGTGGATCGACACCTGCCCGAACCAGCTTTACGCGGCGCTCTGCTACCAGGGGGGAGCGGCCTGGCGGAAGCGTCTGGAAGACGACATCGGCGACCAGGGCGCGGTGACGGCCCTGATCGGCCGGCGCTCGGACGCCGAACTCGCCCGGCTGATGACCAATCTCGCCGGCCACGACATGCCCTCGCTGCTCGAGGCCTTCGAGGGCATCGACCACGACCGCCCGGTCTGCTTCATCGCCTATACGATCAAGGGCTTCGGCCTGCCCTTCCAGGGCCACAAGGACAACCATGCCGGCCTGATGACGCCGGCGCAGATGGAGGCCTTCCGCGCCGCCATGAAGGTGCGGCCGGGCCATGAATGGGACCGGTTCGAGGGGCTCTCCGTGCCGGCGAAGACGCTGGAGACCTTCCTGAAGGGCGTGCCCTTCGCCGCACGCGGCCGCCGCCGCTTCCACGGCGCCAAGCTGCCGATCCCGGCGAAGCTCGCCGTGCCGATGCAGCCGGCCATGTCGACCCAGCAGGGCTTCGGCCTGATCCTCAACGAGATCGCCCGTGGCAGCGAGCCCTTCGCCGAGCGCATCGTCACCTGCTCGCCCGACGTCACCGTCTCGACCAATCTCGGCGCCTTCGTCAACCGGCGCGGGCTGTTCGCGCGCGAGGCGCTGGCGGACACGTTCAAACAGGAACGGATCCCCTCCACCTTCACCTGGGACTTCTCGCCGAAGGGCCAGCACATCGAACTCGGCATCGCCGAGATGAACCTGTTCATCCTCCTGTCGGCGCTGGGTCTCACCCATTCCATCCACGGCGAGCGGCTGCTGCCCGTCGGTACGCTCTACGACCCCTTCATCCAGCGCGGCCTCGATGCCCTGAACTACGCCTGCTACCAGGACGCGCGGTTCATGCTGGTGGCGACGCCCTCGGGCGTGACGCTCGCCCCCGAGGGCGGCGCCCACCAGTCCATCGCCACGCCGCTGATCGGTATGGCGCAGGACGGGCTCGCCGCCTTCGAGCCCGCCTTCGTCGACGAGCTCGCCGCCATCATGCGCTTCGGCTTCGACTACATGCAGCGCGACGGCGAGGGCGATCCGGACGAGGAGACCTGGCTGCGCGACGAGACGGGCGGCTCGGTCTATCTGCGCCTGTCGACCCGCACCCTCGACCAGCCGCAGCGCGCCATGGACGAGGCGCTGGCGAGCGACGTGATCAACGGCGCCTACTGGCTGCGGCGGCCCGGCGCCAATGCCGGCGTCGTCATCGCCTATATGGGCGCCACCGCTCCGGAGGCGATCGCAGCCGCAGGCCTGCTGGCGGAGAGCCACCGGGACGTCGGCGTCCTCGCGGTGACCTCGTCCGACCGGCTCAATGCCGGCTGGACGGCGGCCGAGCGGGCGCGCCAGCGCGGCCATCACCACGCCACCAGCCATGTGGAGCGCCTCCTCGGCGGCCTCACCCGCGATTGCGGCCTCGTCACCGTGGTGGATGGCCATCCGGCGACGCTGGCCTGGCTCGGCGCGGTGCACGGCCATCGGGTGAAGTCGCTCGGCGTCGAGCATTTCGGCCAGACCGGCACGGTCGGCGACCTCTACCGTCACCACGGCATCGACACCAACGCCATCCTGCATGCGGCGCAGGCGATCCTCGGGGCACGGCCGGTCCGGTATCTCAAGGCGCTGGCGTGAGGCGTCCCGGCGCGGGACAACAGGGTTAACCGCGCGAACGCCCGCTTCACCCCGGACGCTGACCGGGTTCCGTCGCCGCGGCCAGTTGGATGGCGTTTGCGCTCCTGCGTCACCGGACAGAGTGGCAACGCGGCCGCGGTTCCGATTCGGACGCTGTTCGTTCCTGTTGGGGTCCGCAGGTTAACGAGACGATCCGCGGGCGCGCGACGCCGCCGGCCCGGGCGAGAGGATGTGAGGGCGCAGCCCTGCCCCGATTCGATACGCTCCGGTGAAGATCCGCGCCTCCCGGCCGCCGCGCTGATGCGACGGCGGATCCGCAGACCGTCTGTTCCGGCGGATATTCGGCAGGACAGGCGCGGAACATTGCCGGCGACCCGATTCGGTCCCGGTTCGTTCGCCGGTTGATCCCGAGGTTAACGGGCCGGCGGCGATCGCCCATTCCCCTGGGCTGTAAGCCCGGCACAGGCCCGTCGGCGTTGCCCCCTCCCCGAGGACGAGCGGACTGGCCGGCAGGACGTGTCATGGAGGGGCGGCTGGCCGTCGGCAGCGATGCCCGGCGCCTCCGGGACATTGTCGCCCCGTCCGCCGGGACGGCAGGCGCGAGGAGCCGGACGCGGGACGGGCGGGAAGCGCGGGGAACCGCGGCGACGACCCGGATCCGGACCCGCGACGGCGGCTGCAGCCTATCATGCCGCGCGACCGCTGCTCCGAAACGGCACGCGGCGGTTAAGGGTTCAGGGCGCGACAGCCCTTCCGGGAGCCAAGCCCGGCCGCCGTCCCGGCGCGACCTCGCCGAAACGAGCCCCGCAAGGCCCGAACAAAGAATGATCCGGCGGATGGACGTGATTCGGACGGGTTTCGTTCCCGCCCCGATCCGGAGGTTAAGGCGGCGAACCCGGACAGGGTCAGCTGCGGCCTGGACGGGCCGGCGGCATGACGAGACGATCCCTGCGGCAGGCGCGCCGGTCGATCTCCTCGCAGGCGGTGAAGTTCATGTCGCGGCCGATGCAGATGCGCACCTCGCGCAGCCGGCGCTGGTCGCATTGCACGGCGATCATCTCGCGGGTGAGGCCGGGATTGGCCCTCACGAAGGCCTCTTCCACCTCGTCGGGCGTCACGGTGAGCGGCTCGGCGATGCTCTCGAACTGCGCGGGGATGCGCACCTTGGCCCGCGCCTGGCGCACCTGCTCGAAATAGGCTCCCGCCGAGCGGGCGCCCGAACAGGTGCCATGCTTCGACCACTGGTGCCGGACGAGACCGGGCGCCGGCATGATGTCGAGCATGGAACTGACGGTGCGGTTCTCCAGCGCCGGGGCCGGCACCTGGCAATATTCGGGGAAGCCGCGGTGGAACTGCGGCCAGAGGCCATGGACGACGAAATGGAAGGGACGGTCGCCGGCGCATTGCATGGAGCGCGAGGTGCGCTCGCTCGTGGCCTCGCAGAAGGAGGGCGACCAGGACAGGGCGAGGACGTAGAAGTCGAACTCGCCGGGCGTCGCCCCCGGCCGGGCCTGGGCGTGGGCCGGCGGCGTTGCCGCGAGACCGAGAAACAGCGGGCCGGCGGCGAGCCACGCCGCGGCGCGGCGGGACCAGGCGAGCATGCGGGCGACCATGGGCAACCTCCCCCCTCTCAACGGATGGAGGCTAGCCGCGGCACCGGAACAAAGCAAGAACCGGCACGGGCCCCCCGTATTCCTCCGGATCAGGGCCGCGCCATGCGGCAGGCCGGGTCGAAGCTGCGGCCGCGGTCGAGGCCGTGGACGCACCATTCGACGCCCCAGGTGGCGCCGATCATGCCCTGATCCTCCAGGATGGCGTAGCTGACCGTGCGCACACGGCCGTCGGAGAGATGGGCGCGGGCGGTGCAATACCGGCGCGGAATGAGGTTCTGGCCGTGCGGATTGCTGACGACGAGGCGCACCCGGTCGAAGCCGCGGATGCCGAGCGAGGAGTGCCAGAAGCGCGCCTCCTTCTCGGCGAAGGTCTCCTGGATGCGCTCCAGCGCCGCCGGCTCGTCGCAGGGCAGCAGCCGGTTCTGGAAGCGCGGGTCGCGGAACAGGACCACGCCGACGGGCCCGCGCATGCGCAGGTCGTCCTCCACGGCGCCGGGATAGGCCGCGCCCGGCACGCGGCTCGTGGTGTAGGTGGAGCCGGCGAGCCCGCGCGGCCCCCCGTCGTTGAAGGCGAGGGTCTGGGCCCCGGCCGCCGGGACGCCCGCGAGGGCGGCGAGGACGAGGGCGAGAAGGCGGGTCCGCATGGCTGCTGTTCCGGAGACGGATCGGGATGATGACGGACGATCCATGCGCCGCCCGCCCCGGTCAAGAGCGGCGGGGCCACAGCGGGCGGGAATTCGCCGTCATCAGTCCGTCAGGGCCGGCGGATGCGGACATAGAGCGCGCCCGCCCCGCCATGTCCGACGGAGGCCTCCTCGAAGCCGATCACCAGCGACCGCATCTCCGGGAGGGCCAGCCATTGCGGCACCACCCGGCGCAGCACGCCGCGGGCGGCATAGGGATCGGGCCTGAAGGCGTCCTCGTCGAGTTCGCGCAGCCGCTTCGGCGCGCCCTTGCCGGTGATGACGATGACGAGGCCGTGGCCGGCCGCCTGCGACTGGCGCAGGAAGGCGATGAGCCGCCGATGGGCCGCGTCCTGGGTCAGGCCGTGAAGGTCGATGCGGGCGTCGGCGTCGCGCCGGCCGCGGGCGAGCTTGCGCTTCAGGCCCTTCTCCAGCGCCGCCAGCGGCGGCGGAGGCGGCACGGCGGGAACGATGGAGCGGGCCGCGGCCGGCGGGCGCGCCGGCTTGTCCGCGGCGGGCGCCGGCGCGGGTTCCGGATCGGCGGGCGGCGCGATGGCGCGGGCGGGGTCGAGCGGCTTCACGCCCGCCGCCACATGGGTCCAGAGCCGGCGGTCCTCCGCCGAGAGGGTGCGCGGGCGGCGGCTCACGGCGCGGTCTCCGGGCGCGGCTCGGGAACCGGCACGGCGGCGGCCTCGGGCGACAGGGCCTTCGGCAGCAGCACGTACCAGTCGGCGCGGTGTCGGATGCGGCCCGCCGTCGAGCCGGCCTCCACGCCGGTGCCGAGATAGAGGTCGCCGCGCGCCGGGCCGACGATGGCCGAGCCGGTGTCCTGCATCACCATGAGGCGGCGGAAGGGCTCGCCGGTTTCCGCCTGCCCCGTCGGCAGCATGGCGCTGATGAAGACCGGCGTGCCGTAGGCGTGGACGTTGCGGTCCACCGCGATGGTGCGCCAGTCGGTCACCGGCACGCCCTGGGCGCCCACCGGCCCCTCCTCGGCGGAGAGCTCGCCCTTCACCTGGAAGAAGACGTAGGAGCGGTTCTGCCAGCGCACGTCGCGGGCGGCTTCCGGGTTCTCGGCCATCCAGGTGCGGATGAAGTCCATCGACATCTGCTCGCGGGTGGCCAGGCCCCGCTCGATCATGACGCGGCCCACCGGCACGTAGCGATGGCCGTTGTGGGCGGCATAGCCGATGCGCAGCGTGCCGCCGTCGGGAAAGCGCAGGCGGGCCGAGCCCTGGATCTGGGTGAACATGACGTCGGTCTGGTCGCGGGCCCAGGCGATCTCCAGGCCGCGGCCGTCGAGGGCACCCTGCTCGATCTCCGCCCGGTCGAAATAGGGCAGGAAGCGCCCGCCCACCCAGCGTCCGGCGCCGGAGCGGGCGTCGAAGCCGGCGGTGCGGCCGCGGGCGGAGGAGAGGTCGTCGGGGCGAGTCAGGAAGGGGGCGGAGAAGGCCTCGGTCTTCTCGCGGGACGCCAGCACCTCCGGCTCGTAATAGCCGGTGAGAAAGCCGTCCTCCTCGATCCTCTCGCCGAAGCGGGCGATGCGGAGGGGCCGGAACTCCGCCTCGAAGAAGGCGCGGGCCGCGGCGGCGTCGACCGGATCGGGCAGCGCGAGCGCCCGCGGGCAGATGTCGCGCAGGGCCCGCCAGACGTCCGGCGAGGCGCGCGGCGGCGCGCGCGAGGCGAGGATCGGGCGGCAGGAGCGGCGGAAGGCGGCGAGCGTCAGGTCCTGGCGGTCCTCGGCCCAGCCGGGCAGGCTCTCGAAGCCGACCGCCTCGCTCCAGGTCTCGGGAAAGACGAAGGGGAAGCCGGAGGCATGGGGCGGGGGCGGCGCGAAACCGCCGTCGGCGAGGGGTGGGGTGGGGGCCGCCTCGGCAGACGGCGGCACGGCCGGAGCCTCGGCGGTCGGCGCGGCGGGCTCGGAGGCCGGCTCTTCGGGAGCGGGCGCCACCGGCGCGGGACGCGGCAGCAGGAGCAGCAGGTCGTTGGAGCCGGCGCGAGCCGGCGCGGAGGGCGCCAGGGCGGCCGCCGCGAGCACCGCGAGCGCCAGAACCGGGACGGCCATGGCGGAGAGCGGGCGGTTGCTCATGGTCGGCCCCGGGGGAGCGGAAGGGCGGCTCAGCCGCCCGCTTCGGTGGCGATCAGGCGCCAGTTCGGATCGCGGTCGGTGACGTTGCGGGCGAAGGTCCACACGTCCGTCACGTCGGTGACGCGCTCGGGCGAGCCGTCGATCACGGCGCCGGCGCGGTCGCGGGTGGCGGTCACGAGCTGGGAGACGAACTTCATCGTCACCTGCGCCTGGTCGCCGCGGACCTGGGCGTCGACGATCTCGGCCTTCTCAATGCCGACGAAGCGGGTCTCGACCTGCTCGCCGCGGGTCTCGCGGTCGCGGATGGCCGCCTCGAAACCCTCGAAGACGTCCTTGGCGAGGAGGTCGCGCAGGGTCTTGCGGTCGCCGCCGGCGAAGGCCAGCACGATCATCTCATAGGCGGCGCGGGCACCGCCGACGAAGCCTGCCGGCTCGAAGGAGGGATCGCGGGCGGCGATGGCGTCGAAGCCGCGGGCGAGCGGCGTGCCGGCGGGGGCCATGTCGCCCCAGCGCGGGGCGGCGGGATCGGCCGGCATGGGGACGGGCGGTGCGCCGTTGCGGGCCGGCATCGGAATGACCTCGCCGCCGGGAGCGGGGGGCCGGCCGGCGGGCGGCAGGTTGTTGTCACGCGGCTGGAACGGATCGCGCTCGTGCCCGGTCTTCGTCCCCAGCACGCTGCGCAGGCGGAAGAAGATGAACACCGCAAGGGCGAGGAAGATGATCGTGTAGATGTCGAACACGTTGCTCATGATCGCCGGTGAGAGGGGCCAACCCGCCGCATCCGAGATGCCGCGAACGGATGCTCAGTGTAAGCACTTTCGAAGACGCAAATAAGGCATTTTTTTCGGTTTGCCAGTCCGCCGTGCGGTCGTGCCGCATCGGACCGCCCGCGGGCGGTCCGCCGGTTGTGCGAGAACGCGTCGTTCCGGCAGCGGTTCCTGCGCCCCGCCTCAGAACTGCTTGGCGAGGCGGGGATCGAGGGCGTCGCGCAGGCCGTCGCCGAGAAGGTTCACGGCGAGGACGGTGATCGACAGGAAGATGGCCGGGATCAGCACGATGTAGAACTTCACCTGCCAGAGCGCCCGGCCCTCGGCCATGATGTTCCCCCAGGAGGGAATGATGGGCGGGGTGCCGGCACCGATGAAGGAGAGGATCGCCTCGGTGATCATTGCCGAGGCGCAGATATAGGTCGCCTGGACGATGATGGGGGCGAGCGTGTTCGGCAGGATGTGCTTGAGGATGATCATCGGCGTGCGGGTGCCGGCCGCCACGCCAGCATCGACATAGGGCTGTTCGCGCAGGGACAGCACCACGCCGCGCACCAGGCGGGCGACGCGCGGCACCTCGGCGATGGTGATGGCGAGGATGACGTTGCCGACCGAGCCGCGCGTCAGCGCCATCAGCGCCACGGCGAGCAGGATGGAGGGGATCGACATGATGCCGTCCATGACGCGCATGATGACGGCGTCCGCCGCGCGGATGAAGCCGGCGACGAGGCCGACCATCAGGCCGAGGACGGAGGCGAGGATGGCCACCGAGAAGCCGACCACCAGCGAGACGCGGGCGCCGTAGAGCACGCGGGAATAGATGTCGCGGCCGAGCATGTCGGTGCCGAACCAGAACTGCGCCGAGGGCTCGCGGGTGCGCAGGCGCGTCGAGATCGCCGTCGGGTCGGTGGTGCCGAGGAAGGGCGCGAAGATGGCCATGAGGATGACCGCCGCCACCAGGAAGCCGCCGATGGCAATGGTGGGATAGCGGCGGATGAGGCGCCAGAGGCCGACGCGGCGCTTGCCGCCGTCGACGGCGCCGCCGTCGGCGCCGAGGGTTGCGGTTGTATCGGGGCTATGCGCGGTCAATAGCGGATCCTCGGATCGACGAGCGTGTAGACGAGATCAACGGCGAGGTTGACCAGGACGTAGACGAAGGAGAACAGCAGGACGAGGCCCTGGATGACGGGATAGTCGCGCCTCAGGATGGCATCCACCGTCAGGCGGCCGAGGCCGGGAATGGCGAAGACGCTCTCGGTGACCACGGCGCCGCCGATCAGCAGCGCCACGCCGATGCCGATGACGGTGATGATCGGCACCGCGGCGTTCTTCAGCGCGTGCAGGAAGAGCACGCCGCGCTGGCCGATGCCCTTGGCCCGCGCCGTGCGGATGTAGTCCTGCTGAAGGACCTCCATCATGGTGGCGCGGGTGATGCGGGCGATCAGCGCCACATAGACCATTCCCAGGGCGATGGCCGGCAGGATCAGGTTCTGCAGCCAGGGCCAGAGCCCCTGGGCGATCGGCGTGTAGCCCTGCACGGGAAGCCAGTCGAGCTCGAGGGCGAAGACGTAGGCGAGGATGTAGCCGACGACGAAGACCGGCACCGAGAAGCCGAAGACGGCGAAGGCCATGATGCCGCGGTCGATGACGGTTCCCGCCTTCCAGGCCGAGAGGACGCCGAGCGGTACGGCCACCGAGACGGCGAGGATCAGCGTCACCACCATGAGCGAGAGCGTCGGCTCGATGCGCTGGGCGATGAGCTGGGTGACCGGCAGGCCGGTGAAGATGGAGGTGCCGAGGTCGAAGCGGGCGATCTGCCAGACCCATTCGCCGAAGCGGATGAGGAAGGGCCGGTCGAGGCCGAGGCTCTGGCGGATCTTCTCGACGTCGGCGGGGGTCGCCTGGTCGCCGGCGATCACCGCCGCGGGATCGCCGGGGGCTATGTAGAGCAGCGAAAAGACGAACAGCGCCACGACGGCCATGACGGGAATCGTCGCGACGATGCGGCGGACAACATAAACGAACATGAACGGGTTCTTTTCATGTGATGCACCGGGAGCGGGAGGAGCCCGCCCCCGGTGAATGGCGGTGTCAGGACTTGCGGTGTCAGGACTTGGAGACGCCCCAGAAGAAGGGCAGCGGCGCCGGCGCGATGCCGGTGACGTTGCTGCGCCAGGCCTGGTAGTTCTGGAAGAAGCCGGTGGGCGCGAAGACCACGTGGTCGAGCGCGGCCTTGTTGAGCTTGCCGATGACCGCCTTCTCCGCGTCCAGGGTCGGGGCGTCGAACCAGGCGGTGACCTGGTCCTCGACCTCCTTGGATTCCGGCCAGCCGAACCAGGCGCCGGCGCCGTTGGCGCGCACCGCCGTGTAGGAGGCCGGGTTCACGCAGTCGGCGCCCGCGTGCCAGGAGTGGAACACGTTCCAGCCCCCCTGGCTCGGCGGCGTCTTCTGGGCGCGGCGGGCGCCCACCGTCCCCCAGTCGGTGGCGACGAAGTCGACGTTCATGCCGAGCTTCTTCAGGAGATCGTGGGTGACGTCGCCCTGCGCCTTCACGAAGGCGAGGTCCTGGGCGACGACGCAGACGACCTTCTCGCCGTTGTAGCCGGCCTCGGCGAGCAGCTTCTTGGCGCCCTCGATGTTGCGCGGGCCCTTGAGGATCTCGCCGCCCTCCTCCGTGTAGAGCTGGGTGCCCGGCGTGAAGAAGCCGGGCAGGCGCTTCCACAGGTTGTCGTCGGAGCCGACGATGGCGCGCATGTAGTCCTCCTGGTCCATGGCCATGAGGATGGCGCGCCGCGCCTTGACGTTGTCGAAGGGCGCGTGGAGGTGGTTCATGCGGAAGGTGCCGATGTTGCCGAGCGGGTCGGCGATGTCGAGCTTGATGTTCCGGTTGCGGCGCAGGATCGGGATGAGGTCGGAGATCGGCGTCTCCCACCAGTCGATCTCGCCCGACTGCAGCGCCGCCGAGGCGGTGCCGGCATCGGGCATGATGATCCACTCGATGCGGTCGAGCATCATGCGCTTGCCGCCGGCGAGCCAGGAGGCCGGCTCTGCGCGCGGCACGTAGTCGGTGAAGCGCTCGAACACCGCCTTGGCGCCGGGGACCCACTCGTTGCGCAGGAATTTCATCGGGCCGGAGCCGATATATTCGGTGATCTGCTGGAACGGATCGGTCTTGGCGATGCGCTCCGGCATGATGAAGGAGCAGGGCGAATTGTTCTTGCCCAGCGCCAGCAGCATCTTCGGATAGGGGCGCGAGAGCACCCAGCGGAACGTGCGGTCGTCCACCGCCACCAGTTCCTTCTGGATGGCCTTGATCATCAGGCCCATCGGGTCGCGGGCCGACCAGCGGGTGAGCGAGGCGACGCAGTCCTTGGCGAGGACCGGTGCGCCGTCGTGGAACTTCAGGCCCGGACGCAGCTTGAAGGTCCAGGTGAGCCCGTCGGAGGAAACCTCCTCGGATTCCACCATCTGGCGCTGCGGGGTGAGCGTGTTGTCGACGCCGTAGAGCGTATCCCAGACGAGGGCCGCGGCATTGCGCACCACGTACTGGGTGCCCCAGATCGGATCGAAATTGGCGAGATTGGCCTGCGGCACGAAGCGCAGCGTCTTCGCCGCCGCGCTCTGGGACAAGGCCGGAACGGCGAGGCCGCCCGAGGCGGCGACGAGGCCGGCGCCGGCTCCCGCCTTGATGAAGGTTCTGCGGTCCATCGTGATACTCTCCCCTGGAAGTCCGGTCCCGCATTGAAGGCGGCTGGGACGGCGCAAACCCGCCCGACAGACGGCCCGAAGGTTTTTCCGGGTCCCGGACGGCGCAGCCTAGCGCTTGGCAAGGGGCGTGCCATAGGGGCTTTTCCTAGGACGCTGCCTTGCATCAGGGCGGAGAAGGCCGCGCGGGCCGGGCGCAACTGCACAAATTGGCGCCAGGACTGCCATTTCGGCAGGAATGCCATGCATTCGCGGCGCATGTTTATTTTTTACCGGCCCCAGGGGGTGCGACAATTTCGTCCTGCAGGACGGCGTTCCGGGGGAGTGAAACGCCCGAGCCTTGAGGCGATCAGTGGCTTGTGCGTTTATCGCCCATACGTCCGTATATCGCACTTGACAGGATCGGCCCCGGCGGTGAGGACTGCTTTCGAGGAACAACCCAGGTGGAGCCGCCCAGGCATGGCCGCGTTCATGTCCCTGCGCGATGTCCTCGCCACCCATCCCAAGCACGGCGACCGCCTCGCCATGAAGGGGTTCATCCCCTCTGTCGCGGCCCTCGAAGGACGCACCGGGCTGGTGCAGGATGCCGAAACACGCGGCTGACGAGACCGCGACAGGGAGAATGTCATGGCCGATGTCTTCATCTGCGACGCGGTGCGCACCCCCATCGGCCGCTACGGCGGCGCGCTCGCCAAGGTCCGCGCCGACGATCTCGCCGCCGTGCCGCTGAAGGCGCTCCTCGCCCGCCATCCCGGCATTGCCGGCGCCATCGACGAGATCGTCTTCGGCTGCGCCAACCAGGCCGGCGAGGACAACCGCAACGTCGCCCGCATGGCCTCGCTGCTGGCGGGCCTGCCCGACAGCGTTCCCGCCATGACCGTCAACCGGCTCTGCGCCTCGGGTCTCGATGCGGTTGGAGCCGCAGCCAGGGCGGTGAAGGCCGGCGACATCGACCTCGCCATCGCCGGCGGCGTCGAGAGCATGACGCGGGCGCCCTTCGTCATGGGCAAGGCGGGGGAGGCCTTCTCCCGCTCCGCCGAGATCTTCGACACCACCATCGGCTGGCGTTTCATCAATCCGCTGATGAAGACCCAGTACGGCGTCGATTCCATGCCCGAGACCGGCGAGAACGTCGCCGAGGAGTTCCAGGTGTCGCGCGAGGCGCAGGATGCCTTCGCGCTGGCATCGCAGCAGAAGGCGGGCAGGGCCATGGCCTCGGGCTATTTCGCCGAGGAGATCGTGCCGGTCGAGATTCCCGGCGGCAGGGCCGGCCCCACCATCGTCGACAGGGACGAGCATCCGCGGCCCGAGACCACGGCCGAGGGCCTCGCCAAGCTGAAGGCCTTCGTGCGCCAGCCGGGCACGGTCACCGCCGGCAACGCCTCCGGCGTCAACGACGGTGCCTGCGCCATGATCATCGCCTCGGCCGCGGCGGTGGAGAAATACGGCCTCACCCCGCGTGCCCGCATCCTCGGCGCGGCGTCCGCCGGCGTGCCGCCGCGGATCATGGGCATCGGCCCGATCCCGGCGGTGAAGAAGCTGGTCGAGCGGCTCGGCATCAAGGTGTCGGACTTTGACGTCATCGAGCTCAACGAGGCCTTCGCCAGCCAGGGCATCGCCGTGCTGCGGGGCATCGGCGTGCCGGAGGATGCGGACCACGTGAACCCCAACGGCGGGGCCATCGCGCTGGGACATCCGCTCGGCATGTCGGGAGCGCGCATCGCCGCCACCGCCGTGCACCAGCTCGAGAAGACCGGCGGCCGCTACGGCCTCGCCACCATGTGCGTCGGCGTCGGCCAGGGCGTGGCGCTGGCGGTCGAGCGCGTGCAATAGATCGCTTCGCTGCGGCCCGGCGCGCGCCGGGCCGTGGCCGTCGAGCCCCCGTCGGCCAATTCCCGAACGAGACCTGCGACAGGCAGGCGCGATCCAACCGAGAGGAACCCTGACGATGGCCCTGGTTCTGCCCCGCGGCTCCACGGCGGCCCATCCGCCGAGCCTGCATCCCGCCTATACGAGCACCGTGCTGCGCGCGCCGCAGCAGCCGCTCGTCCTCGTGCCGCACACGCTCACCGAACTCACGGGCCCGGTCTATGGCCACGGCAAGGTGCGCGACAGCGACGCCGACCTCACCGCCCAGCATGCCGGCGAGCCGCTGGGCGAGCGCATCATCGTCTCCGGCCGCGTGCTGGACGAGGACGGCCGCCCGGTGCCGAACGCCCTGGTCGAGCTGTGGCAGGCCAATTCCGCCGGCCGCTACGTCCATGTGCGCGACCAGCACCCCGCCCCGCTGGATCCGAATTTCACCGGCGCCGGGCGCTATCTCACGGCTGAGGACGGCCGCTACCGCTTCACCACGGTGCGGCCGGGCGCCTATCCCTGGCGCAACCACCACAATGCCTGGCGGCCGGCCCATATCCACTTCTCGGTCTTCGGCCCGACCTTCCTGTCGCGGCTGGTCACCCAGATGTATTTCCCCGGCGACCCGCTCTTTCCCTACGACCCGATCTTCAACGGCATTCCCGACGCGAAGGCGCGGGAGCGGCTGATCGCCCGCTTCGACCTCGAGACGACCCAGCCGGAATGGGCGCTGGGCTACCAGTTCGACATCGTGCTGCGCGGCCGCGAGGCGACGCCGACGGAGGAACCGCATGAGCACTGACAGCGCGGGCGGCCGCCCCGAGGGTATCTCGCCGTCGCAGACGGTGGGTCCCTTCTTCCATTACGGCCTCACCCCCGGGAAGGCCTATTCCCACGTGCCCGTCTCCGTCGACGGCCAGGTGGCGGAACCGGGAACGCCGGGCGAGAAAATCGTCCTCACCGGCCGCGTCATCGACGGTGCCGGCGAGCCCGTGCCCGACGCCATGCTGGAGATCTGGCAGGCGGACGCCGACGGGCGCTACGCCCATCCGAATGACGGCCGGGCGCGACAGAGCAACAGCTTCATGGGGTTCGGCCGCTCCGACACGGACGCCCAGGGCACCTATCGCTTCGTCACGGTCCGGCCCGGCCGGGTGCCGGGCCCCGGCGGCGGCGAGCAGGCGCCGCACATCCTCGTCGCGGTGTTCGGGCGGGGCATGCTGAAGCAGCTCTTCACGCGCGTCTATTTCGAGGACGAGGCGTCGAACGCCGAGGATCCGATCCTGGCGCTGGTGCCCGAGGCGCGTCGCGGAACGCTGATCGCTCGGAAGAACGGCCACACCTTCACCCTCGACATCCGCCTGCAGGGCGAGGGCGAGACGGTGTTCTTCGACGTGTGATCCCTCGGAGAGGGTGGAAACAGCCCTCGTCGTCATGGCCGGCTTGTCGCCATCCACGACTTGAACACCGCAGCTTGAAGAGAATGCGTCATGTCCGGGACAAGCCCGGGCATGACGCGTCGAAGAGACCTACCCCCGCGCCGCGACCGCCACGGCGGCGCCGGCCACCACCGCGCCGGTGCCGCGGTTGACCATGCGCATGGCGCGCGGGCTGGCGATGAAGCGCCGGGCGCGGGCGGCGGCCAGGGCATAGGTCCACATGGCCGTGGAGAGAATCGCCATCATCACCACGGCGAGCTCCGCCGCGAGCAGCGGCGTGAGGGTACCGAGGTCCACCACCAGCGGCAGGATCGAGACGAAGAAGACCATGACCTTGGCATTGCCCATGGTCAGGGCGAGGCCGCCGAGGAAGAGCTTCCAGCCCTCGCCGCGCGCGGCGGGTGATTCCTGCGGGGCGGCGGCGGGCGCGGTCCAGAGCTTCCAGGCGAGCCAGAGCAGATAGGCGACGCCGGCATATTTGATGGCGAGGAACAGCGGCTGGGCGTTCTGGGCGAGGGCGGCGAGGCCGAGCGCGACCAGGGCGAACCAGACGAGGTCGCCGGCGACGATGCCGAGGATGAAGGGCGCGGTGCGCCTCAGCCCCACCGCCAGGGTGCGCGCCACGATGGCCGCCACGGCCGGCCCCGGCGAGAAGGTCGCCATGGCGTACACGCCGCAGAAGAGCAGGAAGCCGGAGAGGGTCATGACGGGATCCGGGTTCAGGCGCCGAGCAGGACGCCGTTCAGCACCGCCGCATACTGGCAGCCGGCGGCGACGAGGACGAAGCCGTGCCAGATGGCGTTCTGGAAGCGCAGGGAGTGCCAGAGGTGGAAGACCACCCCGGCCGAATAGATGAGCCCGCCCACCACCAGCAGCACGATGGCCGCCGTCGGCAGAACGGCGAAGACCTGGTGGGCGACGATGACGCCGCTCCAGGCGATGGCGAGGTAGAGGAAGACGGTGACGCGGTCGTAGCGGCCGGGGGCGAAGAGCTTCAGCGCCGCCCCGGCAAAGCCGGCGATCCACACCGCCGCCAGCATGGCGTGTGCGGTGGGGGTGGCGACGTGCACCATGAAGGGTGTGTAGGTGCCGGCGATCAGCATGAAGATGGCGGCATGGTCGAAGCGGCGCAGGATCCACTTGGTGCGCGACACCGGCCACATGTTGTAGGCGGCCGAGCAGCCGATGACCGCGACGAGGCTCGCGGCATAGACCGCCAGGGACGAGATGGTGGCGAGCTCGGCCCGGTAGAGGGCGACGCCGATCAGCGCCCCCGCGGCAAAGAGCGCGAAGACGGCACCGAGCACGTGGATGACGCCGTCGGCGACCATTTCCGCGCGGTCATAGTGCCAGGTCATGCCCTGCGGCCGGCCGTCCGTCATCCAGGCGAGGTCCTCACGTTCGAACCGGGGCTCCTGTGGCAAGTCCGCCGCGCCGCGGTGGTTCCTTCCCGTCCCGGGCTGGCCAGCATGCCGCTCGCCGCCGGGAGGTCAAGCCCGGCCGTCGGGCCCGACGCCGGCATGGGCGAGCACCTTGCGCATCACGGTGGGAAAGGCCTCGCCGGCGATCTCGCCGGCCGCGATCCAGCGCATGCCGGGTGCGGGCGGCGTGCCGGACGGGGCGTCGGCGCGGAAAACGGTGAGCTCCAGGGGAAAATGGGTGAAGACGTGGCCGACGGTTCCCGGCAGCCGGTGTAGGGCGAGCGGCAGCGGCGCTGCCGCCAGCGCCGCGGCCTCGTCGAAATCGGCCGACCATGCGGTGCCGGGGACTTCCGTCATGCCGCCGAGCAGGCCCTTCGGCGGACGGGTGCCGACGAGGAGGGCGCCGTCCGCCCGGACCACGACGAAGGCGGCGCCGCGACGCAGCGTCCCGGTCTTCTTCGGCGCCTTCTTCGGGTAGGCCTCCTGACTGCCCTCGGCGGCTGCGGCGCAGAAGGGGCGCAGCGAGCAGAGCGCGCAGGCCGGCCGGCGCGGCGTGCAGATGGTGGCGCCGAGGTCCATCATGGCCTGCGCGAAGTCGCCGGGACGGGTGGGGTCGAGCATGTCGGCCACCAGCGCCCGGATCAGCGGCTTGGCGCCCGGCAGGGGCTCGTCCACCGCCTCGAGCCGCGTCACCACCCGCTCGACATTGCCGTCCACCACGGGCGCGGCCAGGTCGAAGGCGATGGCGCCGACCGCCGCCGCCGTATAGTCGCCCACTCCCGGCAACGCCCTGAGCCCGGCGATCTCGGCGGGAAAGCGTCCGTCATGGTCGCGCGCCACGGCGATGGCGCAGGCGTGGAGATTGCGGGCGCGGGAATAGTAGCCGAGCCCGGCCCAAGCCTTCATCACCTCCTCCACCGGTGCCGCCGCGAGATCGGCGACCGTCGGCCAGCGGGCGAGGAAGGCGGCGAAATAGGGCGCCACCGCCTTCACCGTGGTCTGCTGCAGCATGATTTCGGACAGCCAGACGCGATAGGGGTCCACCGGCTCGCCGGGCAGGGCGCGCCAGGGCAGGTGGCGGCGATGGCGGTCGTACCAGGCGAGCAGCGCAGCGGCCGGGGCTGCGCTCTCCTGTGCGGGCTTCGTCCGTGCTATGGTGGCGCGCGTCATCGGTGGACCCTCGCCCAGCGCGGGCGCCGCCGCAACGCCACCTTCCGTCCCGGCGCCCGAAAACCCACAGCCTCCATGAAATCGCCCTATCGTCCCAAAGGCCCGCGGCCGCTCGCCGACATCGCCGCCGCCCCCATCGGGCAGGCGCTGCAGCAGGCCGGCTTCGCCTCGACGGAGGTGGTGACGCGCTGGGACGAGATCGTCGGCGAGGACCTCGCCCGCCGCTCCGCCCCGGTGAAGATCGCCTGGCCGCGCCGGCCCGAGGGTCGCAGCGAGCCGGAGCCGGGGACCCTGCATGTGCGGGTGGAGGCGCCCTTCGCCCTGGAGATCCAGCACATGACCCCGGTCATCGTCGAGCGGGTCAACGCCTTCATGGGCTGGCGCTGCGTGGCCGGCGTGCGGCTGACGCAGATCCCGCTCAGGGCCAAGCCGAAGCCGCGGGAGGCGCCGCGTCCGCCCGCCGACGAGGCGCGGCTGAAGGCCGCCCTCGACGGCTTCGAGGACGAGGAGCTACGCGCCGTCATCGCCCGATTCGGCCGGGCGGTGGGCGGCGCGCGCTGAACGGACCTGCGCCGCCGCAATGACGCCACGGACCCGGTCTGCTATGTGAGGCGTTGTCGATGCGGGGACCGGCCCGAAGCCGACCCGCCGGCACGACCATCCGCAGGAGCCGCCATGACCCGCATCGCCGTTCTGGCCTTCACCGCCCTCCTCGCCACCGCCCCCGCCGTCTGGGCGCGCGGCGCCGGCCTCGAGGACGAGACCCGCGACCGGGTGCTACTGGTCCACCAGAGCCGCGGCACGCTGGCGCCCGGCACGCGGCCGAAGTGCTTCCCCGCGCGGATGGACGACACGGTGGCCTCCAGCCAGTACCAGTGCCCCTGGGACAGGCCGAACGGCCGCTCCCGCCTGCCCACGGCGCGCAGCCTCTGGGGCATCCTCGGCGGCTATTGAGCCGTCACGCCTCGACCGTGAAGCGGTCGCCCTCGAAGACGTAGACGACGCCCTGGCGGACGAAGACCTCGGAGGCCCGGGCGCGGTCCATGGTGCCGCGCAGCGCCATCAGCGTGCGGCCGACACCGCCGTGGGAGACGATGACGCTAGGGCGTTCGAGGGTCGCGATGAAGGCGCCGAGCCGGGTGGCGACATCCTCGTAGTTCTCGCCCTCGGGCGGCTTGGTGTGCCACTTGTCGGCGAGGCGCGAGGCGGCGATGGCGGGCGAATGGGCCTCCACCTCCGGCCAGGTCAGGCCCTCCCAGGCGCCGAAGGACAATTCCTTCAGCCGGTCGTCCATGCGGTAGGCCGGCGGATGCAGCCCGAGGCGGCCGCGCATCAGCTCCATGGTCTCGCGGGTACGGGTGAGCGGGCTGGACCAGAAGGCGAGGTCCTCGTAGCGCGGCTCCAGCCGGGCGAGGATGGCGCCGACCTCCTCGGCCTGGACCCGGCCGACGTCGTTGAGGGGAATGTCGCGCTGGCCCTGCAGCCGCCCCTCGGCGTTCCAGTCGGTCTCGCCGTGGCGGACGAAATAGAGCTTGTGGGTCATGGCTGCACGATGGGGGCTGGCGACGACGTCCCTATGGCGGCTCGCCGCGAAGATGTCGAGGATAAGTGCTTGACCCGCCCCGCCGGACGCGCCACCTCGGGCACGACCGCCACCGGATGACGCGCCCTTGACCCCCTCGCCCCATCTTCGCCCCGGCCTTCTCGCCCTCGTCGCCACGCTCGTCGTCGACCAGGCCTTCAAGGTCTTCATGCTCCAGGTGGTGGGGATCACCTCGGGACAGACGATCACCATCCTGCCGGTGCTCGACCTCGTCATGGCGTGGAACTACGGCGTCTCCTTCGGCATGTTCCAGCAGGACAGCCTGTTGGGCCAATGGGCGCTGGTGCTGTTCAAGGTCGCCGCCGTGGCCCTGATCGGCTGGTGGCTGTGGCGGGCCGAGAGCCCGATGACGGCGGTGGCGCTCGGCCTCATCGCCGGCGGGGCGGTGGGCAACGGCCTCGACCGGGTGCTCTACGGGGCGGTGGCGGACTTCTTCGCCTTCCACATCACCACCGCCAGCTGGCAGTTCCAGTGGTACGTGTTCAACCTCGCCGATGTCGGCATCGTTGCGGGCGTTGCCCTGCTTCTGTATGAGTCCCTCTTCGGCGGCCGGCCGGGTGCCTCGAAATCGGCACGATCCTGACGGATAGAGCCGGCTGCACAGCGGCGCCCCGGGGCGCCGGGTCCATTCAAGGCCGGGCTCGTCTCTCAGCCAGGCCGTTTCAAGGGATGACCGAGACATGACGCGCATCCGCACCGTGATCCTCGCCACGACCCTCGGCGTCGCCGGCACCACCGGCGCCTTCGCCCAGCAGGGGGACGGCCCGAGCTTCGAGGCCAACGTGATGGGCGGCCTGCTCAGCGGCCTCGGCCTGGTCGAGACCGCGCGCCCGCCGATCGACTACCGCGAGCGCGCGCCGCTGGTCCTGCCGCGCAACAACGCCCTGCCGCCGCCGCAGGATTCGGCGGCCGCCCGCAACCCGAACTGGCCCAACGATCCCGACGTGGCCCGGGCCCGCGCCGCAGGCCTGGCCGCCAATACGCCCATCCAGCGCGACGAGTTCGGCCGCACCATGACCAACGGCGAGCTGCGCTCCCGCCAGGGCGGCTGGTTCGGCGGCGGCCCGGTGGACACGACCCGCGACCGCTCGCAGGCGCAGATTTCCGGCCCGGCCACGGTCGACGAGATGCGCGTGGCGCCGATCTGGTCGCAGGTCGGTTCGCTGTTCGGCTCCTCCTCGCGCGACCAGGTGGTGCCCTTCCCCGGCGAGCCGCCGCGCCGCCGTCTGGTCGAGCCGCCGCCGGGCTACCGCACCGCCTCGCCCGACGCGCCCTACGGGCCGGTCGGCCGCCGCCCGGACGATCCGCAGGCGCCCAACGCCCGTCGTCCGTCGGGCCAGGACCCGGCGGGTCCGGGGACCTGAGCGCGGAGCCGTCACGATGCTCAACCGCCTGACTTCCGGCCGGCCGAACGACGGTGAGGCCGAGCTGCGTTACCTGGACGCCGATTTCCGCATCGTGCGTCCGGGCACCTTCGTGCGCTGCGCCGTCACCGGCCAGCCGATCCCGCTCGACGACCTGAAATACTGGAGCGTTGCCCGGCAGGAGGCCTATTCCGGCCCGCCCGCCGTGCTCCAACGGCTGCACCCCGAGCGCTTCAAGACCTTCGTGGCGCGGTGACGCGATCGAGGAGAGCCGCCGCGGCCGCCTCCTCCTCCACCTTCAGACTGACGGGAACCACGCGCGTCGCCGCCGCCAGCCGGTCGAGGGCGGGCGAGCCCTTCAGCTTGACCGCATCCTTCTCGGTGGTGACCAGCGGCAGGCCGGTGCGCGCCGCCTCCGCCAGCAGCCGCTCGGCATCGGCCTCGCCATAGGCGTGATGGTCGGCGAAGGGGCGCAGCACCGCGTTGCGGGCACCCGCCGCCCCGAGGGTCTCGACGAATTTCGCCGGCCGGCCGATGCCGCAGAAGGCGAGCACGTCGCGGCCGGAGAGCCAGGCCGCCGTCTCCGCCTCCACGACCAGCCGCCCGCGCAGGACCGGACGCCCGGCCTCGGCCGCGAGCGCCGCGAGGGCCTCCCCCGCCTCGCCTTCTCCCACCACCAGCAGCGCGTCGGCGCGGGCGAGCTGCGGCCGGAACGGCGCGCGCAAGGGCCCTGCCGGCAGGACGCGGCCGCTGCCGAGGCCGGCGGCGCCGTCCACCACCAGGACGGACAGGTCCTTGGCGAGGGCCGGGTTCTGGAAGCCGTCGTCCATGACGATGAGGCCGGCGCCCCGCGCCACCGCAAGGGCCGCGCCCGCCGGGCGGTCGCGCGCCACCACGGTGGGGAAACGGCGCGCATGGAGCAGCGGCTCGTCGCCCACATCGGCGGGACCGTGGACCGCCGGATCGACCACGACGGGCCCTGCGAGCCGGCCGCCATAGCCGCGGGCGAGGATGGCGGGGGAGAGGCCGCGGGCGGTGGCGAGGGCGGCGAGCCATTGCGTCGCCGGGGTCTTGCCGGACCCGCCGACGGTCGGGTTGCCGATGCAGATCACCGGCACGCCGGCGCGGGCACCCGGGCGGGCCATGCGGGCGAGGGTGACGGCACCGACGACGGCGCCGAGCGGGGCCAGCAGCCTGCCGGCGGGCGCCTGCGGGTCCGACCAGAAGCCGGGCGCCTTCACCGCGGGCGCTCCATCAGCCGCTCCGCATGGCGAGGGTGAGGAAATAGGGCTCGATGGCGGCGAGGGTGCGGTCCAGCGCGCCGCCGAGGCCGGTGACGGTCTCGCCCGCCGCCTCGCGCTGGCGGAGGCGCTCGCGCTGGTCGGTGAGCAGCATGAGGGCGGCACCGGCGAGGTCCTCGGCGCCGGAGACCTGGCGCGCCGCCCGGTTCTCCGCGAGAGCGGCATAGACGGCGGCGAAGTTGAAGACGTGGGGACCGTGGAGGATGGCGGCACCCAGCTTGGCCGGCTCGATCGGGTTCTGCCCCCCGTGGCGGATCAGCGAGCCGCCGAGGAAGGCGACGGGGGCGGCGCGGTAGAACAGCCCCATCTCGCCCAGGGTGTCGGCGACATAGACGGCGTGGCGCTGGCCCGGCAGTTCGCCGAGCGAGCGGCGGCAGGCCTGCAGTCCCGCCGCCTCGGCCAGGGCGGCGATGGTCTCGCCGCGCTCGGGATGGCGGGGGGCGACGATGGTGAGGAGGTTGGAGAGCCGCGGCGCCATCATGCGGTGCGCCGCGAGCACGATCTCGTCCTCGCCCTCGTGGGTGGAGGCGGCGAGAAAGACCGGGCGCCGGCCGATGGCGCCGGCGAGCGCCATGGCGGCCCCCGGCTCGGCCTCGGGGGCCGGCACGTCGAACTTCAGGTTGCCGGTGGTGGAGACGCGCGGTGCGCCGAGGGCCTCGACGCGGCGGGCGTCGTCAACCGTCTGCATCAGACAGAGCTCGAAGCGCGAGAACAGCGCCTTGATGGAGCGCGGCACGCGCTGCCAGCCGCGGAAGGAGCGTTCCGACATGCGCCCGTTCACCTGGATGAGGGGCGTGCCGCGGGCGGTGGTGCGCAGGATGAGGTTGGGCCAGAGCTCGGATTCGGCGAAGATGGCGAGGTCGGGCCGCCAGTGGTTCAGGAAGCGCTCGATGAAGGCCGGCACGTCCCAGGGCATGAACTGGTGGATGGCGCCGGGCGGCAGGCGCCGGGCGGCGAGAGCGGCGGCGGTGCGCGTCACCGTGGTGACGAGGACGGTGACGCCGCGGGCCTGCAGGCGCTCGACCAGCGGGATGATGGACAGGAGTTCGCCGACGCTCGCCCCGTGCAGCCAGATCAGCCGGCCCGGCGGCCTCTCCTCGGTGGCGAAGCCGCGCCGCTCCTGGATGCGCTCCGGATCCTCCTTGCCGCGCTTCAACCGGCTGCGGGCGAGGAGCGGCGCCGCCGGGCCGAGGAGGGCGGTGAGCCGGCCGTAGGCGCGCAGGGTCAGCGGGGTCCGGACGGGGCGATCACGCATCGGCCTGGCCCGATGCCGGCGTCCGGGCGGGGCGGGCGGTGACGGCGGCGGCGTCGCGGGCCGCCTCGAGCCGGGCGAGGGTCTCCTTCGACCAGAGCTCGGGCTCCGCCCGTCCCTCGGCGATGTCGTAGGCACGACCGGTGGCGGCGTCGAGCGCGGCCTCGACGGCCCGGCGATAGCCCTCCAGCGCCACCTGGTCGGCATCGGCCGGCACCCAGATGGGCGGACCGGCGACGGCGGCGCCGCGCGAGAAGGGCAGGTTGACGCTCGCCTTGTCCCAGGACCTCAGGTCGATGCGCCGGGCAGTGGCCACGGCGATGGGCAGGATGGGACGGCCGCTCTGCTTGGCCAGCATGACGATGCCGAGCCCGGCCTTCTTGGCGATCTTCGGAACGTCCGCGGTCAATGCCACGGTCTCGCCGTCGGCCAGCGCCTCCAGCATCTGGAAATAGGCGCTCACGCCGCCCTTGCGAGCGAACTGGCCCTTGTGGTCGCCGGAGCCGCGGATGGTGCGCACGCCGAGCTTCTCGGCGGCGATGGCGTTCATCTCGCCGTCGGCGGAGCGCGAGATCAGCACCGCGGCGCGATACTGCGGCCGCCTGACGAAGGGCGAGAGGAAGTGCTGGCCGTGCCACATCGCGAAGATGACCGGCAGGTTGTCGTCGGCATAGTCGTAGATGTTGGGCGGATCGAGCGCGAACCGTCCGGTGCGCCAGACCAGGCGCAGGTATCCGGCGAGCAGCGAGCCCGCTGCCGACCGCACCCGCTGGGAGCGCGCCAGACGCTTGAGGAAGGACACCGGGCCGGAGCGCCGCCGGTCAGGCCGCGTCCGGATCGAGCAGGCGGTGCAGGTGAACGATGAAATAGCGCATGTGCGCATTGTCCACGGTCTGCTGGGCCTTGCCCTTCCAGGCGGCGTGAGCGGTGGCGTAGTTCGGGTAGATGCCGACGATGTCGAGCTTGGAAAGATCGCGGAACTCGGTTCCGTCCAGCTTCGTCAGCTCGCCGCCGAACACCAGGTGCGGGAGTTGCTTGGACTCGCCCGTCGCAGTCATGATGATGGTCTTCCCCTCAGCTCGTCCCGCCGCGGCGGCGATCTTCCCCGGCGACCTGCCGAAGAAGCCCATGCAGCGGAAAACCGGCACAAACGAGCGGAAAATGCGTAGGAACCGGCCTGTTGTAGCAGGGCACGGCTCCGTCGAGGCCGGTCAGTGATGCTCCTGCTTCGTGCACCAAAAGATCGGCCGCCGCAAGGTCCCAGTCATGACTCTGGCCGCCCGCGAAGCCCGCGTCGATCTCGCCGGCCGCCACCTTGGCGAAGCGCAGGGCGAGGGAATGGATCTTCGGCAGGGCCCGGGCCCCGGCGTTCTCGGCCCTGACCGTCATGGGCTTGGGACCTGCCACCACGGCGCCCTCGACGCGGTCGCGGCCGAGGGGGCTGAGCGGCCGGCCGGAGACGCTGGCGCCGTGGCCGAGGGCGGCGACGAAGATGCGCCCGGCCACCGGCTCGGCCAGCGCCGCGGCCACCGGCCGCCCGTCACGCACCACTGCGAGCGAAATGGTCCAGTCCGGCAGGCCTGCTGCGAAGGCGCGGGTGCCGTCGATCGGATCGACGATGAAGACCTCGCGCCGGTCGAGGCGGGAGGGATCGTCGGCCGTCTCCTCCGACAGCCAGCCGAAGCCGGGGCGCGCCTCCATGAGGCGGCGCTTGAGGAAACGGTCGACGGCGATGTCGGCCTCCGTCACCGGCGAGGCGCCGGCCTTGGTCCAGCTCCGCATGCCGCGGCGGGCATAGTCGAGCGCCATGGCGCCGGCCTCTCCGGCCAGCGCCTCCAGCATGTCGCGCAGGACGATGTCGTCAGCGTCCGGCAACGGTCAGCCCCTCCACCAGCACGGTGGGGGCGTCGGTGCCCCGCCGGAAGACGAGGTCGTCGGCCGGGGTGAGGCTGGCGAACATGTCGACGAGATTGCCGGCGATGGTGATCTCAGCGACCGGATAGGCCAGTTCGCCGTTCTCGATCCAGTAGCCGGAGCAGCCGCGGGAATAGTCGCCGGTGACCATGTTGACGCCGCTGCCGATCATGTCGGTGACGTAGAGCCCGTCCTTGACGGCGCCGATCATCTCGGCCGGGCTCACCGTGCCGGCGGCCAGGTGGAGGTTTGTCGCGCCCGGCGCGGGCGGGCCGCCGGTACCGCGATGGGCGTGGCCGGTGGTCCTGAGGCCGAGTTCGGCGGCGGTGGCACTGTCGAGCAGCCAGCTCGTCAGCACGCCGTCCTCCACCAGGGTCAGCGGGCGGGCCGCCACGCCCTCGCCGTCGAAGGGCCGGGAGCGCAGGCCGCGACGGCGCAGCGGGTCGTCGATGATCATGACGCCCGGCCGGAACAGCCGCTGTCCCAGCTTCTCGCGGAGGAAGGAGGTCTTGCGGGCCACCGCCTGGCCGTTGGCGGCGGCGGCGAGATAAGAGGGGAAGCTCGCGGCGGTGCGCTGGTCGAAGATCACCGGCACCTTGCGGGTGTCCACCTTGCGCGGATTGATCCGTCGCACGGCGCGCTCGCCGGCACTGCGCCCGATCGCCTCCGGGTCCTCGAGATCGGCACGGTGGCGCACGCCGCTGTAGTCGTAGTCGCGCTCCATGCCGGTGCCTTCGCCGGCGATGGCGGTGACCGAGAAGGAGGTGGAGGAGCCGAGCGTCGCGCCCTCGAAGCCGGTGGAGGTGACGAGGGCGAAGCCGCCGATGCCGGCGCCGGCGTCGGCGCCGCCGGATTTCGTGACGCCCTTCACCGCGAGGGCCGCCGCCTCGGCGCGGCGGGCGAGGTCCTCGAGGTCGGCCACCGCGGTCATGACGGGATCGATGAGGTCGAGATCGGCCCAGTCGCGGGCGAGGTCAGCCGGGTCGACGAGCCGGGCATAGGGGTCCTCGGGGGCGACGCGGGCGATGGCGACGGCACGCTCGGCGAGGGCCTCGACATCCTCCCGCGGGTCGTTGGAGGAGACCGAGGCGCTGCGGCGGCCAACGAAGACCCGCAGGCCGATGTCGTCGCCCTCGGAGCGCTCGGAGCTCTCCACCTTGCCGTCGCGCAGTTGCACGCCGACGGAAACCCCGCACACCGCCATGACGTCGGCGGCATCTGCGCCGGCCTTGCGGGCCGCAGCGACGAGGCGGCGGCCTTGCTCGAGAAGCAGGCCGGTATCGAGGAGGTCGGACATGACGGGCCTTGGGCGCGATTGGGGGAGTTCCCCTCGTGTAGGCATCGCAGGCGCCGGTTTCAAGGCGGGGCCGGTGCGCCGGACGGGGCGATCAGGCTTCGTTCATCCTGTTCGGCAAGGAGCACGCAACCACGCCTCCCAAGCATTGGGAAAGCACATCGCCCAAGGCTTTCTCAAGCATGCGCGAAGGTCTCCAACTGTCGCGATCCGATTGAGGTCCGCTTAACCGTCCACCTTAAGCGGTCGGACAAGAAATGCTGCGACAGTCTTCCCAACGACGGGGCGAGAGCCGGTTCGAGCCGGCCGAAGACCCCAAGGGAGCATGCAAGTGTTGCGTCAGACAGAGCCCGGCGTCCTCGCCGCCGGGATCGGGGCCTCTTTGCGCCTCGATCCCGCCCAGCTGCCCACCCGCTACGCCGCGCCCGACAGGGGCGCGGACGGCGGCCAGCGGTCCATCGATCTCCATGCCGATCGGGTGGTGATCCGCCGCACCGCCAGTGGCGCCCGGATGAAGCTGCAGCTTCCCGTCTCGTCCTATCGCGGCATCGCCGTCCGGGTCAGCGACGACGCCTCGCAGGCGGCGGACAGCGTCGAGGTGGTGCTGGTCCATGCCGACCCCGCCCTCAGCGTGCCGCTGGTCTCCATGGCCGATGCCGACGACGTGGTCGCCGACTGGCAGCTCTGGGGCGAGGCGCTGCGCCTGCCCCTCCTCATCGAGGACCCGGACGGGGCGATGCGCGAGGCCTTCCCGCGCATGGGCGCCGTCATGTTGGGACGGCCGGGCCCGCGCCGCCGCCGTCGCTCCACCCTGAAGGACCGCCGGCCCTCCGCCCTGATGCGCCGCAAGGCCTGCGACGGCGTCGCCGGCCGGCCGGTCTATCGCGAGCGCGAGATCATCGCCCGGAACTGACCTCTCGCAGAACTGTGACCGCTGCGGCGCCCTCTCGCCGCAGCCCTGATGTTGCCACCGACCGGTGCCACAGCTATGGCCTTGACCTTGCCCCCGCGGCGATCTTGAGGAACCAGCCATGCTGTCGCGCAGACATTTCATCGAAGGCTCGGCCGCTCTCGGCCTCGTCGCCGCTTTCGCACCCGCGGCGCTGGCCCAGCGCCGCACCCAGACCGAGACGGTCGACGTCGCCCAGCTCATGCAGCCGGGCCCACTCGGCGACGTCTGGCTCGGCAAGGCCGACGCGCCGGTCACCATCGTCGAATACGCCTCCCTCACCTGCGGCCACTGCGCCAGCTTCCACACGGGCACGCTGCCCGAGCTGAAGAAGAAGTACATCGAGACCGGCAAGGTGCGTCTCGTCTTCCGCGAGTTCGCGCTCAACCAGCTCGACGCCGCCGTCTATATGCTCACCCGCTGCGCCCTCAACGCCGACGGCAAGGCCGGAGAGGGCGTCGACCAGGCGCGCTATTTCGCGCTCATCGACGTGTTCTTCCAGCAGCAGCGGACCTGGGCCTTCGGCGGCAATCCGCTGGAGGCGGTCACCGCCATCACCCGCCAGGCCGGCATGACCCAGGCGCAGTTCGAGGCCTGCCTCAACAACCAGGCGATCCTCGACGCGCTCAACGCCACGCGCGAGCGGGCGGCCTCCGCCTTCGGCGTGGAATCGACCCCGACCTTCTTCGTCAACGGCAAGCGGGTGCTTGGCGCCCAGCCGGCGGCCGAGTTCGAGAAGATCATCGACCCGCTGCTGCCGGCCTGATCGGCCGCTCGCCTTTTCGGCTTGGGAAAGCCGCCGGGTCCGCCCGGCGGCTTTTTCGTGGGATGAGGCAGGTCGCGGCGGGTGGGCGCACCTGTTCAGAGGGACCAGATCGCCCCGGCGCAGGGCCTTGCTCGCCCTCAAGTGCGTCCTTCGAGGCTCGCCCTGCGGGCTCGCACCTCAGGATGAGGAGGTCGGGTGATCTCCATCAGGGTTCGCATGAGGTTCGGTTGTCCGTGACTGCTGGCCGCCATGCAGGACACCGACCTCCTCATCCTGAGGTGCGAGCCCAACGGGCGAGCCTCGAAGGACGCACTTCGGTTCTGCCGAGCCATTGTTTGTCGGGTCGGAACATAGCCGACGACGAAGAGCCAAGGCGGACTCCGCGTCGACAACGAAAAAGCCGCCGGGAGCGACCCGGCGGTTTTCGAGATTGGAGCGGGCGGAAGCCCGGATCTTCAGTTCAGCTTCGCCTTGATCTCGGCGATGCCGGAGGTCATCAGCTTGTCTCCGCCGGACCCGCGGGCCATGTCGGCGAGGACCGAACCGGCGGCGGTGGTGGCGACGTCGGCAGCGGCGGCGCGCACGTCGGCGATGGCCTGGGCCTCGGCCTGGGCGATCTTGGTCTCCGCCATCTTGGTGCGGCGGGTGACGAATTCCTCGATCTTGGCCTTGCCTTCGGCGGCGAGACGCTCGGCGTCGGCCTTGGCGGCCGTGACGATGTCGCGGGCCTCCTGCTCGGCGCTCTGCTGACGCCGACGATAGTCGGCGACGATGGCCTCGGCCTCCTCGCGCAGCCGCTTGGCCTCGGCGAGTTCGGCGGCGATGCGGTTGGAGCGCGCGTCGAGGGCGTTCACGAGCTTGGTGTGGGCGCCCATCTTCCAGGCGATGGCGAAGAAGATGACGAGGCCGATCCAGATCGGCAGATATTCGCTCATCTCGTCCCCCTCAGCGCTTCAGGGCGGCGTCGACCGCCGCTTCGAGACGGCCGGTGTCGGCACCGGTGCCGGCCAAGCGCTCGACGATGGCCTGGGCGGTGTCGACCGCGATGGCGCGGACGTTGCCCATGGCCGCCGTGCGGGCGGCGCTGATCTGCGCCTCCGCCGCGGAGAGGTCGGCGGCGAGCTTGGCCTCGAGAGCCTTGCGCTCGGCATCGGCCTCGGCGGTGATCTTGGCACGGGTCTCGGCGGCGATCGCCTGGGAGCTGGCACGCGCTTCCGCGAGGGCCTTCTCATAGGCGAGGGTGGCCGCGTCGGCCTCGGCCTTCATGGCCTGCGCCGCCGCGAGATCCCCGGCGATGCGGCTGGCCCGGTCCTCGAGGATGCCGCCGATGCGCGGTGCGATGAAGCGCGACATCAGGACGTAGAGCAGGCCGAAGGCGACCGCGAGCCAGAGCAGCTGCGACCCGTAGGTTTCCACGCGGAAGGCCGGGAAACCGCCCTTGGATGGGACCTGGGTCCCGGTAGTGGTGTTCGTCGCCATTGCGGGACCCTATCGGCGCGATCGGGCCGGAAGGCCGTCACGCGGAAACGAGAGCCGGCCGGAGCCGGGCGGGAACGCCGGAGCGAGCGCGGTCCGGGACCCGCAGGGGGTCCCGGCGCGATCGATGCGTCCGCCGCGGATCAGACCACGAAGAGCAGGACGAGGGCGACGACGAGCGCGAAGATGCCGAGACCTTCAGCGAGGGCCGCGCCGACGATGGCGTTGGTGAACTGGCCGGCCGCAGCCGACGGATTGCGCAGGGCGCCGGCAACGAAGTTGCCGAAGATGTTGCCCACGCCCATGGCCGCGAGGCCCATGCCGAGGCAGGCGAGACCAGCGCCGAGGAACTTGGCTGCAACCGGATCCATTTTGAACTCCTGTGAGGTGTTGGGAGCGAAGGGAGGAAGGGGAACCCGCCGTCACCGATCAGTGATGGCCAGGATGGAGGGCGTCGTTGAGGTAGATGCAGGTCAGGATGGTGAAGACATAGGCCTGCAGGACAGCGACGAGCAGTTCGAGCGCGGTGAGCGCGGTGATCATCAGCACGGGCAGGGTGGCGCCGAGCATGCCGAGGGCGCCGGCACCCGCCATGGCGGTGACGAAGCCGGCGAAGACCTTCAGCGCGATGTGGCCGGCGGTCATGTTGCCGAAGAGACGAAGGGACAGCGAGATCGGGCGGGAGATGAAGGAGATCACCTCGATCACGACGATCAGCGGCAGGATCACCTTCGGCAGGCCCGAGGGCGCGAAGAGGGCGAACCAGTGGGTGCCGTGCTTGACGATGCCGTAGATGATGACGGTGGAGATCACCAGCAGCGCCAGGGCGGCGGTGACGATGATGTGGCTCGTCACCGTGAAGGCGCCGGGCACCATGCCGATGAGGTTGGCAAAGAGCACGAACATGAAGAGCGAGAAGACGAGGGGGAAGAACTTCATCCCCTCGGTGCCGGCCGTTTGTCGGACCGTTCCGGCGACGAATTCGTAGGCGAGCTCGGCCATGGACTGCATGCGCGTCGGCACGAGGCGGCGGCCGGAGGTCGTCAGCAGCAGGAAGGCCGCCGTCAGGCCGACGATGATGAACATGTGCAGGGCGGAATTGGTGAAGGAGAAATCACCCGTGCCAACCCGGATCGGAACGATGGGGACGAGCTCGAACTGTTTGATCGGATCGGCCATCGCCGGTCTGCTCCCGCATGCGGTCTAGTCGAGGGTCGGAACGGCCTCTCAGCCTTCCCGATTGGCCCGCTGCGCCGACTTGACGAGGTTGTAGATTCCCGTCGCGAAGCCCAGCAGAAGAAACACGATGAGACCCCAGGGCCGCGTTCCGGCGAAACGGTCCAGCAGCCAGCCGATCAGCGCCCCGGCCAGCACGCCGGAGACGAAATCGGCCGAGAAGCGGAAGAGCTTCACCAGCCCGGACGGCGCCTGGGCCGCCCGGCCGTCCGGCGCTGCTCCCCCAGACCGCTCGCGCTCGATGGCTTCGAGCCGGGATTCAAGGGCGCGCCGCCGCGCGTCGAGGTCGGAATCCGGAGGAGACGTTCCCGGCGTCTTGCCGTCGTTGTCGTCACCTGACGCCATGGCCAGCCTCCTCGGCCGGCTCGTCGTCAGGGCGCATCGACGGTAGGTCGCCGGACTGCCACCCCCCGAAAGCCGGGCACACCTATAGTGATGCCACGAAAACGTGTCAAGGACGGGACGAAACAATATAAATCATTGGAATACCTTGAGTATTTAGCCCTCGCGGCAATTGTGCGGCCTGCTCTGCGACATCGACGGCGCAGTGCAGCATCTATCGGGCAATGCTCGCCTTTCGCCGGTGGCCGGGACCCGGGCGCCTCAGCCGCGCGCCATGCGGGCGACGACGGAGGCGCGGTTCTCCACCCCGAGCTTCTCGAAGATGTGGATGACGTGGGTCTTGACGGTGGCGAGACTGATGGCGAGCGCGTCGGCGATGTCGCGGTTGGTGCGGCCGGCGCAGATGAGCCCGACCACCTCCTGTTCGCGGGCGGTGAGGCCGTGCTCCTCCGGCGCCGGGGCGGCGGGCAGGTTGAACTCGATATAGCCGTGCGCCGCCCGTGCTGCGGCGAGGTCGCCGGCGCGGGCCGAGCGGCCCGCCGGCCAGGTCAGGCAGAGGCCGGCGGCGATCCGCCCCTCGCGGCGGAAGAACAGCTCGACGATGTCGCCGATGCCGTGGGCGGCGCAGGCGGCGGCATAGGCGGCACCCTCCCGCGCCCGCGGCCGCACCACGTCCGTCGACAGGCAGGACACGGTGAGGTCGCTGTCGCGCAGGCGGCGGGCGTGGAAGGGGTCCACCGCGTGCAGGCGCCGGACATAGTCGCGGTGGAAGCCGCGGAGATCCTCGTCCATGTGGAAGTCGTGCAGGTTGCAGTCGGCGTCGACGCGGTAGAAGGCGCAGCCGCCGGCGTGGAGCAGCGTCTTGGCGAAGTGCATGGCGGCGGCGACCGCGTGGGGCGTGCTGGACATCGGGAGAGACCGTCCGGACGGGGTGTGACGCGTGCGAGGCGAGCAAGAAGCACGCCACCGGCATGGTGAGGGTCGCCCGCCCTGGCGGTCAACCGAAAGGTCGATTGCCGGGGAACGGCTGCCGGAGGACCATCCCGCGTCCAGCGGAGGGTGAAACCATGGCGTCCGAAAGCAAAGCCGCGGCCGGGGTCGCGCCGGTCCATCCGCTCGATCCCCTGTCGACGGCGGAGATCGCCGCGGCCCGCGCCATCCTGATGGAGAGGAAAGGGCTGCCGGAGACGACGCGCTTCGCGGCCCTGCAGCTCGACGAGCCGACCAAGGCGGAGATCGCCGCCTGGTCGCCGGGCCGGCCGATCCGCCGCCGCGCCTTCGCCGTCACCATCGACAACGCCACCGGCGCCGTGCACGAGGCGCTCGTCGACATCGGCGCGGCCTCGGTCGTCGCCTTCGCCACCCGGGACACGAAGGCCGCGCCCTACGGCCAGCCGGCGGTGATCATCGAGGAGTTCTTCAAGGCCGGCGACATCGTCAAGGCGGACCCCGGCTGGCGGGCCGCGATGAAGCGGCGCGGCCTGACCGACGCGGAGATCGCCCTCGTCCAGGTCGACCCCTTCTCCGCCGGCTATTTCGGCCGCGAGGCCGAGCTCGGCCGCCGCCTCGTCAGTGCCGTCAGCTATTGGCGCGAGCACGTCAACGACAACGGCTATGCCTCGCCGATCGAGGGGGTCGTCGCCCTCGTCGATCTCGTCGAGAACCGAGTGGTCCATCTCGTCGACGAGGAGGAGATCGTCCCGATCCCGCGGAAGCGGCGTAACTACGACCGCGGCTCGCTTCCCAGCCCCCGCACCGACCTGAAGCCCCTCAACATCGTGCAGCCGGAGGGGCCGAGCTTCACCGTGGAGGGCTGGAAGGTGACCTGGCAGAACTGGTCGTTCCGCCTCGGTTTCACGCCGCGCGAGGGGCTGGTGATCCACCAGCTCGGCATCACCGACCGGGGCCGCCTGCGGCCCATCATGCACCGCGCCAGCGTCACCGAGATGGTGGTGCCCTATGCCGACCCGACCACCAACCATTTCTGGAAGAGCGCCTTCGACGCCGGCGAATACGGCCTCGGCAAGCTCGCCAACGCCCTCGAGCTCGGCTGCGACTGCCTCGGCCTGATCCGCTATTTCGACGTGCCCATGGCGGACGACGCCGGCAACCCCATCGTCATGCCCAACGCCATCTGCATGCACGAGGAGGATTACGGCCTCCTGTGGAAGCATTACGAGCTGCGCACCGGCGTCTTCGAGGCGCGACGCTCGCGCCGGCTCGTCATCTCGTTCTTCGCGACCGTCGGCAATTACGACTACGGCTTCTACTGGTATCTCTACCAGGACGGCACGATCCAGCTCGAGGCCAAGCTTACCGGCATCATCCAGACGGCGGCGGTGGCGCCGGGGAAGACCTATCCCTGGGGCGGCATGGTGGACGAGGGCCTCGGCGGCCCGACCCACCAGCACTTCTTCAACGTGCGCATGCACATGGCCCTCGACGGCGAGGGCAATACGGTGACCGAGCACGAATTCGTGCCGCGGCCCTGGGGCACCGACAACCCCTATGGCAACGTCTTCGACACGACCTCGCGGGTCCTGTCGAACGAGCGGGACGCCGCCCGCGAGGCGGACGGCAAGACCGGCCGCTACTGGAAGATCACCAATCCCAACGTGACCAACAGCGTCGGCAAGCCGACCGGCTACAAGCTCGTCGTGCAGCCGAGCCCGCTGATGCTGGCGCAGGAGGGCTCCACGGTGGCCCAGCGCGGCGGCTTCGCCACCAAGCACGTGTGGGTGACGCCCTTCGACCCGGCGGAGAAATATGCCAGTGGCGACTATCCCAACCAGCACGCCGGCGGCGACGGCCTGCCGGCCTATGTGAAGCAGGGCCGCTCCATCGAGAATGCCGATCTCGTGGTCTGGCACTCCTTCGGCCATACCCACGTGTGCAAGCCGGAGGATTTCCCGGTCATGCCGATGGAATATGCCGGCTTCATGCTGAAGCCCAACGGCTTCTTCGCCGAGAACCCGGCGATGGACCTGCCCCCGGAGAAGAACCACGCCAGCGTGCAGGACGGGACGGGCGAGGGCGAGGGGTCCTGCTGCTGCGGGTGAGGCGGGGCTATTCCGCGGCTGTCTTTGGTGCGCGGCGGCGTGTCGATCCATCCTTCGCCCGCTTTGCTTTGTTCGCCGTCATGTAGGACCGCAGCACCGCGTTGATATGCGTCTGGTAAGGCCCCTTCTGCGCCTTGAAGAAGTCCAGCACGTCCTCGTCGAGACGGATGGAGATTGCCGTCTTGCGCGGCGGCGGCGTCCATTCGGACACCTTTCCGACGAAGACCGGCGTCGAATTGGCGAGGTCGAAATCGGAGTCGGGATCTTCCGCGATGGCGCGCTCGATGTCTTCGTCGGTCATGGCGCGCACCCGTTCCCAATCGGACTCGTCCTTGAGCTTACCCGACCGGATGTCCTCCAACGTGACGCGCGTAATCTTCTCTTTCATCGGGTCGTGCCGGCCTCGCGGAGATGATCCGCTTGGCCTCTCCTCTCGGGGTCCAGACAACGGCAACGAGTCGATGCCTTACAGGGCCTATTGTGATCCATCGCTCTTCATTGCGGTCTGACCGCCTGAGCGCGGCAGGAGCGAGGAACACCGTGATAGCAATCCGGAAGTCGATGCCGTGCTTTGCGATATTGGCGAGACGTTTGTTTTCATCCCACTCGAATTCCATGATGAACCCCAACGAACAAGGTCGGATTTAGCACCCTGCCCTGGGTCTCATCCGTTCGTCCGTTTCATCATGGTCAGCGGGCAGGACTACACATGTATATACGACGTCGGAACCGCGGTCCAGTCCGTCGTCGTAGTCCGCCACGGTTGGACTCCGTTTTCGCCTGCCGAGTTGTACCAACATCGCACGTCAGCCCCGTGGGGCCTGAGGCGGTGGGGAGCGTGAGGCGGGCGGGCGCTGGCACACCTCTCCTTGGTGGGAGGTGAAGAGCCGTAGCGCGATCGGTCTTCGGCCGCAGTTGCCGAACATGCCGGAACATTACATGACCAGCGTCACGCTGTCAAGGACTTTAGTCCTAGAGACTGAGAGCACCTTTTGGCCTGTTCCGTCCCTCTCCGCCATGGCCGGGCTCGTCCGGGCTATCGAGGTTGAGGTTCGAGAGTCGAGCTGCGTCGACAAGCCTTTCGGGCAGAGCGCCGGCACACCTCTCCCCGGTGGGGAGAGGTCGACGAGCGCAGCGAGGCGGGTGAGAGGGACATAGTCCGATAGAACCTCGCCCCCTCACCCGGCCTTCGGCCGACCTCTCCCCGCCGGGGAGAGGTGAAGCGGCGCCCCTCACTCCGCGGCGATGAGCTGCTCGGCCCGCCCGAGATCCACGCTCACCAGCGTCGAGACACCACGCTCGGCCATGGTGACGCCGAACAGGCGGTCCATGCGGCTCATGGTGATGGGATTGTGGGTGATGACGACGAAGCGCGTGTCGGTGGTGCGCGCCATCTCGTCGAGCAGGTCGCAGTAGCGCTCGACATTGGCGTCGTCGAGCGGCGCGTCGACCTCGTCCAGCACGCAGATCGGCGCGGGATTGGTGAGGAAGACGGCGAAGATCAGGGCGATGGCGGTCAGCGCCTGCTCGCCGCCGGAGAGCAGCGACAGGGTCTGCGGCTTCTTGCCCGGCGGACGGGCGAGGATGTCGAGGCCGGCCTCCAGCGGATCGTCGGATTCGACGAGCTGCAGCTCGGCCGTGCCGCCGCCGAACAGGGTGGTGAAGAGGCGCTGGAAGTTCTCGTTGACGGTGGCGAAGGAGGCGAGCAGGCGCTCGCGGCCCTCGCGGTTGAGCGAGCCGATGCCGGCGCGCAGCTTCTTGATGGCCTCGACCAGGTCGTCACGCTCGCGGACCATGCCGTCGAACTGCGCCTGAACCTCGGTCAGCTCGTCGTCGGCGCGCAGGTTGACGCCGCCGAGCCGCTCACGCTCCCGGCGGAGCCCGTCGAGCTGGTCCTCGACGCGGCGGGCGTCGGGCAGGTCCGCATCGACGGCGAGGCCGGCGATGCGCAGCAGGGCCTGGGGCTCGGCCTCGAACTTCTCGGCGATCTCGGCGCCGATCTCCTGGAGGCGCTGGCGAGCGGCCTCGAGCCGCGCCTCGGTGCGGGCGAAGGCCTCGCGGGCCGCCGTCATGGCGTCGAGGGCGGCGCGGGCGGCGCGGTCGGCGGCGGCGAGCGCCGTCTCGCCGGCGGCGAGGGCATCGGCGGCGGCGCGCTGGGCGGCCTCGCCCTCCTGGATGCGGGCGATGATCTCGCGGCGCTGCACGGCGAAGGTGTCGGGGGCCTCCGCGAGGGTTTTGGCCTCGGTGCGCGCCTCGGCGAGGCGCTGGTCGAGGGCGGCGACCTGGCGGCCGGCATTGGCCTGGCGCTCGGTCCAGGCGGCCCGGTCGCGGGCGATCTCCGCCAGCCGGCGGGCGCGCATCTCCGCCTCGCGGGTCAGGCCCTGGGCATGGGCGCGGGCCTCGGCGAGGATGGCCCGGTTCTGCGCCACCTCGGCGCGGATCTCGGCGAGGGCGGCCTCCAGTTGCGCGGTCTGCCCGAGCCCCTGCAGCGCGGTGACGGCATCGGCCTTCACGGCCACCGCCTCGTCGATGCTCGCCTTCAGCCGCGAGCGGGCCTCCACCAGGGCGGCGAGGCGGGTGACGATGCCGGCGGCGGCGCGCTCGGCGCCGGCGAGCTGGTCGCGCAGGGCGTCGGCCCGGCGCTGGGCGGCGCGCCAGCCGTCACGGGCGGCCTGCTCGCGCTCGGCGGCGGCCTTGACGAGGCCGAGGGCCACGTCGGCCAGCTTGCGCAGGTCGGCGGCCTTCTCCTTCGCAGTCACCAGGTCCTTTTCCAGGTCGCCGAGGCGGTTGCGCTCGGCGAGGCGGCGGGCGGCGGCGGTGGGCGCATTGGCGGCGACGACGAAGCCGTCCCAGCGCCACAGGTCGCCCTCCCGGGAGACGAGGCGCTGGCCGGGTTTCAACAAGGCGGCGAGGCGAGGGCCGTCGGCCTTGGCGACGAGGCCGATCTGGGCGATGCGGCGGGAGAGCTCGGCCGGCGCCTTCACCTGGGCCGAGAGCGGCTCGGCGCCTTCCGGCAGGGCGGGATCGCCGGATCCGTCGGCACCAGCCCAGCGCTGCGGCGAGGCGTCGGCGGTCGGCGCGTCGAGATCATCGCCGAGGGCGGCGCCCAGCGCCGTCTCGTAGCCGCGGGCGACCGTGATGGCCTCCAGCACCGGCGGCCATTTCGAGGCATGACTGACGTTGAGCACCTTGGCGAGGGTGCGCACCTCGGTGTCGATCCGCTGCACGAGGCGCTCGGCGTCGGCGAGCGGCCGGCGGGCCTCGCCCTCCTGGGACCTGGCCGCGGCATGGGCCTGTTCGGCGGCCACCGCCTCGGCCTCGGCGGCGGTCAGCGCCGACGTGGCGGCGGCGAGCTCGGCGCGCAGCGCGTCGAGGCGGGCGGCGTGGTCGGAGCCGGCCTCCAGCTTCGCCGTCTCGGCGTCGATCTCGGCGAGCTGGCCTTCGAGCCGCATCAGCCTTTCGGAGGCGTCGCGGATCGAGCGTTCGAGCTGGTTGCGGCGGGCGACGATCTCGGCGAGCGCGGAGGTCGCTTCGGAAAAGGCCTTCTCGGCGGCGGCGAGGATCGCCTCGGCGGCGGCGACCGCGGCGGCGGCCGACGCCTCGGCGGCCTTCGCGCCCTCGCCGGTGGCGGCGAGTTCGGCCTCCTCCGCGGCGAGGCGGGCCATGACGCCCTCGGCATCGGCGCCCAGCGCCTTTTCGCGGGCGAGGTCGCCGTCGAGCTGGGCGATGCGGCGGTCGAGTTCGGCCATGCGTTCGCGGGCGCGCCGTTCCTCACCCTCGAGCTGGTCGCGGGCGGTGACCAGCCGGTGCAGCGCAGCGCCGGCCTTGGCCGCCTCGTCGCGCAGGGCGGGCAACCGGTGGGCGGCAACCGCCTGGTCCTTCGCCGCCTCGGCCTGGCCGGTGGTGCGCTCGGCGACGACGCGCGTCTCCAGCTCGACCAGCCGCTCGGCCTCGCGGACCAGCTCGCCCGCCTCGCGGAACTTGAGCCAGGCGAGGGTCGCCTCGGCCTTGCGGATGTCGGCGGAGAGGCCGCGGTAGCGGACCGCCTGGCGGGCCTGGCGCTTCAGGCCGTCGAGCTGGCTCTCGATCTGGGAGAGGACGGTCTCCAGCCGGTCGAGATTGGTCTCGGCGCCCTTCAGCCGCGTCTCGGCCTCGTGGCGGCGGGCATGCAGGCCGGCAATCCCGGCGGCCTCCTCGAGGATGCGGCGGCGGGCCTGGGGCTTGGCGCTGATGATCTCGCCGATCTGACCCTGGCGGACCAGGGCCGGCGAGCGCGAGCCGGTGGAGGCGTCGGCGAAGAGGATCTGCACGTCGCGGGCGCGCACCTCGCGGCCGTTGATCTTGTAGAGCGATCCCGCCTCGCGCTCGATGCGGCGGGAGACCTCCAGCACGTCGTGATCGTTGAACTGGGCGGGGGCGAGGCGGCGGGAATTGTCGACGGTGAGCATCACCTCGGCGGTATTGCGCGCCGGGCGGTTGCCGGACCCGGAGAAGATCACGTCGTCCATGCCGGAGGCGCGCATGTTCTTGAACGAGTTCTCGCCCATGACCCAGCGCAGGGCCTCGACCAGGTTCGACTTGCCGCAGCCGTTCGGGCCGACGACGCCGGTGAGCCCGGGCTCAATGAGGAAGTCGGTCGGCTCGACGAAGGTCTTGAAGCCGTGAATGCGCAGACGGGAGAATTTCATCGCACCTGTCTGTCCGTGGCCGCCCCAGATGAGGGTTTCAGACTGCCACGGATCGGCGGCCGACGCCACATCTAGCGTTGGACAACCGTACCACCCTCAACATCTTGCTGTTGAAAGCGGGACGCAGCCGACCGATCCCCCGCGCTGCGCCGCAGTGCAGCGGCAGGCTGCCGCAGCGCACGGCAACCCCCTACGACCCTTTGCCGGCATGATGTAGAAAGAGTGTGGGAATCAAAGGGATGGAGCCAATCCATCCGAGGAGGAAACCATGGGCGCAAAGCCCCAACCGACGCCGCCCAAGGGCGTCAAGCTCGAAGACCGCTACGGCCAGGTCGGCCTCAAAGCGGTGGCGGGCGCGATCAAGTCGCCGAAGCCGGCCAAGGCCGGCTGACCGCCACCATGCCGCACACATGAAAACGGCGGCCGATCGGCCGCCGTGCTCGTCCCGGGCCGGTCGTCCGCGCTGTCAGCGGACGATGACCTTGGTGCCGACGCCGACGCGATTGTAGAGGTCGATGGCGTGCTCGTTGTGCATGCGGATGCAGCCCGAGGACACGGCCTCGCCGATCTGCAGCGGCGAATTGGTGCCGTGGATGCGATAGAGCGTGTCGCGGCCGTTCTGGTAGAGGTAGAGGGCGCGCGAGCCCATCGGGTTCTGCGGGCCGCCCTCCATGAACACCGGAAGGGTCGGCCAGCGGCGGCGCATCTCGGCCGGCGGGGTCCAGGTCGGCCACTCGGCCTTGCGCTGGATGGTGGCGGTGCCGGTCCAGCCGAAAGCCTCGTTGCCGACCGCCACCTGATAGCGGATCGCCGTGCCGCCCTCCTCGACGAGATAGAGGTGCTTGCTCGAGGTCTCGACGACGATGGTGCCGGGGCGCTCGGTGGTGCGGTAGGGCACGCGCAGCGGCATGCGCCAGTAATCCATTTCCACCTGCGGCGCCTGCGCCATCAGGGTGCGATCACGCTCGGAGATCGGCTGGGTCGAGCTGACCGTCTGGTTGTTGCAGCCGGCCAGAGCCAGCGCCACGATTGCAAGAACGCCCCACCGCATGTTCAGACCCTTTCACGGAACGACGTCGAACACGCCGCCACTGCAGCGCGCATTGTTCCAGCCACGAGAAGCTTGTGGCGAAGCCTTGACGTCAGGTCAACGCGGCGGCGCTCCCCGAGAGGGCGAAAGCCCTGAAACTGTTGCAATTTTGCCATGCCGCGGCGGGCCGGAGGCGGCTGCGGGCGCCGCGAAGCCGGCTCGCCGCCGCCACGATCGCTCCATGATCGCAACCCAGAGCCGCCGCAACGGCCCTCTAGCCTGTCTTCTCGTCGGGGCCGGCCCATGCAACCCGCCCGCGACGAATGGAGACGATGATGAAAACCGCCACGGCGGCCCCTATTGCCCTTCCCAAGCCGGCCAGCGAGCCCCTGGAGGATCGTTACCGGACCATCGGCATATCAGCGGTCGCCGCTGCCGCGCCCTTCATCAAGGCCCGCAAGCCTGCCCCCGCTCCCCGGACCGGGGACTATCCGCTCTCCATGGACTGAGGGTTTCTCCGGCTCCGGCCGGGCTTTCAGACCTCCCGCATGCCTCTCCTGAACGACTTCGGGCCGGTCTTCGTGACCGGCCCTTTTTTTTGGCTCAGCCGGTGCGCCAGGCGTTGAGCAGCGACAGGGCGATCGCCACCATGACGCAGGCGATGAGGCCGTCGAGAACCCGCCAGGCGGCCGGACGGGCGAAGACCGGCGCCAGCAGCCGCGCTCCGAAGCCGAGCCCGTAGAACCACAGGAACGAGGCGGTCATGGCGCCGCCGGCGAAGGCGGCGCGGGCAGAGCCGGTGTGGCGGGCCGACAGCGAGCCGACGAGAACCACCGTGTCGAGATAGACGTGCGGATTGAGGAAGGTGAAGGCGAGGGTCGCCGCCACGACCCGGCCGACGTCCTGCGTCTCCGGCGGCGCCGCGGTCAGGCCATCGGGGCGCAGGGCGCGCCTGGCCGCGAGCGCGCCATAGGCGAGGAGGAAGGCGGCGCCGCCGAGGGTCGCGACCGTCAGGAGCACGGGGGAGCGGGCCACGAGCGAGCCGAGCCCGGCGACGCCGGCGAGGATCAGCACGGCATCCGACAGGGCGCAGAGCGTCGTCACCAGCAGGACGTGGCGGCGCATCAGGCCCTGGCGCAGCACGAAGGCGTTCTGGGCACCGATGGCGACGATGAGGCCGAGGCCGAGGAGGAAGCCGGTCAGGGCCGCCTGCAGCGATGCGGAGAGATCCATGCGCCGTGGGTAGAGGCGGGCTGCGCCGCCCGCAAGCCCGCAGGGCCCGACCGTCACGCTCCCGTCACGGATCGGCGTCACGCCGCGGCATGCTTCCCATCGCCTGCCGGAGCCGGTAAGCGATCGGGGCGAGCCGGGTGCGGAGCGATGCCGACATGCTGAATGCCTATGCCGTTGAGAACGAGGCGCTGGTCCGGATCGAGACCACGCCCGAGACGGTCCCGCCCCAGGTCGTCTGGGTCGACCTGTTCCAGCCGTCGCAGCAGGAGGACAAGGCACTGGAGCGCTGCCTCGGCATCGAGATCCCGACCCGCGAGGAGATGCAGGAGATCGAGCCCTCCAGCCGTCTCTATGTCGACCACGGCGTGCGCTACATGACGGCGACGACGCTCTGCAACACCGAGCTCGGCACCCCGAAGCTGACGCAGATCTCCTTCGTGCTGGCGCCGACACGCCTGATCACCGTGCGCTACGACACGCCGAAGCCCGTCAACCTGTTCCTCAATCGGGCGCAGAAGCCCGGCACCGTCCAGGGCAACCCGGAATCGATCCTCACCGGCCTCCTCGACACCATCATCGACCGCGTCGCCGACATCCTCGAGAAGGTCAGCGAGGAGATCGAGCAGGTGTCGGCGGACATCTTCCGCAAGGACGCCCGGCGCCGCGATAAGGCCTTCCAGGACGTGCTGCAGACCCTCGGCACCAAGGGAGAGCTGGTCTCCAAGGCGCGCGAGAGCCTCGTCTCCATCAACCGCCTCCTCCTGTTCCTCGCCACCGAGGTGGAGGGCAACAAGGTCGGCAAGGACGTGCGCGCGCTGCTGAAGAGCCAGAGCCGGGACAGCGATTCCCTCACCCAGCACTGCGATTCCCTGTCGAACAAGATCACGTTCCTGCTCGACGCGACGCTCGGCCTCATCGGCATCGAGCAGAACAACATCGTCAAGATCTTCGCCGTGCTGTCGGTCGTGTTCATGCCGCCGACGCTGGTCGGCACCATCTACGGCATGAACTTCAAGCAGATGCCCGAACTCGCCTGGGACTTCGGGTATCCCATGGCGATCACGCTGATGATCCTGTCGGGCGTGCTGCCCTATCTCTATTTCCGCAAGAAGGGCTGGCTGTAGCGCCAGCCCCTGTCGCAGCCGGATCAGGCGGTCGCCAGGCGGCGGGCGCCGACGACCTGCAGCTCGGCGAGGATGCCGACGAAGACCGCCTGCGCGGCGACGAAGACCATGCCGAGGGCATTCGGCGTGACGGAGCCGGAGAGCAGCAGGCCGAAACTCAGGATCACCCAGAGGGCGTTGAGGCCTGCGACCGTCAGCCCGAGGGCACGGCTCGCCGGCTTGCGCGTCGCGGCATAGGCCACCAGCGCCACGAAGGGGATGAAGGAGAGGCCGACGCCCCGCAGCAGCGGAACGGGGAGGTTCAGGAGCGGCCCCAGCGTGCCGGCGGCGGCGATCAAGGCAAGGCCCATGGCACCGGAGGTGACGGCGTCGAAGGCGAGCACGCGGCGCAGGAAGGTCTCGGCGTCGGAAGCACGGAAGAGAGCGTAAGCGAAGGACATGGCGGGCTCCTCGGTCGGTTTCGCGGGCGGGGAATCCCGGTCCGCAGGACCCCGACGATGGCGGCCGACCGGCATGGGGTCGATTACCCCAGAGGTCATTGGTCGGCGGCCGCAGCCGGGGCTAGTCTTGCCCCATGACCACAGGTTCCGCCGCCGCCTCGCCCGCCCGCCGCACCGTCGGCGACCACCTGCGCGACTGGCGCCAGCGCCGCCGCCTCAGCCAGATGGACCTCGCCCTCGACGCGGAGGTCTCCACCCGCCATCTCAGCTTCGTCGAAACGGGGCGCGCGGCTCCGAGCCGGGAGATGATCCTGAAGCTCGCCGAGCGGCTCGACATCCCGCTTCGCGACCGCAACGTGCTGCTGGTCGCCGGCGGCTTCGCGCCGGTCTTCCCGGAGCGGCAGCTCGACGATCCCGGCGTCGCCGCGGCGCGGCGGGCGGTCGACCTCGTCCTCGCCGGGCACGAGCCCTATCCGGCGGTGGCCCTCGACCGGCACTGGTCCATCGTCGCCCACAACCGCGCCATCGGCCCGTTTCTGGAAGGCTGCGCGCCGGAGCTGCTCGAAGCGCCCATCAACATGGTGCGGCTGTCGCTGCACCCCCGGGGGATCGCGCCGCGCATCGTCAATCTCGGCGAGGTGCGCGCCCACGTGCTGGCGCGGCTCAGGCGGCAGATCGAACTGACCGCCGATCCGGTGCTGGCGGCGCTGCTCGCCGAGGTCTCGGCCTGGCCGGTGCCCTTCTCCCAGCCGCACCCGAAGAAGGGCCAGGAGGCTGGGGAGCTGTTCATCCCGGTGAAGCTGCAGACGGCGGCGGGACTGCTGACGCTGATCACCACGACGACGGTGTTCGGCACGCCGGTGGACGTGACGCTGGCCGAGCTCGCCATTGAGACCTTCCTGCCGGCGGATGCCGAGACGGCGGAGCGGCTGCGGGCGATGGCGGGGTGAGGGCAGCAGGCAATAGGCAATCGGTCGAACCGACTGCCGTTTGCCGACTGCCTCACACGTGCTGGCCGCCGTTGATGTGGATCTCGGCGCCGTTGAGATAGCTCGAGGTCTCGGTGCACAGCACGTAGATGATCTTGGCGACCTCATCCGGCGTGCCGAGGCGGCGCATGGGGATCTGCTCGACGATCCTCTCGGTGCCGGGGGAGAGGATCGAGGTGTCGATCTCGCCGGGAGCGATGGCGTTGACGCGGATGCCGTGGAGGGCGAAATCGGCCGCCATTTCGCGGGTGAGGCCGGCGAGCGCCGCCTTGGAGGTGGCATAGGCGGCGCCGGCGAAGGGATGGACCCGCGAGCCGGCGATGGAGGTGACGTTCACCACCGAGCCCTTGGCCTCGGCGAGCTCCTTCAGCAGGCCGCGGGCCAGCAGGATCGAGGAGAAGAAATTCACCTGGAAGACCTGCTGCCAGACCTTCAGGGGCGTGTGCAGCGAGTTGAGGCGGGCACCGCCCTCCCCCTTCGGCGAGATGCCGGCATTGTTGACGAGGGCCTCGAGCCTCCCGCCGACGAGGCGGCCGCGGATCTCGTCGATGGCGCGCTCGGTGTCGTCGGGATCGGCGAGGTCGACCTGGATATGGTCCTCCGGGCCCATTTCCCAGGGGCAGTTCTCCGGGAAGGGCTGGCGCGAACAGGTGATGACCCGCCAGCCGGCCGAGGAGAAGCGCTTGACGGTGGCGTGGCCGATGCCGCGGCTCGCACCGGTGAGGAGCAATGTTCGGCGGATCTGGTTCACGGTGCATCCTCGGTCGCTGCCGGCACCCTCCCAGGGCGCCGGCGCCCTTCATAGAACCATCGGCCCGGTCTGCCTATGGCTCGAGGGGGGCGATCAGGGGTAGAGCCGGGTCTTGCGCGCCCAGGGGCCGGCCGGATCGGCGCGGGTGAACTGCACCCGGTCGTGCAGGCGGAAAGGCCGGTCGTGCCAGAACTCCATGGAGACGGGCAGGATGCGGTAGCCGGTCCAGTGCGGCGGACGGGGCACCTCGCCGACGGCGTGTTTGGCGGTGTAGAGCGCCACGGCCTTCTCCAGCGCGAAGCGGCTCTCCAAAGGGCGCGACTGCTGGCTCGCCCAGGCGCCGATGCGGCTGCCGCGGGGCCGCGAGGCGAAATACTCGTCCGCCTCGGCGTCGGTGACCCGCTGCACCGGGCCGCGCACCCGCACCTGGCGGCGCAGCGACTTCCAGTGAAAGACCACGGCGGCCTTCCTCTGGCCGTCGAGCTCGGTGCCCTTCTGGCTCTCGGTGTTGGTGTAGAAGACGAAGCCTGCGGGATCGACGCCCTTCAGCAGCACCATGCGGACGTTGGGAAGGCCCTGCGCATCGACCGTCGCCAGCGCCATGGCGTTGGGATCGTTGGGCTCGGAGCGGGCGGCGTCGGCCAGCCATTGGTCGAAGAGCGCGAAGGGCTCTTCAATTGTCGTAAAATCGTCCTGATCCGAACCGGACATTAACGAACTCCGATGTTGACTGCGCACCAGAGCGGATCAGCTCCGGAGTTGCAGGCGTATGGGCGACACGAGTGGCGTTCGCCATGTCTATAGCGAAAGCGGCGAGGCGCGCCCATGCCTGCCGGCGCGCGACCGGCCATGCCCGAACCGCCTGACGGTTTTCGTCGTAGCGGGGGCCTGCCTGTTCCTGCAGGGCTGCACCGTCGCCCTGCCGTCGCTGTGGGAGCGCGCCAACGTGGCGCCGCCCGGCACGGCGCAGATGGCCCAGCCCGCCGGCGACGATACGGTGACCACCGGCTCCGTGCGTCGCCCCGCCGAGGCCCCGGCGACGACGCCGGCAGGCTCGCTCCCCATTCCGCAGGCCGACTGGGACGCCGCCAAGGGCGTGTTGATGCAGGCCCTCGCCGACCCCGCCGACACGCCGAGCCTGCCCTGGTCCAACGCCCAGTCCGGCATGAGCGGCACGGTTACCGCCCTGCAGCGCGCCGGCGGCAATGCCGGCCAGACCTGCCGCGACTTCCTCGGCAGCGCCATCAAGGAGGGCAAGGAGGTCTGGTTCGACGGCCGCGCCTGCCGCACCACCGGCCCCTGGGCGGTGCTGGAACTCAGGCCCTGGCGGCGCAGCTGAGCCGTTGCGGTCGCGAACTTGTGAACGGGCGGCATCGCCCCCACATTGACGACCGAACCCACACACCGCCGGGTGTCCTCCCGGGCACCCTTCCTCAAGGACGACCATGGCTCGCGATCCCTACGACGTCATCGGCGTCGCGCGCTCGGCGAGCGCCGACGAGATCAAGCGCGCCTTTCGCAAGAAGGCCAAGGCGCTTCATCCCGATGCCAATCCCAACGATCCCAAGGCGCAGGACCGCTTTGCGGAACTGAACAACGCCTACGAACTCCTGTCGGATGCCGACAAGCGGCGCCAGTTCGACCGCGGCGAGATCGACGCCGAAGGCAAGCCGCGCTTCGCCGGCTTCGAGGGTTTCGGCGGTGGCCGCCCGCGCGGGGGGCCGGGCGCCGGCGCAGGCCCGCACGGCGAGACGATCTTCGAGACCTTCTCGTTCGGCCGCGACGGCTTCCAGCGCGGCGGCGGGCGGACGGGCGGCCAGCCGGGCGGCCCGCCGCCGATGGACGATTTCTTCGACATCCTCTCCGGCATGACCGGCGGCACGAAGGGCGGTCGCGGCCGCTCGCCCTTCGGCGACGATTTCTCCGCTCCGCCCTCGGGCGAGGACGTGACGCTGACCATCAAGGTGCCGTTTCTGGACGCCGCCCGCGGCTCCACCCAGCGGGTGGTGCTTCCGACAGGCGAATCGGTCGACCTGAAGATCCCGCCGGGCACGCGGGACGGCCACCGCATGCGCCTGCGCGGCAAGGGCAAGCCCGGCAGCCTCGGCCGTCCGACCGGCGATGCCTATGTGGTGGTGGCGGTCGAGCCGCATCCCGCCTTCAAGGCCGACGGCAAGGATCTGAGGCTCGACCTGCCGATCGCCCTCGACGAGGCGATCCTCGGCGCCAAGGTGCGCGCGCCCACCCTCGACGGCGAGGTGGAGCTGACCCTTCCCGCCATGACCTCCTCGGGCAAGACCTTCCGCCTGCGCGGCAAGGGCTTGCCGGCGGATAGCGGCGCGGGCGACCTCTATGTCACCGTGCGCATCGTCCTCCCCGAGGCGAGCGCCGACCTCGAGGGCTTCGCCCGCATCCTGAAGGAGCGACGCAAGGGCGACCCGCGCGACGGGCTGTGAGGCCCGCGCCGTGCTCGCGCTCGACCACCTCACGGTGATCGCGCCGACCCTCGCCGAGGGCGTCGCCCATGTCCGCGACTGCCTCGACCTCGACGTGCCCTTCGGCCAGCGCCACGCCTATATGGGTACGCACAACCACCTGCTGCAGCTCGGCGGCGGGGTCTATCTGGAGGTCGCCGCCGCCGACCCCGCCGGGATCCATCCCCGACGCGCGCGCTGGTTCGGGCTGGATCGGCACGAACGGGTGCGCGCCGATTGGGAGGCGGGACGGCGCCTGCGCGGCTGGGTGGCCCGCACCGACCACATGGACAGGGTTCTGGACGGGCGGGAGCCGATCTTCGGCCGCAAGGTGGCCCTGCCGCCGGAAGCGCCCGTCTTCGATTTCGCCATTCCCGACGACGGCTCCCTGCCGCTGGACGGCGCCGCGCCATCCCTCATCGACCGCCGGGGCAGGCCGCGATCCATGGACACCATCGCCGACCTCGGCGCACGGCTCGTCTCCTTCACGCTCGAACACCCTGAGCCAGCGACCATCGCCGCCCTCCATCACGACCTCGCCACGGAGGGCGGGCCGGCCGTCGTCGCGGGTCCACGGATGCGCTACGAGGCCATGATCCAGACTCCCGGAGGGCTGCGGTGCCTGACCTAACGGGCCAGCGCCGTCCGGTCCGCCTTGCACGCCGGGCGCGGCGATGGCATAGGGTCCGGCTGATTTTGCGGCAGCATGCCGGGTGAGGACTGATATGGCAGGCATGATGAAGGGCAAGCGCGGCCTGATCATGGGCGTGGCGAACAACCGCTCCATCGCCTGGGGCATCGCCAAGGCCTGTGCCGATCAGGGCGCCGAACTCGCCTTCACCTTCCAGGGCGAGGCGCTGGAAAAGCGCGTGCGTCCGCTGGCGGCCGAGGTCGGCGGCCATGTGGTCGGCCATTGCGACGTCACCGACAGCGCCAGCATCGACGCCGTCTTCGCCGAGACCGAGAAGGTCTTCGGCAAGCTCGACTTCCTGCTCCACGCCATCGCCTTCTCCGACAAGGACGAGCTGACCGGCCGCTACGTCGACACGACGGAAGCCAACTTCACCAAGTCGCTGCTGATCTCCTGCTATTCCTTCACGGCCATCGCCCAGCGCGCCGAGAAGCTGATGGTGGACGGCGGCTCGCTGCTCACCCTCACCTATTACGGCGCCGAGAAGTGGATGCCGCACTACAACGTCATGGGCGTCGCCAAGGCGGCCCTCGAGGCGAGCGTTCGCTACATGGCCGCCGACCTCGGAGAGAAGAAGATCCGCGTCAACGCCATCTCGGCCGGCCCGATCAAGACGCTCGCCGCCTCCGGCATCGGCGACTTCCGCTACATCCTCAAGTGGAACGAGTACAATTCGCCGCTGCGCCGCACCGTCACTATCGACGAGGTGGGCGATTCCGGCATGTATCTCCTGTCCGACCTCTCCCGCGGCGTTACCGGCGAGGTCCACCATGTGGATGCCGGCTACCACGTCGTCGGCATGAAGAACCCGCACGCGCCGGATATTGGCGCGCTGTAAGCGTCGCCAGGCGCGCTGCAGAGGCCACCGGGCGCGCGCCAAGCGCCGCCCGGACCCGCCTCATTCTTCCTCTTCCTCGTCGTCCTCGACCGCCGCCGCCACGGCCTGGCGCGCCGACTGCTGGCGCGACCACATGGTGGCGTAGAGCCCGCCTTCGCGGATGAGCTCGCCGTGGGTGCCGGTCTCGACGATATGGCCGTGGTCGAGGACGATGATGCGGTCGGCGGTGACCACCGAGCCGAGGCGGTGGGTGACGGAGACGACGGTGCGCGTCTCGGCGATGCGGCGCAGGGTCTCGTTGAGCTTGGATTCGGTCTCGGCGTCGAGGGCGCTGGTCGCCTCGTCGAGCACCAGCACGGCCGGGTTGCGGACGAGGGCGCGGGCGATGGCGACGCGCTGACGCTGGCCGCCCGAGAGCTGGCCGCCGCGCTCGCCGACCGTCGTCTCGTAGCCCTGCGGCAGGGCCGCGATGAAGTCGTGGACCTCGGCCTGGCGGGCCGCGGCGACGATCTCCTCCATGGTGGCGTCCGGGTGCGCCATGCGGATGTTCTCCGCGATCGAGGTGTTGAAGAGGAAGCTCTCCTGGAACACCACCGCCATCTGGGCGCGCAGCGATGCCTGGGTGACGGTGCGGATGTCGGTGCCGTCGATGGTCACCCGCCCCTCGAGCGGGTCGTAGAAGCGCATCAGCAGGTTGAGGAAGGTGCTCTTGCCCGAGCCGGAGGGCCCGACGATGCCGAGGAAGGAACCCTTCGGCACCGTGACCGAGAGGTTCTCGGTGCGGAAGGACGAGCCGGGATAGGAGAAGGCGACGTTGTCGAAGACGATCTCGCGCGCGAAGGGGGCGAGCGTGCCCGCCTCGGGCGCGTCGACCATGGTCGGCTTGACCGCGAGGAGATCGTCGAGGTGGCGGATGGAGCCCGCCGCCTGCGCCATGGTCGGCACGTACTGCGTGACGTTGGTGAGCGCATAGCCCATGGACAGGAAGACGCCCTCGAAAGCGATGATGGTGCCCACCGTGATGCGGTCGGTGAAAGCCCAGTAGGCACCGAGGGCGAAGACCGCGATGTGGATGACGTAGAGGCCCGTCTGCGCCGTGCGCTCGACCAGGGCTGAGGAGAAGTTGGTGCGCCGGGCGACGCCGACCCAGGTGCCGTTGAGGCCGGCGAAGGCGGTGCGGGCGCGGGCCGCCATGCCGAAGGCCTTGATGACGGGCTGGGCCGAGACGTTCTCTTGGATGGCGCTGATCAGCCGACCCTCGGTCTGGCGCTTGTCATAGGCGAAGAGGAAGGCCTTGCGGGCGAAGATGCGCGGCCACCACAGGATCATCGGAAAGACCAGCGAGGCGATGACGCCGAGCCAGATGTCGAACATGAACATCAGGATGGAGGCGTAGATGACCTCCATGAAGGGCATGACGAAGCCGGGCACGAAGGCGACGAGGGCCGCCTCGAGGGCGACGAGATCGCCGGAGAAGCGCGACAGCACCGTGCCCGTCGGCGTGGTGTGGAAGAAGGGCATCGACATCGACTGGACGTGGTCGAACAGCCGCTGGCGGATGTCGCGGGTGATGTCGGCGAAGAGGCGGGTGTAGACGAAGTCGGCGAAGAGGGCGACGCCGGAGACGGCGATGGCCGCGATGCCCATGAAGAGCAGGGAGTTCAGGAGCGCCCGCCACTCCTTTTTGATCAGGCCCTCGTCGATCAGGTACTGCGTGACGAGCGGGAAGGAGAAGTTCAGCGCCGCTTCGGTGAGGATGAGGACGACGAGGAGGGCGATGGTGGTCTTGTAGGGCGATGCGAAGGGCGCGAGGAACCGCGCCATGAGCCGGAGGTCGTCGGCACTGACGTCCTCTTCCTCCTCCTCATCGTCCAAGTCGTCGGGCTCGACGTAGTTCTTGTCCTGGCTCATGACGGATCTTGGATCATTGCAGGTCGGGGAAGAGGCCGGGCCTGGCGGGCCGCCTGCCGCTGGTCATGCATCATTCCGTAACAGGATGCACCCGAAATCGCGCGAGGCCGGGGCACCCCGAACGCATGAGGGCCGGACCCATGGGATCCGGCCCTGACGAGCGGTGTCTACGTGTGGGGGCGGCTCAGCGCCCGCCGGCGACGAGGCGGAGTTTGGAGGTCGGCCCCTTCTCGCGGCCGGCCATCAGCTTCTCCACCCACTTGGCCGCATCCGGCTTGGCGTAGAAGCAGTAGCGCATGGTCTCCATGTCCGGATACCAGGGGAAGTCGCCCTCGTTGGCATCACACTCGATCTTCCAGGCCTTCTTGAGGATCTTCTGGTCGTGGACGGCCGGGCGCCAGCCGTGGCGCTGGAAGCGCTCGGACCACTGCCAGGTGGATTCCAGCGTCAGGACGCCGTCGAAGACGTCGTGATACTCGATCACCTCACGGGTCATGTCGGCGGTGATGCCGCCGAAGAAGATGCCGATGCGGGTGACGCGGTAGAGCTCCTGGATCGCCTTGTCGATCAGCTCCTCCGGCACGTAGCAGAGGCAGGTGTCGTAGATGACGTCGAACGACTGGTCCTCGAAGGGCAGGTTCGTCACGTCGCCGAGGAGGTTGCGGTGCAGCCAGTCCTTCGGCGTCTGGGCATGGACGTGGCGGGAGTTCTCGATGCCCCAGGCGTCGATGCCGATGTCGGCGAAGCACTTCAGCGTCAGACCCGAGGCCGAGCCGACGTCGAGCAGCGTGTAGGGCGGCTTGATGCCGAAGATGCACTCGTAGAGGTCGGCGTTGTACTGCTCGTCGAAATACTCGCGGAAGCTCTCCTCGTAGGAGAGGCCGACGGCGTACTCGTCGTGGTAGTCGTCGGTCAGCGTCGATTCGACGAAGCCCTCCTCGACGACGCCCTTCTGCTTCTCCAGGGCCGCCTTCTTGCGGGCACCGGAATAGGCGGCGCCGCGCAGCTTGCCCATCATCATGTCGACGACGAAATTGGCGCTGTCATAGGCGCCGTTGACGGTGGAGTCGAAGAGGTAGTCGCCGACGAGGTAGAGGTTCGGCAGCACCTTGGCGTCGGGCTGGTGGCGCTCGCGCAGCTCGGGGGCGGGATGGCCACCGGGCAGGCCGGAGATGGTGCCGACCCAGCGCTGCACCTTGGCGTCGAGGAACTGCTTCTTCGCCGGGGCGATGAGCTCGGCAGGCAGCGAGTCGAGGGCGAGCTGAACCAGTCGCTCGTCGTCGAGGTTCGACAGGGCGAGGGCGTGGGTGGAGGGGATCAGCCAGCCGAGCACGCCGTGCTTGGAGGGATGGCGGGCCGTCTCGTCGTAGATGCAGGCGCCGCCGAAGGCGTCCGTCATGATGTAGTGGCCCTGGAAGTGTTCGTTCCAGAACGGCTTCTTGAACTGGACGGTGACGCGCAGATAGTGGGCGGCGTTGTCGTAGCGGGCCTGGTGCTTCTGGATCGCCATGCGCTCCTCGCGGCCCTCGAACTCGATCTGGCTGACCCAGTAGTTCGGGACCGCGACCACGACGTGGTCGAATTCATGGGTCTCGTCGCGGCCCTTGCGGCGGACGGTGAGCGTGTAGGTGCCACCCTCGTTGCGGCGGATCTTCGCGACGCGGCTCTCCAGCATGATCTTGGCGGAGACGCGCTCGGCGAGGCCCTCGATCAGCTTCTCGTTGCCGCCGGCGATCGAATAGAGCCGCAGGTACTTCGGATCGTCCATCAGGACGTTCTTGAGGCCGTTCAGCGCATTGGTGAGCTGGGCCTCGGTGGCGACGTCGGAACGCGCCGCGACCTCGATATATTTGCGCGCCATCTCGTCCTCGACCTCGTCGAGGACCTCCCGGAAGGTCTTGCCGCCCCAGGGGTGCTTGTTGTCGTCGCCGGAATAGCCCTCGTAGTACTCGTCGGGCGAGCAGAGCTCGTGGCACTTGGCGTGGAAGGCGTCGATGGCCTTCAGCGTCTTCTCGCCGAAGTGCTTCTTGATGTCCCGGCGGTTGTTGAGGATCTTGCCCTCGAGGATGACGCCCTTGCCGTCCATCGGCACGACGTCGAGGCCCATCACCTCGGTGATGATGCGCTTCAGCGGGTCGGGGCCGAAGTGCGAGTAGTCGTAATATTCGGCGACGCCGCGCTCGAACAGGGAATGGCCCTTGTCGAAGCTGTCGGTGACGATCTTGCCGCCGAGGCGGTCGGAGGCTTCGAAGAGAGTGGCGGTGAAGAGACCGTCGCAGAACCGGTCGAGCAGGTAATTGGTGAAGAGCCCACCCGGCCCGCCACCCACAATCGCGACACGCGTCATATCCGAGCTTTCATCCCTGGGCCGGCGGCGCCCCGACGGCGCTTTCCAGCCTGCATCCGCTGAAAATCCGGGGCTGAGCTATAACGACCGTTCGTTTCCGAATAAAGCCATCGGCCACGCGATATTGTCGCGCAGGATGAATCCGGAAGGTCGCCCGCCAGCACGCCCCGAAGGTTGTGAGGACGCCATCCTTGCCGCGGCGCAACTGAACGCAATCTGAACCGACCGCGTTCCGTGGCGTTTCAGCGCATCACCGTCGGCAGCCATGTGGCGATGGAGGGGAAGACCATCAGCACCCCGACGGCGAGAATGTAGACGAGCATGAAGGGCAGCACGCCGGAAAAGACGTCGGTGATCGGCCCGCCGTCCTTGCGCATGCCCTGGAGCACGTAGAGCACCGTGCCGTCGGGGGGCGAGATGAGCGCGATCTCCACCAGCATGACGACGATGACGCCGAACCAGATCGGGTCGTAGCCGAGGGCGGTGACCACGGGGAAGATCACCGGGATGGTGGTGATCATCATGGAGAAGCCCTCCATGAAGGTGCCGAGCGCCAGGTAGAAGCCGATGATCAGCAGCATGATGGCCCAGGGCGGCAGCGGCATCTGCGAGACGAGCTGGGCGAGGGCCTGCGGCACGCCCAGCGCCGTGAAGACGTAGTTGAGCAGATAGGCGCCGAAGAGGATGAGGCCGATCAGCGCCGTGTTGCGCGCCGTCGCCTCGGCCGAATCGTTGAGCATCTTGAAGGAGAGCTTGCCGTCGAGGGCGGCGAGTCCGATGGCCGCGACGACGCCGAGGGCCGCCGATTCGGTGGCGGTGGCAAGGCCGCCGTAGATGGTGCCGAGCACGATGAGGATGAGCACGGCGGTGGGGGTGAGGTCGACGAGGCTGCGGATCTTCTCGCCCCAGGAATAGCGGGGCCCGTCGGGGTCGCGGGGCGCCGCGGTCTTCGCCTTCATCAGGATGATGGCGATGAAGAGGACGACGACGAGAATGCTCGGGCCGATGGCGGCGATGTAGAGCGCACCCACCGAGGTCTCGGTGATGAGGCCGTAGATGATGAAGGTGATGCCCGGCGGAATGAGATTGCCGAGGGCGCCGCCTGCGGCGAGTGACCCCAGCACCATCTTCGGGTCGTAGGGCTTGCCCTTGAAGAAGGGCAGCGCCACCGAGCCCATGGTGGCGGCGGTGGCCACCGACGAGCCGGAGATGGCCGAGAAGACGCCGGAGGCGGCGATGTTGGTGTGCAGGAGGCCGCCAGGCATGCGGTTCAGCCAGATGTTCAGCGTCTTGTAGAGCCGGTCGGAGAGGCCGGCGCGCAGCAGGATCTCGCCCATCAGCAGGAAGAGCGGCACCGCCACCAGCACGAAGGAGGAGGAGGGGTTCCAGATGGTCTGGCCGATGAAGAGCCAGAAGGGCCGGTCGGAGAAGGCATAGCCGACGATGAGGCCGAGGACGCCGAGGGCCGCGCCGACATAGATGCCCATGCCGAAGAACAGCATGAACAGGCCGACCAGCAGCATGATCTCGCCCATGAGCTCGCCGGACGGGGCATGGCCGGTGAAGCTCATGCCGATCATGATGGCGACGAGGAGGAGGAGGAAGACGACGGCGATCACGGCTTCACCTCGGGATTGGCGGTCTTTGCGGGGGCATTGGGATCGTCGGGCAAAGGTTCGCCGGGGATGGGTTCGCCGACGGCTTCCAGCACTTCGGCCACCTCCTCCTGGTAGGAGCGGCTGTGCAGGAGGAGTTCGGCCTCGTTGCCGCGTCCGGCGAGGATGAGCAGCAGGCATTCCACCAGCAGCGCGAGGATGAGCAGGAAGAAGGCGCCGATGCCGAAGGCCCAGAGCCCTTGCGGGATGGCGAGGGGGGTGCGGATGACGCTGATGTCGGTGGCGTTGAAGAGGAGCGATTCCTCCACCAGGGTCCAGGCGCCGTAGAAGAGGTAGCCGACCAGCACCGCCAGGAAGGCGAGGCTGGTCAGGTGCAGCCAGTGACGGATGCGCGGGGGGAAGAGGTTCACCACCACGTCGATGCGGACATGGGCACGCATGGAGAGCGTGTGGGCGAGGCCCCAGGCGATGCCGAAGGCCAGCGCGTAGCCCGAGAGTTCGGTGGTGGCCTGGGTCGAGAAACCGAGGAAGCGGCGTGCCAGCACGTCGAAGGTGATGAGCCCTGCCGTGGCGATGAAGCCCCAGCCCGCCACATAGCCCATGACCGTGCCGAGCCAGGCCATGGACCGCCGGCCGAGGCCGGCGACGTCGATCAGAGTGTTCAGCATGCTTGTCCCCCCGGCCCCGCCGGCCTCATCGGCCGACGCAGCCCCCGTGGCTGCGGTCAGGTCACGCGGGCGGACGGGCCGTCCGCGTGACATCGGCGATCGCCGCCGTCAGTTGCCGGCATAGGTGACGCCGGTGATCGGCGCCACGACGCGGTTGTAGACCTCGCCGCAGCGGGCGCCGCAGCGCTTCACCCAGTTCGGCAGGATGGTGGAGGTCAGCGTGGTGCGCATCACCTCGGTATCGGCGGGAACCGGGCGGTAGACGCGCATCGGGTTGGCGTCGGGCACGCGGCCGAGCTTGCAGCCCTCGCGGTTGCCGGTGTTGCAGGCGATGCCGTCCTCGGTCTGTTCGAGGCCGAGCTTCCACTGCGCCTCCTCGACCTCCTTCATGGTCGCTTCCATGGCGGCGCGCACGGCCGGGTCGAGGCGGTTCCACCACTGGATGTTCACCACATAGGCGGAGACCGACCAGAAGAGCGGCAGGGCGTAGAGGCTCTGGGTCACCTCGTACCAGCGGGCGGAGTTGCCCGAGCCGGTGCCGGTGATGGCGCAGTCGACGACGCCGCGCTCGAGGGCGCCGTAGACCTCGGGGAAGCCGATGCCTGTCGGCTGGCCGCCGATCTGGGTGACGAAGTCGTTGGACGAGCCGCCGCCGGTGCGGATGCGCTTGCCGCGCAGGTCCGCGAGGCTCGTGACCTGGCCGCGGCAGAAGAACTCCTGGGCGGCAAAGGGATACATGGCGAGGATGCGGACGCCGAAGCGCTCCAGCTCCTTGTTGACCTCGGGCAGCATGGCGGCGGCCACCTTGCGGGCCTGGTCGAGGCTGGGGTTGAGGCCGGCGAGGTCGACGACGTCGAGCAGCGGCACGTCGCCCGCGACCGTGTTCAGCGGCACGGCGCCGATATCCACCTGTCCGGAGCGGACGAGACGGAGGATTTCCGGGCCGTTGAGGTTGCGCTCGGGCCAGGAGGCGAGCGTCACGCGGATGCGGCCGTTGGATTTGGCGGCCAGGCCGTCGCGCAGCAGCGGCTGATCGACCCGGGTGAACTGCGGCATGGCCGGGCCGGGCTGGGTGACGATCTGGACGTTGACGGGCGGGCCGGCCGGCACGGCCTGGGCGAGCACCGGCAGCGCCCCGGACAGCGTCAGGGCCACCGCCGTGACGGCGGTTCGCAAGCGGATCATCGTGGTCTCTCCTTCGTCGATGGGGCCGCTCGAGGCGGCGGTGGTCGGTCGGCGTGGTCTCTGGAGTGTTCTTAATTGGCGGGCGGGTAGTAGAGGAATTCGATCAGCAGACAGCCCTCGTCGCTGAAGAAGGGACCATGGACGATGTGCGGCGGTCGGACGGCATGGGTGCCGAACGGCAGCCGCACCGCCTCCGACTTAGCAGCAAGCGTGCCAATCAGCAGCGAGCCGGAGACGATGAAGACCTCCTCGCACCAGTCGTGGGAGACCGGATGGTCCACGGCCGCGCCCGGGGCCCAGCGGCCGAGGCGGGTGACGGCCCCCTGTCTGGCCACCGGATCGAGGCTGCCGGAGAGGATCTTCTCCTCCACCCCGACATAGCCCTGAACCGCCTGCCAGCCGTCCGCGGAGAGTGCGTCGAAGAACTCGCGGTGGCTCTTGCCGAAGGCCCCGAAGCCGGGGTGCGGCGTCGGGGCGGACAGGGTCACAGGGCGGCGATCCGGCTGTTGGTGAGGTCGGTGACGAGCATGGAGCCCGGCGCATGGGTGATGGCGAAGGGCGGGCGGGCCGTGGCGATCACCGACTGCGGGGTGACGCCGCAGGCCCAGAAGACCGGGAGCTCGTCCGCCTTCACCTCGACCGGGTCACCATAGTCGGGCGTTGCGATGTCGCGGATGCCGATGGCCTCGGGCAGGCCGATATGGACCGGCGCCCCGTGGACGGCGGGGAAGCGCGAGGTGATCTGCACGGCGCGGATGGCGTCCGCCGGCTTCAGCGGCCGCATGGAGACGACCATCGGCCCGGAGAAGGGGCCGGCCGGGGCGCAGGCGATGTTGGTCCGCCACATCGGCACGGTGGTGTTGCAGCCGATATGGCGCATCGGGATGCCGTCCTGGATCAGCGCCTCCTCGAAGGAGAACGAGCAGCCGATGACGAATGACACGAGGTCGTCGCGCCAAAACTCCCGGATGTCGGTGGGTTCCGCGACCATTTCGCCGTCCTTCCACACCCGGTAGCGCGGCAGGTCGGTGCGGATGTCGAGATCGGCGCCGAGGGCGGGAACAGCGGGGTCGCCGGGCTCCGACAGGCCGATGACCGGGCAGGGCTTCGGATTGAGCGTGCAAAAGCGCAGGAAGTCGGCCGCAAGGTCCTTCGGCAGGATGGCGAGATTGCCCTGGACGCGGCCGGGGGCGAGACCCGCCGTATGGCCGGTGATGTCGCCGCGGCGTATGGCCCGCCTGACGGCGACGGGATCGCTGACATCCGTGACGCCGGGTGCGCGGAACTGGGCGACAGCCATGATTTTCCCCCAAGGACAGGATCCTTGGGAGAACAGTCCATCATTCCGCTTGCATCCGGTCCAATCCGAAGTTTGGATCGGTTACGATTAATCCTGCTTATCGATCGACAGCCGCATGGTGGACTTCAAGGCGCTCGAGACCCTGGTCTGGGTCGCCACCCTCAGAAGCTTCAACCGCGCCGCGGTGAAGCTGCACACGACGCAGCCGGCCGTCTCGCAGCGCATCGCCCAGCTTGAGGCGGAGATCGGCCAGAAGCTGCTGGTGCGGGAGAAGCGCACGGTGGTGGCGACCGATGCGGGCCGGCGGGTGCTCGATTATGCCGAGCGGCTTCTGAAGCTGAGGGCGGAGATGCTCCATGCGGTGGCCGACCGCACGGCGATTCGCGGCACCCTCAGGCTCGGCGTCGCCGAAACCATCGTCCACACCTGGCTGCCCCGCTTCGTCGAACGCATGGCCAAGGCCTATCCGGGCCTGGCGCTGGAGATCGAGGTGGACATCACGCCGAACCTGCGCGACCGGCTGGTGGCCCAGGAACTGGACCTCGTCTTCGCCCTGGGGGCGCTGGCGGCGGCGCATCTGCGCAACCTGCCGCTCTCGACCTACCGGCTCGCCTTCCTCGCAGGGCCGGGCCTCGCTGTTCCCGGCGATCCTCTGGATCTGGCGGCCCTCGCCGCCCATCCGATCCTCACCTTCTCGCGCAACACCCGGCCCTACCTGATCCTGCGCGAGATGTTCTCCGCCCCCGACCTGCCGCCGGTGCGCATCCATGCCTCCTCGTCCATGGCGACGATCCTGCGCATGGCCGAGGACGGGCTCGGCATCGCGGCGGTGCCCGAGGCGATCGCCGGGGCGGAACTCGCCGCCGGGCGGCTGCGCTCGCTGCGCACCACGGTGCCGCTGCCGGAGCTCGATTTCTTCGCCTCCTGGCGCGTCACGCCCGAGGCGGCGACGGTGGAGGCGGTGGCGACGATCGCCCAGGAGGTGGCGGCGCCGCGGGCGCGGTGAGCGTCAGTCGTGTTTCGGGACGGCGACGCCCGCCCACATGGGACCGAGATCGTCCATGGCCGCCTCGACGCATTCCACCGACAGGCGGATGGCGCCGCCGCCGGCGAAGACGAGTTCCATGGTGCCGCCGGGGGATTCGCCGCCATCGGGCTCGAAATGGATGGCGAGGAGTTCGAGGACGGTGTCCTCGCCCCGCGGCACGGCGCGGCCCTTGACGGCGGTGACGCGCTCGACGCGCAGGCCGGTGCGGCGGCGCTGGCATTCGCCGGCCTCGGCGGCGGACCAGTCGAAGCGGTTGCAGACGAGGGCGAAGCGGCGCTCGCGCGCGAGATAGGCGATGTCGCTCGCCTTGAGCACGGCGTCCTGCAGGTGCGCCGACAGGACGGCGAGATCCTCGGCGTCGAAGGCATAGAGCTTCAGCGGTGTGGCGGTCATTGGATTTCTCGGGTCCACCGCCCTATAGGACCTGTTGCGGCCCAAAGTCCATGCGCCTCCCCCCGGAGGACGGATGCAAGGCCGCGCCGACCCCTTCCTGCCCGGGACTGTTCATGACCATCCGCGCCCATGTCGGCGACCTGCCCGACCTCCGCAACTATCAGGTGGGCATCGTCGCCATCGACACCGAGACCCTCGGCCTCGTGCCGCAGCGCGACCGGCTCTGCGTCGTGCAGCTCTCGCCGGGCGACGGCACCGCCGACGTCGTCCAGATCCGTCCGGGCCAGCCGGCGCCGCCGAACCTCTGCGCGCTGCTGACCGACCCGAAGGTGGTCAAGCTGTTCCATTTCGCCCGGTTCGACGTGGCGGTTCTCAAACATGCCTTCGGCGTCGAGACCCGCCCCATCTACTGCACCAAGATCGCGTCGAAGCTGGTGCGCACCTATACCGATCGCCACGGGCTGAAGGACCTGTCGCGCGAACTGCTCGGCATCGACATGTCCAAGGTCCAACAGAGCTCCGATTGGGCGGCGGAGACGCTGACGTCCGCCCAGCTCGACTATGCCGCCTCCGACGTGCTCCACCTCCATGCCCTAAAGGACAAGCTCGACGCCATGCTGGCGCGCGAGAGCCGCACGGCCCTGGCGGAGGCCTGCTTCGCCTTCCTGCCGACCCGCGCTGAACTCGACCTGGCGGGCTGGCCGGAGACCGACATCTTCGCCCATTCCTGATCGGGGGCCGGCCTCGCCGGGCGCCGCCGGTTGCGGACGCGCCATGGTGGGGCCATAGAGTCGTGGTCAATGCCTGGCCCGAGGGCGATGGCCGGCGGCCATGCGAGAGGAGAACGAGCGGGACGATGGCTGCGCGCCGCACGGATGAATGGGACGGGTCCGCCCGCGGCGGCAAGGGCGGCAGCGTCGAGCGCGAAGCCGCGTTCACCCTCGCCTACCGTCACTCGAAGACGGTGCGGCGGCTGCGCGTGCTCGTTCCGGTCGCGGCGGTGGTGATCTTCGGCGTGGTGGTGTTCATCTCGTGGTGGGATCCGCTGAAGAACCTGAACCTGCCCATTTCGGTCGGTGCCGTCTCCATGGCCGGGTCGAAGGTGACGATGGAGGCGCCCCGGCTGACCGGCTACACGGCGGACAACCGCTTCTACCGCGTCACCGCCACCCGCGCCGAACACGACATCACCCAGGCCAACGTCGTGGCGCTGACCTCGATCGATTCGGAAATGCAGCTGGAAGGCGGCGGCACGGCCCGCGTCGTCTCGGCGACGGGACTTCTCGACACCAAGACCGGCCGCGTGGAACTCACCCAGGACGTCGTCGTGACCACCTCCGCCGGCCAGACCGGCGAACTCGGCCACGCGCTGGTCGACACCCGAGCCGGGACGATCACGTCCAACGGGCCGGTGAAGCTCACCTCGCCGCGCGGCCAGATCGTTTCCGAGCGCATGCAAATTAGTGACAACGGCAAGGTGATCGTGCTTGAAGGCAGGGTGCGTGGTAGCTTCACGCCCGAACCGCCCGATCCGACCATCACCGATCTCTCGCAGCCTTCTCCTGCGCCGAGCCGATCCGGAGACAGACCATGATGCTGGCCCGCACCGCCGCGCTCCTCTTCGACAGGCGCCCGCTGGCGGCGGCAATCCTCGCCGCAGCCTTCATCGCGCCTGCGGCCATGGCGCAGCAGGCCGGTAGCCCCTTCGTCGGGTTCACGCAGAACCGCAGCGACCCGATCGCCTTCGAGGCGGATCGCGCCGAGGTCTTCGATACCGAGAAGCGCGCCGTTCTCTCGGGCAACGTGCGTGTCCAGCAGGGCGAATCGACCCTGCAGACCGCCAGGCTCGTCATCTTCTACGAGGACAATTCGTCCGCCGCGGCGGGTCGCCCGGCCACCACCACGCCGCGGCAGGGCGGACCGGCCGCCGCTCCCTCCGAAACGCAGAACGTCCGGCGCTTCGAGATGCAGGGCGGCGTCATCGTCCGCTCCAAGAACCAGACCGCGACCGCCGAGCGCGGGTCCTTCGACGCGCGCCGCAACGAGGCGATCATGGAAGGCAACGTGACGCTGACCCAGTGTGAGAACGTGCTTCGCGGCGCCCGGCTGCATGCCGACCTGACGGCCAACCGGGTGCGACTGGACGCGGCCCCTTCCGGCGGGCGCGTCTCCGGCATCCTGCAAGGCGGCGGCGGCGCCGGCGGCGTGAACAATCCCGACTGCACGCCCGCGCGTCCGCAGGCCCGCAGCCCGCGCGGATAGGACAGAGAGCCCGTGTCCGTCCTCGACCGTGTATCCGGCCTCGTGGGGCGTCGGCCTGCTTCCGCGGCCGCCGTCGAGGACGACTGGCTGGTCAAGGAGATGACCGCCCAGGTGGCGGCGCTCGACCGGCCGGACTCCGCGCCGATCGCGCGCGCCCAGGAGGAGCCACGCTCCGGCGAGGGCGTAATGTCGGTCCACGGCGTGTGGAAGAGCTACAAGGGCCGCGCCGTCGTGCGCGGGGTCAGCCTCGACCTCAGGCGCGGCGAGGCCGTCGGCCTGCTCGGCCCCAACGGCGCCGGCAAGACCACGGTCTTCTACATGATCACGGGCCTGGTCGAGGCCGACAAGGGCCATATCGAGCTCGACGGCCACGACATCACCGCCCTGCCCATGTACCGGCGGGCGCGGCTCGGCATCGGCTACCTGCCGCAGGAGGCCTCGATCTTCCGCGGCCTCAACGTCGAGGACAACATCCGCGCCGTGCTCGAGGTCACCGAGAAGGACAAGGCCAAGCGCGAGCGCGACCTCGACGAATTGCTCGAGGAATTCACCATCACCCGGCTGCGCAAGAGCCCGGCCATCGCCCTGTCGGGCGGCGAGCGGCGGCGGCTCGAGATCGCCCGCGCCCTGGCGACGCGGCCCTCCTTCATGCTGCTCGACGAGCCCTTCGCCGGCATCGACCCGATCGCGGTGGGCGACATCCAGAACCTCGTGCGCCACCTCAAGGAGCGCGGCATCGGCGTGCTCATCACCGATCACAACGTGCGCGAGACGCTCGGCCTCATCGACCGCGCCTACATCATCCATTCCGGCCAGGTGCTGATGGAAGGCACGCCGAACGAGATCGTCTCCAATCCCGACGTCCGCCGGCTCTATCTGGGCGAGGAATTCCGCCTCTGACGCTGCGGAAGAGGCAGGGAACGCCCTTTTAACCCCTCAGTCATTGGAATCATGGCATGAACCTTGCTGTTCGTGCCGCCGGCCTTCTATGATGCGGCGCAAGAAACCCTGAGGGATGCGCCCGAGACGATGGCCCTGTCAGCCCGACTAGAGCTCCGCGTCGGCCAGTCACTGGTGATGACACCCCAGCTGATGCAGGCCATCAAGCTCCTGCAGCTGTCGAATCTCGACCTCGTCGCCTATGTCGAGCAGGAGCTCGAGAAGAATCCCCTGCTGGAACGCGCTGACGCCCCCGAACCCGCCGTCGACGGCGAGCCGGCGGAAGCGCCCGCGCCCTCCGATCCCGGTGACGCCCAGGCGGGCGACTGGCTCGGCGACGACATGGGCAACAGCCGCACCGACATCGAGGAGCGGCTGGGCACCGATCTCGAAAACGTCTTCCCCGACGACAAGGGCCCCGAGGCCCGCCATGCCGACGCCGCCTCCGACCCGATGACCTCGTCCTGGTCGAATGTCGGCTCGGGCGGCAGCGACAACGAGGACTACAATCTGGAGGCCTTCGTCTCCGCCGACCTGTCGCTCGTCGACCACCTGTCGAACCAGCTCACCCTCGCGGTGGAGACCCAGGCGGACCGGCTCATCGGCCAGATGCTGATCGATGCGGTTGACGAGGCCGGCTATCTCACCGTCACCGTCGAGGAGGTGGCCGAGCGGCTCGGCGCCGAGATCGAGGACGTCACCAGCGTGCTGGAGGTGATCCAGAGCTTCGAGCCCTCGGGGGTCGCGGCCCGCAACCTCGCCGAATGCCTGACCATCCAGCTCAAGGACAAGAACCGCTTCGACCCGGCCATGCAGGCGCTGGTCGGTCATCTCGACCTGCTCGGCAAGCGCGACTACCAGGCGCTGAAGAAGATCTGCGCGGTGGACGACGAGGATCTCGCCGACATGGTGGCGGAGATCCGTCGCCTCAATCCCAAGCCGGGCCTCGCCTTCGGCTTCGCCCCCGTCCAGCCGCTGGTGCCGGACGTCATGGTGCGGGCCGGCCCCGACGGCGGCTGGATCGTCGAGCTGAACAGCGAGACCCTGCCCAAGGTCCTGGTCAACCAGAGCTATTACGCCCGCGTGTCGAAGACGACGAAGAGCGACACGGAAAAGACCTTCCTCGCCGACGCGCTGCAGACGGCGACCTGGCTCGCCCGCGCCCTCGACCAGCGCGCCCGCACCATCCTGAAGGTCGCCACCGAGATCGTGCGGCAGCAGGACGCCTTCTTCGCCCTCGGCGTGCAATATCTCAGGCCGCTGAACCTGAAGACGATCGCCGACGCCATCAGCATGCACGAATCGACCGTGTCGCGCGTCACCTCCAACAAGTCGATCGCCACCAGCCGCGGCATTTTCGAGATGAAGTATTTCTTCACCTCGTCCATCGCGAACTCGGAAGTGGGCGGCGAAAGCCATTCGGCCGAGGCAGTACGCTATCGCATCAAGCAGATGATCGACGCCGAGACGCCCGACGACGTGCTCTCGGACGATGCCATCATGGACAAGCTCAAGGCCTCCGGCATCGACATCGCCCGCCGGACGGTGGCGAAATACCGCGAGGCGCTGCGAATTCCCTCTTCCGTGCAGCGGCGGCGCGAGAAACAGGCCATGGCGGTGTGACGGGCCGGCCGCGGCGCCGGTGCTGCATCCCGGCCATTGCGTCCTTCGAGGCTCGCTTCCGCTCGCACCTCAGGATGAGGACGGCTGTGGATTGCACCCCGGTCGCAGACCGCAGCCGTCGCGGCCTGTTCAGTCGCTGATGCCACACGCCACCCACCTCATCCTGAGGTGCGAGCATAGGCGCTGCTTGCCAGCGCCGGTGTGAGCCTCGAAGGACGCACTCGCCCGATGCAGGGCCATGGCATGGGGAGATCGTTCGCCTCCCAACGCCTTTCCTCACAAAACGCGTATCCCACCACGAACCGCGATCAGAGACGGCCGTTCTATCCCGGCGATTTGACTTGAATCCGCCGGGGACAGTGCCCTTATTCCCTTCCACCCATGCTGCGGAGGATCGTTCCATGGCGAAGACCCAAGCGACGGGAACCATCATCCCCCTGCCCGCCGATACGGCCGATCTCGCCTGGCACCGGCTGCGCAGCGAAGCCAATGCCATGGCCTCCGCCAATCCGGAACTGGCGACGCTGGTCCTGCGCACCATCGGCCGGGCCTCCTCCTTCGAGGATGCGGTCGCACGCCGCATCTCCGCGCGTCTCGCCACCGGCGACGTGCCGGCCGACGTCCTCCACGACGCCTTCACCGAGGCCCTGGCCGCCTCCTCCGCCATGGCGGCGGCCATGCGGGCGGACGCCGCCGCGGTGATCGACCGCGATCCCGCCGCCGATCGGCTGATCGAGCCGGTGCTGTTCTTCAAGGGCTTCCACGCCCTGCAGACCCATCGCCTCGCCAATTGGCTGCTCGGCCGCGGGCGCCGCGACTTCGCGCTCTATCTGCAGAGCCGGTCGTCGGAAGTCTTCCAGACCGACATCAATCCCGCCGTCGTCATGGGCAAGGGCGTCTTCCTCGACCATGCCACCGGCCTCGTGGTCGGCGAGACGGCGGTGATCGAGGACGACGTGTCGATCCTGCAGAACGTCACCCTCGGCGGCACCGGCAAGGAGGCCGGCGACCGCCATCCGAAGGTGCGCCGTGGCGTGCTCATCGGCGCGGGCGCCAAGATCCTCGGCAATATCGAGATCGGCCGCTGTGCCCGTGTCGCCGCGGGATCGGTGGTGCTGCATGCGGTGGCGCCGAACACCACGGTCGCCGGCGTACCGGCCAAACCCGTCGGCACCGCCGGCTGCGCCGAGCCGTCGCGGGCCATGGACCAGATCCTGGCGCGAGAATCGGTCGACGGTTTCAGCTATGAGATCTGAGGGCGCGGTCGCGCCGCAGACGCCCATCCCCCGTCCGGCGCGGTTGCGAAACCGTGTTTCATGGTGAGAAATAGCGCTTCATGATGGACTGTGTCCGCCGACGGGCGGGCACCGCATGGGGCAGGCGCATGACGAGGACGACACGGCAGGGCGGAGCGGCGCGGGGTTCGGCGTCGTGACCATGCAGCTCACCCTCGCCGTGCATCGCGCCCGGCGCCTCTTTCCCACCAAGACCGCCGTGATCTTCGCCGAAAGGCGCTGGACGTGGAAGCAGTTCGCCGATCGTGTGGCGCGGCTCGCGGGCGTTCTGCGCGGCCTCGGCGTCGGCCCGGGCGACCGGGTCGCGATGCTCTCCCATTCCTCCGACCGCTATCTCGAGTTTTTCTTCGCAGCCTTCTGGGCCGGCGGCATCGCCGTGCCGGTCTCCACCCGCTATGCACTGCCCGAGACCGCCTTCCTGATGCAGGACAGCGGCGCCAAGGTGCTGCTCGTCGGCGACGAGTTCGTGGAGTTGGCCGAGGCGCTCCGGCCGCAATGTCCGGACCTCGCCCACGTGATCTTTGCGGGCGAGGGCGCGCTTCCCAGCGGCATGATCGCCTACGAGGCGGCGCTCGCCGCGCAGCAACCGGTCGAGGACGCCCGGCGCAACGGCGATGACGTGGCGGTGCTGTTCTACACCGGCGGCACGACGGGACGCTCCAAGGGCGTCATGCTCACCCACATCAACTGCATGTCGAACTCGTTCGGCGGCATGGTTCACACCAAGCTCGACAGCTCCGTCGTCGGGCTTCATGCCGGGCCTCTCTACCACGCGGCGGCGGGGTCGCGGGTCTTCACCAACACGCTGCTCGGCGCCACCCACGTGGTCATTCCGCGCTTCACGGTGAAGGGCGTCCTGGAGGCGATCCAGCAGCACCGCATCACCTTCACGTCCATGGTGCCGACCATGATGACGATGATCCTCAACGAGCCCGACCTCGACCGCTACGACCTCTCCTCGCTGCAGGTGATCGGCTATGGCGGCGCGCCCATGCCGGTGGCGACGCTGGAGGCGCTGATGCGGCGGCTGCCGCATGTGCGCTTCGCCCAGGCTTACGGCATGACCGAGCTGTCGCCAGCCTGCACCTATCTCGAACCCGACGATCACTCGCTCGATCCGGCGAAAATCCACCGTCTCGCCTCCGGCGGGCGGGTCGTCGTCGGCTGCGACCTGCGCGTCGTCGACCCGGACGACAACGACGTCCCGGTGGGCGCCATCGGCGAGATCATCGTCGCCGGCCCGCTGGTGATGAAGGGCTACTGGAACCAGCCGGAAATGACGGCGGAAGCGCTGCGCGGCGGCTACATGCACACCGGCGATGCCGGCTATCTCGACGCCGACGGCTATGTCTACGTCTCCGACCGCATCAAGGACATGATCGTGACCGGCGGCGAGAACGTCTATTCCATCGAGGTCGAGAACGCCGTGCTCACCCACCCCGCCATCCGCGAATGCGCCGTGATCGGCGTGCCGCACCCCGTCTGGGGCGAGGCGGTGCATGCCGTCGTCACCTTCAAGGCCGGGCAGAGCGCCACGGCCGAGGAGATCATCGCCCACTGCAAGACGCGCATCGCCGGCTTCAAGTGCCCGCAGACCATCGAGGTGCGCGAGGCCATGCCGCTGTCGCAGGCCAACAAGATCCTCAAGACGGACCTGAGGCGTCCCCATTGGGAGGGACGGGCACGGGCGGTCAACTGACCCGGCCGGAATAAGGGAAGGGAGCGCGACGATGGCTGAGGGTTCGCAGGGCACGTCGCGCGGCATCGTCAGCGGCGAACGGCAGCGTGATCCGGCGGTGGTGGAGGAGCGCGCCCGGCGCATCGCCGGCGGTCTCGACAGGCTCGGCGTCGGCCCCGGCGACTGCGTCGCCATCCTAATGCGCAACGACATTGCCTTCCTGGAGGCGACCTATGGCGCGGCCATGCTCGGCGCCTATGCGGTGCCGGTGAACTGGCACCTGAAGGCGGACGAGGTGCGTTACATCCTCGACGATTGCGAGGCGAAGGTCCTTGTCGGCCACGAGGACCTGCTGGCGCCGCTCGACGGCCATCTGCCGGGCAGCCTCGCGGTCTTCCGCGTACCGGTGCCGCCGGAGGTGGCTCAGCATTTTCCGCCTCCCGCCGCGGCGGAACTGCCGGCCGGAGCGCGCGACCTCGACCTCTGGCTGGCGGGCGCTGCGCCCTATGAGGGCGCAGCGCGGCCGGCGCCGATGAGCATGATCTACACCTCCGGCACGACGGGAAAGCCGAAAGGCGTCAAGCGCAAGGCGCCGACGCCGGAGGAGGCGAAGGCGACCGAGGGCCTGCGCGCCCTCGTCTACGGCCTCAGGCCCGGTGTGCGGGCCCTGCTGCCGGGACCGCTCTACCACTCCGCGCCCAATTCCTTCGGCATCCGGGCGGGACGGCTCGGCGGCGTGCTGGTGCTGATGCCGCGCTTCGACGCCGAGGAGATGCTGCGGCTGATCGAGGAGCATCGCATCGACACGATCTTCATGGTGCCGACCATGTTCGTGCGCCTGCTGAAACTGCCCGAGGCGGTGCGCAGCCGCTACGACCTCTCCTCGCTGCGCTTCGTCATCCACGCCGCGGCGCCCTGTCCCGCCGACGTCAAGGCGGCGATGATCGCCTGGTGGGGCCCGGTCATCCACGAATTCTACGGCGGCACCGAGACGGGGCCCGTCACCTTCGCGACGTCGGAGGATGCACTGAGGAAGCCCGGCTCGGTCGGCCGGCTGTCGCCGGGCGCGGAGATCAGGGTGCTGGGCGAAGACGGCCGGGAGGTCCCGCCGGGCGAGACCGGCGAGCTCTTCTGCCGCATCGCGGGCTATCCCGACTTCACCTACCACAAGGCGCCGGAGAAGCGCGCCGAGGTGGACGACGCCGGCTTCATCACCTGCGGCGACATCGGCTATGTCGACCCCGACGGCTATGTCTTCCTCTGCGACCGCAAGCGCGACATGATCATCGCCGGCGGGGTGAACATCTACCCCGCCGAGATCGAGGCGGCGCTGCTCGCCCTGCCGCAGGTGCGCGACTGCGCGGTCTTCGGCATTCCCCACGCGGAGTTCGGCGAGAGCATCATGGCGGTGATTGCGCCGCAGCCCGGGGTGGAGATCGACCCGGCGGCACTCAAGGCGGAGCTGTCCACCCGCATTGCCGACTACAAGCTGCCGCGGCATATCGAAATCCGCGACGACCTGCCACGCGAGGATTCGGGCAAGATCTTCAAGCGCCGCCTGCGCGATCCCTACTGGGCGGCGGCCGGCCGGGCGATCTGAGGGCGCGAACGGACACGGCAGGCCCACGATTGATCCGCCACCCTTGCCGCCATGCCCGGGTTGATCCCGGGCACCCACGACTTGACCACCGCCCTCCAGGGAATTCGTGGATGCCCCGCACAAGGCCGGGCATGACGCGGAGGCGACGCTTCATCTCTGGCCCGAGTGGGCCTCGTTAGAACCCCAACTGCCGCCGAAGGTCCCCGGCCGTCAGGCCCGCCTCCCGCAGCCCCCGAAATCCCTCCGCCTGGTCGCTCTTTGACAGCTTCTTCCCATCGGGCCCCAGCACGAGGCCATGGTGGCGGTAGAGAGGGGCGGGAAGCCCGAGGAGGTCCTGCAGCAGCCGGTGGACGGCGGTGGCCTCGAACAGGTCCTCGCCACGCACCACATGGGTCACCCCCTGCAGCGCATCGTCGGTGACGACGGCGAGGTGATAGCTGGTGGCGAGTTCCTTGCGGGCGAGGACGATGTCGCCCCAGCGCTCGGGCTGTGCCGTCACCACCCGCTGCGGCCGGCCGGTCGCATCCGTCTCGGTCCAGCTCAGCGGGCCCGCCAGCCGCGCCATGGCCGTCGCCATGTCGAGCCTCAGCGCATGGGGCTCGCCCGCCGCCACCCGCGCCGCGGCCTCCGCCGGCGGAATGTCGCGGCCGCGGCCGGCATAGAGCGGCGCGCCGTCGGGATCGGCCGGCCAGGGCCGTCCGCTCTCGGCCGCCCTCGCGGCGGCGAGGCTCTTCAGCTCGGCACGGCTCTCGAAGCTCGGATAGACGAGGCCCATGGCGGCAAGCCGCGCCAGCATGGCGGCATGGTCGGCGAGATGCTCCGACTGGCGGCGGTACGGCGTCTCGAAGGCTATCCTCAACCAGGCGAGATCCTCGATCATCGCCGCCTCGAACTCGGGGCGGCAGCGGGTGCGGTCGATGTCCTCGATGCGCAGCAGCAGGCGCGCGCCGAGGGCTGCCGCCATCCTCTCGTTCTCCAGTGCGCTACGGGCATGGCCGAGATGGAGCAGGCCGTTGGGGCTCGGCGCGAAGCGCAGGACCGGTCTGTCAGCAATCGGGTGGTGCGCGGCCGCCATGGCTGAGCCTATGGTCGAGGCGGGGGCGGGGCGCAAGACTGGACGCGATGCGGATCGAGACGGACGAGGATCTGAGCGCCATGCTGGCGGTGCTGGCGGCACAGTGCCCGGTCATGGGCCGGCTGCATGCCGAGCGCGGCATCCCTCCGCTGCGCCGGCGACCGGCGGGCTTCGAGGGCCTCGTCCACGTGGTGGTGTTCCAGCAGATCTCGACGCTCGCGGCGCAGGCGATCTGGAGCCGGACGCTGTCGGTGCTCGGCGCGGTGACCCCCGAACGGCTGGCGGCGGCGAGCGACGAGGATTACCGCGCCTGCGGCCAGTCGCGGCCGAAGACGCGCACGCTGCGGGCCGTCGCGGCGGCGGTCCTCGACGGCACGCTGGACCTCGAGGCGCTGCCGGCGATGGAGGCCGAGGCGGCCCATGCGGCGCTGACCCGGGTCAAGGGCATCGGGCCCTGGACCGCCGACGTCTATCTCCTCACCTGCCTCGGTCACGGCGATGCCTGGCCGGCCGGCGACATCGCGCTGCAGGCGGCGGTGCAGGACGCGCTCGGCCTCGCCGCGCGGCCGGATGCCGGGACCATGATCGCCGTCGCCGAACGCTGGCGGCCCCGTCGCGCCGCGGCGGCCCGGCTCCTCTGGGCCCACTACGCCGCGCTGAAAGGCCGGGCGGCCATTCCTGCCACGACGGCGTGATGACCTGCCCTTTGGGCTTCACAAGAGCGACACGATCCCCATAGTATCGGTCAGTGCCTGAATTCGCGGCTCGCGAATCGCCGAGCCGCCCGATCGCAAGGAGTTCATCTTGACGGTCGCCGTATCGCCCGGGGACCTGCCGGTTTCGACCGCCATTTCTCCTGGTTCATGGCCGGCCCTGGTGCTCAACGCGGATTATCGCCCGCTGAGCTACTATCCCCTGTCGCTGTGGTCGTGGCAGGATACGATCAAGGCCGTCTTCCTCGACCGCGTCACCGTCGTCTCGACCTACGAGAAGGCGATCCACTCGCCGAGCTTCGAGATGAGGCTGCCGAGCGTGGTGTCGCTCAAGACCTATGTGAAGCCGTCGCGCAATCCCGCCTTCACCCGGTTCAACGTCTTCCTGCGCGACCGTTTCCGCTGCCAGTACTGCGGCCACGGCGAGGACCTGACCTTCGACCACCTGATCCCGCGCTCCAAGGGTGGCCAGACCACCTGGGACAACGTGCTGACGGCCTGCTCGCCCTGCAATCTCAGCAAGGGCTCGAAGACGCTGAAGGAATCGGGCCTCCACCTCGCGCGCATGCCCTTCGCCCCGAGCGTGCAGGACCTGCACGCCAACGGCCGGCTGTTCCCGCCGAACTACCTGCACCAGAGCTGGATGGACTATCTCTACTGGGACACCGAGCTGGAGCCGTAGGCTTCGGAGCGAAATGCCTCGGGTCCGCGGCCGAGTGCCGCGCGGAGGCGTCCGACGGGACCGGCGTCGCCGTGCTCCGGGATGGTGGCGCCCAGCCTCTCGGGCACATGGTTATATCTGTAATTATCCGTAGATTGCGTCTTGCAGGTTTTGCACGCTGAATCGGTGTGGTCCTGGGGAGCAGGCTCGGATGGCGGGCGGAGTACTGGACGTCGACCGCTATGCGTTCGATGTGATCGATCGTCTGGAAGGAAGGACCGAGCCTGACCAGGTCATGACCGAACTGGTGGGCGTGATGCGCCATTTCGGCTTTTCCTCCCTCATCGTCACCGGCGTGCCTCTCCCCCATCAGAACCTCGAGGCGCTCGTGCTGGTCCATCATTGGCCGCAGGGCTGGTGGGATCGCTACAACAGCCGCAACTATGCCCAGATCGATCCGGCGATGCGGAAGGTGATGAGCTCGGTCATGCCTTTCGTCTGGAGCGAATCCCGCACCCCGACGATCAGCCGCGAGCAGGCTCTCATCCTGGACGAGGCCGGTGATTTCGGCCTCGCGGACGGCTATTGCGTGCCGATCCACTCCGGAGGCGGGTTGGACGCCTGCGTGTCCTTCGGCGCCGACCGGGTGACCCTGTCGAGACGCGAGCAGCGCTCGCTCCATCTCATCAGCCTCTACGGTTACGAAGCGATCCGGCGGGCGAGGCTGCCGGGCGACGGCGGAGGATCCTTCGGCCTGACGCCGCAGCAGATCGAATGCATCCGCTGGGCCGCCGAGGGCAAGTCCAACTGGGAGATCGGTCAGATCCTGGCGATCTCCGAGAACACGGTGAAGAATCATCTGGCCAGCGCCTTGGAGCGGACAGGCTGCACGTCCCGCGCCCATCTCGTCGCCCGCTGCCTGCGCCGGAAGATCATCCCCTGAGGTTCGCGGCGCTGCGTGGCAGAGCGCAATAGTCCGATCGGGCCAATGACAGAAAGGCCCGTCGCAACCCACCCTTCCCCTCGGTCACCTTGGGAGGGTTGGCATGCGGCTTCTCGTCATCGACGGGCGCGACATCGCCCGGCACGCGTCCCTGATGGATGAGGCCTTCCGGCTTCGCCATCGCATCTTCGTGGAGGAACTGGGGTGGGAACGGCTTCGCAAGCCGGACGGGCGTGAGATCGACCAGTTCGACGTCGAGACGGCCCGCCACTTCCTCATTCTCGACGAGCGCGACAATCTGCGGGTCTATACCCGGCTCTTGCCGACGCAATGGCCGCATCTCCTCAGCGACGCCTATCCGCAACTCGCGCCACGCGGGATTCCGCGGGGGCCGCAGATCTGGGAATGGACGCGCCTGGCCATCGATCCGAAATATCGCGGCGACGGCAGCTGGTCGCGTGGCTCCGGTGAGATGGCCCGCGCCGTCGTCGAGCATTGCCTCGCCAACGGCATCGAGCAGATGACCTGGGAGGGCCACCCGGTCTGGGTGACCCGGTTCCTGGAAATGGGCTTCTGGCCGACGCCGCTCGGTCCCATCACCGACATCGACGGGGGGCCGGTGATCGCCGGCGTGATGGACGTCACGCCCGACGTCCTCGACGGCTTCGCAGGGCGCGGCATCGCCGCGACCCCGCTGCACGCCGTCATGGCCTGAACTAGACCGGAGGAGGCAAGGATGCATGGTCTGAAACCCTATCCGTCGGCCGAGACCGACGACTATCTCGCCACGCTGGTCGTCCAGACCGCGGTGCTGGCCCGCAGACGCCAGGCGCGCTTTTTGCAGACGCTCCTCGAAATGGCCGCGCACGAGGCGCTTCGCCTCGCCGAGGGGCAGGAGCTGCGGGCGACCTCGGCGGCCACGAACGAGGAGGCACTCGACGCCCTCGAGACCTATCTGCGCCACGCGCGGGGCACGGAGCCTTTCCTCGTCGCGGCGGTGCCCGACGAGGAGGCCGAGGCGCGCCACCGGACGGCACAGGACGTCATTTACGGCTATGCCGCGCGCGAGGCGGGGCGGACACAGATGCAGCGCCAGGCAGCGTGAGGAGGCTATGATGAAACGATCCGATGAGATCGGACGGCTCGTCGTCGAACTGGAGGGAGCAACCGAGAGGGCAAGGTCCCTCGGCCTCGACGTCGCGGCCTACCTCCTGGAACTCACGACATCCGAGGTGCGGGAGGCCTATGTCATCCAGCGCTATGACGAGGTGCCGGCCCGTCCCGCCGCCAGAACGGCGCGGCGCAACGAGATGGCCGGAGGCGGATGAACCGGCGGGGAGGCCGTCGGCTCGGTCACGCCGCCAAAGCCGTGTCGGCGCGGGGCCAGCTGGCGGCGGCGAGCGCCACCAGCGCCAGGGCCGAGGCGATCAGCACGTTCCAGCCGGCGAGCGACAGGCCGAGGAAGCGCCAGGCGGCGACCGTACAATCGGCGAGGGGTTTTGCCGTCTGCAACTGGCGCAGGAGGTCGGCGGGGTTGCGGGCGATGACGGTCGGCTGGGCACAGGTGGTCGGCCCCTGCCAGAAACCCCATTCCGCCCCCGCATGGTAGACGCCGAGCCCGGCACCCCAGATCATCAGGCCCGCCAGAAGGAGAAGTCCGAGGCGGACGAGGGCGCCGGGCCAGCGCTTCCAGGCCATGAAGGCGACCACGAGCGCGGCGGGGATGACCGCGTAATAGGGGACGCGCTGCTGCAGGCAGAGCGGGCACGGCGGCAGGCCGACCACCAGTTCGAAGAACCAGGCGCCGAGGATCGTGCCCGTGGCGCCGGCCGCGATCGCGAGGGCGCCCGACAGCCAGGGTCGGTTGAGGCAGGACGCGACGATCTCGGCGGGTTTCATGCCGCGGTTCTAGCCGCTCACGACGTTCTGTCCAGAGGCGGCGCGCCACGACATGGGTTTCCATTGACCCGGCCGGCCCCCTCGTCCATCACAAGATGATGAGCTCGGCTGATCCGATCGACCGCCCGCGCCGCGGCAAGACCTACAGCGTCCCGAACCTCCTCACCTACGGCCGCGTCCTCGCCGTGCCGCTGGTGGCCGCCTGCCTCTTCGCCCAGGTCATCTACGAGGGCGGCATCTGGCTGCGCTGGGTGGCGCTCGGCATCTTCATCGTCGCCGCCATCACCGACTATTTCGACGGCTACCTCGCCCGCGCCTGGTCGCAGCACTCGGCCATCGGCCGCATGCTCGACCCCATCGCCGACAAACTCCTGGTCGGCATCGTGCTGATGATGCTGGCCGCCGACGGCACCATCCTCGGCTGGTCGCTGTGGGCGGCCATGGTGATCCTGGCGCGCGAGATCCTGGTTTCGGGCCTCAGGGAATTCCTCGCCGAGCTGCGCGTCTCGGTGCCGGTGACCCGGCTCGCCAAGTGGAAGACGGCGGTGCAACTCGTCGCCGTCGGCTTTCTCATCGCGGGCCCTGCCGGCGACCAGATCGTGCCCGGGGTGACCCTGGTCGGCATCGTGCTGCTCTGGTGCGCGGCCATCCTCACGCTCTATACCGGCTACGACTATTTTCGCGCCGGGGCCGGCCACCTGATCGAGGAGGACGAGCCGTGAAGGTGCTCTATTTCGCCTGGGTGCGCGAGCGGATCGGCCTCGCCTCGGAGGAGATCGAGCCGCCGGCCGGGGTCGTCACCGTCGCCGATCTCATCGCCCATCTCATCGGCCGCGGCGAGGGCTATGCCCATGCCTTCGAGAACCGCACGGTGATTCGCGCCGCCCTCGATCAAGTCCACGTGAAACCGGACGCTCCCTTGGCGGGTGCGCGGGAAATCGCCTTCTTTCCGCCCATGACCGGCGGCTGACTGCCGGCATGAGCAAGCCCCCGGCTCCGCCTCGCTCCAAGCTCAACCGCCGCCGCCTCCTCGGCGTGCTCGCTTCGCTGCCGGTCATCGGCGGCGCCGGCGGCGCCTTCGCCTATCGCAGCCAGCCCTATTATTCCGGCCCGGTCAGCGACCATTTCGACGGCACCCGCTTCTTCGACCCGCACGGCTCGCCGCCCAAGGCCTTCACCGACCTGCTGCGCTGGCAGTTCGGCGGCGACGAAAGGGCGCGCTGGCCGGAGAGCTGGCCCTCGGACCATGCGGACGTACCGCCGCCGCGGGTCGATGGCGACGCCGTCCGCCTCTCCTATGTCGGCCACGCCACGATCCTGATGCAGACGCGCGGCCTGAACATCCTCTTCGATCCGGTCTGGTCCGAGCGGGTGTCGCCGGTCTCCTTTGCAGGGCCGAAGCGGGTCAACGCCCCGGGCATCGCCTTCGACGCCCTGCCGAAGATCGACCTCGTCCTCGTCAGCCACGGGCACTACGACCATCTCGACGTGGAGACGTTGTCGCGGCTTCAGGCCGTCCACCAGCCGAGGGTGATCACGCCGCTCGGCCAGGACGCCATCATGAAGGCCCATGATCCCGCCATCCGTGCCGAGGCCCACGACTGGGGCGACCGCATCGAGATCGGCAACGGCATGGCCGTGCATCTCGCCGCGATGCGGCACTGGACGGCGCGGGGCTTGTTCGACCGCAACAAGGCGCTGTGGGCGGCCTTCGTCATCGAGGCGCCGGGCGGCCTCGTCTACCACATCGGCGATACCGGCTATGGCGACGGCCACCACTTCCGCGAGGCGAAGCGGCGGTTCGGCGGCTTCCGCCTCGCCATCCTGCCGATCGGCGCCTATGAGCCGCGCTGGTTCATGCGCGACCAGCACATGAACCCGGCCGAGGCGGTGCAGGTGATGATCGATTGCGGCGCGCGCCGGGCGCTCGCCCACCACTGGGGCACGGTGCAGCTCACCAACGAGGCGATCGAGGAGCCGCGCCTGGCGCTGCATGCGGCCCTCGCCGAGCGCGCCATCGCGCCCGACCTGTTCCGCGCCATCCGCCCCGGCGAGGTCTGGGAGCTGCCGGCGGCGGAGGCCTGAGCGGCTACTGGATCTGCAGGCCGCGCAGCAGGCGCTCGATATACTCCATCTCGATCTGCGGCCGATCCTGGTCCGAGAGGCGGCGGCGCAGCTCCTCCAGCACGCGCTGGGCCCGCTGGGCCGCGCCCTCGCCGGCATTGGGAATGCGCACGTCCGAGTTCTCGTTGGCCTCGCGGCCGCGCGTCGGCCGTCCCAGCGGATCGTAATCCTGGTTGCCGGCCTGGCCCTGGCGGCCCCCCGGCTGGCCGGGCTGGCCCTGCTGACCCTGGCCCTGACCTTCCTGCATCTGCTGGGCGAGGCCCTGGGCCCCCTGCTGTAGGCTGCGCAGGGCGCGGCCCTGGGCGTCGGTGGCGCCCTGGCCGTTGCCGCGGCCGAGAGCTTCCTCCGCCTCGCGCATGGCCCGGCCGGCATTACCCATGCCCTCCTGCGCCTGACGGCCGCCCTCCGACTGGCCCTGCCCCTGGCCTTCGCCCTCGCCCTGCTGTCCGAGTTGCTCGCGAAGCTGGTCGAGGAGTTCGCGGAGCTGGCGCTGGGCGTCGCCGAGCTGGTCGTAGCCCTGCTCGCCCTCGCCCTGTTGGCCCTGCTGTCCCGGTTGCTGCTGCTGGCCCTGCTGGCCGCGCTGGCCGGGGCGCTGCTGGCCACGCTGGGCGCGGCGCTGCTCCTGGTTGCGGCGGAAGGTGTCGTCGCGCAGCTGCTGCTGGCGGCGGATCATGTCGGCCAGGCGGTCGAGCGGGCTCTCGCCCTGTTCGCCCTGCTCGCCGTTCTCGCCCTGCTGCTGTTGCTGCTGGCGGCCGGCCTGCAGGCCCTGCAGCATCTGCTGCAGCTCCTGCATCAGGCGCTGGGCCTGGTCGCGGGCGCCATTGCGGGCGAGGTTCTCGATGCGGTTGAGCATGTCGCGCAGGTCCTGCGGACGGACCTGCCGCGCGTTGGGATCGCGCTGCGCCTGCTGCTGGTTGCCGTCCTGGCGGTTGCGCATGGCCTGTTCGGCGAGTTCGCGCATCAGCCGGTCCATGGCCTGGCGCAGGTCCTGCGACAGGCGGCGGATCTCCTCCTCGGAGGCGCCGCGCTCGATGGCCTGGCGCAGGCGCTCGGCGGCCTGGGAGACGGCGCGCTCGGCCTCGGAAACGTCGCCGTCCTCCATGCGCACGGCGATGTCCCAGAGATAGTCCATCACCTCGACGAGGGCGGCGTCGTCGCGGGCGCGGACGAGGCGGAAATAGGCGGTCCTGAGGCCGAGATAGACCGGCGTCTCCATGCCGAAGCGATCGGGCGCCGTGGTCAGCGCCTCCAGCGCCCGGGCGACGCGCGGGGCCGCATTGGCATCGAGGGCGAGGATGCGGCGCTGCTCGACGAGGGCGCGCGGCAGGGGCTTGGAGAAGACGCGCGCCGGCAGGGTGCCGTAGACGGTTTCGGAGAAGCCCTCGTTGCCGGCATCGTCCTTCGCCCGGAGCTTCACCGCCACCTGCAGGCCGGCGAAGGGATGGGCGACGAAATCGCGCGCCGTCTGGCCGCTGCCCTGGCGGGTGCGGGCCTGGGGAAGGCTGAGCGGCAGGGGCGGCAGGTCGGCGAGCGGGCGGGCGGCCTCGCGCTGCAGGGCGAGGGCCGAGGGCGCCAGAGACAGGGTCGCCTCGGCTTCCTTCACGCCGTAGTCGTCCTCGACCTTGTAGGAGAGCACGAACTGGTTGCGCTGGTCGGTCTGCGGGGCGCGCTCGAAGGCGATGGTGGGAGCCCCGTCCGGAATGGCCTCGAAGCGCCAGGCGAGCGGCTGGGCGCCGGACCCGCTGACCGAAAGGCTGCCGTTCTGCGTCACGGTCCAGCGGGATTCGGCGAGGGCCGAGGGGGACGTCTGCGCCGTGGCCGGGGGAGCGCCCTCGGCGCGTTCCGGGACCGGCGCGGCGGCGATGCCGCCCTCCGGCTTCACCGCGACATCGGCGAGGCCGGCAACGCGCAGGGTGACGACGGAACCGGCCGGCACGCGGAAGATTTCGGGCTCGGCGGCGGCATGGGCGGCGGGCGCGCCGTCGCTCACGCGGCGCGTCGGCAGGATCACCGGGGGGCGGGCGGTATAGGCCGGCGGCGTTACCCAGGCGTCGATGCGGTAGTTGATCGGCACCGGCGGGGCGCGCCAGTCGAAGGCGGTCAGGAGGCGCTGGGTGCGCTCCTCGCCGGCGAGGAAGAAGGCGGGGACGATGAGGAGAAGGGCGAGGGCGCGGATGGCGTAGCGGTCGAGGCTCGGCATCCGCGGGGTCGGGATGCCGGTGCGCAGCCGGCCGGCCGCGGCGGCGACGCGGGCGCGGTGTTCCTCCCACAGGGCCTTGGCGAAGGGGTCGTCGGATGTGGCGAGGCCGTCGGCGAGCGCGGTGGCGGGACGGTGGCCGCCCTCCGTCGCGCGGTCGATGCGGCGCAGCGCCTCCTGGTCGGAGGGACGCCGAATCGTCAGGAGCGGCCAGGCTGCGCCCAGCAGCAGGGCGAGGACGAAGAGGACGCCGCCGAAACGGGCCCAATAGGGCACGACCTGCCAGAAGCCGAGCCAGGAGACGGCGAGGACGCCGCCGAAAATGCCGAGGAAGAGCACCAGGCGCGGCCAGACCCGCTCCCAGAGGATGACGAGTTTGGCGCGGTCGATCGCGTGACCGAGAGCGAGGTGATGCTCGTTGGGGGCCGGAGGCCGTTCCCTGTCCATGCCGTCGCTCAAGATCCGCTCCGGTTCGAGGTCTCCTGCAACTTTCAGGCTAGCACGCTAGGTCCCAAAAACCACCTTTTCATGGCGGAGATCCGATCACGGATCGGTCAGCGCTCAGGACGCGTCGACGGCCGCCGCGAGGGCGGCGAGATCGACGTTGGCGCCGCAGGCGAGAACCCCCACCCGCTCTCCGGGAGAGGGCCGGTAGGCGCCGCAGAGGAGGGCCGCGAGGGCCGCCGCGCCGCCCGGCTCGCTCGCCGCCCGCAGGCCGAGCCAGAGCCGCTTCTGCGCCTCGCGAATGGCCGCGTCCGGCACCAGCACGACCTGATCGACATAGGCGGCGGCCGTCGCGTGGACGCGGGCAAAGACGTTGCGGGCGCCGAGCGAATCGGCGGCGATGGACTGCACGTCGACGTCGACGGGGCCACCGGCGGCGAGCGCGGCGTGCAGCGCACAGGATCCCTCGGGCTCGACGCCGACCACCTTCACCCGCCGGTCGAACCAGCGGGCGATGCCTGAAATGAGGCCGCCGCCGCCCACCGCCACCAGCACGGTGTCGAGGCCGCCGGCATCCTCCTCCCATTCGATGCCCACCGTACCCTGGCCGGCCATGGTGGGCCAGGCGTCGTAGGCGTGGACGGAGAGGGCGCCGGTCGCCGCCGCATGGGCCTCGCAGGCGGCCAGCGCATCGGAATAGCGGGCGCCGCCGACCACCAGCTCGGCGCCGGTCTCGCGGATGCGGGCGATCTTGGCGGGCGAGGAGATTTCGGGGACGAAGATTCGGGCGGGAATACCGAGACTCGTCGCGGCATGGGCCACCGCGATGCCGTGATTGCCGCCAGAGGCGGCGCAGACGCCGGCCGCCGGCATGGGTGAGCCGAGCAGGGTGTTGAAGGCACCGCGCGCCTTGAAGGTGCCGGTCACCTGCAGGAATTCGAGCTTCATGGCGACCGGCACGGGGGTGCCGAAGGTCTCGGGGGCGAGCGTCATGGTCGGCGTGCGGCGCACCCGGCCGGCGATGCGGGCATGGGCGGCGCGGATGTCGTCGGGCGTGATCATGGGCAGGTCCTCGCGAGCCCGGCACGGGACCCGGTTCGGCCGGTGTGGTCAAGCCCAGATGGCGACGGGCAGGCCATGCGCGTCGCGGCGCGGCGGATCGGGAAAGGGCTGCGCCGTGCCGGCGTGGAGGCGGCGCGCGACGAGGGCGTTCACCGCCGCGTCGAGCAGATCGTCGAGGCCGGCGCCGCGCGGAGGATCGGCGAGGAAGGATTGGGGGAAGCCCGCGCCGACCAGCATGTCCCGGCGCAGGGCGAGCCCCGGCGGGTGGCCGCGGGACGAGACCTTCTTCGGCAGGGGCACCGGCCGCTCGCCGTTCAGCCGCCAGAAGGCGAGCTCGGGATGGACCTCGTGGACGCGGCCGACCAGCGCGGGTTCCGCCTGCAGGAGCGCATCGAGCTCGCGGATCTTGGGAAAGAGGAAGAAGGCCTGTTTGGAGACCTTGCGCGGCGGATCGGAGGTGGCGAGGGCGATGCGGCAGGCCTCGCCGTAGTCGGCGGCGAAGACGGCGGCCCGCGACGGCACGGAGAAGACCGAGGACTGGCGCTCTCCCAGCAGCGGGCGCACCAGCGTCTCCGGGCCCCTGCCACCCGGCCCGGCCGTCTCGGGAAGTCCGATGGGCATGTCCACGGCGATTTTTTCGACCCCGGTGGTCAGATCGGCGAAATTGCGCGTTATCGTGACGCATGGCGTCAGGGGTCCCTCCGCTGCGATGGTCACCGCGATCCAGCCGGCGGGACAGCCGTCGACGCCACGCACCATCGGCCGCTCCCCGCCGGGGATGGGCGTCACCTCGTTCCGGATGGACATGCTCCGCCTCCTGCGCCGTTTCGTCCTCGCCGCCGTGATCGTCGCGCTAACGCCGCTGGTGCTGACGCTCCTCTATACGGTGGTGACGCCGGTCTCGACACGGATGGTCTGGCGCATGGTGACGCTGAAGGGCTACGAGCGCAGCGTCGTGCCGCTGGAGGCGGTGGCGCGCACGGTCCCGGCGGTGCTGATCGCCTCGGAGGACGGGCAGTTCTGCCGCCACCGCGGCGTCGACTGGCGCGAGCTGATGGCCGTCATCGAGGACGAGGACGGGCCCTCGCGCGGCGCCTCGACCCTGCCGATGCAGGTGGCGCGCAACCTCTTCCTCTGGCAGGGCGACACGGGATTCACCGCCATGGTGCGCAAGGGACTGGAAATCCCGCTCGCCCTGATGATCGACCTCGTCTGGTCGAAGCGGCGGATGATGGAGATCTATCTCAACATCGCAGAATGGGGGCCGGGCGGCGAGTTCGGCATCGAGGCGGGCGCGCAGCGCGCCTTCGGCAAGCCGGCGGCGCGGCTCAGCCTCGGCGAGGCGGCGCTGCTCGTCTCCATCCTGCCGAACCCGGTGCGGCGCGACGCGCGGGCACCGTCCGGGGGCGTGCGGCGCAAGGCGGCGATCATCTCGCGCCGGGCCGGATCCGCGGATACGGGCTGCCTCAGGCTCGCGGCGTCATGATCGGCGCCAGCCGGTGGACGCGCGGCACAAATCGCGCTTCTAATCGGTCCATGCTGCGCGCCTTCGCCCTGCTGGTCATGTGTCTGGCACCCTGCGGTGCGGCGCGCGCCCAGACTCCTGCAACCACCACCCCCGATGCGGCGCTGACCGAACGGGTGATCGGCGCCTGGGAGCTCTCCAACCCCGCGGGCAGCCGCAAATGCGCCGTGACGCTGAAAGCCGACCGCGCGGGAGCGGGACGGGCGGTGGCCTTCGGCGAGGGCTGCGTCGGGGCCTTTCCGGCCGTGGCCGCCGTCGTCGCCTGGTCGGTCGCGCCGTCGGGCTCCATCCGCTGGATCGACGGGGCCGGCCAACCCGCCTTCGACTTCGAGGAGACCGAGGTCGGCATCTTCGAATCCCTGCGCCAGGGCGATCCCAACGTCTATTTCCTCACCAGCCTGGCGCTGGCAGGCAAGACGCTGCCCACCGCCGACGAGATCGCCGGCGCCTGGACCCTCGGTCAGCCCTCGGGACGCAGCCTCTGCGCCCTGCTGCTGAAGCAGGAGCTGGCGGCGGGCGCCAGCGCCCTCGAGCAACGCTTCGCGGTGGAGGTGGCGACGGGCTGCGAGCGCTCGGTGGCCGCCCTCGGGCTCAGCCACTGGCGGCTCGAGCGTGAGCTCCTGGTCTTCGGCGGCCGGACGGGGACGCTCTCCTTCAAGCGCGAGGAGGACGGGCGCTGGAGCAAGACCCCGGCCGACAACCGCCCGCTGGTGCTCTCCCGGCCCTGACGGCACCGCCCGAATTGGGGACTGGCGTTTCGTGCCACTATTTCGTCCACTGAAACGACGGTTCGTCCGCGGTTGCCCGGACGACCGCCGGAGGACATGGCATGACAGACGCGACGACAGAAGCTTCGGTGCTGGTGAGGCGGGACGGCGCCGTCGCCACCCTCGTGCTGAACGAGCCGAAATCGATGAACGCCATGTCCGGCGGCATCAAGGCGGGGATCGAAGAGACCCTGCCGGGGCTCCTCGCCGATCCGGAGGTCAGGGCCGTCGTCATCACCGGCACGGGCCGCGCCTTCTGCGCCGGCGGCGACATCCGCTCCATGGACGACCGCGGCACCCTCTCGGTGAAGACCCGGATGACGCGCACCTACAGGTGGCTGATCCCGCTGCTCACCGCCGACAAGCCCATCGTCTGCGCGGTGAACGGAGCGGCGGCCGGCGCCGGCCTGTCGCTGGCGCTGACCGGCGACATCATCCTCGCCTCGCGGGAGGCGCGATTCAAGGCGGGCTTTCCCGGTCTCGGGGCGGCGGCCGATCTCGGCCTCGCCTATACGCTGCCGCGCGCCGTCGGCTACCAGCGCGCCAGCGACATCCTGCTCACCAACCGGGAGGTTTCGGCGGAGGAGGCCCACCAGATGGGGCTCGTGGCGCGACTCGCGGAGCCCGAGGCGCTGATGGCGGCGGCGATGGAGACGGCGCAGGCGCTCGCCGCCGGGCCCACGGTGTCGCTGGGGCTCACCAAGCGGCTGATGCGCCGCGCCTATGAACTGCCGATCGAGGGCTTCCTCGAATTCGAGGCCATGGCGCAGGTGGTCGCCTTCGGCAGCGACGATTTCGGCGAGGGCGTCGCGGCCTTCAGGGGCAAGCGCCGGCCGGATTTCAAGGGCCGCTGAGGCCGACGGGAGGATTTCGCATGGAGACCATGTTCAAGGACGGCCTGCTCGCCGGCAAGCGCATCCTGGTGACGGGCGGCGGCACGGGGCTCGGCCGCGAGATGGCCGAGGACTATCTGCGCCTCGGCGCGACGGTGCATATCTGCGGCCGCCGCAAGGGCGTGCTGGACGATACGGCGCGCGAGCTGATGGACCGCCACGGCGGTAAGGTCATCACCCATTCGGTCGATATCCGCGTCGCCCAGGCAGTGGAGGAGATGATCGAGGAGATCTTTGCCGCGGGCCCCCTGACCGGCCTCGTCAACAATGCCGCGGGCAACTTCATCAGCCCGACCAAGGACCTGTCGCCGCGCGGCTTCGACGCCATCGCCGGCATCGTCTTCCACGGCTCGTTCTACGTGACGCTCGCCTGCGGCAAGCGCTGGATCGCCGGCGGCCACAAGGCCTCGGTCATCTCCATCCTCACCACCTGGGTGTGGAACGGCGGGCCCTTCACCGTGCCCTCCGCCATGTCGAAGGCCGGCATCAACGTCATGACCCAGTCGCTGGCGGCCGAATGGGGCCGCTACGGCATCCGCCTCAACGCCATCGCGCCCGGCCCCTTCCCCACCAAGGGCGCCTGGGAGCGGCTCAATCCCGGCCTCGCGGCCGAGGAGGACAAGGGCCGCGAGGGCAGCCCGATGGGGCGCAACGGCGAGATGCAGGAGCTGAAGAACCTCGCCACCTTCCTGATGGCGGACGGCTGCGAGTACCTCACCGGCCAGACCATCGCCATCGATGGGGCGCGCTACAACGCCTCGGGCGGCAATTTCTACGGTCTGTCGAAGATGTCGGACGCGGAATGGCAGGCGATGAGCGAGATGATCCGCGCCGCGAACGAGAAGGACCGCGCCAGCCGCACGGCCTGAGACGAACGGGACATCCAATACGGTTTGTGATGATATCCTTGGCGAATCCCGCCGGGCACCGCCCGGCGGGACGATCAGGAACCCGAGATGCCTTCCTTCGAGCCCGTCATTGCGCTGTCGCGCGGCCTGGAAATCCTGCGCGTGCTGAACGCCGAGCGGCGGTCGACGGTGGGTTCGCTGCACAAGGCGACGGGCCTGAACAAGGCGACCATCGTGCGCATGCTCGAGACGCTGGAGCACGAGGGCTACGTGATGCGGGACGCGGAGCGGACCGAGTACCTGCCAACGGGGCGCTGCCTGCTGCTCTCCCACGGCTACGACCAGCACCTGTGGATCGGCGGCGTCGCCGAACCGATCATGCACGAGTTCCGCAAGCAGATCGGCTGGCCCTCCGACATCGCCATCTTCGACCGCGACGCGATGATCGTGGCGCAAACGACGCGCGAGCCGGGCTCCATGCTGTTCTCGCGGCGGCCCGGCTTCCGGTTTCCGCTTCTCTCCACCTCCATGGGCCGGGCCTATCTCGCCTTCTGCCCCGAGGAGCAGCAGGAGCGGATCATCACCCTGCTCGCCGCCATCCCGGGCAAGTCGACCGAGCTCGCCCGCCAGCCGAAGAAGCTCGCCCCGCTCCTCGCCGAGGTGCGCGAGAAGGGCTACGCGCTGATGGACGAGGCCTATAGCCAGCACGTCTTCGACGGGCGCGTCTGGGCCATGGGCGTGCCGGTGCGCGACGGCGACGAGGTCTTCGCCAGCATCAACATCATGATGCTGCACGGGGTCATCTCGGTGGAGGACGCGGTGAGGAACTTTCTCGCGCCGCTGCAGGAGACAGCGACCCAGATCGCCCGGGCGCTGACCGACAAGTTCCGCGCGACCCTCTGGGCACCCGGCGGGGCCAAGGCGGACTAGTTTCCGCTTGTTTCATTGTCCGAAATGGTGTTTCGGCGATTTGACCCTGACCCACAGGCGTGAGAGGATTCGTACGGGCCCGGAGGGCCCCAAGGGCAAAGCCCGACAAGAACGATCCGGAGGGAACACCATGCGTCATCGATTCTCCCGCCGCGGCCTCATGCTGGCCGCAGCCGCCAGCGTGGCGGCGCCCCCCCTGCTGCGCGCCCAGGGGGCCTGGCCGAACCGGCCGGTGCGCATCCTCTGCGCCTTCCCGGCCGGCGGCATCACCGACGGCTATGCCCGCGCCTATGGCGACTACATCCAGCAGAAGAGCGGGCAGACCGTGGTGGTGGAGAACCGCGTCGGGGCCGGCGGCGGCATCGCCGCCCAGGCGCTGAAGGCGGCGCCCGACGACGGGCACACGCTGATGATCACCATCTCCTCGACCATGCTGGGCAACCGGGTGATGTTCAAGAACCTGCCCTACGACCCGGACAAGGACTTCTCCTTCCTCGCGATCATGTCCACCGGGCACCTGCCGCTGGTGGCGCAGAAATCGACGGGGGCGAAGACCATCGCCGAGTTCGTCGAGTTCGCGAAGAAGAACCGCACCAGCTTCGGCTCCTATGCCGCCGGCTCCTTCGCCCATATCGTCGGCGCCGAACTGAACCGCCGCTTCGGCCTCGACATGACCATCGTCCACTACCGGGGCGAGGCGCCCATGTGGCAGGACCTGCTGACCGGCAGCAGCCAGGTGGCCATGGGCAGTTACACCGCCGCCAAGGGCGTACTCGACACCGGCGCAGGCGTGGCGATCGCCGTGCCCACGGGCAAGCGCATGTCCACCCTGCCGGATGTCGCCACCTATGCCGAACAGGGCCTGAAGGACCCCGTCTTCGACCTGATGAGCTGGGCCGGCTTCTTCGGCAAGGCCTCGATGCCCGCCGAGATGGTGCAGCAGATCTCGGACATGATGGTGGAGGCCGGCAAGACCGAACGCATCCGCAATCTCACCGCCACGTTCGGCATCGACGACACGGCGCAGGACCACCGCTTCTTCCGCCACATCTACGAGACCCAGGGGCCGATCTGGCTCGATCACCTCAACCGGCTCGGCGTCACGCCCAGCTGAGCCCTGACGATCGGTCGCAGCCCCGTTTCGACGGGGACGGCCCTAGACTGAAACGCGATTCACGACGGGACACAGAAGCCCGCAGTTCAATCCCGAGGACCGCCCATGCCCTTCCCGCTCTCCCGCCGCCGGCTGGTCGCCGCCGGCGCCCTCCTGCCCCTCGCCTCGCCCGCCCTGGTGCGGGCCCAAGGTGCCGCCTGGCCGACCAAGCCGCTCAAGATCATCTGCGCCTTCCCGGCCGGGGGCATCACCGACGCCTTCGCGCGCGCCTATGGCGAGTATTTCAGCCAGAAGAGCGGCCAGACCGTCGTGGTGGAAAACCGGCCCGGCGCCGGCGGCGGCATCGCCGCCCAGGCGATGAAGACCGCGCCTGACGACGGCCACACCATCATGATCACCATCTCGACGACGCTGTTCGGCAACCGCGTCATGTTCAAGAACCTCGCCTACGATCCGGACAGGGATTTCGCGCTGCTGGCTCTGCTGCCCACCGGAAGCCTGCCGCTGGTCGCCGCCAAGGCGACGGGGGCGACAACCATCGCGCAATTCGTCGACTTCGCCCGCAAGAACCGGGTCAGTTTCGGCTCCTATGCGGCGGGGTCCATGGCCCATATCGTCTGCAACGCCCTGAACCAGCAGTTCGGGCTCGACATGACCGTGGTGAACTATCGCGGCGAGGCGCCGATGTGGCAGGACGTGCTGACCGGCAACAGCCAGGTGGCCATGGGCAGCTTTACGGCGGCCAAGGCGGTGCTGGACGCCAATGCCGGCACGGCCATCGCCATTCCCTCGACCCGGCGCATGAAGGCGCTGCCGAACACGGCGACCTTCGTCGAACAGGGCCTCGACAACCCGGTGTTCCGGCTGCTGAGCTGGGTCGGCTTTCTCGGCCAGTCCTCCATGCCGCAGGCGATGGTCGAGACCGTCTCCACCCTGATGCTGGAGGCCGCACAGACCGAGCGCATCCGCAAACTGAACGAGACCTTCGGCATCGAGGAGCCGGTCCTCGGCCATGCCGACTTCAAGAAGGTCTACGACGCGGAAGGCCCGGTCTGGATCGACAACGTGCGCAAGCTCGGGCTGACTCCCGCCTGACCCTAAGCCGCCGCGCCGGGGTCAGCCGACCTCGGCGAGGCCGTTGGTGAGCACGACGACGTCGCGCTCCACCACCCGGGCGCGGAACGAGATCACCCCGCCGTCGCGCCAGATCTCGGTGCGGATCGTCTCGCCCGGCATGACCGGGGCGGAGAAGCGCACGTCGAGGCGCCTCAGCCGCGCAGGGTCGTTGCCGCAGCAGGCCTTGAGGATCGCCCGGCCGGCCACCGCATAGGTGCACAGGCCGTGGAGGATCGGCCGCTCGAAACCGGCGCCGCGGGCGACGTCCGGATCGGCGTGGAGGGGATTGTAGTCCCCGGACAGACGATAGATCAGCGCCGCCTGGGGCAGGGTCTTCAGGTCGACGGCCTCGTCGGGAGCCCGCTCGGGCAGGGGATGGGGCTCGGGCGTCGGTCCCGAGGGGCCACCGAAGCCGCCCTCGCCGCGGATGAAGGTGGTGGAGGTGAGCGTCGCCAGCAGGTCGCCGGAGGCCTTGTCGACCACGTCGCGCTCGGAGAGGAGCAGCGCGCCCTTGCCCGGCCCCTTGTCGACGATCTCGGTGACGCGGGTGCGGCCGATCACCGTGCCGGTGGCGGGCAGCGGCTTGTGGATGACGAGACCCTGCTCGCCATGCAGGACCTTGCGCCAGTCGACGCCCGTATTCGGGTCCTTCAGCCAGAAGCCGGGATAGCCGAGCACCACGGCCATGGTGGGCAGCGCCTTCAGGCCGTCCTCGTAGACGAAGGGGAGCTCCGTGCGGTCCACGGGATCGGCGCCGCAGCCGACACCGAGGGCGTAGAGGATGGTGTCCTTCGCCTCGTAGCGGTGCTCGAGGTCGGGGAAGTGCCAGTTCTTCAGCTTGTCGTAGTCGATGGGCATTGGGGGGTGTCCTCGGGAACCAGTCGCAGGTCTTCCGCCTGCATCGGGCAAGTGCGTCCTTCGAGGCTCGCCTGTCAGGCTCGCACCTCAGGATGAGGAAGGGGGGGGTGCGCGGCATCAGGTGCGGACGCGGCTTGCAGGTTTCAGTCCCTCCTCATCCTGAGGTGCGAGCCCCGGCGATGCCTCGGCATCGTTCGGTGGCGAGCCTCGAAGGACGCACTGGCCGTCATGCAGCGCCACTCACAAAGACCGGGCGACGATCTCCTTCATGATCTCGGTGGTGCCGGCATAGATGCGCTGGATGCGGCTGTCCGCATAGGCGCGGGCGATGGGATACTCCCACATGAAGCCGTAGCCGCCGTGGAGCTGCAAGCAGGTGTCGACGATGCGGCCCTGCAGCTCGGTCAGCCACCACTTGGCCATGGCGGCGGTGGCGACGTCGAACTCACCGCGCAGGAACTTGGCGATGCAGTCGTCGAGGAAGACGCGGGCCACCGTCACCTCCGTCTTCACCTCGGCGAGCTTGAACCGGGTGTTCTGGAACTCGGCGATGGACTTGCCGAAGGCCTTGCGCTCGCGGGTGTAGTCAATGGTCCAGCGCAGCGCCGATTCCATCACCGCGACGGCGGAGATGGCGACCAGCAGGCGCTCGCGCGGCAGCTCGTTCATCATATAGGCGAAGCCGCGCCCCTCCTCGCCGATGATGTTGGTCAGGGGCACGCGGACGTTGTCGAAGAAGAGCTCGGAGGTGTCCTGCGCCTTGAGGCCGATCTTCTCGAGGTTGCGGCCGCGCTTGAAGCCCTCGCGGTCGGCTTCCACCAGGATGAGGCTGACGCCCTTGGCGCCCTCCTTCGGATCGGTCTTGGCGGCGACGAGGATGAAGTCGGCGAGCTGGCCGTTGGTGATGAAGGTCTTCTGGCCGTTGACGACATAGTGGTTGCCGTCGCGGATCGCCGTGGTGCGGATCGCCTGGACGTCGGAGCCGGCCCCCGGCTCCGTCATGGCCAGCGCCCCGATGGCCTCGCCGGAGGCCATCTTCGGCAGCCAGTGGCGCTTCAGGTCCTCGGAGGCGTTGTTGAGGATGTAGGGGGCGACGATGTCGGAGTGCAGGCGGAAGCCCGGGCCGGTGAAGACGTGGCCCATCATCTCCTCGATCATGATGGCGCTGGTGAGGAAGTCCGCCCCGCCGCCGCCATAGGCCTCGGGAATGTTGGTCAGGAGCATGCCGGCGGCGCCCGCCTTCCGCCAGGCCTCGCGGTCGACCACGCCCTCCTTCTCCCAGCGGGCGTGGTGGGGCGCGATCTCGTCGGCGATGAAGCGGCGGCAGGCCTCGCGGAAGAGATGATGCTCCTCCTTGTAATAGGCGGCGGTGGCGGTCATGGCGCGCATCTCCTGATCCCGGCGCGGAGGCTCGAGGCCCGGCGCCCGCCTCTATCCTAAGACAGGCGTTTCGGCGAATGAAACGGGATTTCGTTCAATTGACGATCGGACTATGGTTCGGCCACGGTCGCCATTCAGGCGATAACGACGCATCGAGGACATGGGGAACAGCATGGCGGGCACGGGCGCTCTGGAGGGCAAGGTCGTCATCGTGACGGGAGCCGGGCGCGGTATCGGCCGCGAGATCGCGCTGACCGCCGCCGCCGAGGGGGCGAAGGTCGTCGTCAACGATCTCGGCGGCGCCGCCGACGGCTCGGGCGCCAGTGCCGCGCCGGCCGAGGAGGTTGCCGAGGAGATCCGTGCCAAGGGCGGCCAGGCCGTCGCCAATTTCGACAGCGTCGCCGAGCCCGCTTCCGCCAACGCCATCGTCAAGACCGCGGTGGACGCCTTCGGCGGCCTCGACGCGGTGATCAACAATGCCGGCATCCTGCGCGACGCCATCTTCCACAAGATGAGCGTCGCGGACTTCGAGCTCGTCATCAAGGTGCACCTGATGGGGACCTTCTACGTCTCCCACGCCGCGGCCCGCATCTTCCGCGAGCAGGCGAGCGGCGCCTTCGTCCACTTCACCTCGACCTCCGGCCTCATCGGCAATTACGGTCAGGCGAACTATGCCGCCGCCAAGCTCGGCATCGTCGGCCTGTCGAAGTCCATCGCCCTGGACATGGCCCGCTTCAACGTGCGCTCCAACTGCGTCTCGCCCTTCGCCTGGAGCCGCCTCATCGGCACGATCCCGACGGAGACCGAGGCCGAGAAGGCGCGCGTCGCCCGCATGCAGGCCATGGGGCCGGAAAAGATCGCGCCGCTCTCGGCCTTCCTCGCCTCCGACCGGGCGAAGGACGTCACCGGCCAGATCTTCGCCGTGCGCATGAACGAGATTTTCCTGATGGGCCAGTCGCGGCCGATCCGCTCCATCCATCGGGACGGGGGCTGGACCTGCGACAGTCTCGCCAGCCACGGCATGCCGGCGCTGAAGTCGTCCTTCTATCCGCTCGACCGCTCCGCCGACATCTTCTCGTGGGATCCGGTGTGAACACCGGGCGAACAGAAATTCGTGGATGCCCGCCACCAGGCCGGGCATGACGCAGAGGTTTCCAGCATGACTTTCGGAATTCTCGCCTTCGGCGCCTATATCCCGCGCCTGCGCCTGCAGCGCAAAGCCATCGCCGACGCCCATGGCTGGTTCAACGCCGCCCTCAAGGGCCAGGGAAAAGGCGAGCGGGCCATCGCCAACTGGGACGAGGACGCGGTCACCATGGCGGTGGAGGCGGCGCGCGACTGCCTGACGGGGCAGGACGCGACCCGCGTCGAGGCGGTGCAAATGGCCTCGACCACCTTCCCCTTCCTCGACCGGCTGAATTCCGGGGTCGTCTCCGAGGCGCTGAACCTCGGACAGGATCTCGCCACCAGCGACGCCGGCCAGACCCAGCGCGCCGCGACCTCCGCCCTGATGACGGCGCTGCGCGGCGGCCCCGCGACGCTCGTCCTCGCGGCCGAGAAGCGCCCGGTGAAGGCGGCGAGCCCGCTGGAGATGACGGCGGGAGACGGCGCCGCCGCCCTCCTCGTCGGCGAGGGCAAACCGGTCGCGACGCTGCTCGCCTCGGCCACCCGCACGGCCGATTTCGTCGACCATTACCGGACGCCGGAATCGGAATTCGACTACCAGTGGGAGGAGCGCTGGATCCGCGACGCCGGCTACATGCCGCTGGTGCCCCCCGCCATCAAGGCCTGCCTCGCCAAGGCCGGCCTCGGCCCGGAGGCGGTGACGCGCTTCTGCATGCCGGCGGTCCTCGCCAAGGTCGCCAATTCCGTCGCCAAGGCCGCCGGCATCGCCGACGCGGCGGTGGCCGACAATCTCCACGCCGTCTGCGGCGAGACGGGCGCCGCCCACCCGCTCGTCATGCTGGTGGCGGCGCTGGAGGCGGCGAAGCCCGGCGAGAAGATCATGGTGGTCGGCTTCGGCCAGGGCGCCGACGTCCTGCTCTTCGAGGTGACCGACGCCATCGCCGACCTGCCGGCCCGCCTGGGCGTGAAGGGGCATCTCGCCCGCCGCAAGGAGGAGGCGAACTATTCGAAGTTCCTCGCCTTCAACGACACGATCGAACTGGAGCGCGGCATGCGCGCCGAGGCCGACAAGCAGACCGCCCTCTCGGCCCTGTGGCGCAACCGGGCGACGGTGACCTCCTTCGTCGGCGGCAAATGCACCCAGTGCGGCACGCTGCAGTTCCCGAAGACGCGGGTCTGCGTCAATCCGAACTGCACCGCCATCGACACGCAGGTGCCGGAGCCCTTCGCCGGCAAGACCGGCAAGATCAACTCCTACACCGCCGACCGCCTGACCTATTCGCCCGATCCGCCGGCCTGCTACGGCATGATCCAGTTCGAGGAGGGCGGCCGCTGGATGATGGACTTTACCGACGTGGACGAGAAGGATCTCGCCGTCGGCCATCCCATGCGGATGATGTTCCGGGTGAAGGACATCGACAGCCAGCGCGGCTTCCGTCGCTATTTCTGGAAGGCGGCCCCGGCCGCGCAGACCGAAACCTCTGGGAGGGCCTGATCCATGGCCAAGGGCATTCGCGACAAGGTCGCCATTCTCGGCATGGGCTGCTCGAAGTTCGGCGAGCGCTGGGACATGAACGCCGAAGACCTGATGGTCGAGGCCTATACGGAGGCGCTCGGCGACGCCGGCATTGAGACCAAGCAGATCGACGCCGCCTGGCTCGGCACCGCCATCGAGGAGCAGCATGTCGGCAAGTCGGCCGTGCCGCTCGCTGTGGCGCTGCGCCTGCCCTACATCCCGGTGACGCGCGTCGAGAACTTCTGCGCCACCGGTACAGAGGCCTTCCGCGGCGCGGTCTATGCGGTGGCGTCGGGAGCCGCCGACATCGCGCTCGCCCTCGGCGTCGAGAAGCTGAAGGACACCGGCTATGGCGGCCTGCCGCAGCGCGGCCGCGGCACCCTGCCGAACATGACCTGGCCCAACGCCTCGGCGCCGGGCTATTTCGCCCAGCTCGCCGCCGCCTATCGCGCCAAGCACGGCTCGGCGCCGGAGGACCTGAAGCGCGCCATGGCGCATGTCTCGGTGAAGAGCCACGACAATGGCGGTCGCAACGCCAAGGCGCACCTGAGGAACAAGATCACCATCGGCACGGTGCTGAATTCGCCGATGATCGCCGAGCCGCTCGGGCTCTACGATTGCTGCGGCGTCTCGGACGGGGCGGCCTGCGCCATCGTGACGACGCCGGAGATCGCCCGCAGCCTCGGCAAGCGCGACCTCGTCTCGGTCAAGGCGCTGCAGGTCTCGGTGTCGAACGGCACGGAGGCCCAGCACAATTCCTGGGACGGCAGCTATTTCGCCACCACCCGCATCGCCGCCACCCGCGCCTATCAGGAGGCGGGAATCGAGAGGCCGCGCGACGAGATCAGCCTGATCGAGGTGCACGACTGCTTCTCGGTGACCGAGCTCGTCACCATGGAGGACCTGCACATCTCCGCCGAGGGCCGGGCGATCCACGACATCCTCGACGGCTTCTACGACGCGGACGGCACGATCCCCTGCCAGATCGACGGCGGCCTCAAGTGCTTCGGCCATCCGATCGGCGCCTCGGGCCTCCGGATGATCTACGAGATGTACCTGCAGATGCAGGGCCGCGCCGGCGAGCGGCAGCGCCAGGACATGCCGCGGCTGGGGCTGACCCACAATCTCGGCGGCTTCCCGCACCAGAACGTCTGCTCGATCTCCATCGTCGGGCGCTACGAGGGGTGAGCCGAAGACAGCCTCAGGTCATAGAGAGGCTCGACCTCTCACCACTCCCCAGTGGGGAGTGGTCGATTCGCTGCGAAGACTTCGCCAGTCCGTCACCCCCGGCGAGGCCGAAGGCCGAGGGAAGGGGGTCCAGGAATCAAGCGCGGAGCCGAGGCCCCTGGATTCCCTTCCCCTCGCTTCGCTCGGCCGGGAACGACAGGCAGGGCGAGACCCCTCACACCCCGATGCCGAGCGCGGGCAACTTCAAGCCCTTCTCCCGGGCGCAATCCACCGCGATGTCGTAGCCGGCATCGGCATGGCGCATGACGCCGGTGCCGGGATCGTTCCACAGGACACGGCCGAGCCGCGCCGCGGCCTCCGGCGTGCCGTCGGCGACGATGACGACGCCGGCATGCTGCGAATAGCCCATGCCGACGCCGCCGCCGTGGTGCAGCGACACCCAGGTGGCGCCCGACGCGGTGTTGAGCAGGGCATTGAGCAGCGGCCAGTCCGACACGGCATCGGACCCGTCCTTCATCGCCTCGGTCTCGCGGTTGGGGGAGGCGACGGAGCCGGAATCGAGATGGTCGCGGCCGATGACGATGGGGCCGATCTCGCCTCTCGCCACCATCTCGTTGAAGGCGAGGCCGAGGCGGTGGCGGTCGCCGAGGCCGACCCAGCAGATGCGGGCCGGCAGGCCCTGGAACTGGATGCGCTCCTGCGCCATGTCGAGCCAGTTGTGGAGGTGCGGATCGTCGGGGATCAGCTCCTTCACCTTGGCGTCGGTCTTCGCGATGTCCTCGGGATCGCCGGTGAGCGAAGCCCAGCGGAAGGGGCCGATGCCGCGGCAGAACAGCGGGCGGATATAGGCCGGCACGAAACCGGGGAAGTCGAAGGCGTCGGCGACCCCCATGTCCTTCGCCATCTGGCGGATGTTGTTGCCGTAGTCGAGGGTCGGCACCCCCATGCGGTGGAAGTCGAGCATGGCGCGCACGTGGGTCGCCATGGACTGCTTGGCGGCGGCCTCCACCGCTTTGGGGTCGCGCTCGCGCGCCTCCTCCCAGCGGGCGAGGCTCCAGCCCGCCGGCAGGTAGCCGTTGAGCGGATCGTGGGCCGAGGTCTGGTCGGTGACGACATCCGGGCGGATGCCGCGGGCGACCATCTCGGGGAAGACCTCAGCGGCGTTGCCGAGGAGGCCGACCGAGATCGGCCTGCCCGCCTTGTGCGAGCGCTCGACGATCTCCAGCGCCTCCTCGATGGTCTTCGCCTCGGCGTCGAGATAGCGGGTCTTCAGCCGCATCTCGATGCGGCTCGGCTGGCACTCCACGGCGATCATGGAAGCACCCGCCATGGTGGCGGCGAGCGGCTGGGCGCCGCCCATGCCGCCGAGTCCGCCGGTGAGGATCCACTTGCCCTTGAGCGAGCCGCCGAAATGCCGGCGCGCAACTTCCGCGAAGGTTTCGTAGGTGCCCTGAACGATGCCCTGGCTGCCGATGTAGATCCAGGAGCCGGCCGTCATCTGGCCGTACATCATCAGGCCGAGCTTATCGAGGTGGTGAAAATGGTCCCAGGTGGCCCAGCCCGGCACCAGGTTCGAATTGGCCAGCAGCACGCGCGGCGCATCCGTGTGGGTGCGGAAGATGCCGACCGGCTTGCCGGACTGAATGAGCAGCGTCTCGTCCGGCTCGAGCGAACGCAGGGATGCGACGATGCGGTCGAAGCTCTCCCAGTCGCGCGCGGCGCGGCCGATGCCGCCATAGACGACGAGCTCGTTCGGGCGCTCGGCGACCTCCGGGTCGAGATTGTTCATCAGCATGCGGAGCGCCGCCTCGGCGCCCCAGGTCTTCGCCGTCATCTCGCGGCCGCGCGGCGCCCGGATGAGGCGCGAATTGTCGAGACGGGTGGTCATGGGCGGGCCTCCAGGGTGGCAGCGGCGGCGAGGATGGCGGCGACGATGCGGTCGAGCACGGCCTCGGTCTTCGCCGCGACGGTCTCGTCATAGGTCCAGGGCGGCGCCTCCGCCATGTAGGCGGACTGCGCCAGCTCCATCTGCACGGCGTGGACGTTCCGCTCCGGCGCGCCGTAGTGGCGGGTGATCCAGCCGCCCTTGAAGCGGCCGTCGGCGACGAAGCTCATGCCCGAGGCCTCGGCCGCGCGCACGGCGGCCTCGCGGATGGCCGGGGCGCAGGAGGCGCCGCCATTGGTGCCGATGTTGAACACGGGGAGCGTGCCGGGGAAGAGGTTCGGCACCTGCGACCGGATCGAGTGGCAGTCGTAGAGCACGCAATAGCCGTGGCGGATGCGGGCGGTCTCGATGGCGGCCGCCATGGCGGCATGGAAGGGCGCGAAATAGAGGCCCCGGCGGCGGTCGATCTCCGCCGGGTCGGGAGCGCGGCCCTCGCGGTAGATGGGCTCGGCGTCGAAGGTGGTGGTGGGGCAGAGCGTGGTGGTGTTCTGGCCCGGATAGAGCGAAATGCCGGAGGGGTCGCGGTTCACGTCGATGACGAAGCGCGAGAGATTCTGGCGCACGACGGTAGCGCCGGTCCGGGCGGCGATGCCCTCGTAGAGCCGGTCGATCCACCAGTCGGTGTCGGGCACCGAGCGGCCGAGGTCGTTCAGCTCCACAGAGACCTCCGGCGGGATCATGGTGCCGACATGGGGCTGGCCGAGGACGAGCGGGCCATCGCCCGGAATGACGGTGACGGGGGTCATGGGAGATTCACGCGAGGCAAGGGACAGAGGTCTCGAACAGGTGGCGGTGAAGGGGAGGTTCCGGAACCTGAGTCCGGGATTTGGGGCACGCCGACCACCATCATCAACTCTCCCCGAACAGCCGCTCGACCACATGGCCGAAGGGCGTCGTCAGGCCGCCGGAGGCGACGAGGGCGGCGACGCGCGCCATTTCGGCGGCAAGGGGCCGGTCGCGGTCGAGCACGGGCGCGACGGCGCGGATCGCCGCATGGGCTTTCTCCAGCAGCGGACTGGTGGAGAGCGGCGCGCGCATGTCGATGCCCTGCGCCGCCATCAGCGCCTCGATGCCGATGATGCGACAGAGGTTCTCCGCCATGGGACCGAGCCGGCGGGCGCCGTGGGTCGCCATGGAGACGTGGTCCTCCTGGTTGGCGGAGGTGGGGATCGTGTCGGTGACCGCGGGCGCCGCCTTCTGGCGGTTTTCGGAGGCGAGTGCGGCGCTCGCCACCTCGGCAATCATGAAGCCGGAGTTCAGCCCCGGCTCCCGCACCAGGAAGGCCGGGAGCCCCGAGAGCACCGGATCCACCAGCATGGCGCAGCGGCGCTGGGCGAGGTTGCCGATCTCGCAGGCCGCGAGAGCCAGCATGTCGGCGGCGAAGGCGACGGGCTCGGCGTGGAAATTGCCGCCGGAGAGCACGTCGCCGTCGTCGGCCATCACCAGCGGATTGTCGGTGACGCCGTTCGCCTCGGCCAGCAGCATGGCTTGAGCCGAGCGGATGACGTCGAGGGCGGCGCCCATCACCTGCGGCTGGCAACGGATGGAATAGGGGTCCTGCACCCGCGGATCGTCGGCGAGATGCGAGCGGCGGATCGCGCTGCCCTCCATCAGGGCCCGCAGGACGGCCGCCACCGCGATCTGCCCGGGCTGGCCTCGCAGGGTGTGGATACGCGCGTCGAAGGGCGTGTCGGAGCCGGCGATGGCGTCGGTCGACAGCGCCCCTGTGACGAGCGCGGCGGCGAAGGCGTTCTCGATGAGGAACAGCCCGTGCAGGGCCAGCGCCGTCGAAACCTGCGTGCCGTTGAGCAGGGCCAGGCCCTCCTTCGGGCCAAGGACGACCGGCGTCAGGCCCGCCTTCGCCAACGCCTCGTCGCCGGCCATGCGCGTACCGCACCAGACCGCCTCGCCCTCGCCGATGAGCACCGCAGCCAAGTGGGCGAGCGGGGCGAGGTCGCCGGAGGCGCCGACGGACCCCTGCGCCGGGATCACCGGCAGCACGCCCTCGCGCAGCATCGCCACCAGGAGGTCGACGGTCGCCGGCTGCACGCCGGAGGCGCCGTGGGCGAGGCTCGCCGCCTTCAGCGCCAGGACCAGCCGCACGATCGGCTCCTCCAGCGGCTCGCCCATGCCGGCCTGGTGGGAGCGGACGATGTTGACCTGAAGCTCCGCCAGCTTCTCGGCGGGAATGCGGACGCTGGCGAGCTTGCCGAAGCCGGTATTGACGCCATAGACCGCGTCGTTGCCGCGCGCCTTGGCCATCAGCAGCTCGTGGCCGCGGGCGATGGCGCCGCGGGTCGCAGGATCGAGGGCAGGCGTGGCGCCGGCGGCGACCTGACGCCAGAGACCGAGGGCATTGCCCCCGGCGCGGATGAGACCGGACATCAGGCGCCTCTGTAGCGGGCGAAGAGCGGATTGAAGCCGATGCGATAGACGAGTTCGGCGAGGCGCTCCACCGACCAGAGGCAGAGATCGGCCCGCCGTCCCGGCTCAAGCACCCCGATGTCGTCGCGGCCGAGGGCCTTCGCCGCGTTCCCAGTGAATCCGAGGAGGCATTCGGCCACGGTCAGGCGGAACAGCGTCGCGCCCATGTTCATGGCGAGGAGCGGCGAGGTCAGCGGCGAGGAGCCGGGATTGGAATCGGTGGCCAGCGCCATGGCCGTGCCGTGGCGGCGGAAGGACTCGACCGGGGGCGCCTGCGTCTCGCGGATGAAATAGAAGGCGCCTGGCAGCAGCACCGCCACCGTCCCGGCCTTCGCCATGGCGGCCGCGCCCTCCTCATCGGTAAATTCGAGATGGTCGGCCGAGAGCGCCCCGTGGTCGGCGGCGAGCTTCGCCCCGTGGAGGTTGGAGAGCTGGTCGGCGTGCAGCTTCACCGGCAGTCCGTGCTTCGCCGCGGCGGCGAAGACCCGCGCCGTTTCCTCGGGGGAGAAGGCGATGCCCTCGCAGAAGGCGTCGACCGCGTCGGCGAGCCCATGATGGGCCATGGCGGGGATCATCTTGTGGCAGACGAGGTCGAGATAGGCGGTCTTGTCGCCGTTCGCCTCGGGCGGAAGCGCGTGGGCGCCGAGGAAGGTGGTGACGACGCCGACGTCGCGCTTCTCGGCGAGCGACCGGGCGACGCGGAGCTGCTTTTCCTCGGTGTCGAGGTCGAGGCCGTAGCCGGACTTGATCTCGACCGTGGTGACGCCCTCGGCGATCAGGGCGTCGAGCCGCGGGAGGCTCTCGTCGCAGAGGTCGCGGGGCTTGGCCGCACGTGTCGCCTTCACCGTGGAGACGATGCCGCCGCCGGCGCGGGCGATCTCCTCGTAGCTCGCGCCCTTCAGGCGCAGCTCGAACTCGTGGGCGCGGTTGCCGGCATAGACGAGGTGGGTGTGGCAGTCGACGAGGCCCGGGGTGATCCAGCGGCCCTCGCAGCGGATGGTCTCGACCGGATCGAGCCGCGGCGCGTCGGCGCGTGCGCCGACATAGACGATGCGCCCGCCCTCGGTCGCAATGAGGCCGTCCTCGATGAGGCCGAGGCCGTGATCCGCGCCGGTGCCGGCCATGGTGGCCAGCCGCGCGTCGCGAAAGAGACGGTCAACGCGCATGGGAATGTCTCGGCACGTCGTATTCCTCGCCCAACAGTGCTAGGCGAAAAACCGTAGCATGGAGACGGCGATGGACAAGCTCCATCTGGACAAGGCGCTGACCCCCGAGGGCTGGCGCGACGACGTGACCCTGTCGGTCGGCCCGGACGGGCGTATCGCCGCGATCACCACCGGAGCCGCGCCGCCCGATGCGACGCGCATCCGCGGCATCGCCATTCCCGGCCTGCCGAACCTCCACTCCCACGCCTTCCAGCGGGGCATGGCCGGCCTCGCCGAGGTCGCGGGCGAGGGGGACGATTCGTTCTGGACCTGGCGCGACTGGATGTACCGCTTCGCCCTCGCCCTCGAGCCGGACGACGTGGAGGCCATCGCGGCGCTGGCCTATGTCGAGATGCTGGAGGCAGGCTTCACCACGGTGGGCGAGTTCCACTACCTGCACCACGGCCGCGACGGGCGGCCCTATGCCGATCCCGCCGAACTCGCCAGGCGCTGCATCGCCGCGGCTGAGACCACGGGCCTCGGCATCGCCATCCTGCCGGTCTTCTATGCCCATTCCGGCTTCGGCGGCCTGCCGCCCTCCGAGGGACAGCGGCGCTTCATCTGCGACCTCGACCTGTTCGGCCGGGTGGCGGCGGGCGCGCGGGCGGCGGCGAAGGCCTATGGTCGCGGCGGCTTCGGTATCGCGCCGCATTCGCTCAGGGCGGTGACGCGTGACGAACTCACGGCCCTGCTCGCGGCCTTCCCCGCCGGTCCGGTCCACATCCACGTCTCCGAACAGGTGAAGGAGGTGGAGGACTGCCTCTCCGCCCATGGCATGCGGCCCATCGCCCTGCTCGGGGACTGGGCGGCGCTGTCGGAGCGCTGGTGCCTCATCCACGCCACCCACGCGGATCCTTTCGAGGTCCGGCAGATGGCGTCGGCCGGCGCCGTGGTCGGGCTCTGCCCGGTGACGGAGGCCAATCTCGGCGACGGGCTCTTCGCCGGGGTGGACTTCAAGGCGCGGGGCGGTCGATTCGGGGTCGGAACGGATTCGAACGTCGCCATCTCGGCGTCCGGCGAACTCGCCATGCTCGACTATGCGCAGCGCTTCGCGACGCGCCGCCGCACCGCGCTGGCGGATCGCGGCCGCTCGACGGGCCGCACGGTGCTGGAGGCGTGCCTTTGCGGAGGCGCGCAGGCGCTGGGGCTCGGAACCATCGGCCTCGCCGTCGGCGCGCCAGCGGATGTGGTCGTGCTCGATGCCGGGCACATGGCCTTCGCCGGGCGCGGCGGCGATGCGGTGCTCGATTCCTGGATCTTCGGGCCTTCGGCGGGTGCCGTCAGCGAGGTCTGGGTGTCGGGCCGGCGGGTGGTGGACGGCGGCCGGCACGTGGCGCGCTCCGCCGTCGAGGTCCGGGCGCGGGCGGTGCTGGAGCGGGTGATCGGGGGGTAAAGCGCTCGGCTCCGCGTGACGGCGTTTTGCACGACGCAACTGCGTCCCTCGAGGCTCGCTGCGCTCGCACCTCAGGATGAGGAGGGGGAGAGTGGCAGGGCCGGCGTCGCGGCAACGCCCGTTTTGCCAGAAACACCCTTCCTCATCCTGAGGTGCGAGGCCGGTGAGATGCAGAGCATCACTCCGAACGAGCCTCGAAGGACGCACTCCCGTCGTGCAACCCGCCGCTACGGCAGCAGATCCTTCAGCCGCAAGAGCGCGATGCGCTCGACCTGGCGCAGCGCCTCGGCGAATTCGGCAGGCGCGTCGTTCTCCAGCCGGGAGACGAAAGCCTCCCGGATCTCGTCCTTCGTCCGGCCCCTGACGGCGATGATGAAGGGAAAGCCGAAGCGCGCCTGATAGGCCTCGTTCAGCCGCATGAACTCCGCCCGCTCCTCATCGGTCAGGCGGTCGAGACCGGCGGATGCCTGTTCGCCGGTCGATTCGGCGGTGAGACGACCGGCGGCGGCGAGCCTTCCGGCAAGGTCCGGATGGGCGCGGATGAGGGCGAGCTTGGCCCCGTCACCGGCTGCCCGCATCACCGCCACCATCGCGGCATGGAGCTCCTCGGCCACGTCGTGTTTCGAGGTCAGGCCGCGGTCGTGGACACCCTCGGCGATCCAGGGCGAATGTTCGAAGACGCCGCCGAAACGGGCGACGAAGGCGGCGCGGTCGAGGCGGCTGGGGCGGTCGGCGTCGGTCATGCCAGGCAGCCTAGGACCGACGGCCGGCTCACTCCACCTTTTCGTTGGGGTAGACGCCCCAGAGGCGGGTCTGCTCGATCCAGCCGTCGAAACCCTGGCCGGTGATGCGGCACCAGGTGCCGTTGCAGCTCCTGACCGTGCCCTGGACCTTCGGCTCGAGCCTGGCGACGATGCGGTCACCGCCGGCCCGGTTCATCAGCGGCACGAGCTCGCCGGGATTGCCGCGCGGCATGACGACGCCGGTGCGCCGTCCCGACAGCATGGAGTGGAAGACCCAGGTCTCGGTGCCGTCGTGGTCGCGGATGCGGCGCCAGTTGTCGAACTCCGCGGTGACCTCCACGGGCAGGCCGGCGCGCTGGTAGATCCAGATGACCTGATGGTCGCGGGTCGGCCCCATGCGGGCATTGACCCGCTCGGACTTGAGGCTGACGAAACGGGGGACCGGAAGGCGGGTCTGCGAGCCCAGCGAGCCGGTGATCTCGGCGGCAACGGCCGGTGCGCCCGAGAGAACGGCGATCCCGGCGGCCAGAGCCGCACTCACGCGAAAAGCACTCATACGCAACCCACCGCCCGAATACGCGACTGACAGACGCCGGACCCTTCGAAAGACGGGTCGCGAGAGGGAAACCGACGGCTTTGTCTGGCGCAACCCTTCTGGTAGAGAGGTCGCGCCGGGGGCCAGTGTCGCCGTTCAGGGTTAAGACAGGCTTGATGGCCGGCCGGAATCAACCGGCCAAGTGGTCCGTTCCGGGGCGGACCGCGCGAATTCCAGAGGTTGGGGCATGGCGAACCGCAAGAAGCCGCTCGTCGTCGTGACGAGGAAACTGCCGGATACGGTCGAGACGCGGATGCGCGAGCTCTTCGAGACGCGCCTCAACGTCGACGATACGCCGATGAGCCAGGCCGATCTTGTCGCCGCGGTGAAGACGGCCGAGGTGCTGGTGCCGACCGTCACCGACCGGATCGACGCGGCGCTCCTGTCGCAGGCCGGGCCCCAGCTCCGCCTCATCGCCCAGTTCGGCAACGGCGTCGACAATATCGACGTCGCCACCGCCATCCAGCGCGGCATCACCGTGACCAACACGCCGGGCGTCCTCACCGAGGACACCGCCGACATGACCATGGCGCTCATCCTCGCCGTGCCGCGCCGCCTCGCCGAGGGCCTGGAAGTGCTGGAGCATGGCGAGTGGACCGGCTGGACGCCGACCTGGATGCTGGGCAAGCGCATCCACGGCAAGCGCCTCGGCATCGTCGGCATGGGCCGGATCGGCCAGGCGCTGGCCCGCCGCGCCGCCGCCTTCGGCATGCAGATCCACTACCACAACCGCCGCCGCCTGCCCGAGAAGGTGGAGCAGGCGCTGGACGCCACCTATTGGGAGAGCCTCGACCAGATGCTCGCCCGCATGGACATCGTCTCGGTGAACTGCCCGCACACGCCGGCGACCTACCACCTGCTGTCGGCGCGCCGGCTGAAGCTCCTCAAGAAGGAGGCCTTCGTCGTCAACACCGCCCGCGGCGAGATCATCGACGAGGTGGCTCTGACCCGGATGATCGAGGCGGGCGACCTCGCCGGCGCCGGCCTCGACGTGTTCGAGAGCGAGCCGGCGGTGAACCCGCGGCTGATCAAGCTGGCGAAGGCCGGCAAGGTGGTGCTGCTGCCGCATATGGGGTCGGCCACCATCGAGGGTCGCATCGACATGGGCGACAAGGTGATCGTCAACATCAAGGCCTTCATGGACGGCCACAAGCCGCCGGACCGCGTACTGCCGTCGATGCTGTGAGGGGCGATGAGCCTCTCCGCTATCCGCAATCTCGACCACACGGTCCTGCTTTGCACCCGGCTTGCCGAGACGCGCGCCTTCTATCGCGACGTGATGGGCTTTCCCATCGAGACGGACCTGCCGACCTGGGTCAGCTTCCGCGTCGGCTCGGCGCTCCTGTCGCTGCGGCCGCGCGGACCCTGGTCGGTCTGCGACGACGGCCCCATGCCGAAGGGCTCGGCGGCCGTCCAGCTCGCCTTCCGCGTGCCGCCGCCGGCGGTCGATGCCTGCCATGCCGAGCTCATCGCCAGGGGCATCGAGATCCTGCGCGGGCCGACCGACCTGCCGAACTGGCGCCACCGCACGCTGTTCTTCCGCGACCCGGAAGACAACATCATCGAGATCTACGCGGAATATTGAGGCCTTCGCAGTCTCACCCCTCGGCCAGGCGCTCGATTTCGCCTTCGACGACGGTCAGCAACCCGGGCAGATGGTCCCGCACGGTCGCGAAGACGAAGCGGCTGGCCACGTCGTCGTAGTCGTGGCGGTAGATGTTGGGAGCCCATGATGTTGCGCCAAGGCTGGCCGGGATGGCGGGCCCGCACGCCGTCGTCCAGGCGACGGGCCGCCTCAGAAATGATTTCGAGACAACGGACGACGGCGTAGAGCGTCCGTGTGTCGGCCGCGAGGGACTCCTCCGTCGCGTCGATCGTCCATTCCATCGCGAACAGGATGCTGTCGCGGATATCGCAGAGCGCCGCCAGGCTGCGGTCAGAAGGCATAGAGCGCGTCGCGCTCGACCTCGGCACGCAGGTGTGGCTTCAACGCCTGTCGGTTGGCCACGTCTACGGGAGCGGGAAAGAGGTCGCGTACGAAGCCGACCACGCCGGCATAGGCGAATACGTCCATGGGGAAGGTGGCGTCGATGTCGAGGAGGATGTCGATATCGGACGACGGCGCGGCTGAAGCCTTGGCGGCGGAGCCGAACAGCGCGGCGTGGCGAACGCCACGGCGGCGGAGCTCGCCCTCATTCCGCTTCAGGACATCGAGGATTTCGGCCTTGTCCATAGAAGAAGCGTAGCGAAACCGCCGGATGTCATCAACACGGCGTCAGCGAGCTGTCCCGCTCAGCGGGTTGTCCGGGTCCCAGCGGTAGCGCACCGTCTCGAAGCGCATGGCGCGGGTGTCGATCATCAGCAGGCGGCCGACGAGCCCTTCGCCGAAGCCGACGATCTCGCGCACGACCTCGAGCGCCATCATGGATCCGACGATGCCGGTGAGCGCGCCGAGGATGCCGGCCTCCTGGCAGGAAGGCACGGTCCCCGGCGGCGGCGCGTCGGGGAAGAGGCAGCGGTAGGTCGGGTTCGGCGTGCCGTCGGCCGCCTTCTCGTGCGGGCGGAGTGTCGTGAGCGTCGCGTCGAAGGTGCCCACCGCCGCCGTCACCAGCGGCCGGCCCTCGTGGAAGCAGGCGTCGGAGACCGCATAGCGGGTGGCGAAATTGTCGGAGCCGTCGGCGACGATGTCGTAGCCGCGGACGAGGTCGCGGGCGTTCGCCGCGGTCAGGCGGGTGACGTGGGAGACGACCTCGACATGGGGGTTGAGCCGCCGGATGGCGTTGGCGGCGCTTTCGGTCTTGAGGACGTCGACGTCCTCGGTGCGGTGGATGACCTGCCGCTGCAGGTTCGACAGCGCCACGCCGTCGTCGTCGACGATGCCGATCGTGCCGACGCCGGCCGCGGCGAGATAGAGGAGGAGCGGCGCGCCGAGGCCGCCGGCGCCGATCACCAGGACCCGCGATGCCTTCAGCTTCTGCTGGCCGGGCCCGCCGACCTCGCGCAGGACGATGTGGCGGGCGTAGCGCTCGAGTTCCTCGGGTGAGAACATCAGTCGATCGAGAGCCCCAGGGACTGGCGCACGCGGGCGCGGATGGCGTGGCCGTCGCGGGTCGGGAGCACCCGCTCGAGCTCCGCCTGTTCGATCCTGACCACGGCGACGCAGGGGCCGTTGCCGAGCGCGGTCGCCCGCCCGGCGAGCGTCTCGACATCGCCCATGGCGTCGATGGCCCGGGCATCGGCGATACCGGAGGCGCCGGCGATGGCGGCGAGGTCGGCCACCACCGAATGGCTCGCCTGGCCGCCGGTCTCGCCGTAGAGGCCGTTGTCGAGGACGACGACGGTGAGGTTCTTCGGCGCCTGCATGGCGATGGTGGCGAAGGAGCCGATCCCCATCAGCATCTCGCCGTCGCCGGTCACCGCGATGACGGGCGTGTCCGGCCGGGCGAGCGCGATGCCCAGCGCCATCACGGCACAGCCGCCCATGGCGCCCCAGAGATAGACGTTGCGGTCGTGGTCGCCGGCGGCGGCGACGTCGTAGGTCGGCGATCCGAGGCCGGTGACGACGATGGCCTCGCCGCGGTCCTTCAAGAGGCGGGCGACGACGGCGCGGCGGTCGAGGCGGTTCACGGGCGTGCTCATTTCACGAAGACCTTGGCGCCGATGAGCTGCTGAGCGAGGAGCACGGCGACGGCGCTGCCGCCCTCATAGGCCATGCGGATGCCGGCGGCGGTGGCGGGGCCAACCTCCTCGGGCCGGTCGGCGCGCAGCACGTGCACGCCCATCAGGCGGAAGGCGTCGGGCGTGCCGGTGCCCATGGGCACCTGCCACGGATTGAACTCGCCCCATTCGCCCCGCATCGTCACGAAGGTGAGGAAGGGCCCGCCCATGTTGCGGACCAGCGAGAGCATGTTGATGCAGTTGCCGACGCCGGAGGACTGCATGAGCAGGCAGGCGCGGTCGCCGCCGAGCCAGGCGCCGGAGACGAGGGCGACGCCCTCCTCTTCCGTGGTCAGCGGAATGGCGACCATCGCCGGGTCCGCATGGACGGCGCGGATGAGCTCGGCGTGGCCACCGTCCGGCACATAGGCGACCTGGCGGACGCCGGCCGTCTTCAGCGCCGAAAAGATGTCGCCGGGCCATCCGGCGGGCGAGGCATGCAAAGCTTGAGGGTGCAAGGCGTTCATCCGCTGGCTAGGCTCCGCGTCCTTCGCGAGGGGCGGACCATGACGCCGCTCCCGCAGCGACACAAGACGACAATCGGGAGGACAGGCATGACCATCGGATTCATCGGACTGGGCAAGATGGGGCGGGGCATGGCCTCGAACCTGCAGACCAAGGGCTTTTCGCTCATGGTCCACGACGTCGTCGAGGCGCCGATGGCCGCGCTCGAAGCGCTCGGCGCCAAGCGCGGCACGCCGGCCGAGATCGCCGCCGCCTGCGACATCGTCGTCACCGTGCTGCCCACCGGCAAGGAGGTGGGCGAGGTAATCCTGGCGCCCGGCGGCGTGCTCGATCACGCCAAGCCCGGCACGCTCGTCCTCGACCTCTCCACCATCGATCCCGACACCACCGACCGGCTGCACGAGGAGGCCCGGCGGCGCGGCATGACCGCCGTGGATGCGCCCATCGGCCGCCTCGCCTGGCACGCCGACCGTGGCCAGAGCCTGTTCATGGTCGGCGCCGAAGACGCGGACTTCCAGCGCGTGCTGCCGCTCCTCAACGCCATGGGCACGACGATCCACCATTCCGGCGGCCCCGGCGCCGGCACGCGGATGAAGCTCGTCAACAACTACCTCGCCATCATCCTCTGCCAGCTCAATGCGGAGGCGCTGGCCCTGTCGCAGCGCTTCGGCCTCGACCTCGTGAAGACGCTGGACGTGCTCTACGGCACGACGGCGACCAACGGGCAGCTCAAGGTCAACTGGCCGAACAAGGTGCTGGCGGGCGACACCGAGCCGGGCTTCTCCATCGACCTCGCCCACAAGGACCTGACCCTCATCGTCCAGGCGGCCAACGCCGCCCGCGTGCCGGTTCCGGTGGCGGCGGCGGCAAGGGAGGCCTTCTCCCAGGCGCGGGCCCGGGGCTACGGGCAGAACGATTTCTCCGCCATGGTCGACGTCGCCTGCGACCTCTCGCAGATCGAGCGCGCCCGCCTGCCGAAGGGCTACACCCCGCCTGCGTGAGGGTCCTCGCGGGCACAAGGAGGCGCGCCAAGGCCGTTCGTTGCCTCCTGAACCTCAACCCGTCATGGCCGGGCTTGGCCCGGGCATCCACGCATTCGCTTCAAACCGTAGTGCTCAAGTCGTGGATGGCCGGGCCAAGCCCGGCCATGACGATGACCAACGCGCGCCTTCGGCCCCGCAGGGGGTGACGGTCGGCGCCGTCGGGTCCGACCGCGCCTCACCCCAGCGTCGTCAGGTCCTGGAACCAGTGCTGGGCCTGGACGTAGCTTGAGACCTTCGGCGTGGCGACGTGCGGGTTGGTGTCGTGCACGACCCAGACCAGCAGGGCATCGTCCACCACCTTCTCGTGGACCCTCGCCATCAGGGCGTTCTGTTCGGCTTCCGCCGTGGTGGCGAGGGCCTGGTCGATCAGCCGGTCGACCTCGGCGTTCTTGTAGTGCCCCCAGTTGACGCCCACCGGGGCGACCTGGCCCGAATGGAAGAAGCGGATGAAGGCGTAGAGCGGGTCCGAGGTGAGATAGGCGACGTTGTTGGCGGTGATGCCGCGCAGCGATTCGTGCGCCGCGCCCTGGCGCCAGGCCTGATAGAGCGGCTCGAGCTCGACGACCTTGAAGTCGATCTCGATGAAGGCCTCCTTGAACATCTGCTGGCAGAGCTCGTTGATCGGCAGCGACAGCATCTGGCCCGAACCGGAGGAGGCGATGATGAACTGCGTCTTCAACGGGTTGGACGCGGAATAGCCGGCCTCGCGCATCAGCTTGCGGGCGCCGTCGACGTCGTACTTGATCTCGAAGATCGGCTTGCCGAACCAGGGGTTCGACCGGTCGACCTGGCCGTAGGCGGGCTTGGCCAGGCCGCCCATGAGCTCCACCACCGAAGCGCGGTCGATGGCGAGGTTCGCCGCCTTGCGGGTGCGGACATCCGTCCAGGGCGAGCCCGGCAGGGTCGAGAGGTGGTAGTTCCACACATGCGGGGTGACGTTGTCGATGAGGCGGAAGCCCGCCTGCTTCAGCCGCGGCATGACGTCCGGGGCGGGCGATTCGATGAAGTCCACCGTTCCGGCGAGCAGGGCGTTGGTGCGGGTGATGGTCTCGGGCAGGCAGGACAGGATGATGCGGTCCGCCTTGGCGAGCCGGGTCTTGTCCCAGTAGTCGGGATTGCGCACCAGTTCGGCGAATTCGCGCGGCTGCAGGCGGCCGAGGCGGAAGGGGCCGGTGCCCGAGGGCTGGAGGGCGAATTTTTGCCAGTCGCGGCCGACCTTCTCGAACTGGGCGGGGCTGGAGATCAGGAACCAGAGCATCTGGTAGGGGAAGAAGGAATCGACCGTCTTGGTGGTGATCTCCACCGCCATGGCGTCGACCTTGCGCCAGCTCGCAACGGAGGGAAGGCGGGCCCGCACCTGCGAGGACTGGCGCTGGTCGAAATGCGGCGCCTGCGGGTTGAGGACCTTCTCGAGGTTCCACACCACCGCGTCGGCATCGAAGGCCGATCCGTCGTGGAACTTGACGCCGTCGCGCAGCCTGAAGACCCACTTGGTCTTGTCGGCGGGATCGGTCGCCCAGCTGGTGGCGAGGCCCGGCGCGAGCTTGCCGGGCCGGTCGGCGACGTTCATCTCCCAGGCGACGAGCGGGTCGTAGAGCGTATGGCCGGTGAACTGGTAGCCGCCGGCGCCGCGGTCCGGCTGGCCGGTCGTCTGCGGAATGTCGGCCATGGAAATCCCGTAGCGGATCACCTTCTCCTGGGCCTGGGCGGCACCGGCCGGGAGCAGGGCCAGGCCCGAGGCGGCGGCGAGACCCTTCATCAGGTCGCGGCGGTCGAGACGATCGAGGCTCATGGACACTCTCCGGGGCTGAAGGACCCGCAGAGGCTAGTTGCAGTGCAACATCTGTCGAGATGAAGTTGTGCGCTGCGGTTGGTCAGGCCCTGGGCAGGAACCGTGGTATCAACACCCATACAAATGGCAGCAGTGCCATGTTTCTGGGCAGGGCAACCTTGCCGGGACCGGCGCGGCGGGGCACCACTGCGACATGGCGATTCATCCGCGCGTGCTGACGATTCCCGCCTCGCGTCCGCATCTGCGGACGCTGGCGGAGGCGATCCTGGCCGGCCGGGTCGTGCCCGGCTGGCCGGACCCCGCCGATCCCCTGTCGCTCGCGGCCGGCACCGTTCTCCTGCCGAACCGGCGCGCCTGCCGGACCATGCGCGACATCTTCGCAGAGCTGACGCCCGGCGGCGCGGTGCTGCTGCCGCGGATCACGCCCATCGGCGACGTCGACGAGGACGAATGGGCCTTCGCCGACCCGATGCCGCTCGACGTCCTCGGCCTCGCCGCCATCGGCCCGGCCATGCCCGGGCTCGACCGGCGACTGACGCTGGCGACGCTCGTCAGGCGTTGGGCGGAGAGCGTCGACCGGGCGGTGATGCGGCTCAAGGGCGACGACCCGCTGATCGTCTCCACCGCCACGTCCGACGCCCTGTCGCTCGCCGCCGACCTGATGCGGCTGATGGACCAGGTAGCGACCGAGCGGGTGCCCTGGTCAAACCTCGACGGCATCGTCGATGCCGGGCTCGACGAGTTCTGGCAGATCACGCGCGCCTTCCTCGCCATCGCCCGCGACCACTGGCCGGCCCACCTCGCCGCACTCGGCCAGGAGGAGCCGGCGATCCGCCGCGACCGGATCATCGCCGCCGAGACGATCCGCCTCGCCGCGACGCCCGGCCCGCTGGTGGCGGCGGGCTCGACGGGCTCGATCCCGGCGACGCGCGACCTCCTGCGCATGGTGGCGCAGCATCCGCGCGGGGCCCTGGTCCTGCCCGGCCTCGACACCGACCTCGACAGGGCCTCGTGGGAGGCGATCGGCGGCACGCCGGGCGCGGCCGGCCACGCCCACCCGCAATTCGGTCTGAAGCGCCTCGTCGCCCATGTCGGCATCGACCGCGAGGCGGTGGAGGCGCTGGCGCCGCCCGCCGCCTTCGGCCGGGAGGCGCTGGTCTCCGCCGCCATGCGACCGGCGGCGACCACGGACCTGTGGGCGCAGGCCCGGCCCGCCGTCGCCGAGGAGGCGCTGGCGGGGCTGAACGTGATCGAGGCGGCCAACGAGCGCGAGGAGGCGCTCGCCATCGCCGTGGTGTTGCGCGAGTTGGCGGAAAATCCCACCCGCGACGCCGCCCTGGTGACGCCGGACCGGGCGCTGGCCAGGCGCGTGGTCGCCGAACTCGCCCGCTGGAACGTGGCGGTGGACGATTCCGGCGGCCAGCCGCTCTCCGGCACCCCGGCGGCGACGGTGGCGCGGCTCTCGGCGGCGCTCGCCCTCGGCGAGCCCGCGCCGCCCGACCTCCTGGCGCTCCTCGCCCATCCGGCGCTCGCCTGCGACGACCCCGCGGGGCGCGACGCGGCCATCGCCGCGATTGAGCTCAGGGCGCTCCGGGGCCTGAGGCCGACCGGCGGGCTCTCCGGCTTCGCCCGGCTGCTCGACGAGGCCCTGCCGAACGGACGGCCCCGGCCCGAGGACGCGGCGAGCCGGGTCACCGCGGAAGGCCTCGCCGCGGGGCGGGAGCTGCTCGACCGCACCATCGCGGCGCTGGAGCCGCTGGCCGGCCTCGACCGCCGGGCGCCCATCGCCGCCTTCGCCGAAGCACATCGGGACGTGATGCGGCGCCTCGTCCTCGACGATGCGGCGGTCGGCGCCGAGGCCGTTCTCGCCCTGCTCGACGATCTCGCGGCCTCGCCGCCCGCGGCCGGTTTCGCCCTGACGCGCGACGACTATCCCGCCGCCCTCGACGCGCTGATGCAGACCGAGACCATCCGCCTACCGGCCAATCCGGGGGCGCGGATCCGCATCCTCGGCCTCGTCGAGGCCCGCCTCCTCCACGTCGACTGCGTCGTGCTGGCCGGCCTGGTGGAGGGCTCGTGGCCGGGCCAGACGCGGCTCGATCCCTGGCTCAACCGGGCGATGCGGGCGAGTTTCGGCATCGATCCGCCGGAGCGCCGGGTCGGCCTCGCCGCCCACGACTTCTGCCAGCTCCTCGGCCAGCGGCAGGTGGTGCTGACGCGGGCGACCAAGGCGGGCGGGGTGCCGACCGTGCCCTCGCGCTGGATGCAGCGTCTCGCCGTGGTGCTCGGGGAAGAAGTCTGGACGGGGCTTCGCGCCCGCGGCGACGAGGTCCTCGCGCTCGCGCAGGCGCTCGACGCGGTGGAGCGGCCGCGGCCGATCGCGCGGCCGAACCCGGCGCCGCCCCTGGCGCTCCGGCCGACGCGGCTTTCGGTCACCGAGATCGAGACGCTGCAGCGCGACCCCTATGCCGTCTATGCCCGCCACGTGCTGAAGCTCAGGGCGCTGGAGGCGCTGGACCAGGTGCCCGGCGCGGTGGAGCGCGGCATCGTCATCCACGGCGCGCTGGACGCCTATACCCGCGAGGCTTCGGCAGGCCCGGTGGCCGATCCCGTCGCCCGCCTCGTCGCCCTCGGCCGCGACGCCTTCCGGCCCTATTGGGACGATCCCTCGGTGAGGGCCGTGTGGTGGCCGCGCTACCTGCGCATCGCCGCCTGGTTCGCCGGTGCCGACGCCGACCGGCGCAAGCTCTTCGCCGCCGCCCATGCGGAGCGATCCGGCCACCTCGACTTCGAGACGCCGGCGGGCCGGGTGTTCCGGCTGACGACCAAGGCGGACCGCATCGACGTGACGGAGGACGGACGGGCCGAGATCGTCGACTACAAGACCGGCAGCGTGCCGAGCAATCCGCAGGTCAATGCCGGCCTGGCACCGCAGCTGGCGCTGGAAGCGGCCGTGCTGAAGGCCGGCGGGTTCGCCGAGCTGCACCCCGACCTCATCGTCTCCGCCCTGGTCTATGCCAAGCTCGGCGGCCGCGACCCGGCCGGCGAGTTCTCTCCCGTCAAGGTCACGGGCGGCGACGTGGAGGGCCTCGTGGCCGAGACCCTGGCCGGGCTGAAACAGCTCGTCGCCGCCTATGAGGACGAGCGGCGCGGCTATCTCTCCTGGGCCATGCCGCAATATGTCGGCGGACGGTCGAACGACTACGCCCATCTCGCCCGCGTCAAGGAATGGTCCACCGGGACGGGAGAGGGCGAATGAGCCGCAACCTCTCAGCCCCGCCCGAAGCCGTCCTCGCCCAGCGGCGGGCCTCGGATCCCGCCCATTCCGCCTGGGTTTCGGCCAATGCCGGGTCGGGCAAGACCTATGTGCTGGCGCGCCGTGTCGTCAGGCTCATGCTGGCCGGCACGCCGCCGGGCGCCATCCTGTGCCTGACCTTCACCAAGGCGGCGGCGGCGACCATGGCCAACCGCGTCTTCGAGCTGCTCGGGCAATGGGCAGTGATGGACGACGCAACGCTGCGCGACGCCCTCCATGCCCTCGACGGCGAGAACCACGACGCCGCGACGCTGCGCCGGGCGCGCCGGCTCTTCGCCGAGGCGCTGGAGACGCCCGGCGGCCTCAAGGTGCAGACGATCCACGCCTTCTGCGAACGCGTGCTGCACCAATTCCCCTTCGAGGCAAACGTCGCCTCGCAGTTCACCGTCCTGGACGAGCGCGAGCACGAGGAGATGGTGCGGCGGGCCAAGCTCGCCATCCTGCTGGAGGCCGCTGCCGAACCCGACGGGCGGACCGGGCAGGCGCTCGCCTATCTCTCCACGGTCGCCGCCGATTCGACGGTGGACGACCTGCTCGGAGAGGCCCTGGCCGCCCGCCACGCCATGGAGGCGGACATCGCGGCCCGCGGCGGCCTCGAGCGGACCATCGGCACGCTCGGAGACCTGTTCGGCCTGCTGCCCGGCGAGACCGAGGCGGCGCTGGCCGCGGCCATCGTCGCCGAGGCGGAGCTGCCGCCGTCCGAATGGGCCGGCGTCGCCGAAACGCTGCTGCACCTCTCCACCGCCGCCTCCGACACCGGCGTGGCGGCGGCGCTGCGCGAGGCAGAGCGGATGCCGGAACGGCGGGCGGAGCTCTACGAGCGCATCTTCCTCAAGGCCGATGGCGACCCCAGGCAAAGGCTCGTCACCAAGGCGGTGGCGACGCGCGAGCCGGCCCTCTGCGCCCTCCTCGAGCGAGAAAGGGCGCGGCTCGCGGAGCTGCGGCAGAAGCGCAAGGCGGCGCAGCTTCGCGACGGCACGGCGGCGCTGCTCACCCTGGCGCAAGCGATCTGCGAGCGCGTGGAGACGGAAAAGGCGGCGCGCGGGGCGCTCGACTTCGCCGACCTCATCGTGCGCACGCGCGATCTGCTGCGCAACGGCTCGGCGCCGTGGATCCTCTACAAGCTGGACCAGGGCATCGACCACGTGCTGGTGGACGAAGCTCAGGACACCAGCCCCGACCAGTGGGAGATCGTCGGCGCCCTGATCGAGGAGTTCACGGCGGGCGAGGGCGCGCGCGGCATGCCGCGCACGCTCTTCGTCGTGGGCGATGAGAAGCAATCGATCTATTCGTTCCAGGGCGCGGTGCCGCAGAACTTCAGCAGCCTGCGCGACGACTTCGCCCGCAGGTTCGCCGCGGCCGAACGGCCCTTCGAACGGCAGATCCGACTCAACTTCTCGTTCCGCTCGACCCGCGCCGTGCTCAGCGCCGTCGACCGGGTCTTCGCCGACGAGGAGGCGCGCAAGGGCCTGTCCTTCACGCCGGGACCGCTGACGCCGCACGAGGCGGCGCGCCAGGCGGCGCCGGGCCTCGTGGAACTCTGGCCCGCCACCGAGCCGGAGAGCGCCGAGGACCGCTCGCCCTGGACCGCGCCGGTCGACGCGCCGACCCTCGGCGACGCCGCCGAGCGGCTGGCGGCGCGGATCGCCCGCCATGTCCGGCTCTGGCTCGACCAGGGACACCGCCTGCCGGACCGCGACCGGCCGATCCGGGCGGGGGACATCCTCGTTCTGGTGCGGCGGCGCGGGCCGATCTTCGAGAGCATCATCCGCGCGCTGAAGAATGCCGGGGTGCCGGTGGCCGGTGCCGACCGGCTGGTGCTCGGCGAGCATATAGCGGTGATGGATCTCTTGGCGCTGGGCGACTGCCTGCTGACGCCCGACGACGATCTGTCGCTCGCCGCCGTGCTGAAGAGCCCGCTCGTCGGCATGGGCGAGGAGGAGTTGCTGGAGATCGCCGCGGGGCGCACCGGCTCGCTCTGGGACGCCCTGGCCGAAGACGCGCACCCCGCCGCCACCCGCCTCGCCGGCTGGCGCGACGAAGCCCTGGCGCTGTCGCCGGCTGCCTTCTACGGCCGGGTTCTGGCGCGCGACGGCGGCAGGCGGGCCATGCTGGCGCGGCTCGGATCGGAGGCGGCCGACGCCCTCGACGAATTCATGTCCATGGCGCTGGCCTTCGAATCGACGGACATCCCGACGCTGCGCGGCTTCCTCGCCGCCATGCGCGCGAGCGAGGTCAACGTGAAGCGCGACATGGAGCTCGGCCGCGACGAGGTGCGCGTCATGACCGTCCACGGCGCCAAGGGCCTCGAGGCCGACATCGTCTTTCTCGCCGACACGATGGGAAAGCCGGGCGGCAGCCACGACCCGAAGATTTTCGCCATCCGCCCGGCCAATGCGCCGGCCGATTCGCCGCCGCGCCTCGTCTGGTCGCCGGCCTCCAAGGCCGATACGCCGCTGGTGGCGGAAGCGCGCCGGATGAGCCGCGACGCGCAGGCGGAGGAATACCGTCGCCTGCTCTACGTGGCGATGACGCGGGCGGCGGACCGGCTGATCGTCTGCGGCGCCCGGCCGAAAAAGCCGAGCCCGGACGTCTGGTACGACATCATCGACCGGACCATCGGCAGCGAGGCGGTGGAGGAGCCGGCCGACGACGGCGACGGCGTGGTGAAACGCTGGCGCAACGGGCCGGTCGCCGCCGCCGCGGACGCGCCTGCCGTCTCCGCAGCGACGCCGGCGGGCCGTACGGCGCTGCCGGACTGGCTCGTCCGGCCGGCTCCCGCGGTCGCCGTTCCACCGCGGGCGCTCACGCCGTCGGGCTTCGGCGGCGAGGCGGGTCCGGCCCGCTCGCGCGAGGCCTCGACGAGCCGCGAGGCGGCGATGCGCCGCGGCACCATCGTCCACCGGCTGCTGCAGTCCCTGCCCGACCTGCCCTTCGACAGGCGGGCGGAAGCCGCCGGCCGCTTCCTCGCGGCGCAAAGCGACATCGAGGACGAGCAGGCGGCGCGTCTCGCCGAGGAGGCGATGCGGGTGATGACCGATCCGCGCGTGGCGGGCCTGTTCGGCCCGGGAAGCCGGGCGGAGGTGCCGGTCGCCGGGCGGCTCGGCGGCAAGCCGGTCTCCGGCCAGATCGATCGGCTCCTGGTGACGCCGGAGCGGGTGATCATCGCCGATTTCAAGACCAACGTCCCGGCGCCCGTCCGCCTCGACGACGTGCCCGAGGCCTATCTCGCGCAGCTCGCCATCTACCGGGCGCTGCTCGCCGGCATCGTGCCGGGCCGGCCGGTCGAGGCCTGGTTGATCTGGACGACGCTGCCGGACGTGATGGCGGTCCCCGCCGAAAGTCTCGACGCGATGCTCGCGCAGCTCGGCCTCGCCTGAGCCGGACAGCAGCCGTCAGAGAGCGGCGAGCGGCGGCAGGTTCTCCTCCTTGCCGGTGAGGGCGGAGGCATGCAGGCCGCGCACGCGCTGTTCGAGGAAATGAGCGATGGCCTTGCGGTCGGCGCTGGGATCGAAGGGCACGGGATTGCCGAAGATGAGATCGACGTCGACGGCACCGTCCTTGAGCAGCGCCCAGGCATGGGGCACCAGCTCGATGTCGCCGACCCAGGAGATGCGGGGGCGATGCTGGCGGCCCGCGGGCAGGCCGTTGATGCGGCGGTAGGCGAGGGCGATGGGCTGGATCCAGACCGTCTCGCCGGTGGCGCGCGCCAGGCTCTCGGCGGCTCCCACCAGGGCGGGCCGGAAGCGCAGGACACGGTTGCCGTCGGAAGAGGTGCCCTCGGCGAAGAGGACCACGGGCTCGCCCTCGCGCATGCGCGCGATCATCTCCTCCGCCGTGCGGGAGGTGGTGTGGCGGCGGTCGCGGTCGACGAAGATCGAGCGCTGCAGACGCGCGAGATAGCCGAAGAGCGGCCATGTCGCGATCTCGGACTTGGCGACGAAGGAGAGGGGGGCGAAGGCGCCCAGCACCATGATGTCCATCCACGAGACGTGGTTGGGCACGAAGAGGGCGGGGCGGTGGGAGGTCGGCTCGCCGCGCACGGTGATCCTGGCGCCGAGCGCCCTGAGCACGATGCGGTGGAAGAGGATCGGGATGGTGCGCCGGGCAGAGAGGCCGAGACCGTGGGCGATCATCTGCGCCGGCAGCAGCACCAGAGCGGCGGCGATGATCAGCGCGAGCCAGACCAGGGCGCGGATCGTATCGAAGACGCTGGGGCCTCCGCGCCCGAACTCGGTGCCCGGCCTGTCAGGATTCTTCATCGAGCGGCACGCAATAGAGTTCGAGGCGATGGTCGACCAGCCGATAGCCGAGCTTGCGGGCGACCTCGGCCTGCAGGCGTTCGATCTCCTCGGACTGGAACTCGACCACCCGGCCCGACCGCAGGTCGATCAGGTGGTCGTGATGGGCCTCCGGAATGGTCTCGTAGCGGGCCCGGCCGTCGCCGAAGGCATGGCGGGTGATGATGCCGGAATCCTCGAACAGCTTCACCGTACGATAGACGGTGGACAGCGAGATGTTCGAATCGACCGAGGCCGCCCGGCGGTGCAGCTCCTCCACGTCGGGATGGTCGGCCGCCGCCTCGATGACCCTGGCGATGACGCGGCGCTGATCGGTCATCCGCATCCCCTTGGCGATGCAGGCCTCCTCGATCGAACTGGTCCGGCTTTCCATCCGGGGCGCTACCACCACGGTCCTCCTCAGCGGCGACGGACCGATCCTATAGCTTTGCCGGCCCGCCTCGTCACCCCCGGGCGATGGTCACCGCCACGGGTGCCGGAGGCTGTTCCTCCTCCTCGACATCCTCCATCATCGCGATGGTGCGGCGCCGGTCGGCGATGGAGGCGTTGAGACGGTCGAGGGCGAGGGTGAGCGTGGCGAACTGGCTGGAATCGAAATCCGGGCGCTTCGAGGCCTCGATCGATTCGACGAAGATGTCGTCGGCGCGGTGGGCGATCTCGTCGAGCACGTCGTTGTCGTCGGTGGCCCGCACCTGGCGCAGCATCATCAGAACCTCGGGCAGGTGCCCGGGGTCCTTGTCGCGGCGGCCGAGGCCGAAATAGCCGAGGACGGCGGCAACGGCCGAGCCGCCGAGTGAGAGGCCGAAAATGGCGAGATAGAGATAGTCGCTGTATTTCTCGACGAAGGTCTTCTGCTCGCCCGTGAGATAGGCGAGCGCCCCGGGATGGACCTGGACGGAGGAGCCCTTCTCCGTGTCCGGCACCTCCAGGCGGTTGGCGGCCGGGTGCTGGGCGGCGAGCGCCGGGCGCAGCGTGAAGAGCTGTTGGGTGAATTCGGAGGCGACCGCATCATCAACCCCGCGGCGCGCCACGAGATAATGGACGACGCCGAGGGTCGGGAAGTTCTCGGCCGGCCGCGGCGGGTTGGAGCCGAAGGACCCGGCGATGACGTCCATGGATTCGAGGTAGGCGACGCGGTCGGCCACCGCCTCGGCCTCGCGGACGGGCACGAGGATCACCTTGCCGTCCGGCGTCTCGCGCACCAGGCCGGACAGGGCGTCGGCCACCGGCTTGGAGGAGGGCGGGCCGACGGTGACCAGCGCCTCGATCTGCTTCTTGCGGAAGATGTCCGCGGTCTCCCATGGCAGGACCTCGACCATGCGCACCGTGGAAGGCTGGACGCCGTGCTCGCGCAGGATCGTCTGGATCAGCCGGATGTTGTAGCCGACACCGCGCCCCATGACCCCGATGGTCTTGCCGCCGAGATCGGTCCAGCGCTCGATGCCGGCCGTGGCGGGAGCGGATAGGATCACCGGATTGCGCTGCCAGACGGCGACCACCATGGCCGAGGGCGGCATGGAGATGTCGGCCCGGACGATGGCGAAATCGACATCCTCGCGTTCCAGCCGGGCGGCGCTGTCGGATGGCGAATCGGAGGATACGAGCCGCAGGCGCACGCTGGAACGCTCGCGCTGCAGGGCGAGACGGAAGCCATCGATCAGCCGCGCCGCTTCCGATCCCGAGGGCCCGACCGCGATGGTGACCGTCGTCGGGCGGTTGTACCAGAACGTCACCAGAGCGGCGCAGCCGATCAGGGCGCAGAGGATCGAGAGGGCGGCGAGGCGGGTGCGGGACATGGAGTGTCAGGTTCCGCAGCGATCATGGCTCTTTTGCGGTGCGAAATCTACCGTTGCGGGCCGCCCCCGATGCTGCTGCCCGACCGTCGTCAACGACGGCGGCGGGGCGGATCCTCGATCATGATCGAGGGCGTGCCGAGGGAGCCCGATCGTCGCGCCGCGCGGTTGATGCGCTCGCGCTCGGCCTCGCTGAGCGTCCTGCGGGCGGGCCGGCCCTGGACCTGCCGGCCCGGCGCGGTGCGCGCCTCGTCGGCGGCGCGGCCCTGGGCCCTGTCGGCGTCGCGAATCCGTTGCTGGTCGCGCTGCTGGCGCCGCAGGATCTCGAGGTTGCGGTCGGTCTCGCGCTGCTGGCCGCGCTGGAAGGTGTCGAAGGATCGCCGGTCGTTCTCCTGCTGGCGCAGGATCTCGAAATGCTGGCGCGTAGGCTCTCCGAAGGACGGAGGCGCCATGCCCGGTGCCGGCGGGGGATAGCCAGCCTGGGCGAGCAGGGGCTGTGGCCGCCCTGCGAGGGCGGCCATGCCGAGAAGGAGGGCCATGGCGGCCCGGCGCGTGAGCGGCATCGGTCGTTCCTGTCCTGACCGGGTCAACGCCGCGGCGCGGTCCCCGTTCCGGACACCGTGTCAGTCGATCGTGACCACCACGCGGCCACGGATGCGGCCTTCGAGAATGGCGCTCCCCGCCTCGATCACCCCTTCGAGGGGGATGGTGGAGGTGAGGCGCGCCAGGCTCTCGCGGTCGAGTTCGGCGGCGAGCCGCGACCAGGCCTCGAGCCGCAGAGCCTTCGGCGCCATCACCGAATCGACGCCCAGCAGAGAGACGCCGCGCAGGATGAAGGGCGCGACGGTGGTCGGCAGGTCCATGCCCTGGGCGAGGCCGCAGGCGGCCACCGCACCGCCGTAGCGTGTCATCGACAGGACGTTGGCGAGAGTGTGCGAGCCGACCGAGTCGATGCCGCCGGCCCAGCGCTCCTTGCCGAGAGCCCGGCCGGGGCCGGAGAGCTCGGCGCGGTCGATGATCTCGGCGGCGCCGAGCGACTTCAGGTAGTCCGCCTCCTGCGGGCGGCCGGTGGAGGCGACGACATGGTAGCCGCGGCGGGCGAGAAGGGCGGTGGCGACGGAGCCGACGCCGCCGGCGGCGCCGGTGACCACCAGGGGGCCGCGCTCCGGGGTGATGCCGTGGCGTTCGAGGGCCATGACGCAGAGCATGGCGGTATAACCGGCGGTGCCGACGGCCATGGCCTCGGCGGCGGTGAGGCCGGCGGGCAGCGGCACCAGCCAGTCACCCTTGACCCGGGTCTTCTCGGCATAGGCGCCGAGATGGGTCTCGCCCGTGCCCCAGCCGTTGAGGATGACCGCGTCGCCGGGCTTGAAATCGGCATGGGAGGAGGATTCGACGATGCCGGCGAAGTCGATGCCGGGGATCATCGGGAAACGGCGCACGACGGGCGCCTTGCCGGTCAGCGCCAGGCCGTCCTTGTAGTTCAGCGTGGAATGCGAGACCCGCACCGTCACGTCGCCCTCCATCAGGTCGGCCTCGTCGAAGCGGGTCAGTTCCGCCTGTGTGCCGGTTTCGGTCTTGGTGACGACGACCGCCCTGAACGTACCCATCGCATTCTCTCCTTATTCGCGGCGGCGACAGTCCACCGCCGGGCCGCCGAGGGCAAGCGGGTGCCGATCCGTCGAAGGACCGATGGCATCGCATCCGGAAACAACCGGAGGGCTGCCGCCGGCCATTGTCGGCTACCGTCGCCTGAGGGAATGGAGCCATGGCCATCGACAGCACCGCGCCTGCGGCCGACGACCCTCAGGGATTTTCCGAGGCGCCGCATTTCCACGGCCATCGCGAACGCCTGCGCAACCGGTTCCGCGAGGCCGGGGCCGACGCCCTGGCGGATTACGAGCTCCTGGAACTCGTGCTGTTCCGCGCCATTCCGCGGCGCGACGTGAAGCCCCTCGCCAAGGCGCTCCTCAAGCGGTTCGGCTCCTTCGCCGACGTCGTGGCGGCGCCCGAAGTGCGTCTGTCGGAGGTGGAGGGCGTGACCGCGACGGTGACGACGGAGCTGAAACTCGTCCATGCGGCCGCGCTGCGCATGGGGCGGGCCGAGATCGCCCGCCGGCCCGTCCTCTCGTCCTGGACGGCCCTGATCGATTATTGCCGCACGGCCATGGCCTTCTCCGAGCGCGAGCAGTTCCGCGTGCTCTATCTCGACCGCAAGAACGCGCTGCTGGCCGACGAGGTGCAGGGCGAAGGGACGGTCGATCACACGCCGGTCTATCCGCGCGAGGTGGTGAAACGGGCGCTGGAACTGTCCTCGACGGCGGTCATCCTCGTGCACAATCATCCCTCGGGCGATCCGACGCCGTCGCGACCCGACATCCTCATGACCCAGCAGATCGTCGACATCGCCCGTCCCCTGGGGATCGCCGTGCACGACCACATCATCGTCGGGCGGGACGGCCATGCGAGTTTCCGGGCGCTGAAACTGATTGCGTGAGACGGCCTTGATCCCGCCGCAGGGCAGCGGCAGAGGAGCGGCATGACCGCTTCCGTCCGTCTGCCGGCCCTCGCCGCCCTCGTTCTCGTCGTCTTCGCCGGCGGAGCCCTCGCCCGATCCGCGCCGACGCGGAGCTGGGGAGAGGAGAAATGCCATCGCTATCGCCAGGCGTCCGAGGACGCGTTGAGGCGGCAGGGGCGCGAGGGTCTGTCCGCGGACTTCCTGGCGGCCCATGAGCGGTTCATCGCCGGCGGCTGCACCGGCCCGGAGCGGATCTGCCCGCGCTCGCAGCGGGAGATCGACCTCTCAAACGTCCTCACCGTCCGGGCGATGAATGCCGGCATGGCCAGCACCTTCCTGCCCTGGGCCTGCCCCTGAGGCGTGTCCGACCCTTTCCCTCCGGGCTGTTCTTGTTTAGTTCTGTCGGCATGTCCGCGCGAGATGATGCCGACCTGAGCGACGCGCTGCTCCTGCCCGAGAGGTTCGGTGCCTGGTTCGCGGCCCGCGGCTGGGCGCCCCGCGCCCATCAGCTCGACCTGCTGCGGCTGGCCCGGCAGGGCCGCTCCGCCCTGCTGGTGGCGCCCACCGGAGCCGGCAAGACCCTGGCGGGGTTCCTGCCCTCGCTGGTGGAGCTCGCGGAGAAGCCGGCGCGCCGGCCCGCGGCCGAAGCTGCGACGCCGGTGGGGCGAACGCCGCCGCCACGGCGGAGCGGCCTGCACACGCTCTACATCTCGCCGCTGAAAGCGCTGGCGGTGGACGTTGCCCGCAATCTCTATGCGCCGACGGAGGATATGGGCCTCGCCATCCGCATCGAGACCCGCACCGGCGACACGCCCGCCTCCAAACGCCAGCGCCAGCGCTCCGACCCCCCGGAGATCCTGCTGACGACGCCGGAGCAGCTCGCGCTGCTGCTCGCCTCCGCCGACGCGCCTTTTCTGTTCGGTTCGCTGAAGCGGGTGGTGCTGGACGAACTCCACGCCCTCGTCACCTCGAAGCGCGGCGATCTCCTCTCTCTCGGCCTCGCGCGGCTCTTCACGCTCGCGCCGGACCTGCAGACCGTCGGCCTGTCGGCGACGGTGAAGGACCCGGCCGACCTCGCGCGGTTCCTGACGTCGCAACGACCGGGGGTGGCGGACGCCGCGGTGGTCATGGCGGCGGCGGGCGCCGCGCCGGCCGTGTCGATCCTGGAGACGGCGGAACGGCTGCCCTGGGCCGGCCATTCGGCGCGCCACGCGGCGGGCGAGATCTATGCGGCCATCCGGGCGCACCGGACGACGCTGGTCTTCGTCAACACCCGCAGCCAGGCGGAAATGCTGTTCCAGCTGCTGTGGACCATCAACGAGGAGAACCTGCCCATCGCCCTGCATCACGGCTCGCTCGACGTGGCGCAGCGGCGGCGGGTGGAGGACGCCATGGCCGCGGGCAAGCTGAAGGCGGTGGTCTGCACCTCCTCGCTCGATCTCGGCATCGACTGGGGTGACGTCGACCTCGTGCTCAACATCGGCGCACCCAAGGGGTCGAGCCGCCTGATGCAGCGGATTGGGCGGGCCAACCACCGGCTGGACGAACCCTCCCGGGCCGTCCTCGTGCCGGCCAACCGGTTCGAGGTCATGGAGTGCCGCGCCGCGCTGGAGGCGATCGACCGGGGGGCGCAGGACACCGAGCCGCTGCGCGCCGGCGCCCTCGACGTGCTTTGCCAGCACGTGCTCGGCATGGCCTGCGCCGGGCCCGTGGACGAGACGGCGCTCTATGAGGAGGTGCGGTCGGCCGCGCCTTACGCGGGGCTGGACGAGGCGACCTTCCGGGACGTCATCGCCTTCGTCGCCACCGGCGGCTACGCGCTGAAATCCTACGAGCGCTTCGCCAAGATCCGGAAGGACAAGAAGGGTCTGTGGCGCGTCGCCCATCCGTCGGTCGCCCAGCGCTACCGTATGAATGTCGGCACGATCGTCGAGTCGCCCATGCTGAAGGTGCGGCTGGTGCGCAGCGCCCGCGCGGCCGCGAACGGTCCCACCGGACCCCTGCGCGGCGGGCGGGTGCTCGGCGAGGTGGAAGAATATTTCGTCGAAGGCCTCGTGCCCGGCGACACCTTCGTCTTCTCGGGCGAGGTGCTGCGCTACGAGGCGCTGGTGGAAAACGAGGTCTATGTGGCGCGCTCGGCATCGCGCGAGCCCAAAGTGCCCGCCTATGCCGGCGGCAAGTTCCCGCTGTCGACCTTTCTCGCCGAGGGTGTGAGGCGGATGCTGTCGGAACCTGCGGACTGGCGGAAGCTGCCCGCGCAGGTCGCCGAATGGCTGGAGCTTCAACGGGCGGTCTCGATCATTCCGGGGCGCGACCAGCTTCTGGTCGAGACTTTTCCGCGCGGCGACCGCTTTCACCTCGTCGCTTATCCGTTCGAGGGCAGGCTCGCCCATCAGACCCTCGGCATGCTGCTGACGCGGCGCCTGGAGCGGCGGGGCCTCAGACCCATGGGCTTCGTCGCCAACGACTATTCCCTCTCGGTCTGGGGCCTGGCCAATCTCGGCGCGGCGATCCGGCGCGGCGACCTCTCCGTCGACGCCCTGTTCGACGAGGACATGCTGGGCGACGACCTGGAGGCCTGGCTCGACGAGAGCCAGATGATGAAGCGGACCTTCCGCACCTGCGCGGTGATCGCCGGCCTCATCGAGCGCCGCCACCCCGGCAAGGAGAAGACCGGCCGGCAGGTCACCATCTCCACCGATCTCGTCTACGACGTGCTGCGCCGGCACGAGCCCGGCCACCTGCTGCTGCGGGCGGCACGGGCGGACGCGGCGACCGGCCTCCTCGACATCGGCCGGCTCGGTCAGATGCTGTCACGCATTCGCGGGCGAATCGTGCACAGTGACCTCGAACGGGTTTCGCCTCTGGCGGTGCCGGTCATGCTGGAGATCGGCCGAGAGCCGGTCTATGGCGAGGCCGGCGAGGCGCTTCTGGCCGAGGCGGAAGCGTCGCTTCTCGCCGAAGCCGGCCTGACCCGCGACGACTGAGAAATCGATTCGGATCTGGAATGACCTCGACCGCCGAGACCGTGATCAGCCTTGCCGGCCGCCCCTTCGTCGCCGATGCCTCGGGGGCGCTGTGGTGCGCGGCGGCGCGGCTGCTCGTCGTGTCCGACCTGCACCTGGAGAAGGGATCGTCGCTGGCGGCCCGGCGCACGCTGATCCCGCCTTACGATACGGCGCAGACGCTGGCGACGCTCGCCGCGGTGATCGCCCGCTATCGGCCGAGGGCGGTGATCTCGCTCGGCGACAGTTTCCACGACAGGGCCGGACCGACGCGCATGGCGGCGCCCGATCTCGCCGCGCTGCGCAGCCTCCAGGCCGGCCGCGACTGGATCTGGATCGCCGGCAACCACGACCCCGTGCTCGACGGTGCCTTGCCCGGTCAGTGCTGCGCGGAAATCGTCGAGGGTGCCGTTCGATTCGCCCACGAACCGACCGCCGCGCCGGCGGGCCCCGAGATCGCCGGCCATCTCCACCCCTGCGTGACCGTGGTGGCGCGCGGCGGCAGCCTGCGCCGCAAGGCCTTCGTTTCATGTGAAACACGGATCGTGATGCCGGCCTTCGGCGCTTTCACCGGCGGGCTCGACATCCGGGCACCGGCGATCCGGTCGCTGTTTCCCGGGCGCATGACGGTTTTCGCGCTGGGCCAGCAGCGCGCCTACCGGGTCGCGGCTTGAACGGCCGTTAGGAGCGCTGATAGACCCAGACGCGGGCGGGGGGAATGTTGCGCCAGATCCGCTCGGACGGATGGGCCGTGAAGGCACCGCCCTTGATCGGAATGGGCGAGGTCACCGAATAGGTGAACTGGACGAAGGGGGCGCCCGGCTTCATCAGCGCCAGGGCATCGTTCAGCAGCTTCAGGCGGATGGGCTCGGGCCGCGTCATCAGCGGCAGGCCCGAGACGAGGGCGTCGGCAGGTTCCGCAAGCCGGCCGGAGAGGGTGCGGCTGAGCGTATAGGCATCGCCGTGAACGACGGTCGCGGCGGGAAAGCGCTCCCGCAGCAGACGGCAGAATTCCATGGAATATTCGACCAGGACGAGGCGGCGGGGATCGACCCCGCGTGCGACCAGGGCCGCGGTGATGGCTCCTGTGCCCGGTCCGAGTTCGATGACCGGGCCTGTGCCCGTGGGGTCGACATAGCTCGCCATGCGGCGGGCGAGGATCGGCCCGGAGGGCGCCACGGCGCCCATGCGAAGGGGATTTTTCAGCCAGTTCTTGAGGAAGCGCGCATCGTCGTCCCGCCGCTGTTCGGGTCGGCGTAGGACGGCTGCACGGCTCATGGGTGTATGGTCGACCATCATCGGCCCGATGAAGACGAGCTCCCCACGAGCCCTGTCACGAGGGCGTCATTGGTATCGGTATGTCACCGGGGGGTCAAGGCGGCGGGCTCGGCGGGGGGACGCGGCAGTTGGTCATACCAGATCGCCTTGTCACCCAAGTCGAGGATGAAGGCAGCATGGGCGCGGATCTCCTCCTCCGTCAGGCGCGGCGCCAGCGGCACGGGACGCTGGAGGGCGATGGCCTGGCCGCGCGCCGCGCGGCGGGTCGCGCTCGCGGCCTCGGCGAGGCCGAAGGAGGCCTGCCGGCCGCCGATGAGCTCGATATAGACGTCCGCCAGGAGCTCCGCGTCGAGGAGAGCGCCGTGGCGGGTCCGCCGTGAATTGTCGATGCCGAAGCGGGAGCAGAGGGCGTCGAGGCTCGCCGGAGACCCCGGGAAACGGCGGCGCGCCATGGCGAGCGTGTCGACCACCCGGTCCATGGGGAAGGGCTGCCGGCCGGTGCGCTTCAGTTCGGCGTTGATGAAGCCCATGTCGAAGGAGGCGTTGTGGATGACCAGGGTCGCATCTTCGACGAAGGACCAGAAATCCGCGACCAGATCGGCGAAACGCGGCTTGTCGGCCAGGAACTCCGCCGACAGGCCGTGGACGCGGAAGGCCTCCTCCGGCATGTCGCGCTCGGGATTGATGTAGACGTGGTAGGTGCGCCCCGTCGGGAAATGGTTGATGAGCTCGATCCCGCCGATCTCGACGAGCCGGTCGCCGCGCAGCGGGTCGAGGCCGGTCGTTTCGGTGTCGAGAATGATCTCGCGCATCAATGGCTCCTGCGGCTGCCGGCCAGCGCCCGGACGATATCGGCGACCTGGCGACGCGCGGCGTCCAGACCATAGCCCGATTCGATGACGAAATGGGCCCGGCGGCGCTTCTCCACATCCGGCATCTGACGAGCGAGGATGGCCGCGAACTTCTCCGCGGTCATACCGGGGCGGGCCAGCACGCGGGCGCGCTGCACGTCTGCCGGCGCGGAAATGACGGCGACGGCATCGACCCGCCGCTCGGCGCCGGTTTCCAGGAGGAGCGGTATGTCCAGCACGGCGAGAGGATGGCCGGCGGCCCGCATCCGGCCGCGGAAGGCGATTTCGGCTGCGCCAACGAGCGGATGGACGATGGCCTCGAGCCGCTTCATGGCGGCTCCGTCCCCAAGCACGAGGGCCCCGAGCCGGGTGCGATCGACGATGCCGTCGACGACCACGCCAGGGAAGGCCTCTGCGATCGGGCCGACCGCCGCGCCGGCATAGAGCCGGTGGACGGTGGCGTCGGCGTCGTGGACCGGTATGCCGGCCTCCCGGAAGAAAGCGGAGGTGGTGGACTTGCCCATGCCGATGGAGCCCGTGAGGCCGAGCACGAACATGATCAATGCCCCAGGATGTTGGCTGCGAGATGGGCGTGTAGGTCCGGCGTCACCTCCGGCGTAACACCGAACCAGCGGGCAAAACCCGGAACAGCCTGGTGGAGCAGCATGCCGAGCCCCTCGACGGTGCGATGGCCGCGGGCCGCGGCGCGGGCGAGAAGTTCGGTCTCCAGCGGCACGTAGACGATGTCGGAGACGATGGCGGAGGGCTTGAGGCCGTCCAGAGGCAGGTCGAGCGGCGGCTGGCCCACCATGCCGAGGGATGTGGTGTTGACGAGAAGGTCGGCCTCGCCGAGCGCTTTCGGCAGGTCCTGCCAGGCGAGCGGCCGGACGGCGCGGGGATGGCCAGCGGCGATGGCCTCGGCCTTTCCAAGGGATCGATTCGCCAGCGTGACGACCGGCACGCCGCGCGAGAGAAGGCCATGGACGATGCCGCGGGCGGCGCCGCCGGCGCCGAGGACGAGCGCCTGGTCGACCTCGCGGTCCCAGCCGGGCGCCTGCTGGTCGAGATTCGTCAGAAAGCCGATCACGTCCGAGTTCATGCCGACGAGGCGGCCCCCGTCCAGCCAGACCGTATTGACCGCGCCAACCGCCACGGCGCCTGGATCGACCTCGTCCATCGTGGCGAAGGCGGCCTCCTTGTGGGGAATGGTGACGTTACAGCCGGCGAGGCCGCGATCCCCCAGGCCGTGCAGGAAAGCGGCGACGCCGCCGGGTTCCACCGCCTCACGGCCATAGGCGCCGTCGATGCCGTAGCGCTTCAGCCAGAAGCCGTGGATGAGCGGCGAACGGACGTGGGTGACCGGCCACCCGATACAGCAGGCGCGGATCATGTGGCGGCGATCCCCAGGGTGCGGAGAGCGGCAAGGAGCGGCAGCAGCGGCATGCCGAGGATGGTGAAATAGTCCCCCTCGATCCGCTCGAAGAGCTGAATGCCCTCGGCCTCGAGCTGGTAGCAGCCGACGGAGGAGAGCAGGCGCTCGCCGGCTCCCGCGAGATAGGCGTCGAGGAAGGCGTCCGAGAAGGGCCGCATGGTCATGGCGGCGGAAGCCACGGCCGAGAAGAGGATGGTGCCGCCGCGCGCCAGGGCGACGCCGGAATGGAGATGATGGGTCCGGCCGCGCAGGGCGAGGAGATTGGCGCGGGCCGCCTGGAGGTCGACGGGTTTGGAGAAGCGCCGCGGCCCCAGCGCCAGGGTCTGGTCGGCGCCGATCACGACCGCCTCGGGATGGGCGCGGCTGACCGCGAGGGCCTTAGCCTCGCCGAGGGCGCGGGCAATGGCGGCGGGATCGCGCCCCTCGCGGGCGAGCGCCTCGTCCAGCGCGCGCTCGTCGATGTCGGCGGGAGTGAGATCGACGGCGAGGCCGGCCTGACGCAGCATGGCGGCGCGCGCCGCCGATTTCGAGGCGAGGACGAGGCGCGTCATGCCCGCGCCTTGTCGTCGAGGGCCCGGCGGTGGTCCTTGAGGAGCGAAATGATGCCGGCCGCCGTTTCCTCGATGGAGCGGCGGGTGACGTCGATGATCGGCCAGTTGTTGGTGCCGAAGAGCCGGCGCGACTGGGCGATCTCTTCGGCCACGGCCACCCGGTCGACATAGCTCGACCGGTCCTGCGGGGCGTTGAGGGTGAGGATGCGGTTTTCGCGGATCTGGACGATCCGCTCGGGGCTGGCGAAGAGGCCGACGATCAGCGGCTTCTTCAGCGACCAGATGGCGTCGGGCAGGGGAATGCCGGGCACGAGGGGGATGTTCGCAGCCTTCACCCCGCGATTGGCGAGATAGATGGAGGTCGGCGTCTTCGACGTGCGCGACACGCCGACGAGGAGGACGTCGGCCTCCTCCCAGTTCTCGGGAAGCTGCCCGTCATCGTGCATCATCGTGTAGTTCAGCGCGTCGATGCGCTGGAAATATTCGGCGTTGAGCACGTGCTGGGCGCCGACGCGGGGGGTCGAGGCGGCGCCGAGATAGTTCTGGAACATGGACAGGATGGGCGCGAGAACCGAGAGGCAGGGACAGCCGAATTCCTTGCACTTGGCATTGAGCCGGTCGGTCAGTTCCTGGTCGACCAGGGTGTAGAGGACGATGCCGGGGCTCGATTCGATCTCGCTGAGCACGCGGTCGAGCTGCTTCTGGGAACGCACGAGGGGGTAGACGTGTTCTATGGCCGAGACGGTCGAGTACTGGACAGCCGCTGCGCGACCGACCGTCATCAGGGTCTCGCCGGTGGCGTCCGACACGAGATGGAGATGGAAGTAGCTCTCGCGACGATGCGGCATCAGCGCTCTGTATGAAGTCGGTCGGGGCTGTGGACGAGAAGGGAAAAGGCCATGGAAGACGCCCGTCCGCAAGGGGGCCGACCAGGTTCATCCCAAAGCCGTCCCCAGCCATGGCCGGGCGGGGAGCGCCCGGGCGGAGGCGGGGATAAGTTCGGGATGGCCGGCCGCCACGGTACGAGGCCTTTGCGTTAGCTCGGTGAAATCAACGGCTTGCGTGGCCCGGTATGGCCGCGGCCGGCGGCGGGGCGGCGGATGGGCCGCGGCAGGATCGGTGGACAACTTGTGAAGGGATCTGTCTTCTCGTAATCCAGTGTCAAGGAATCGAAGAAGACTCTCTTTCATCAAGTTAGAAGGGAAAGAGGGGATCAGGGAGCGACCGTGCACAAGCCTCTTCTCGCCGTCCTGAAGGGCGGCCATGCGGCCTCCCCGCCCATCTGGATGATGCGGCAGGCCGGGCGCTACCTGCCGGAATACCGAGAGGTGAGGGAGAAGGCCGGTTCATTCCTCGATCTTTGCTTCAATCCCGAGCTGGCGGCAGAGGTGACGCTGCAGCCGCTGCGCCGCTTCGGCTTCGACGGCGCCATCCTGTTCTCCGACATTCTGGTGGTTCCCCACGCTCTCGGCCAGACGGTGGCCTTCGAGGCCGGCGAGGGTCCCCGGCTCGACCCGCTAGTGGATGCGGGCGGGCTGTCGCGCCTGGCCGATGCGCTGGACCAAGCCATCGTGGGCAAGGTCTACGAGGCGGTGGCGCGCATCCGGGAGCAGCTTCCCCCGGCGACGACGCTGATCGGCTTCTGCGGGGCGCCGTGGACGGTAGCGACCTACATGGTGGCGGGCCGGGGCGGCGACGACCAGGTGGCGGCCCGGCTTTTCGCCTATCGCGACCCGCAAGGCTTCTCGCGGCTGATCGACCTGATCGTCGAGGCCTCGATCACCTATCTCCTCGGTCAGATCCGGGCCGGTGTCGAGACGGTGCAGATTTTCGACACCTGGGCCGGTGTTCTGCCGGAGGCGCAGTTTAGGGCCTGGTCGGTGGAGCCGATCGGCCGGATCGTCGCCGGCGTGAAGGCGGCGGCACCCGACATTCCGGTGATCGTGTTCCCGAAGGGCGCGGGAACGCGGCTGGCCATGATGGTGGCGGGCACCGGAGCTGATGCGGTCGGGCTCGATTGGACCGCGGATGCCGCCTTCGTCAGCCGGGAGATCCAGCCGCAGGTGGCGGTGCAGGGCAATGTCGATCCCATCGCGCTGCTGGCGGGCGGCGAAGCGCTGGACCGGGCCGTCGATGCGACGCTCGAGGCCTATGGGCCGGGGCGGCTGATCTTCAATCTCGGCCACGGCATTCTGCCGCCGACGCCGATCGCCCATGTCGAGCGCATGGTGGCGCGGGTCAGAGCCTGGAGGACGGCACGGTGACGGTTGGACAGGGCGGTTCGGACATGTCGGCCATGACGCCGCGCCGGCGGATGATTCGGGCCGCACTCGCCCTGGTGATCACGCTGGTCGGCGTCGTCCTGCTCGGGGCGCTGGCGCCGGTCGGGGCCGTTGCCTGGATCAAGACGCTGCACGTGCTGGCGGTGATCTCCTGGATGGCCGGCATGCTCTACCTGCCCCGACTGTTCGTCTATCACAGCCAGGCGACGCCGGGCTCGGAGACCTCCGAGACGTTCAAGGTGATGGAGCGCAAGCTCCTCGAATATATCATCAACCCCGCCATGATCGTGACCTGGGTGGCGGGCCTCTGGCTCGCCTGGCAGGTGTTCGGCTTCCGGGGCGGCTGGCTGCACGGCAAGATCGCCCTCGTCGTCCTTCTCTCCGGCGTCCACGGCTTCTTCGCCGGGTCGGTTCGCCGCTTCGAGCAGGACCGCAACACCCGCGGCCACAGGTTCTGGCGGATGATGAACGAGGTCCCCACCGCGCTCATGGTGCTGATCGTCATCCTGGTGATCGTGAAGCCCTTCTGAGGAGGCGCGGTCCGGCGGCGGGACTTGCAATCGCTGGGATCAGGGCTTATTGCGGAATTCCCTCCTCACGCAGACAGGGTCTTGCGAGGCGGCTCTCCCGAAGAGCATGGCCCGCGCCCGGACGGCGACCGCGTTCTCAGGTCCCGGCCCCAGATCTGCAATCAGTCGCCTTCCCCGATCCGGCCCGGACCTTCGTCCCGAGTTCCGTGCCCCCGGCCGTTCCAGCCATTTGTGGTTCCGATGCAGCAGATCAAACTCCAGGACATCAAGTCGAAGTCCCCGACGGAGCTCCTTGCCTTCGCCGAGGAGCTTCAGGTCGAGAACGCCTCGACCCTGCGCAAGCAGGAGCTGATGTTCGCCTGCCTCAAGCAGCTCGCCTCGCAGGAGACCGACATCATCGGCGAGGGCGTCGTCGAGGTGCTGCAGGACGGTTTCGGCTACCTCCGCTCGCCGGACGCCAATTATCTCGCCGGCCCCGACGACATCTACGTCTCGCCCTCGCAGATCCGCCGCTTCGGCCTGCGCACCGGCGACACGGTGGAGGGCCAGATCCGCTCGCCGAAGGAAGGCGAGCGCTATTTCGCCCTGCTCAAGGTCAACCGGATCAATTTCGAGGAGCCGGAAAAGGCCCGGCACAAGGTCAATTTCGACAATCTGACGCCGCTCTATCCGAACCAGCGGCTGAAGATGGAGGCCGAGGACCCGACCAAGAAGGACTATTCGGCGCGCATCATGGACGTGGTGGTGCCGCTCGGCAAAGGCCAGCGCGCCCTGATCGTGGCGCCGCCGCGCACCGGCAAGACCGTGCTGCTGCAGAACATCGCCCAGTCGATCACCCGCAACCACCCGGAATGCTACCTCATCGTGCTGCTGATCGACGAGCGGCCGGAAGAGGTCACCGACATGCAGCGCTCGGTGAACGGCGAGGTCATCTCCTCGACCTTCGACGAGCCGGCCACGCGCCACGTCCAGGTGGCGGAAATGGTCATCGAAAAGGCCAAGCGCCTGGTGGAGCACGGGCGCGACGTCGTCATCCTGCTCGATTCGATCACCCGCCTCGGCCGCGCCTACAACACGGTGGTGCCGTCCTCAGGCAAGGTGCTGACCGGCGGCGTCGACGCCAATGCCCTGCAGCGGCCGAAGCGCTTCTTCGGTGCCGCCCGCAACATCGAGGAGGGCGGCTCGCTCACCATCATCGCCACCGCGCTGATCGACACCGGTAGCCGCATGGACGAGGTGATCTTCGAGGAGTTCAAGGGCACGGGCAATTCCGAGATCATTCTCGACCGTAAGGTGGCGGACAAGCGCACCTTCCCCGCCATCGACATCACCCGCTCGGGCACCCGCAAGGAAGAGCTGCTGGTGCCGCAGGACATCCTCAAGAAGATGTACGTGCTGCGCCGCATCCTCAATCCGATGGGCACGGTCGACGCCATCGAGTTCCTGCTCGACAAGCTGCGCCAGACCAAGGTGAACAGCGACTTCTTCGACTCGATGAACACCTGATCCGATTCACGAGCGAAACGAATCGGATGGGCACCCGTCCGATTCGCCTGCGAAACAGCGGGACATCGCCATGATCCCCCGGACGATCGCTTCGGTCTCGACACCACCGGGCCTCTCCGGCGTCGCGGTCATCCGCGTATCCGGCCCCGAGGCCGGCTCGGTCGCTACCGGTCTGGCCGGGCGGCTTCCTCCACCTCGCCGCGCGACCCTCGCGACCCTTGCAGATCCCCGGTCTGGAGAGCCGCTCGACCGCGGTCTGCTCCTCTGGTTTACCGCCCCGCACAGCTTTACAGGCGAAGATGTACTCGAGCTTCAGGTCCATGGCGGCCGGGCCGTGGTGGCGGCGGTTCTCGACGCTGCTCTGGCGATTGCGGGTGTCAGGCCGGCCGAGGCCGGCGAGTTCACCCGCCGCGCCTTCGAGAACGGGCGGCTGGACCTCGCGGAGGTCGAGGGGCTCGGAGACCTGCTCCGGGCCGAAACCCAGGCGCAGCGGCGTCAGGCCTATGGGCTCTTCGCGGGCCGGCTGACCTCCGAGGCCGACCGGCTCCAGGCGAAGCTCCTGCCCATCCTCGCGCAGGTGGAAGCGACGATCGATTTTCCCGACGAAGGCGACGTTACCGGTGCGGCGCTCGACACGGCGCGCCGCGAGCTGATCGCCCTGCGGGAGGAGGTCACAGCCCTGCTCGCCTCCGCCGACAGGGGAGAGCGCGTCCGCGACGGGGTGACTGTCGCCATTGCCGGTCCGCCCAACGCGGGCAAGTCAACCCTGCTCAATGCCCTCGCCCGGCGGGACGTCGCCATCGTCTCGCCTCAGGCGGGGACGACCCGCGACAGTCTCGAGGTGCACCTCGATCTCGCCGGAGCCGCGGTGGTCCTCGTCGACACGGCCGGTCTGCGCGAGACGGCCGATCCGGTGGAGGCGGAAGGGATCCGGCGCACCCGGCAGAGGATTGCCGGCGCCGACCTCACCCTTTGGCTGACGGCGGGCGACCCCGTCGATAGGGCGCCCACGGGCCCGGGCGCGGTCTGGCTGGTGCAGACGCAGATCGACCGCGAAACGCCGGCGCTACCGTCGGTGGTCCATCGCATCTCCGCCGTGACGGGCGAGGGGATGGCAGGGCTGGTGGCGGCCCTGACGTCCTTCGCGGCCGATCGTACCGGCGGAGAGCCCGCGATCATCGTCCGCCAGCGCCATCGGCTGATCGTCGAGGAGCTGTCGGAGGCCCTGGGCGGCGCCCTCGCCGTCGGTGACTGGGATGCGGAGCCGGAACTGGTGGCTGAGCGCCTGCGCCAGGGCCTGGCTGCGCTGGGGCGTGCGCGGGGTCGGGTCGGTACAGAGGCCATGCTGGATCGGCTCTTTTCCGCGTTCTGCATCGGAAAGTGAGCGGCGCGGCCGCGGGTGTTTCACGTGAAACAGTCGATTCGCTTCCGCAACATTTCCCTCCGAGCAAGGATCCATTGCCCGACCGTTGTTGGCCCGGTATGACGGGCACAGGACGAGAGACGATGAGCAACAGGCACTTTGACGTTGCGGTGATCGGCGGTGGTCATGCCGGCTGCGAGGCGGCAGCGGCGGCAGCCCGCCTCGGCGCGCGCACCGCCCTCGTCACCCAGCGATTCGAGACGATCGGCGCGATGTCCTGCAACCCGGCCATCGGCGGGCTCGGGAAGGGCCATCTCGTTCGCGAGATCGACGCCCTTGACGGGTTGATGGGCCGGGTGGCCGATCAGGCCGGCATCCAGTTCCGGATGCTCAACCGGCGCAAGGGTCCCGCCGTGCGCGGCCCGAGAACCCAGGCTGATCGTAAGCTCTATGCCGCCGCGATGCAGGCGGTGCTGCGGGCGCAGCAGGGATTGACCCTCGTCACGGGGGAGGCCAACGATCTCATCCTGAAGGACGGGCGGGTGGCAGGCGTCACCCTCGGCTCGGGGGAGCGCATCGTCGCCGGTGCCGTGGTCATCACCACGGGTACTTTTTTGCGCGGCGTCATTCACCTCGGGGAAAGGCAGTGGCCGGCCGGGCGCGACGGCGATGCGCCGAGCATCGGCTTGGCCCGGAGCCTTGAGGCGGCAGGCTTTGCGCTCGGGCGCCTGAAGACCGGCACGCCGGCCCGTCTGGATGGCGGGACGATCGACTGGTCCGCGGTCGAGATGCAGGAGGCCGATTCGGATCCGGAACCTTTCTCCACCCTGACCGACCAGATCACCACGCGGCAGATCGCCTGCGGCATCACCCGCACGACCCCGGCCACCCACGCCATCATCCGTGACAATCTCGGCCGGTCGGCCATGTATTCGGGGCGGATCGAGGGTGTCGGCCCGCGCTATTGTCCCTCGGTGGAGGACAAGATCGTCCGGTTTGGCGACCGCGACGGCCACCAGATCTTTCTCGAGCCCGAAGGGCTCGACGATCCCACCGTCTATCCGAATGGTCTCTCCACCTCCCTGCCGGAAGATGTGCAGACCGCCTTCCTGCGCTCGATTCCCGGTCTCGAAAGGGTGTCGATCAAGCGCTTCGGCTATGCCATCGAATATGACCATGTCGATCCACGGGAGCTGGAGCCGACGCTGGAGACCCGGCGCCTTCCCGGCCTGTTCCTCGCCGGGCAGATCAACGGCACGACCGGCTACGAGGAGGCGGCCGCGCAGGGCCTGCTCGCCGGCCTCAATGCGGCGCTGTCGGCCGGCGGGGGGAATGGGATCACCATCGCGCGGCACGAGGGTTATCTCGGCGTCATGGTGGACGACCTCACCAGCCGCGGCATTACCGAGCCCTACCGCATGTTCACCTCACGGGCGGAGTTCCGCCTGGCCCTGCGGGCCGACAATGCCGACCAGCGCCTGACCCCCGTGGGACTGAAACTCGGCTGCGTGGGAGATGAGCGGTCGATTCGCTTCCGTCACAAAATCGAGGCCCTGGAGGCGGCCCGGAGCCGGCTCGCCTCCCTCACCCTGACGCCGAACCAGGGGACCGCGGCGGGGCTCGCCATCAACCAGGACGGCATCCGGCGGTCCGCCTTCGAATTGCTGTCGCGGCCCGATATCGGCTGGGCTGACCTTTGCCGCGTCTGGCCTGCCCTGGCCGAGGTGCCGCCCGCCATCGCCGAGCAGGTGGAGATCGACGCCCATTATTCCGTCTATATGGATCGCCAGCAGGCGGAGATCGACGCGCAGCGGCGAGACGAGAACCTGGCCCTCCCGGAGCGGCTGGACCTCGATGCTCTTCCCGGCCTCTCCAACGAGATCCGTGCCAAAATCAGGGCCCATCGACCGCGCACGCTCGGCCAGGCCGCGCGTATGGATGGTATGACCCCTGCCGCCCTGACACTCATCGCTGTCTGGGCACGCAGGGCGGAGAGCGCGGCGTGAGCATCGAGCAGGCGCTGGAAGCGGCGAATCAGGCCGGCGTCCCTGTTTCACGTGAAACAGCCGAAGCTCTCGCGCTCTATGTCTCGCTGCTGCGACGCTGGAATCCGACGAAGAATCTCGTCTCCGCATCCACCCTCGACGCCGTCTGGACACGGCACGTCGCCGACAGCCTGCAGCTCGTCCGGTTGGCGCCGGGCGCGCTTCGCTGGGTCGACATGGGGTCTGGCGGCGGGCTTCCCGCCCTGGTGATCGCCGCGGCGCTCAAGGGCCGGGACGGCGCCGAAATCCATTGCATCGAGAGCAAGCTCGGCAAGGCCGCCTTTCTTCAGGAGGCGGCGCGGCAGATGCGCGTCCCGGTGCGGGTCTGGTCCAAGCGCATCGAGGATGTGGTGGGTCGGGAGCCCTTACAGGCCGAGGTCGTCACCGCCCGCGCTCTCGCCCCGTTGACGGATCTCCTGCGCCTCGCCAATCCCCTGTTGAAAACTGGCGCTGTCGGAATCTTTCCGAAGGGGCAAGATGTGGTATCCGAATTGACGGAGGCCGCTAAATATTGGAGATTCACGCATCAATCGATCCCGAGCGTGACGGAGACGCGGGGCCGAATCCTCGTGATCGGCGATCTCTCCGCCAGCACGGCAAGACCTCCAGATCGGACGTGACCCATGTCGCTCCTGCCCGCCTCCCATACGGCCCCCCGGGTGCTCGCCTTGGCCAACCAGAAGGGCGGGGTGGGCAAGACCACCACCGCCATCAATCTGGGGACGGCGCTGGCGGCCATCGGCGAGAGGGTGCTGATCCTCGACCTCGATCCACAGGGCAACGCCTCCACGGGCCTCGGGATCGATCGGCGGGCACGGGCCAAATCCACCTACAGCGTGCTGGTGGGGGATCATTCTCTCGCCGAAACGATCCAGGAGACCTCGGTCCCCCGGCTCTCCATCTCGCCCTCCACCATGGATCTCTCGGGTGTGGAGCTGGAGATCGCCAGCGCCCGTGACCGGGCCTACCGTCTGCGTCGGGCGGTGGAGAGCCTGGGGGGCGACTACAGCTATGTGCTGATCGACTGCCCCCCCTCGCTCAATCTTCTGACCATCAACGCCATGACGGCGGCGGATGCCATCCTGGTGCCGCTTCAGTGCGAGTTCTTCGCCCTGGAAGGCCTGTCGCAGCTCATCAAGACCGTCGAGCAGGTGAAGACGACGCTCAATCCGCGCCTGACGATCCACGGGATCGTGCTCACCATGTATGACGCACGGAACAATCTCTCGGCCCAGGTGGTGGACGACGTGCGCCAGTTCATGGGCGACAAGGTCTACCAGACCATTATCCCGCGGAACGTGCGCGTGTCGGAGGCTCCGAGCTACGGCAAGCCGGTCCTGCTCTACGACCTCAAATGCGTGGGCAGCCAGGCCTACCTCCGGCTCGCCTCCGAAATCATCCAGCGCGAACGCGTGCTGCGGGCGGCCTGATCATGGATTCGATTCGCCCGCGTTCCGATTTGCCGGCCGAGGTCGTTGCGCTGGCGTCCCGAAGGAGACAAGACATGGCTGAGGATGCCAACCGGTCGCGGCTCGGTCGCGGTCTCGCCGCGCTCATCGGCGATGTCGGCGAGGAGACGGCGGCGGTCGATCGCGTCCGTGCCGCCCGCAAGGTGCCGATCGAGTTCATCCGCGCCAATCCGCGCAACCCGCGGCGCATGTTCCGCGAGGAAGACCTGCAGGAGCTGGCCGATTCGATCAGGGAGCGCGGCATTATCCAGCCCATCGTGGTGCGCGCCGTGGCGGGCGTCGTCGATGCCTACGAGATCGTCGCCGGCGAGCGCCGCTGGCGGGCCGCGCAGCGGGCCGAGCTGCACGAGGTGCCCATCCACCTCGTCGAGGTGGGCGATCGCGAGGCGCTGGAACTCGCCATCATCGAGAACGTGCAGCGCGCCGACCTCAACCCGCTCGAAGAGGCCATGGGCTACAACGAGCTGATCGAGCAGTTCGGCTACAGCCAGACCGATCTCGCCAAGATCATCGGCAAGAGCCGCAGCCACGTTGCCAACACGCTGCGCCTGATGAAGCTTCCCGATCCGGTCCAGGGCATGCTGCGCGAGGGCCAGCTCACCGCCGGCCATGCCCGCGCGCTGCTCGCGGTCGAGGATCCGGCGAAGCTCGCCTCGCAGATCGTCGACCAGGGCCTCAACGTGCGTCAGGTCGAGGCCTTGACGCAGGAGCAGTCGGAAAAGGCCGGTCGTGCCCCCAAGCAGCGCGAGCGAACCGAGAAGGACGCCGATACCCGGGCGCTGGAGAAGACCCTGTCGGACGCGCTCGGCATGGCGGTGAGCATCGACCATCGCGGCTCCGGGGGCGAATTGCGCATCCGCTATCGCTCCCTCGAGCAGCTCGAGGACATCTGCCAGCGCCTCAGGGGCTGACGGACCTCGCCGATCAGCCGCGCGCGCCCTGGCGCGCGGTCGTCGCGATGGACATGAGCAGGCGCCCGGCCAGCGTCGGCGCGACGGAAGCGCGGGCGCGCGTCTCGAATCCGGCCTCGGCCAGCCTCACGATGATCCTCTGCAGGCGGTCCGCGGTCCACAGGCCGATCTGCCGTTCCACGGCCACCTTCCGGCGAAAGAAGACCGGCGGCTCGAAACGCTCCGCCGCGCTGCGGGCCGGCGTGCCGTTCTCGACGGCCAGGCGGGCCTTGTGCAGGCTCATGGCGTGCCGGGTCGTCGCCGAGATGATCTGAGGGATGGCGATGCCGGCGCCCTCCGCCCGCAGCAGCAGCCGGTCGAGTTCGTCGGGCTGGCCGCCGAGCGCGGCATCGACGATGGCGTCGACGCCGAGGGTCAGGCTTTCGCCCGCCACCGCTTCCACGTCGGCGGGGGTGATCGTGCCCTGACCGTGGCAATAGAGGCAGATCTTGCGGATTTCGGCGCGAGACGCCGCGCGGTCGCCGCCGAGCATCTGGACGAGCAGGGTGGCGGCCTGCGGGTCGACCTGGAGCCCCGCCTGGCGGGCTTCCTCGGCGACGAGCCGCTTCAGGTCCGCCTCGCCGTCCGAATAGCAGGGAACGACCGCGGCGGCGCCGGAACGCTCGGCGTCGGTGCGCAGCGGCGCGGTCTTCTTCAAATCTCCGGCCTCGATGAGGATGGCGGCGCCCTCCGGGGGCGAGGTCAGAAGCGGGGCGACGGCGGCGGCGATGGGCTTCTCGCCGGCCTTCACCCAGATGAGGCGGCGGCCGCCGAACATGGGGATGGTGCCGGCCTCGTCGGCGAGCCGCGCCGGATCGGAGGCGAGCGCGTCGCCGTCGATACGGGTGACGGAAAAGGGATCGTCGAGATCGGGTGCGATTTTCGCCGCGATCGCCCGGGCTCGTTCGGAGACGAGGCCCCCGTCGGGGCCGTAGACGAGGATGACGGGGCGTGCAGGGTCGGGGGAGGCGACGAAACGGTCGATCTCGGCGCCCTTGAGGATGGTCACGCCTTCACCGCGGCCGGGTCGCGTACCAGCCGGCCACCTGGGTGACGATGTTCTCGGCGAGCGCCTTGGTGGCCCGCTCCTGCGCTTCGATGACGGCCCGGTCCGAGGCCAGCCGCTGCGCCGTTCGGTCGAAGGAGGCGGAGGCGAAGGCCGTGCCGCGGTGAAGAACCTCGGGAGCTCCGACCGGGGCGATGGCGTAATAGCCGACAACCGTGATGGCCTGGGCGGAGGGCCGGCCCGCCGCCGTGTTGAGCGCCAGCGGCACGGTGTCGACCACGAGGCTGACCCGCAGGACATGGGTCGGCGCGGCGGCCCGGCCGCCACCGCCCTGGGTCAGATAGATCAGCTCGTTGCGCAGGATGACGCCGTTGCGGCCCTGAATCTCCGGAATTTCGAGGTCGCGCAGCGCCGCCTGGGCGTTGCGCCCGCCGGAGATCGCGGTCGGATCGCCGTAGAGCGGCGTGAAACAGCCGGCGAGGGCTGCCGAACAGGCGCAGACCGCCAGCAAGCGGCCGATCCGTGCGAAGGAGGTGTCAGCCCACGACATTCACGATCCTCTGCGGCACGACGATGATCTTCTTGACGGGGCGGCCTTCGAGCGCCTTCTGGACGGCGTCGAGGGCGATCGCGGCGGTCTCGATATCCTTTTGAGCCGCCTCGCGCGGGATCGTCAAGTCCGCCCGCTTCTTGCCGTTGACCTGCACCGGCAAAGTGATCGTGTCCTCGACGAGGATGGCGGTATCCACGACCGGCCAGGGCTCTTCGGCGACCAGTCCGGAATGGCCTAGGGCCTGCCAGCATTCCTCCGCGAGGTGCGGCATCATCGGTGCGACCAGGCGCACGAGAATGCTGCCGGCCTCCGCCAGGGCCGCCGCCATGTCGGGCGCGGGCGTGCCGCCGCGCACCGCGTCGAGCGTCTTCGCCAGCGCATTGGCCAGGGTGTAGATGTGCGCGACGCAGCGGTTGAAGGCGAGACGCTCGACATCGGCCTCCACCGCGGCGAGGGCCTGATGGGCAGCGCGGCGCACTGCGGTCGCCTCCTCGCCGAGAGTGGCGGCGGACGCGCCTCGCGAGGCCGCGGCGATCTCCCCGACGATGCGCCAGAGCCGCTGAACGAAGCGGCTGGCGCCCTCGACGCCGGCCTCGGTCCAGATGACGTCGCGCTCGGGCGGCGAGTCCGAGAGCATGAACCAGCGGGCGGTGTCGGCACCGTAGGTGTCGATGATGTCGTCGGGGTCGACGACGTTCTTCTTCGACTTCGACATCTTCTCGATGGAGCCGATCTCGACGGGCTGGTTCGAGCCCTTCAGCACGGCGCGGCGCTGGTCGCCCTCGCCGGAGATGGTCACCTCGGCCGGCGTCACATAGGCGCCGTCGGGGCCGCGATAGGTCTCGTGGACCACCATCCCTTGCGTGAACAGGCCGCGGAACGGCTCGTCGAGGCCGGCATGGCCCGTCCCCTTCATGGCGCGGGTGAAGAAGCGCGAATAGAGCAGGTGCAGGATCGCGTGCTCGATGCCGCCGATATACTGGTCCACCGGCAGCCAGGCGTCGACCACGGCCGGGTCGGTCGGCGTGTCGGTGCGCCAGGGATCGGTGAATCTCGCGAAGTACCAGGACGAATCGACGAAGGTGTCCATCGTGTCCGTCTCGCGACGGGCCGGCTTGCCGCAGGACGGGCAGGCGACGTGCTTCCAGGTCGGATGGCGGTCGAGCGGGTTGCCGGGCTTGGAGAAGTCGGCGTCGTCCGGGAGAAGGACGGGCAGCTGCGCGTCCGGCACCGGCACCGCGCCGCAATCGTCGCAATGGACGACCGGGATCGGGCAGCCCCAGTAGCGCTGGCGGGAGATGAGCCAGTCGCGCAGGCGGAAATTGACCTTGCGGGCGGCGACGGGGGCATTGCCGAGCGTCGTCTTCTCCAGCCGCGAGGCGACCTCGGCGAAGGCGGCCTCGGTGGTCAGGCCATCGAGGAACCGCGAGTTGATCATCACGCCGTCGCCGTCATAGGCGGTGTCGGTGACGGCGAAGTCGTCGCCGGCGTCGGCCGGCTTCACGACGGTCTTGAAGGGCAGGCCATACTTGGTGGCGAATTCGATGTCGCGCTGGTCCCCGGACGGGCAGCCGAAGATGGCGCCGGTGCCGTAGTCCATCAGGATGAAGTTGGCGACGTAAACCGGCACTTCCCACGAGGGATCGAAGGGATGGACGGCCCTGATGCCGGTGTCGAAGCCGAGCTTCTCCGCCGTCTCCAGGGTCGCGACCGAGGTGCCCATGCGGCGGCATTCCTCGGAGAAGGCGGCGAGCTCCGGATTGGTCTCGGCGGCGGCCTTGGCCAACGGGTGGTCGGGGGCGATCGCCATGAAGGCGGCGCCGAACAGGGTGTCCGGCCGCGTCGTGTAGATCTCGAGCTCCGAATGGCCGGCCGGCGCGGTGCCCGCCTTCAGCGCCCAGCGGACCATCAGGCCCTCGGAGCGGCCGATCCAGTTCTTCTGCATCAGACGGACCTTGTCCGGCCAGCGGTCGAGGCCGTCGAGGGCGGTCAGCAGGTCGTCGGAATAGTCGGTGATCTTCAGGAACCACTGGGTGAGGTCGCGCTGCTCGACCAGCGCCCCGGAGCGCCAGCCGCGCCCGTCGATGACCTGTTCGTTGGCCAGCACGGTCTGGTCGACCGGGTCCCAGTTGACCTTGGCCGAGCGGCGCTCGACGAGGCCCGCCCGCATGAAATCGGCGAAGAGCTTCTGCTGGTGGCGGTAATAGGAGGGATCGCAGGTGGCGAGCTCGCGGGACCAGTCCAGCGACAGACCCATGCTCTTCAGCTGCGCCTTCATGGTGGCGATGTTGGCGTAGGTCCATTCCTTCGGGTGGACCTTGGAGGCCATGGCGGCGTTCTCGGCCGGCAGGCCGAAAGCGTCCCAGCCCATGGGATGGAGCACGTTGAAGCCGCGGGCGCGCTTGTAGCGGGCCACCACGTCGCCCATCGTGTAGTTGCGGACATGGCCCATGTGGATGCGCCCCGAGGGGTAGGGGAACATCTCGAGGACGTAGTATTTCGGCCGCGGATCGTCGTTCTTCGTCTCGAAGATGGCCTTCTCGTCCCAGGCCGCGCGCCATTTCGGCTCGGCGGTGCGGGCATTGTAGCGTTCGGTCGACATGATGGGCGGCAGGTCCGGAAAATCAGGGCAAAAGCGAGCGCGGACAACACACGAAAGGGCCCGGCGGGTCAAGGATTTGGCGCATATGGGGGGTGTGCTGGCCCTCCCCGACGCCGCGTGCTAGCGGGGACGCCGTCCGAGGAGACCGCCATGTCCGACGCCGTATCCCGCCTCGCCGAGGTGAAGTCCGCCATCGCCGCCGCGACGGCGGAAGCGAAACGTGCCGAGGGGTCGGTGACGTTGGTCGCGGTGTCGAAGACGTTCCCCATCGAGGCGATCGAGCCGGTGCTCGCGGCGGGACAGCGCGTCTTCGGCGAGAACTACGTGCAGGATGCCAAGGGTAAGTGGCCGGAGCTGCGGGAGCGTTATCCCGACGCCGAGGTCCACATGATCGGACCACTGCAGTCGAACAAGGCCAAGGAGGCGGTCGCCCTCTTCGACGTCATCGAGACACTGGACCGTCCATCGCTAGCGAAGGAGCTGGCCAAGGAGGTCGCCAGGGCCAAGGACGCCGGGGCGCGGGTCCCCCGCTTCCTCGTCCAGGTGAATACCGGGGCCGAGCCGCAGAAGGGTGGTGTTCTGCCTGAAGAGGCCGACGCCTTCATCCGCGCTTGCCGTGAGACCTACGGCCTCGATGTCGAGGGCGTCATGTGCATTCCCCCCGCCGACGAGCCGCCGGCGCCGCATTTCGCCCTGCTGACCACCATCGCCCGGCGGAACGGCCTCAAGACCGTCTCCATGGGCATGAGCGCGGACTATCCGACGGCCATCGCCATGGGCGCGACCCACGTGCGGGTCGGCAGCGCCATTTTCGGCGCGCGGGGCTGAGGCCGCCGGCGATCAGTCCTTGCCGCGGTTGACGTAGGTGGCGTTGCCGAGGCCGGTCCCGATGGTGACGACGCCCCATTCCGCGACGTCCTGCATGTCCGGCACCTCGCTGAGGCCCTGAACCACGGCGTCGTTGTGCATGACGACGAAGGTCTCGTGGCCGCCGATCTCGGGGATCGCCTTGGCGAGGGCCGTCGGCAGGTTGAAATGCTCGCTCTCCCAGTTGCCGCCCGGCAGGTTCTGGCCGCCGCGGTCGATGGAGCCATCCGCGTCGATGATGCCGGGGCAGCCGATCCCGATCACGGGGGCGAGCTTCAGGCCTTCCTTCCCGGCCCTGCCGACCAGATCCTCCAGCATCGCGGCGAGCTTGTCGACCGTGGCGGTCCGCGAAGGCTCGTCGTCGGCATGGCGCCAGAGGTCAGACTTCCAGACCTCGGCCTTCGAGAGATCCTTGGCCTTCTTCATGTGGAGCGCCACGACCCCGGCGCGGATATTGGTGCCGCCGATGTCGACGGCGAGGATCGCATCGTGCCCCGACAGCGTCCAGGCGGGCATGAGGTGGGCGGCGCCGATAAGCCCCGCCTCGTCGGGGTGGTGGCGGATGGGCTTGAGATCGACGTCGACACCGTCAGCCTTGAGGAGAACCGCGGTGCGGGCGATGGCGAACTCGCCGATGCGGCTGTTGCGGAAGCCGCCGCCCACCGCGATGCGGGCGACGTTCGCCCAGGCCTTGGTGCGGCGGAAGCGGCGGATGACGCCGGAAAGCTCCTGGGCGAAATCCTCGATGGCGCCGTGGACCACGGCTGCCGCCTCCTTGTCCTCGCCCTGCATGGCCTTGTCGAGCTGCTTCTTGCTCAGTTCGGCCGTCTCGACGTCGCCGAAGGGGTCGGCGTCGAGCTTGCCGAGCTTGTCGCGCCATTCGTCGAGCTTGGCGGCGAAAGCGCGCTTGCTGGCGCGGTCGCCGATAAAGCCTTCCTTGTCGCGCAGCTCGAGATTGTAACTGGAGACCGACACCGACGGCAGCTGTTCGGCGCCGTGGCCGGCGATCGGCTCGCGGTTGCCGTTCGTCTTGCCATTCTGTTTCGTCGCCGCCGCCTTGGCCATGTCAGCCCCCTGTTCGTACCGGAGCCATCAACGCACGGTGGATCACCGCGTTCCGACGGCGGATCATCGGGGCGGCGGCAGGCGAGGGAACAGAGCGGCCGATACGGCGTTGTCGGGATATTGGGTCGAAGCTAGAGGCCGGTATCTCCGTGTGGTTTTCGCTGTCCAGGTCTGGATTGAACGCGGCCGCGAGGCTGCAGGGCGTTGCCGGGTCCGCCGCATGCTGGTGAGATCCGGCCCGCATCCGGTCCTGGCCGAACTCACGGCGCAGATCGCCGCCCGGCCCGACCGCTACGCCCTGTTCTCGGATTTCGACGGCACGCTCGTCGAAATCGCCGAACGGCCGGAAGAGGTGATGGTTCCCGTCGACCTCGCCGCCAATCTCGGCCGCGTGCGGCAGATGCTGGGCGGGGCGCTCGGCATCATCACTGGCCGGCCTCTGCGACAGGTGGAAGAATATATCGGCGCGGCCGGGCTGGAGGCCTCGGGTCTCCATGGCATCGAGTTCAATTTCCCTCTGACCGCCGGCGGGTCGCCGGCGACGCGCGAGGCCCCGCACGACCTCATCGCCGAGGTGGTGAAGATCGTCGCCGCCGAGCCCGGCTTCCGCCTCGAGAACAAGGGCGCGATCCTGACCGTCCATTTCCGCCAGGTACCGGCCGCTGGCGGGCGCCTCCGTGCGGCGCTCGAGGAGATCATCGACCGACTCAAGCTCGACCACCACCTCAAGGACGGCCGCGCCGTCATCGAGATCATCCCCAACGGCACCTCCAAGGGCACGGCCCTCGCCGAGTTCATGCGCCGGACGCCCTATGCCGGGCGCGTCCCGGTGATGATGGGTGACGACAAGGCCGACGAGGACGCCTTCGCCGTCGCCCAGGAGGCGGGCGGGTTCGGCCTCAAGGTCGCGGGCGAGCATTTCCGCTCCGGCGACGAGCCCTTCCGGCATGCCGGCGAGGTGCGCGACTTCATCGCGGCGCTTGCCGCTCACAGCCGATGACAATCAAGGCAAGCCCCATGACAGACGCCTCGACCCACCTCCAGCGCCCGGCGCCGCCGCCCATGGCGATCATCGGCAACAGCACCATCGCCGCGCTGATCGACCAAAAGGCGCAGATTCTGTGGACGTGCTGGCCGCGGATCGACGGCGATCCGCTGTTCTCGGCCCTCGTCGGCGGACCTGATCCGCAGCGCGGATTCCTTTCGGTAGAGCTGGAGGGTATGACCGCGTCCACCCAGTCCTACGAGCGCAATACCGCGATCCTCATCACCATCATGACCGCGGCCGACGGCTCGGCCATCAAGGTCACGGACTTCGCGCCGCGCTTCAAGCAGTATGACCGCATCTTCCGCCCGCCGATGATCCTCAGGCGCATCGAGCCGATCGCCGGGACGCCGCGGGTCCGGGTGAAGATGCGGCCGACCATGGCCTATGGCCGACACGACGGTCGGCCGATCCCCGGATCGAACCATATCCGCTACGTCTCCGAGGCCGGCGCCGTGCGGCTCACCTCGGACATCCCCGTGGCCTACCTGTCGTCGGAGGCGCAATTCGTCGTCACCCGGCCGATGACCCTGATCATCCACGCCGACGAGACCTTCCCGAACTCCATCGAGAACGTCTGGTTCGCCTTCCTGCGCTCGACCCGGCAATACTGGCTGGATTGGGTGCGCTACCTCTCCATTCCCTACGAGTGGCAGGACGCTGTCATCCGCGCGGCGGTGACGCTGAAACTGTGTTCCTGCGAGGAGACGGGGGCCATCGTCGCGGCCCTCACCACCTCCATCCCCGAGGCGCCGGGCACGGGTCGCAACTGGGACTACCGGTTCTGCTGGCTGCGCGACGCCTATTTCACCGTGCATGCGCTCAACAAGCTCGGCGCGACCCTGACCATGGAGCGCTTCCTCGATTACATGCGCTCGGTCATCGCTACCGAGAAGGGGCCATACCTCAAGCCCGTCTACGCCATCGTGCCGGAGCATTCCCTGCACGAGTGGATTTCGGAATCCCTGACCGGCTTCGACGGCGACGGTCCTGTGCGCATCGGCAATGCCGCGGCCGAACAGGTCCAGCACGACGTGACGGGGAGCATGATCCTGGCGGCATCGCAGATGTTCTACGACCACCGCCTGCCGAAGCTCGGCGACGCCGCGCTGTTCCACGAGCTGGAGGCGCTGGGCGAGACGGCGGCCGCCATGGCCTTCGAGCCCGACGCCGGCATCTGGGAATATCGCGGTCGGCAGTCGATCCACACGCATTCCGCCGCCATGTGCTTCGCCGCCTGTGACAGGCTGGCGAAGATCGCCGAGCGTCTCGAGCTGAGGGTGCGGCAGGACTATTGGCAGGCCCATGCAGAGCGAATCCGGGCCGCTATCCTGGAGCGCTCCTGGAACGAGGCCGAGGGCTTCTTCGCCGCCAGCTTCGACGGCAGCGGCGCCGACGCCAGCACGCTTCTCCTCCACGAACTCGGCGTGGTCGAGGCCAGCGACCCGCGCTTCGTCCGCACGGTGGAGGCGCTGCAGAAGCGGCTGACGCGCCAGGGCTACCTGCTGCGCTACGACGAGCGCGACGATTTCGGCACGCCCTCGACGTCGTTCACCATCTGCACCTTCTGGCTCGCCGACGCGCTCTACGCCATCGGCCGGGTCGAGGAGGCGCGCGAGATCTTCGAGGCGCTGCTGGCGCGGCGCAACCATGTCGGCCTCCTGTCGGAGGACATCGACCCCGAGACCGGAGATCTCTGGGGCAACTTCCCGCAGACCTATTCGATGGTCGGCATCATCGTGACGGCCATGCGGCTGTCGCGCGACTGGATTCACTAGCCGCCGGCCCCTTGCGGGATCGGCATGTCACAGGCGTCCGGAGGCCCCGCTCGGGCCCGGCAGCAAGATGGAGGGGGCAAGGCGGTCGCGCTTCGGCGGCCCGAGCCCAGATCAGGCGCGATGAAGCAGTTCACCCGAGGGGCCGTCGTTCTGGCACTGGCCGTCATGGCCCTGATCGGCCTCTTCGCCGCACTCGTGCCGCTGTCGAACTCGCTGATCGAGCAATGGGCTCGCCGTGACGTCGAACTGCGCTCCGAACTCGTCTTCAACTCCATCCGCGACCGGGTGGAGCGGGAGATCGCCGGGCAGACCCAGGAGCTGATCCCCTTCTTCCAGCGCCTGACCACCGACGAGCGGATCATGGCGCTCGGCCTTTGTGACGCTGAGGGGCGCATCACGGTGGCGACGCCGCGCATGCCGCGCGACCTGGACTGCCGGATTCCGGGCGCGGCGGGCGTGTCCGATTCCGGCGCTCGCTTCATTCGCATCCGCATCGCCGGAGAGCGGGTGCTGATCGGCGTCTTCCCGATCGCGGCGGCCGGCCAGTCCGCCCATCTCGTCATCCTGCACGAGCTCGGCTTCGTCGCAGACCGCATCGGCGAGGCGCGCTGGTATCTCGTGATCGTCGGCCTGGCGCTGTTGCTGCTCGTCGGCGCCGTCGCGGCGCTCATCGTCGGCCTCCTGCAGCGACGTTACATGCGGGCGGTGCTGTCCAGCATCCAGGACCTCAAGACCGGGCGTCCGGCACGCTCGCGCAGCCTGATGGACCCGCGGGTACAGGAGGAGAGCCGGGAGATCCGCGGCCTCCTGCGCGACTTCCGCGAGAAGATCCGGCAGGAAGACGGCACGCCGGTGGAGTGGTCGCCCTCGACGCTGCAGGATCTCCTGGAAAAGGAGCTGCCGGACGCCGAGGTCTTCGTCGTCTCCAATCGCGAGCCCTATATCCACAACCGCGACGGGGACAAGGTGGTGGTGCAGCGGCCCGCCAGCGGCCTGGTCTCGGCCCTGGAGCCGGTCATGCGCGCCTGTGGCGGCGTCTGGGTCGCCCACGGCTCCGGCTCGGCCGACCGCGAAACCGTTGATGCCGACGACCATGTGGCGGTGCCGCCGGGCAAGCCGGCCTATCGCCTGCGCCGGGTATGGATCAGCGAAGAGGAGCAGGAGGGCTATTATTATGGCCTCGCCAACGAGGGGCTCTGGCCGCTCTGCCATCTCGCCTATGTCCGCCCGATATTCCGCGAGGCCGACTGGAACCACTATGTCGCAGTGAACCAGCGCTTCGCCGACGCCGTCGTGCGCGAGGCGACGCGGCCCGACCCGGTCGTCATGGTGCAGGACTATCACTTCGCGCTGCTGCCGCGGATGATCCGCGAGCAGTTGCCAAAGGCGACGATCCTCACCTTCTGGCACATCCCCTGGCCCAATGCGGAGGCCTTCGGCATCTGCCCGTGGAAGGAGGAGATCATCGCCGGTCTGCTCGGATCGACCGTGCTCGGCTTCCACACCCAGGCCCACTGCAACAACTTCTTCGAGACGGTGGACCGGTTCATGGAGAGCCGCATCGACCGCGAGCACCGCTCGGTGGTCTTGGGCGGCGAGGAGACGATGGTCCGGCCCTATCCAATCTCCATCGAATGGCCGCCGGCGGCCCTGCTCTCCCAGCAGCCGGTGGCCGTATGCCGGCAGGCGGTGCGCGAGCGCTACGGCCTTGCCCCCGACATGAAGATCGGCGTCGGCATCGAGCGCTTCGACTACACCAAGGGCATTCTCGACCGGCTGCAGGCGATCGACGAGTTGCTCATCCGCCAGCCGGAATGGAAGGGACGGTTCACCTTCATCCAGATCGTCGCGCCGACGCGGTCGAAGCTCGCCAGCTACACCGCCCTGCAGGAGGACGCCGTGCGGATCACGGCGGAGGTCAACGCCCGTCACGGCGGCGAGGGCTACCAGCCGATCCACCTCGTCATCCGCCACCACGAGCCGGAGGACGTCTACGAACTCTTCCGCGCCGCCGACATCTGCGTGGTGTCGAGCCTGCACGACGGCATGAATCTCGTCGCCAAGGAATTCGTCGCTGCCCGCGACGACGAACAGGGCGCCCTCGTCCTCTCGCGCTTCGCCGGTGCCTCGAGCGAACTCTCCGAGGCGCTGATCATCAATCCCTTCGACGTCCAGGGCATGGCGGAGGCCATCGGCCGTGCCCTGCTCATGCCGGAGGCCGAGCAGCGCGAGCGCATGAGGCTCATGCGCAGCCATGTCCGCGAGCGCAACGTCTATCGCTGGGCCGGTCAGATCCTTCTCGACGCCTCGCGCCTGCGCAAGCGCCAACGGGTGCAGGAATTCGCCAACGGCGATTGAGCGGGCACCCGGCGAAACCGGGAGGCTGCGCCCGCGTTCCGTGAAGGGCTGCAGGAGGCTGGCGTGACGACGAAGACGACCAAGGCGGGCGACGATCCGGTGATCGAAACCGACATTCCCGCGCGGCTGGACCGGCTGCCCTGGGGGCGGTTCCACACGCTCGTCGTCGCCGCGCTCGGCATCACCTGGATTCTCGACGGGCTGGAGGTGACGCTCGCGGGCACCGTCGCCGGCGCGCTGAAGGCGAGCCCGGTGCTGCAATTCTCCAATCTCGACGTCGGCCTCGCCGGCAGTGCCTATCTCGCCGGGGCTGTGCTCGGAGCGCTGTTCTTCGGCTGGCTGACCGACCGGCTCGGCCGCAAGAAGCTATTCTTCATCACCCTCACCGTCTATCTGGTGGCCACTGCCGCCACTGCCTTCTCCTGGAACCTCTGGAGCTTCATGCTCTTCCGCTTCGTCACGGGAGCGGGGATCGGCGGCGAATATGCCGCCATCAACTCCACCATCCAGGAGCTGGTGCCGGCGCGGGTGCGCGGCTGGACTGACCTCGTCATCAACGGCTCCTTCTGGATCGGCGCCGCGCTCGGCGCCGTCGGGGCCATCGTGCTGCTCGACCCCGCCCATCTCGCGCCGGATTACGGCTGGCGCGCCGCCTTCCTCATCGGCGCGCTGCTCGCCCTCGTCATCTTCCTCATGCGGCTGTGGCTGCCCGAGAGCCCGCGCTGGCTGATGACCCACGGCCGCATCGCCGAGGCGGAGGCCATCGTCGCCGGCATCGAGGCGCGGATGCGGGCCGAGGGCCACGTCATTCCCGACGTGCCGCTGCCGAAGGTGCGCCTCAGGGCGCGGGCCTCAACGCCCTTCTCGGACGTGTTCCACACGCTGCTGCACCGCCACCGCGGCCGTTCGGCCGTCGGCTTCGTGCTGATGGCGGCACAGGCCTTCTTCTACAATGCCATCTTCTTCACCTACGCCCTGGTGCTCACCGACTTCTACGGCATCGCCGCCAACCAGGTCGGCTGGTACATCCTGCCCTTCGCGCTCGGCAACGTGCTCGGTCCCATCGTGCTCGGCCGCTTCTTCGACACCTGGGGACGCCGTCCGATGATCGCGCTCACCTACACCATGTCCGGCCTGCTGCTGGCCGCGACGGGCTGGATGTTCGCGCAGGGGATGCTGACGGCGCAGACCCAGACCATCGCCTGGATGGTGATCTTCTTCTTCGCCTCCTCCGCCGCCAGCGCCGCCTATCTGACGGTCAGCGAGACCTTCCCGCTGGAGCTCAGGGCCCTCGCCATCGCCATCTTCTATGCCATCGGCACGGGCATCGGCGGCATCGTCGGCCCCTGGCTCTTCGGAACGCTGATCGAGACGGGCTCGCGCTGGTCGCTGTTCGGCGGCTATGTCTTCGGCGCCGTGCTCATGGTGATCGCCGCCGGCGTCATGCTGCGCTGGGGCGTGGCCGCGGAGCGGCGCTCCCTCGAGGATATCAGCCGCCCGCTCTCCCATATCGACTGACGGAACGCATCCGGCGCATGGCGGCTGCCCGCGGAGGCCACTGGTCTTTGCAGGAGTATTGATGATCGATACAACCGTTCCGAAAGGCGTTCAGCGCGCCTGTCGAGAGGATCATCGCCGTGTCGACGCAGCAGGGATTCGAGCGCCGCTACCAGGCGCCGGAGCGGGAACCGATCATCGAGGTGGACGAGCGCCTCTTCCTGAAGTCGGCCGCCCGGTCCTTCTACGTGCTCGAGGCCTTCGCCCGCAGCCCGCGGCCGCTGTCGCTGGCGGAAGTGGCGAAGGGCGCCAAGATATCGAAGAGCGCGGCGCAGCGCGTCGTGCAGACGCTGCTCGTTCTCGGCTATCTCGAGCGCTCCCCCACCGGCACCGGCGTGGTGCCGGGCCGCCGCATCCTCGACCGCTCCTTCGATTATCTCCGGTCGAACCCGCTGATCGAGCGGGCGACGCCGATCCTCACCGAACTGCGCAAGACCTGCGGCGAGCGGGTGGATCTGAGCCTCTTCGATGACGTGACGATCCTCTATGCGATCCGGCTGCAGAGCAAGCGCGAGACCTTCTACGCCACCCTCTCCGGGCGGCGCATGCCGACCTTCGCCACGGCCGGCGGGCGGGCCATGCTGGCCTGCCTCGACGACCGGCACGTCGACGACATCATCCGCCGCTCCAAGCTCGCCCCGCTCACCCCGAAGACCCTCGTCGACCCGGCGCTGATCCGCCAGCGCATCGAGGAGGCCCGGCGCGACGGCTATGCCTATGTGCAGGAAGAGGCGCTGATGGGCGAGATCGTCGTGGCTGCCGCGGTGGTGAAGGAGCGCAACATGCCGGCCGGCGCCATCCACATCGCGGGATCACTGGCCGACTGGTCGGCGGAGGAGTTCCGCAAGCGTTTCGCGCCGCTCGCCATCGAGGCCGCCCGCGCCATGTCCGGGTGACCACACCCCGATGTGATCGTTCGCCTTCCGCCGCCCGGCTTGCTGCGCTGCAGCACAGACCCCAGATCGGCCTCGTCCCTTTCCTCGTGGCCTTCGCGGCCACCCCTCTATCCCTCCCAGGAGACGCCCCATGAGCCAGGATCCGAGCCCGCTGTTCCAGCCCTTCACCCTCGGCGACCTGACGCTGCCCAACCGCATCGTCATGGCGCCGCTCACCCGCAACCGCGCGACGCCCGGTACCGACGCGGCGAACGCGCTCACCGCCACCTATTACCGCCAGCGCGCCAGTGCCGGCCTCATCATCTCCGAGGGCACCCAGGTCTCGCCCCAGGGCCAGGGCTATCTGCAGACCCCCGGTCTCTACAGCCCGGCCCAGATCGCCGGCTGGAAGACCGTCACCGACACGGTCCATGCCGCCGGCGGGCGCATGTTCGCCCAGATCTGGCATGTCGGCCGCGTCTCGCACGAATCGCTCCTGAACGGCGGCGCGCCGGTGGCCCCCTCCGCCATCGCCGCCAAGTCGAAGACCTATATCGCCGGCGGCTTCGCCGACGTGACGCCGCCGCGCGCCCTGACGCTCGACGAGATTCCGGGCGTCGTCGGCGAATATGCCGATGCCGCCGCCAACGCCCTGAAGGCCGGCTTCGACGGCGTCGAGATCCACGGCGCCAACGGCTATCTCATCGACCAGTTCCTGAAGGACGGCGCCAACCAGCGGCAGGACGCCTATGGCGGCTCGGCCGAGAACCGCGTGCGCTTCGGCCTCGAAGTGGTCGACGCCATCCTCAAGGTCTTCCCCAAGACCCGCCTCGGCATCCGCCTGTCGCCGGTCAGCCCGGCCAACGATACGGTGACCTCCGATCCGGCCCAGGTCTTCGGCCTCTTCGTCTCGGAGCTGTCGAAGCGCGGCATCGCCTTCATCCACGTGGTGGAGGGCGCGACCGGCGGCCCGCGCGACAACGTGCCCTTCGACTGGGTGGCGCTGCGCAAGTCCTTCTCGGGCGCCTATATCGCCAACAACGGCTATACCCGCGACCTCGCCATCGAGGCGGTGCGTGACGGCAAGGCCGACCTCGTCGCCTTCGGCAAGGCCTTCATCGCCAATCCGGACCTGGTGGAGCGCCTGCGCCGCGATGGGCCGCTGAACGAGCTCGACCGCGCCACGCTCTATGGCGGCGGCGAGAAGGGCTATGTCGACTATCCGGCGCTCGCCGACGCGGCGTGAGGGTCTCTCCCACGGTCGCCCCACGGGGGCGACCGTGTACCCCGGCCGTCAGGGTGAATGTCGGGGCAAGTCACTCGTCGAAGGCAGTCGGGTCGACGCGCTCAGCGGCGATTGGCGGAGAGGGAGGGATTCGAACCCCCGATACGGTTGCCCGTATGCCGCATTTCGAGTGCGGTGCTTTCAACCACTCAGCCACCTCTCCGCGGTCGCATGGGCGATGGACGAGAACCACCGCCGGCTGTTGAAGCGAAGCGCGACATAGCGGAACGGGGCGGCGCATTCAAGCGCTCCCTTGCCCGTCGCGACGAATTCCGGCCGCCCCGGCCGCGCCGCGGGCACGCGCCGGTCTGCCCGGTACCGGCCGCGGGAGGGGCAGGGGAGGGGCGGCGCCGGTGTCGCACGGCCTGCGATGGCGGCCGAGCGACTGAGAAAAAGCCCCTTCGATGCAGGGTTTTCCTTGACTCTCGTCGCCTTATCCATCATTGAGCCGCCTCTTGGAGGTTCAGCCTGCCCATGCCTGCGGGCGGCGCCGTGCTCCGGAATTGAGACCAACCGCTCCGCCAGGGGCGGCAAGACCAAACAAGAAGACGGCCGGCCGAGCCCTTCCGGGGTTTGCCAGGTCCCGTCGAGACAAGGACGAAGACGATGTACGCAGTCATCAAGACCGGCGGCAAACAGTACAAGGTTGCCGCCTCCGACACGATCACCATCGAGAAGCTCGAAGCCGAAGCCGGCGACGTGGTCGTGTTCCCCGAAGTCCTCATGGTCGGCGGCGACGCCGGCATCACCATCGGCGCGCCCTTCGTGGCCGGCGCCTCGGTTTCGGCCGAGATCGTCCGCCAGGCCCGCGGCCCCAAGACCATTTCTTTCCGCAAGCGCCGCCGCCAGAATTCCAAGCGCAAGAAGGGCCATCGCCAGGATCTGACGATCGTCCGCATCTCCGAGATCCTGGTCGACGGCGCCAAGCCCTCCAAGGCCGCCGCTCCGAAGAAGGTCACTCCGGCCGCCGAGGCCAAGCCCCAGGGCATCGCCGCCATGCCCGCCGCCGGCGGCCTGGACTCGTCCAACCTGTCGCTGATCGCCGGCATCGGCCCGACGATCGAGAAGAAGCTGCGCGCCGCCGGCATCACCTCCTGGGAGCAGATCGCCTCCTGGAGCGAGGCCGACCTCGAGGCGAAGGACAAGGAGCTCGCGCTCCGTGGCCGCGCCAAGCGTGAGGAATGGGTCGAGCAGGCCAAGGAACTGCTGGCGGGCAAGCCGCCGCGGGCCAAGGCCGATCAGGCCGAGCAGAAATCCGGTGAGGACTGGTAAGCGGCGTCCTGCTGTTGCCATCTTCGTGAATCAGACGTCTTATAAGACATAACGGAATCGGGAGCTCCTCATGGCTCACAAAAAAGCAGGCGGCTCGTCTCGGAACGGTCGCGATTCGAATGCACAGCGTCTCGGCGTGAAGCGCTTCGGCGGCCAGTCGGTCGTCTCGGGGAACATCCTCGTGCGCCAGCGCGGCACCAAGTTCCATCCCGGCACCAATGTCGGGCTCGGCAAGGACCACACGCTCTTCGCGACCGTCGACGGCCGCGTAGAATTCCGAACGAAAGCGAATAACCGTACCTACGTGTCGGTTGTTCCGATGATTGCCGCCGCAGAGTAACAGGCGGCACCGACATCGGAGCCGCCGGCGAGTTCGCCAGGCCGCTCCGCTGATCGAAGGATCGAGGATCAAGGGGCGCCAGGCGAGACAGCCGGCGCCCCTTTTTCTTTCGGTCCTGGAAATGGTTCCAGGCCCGGCCACAGGCAAGGGAAGGAACCTGCCATGACTGCCCTGGAAACCGAGCTGGAAGGCCGCTGCGGCGGCGAATTGCTGGAGAGCTGTATGCCCGTCCTCGAGACGGAGCGGCTGGTTCTCCGTGTGCCGCGTTTCGAGGACGTCCCGGCGGTCGTGGCGCTGGCCAATGACCGACGGATTGCCGAGATGACGGCCAATCTCCCCCATCCCTATGCGGCGAAAGACGCGGAGACGTGGATCGCCAACGCCTGGACCTCCCAGGACCATCCCCTTCTCATCACCCTGAAGACCAACGGCGCGCTCGTCGGCGCGACGGGCTTCGTGATGCCCGAACTCGGCGATCCCGAAATCGGCTACTGGCTGGGCACCGCCCATTGGGGCCGCGGCTACGCGACGGAGGCCGCCCGCGCCGTCGTCGACCATCTGTTCACCGACCGCGGCGCCGAGGCCGTGGCGGCCCGCGCCCGGGTCGTCAATCCGGCCTCCCGGCGCGTCATCGAGAAATGCGGCTTCCAGTGGATCGGCGCGGGCCTCACCCGCTCCCGGCTGCTGGCAAGCTCGGTGCCGGTCGACAAGTTCCGCCTCGACCGCACACTCTGGGCCAGCCTCAAGGCCTGGCGCGACCCGATCCTGAGGCGCTCGGCGCCGAAGGTCCTCATCGGCGAGCGCTCCTGAGCCCCAGCCCTTGCCGGACGGCCCGCCGGTTCCATACCGGCGGGCGCACCACGGAGGTCGTGTTGTCCGCCGATCCCTCTCCCTGGCTCGATGCCGTTCCGCTGGCGACGCGGCGGCTCGTTCTGCGCCAGCCGACCTTCGCGGACGTGCCGCGTCTCGCCCTCTATGCCGGCGACATCGACGTCGCCCGCATGCTGGTCGCGGTTCCCCACCCTTATACGGAGGCCCATGCCTCGGCCTTCATCGGCGACGCCATCGCCTCCAATCTGGCGGGCGATTCGCTGGCGCTCGCGCTCGCACGGCTGCGCGAGCCCCACGCCTTCATCGGCATGATCACCTTCACCCGTCAGGGGAGGGCTGCGACCATCGGCTGGTGGCTCGGCAAGCCCTATTGGGGCCGCGGCTTCGCCACCGAGGCGGTTTTGGCCATGGCGGGCCTCGCCTTCCGCGACCCGGCCGTCGACCTCCTCAAGGCCGGAGCCTTCGAGGACAATCCGGGCTCGCTCCGGGTGCACGAGAAGACCGGCTTCGTGCGGACCGGCCTTTCGTCGCGCGCCAGCAAGGCGCGCGGCGCGACGGTCTCCCATGTGGAGATGGAACTGACGCGCGAGGCCTTCGCGGCGTTGAGCCTTGCGCCCGCGAGCGCTAAGGGAGGCGTATGAGCACCCCGTCCATCCCCATCGGCGTCGTCACCGTGTCGGATCGCGCCAGCCGCGGCGTCTACGAGGACAAGGGCGGCCCCGGCATCGTCGCGGCGCTGACCGATCTCCTCGCCTCGCCCTGGCACCCGATCGCCCGCGTCATCCCCGACGAGCGCGACGCCATCGCGGCGGCGCTGGTCGAACTCGCCGACGTCGAGGCCTGCCCGCTCATCCTCACCACCGGGGGCACCGGTCCGGCCGTCCGCGACGTGACGCCCGAGGCGACGGAAGCGGTGTGCGAGAAGATGATGCCCGGCTTCGGCGAGCTGATGCGGCAGGTAAGCCTGAAGGTGGTGCCCACCGCCATCCTGTCGCGGCAGACGGCCGGCATCCGCGGCCGCTCGCTCATCGTCAACCTGCCGGGCAAGCCCTCGTCCATCCGCGAATGTCTCGACGCGGTGATGCCGGCCATTCCCTATTGCATCGACCTCATCGAGGGGCCGCGGCTGGAGACCAACCCGGCCCATTGCGTCGCCTTCCGGCCGAAGGGGGCGTGACGGCGGCCTTCACGGCGCCGGGTGGCCGGTCTAGCCTCTCTCCCACCACCACGGGAGAATGATCCATGGACCGTCGCGACGCGACCGCAGCTCTCTTCGGCCTCGGGGCGCTCTCCGCCTTCGCGAGGCCCGCGTCGGCGCAGGCTCAGGCGGGGCGCGTTCCGCCCCTCGGCGGCGCGATCACCGACGTGGCGGGCGTGAAGATCGGCCACTTCACCGACACCCGTCGGCCCACCGGCTGCACCGTCCTTCTCGCCGAGGAGGGCGCGACGGCAGGTGTGGACGTCCGCGGCGCAGCGCCGGGCACGCGTGAGACCGACCTGCTGAACCCGACCAACCTCGTCGACCGCGTCCACGCGGTCATGCTGTCGGGCGGCAGTGCCTTCGGCCTCGAGGCTGCGACGGGGGTGGTGCGGTGGCTGGAGGAGAAGGGCATCGGCTTTCCTGCCGGCCCCGCCCGCGTGCCGATCGTACCGGCGGCGATCCTCTTCGACCTCGGCATGGGCGACCACCGCATCCGGCCGGACGCCGAGGCCGGCTACCGGGCCTGCGCCGCCGCCACGGCCGAGGCGCCTGCCGAGGGATCCGTCGGCGCGGGGACCGGAGCGACCGTCGGCAAGGCCTATGGTCTCGCCCGCGCCATGAAGGGCGGCATCGGCACGGCGTCGGTGAAGGTGGGCAAGGTGACGGTCGGCGCCCTGGTGGCGGTCAACGCGGTCGGCGACGTCATCGATCCGCGCTCCGGCGAGGTGATCGCCGGCACCCGCACGGAAGACGGCCGCCGGCGCCTCGGCCTGACCCAGGCGATTCTGCGCGGCGAGCTCCCGCCGGCCCTCCAGGCGGGCATGGCGACGACCATCGGCATCGTCGCCACCGACGCCCAGTTGACCAAGGCGCAGGCAACCAAGATCGCCCAGCAGAGCCATGACGGCCTTGCCCGCACCATCGACCCGATCCACACCATGTGGGACGGCGACACCATGTTCTGCGTCGCCACGGGTAAGAGCGGCGTGACCGGCAACATGATGGCGCTCGGCGCCATCGCCGCTCAGGTGACCGCGGCGGCGGTCATCCGCGCCGTGCTGGCGGCGAGGATGGTGTCGGGGGCGGGCGTGCCGGCCGTGCCATCGGCGGCCGAGTTCTGAGGAACGGCCTGCACCTCAGCGTAGGCGCTCCAGCACGCTGACGTAGTTCGCCACCGCGGCGCCGCCCATGTTGAAGATGCCGCCGAGCTTCGCGTCCTTCACCTGGATGCCGCCGGCCTCGCCCATCAGCTGCATGGACGAGAGCACGTGCATGGAGACGCCGGTGGCGCCGATCGGATGGCCCTTGGCCTTCAGGCCGCCGGAAGGGTTCACCGGCAGCTTGCCGTCCTTCTGCGTCCAGCCCTCGAGGATGGCGCGGGCGCCCTGACCCTCGGCGGTGAGGCCCATCGCCTCGTATTCGATCAGCTCGGCGACCGTGAAGCAGTCGTGGGTCTCGACGAAGGAGAGGTCGGAGAGCTCGACGCCGGCCTCAGCCAGCGCCTTGCCCCAGGCCTTGGTGCAGCCCTCGAACTTCAGGATGTCGCGCTTCGACATGGGCAGGAAGTCCTGCACATGGGCCTGGCCGCGAAAAGCGACGGCCTTCTTCATCTTGAGCGCGGTGGCGGTATCGGTGATGACGAGCGCCGCCGCGCCGTCGGAGACCAGCGAGCAGTCGGTGCGCTTCAGGGGACCCGCGACGAAGGGGTTCTTCTCGCTCTCGGTGCGGCAGAAGTCGAAGCCGAAATCCTTGCGCATCTGCGCATAGGGGTTCTCGACGCCGTTCTTGTGGTTCTTCGCCGCGATCATGGCGAGGGCGTCGGACTGGTCGCCCCAGCGCTGGAAATAATTGTGGGCGATCTTGCCGAAGACGCCCGCGAAGCCCGCCGGCGTGTCGCCGTCCTCGGGCAGGTAGGAGGCCTTCAAGAGGTTCTTGCCGATCTCGGGGCCGGGCGTCTTCGTCATCTGCTCGACGCCGACGACCAGCACGACGCGGGCATCGCCCGCCTTCACCGCGCGCACCGCCTGGTGCACGGCGGCCGAGCCGGTGGCGCAGGCGTTCTCGACGCGCGTCGCCGGCTTGAAGCGCAGGCGCGGATCGGCCTGCAGCACCAGCGAGGCGGTGAAGTCCTGGGGCGAGAAGCCGGCGTTGAAATGGCCGAGCAGGATCTCGTCGACGTCGTCCGGTCCGATGCCGGCATTGTCGAGCGCCTCGTTCGCCACGCGGATGATCAGGCTTTCGACGGTTTCGGTCTCGAGCTTGCCGAAGGCGGTGTGAGCCCAGCCGACGATGCAGGCGGTCATGGTGGCGGTTCCCGGAACTGATGAGGTGTCGTTACACAATAGGCGGGCGGCCGGCCTTTCGCCATCCTCCGTCCGGCGCATGGCGGACAAGGCCCTCGCGCCCGGCAGGGCTGTCGCCATGCTTTGGCCGCGTTGAGGTTGTTCTTCGCGGCGAAGGCAGATCAACGACGACCCGCCGCGGATCCGGTCCCCTCGCCCGGCCGTCTTCGCCCTTGGCGAAGCGCGCCCGAAGCGGGTAAACAGGGCGAAGGTCGCGGCGCCATTCCCAAAAGGCCATGCTCTTGCGGATCAGCATCCCTTGTCTTGCCGGCGCCCTCGCGATCTTCGCCGGCGTCACCACGGCCGCCGCCCAGCAGGTGGGCCCGACCATCGTCGTCGACGCCGCCACCGGCCAGGTGCTGCAGTCCGACAGGGGTGGAGCCGCCTGGCTGCCGGCTTCCCTCACCAAGATGATGACGACCTATGTCGCCCTGCGACAGGTCCGCGCCGGCCGCGCCACCATGAACACCGGCCTCGTCGTGTCCCAGCGCGCCTTCCGCTCGGCCCCCTCCAAGATGGGCTTCCGGCCCGGCACGGTAGTGACGCTCGACAATGCGCTGAAGATGATCATGGTCAAGTCGGCCAACGACGTCTCGGTGACCATCGCCGAGGGCCTGGGCGGGTCGGTCGAGAACTTCGCGGCCATGATGAACGCCGAGGCCCGCCGCCTCGGCATGAGCGGCACGCGCTTCATCAACCCCAACGGTCTGCCCGGCGCCGGCCAGCAGACCACCGCCCGCGACATGGCCTTGCTCGCCTATGCCATGATGCGCGAATTCCCCGAGCACTCGCTGCTCTGGCGCATGCCGGCGATCCGCTTCGGCAACCGCGTCATGCGCAACCCCAACCACCTCATCGGCCGCTACCAGGGCGCCGACGGGTTCAAGACCGGCTTCACCTGCGCCTCCGGCTTCAACGTTGTGGCCACCGCCACCCGCGGCGGCCGCAAGCTGATCGTCGTCGTCCTCGGCGCCACCTCGGCGCGCGGCCGGGCCGAGACCGCCGCCGGCCTGTTCGAGCGCCATTTCGTCTCCGGCGGCTCGGGCGTCGGCCTCGACGGCATCGCCAACGACCTGTCCTCCGCGCCGCCGAACATCCGCGACCAGGCCTGCCGCCGCCGCGGCCGCGGCCCCGTCTACATCGAGGCCGGCGAGGAGCTCGACAACGAGCCAGCCGCCGCCGCCCCCACCGATCCCGGCAATCTCACCTATGCGCAGATGATGGCCGCCTCGCAGCAGCGACAGGGTCGCCCGGGCCGTCCGGCCGGCGCCCTCGCCGCCATGCCCGGTGCGGTGGTCTCGCTGCTCGGCCCCTATCGCCCCACCATGGATCCGGTTCCGGTCTCCATCGGCGGCGCCGGACCGATGGCGAACCCCGCCCCCGCCCTCGCCTCCACCGGCTCACAGAGCGTGACGCTCCCCGCCTCGACCAGCCCCGGCACCGTCATCGTCCCCGCCGCCCCCGCGGCGGCGGCCGTCGTGGCGCCCACCCACGGCGCCATCCGCCGCGGCGCTCCTGCCGCCGAACCCTCCGTCCGCCACGGCGCCATCGGCGCGCCGATGATGCTCAACGGCGCCCTGCCGCCGGAGCGCCCCGCCGCCGCCCCTCCGCGTGCCGGCAATACGCCCGCCAGCCCCGCCGCCCGTCCGGCCGCGCGGCAGGGCCGTGCCGCCGCTGTGACCGCCACGCGTCAGGCCCCCCGCCAGCAGCGTCCGCGCGAGCGCAGGTGACCCTCTCCCCGGTCGCCCTCGGCATCGCGGCGGCGCTCGCCTCGGCCACCGCCTACGGCATCAACATCGTCTATGCGCGCATGGCGACGCAGCAGGGCGTGTCGGCGGCAGACCTCGTCTTCCTGCGCGTCTTCCTCATGCTCGGCGCCGTCGGTATCCTGGTGGCGCTGCGCGGCCGCAGCCTCGCCATCCCTCGCGCCGGACGCCCCGCCGTCCTCGCCCTCGGCGTCGCCTCGGCGGGTGTCGGCCTCGCCTATTTCTTCGCCGTCTCCTTCGTGCCTATCGGCATCGCGGCGATCATCTTCTACACGTTTCCCCTGCTCATCCTGCTGGCGAGCCCTTTCGTCGAGGGCGGCCGGCTCACGCTGCACCGCCTCGGCGTCTTCGCTCTCGCCTTCACCGGCCTCGCCATCGCCATCGGCCCCGGTCTCGGCGGCATCGACATCCGCGGCATCGCGCTCGCCGCCCTCGCCAGCATGCTCGCCGCCTGGCAGTTCTTCATGGCTGCGCGCGCCGGGCGGCAGGCTCCGCCGGCCCTGCTGATGTTCTGGTCCCACATCGTCATCATGCCCATCGCCGGGACGGCCGCGCTGCTCCTCGGCGGCATCGGCTGGGGCGCCATCGGCCATGCCTGGTTCGCCAGCGCCATGACGGTCGCCGGCTATCTCCTCGGCTTCGCCCTGCAGATGGTCGCGGCGCGGCGCGCCCCCGCCGCTCTCATCGGCCTCGTCTTCTGCCTCGAGCCGGTCGTCGCGATCATCTTCGCCGGCCTGATCCTTGGCGAAACGCTCGGCGGTGCCCAGATGGTGGGGAGCCTCCTCGTGCTCGCCGCCCTCGTCGCCTCCTCCCTGGCGGAACTGAAGCGCGAGACCCCGTCCGCCCTTGCCGCCGCCGCACCCTCCGATGTCCGCTGAACCCGCACCCCGCCGGCCCCGCCCGCCCGTTCCCGTCACCGTGCTGACGGGGTTTCTCGGCGCCGGCAAGACGACGCTCCTCAACCGGCTGCTCGCCGACGAGGGGATGAAGGACACCGCCGTGCTCATCAACGAGTTCGGCGAGATCGGCCTCGACCACCTGCTGGTGCGCACCGTCGAGGACGGCATCGTCATGCTCTCCTCGGGCTGCGTCTGCTGCTCGGTCCGCGGCGATCTGGTGGCGGCGCTGGAAGACCTCCTGCGCGCCGTCGACAACGGCCGGATCGACCCCTTCAGCCGCGTGGTCATCGAGACCACCGGCCTCGCCGACCCGATCCCCGTCATCCACACGTTGATGGCGCACCCCTATCTCGTGCTGCGCTACCGGCTGGACGCGGTGATCACCGTCGTCGACGCGATCAACGGCCTCGCCACCCTCGATGCCCATCCGGAAGCGGTGCGGCAGGCGGCGGTGGCCGACCGCATCGTCGTCACCAAGACCGACCTCATCACCGATGGGCCGGCCCGCGAGAGCTTCGACCGGCTGATGACCCGCCTGGCGCAGCTCGCCCCCGCCGCCCGCAGGCTCGACGCCGCGAAAGGCGAGGCCAGCGCCGCGGAGGTGCTCGCCGCCGGCCTCACCGACCCGGTCACCAAGATCGTCGACGTCGCCCGCTGGCTCAACGAGGAGGCCCTCGCCGGCGCCGACGGCTCCCACACCCATGACGACGGCATCCGCGCCTTCGCCCTGACCAGCGACCAGGCCATGGGCTCGGCCGCCTTCGACATGTTCCTCGAGCTGCTGCGCGGCGCCCACGGCCCGCACCTGCTGCGCGTCAAGGGCGTGGTGAAGATCGCCGAGTTCCCCGACCGGCCCGTGGTCGTCCACGGCGCCCAGCACGTCTTCCACCCCACAACCGTGCTCGATTCCTGGCCGGACGGCGACGCCCGCACGCGCATCGTCTTCATCCTGAAGGACATGGACCCGGCGGTGATCCAGGCGCTGCACGACGCCTTCCTCGGCATCGCCCGTCCCGACCAGCCCGACAGGGCGGCGCTGACCGACAACCCCCTCGCCATTCCCGGCATTCGATTCTGACGCGGCCGCGCTCTTGCCCGCCGCCCGGTCCGGTGATCGACTGGGGCGGGAGGCGGTCATCATGGACTGGTCGGCGAAGCAATACGTCAAGTTCGAGGACGAGCGGACGCGCCCCGCCCGCGATCTCCTGGCGGCGGTGCCGACGCGCGAGCCGCGCCGCGTCGTCGATCTCGGCTGCGGCCCCGGCAACACCACCGAACTGCTGCTGAAGACCTATCCCAGGGCGGAGATCATGGGGATCGATTCCTCCCCCGACATGATCACCAACGCGCGGGCGCGGCTGCGCGGCATCTCCTTCGAGGTCGCCGACCTCACGACCTGGCGGCCCGACCCCGCCGCCCCCGTCGACGTCATCTATTCCAATGCCGTGTTCCAGTGGATCGCCGGCCACGAGACCATCCTGCCGCGGCTCCTCCACCTGCTGCCGGAGGGCGGCAGCCTGGCACTCCAGATGCCGGACAATCTCGACGAGCCGAGCCACGTCGGGATGCGCGACGCGGCGGCTGCCGGGCCCTGGGCCGCGAAGCTGGCCGAGGCCGAGGCATCGCACACGCCGATCGCCGCGGCGGGCGACTACTACCGCCTCCTCAAGCCCCATGCGGCGCGGGTGGACGTGTGGCGCACCGTCTATCACCACCCGCTCGACGGCATCGACGGCATCGTCGAGTGGTTCAAGGGCTCGCGGCTGCGCAGCTATCTCGGCCCTCTCGATCCCGCCGAACGCGAGGCCTATCTCGCCGCCTATCGCGCGGCGCTCGCTCCCCACTATCCGGCCGATGCCGAGGGCAAGGTGCTGCTCGCCTTCCCCCGCCTCTTCATCGTCGCCACGCGCTGACCCAGCCTTCAACGACAAGACACTCCCGAGGAAACACCCATGAACCGCATCGATCTCGCCGGCCGCACCGCCGTCATCACCGGAGGGGCGCGCGGCATCGGCTTCGCCGCCGCCGAGCGCATGCTCGACTCCGGAGCCGCCGTCGCGCTCTGGGACGTCGATGCGGCGAGGCTCGCGGAGGCCGAGGGCAAGCTGAAGGCCAAGGGCCGCGTCTCCACCCATGTCGTCGAACTCACCGACGAGGCCTCCGTCCAGGCCGCGACCGATGCCACCGCCGCCGCCCACGGCTCCATCGCCATCCTCGTCAACAATGCCGGCATCACCGGCGGCAACGGCAAGACCTGGGAGCTCGCCCCGGACGTCTGGCGCCGCGTCGTCGAGGTCAATCTCGTCGGGCCCTATCTCACCTGCCGCGCCGTGGTGCCGGTGATGCTGAAGGCCGGCTACGGGCGCATCGTCAACATCGCCTCCATCGCCGGCAAGGACGGCAACCCCAACGCCTCGCACTATTCGGCGTCGAAGGCGGGCCTGATCGGCCTCACCAAGTCGCTGGCGAAGGAGCTCGCCACCTCCGGCATCCTCGTCAACTGCATCACCCCGGCGGCGGCGAAGACCGAGATCTTCGACCAGATGAAACAGGAGCACATCGACTTCATGCTCTCGAAGATCCCGATGAACCGCTTCCTCCAGGTCGAGGAAGCCGCCGCCATGATCGCCTGGCTTTCCTCCGAGGACTGCGCCTTCTCGACCGGCGCCGTCTTCGACATTTCGGGCGGCCGCGCCGTTTACTGAAGGGCCCTTGCCGGCTTTCCTTGTGCGGTGCACCATGAGCGAAGTCCGCCGACGGAGTTCCGCCCCTGAGTGACCTCAGTCTCACCATCGCCATCGTCGACGAGAGCCGCTCCCGCGCCGCCATCATCGAGGAGGGGCTGCGCGACGCGGGCTATTCCCGCATCGTGCATATCGACGAGATGACCAACCTTCTCGCCCGCCTCTACGCCACCGACCCGGACGTTGTCGTCATCGACCTCGAAAACCCCTCGCGCGACGTGCTGGAACAGCTCTTTCAGGTCTCGCGGCTGGTGAAGCGGCCGGTCGCCATGTTCGTCGACCAGTCCGACACCGGCATGATCAACAAGGCGATCGAGGCGGGCGTCTCGGCCTATGTGGTCGACGGGCTGAAGAAGGAGCGGGTGAAGTCGATCCTCGACATGTGCGTCGCCCGCTTCCAGGCCTTCGCCAGGCTGCAGAACGAGCTCGACCAGGCGCTGTCGGCGCTGGAGGAGCGCAAGATCGTCGAGAAGGCCAAGGGCCTGCTGATGCGCCACAAGGGCATTTCGGAGGACGAGGCCTATACGCTGCTGCGCCGCCGCGCCATGAACGAGAAGAAGAAGCTCGCCGACATTGCCCAGGCGGTGGTTACCGGACTGGAGATGCTGGGATGAAACGGATCACCATCGGCTTCATCCCGCTCACCGACGCAGCGCCGCTCATCGCCGCCCACGAGCGCGGTTTTGCCGCCGAGGAGGGCCTGTCCTTCGATCTCGTCCGCGAGGTCTCCTGGGCCAACATCCGCGACAAGCTCTCCATCGGCCTGTTCGACGCCGCCCATATGCTCACCCCCCTGGCGCTGGCAAGCGCGCTCGGCATCGGCCACGTCAAGGTTCCGATGATCGCGCCGGTGACGCTCGCCCTCAACGGCAACGCCATCACTCTGTCGGCCGCCTTCGTGCGCGAACTGGGCGAGCTTCCCGAGGACCCCGTCGCGGCCCTGCCGCTCTTCGCCGCCGCCATCAAGCGCCGCGAGAGCGCTGGCCTCAGCCCCCCGGTTTTCGCGTCGACCTTCCCCTACTCCACCCACAACTACATCCTGCGCGCCTATCTCGCCGCCGGCGGAATCGATCCGGACCGCGACGTCCAGCTCGTGGTCATTCCGCCGCCTCTCATGGCGGGCTCGCTGGAAAAGGGCCTCATCGACGGCTTCTGCGTCGGCTCGCCCTGGAACTCGGTGGCCGTCGACCGCGGCGTCGGCCACATTCTCGCGCCGAGTTCGGCCCTGTTCTCGCGGATCCCCGAGAAGACGCTGGTGATCGGCGACACGCTGGCGGCGGGTGATGCCGGCACGCTGCGCGCCATCGTCGCCGCCACGGCCAAGGGGGCGGCCTGGTGCGCCGACCCGGGCAATGCCCTCGAACTCGCGGCCATGCTCTCGGCGCCGCATTATCTCAGCGTCGCCGCCCCGCTGGTGCTGCGCACCATCGAGGGCCGGCTGATCTTCACCCCCGGCGGTCCCTCCCGTTCGGTACCGGACTTCATTCGCTACGACGTGCCCGGCGCCGCCCGCCCGGACGCTGGCCGCTATGCCTGGCTCTACGCTCAGATGGTGCGCTGGGGCCAGACGCGGCTCGACCCCGGCGCGGCGGCCCGCATCGCCGCCCTCATCCGCACCGACCTCTTCGACGCGGCGGTGGGAGGGGACGGTGCGGCGGCCGATGCCGACCCGATCGGCAGCATTCTCGAACCGGCCTTCGATCCCGCCGATCTCGCCGGCTATCTCGCCCGTTTCGACGCCCGGGGCCTGCCGAAGTCGCGCGGCTGAGCGAAGTTTGCGCTGCACAACGAATCGGCAGCCACGCCGCGCCGCTGCCGCCGTTTCGAACGTTTCCAGGCTCCGGCCGCCCGGCGACCGGCCGCGGAGCGCCCACAATCCCGCCTTTCCGGACCGAAACGCACTTGGCACGGGGCTTGAATGCCTTTGTGGCGAGAGTGGCCGCAGGGCCGCCACCGGACCCAGCGCAGGGTCCATCAGCAACGCCGCTGACAGAAGTCCGACGTGCCGTCTTCCCCAAGGGAAGACATGGTGACGACAGGACCTTTGTCGGCGGTTTTTTTGTGCCCGGAACCAGCCGGGCGGCCTTTGAGGAACGAACAGAGCCGCGGTCTGCGCGGCCGATCATGAACCTGCCACCTGACCTTAACCGGGACCCGACGATGACAACGACCTTCCAGGCCAAGTCCCCCGCTGCCGCCGGCCGCACCAGCCGCCGCGCCTTTCTGAAGCAGACCGCCGCGACCGCCGCGCTCTTTGCCGCCGCCAAGGCCGCCCTGCCGGCCGGCGCCTTCGCGCAAGGAGCGGGTCCCGAGGTGAAGGGCACCAAGCTCGGCTACATCGCCCTCACCGACGCCGCGCCGCTCATCATCGCCAAGGAGAAGGGCTTTTACGCCAAGCACGGCGTGCCCGACATGGACATCGCCAAACAGGCGTCCTGGGGCGCGACGCGCGACAACATGGCCCTAGGCACCAAGGCCAACGGCATCGACGGCGGCCACATCCTCAGGCCCAAGGTCCATCTCTATACCACCGGCAAGGTGATGCAGAACGGCCAGTCGCTGCCGATGTACACCCTCCTCAACCTCAACGAGGACGGCCAGTCGATCTCGATTTCCAACGAGTACAAGGATCTGGCGATTCAGAAGGATTCCTCGCCGCTGAAGGCCGCCTTCGAGCGCAAGAAGGCGCAGGGCAAGGAGCTCACCGCCGCCATGACCTTCCCGGGCGGCACCCACGATCTGTGGATCCGCTACTGGCTCGCCGCCGGCGGCATCGATCCGGACAGCGACATCAAGGTGATCGTCGTGCCGCCGCCTCAGATGGTGGCGAACATGAAGGTCGGCACCATGGACTGCTTCTGCGTCGGCGAGCCGTGGAACGAGCAGCTCGTCAACCAGAACATCGGCTACACCGCCATCACCACCGGCGAGCTCTGGTTCAAGCACCCCGAGAAGATCCTCGGCATGCGCGCCGACTGGGTCGACGCCCATCCGAAGGCGACCCAGGCCATCCTCATGGCGGTGATGGAAGCCCAGCAGTGGTGCGAGAAGATGGAGAACAAGGAGGAGCTGGCGCAGATCGTCGGCCGCCGCCAGTGGTTCAACGTGCCCGTCAACGACATCAACGGACGCCTCAAGGGCAACATCAATTACGGCCACGGCCGCAAGGTGTCGGATTCGCCGCTGCGCATGAAGTTCTGGGGCGAGGGCGGCGCCGTCTCCTATCCCTGGAAGAGCCTCGACAGCTGGTTCGTCACCGAGAACATCCGCTGGGGCAAATTCGAGCCGAACACCGACATCAAGGCGCTCGTCGACAAGACCAACCGCTCGGACCTCTGGCTCGCCGCCGCCAAGACCCTCGGCGTCGCTGGCGTCCCGACCTCCGACAGCCGCGGCGTCGAGACCTTCTTCGACGGCGTGAAGTTCGATCCCGCCGACCCGCAGGCCTATCTGCGCGCGCTCAAGATCAAGCGCGCCCAGGTCTGACGGCCCCCGTCACCACCCTGCCGCCCGGATGCCGGGCGGCTCCCCACCTCCGGCAAGAGAGCGCTCATGTCCCGACCCGCATTGAGAGCCGTCGACACCATGCCCGATGTCGCCGCAGAGCCGCCGCCCAAGGCGGAGGTGGTGGCCCTGTCGCCCGCCCTTGCGCCGAGCCGGCTGGAGCGGCTGACGCCGCGGCTCGTCGCCGTCACGAGCGCAGTGGTGCCACCCCTCCTGACCCTGGCGCTGATCCTGCTCGTCTGGGAGATCCTCTGCTCCGGCTCGGGTGCCACCCTGCCCTCGCCGAGCCAGGTCTGGCGCGATGCAAGCGACCTGATCCTCGATCCCTTCTTCGTCGCCGGCAGCCAGGACATGGGGCTGGGCTGGCGCGTCATGACCTCGCTGCAACGCGTCGCCATCGGCTTCGGTCTCGCTGCGATCGTCGGCATCGTCGTCGGCACCATCGTCGGCCAGTCGACATGGGCCATGCGCGGCCTCGATCCGATCTTCCAGGTGCTGCGCACGGTGCCGCCGCTGGCCTGGCTGCCGATCTCGCTCGCTGCCTTCCGCGACGCTAATCCCAGCGCCATCTTCGTCATCTTCATCACGGCGATCTGGCCGATCCTGATCAACACCTCGGTCGGCATCCGCAACATCCCGCAGGACTATCGCAACGTCGCCGCCGTGCTGCGGCTGAACCAGATCGAGTTCTTCTGGAAGATCATGCTGCCCTCCGCGGCGCCCTACATCTTCACGGGCCTGAGGATCGGCGTCGGCCTCGCCTGGCTCGCCATCGTCGCCGCCGAGATGCTCACCGGCGGGATCGGCATCGGCTTCTTCATCTGGGACGCGTGGAACTCCTCCAAGCTCTCCGACATCATCGTCGCGCTCGTCTATATCGGCCTGGTCGGCTTCGTCCTCGACCGCCTGATCGCCGCGCTCGCGACCATCGTCACCCGCGGCACGGCCGCGAACTGAGGAGCGCTGCGATGAAACAGGCCCCCTATCTGCAGATCGACGGCGTCGACAAGACCTTCACCCGCGGCGGCACCTCCAACAACGTCCTCTCGCGAATCCACGTCGGCATCGACAAGGGCGAGTTCGTCTCCATCATCGGCCATTCCGGTTGCGGCAAGTCGACCCTGCTCAACATCATCGCCGGCCTCACCCCGGCGACCTCCGGCGGCGTGCTGCTCGACAACAAGGAGGTGAACGCGCCCGGCCCCGACCGCGCCGTCGTCTTCCAGAACCACTCGCTGCTGCCCTGGCTGACCGTCTACGACAATGTCCGCATGGCGGTGGACAAGGTCTTCAGCGCGACCAAGTCGCGGGCCGAACGGCACGACTGGACGCTGCACAAGCTCGACCTCGTCCACATGACCCATGCCAAGGACCGCCGCCCCGCCGAAATTTCCGGCGGCATGAAGCAGCGCGTCGGCATCGCCCGGGCGCTGGCCATGGAGCCGAAGGTGCTGCTGCTCGACGAGCCCTTCGGGGCGCTGGACGCCCTCACCCGCGCCCATCTCCAGGACTCGGTGATGCAGATTCATGCCTCGCTGAAGAACACGATGATCATGATCACCCACGATGTGGACGAGGCCGTCCTCCTCTCCGACAGGATCATCATGATGACCAACGGGCCCTCGGCCACCATCGGCGAGATCCTCGAGGTCTCGCTGCCGCGCCCGCGCAAGCGGCTCGAACTCGTCACCAACACCACCTACATCAAGGCCCGCGAGGCCGTGCTGAAGTTCCTCTACGAGCGCCACGCCTTCGTCGAAGCGGCCTGACGGACGCGGCCATGTCCGAACCGCTCGTCGTCATCGGCAACGGCATGGCCGCCGCGCGGCTCGTCGAGGAGCTCGGGCGGGTGGCGCTCGGCCGCTATTCCATCCTCGTCGTCGGGGCGGAGCCGCATCTCGCCTACAACCGCGTCCTGCTCTCCTCCGTTCTCGCAGGCGAGATGGCCCGCGAGGAGACCGAGCTGAAGCCTCTGACATGGTGGGAGCGCCAGGGCGTCACCCTCGTCTACGGCCGCCGCGCCGTCGCCGTCGACCGGGATAACCGCCAGGTCGTGCTGGAGGACGGCGCTCGCCTGCCCTACGCGCAGCTCGTGCTCGCCACCGGCTCCGATCCGATTCGCCTGCCCAAGCCCGGCATGGACTTGCCCGGCGTCGTCACCTTCCGCGACCATGCCGACGTCGACGCCATGCTGGCCGCCGCGGGTCCGGCGCGGCGGGCCGTGGTGATCGGCGGCGGCCTCCTCGGCATCGAGGCGGCCTCGGGCCTCGCCGCCAGTGGCACGCGGGTCACCCTCGTCCATCTGATGGACCGGCTGATGGAGCGCCAGCTCGACGCCGAGGCCGCGGCCCTCTTGAAGGCGGCGCTGGCGGCGCGCGGCATTACGGTCGAACTCGGTGCCGACACCGCCGCGGTGGAGGGCGACGGGCACGTCACGGGTCTCCGCCTCTCCGACGGCCGGCTGCTTCCCGCCGACCTCGTGGTCTGCGCCGTCGGCATCCGGCCCAACGCCACCCTGGCCCGCGAGGCGGGGCTCGCCACCGGCCGCGGCGTCCTCGTCGACGACCGTCTCGCCACATCCGATCCCGCCATCCACGCCATCGGCGAATGCGCCGAGCATCGTGGCATCTGCTACGGCCTGGTGGAGCCGGCCCTGCAGCAGGCCGCCGCGCTCGCCCGGAACCTGTCCGGCCGGCCCGCGACCTACGAGGGCACGGTGCTGGCCACCAACCTCAAGGTTTCCGGCATCCCCGTCTTCTCCGCCGGGGACTTCGAGGGCGGGCCGGGCGCCGAGACCGTGATCTGGCGCGATCCGGCCCTCGGCACCTACCGCAAGCTGGTGCTGCGCGGCGGCGCCCTCGCTGGCGCCCTGCTCTACGGCGAGACCGGCGACGGGCCCTGGTATCTCGACCTCATCCGTTCCGGCCGTCCCCTCGGGGCCCTGCGCGACGGCCTCATCTTCGGCCGCGCCCTGGCGGAGGCCGCCTGACCATGACGGCACAATCGCCTCTGCCCCGCCCGGTCGCCACGGCCTGCCCCTATTGCGGCGTCGGCTGCGGCGTCCTCGCCGGCGTCGATGCCGGCGGCGGCGTCACCATCGCCGGCGATCCGGCTCATCCCGCCAATCGCGGCCGGCTCTGCGTCAAGGGTTCGGCCCTCGGCGAGACGCTCGACCTCGAGGGCCGCCTTCTCCATCCGATGATGCGGACGCGGTCCGGCAGCATGGAACGTGTGTCCTGGGACACGGCGCTGGATGGCGTCGCCGAGGGGTTCCAGCACGCCATCCGGGAGGGCGGGCCTGATGCGACCGCGCTCTATCTCTCGGGCCAACTCCTGACCGAGGACTATTACGTCGCCAACAAGCTGATGAAGGGCTTCGTCGGCACCGCCAACGTCGATACCAATTCGCGCCTGTGCATGGCCTCCTCAGTCGCCGGTCATCGCCGCGCCTTCGGCTCCGACACCGTGCCGGGCACCTACGAGGACCTCGACGAGGCCGACCTCCTCGTCCTTGTCGGCTCCAACGCCGCCTGGTGTCACCCGATCCTTTGGCAGCGCATGGTGGCGAACCAGCAGGCGCGCGGCGCCCGCATCGTCGTCGTCGACCCGCGCCGCACCGCGACCGCGGCCGAGGCCGATCTGGTGCTGCAGATCCGGCCGGGCACCGACGCCGTGCTCTTCGCGGGGCTCCTGGTCAACCTGGCGGATACCGGCGGGCTGGACGAGGCCTGGCTCGCCGCCCACACGACCGGGTTCGACGAGGCGCTGGTCCGCGCCCGCGAGATCGCCCCGACCCTTGCGGCCACGGCGGCCGCGACGGGCCTGCCCGCGGACGACGTGGCGCGGCTCTTCGCCTGGTTCGCGGCGACCGGGAGGGCGGTGACGCTCTACAGCCAGGGCGTCAACCAGTCGGCCCAGGGCACCGACAAGGTCTCCGCCATCCTCAACGTGCATCTCGCCACCGGTCGCATCGGGCGGCCGGGCATGGGGCCCTTCTCGCTCACCGGCCAGCCCAACGCCATGGGCGGGCGGGAGGTCGGCGGCCTCGCCAACATGCTCGCCGCCCATATGGGCTTCACCGCCAGCGACATCGATCGCGTCCGCCGCTTCTGGGGCGCGCCGCGCATGGCCGAGCGCGAGGGCTTGAAAGCCGTGCAGATGTTCGACGCCGTCGCCCGCGGCGCGATCAGGGCGCTCTGGGTCATGGGCACCAACCCGGCCGCCAGCATGCCGCGTGCCGATCACGTGCGTCGCGCCATGGCCGGGCTCGATCTGCTCGTCGTTTCCGAGAACATGCTGTCCAACGACACGGTGAACGCGGGGGCGCATATCCTCCTGCCGGCCGCCGCCTGGGGCGAGAAGGACGGCACGGTCACCAATTCCGAACGCCGCATCACCCGTCAGCGGCCCTTCCTGGCGCTGCCGGGCGAAGCAAGGCCCGACTGGTGGATCATCGCCGGCGTCGCCCGGCGGCTCGGCTTCGGCGAGGCCTTCTCCTGGACCGGACCCGCGGCCGTCTTCCGCGAACACGCGGCGCTCTCGGCCTTCGAGAACCGCGGCACGCGCGACTTCGACCTCTCCGGCCTCGCCGGCCTGTCCGATGCCGATTACGAAGCTCTCCAGCCGGTGCAGTGGCCGGTGCGCAGGCCGGGCGACCGCACCGAGACGCGCTTCTTCGCCGCCGGCGGCTTCTTCACCGCGGACCGGCGCGCCCGTCTCGTCGCCATCGCCTCGCCGGTCCTCGCCGAGAGCCCGGACGCCCGGCGGCCCCTCCTGCTCAATACGGGGCGCCTGCGCGACCAGTGGCATACCATGACGCGGACGGGGAAGGCGCCGACCCTTGGCCGCCACAGCCCCGAACCCCTCCTCGCCCTCCATCCGAGCGATGCCGCCCACCTCGGCCTTTGCGAGGGAGACGTGGCGCGGCTCGACACCGCCCACGGGGCGGCGCGGCTGCGCGTCACGCTCGATCCGGGCCAGGCCCGCGGCGAGGTCTTCGCTCCGATCCACTGGACTGGAGAGACCGCTGCCGCGGCGCGGATCGGCGCGCTGGTCCAGGCGGCGACCGACCCCTTCTCCGGCCAGCCGGAGATGAAGGCGACGCCGGTGTCGGTGTCGCGCGTGGAGGTCGCGACCGACGGCTTCCTCGTCGCCCGTGGTGCCGCCGAGGCTCCGGAGGGTCTGATCTGGACGAAGGTCGCCGTGGCCGGCGGGGCGGGGCTGCTCTTCGCCGCAACGGAACCCCCGGATGCGCCGGCGCTGATCCGCCGCCTCGCGGGCGAGGACGGCACCATCGCGGAGGTCTGCGATCCCGCCCGCGGGCTCTACCGGGCGGCCGCCTACCGCGGCGAGGCGCTGGAGGCGGTGGTCTTCATCGGGCCCGGCGCCCGCGCCGCCTGGAGCGCCGTCGAGGGGCTCTTCGCCCGCCCGACCCTCGACCCGGCCACCCGGCGCGCGCTGCTGTCCGGCCGACCGGCCGACGGCCTGCCCGATCCCGGCCCGACGCTCTGCGCCTGTTTCTCCGTCGGCCTCACCGCCGTCGCCGCGGCCATCGCGGCGGGGGCCGGCGATGTCGACGCCGTCGGCCGCGCTACGAAGGCCGGCACCAATTGCGGTTCATGCCGCTCGGAGATCCGCAAGATCCTGCAGGCGAGGAGCCCCGTTCCCGCATGAGCGGCCGGCGCCGGCGGGACGAGACAAAGGCCGCGCCGCATCCTATCACCCCGCCATGGACCTGGGACTGAAGGGCAGATCGGCCATCGTCTGCGGCGGCAGCCGCGGCATGGGCCGCGCCGCGGCGGAGATGCTGGCGGCCGAAGGTGTCGCGCTCATCCTCTTCGCGCGCAATCCCGAGCGGCTGGACGCGGCGGCCGCCGAGATCCGCGCCCGCTTCGGCGTTCCGGTCGCGACCGTCGCTGGCGACGTCACCCTTCCCGCCGACCGGGCGCGGCTGGTTTCCGCCTGCCCGGCACCCGATATTCTCGTCACCAATGCCGACGGCATGCCGCCCGGCGACTTCCGGGCGTGGTCGCGGGAGGACTGGATCGCCGCCCTCGACGCCATGATGCTCGCCCCCATCGACCTGATGAAGGCGACGGTGGACGGCATGATGGCGCGCGGCTTCGGCCGCATCGTCAACATCGTCTCGCGCTCGGTGAAGAGCCCGCAGGCCGAGATGGGCCTGTCCAACGGCGCCCGCTCCGGCCTCGTCGGCTTCGTGGCGGGCCTCTCCCGCCAGACCGTCGGGCGCGGCGTCACCATCAACAACGTGCTGCCCGGCATCGTCGCCACCGACGCCCAGAAGCATCATGTCGAGAAGCTCAGCGCCATGACCGGGCGGCCTTACGCCGAGATCTGGGCCGAGCGCGCCGCCCAGAACCCCGCCGGCCGCTATGGCGAAGCGGCGGAGATCGGCGCCACCATCGCCTTCCTCTGCTCGGCCCATGCCGGGTTCATCACCGGGCAGAGCCTGCTGGTCGACGGCGGCCAATATCCCGGGACCTATTGAGCGGCCTCGACCGCGCGGGAACCTCGGCCGGGCCGGCCGGTTCCTCCATGGGGGGCTCGGCAAGGAGGATCCGCGATGACCAACGGCTCACGTGACGACGGCCGCTCGGCCAAGGACGCGCCGCGTTTCGATCAGGCGCAGCCGAACCAGCCTCGGCAGAACCAGTCCCAGCAGAACCAGGGCGGCGGCAGCGGCCAGCAACAGGGCGGCTTCCCACACGAGAACGGCGGCTGGGGCCAGGCCGAGGAGGACCTGCTCCGCGACCCGCAGGATGTCGACGCAACGAATCAGGACAGCCAGGGCGGCGCCTCGCGTCAGCGCCAGACGCGCCCCACGGGCATCTGACGGGCAAAAGGGCCGCCGCCCCATCGGGTGGCGGCCTTCTCGTCAATGGGTGGACGCCATCCGACGGCAGCTCTCCGCACAGCGCCGGCAGGCCGCGACACAATCGTCCATGCCGCCCAACCGCTCGCAGTCATCGGCGCACTCGGTGCAGATCTCCGCGCATTCGGCGCAGGTATGCTTGTGATGCGGCGTGCCGATCAGCATGAAGTGAGCGGAGGTGCGGCAGATCTCGGCGCACGCCATCATCAGCGTGAAATGGGCTTTCTCGACGTGTTTGCCACCCGCCTCCAGGCAATGGCCCATGGCCGAGGACAAGCAGGTCCTGTAGCAGGCGAGACAATCCCCGATGCAGGTTGTCATGGCTTCGGTCTGTCCGGAATGCATGGCGTCCTCCTTGGGGCAAGTCGGCAGGCGTGGCGCCGGTGAGCGTCAACCCCTGAGCGCGGCACGCGGTTCCTATCGGCCGCCGGGCGGGCGCGGACGAGTGCAGGCGAGATGGCCGCAGGTGCGACGGATGATGGAGCGTGGCGCGGCCGCTCGGGACCGCCTCACGTCTGTCTGGCGTGGGACTCAGGCCCGCTCGCGGGTCCACCAGACGGCCGCGAGGGCCAGCGCCGCCGGCAGCGCCTGGATGAACAGGATCGACGCCTTGGCCGTGGCGGCGCCGAACACGCCGGCGACGACGACGCAGCCGAGGAAGAAGATCTGCAGCGGCACCGCCAGGTGCTTCGGTGCGACGAGGCTCCAGACGAGACCGGCGGCGAGGAAGCCGTTGTAGAGGCCCTGGTTGGCGGCGAGCACCGCCGACTGGGCGGCGAAGTCCGGCGTCAGGTTGAACGCGCGCCGCCCGAACGGCGTGTTCCAGAAGAACATCTCGATGACGAGAAAGCCGGCATGGAGCAGGGCCACCAGCGCGACGAGGGCCTTGGCGAGCAGCGTCATCGGATGTCTCCCGGGGCTCAGCGCTTGCCGCGCAGCTTGAACACGGCCTGTTCGCCGAAGAAATTCCAGAACCACCAGGGCGCGTTGACGCGCACCTCGCGGCCCCAGCCATCGAGGGCGGTGGAATGGTCGATCACCGCCTCCACCTCGCGCACCAGATCGACGAAGTCGCGGATGGTGCAGAAGTGGATGTTGGGCGTGTCGTACCAGTGGTAGGGCAGATTTTCCGAGGTCGGCATGCGGCCGCGCGTGACGAGCTGCAGCCTGAGGCGCCAGTGCCCGAAATTGGGGAAGGAGACCACTGCCTGCTTGCCGATGCGCAGCATGTGCTCCAGCACCACGCGCGGCGCGCGGGTAGCCTGGATGGTCTGCGACAGGATCACCACGTCGAAGGCATCGTCCGGATAGAAGGCGAGGTCGGTGTCGGCGTCGCCCTGGATCACCGCGAGGCCCTCGGCGACGCAGCGGTTGACGCCCTCGCGCGACAGTTCGATGCCGCGCCCGTCGACGCCCTTCTCGTCGCGCAGCAGCTTCAGGAGACCGCCGTCGCCGCAGCCGACGTCCAGCACCTTCGATCCCGGCGCGATCAGGCGGGAGACGACGAGGTAGTCGGCGCGGATCGGGCCGGGAACGGCCGCCATGGTCAGATCGGTCGTCATGCGATGCCCCGGGCGCGCGCCGCCGAATCGAGGAAGCCGCGCGTGATGGCGAAGAGCTCCGGCTCGTCCAAAAGGAAGGCGTCGTGGCCCTTGTCCGAGGTGATCTCGGCGAAGGAGACGGAGGCGCCCGCCGCGTTGAGCGCGTGGACCACCTGGCGTGAATCCGCCGTGGGGAACAGCCAGTCGGAGGTGAAGGAGACGACGCAGAACCGCGTCGTCGTGCCGGCGAAGGCTTTCGCCAGCGATCCTCCGTGGTCGGCGGCGATGTCGAAATAGTCCATCGCCCGCGTCACGTAGAGATAGGAATTGGCGTCGAAGCGCTCGACGAAGGCCTCGCCCTGGTAGCGCAGATAGCTTTCCACCTGGAAATCGGCGTCGAAGGAGAAGGTCGGCGCGTCGCGGTCCTGGAAGCGGCGGCCGAACTTGCGGTGCAGGGCGGCGTCGGAGAGATAGGTGATGTGCGCCGCCATGCGGGCGACGGCGAGGCCGGCCGAGGGACGCGCGCCCTCGGCGAGGTAGCGTCCGCCGCGCCATTCCGGATCGGCCATGATCGCCTGCCGACCCACCTCGTGGAAGGCGATGTTCTGCGCCGAGTGGCGTGCCGCCGTGGCGATGGGCATGGCCGAGAACACGCGGTCGCGGTACTGCGTCGCCCATTGCAGCACCTGCATGCCGCCCATGGAGCCGCCGACGACGGAGAACAGCGTGTCGATGCCGAGCCGCTTCACCAGCATGGCCTGGGCCCTGACCATGTCGGGAATGGTGATGAGGGGCAGCGACAGGCCATAGGGCTTGCCCGTGGCGGGATCGGTGGAGGCCGGCCCCGTCGTGCCCATGCAGCCGCCGAGCACGTTGGAGGAAATGACGAAATAGCGGTCGGTGTCGATCGGCTTGCCCGGCCCGATCATGATCTCCCACCAGCCGGGCTTGCCGGTGACCGGATTGTCGCTCGCCACATGCTGGTCGCCGGTCAGGGCATGGCAGACGAGGATCGCGTTGGACCGGGCGGCGTTCAGCGTGCCGTAGGTGCGGTAGGCGATCTGGAAGGGCGCCAGCGCGATGCCGGCGTCGAGCAGCAGCGGTTCGTCGACGCCGAAACGGGCGACCTCGCCGGCGGGCTGGTCGGCCTGCTGGCGGGCGAGTTCGTCGGAGATGCGCCGGGGGCGAGCCATGAGTCTGGTTCTGGCGTTTTGAAAGACAGTCAGAGCGTTCGTTATTCCGAACAGTGCCGTTCTGGCAAGCGGATTCGCGAGCGCCTCACTCCTCCTCGCGCCGCAGCCGATCGAGATCGCGTCGCTCGGCCTTTGTCGGCCGGCCACTGCCCGCCTCGCGCTCGGCCACCGGCGAGGGCGGATCGAAGCGCGGCGGCTCGGGCGACAGATCCTCGTAGATGTGCTGTGCTTCCGAATAGGGCCCACGCCGCTCGGCGAGGGAGACGACCTTCAGCACCTTGATGCGGCCGGCGAGCGCCACGGTCACCACGTCGCCGATCCGGATCGCCTTGTGGGCCTGGTCGATGCGGGTGCCGTTGAGCCGGACCGAGCCGTCCTCGCAGAGGGTGGCGGCGGCGCTGCGCGTCTTCACGACGCGGGCGAACCACAGCCACTTGTCGATCCTCAGCTTGCCGGCCTCGCCCAAGCGCCCCGTCCGTCCGGATCAGGGCTTCTTCGTCAGCGCATCCTTGAGCGCTGCGAGCTTGGCGAAGGGAGAATTCGGGTCGGGCTCCTTCTCGCGGCGCGGGGCGCGGTCCTGCTGCGGGCGCGGGCCGCGCTGGTCGGGCCGCTCGTCGCGCTGCGGACGGTCTCGGCGGTCGCCGTCGCCACCCTTGCCGCGGAAGTCGCGGCCGCGGTTCTCGTGATTGCGATTCTCCTGGCCACCGGGGCCCTTGAACCGCGAGAAGTCGCGGCGCGGCGGCCGGCCGCCCTCGCGGCGCTCGCCCTCGGGCGCGCCCTCACGCGCCGGACCCTCGCCGGCGGGCTGTCCCTCGCGCGGACCTTGGTTCTGGCGCTGGCCCTCGCGGGGATTGCGGCCCTGACGCGGGCGGCCCTGGTGGGGGCGCTGCTCGCCCTCGCCGCGCTCGCCGCCGCGGCGGAAATCGCGGCGTCCGCCCCGCTCGCCATCCATGCGGCCACCGGGCCGCCAGACCTCGACGAGGGCGGGCTCCGCGGGAGCAGCGGCCTCTGCCGGTGCGGCCGAATCACTCGGCGCGGCCTCCTCGCCAGCTTCGGCGGTGGGCGCCGGCACGACGGCGAGTTCCGCCTCCGGATCCATCACGGCGTTGGGCGCCATGGTGTCGGTCATGGCCGGCGCCTCGAAATCGGGCGCCACCACGTCGACGGGCGGCAGGTCGGCGGCGGCCGCCGCTGCCGGCTCCTCCGTGACGGCGGGGGCGGGCACCGCCTCCTCGGCCACCGGTGCTGCGGCGTCGGTATCGGCGAGTTCGGCGATCGGGGCCGCCTCGGAGCCGGCCTCGTCCGTCGCTGCCTCGGCGGGAGCCTCGTCCATCGTCTCTTCGGCTGGAGCCTCGGCCGGGGCCGGGGTGCTCTCCACCGCGGACTTCGGCGGCGGCGCGGGACGCTTCTCCATTCGGTAGCCGAGGCCCTTCAGGATGGAGGCGAAATCCTCGCCCGAGCAGCCGACCAGCGAGGTCATGCCGACCGTCGCGGTGAAGCCGCCGCCGGGGAAATGGCCGGCCGGCTCCGGCGTCGGCGTGCCGGGACGCCAGGCGAGCGCCGGGCGGATGATGTCGGCGAGGCGCTCGAGAATGTCGACGCGCACGGCGCGGGCGCCCAGCGCCCGGAAGCCGACGAGGCGGTAAAGATCCTTCTCGATCTCCGGGTCGACGGCGATGGAGGTGCGGCCCGAGGCGGCGAGCGCCGGCAGCTCGGCGAGGCCCTTCTTCTCAAGCATGTCGTGCTTGAGCATGTAGAGCTGCAGTGCCAGGGCGCGCGGCGCCGGCTTCAGCGTCGCCGGCAGGTAGATGTGATAGGCGCCGAAGCGCACGCCGAGCTTGCGCAGGACGGCACGCGCCTCCTGGTCGAGCTGCTTGACGTCCTCGGCGACCTTCGGGCGCTCGACGACGCCGAGGGCCTCAGCGAGCTGGAAGGCGACGCCGCGGGCGAGGCCGGTGAGTTCCTCCGAACTCTCCAGAGCCAGGACGGGCCCGAGAAGCTTGGCGATCTGGGCATGAACCCACAGGTCGAGGCGGGCCTGCACCTGGTCGCGCGGGCCGCCGGTCAGATGCTCGTCGGAGAGGATGCGGACCCGGGGCGAGAGCACCTTGTCGCCGCCCACCAGCTTGGCCACCGCCTCGCCGCGCCAGCGGATCGTGCCGTCGTTGGAGAGGATGAAGGTCTCGTCGCCCGAGGCGGCGAGCTTCTCGGCGCGGGAGTCGATCTCGCCCGCCAGCGCCTTCGAAGCCGCCGCCCGAAGAGCCTTGCCGGCCTCGCCGTCGCCGGCCTGGGGATCGGGCGCGAAGCGGAAGCCCTCGAGCCGGCCGACGTGCTGGCCCTCGACGGTGACGTCGCCGGTCTTGGTGATCTCGGCTTCGAGCATGGTGTTTTCCCTTAGGCGCCGCATCAGCACGCTCGTCCTGCGGTCGACGAAGCGCTGCGTCAAGCGTTCATGGAGGGCGTCGGACAAAATGTCTTCGACGCGGCGGGTTTCGGCCTGCCAGTGGACGGGGTCGTCGACCCAATCCGGCCGGTTGGCCGCGAAGGTCCAGGTGCGGATGTGGGAGATGCGGGCCGACAACGTGTCGATGTCGCCGTCCGTACGGTCGGCGAAGGCGACCTGCGCGGCGATCCAGTCGGAGGGAATCCGGCCCGAACGTCCCGTGAGATAGCCGAAAAGCGTGGTGACGAGGTCGGCATGGCTGGCGGGCGAGATCTTGCGGTAGTCCGGCATCATGCAGGCTTCCCACAGCCGCGCGACGGCGGCGCGACCGACGGCGCGCTCCTTCACCATGGGGTCGCGCAGCGCCAGTTCCAGCACCCTTTGGTCCTCGGCGATGGGCGAGCGGGTGAGGCCAGCCTCGTTCGGCACCACGTCGAGGCTCTCCCGCAGCCGGTCCACCGAGCCGAAATCCAGATGGGTGTTGCGCCATTGCAGCACCTTCACCCCGTCGAAGGCATGGCTTTCGAGGGCGTGGACGAGCTCGTCCTCCAGCGGCGGGCAGCGACCCGTGGTGCCGAAGGTGCCGTCCCGGTTGGAGCGGCCGGCGCGGCCGGCGATCTGCGCGAATTCCACCGGGTTCAGCCGGCGGAACTGGTAGCCGTCATATTTGCGGTCGGCGGCGAAGGCGACGTGCTCGACGTCGAGGTTGAGGCCCATGCCGATGGCGTCGGTGGCGATGAGATAGTCGACGTCGCCCGCCTGATAGAGCTCCACCTGGGCGTTGCGGGTGCGCGGCGACAGAGCCCCCAGCACAACCGCCGCCCCCCCGCGCTGCCGGCGGATCAGCTCGGCGATGGCGTAGACCTCGTCGGCCGAGAAGGCGACGATGGCCGAGCGGCGCGGCAGCCGCGTGATCTTCTTCTCGCCGGCGAAGGAGAGGTTGGAGAAGCGCGGCCGTGTCACGATGTTGGCGCCGGGAACGAGCTTCTCGATCAGCCCGCGCATGGTGGCGGCGCCGAGCAGCATGGTCTCGTCGCGGCCGCGGCGGTTGAGGATGCGGTCGGTGAAGACGTGGCCGCGCTCGAGGTCGCCGGCGATCTGCACCTCGTCGATGGCGAGGAAGGAGACGTCGAGGTCGAGGGGCATGGCCTCGACGGTCGCCACCCAGTAGCGCGCGCCCGGAGGCTTGATCTTCTCCTCGCCGGTGACGAGGGCGACGGCGCCCTCACCGGCCCTGGCGACCAGCTTGCCGTAGACCTCGCGCGCCAGAAGGCGCAGCGGCAGGCCGATCAACCCCGAGGGATGGGCCAGCATCCGCTCGATGGCGAGCGTCGTCTTGCCCGTATTGGTGGGGCCAAGCACTGCGGTGACCCCACGCCCGCGGAGGGCGGGGGGCAATGGCGGAAGCGAAAGGGTCATTCCTCCATCCCTGTATCATGCCGGGACGGGGCGCGGGCATCTTTTCACGCCGCGCTGTCATCACATTCACGCCCGGAACGGGTGAGGAACGAATCGGGCCCGAATCGCTGACTCGTGCCGAGTCACGATTCGTTCCCGACGAGATGTGGTGGGTGCGAGTCGATCCGACCACTAGCCGAGTCGAAAGACGCGGGGGGTCGAGTCTTCGCGGTGTCGCCGCGAGTCATCTCGGTTGACGAATTCTTAACGGCGACTCCGCGCCGGCCTCCTGGCCGTACGAGGGACTCACGCAAGACTCGGCGTGGGTCCGCGAGGATTCGGTCTGGAACCGCAGAGACTCGCCAAGATCGCGGCAGTTCAGATGAAGGCCGAGAGGATCCGGCGAACGTCTGCCAAGGTGAAGGGCTTCTCCATCACCGGAATCGTCTCGTCTCCCGCGTGGCGCTCGATGGCGCCCGGACCCTCGACCGCGTCGCCGGTCATGATGACCACCCGGTCGGCGAGGCGGGGATTGAGCGCCACCGCCCGGTCACGGAACTTCAGGCCGTCGATGCCCGGCATGCGCAGGTCGACGAAGACGAGGTCGGCCGCCTGGATCGCCCCCTCCTCCAACGCCTCGCGGGCCGTCTGCGCCGGCAGGATGCGGTGGCCGAAGAGTTCGAGCATCTCGGCGAGGCTGGCGCGCACGTCGGCCTCGTCGTCGACGACGAGGATGGTGAGGCCCTCCGGCCGGGCCGGCTCCTCGGGCGCCTCGGCCGGGGCCGGGGGCAGAGCGGCCGGGAGCAGCACGGTGAAGCGGGCGCCGCCCTCCTCGCTGCGGTCGAGGGCGATGGAGCCGCCGTGCGACTCGATGATGGACTTGCAGATCGACAGGCCGATCCCCGTGCCGACGCCGGCCGGCTTGGTGGTGAAATAGGGATCGAAGATGCGCCCCGCGATGGCATCCGGCACGCCGGGCCCGTTGTCGCTGACGACGAGCCGCACATGGCCGTTCTTGCGCCGGGTGGCGATGCTGACCACGCGCGGCGGCTCCATGTCGACGAGAGCGTGCTGGGCGTTGATGACGAGGTTGGCGACCACCTGGCCGATGAAGTCCTGGTCGGCGACGATGACCGGCAGGTTCGGGTCGAGGTCGAGGTCGAGCGTCACGTCGTGGCTGCGCAGCCCGTAGGCGAGCATGTCGGCGGCGGAGCGGACGAGGTCGTTGAGCTGGGTCGTCTCGCGCTTCTCCGGCCGCTGGCGGGCCATGGCGAGGAAGCTCTTGACGATGCGGCCCGCCCGGTCGGCGGCGGCGTGGATGCGTTCGGCCCGCCGCTTCTGGCCGGCATCGCTCGCCGTCTCCATCAGCAGGGTCGACTGCGCCACGAGGATGGCCAGCGGATTGTTGAGCTCGTGGGCGACGCCGGCGAGCAGCGAGCCCATGGCGGAGAGCTTCTCGGCCTGGTGCAGCCGCTCGCGCTGCTGCTCCATCTGCCGCTCCGCCTCGCGAGCCTGCGACAGGTCGCGCAGGTGCGCGGTGAACACCCGCCGCTGCGGCAGGCGGATCTCGGAAATGGTCAACTCGATGGGAATGACCGAGCCGTCGGCCCGCTGCGCCTCCAGGGTCAGCCGCTGGTCGAGCACGCGGCTGATGCCGCTCGCCGTATAGCGGGCCATGCCCTCGGCATGGGCCTGCCGCAGGGACGGCGGGATGATCAGTTCGGAGATCGGCCGGCCGACGGAATTGCTGCGGGAATAGCCGAAGGTCGCCATGGCGGCGGGGTTGAGGTCGATCAGCACGCCCTCCTCGTCGACCACCATGATCGGATCGATGGAGGTCTTGATGATGGCGGTGTTGATGGCCTCGGCGACGTTCAGGGCGGCGAGCCGGGCCTCCAGTGCCTCCTCCCGCTCCTTCAGGGCGGTGGTGTCGCGGATCAGCGCGATGAAGCCGACGAGGCCGCCGCCGCGGTCGAAACAGGGCGCATAGACCTGCTCGACATGGCGACGGGCGCCGTTGGCATAGGTGACCCAGTCGCTCCACTGCACCGGCTCGCCGCCGGCGAGGGTGGCGATGAGCGGCGTGGTCCTCGCGGCCATGTCCTCGCCGAGAATCTCCCGCACGGTCCGGCCCACCACCTGGTCGAGGCTGAGGTCGAACATGGCGAGAGCGGCGCGGTTGGCATAGACGAACCGGCCCTCGGCATCGGCTGCCGTCACACGCATCGGCATGGCGTCGAAGAGCCTGCCGAGCACGCCGGTGTCGAACCGGCCACCGGGCGCCAGGACCTCGTCGCGCACCATCGCCGCGAGGTCGTTCCCCGAATCTGCAGCGGCCCCCCCGCTGGCCGAGGACACGATCACGCTCCGCTGGGGACGAAGACATAGCCCTCGCCGCGCACCGTCTTGATGAAGCGCGGGTGTTCGGGATCCGGTTCGATCTTCTTGCGCAGACGCGTCACGCGGATGTCGATCGAGCGGTCGCTCTCGTCGGCGGAGCGCCCGTGGGCGAATTCCTGGAGCTGGCCGCGCGAGAGGACGCGGTTCGGCCTCGTCGCCAGTGCCTGGAGGAGGTCGAACTCCATCGCGGTCAGCTCGATCGGCCCGTTGGCGGCGTCGGTGAGGCGGCGCGCGTCGAGGTCGAGCGTCAGCGCGCCGAAGCGCAGGCTGCGGCCCTCGCGTACCGCCGGCGACTGCGGTTCGGCCGCGGCCGGCGCGGCGTTCACCCGGCGCAGCACGCTCTTGATGCGGGCGAGGAGTTCCCTGAGCTCGTAGGGCTTCACCAGATAGTCGTCCGCGCCGATCTCGAGGCCGACGATCCGGTCGATGGGGCGCCCGGCCGCCGTCGCCATGATGATGCCGGTCTGGCCGGACTTGCGGATGAAGCGGGCGAGCGACAGTCCGTCCTCGCCCGGCATGGCGATGTCGAGGATGGCGACGTCGATCGCCTTGCCGGCGCTTTCCTCACGGAAGGCCTGGGCGTTGCGGAAGCTCATCACCTCGAAGCCCTGGAGCTCGAGATATTCCCCGACCGCCTCGCGCAGATGTTCCTCGTCGTCGACGATGGCCACGGTGGCTCTCATTGCAGATGCCCTTCGGTTGCGAGCATGCGTGACAGCCCCGAGGGCTGCGCATTAGGATGACGTGTCGCATGGACGAGGCTGTCCGGCGACGGGTTGTGGAAGGGAAGACGATGGCGCGGCGCGGCAGGATAGCGGTGCTGGACGACGAACCCGACTGGGCCGACGCGGTGCGGGAGTACCTTACCGATCTCGGCTACGACGTCGACTGCCTGAAGGCGGCCTGGGAGCTGGAGCCCTATCTCGCCCGCGAGAAGCCAGACCTCATCATTCTCGACATCGGCCTGCCGGGCGAGAACGGCATCGACATCCTGATCCGGACGGATCTGGCCAGCGACGTCGCCGTGCTGGTCCTCACCGGCAATCCCGATCCGATCGACCGTGTGCTCGGCCTCGAACTCGGCGCCGACGACTATGTGCAGAAGCCGGTCGAGCTGCGCGAGCTCGCCGCCCGCGTGGCGGGCATCCTGCAGCGCCGGCTGGGACGGCGGCGCAACCTCGTCGTCTTCGAACAGGCCTCGGTCGATCTCGTCGCGGCGCGTATCCTCAAGGTGGACGGCTCGACCGACCGGCTCTCCGCCGGCGAGGTGGCGCTGATCCGCATCTTTGCGGAGAATCCCGGCAAGGTGCTGACCCGCGAGGAGATCATGGAGCAGGCGCCCGCGGAGGACGAGGAAGCCTTCGACCGCGCCGTCGATTCCCGCATCGCCCGCCTCAGGCGCAAGCTGGACACCGAGGCGATCCGCACCGTCCGCGGCCACGGCTACGTCTTCGACGTGCCGAGCCATGCCGGCGAAAAGCCCGGCGGGGAAGCGGCCTGAGCCGGACCGGTCGGTCTCGCGGGTGGTCTGGAGCGGCGGCATCGGATCGGGTCTGCGCTTGCGGTGGGTGCGATTGGGAACGGGACGATCTGACCGCCTCATTCGTGCCGCCGCATGTCGTGCAACGTCAATCCGTGTTTCAGCCGGGGGACGATCGGACGCATCGAAACGGGGGAAACAGCGGCGTCCGACGGGCGGCATGGGGGTGAAGGACGGCCCGGCGAGGCTCGGGTCACTCCACCACCACCAGCGGATACATCCCATGACACCCGACCAGATCGCCCTCATCCGCCGCCAGTTCGGCCTCGTCGCCCGCCGAGCGGATGCCTTCGCCGCCGACTTCTACGACAATCTCTTCCACCTCGACGGCACGCTCAGGCCGATGTTTCCCGCCGACCTCTCCGCCCAGCGCGGCAAGCTGGTGAAGGTGCTGGCCCACGTCATCCTGTCGCTCGACGACCTCGCCGCCGTCATTGACGACGTCCGCGCCCTCGGTGCGAAACATGTCGGCTACGGCGTCACCGCCGCCGACTATCACACGGTCGGCATCGCTCTCCTGAAGACCCTCGGCGACCATCTCGGCGACGGGTTCGACGATGCCTCCCGCGCCGCCTGGGCCCGCTGCTACGGCATGCTGGCCGAGACCATGAGCGAGGCCGAGGGAGCGCCGCGCGCCGCCGCCTGAGCGCCACCTAGCGGGCGGCGGGCTCCGCCGTCCCGCTGCCGGCGACGCGCGCGAGCACCTGGCGCACGTCGTCGAAGGTGAAGGGCTTCTCCAGCACCACTGCCTCGGCGCCCTCGGCGCGCGCCAGCCGATCGGGCCCGGCCACGGTATCTCCGGTGACGATCACCGTGCGCTCCGCCAGGGCGGGGTCGCGGCGGTGGATGCGGTCGCGGAAGTCGATGCCGTCGAGGCCCGGCATGCGCAGGTCGGCGAAGATCACGTCGAAGCGGCGGTTCTCCACCTGTTCGAGGGCCGCCATCGGCCGGTCGACCGTGACCGGCCGGTGCCCCAGCCCCTCGACGATCTCGGCGAGGCTGCGGGCGACGTCCACCTCGTCGTCGACGATGAGAACGGACAGGCCCGGCCGCGAGAGCGGCGGCGCGCCGGCCTCGGCGGTTTCCGCTCCCGCGGGCGCCACCGGCAGGGTGATGTCGAACTGCGCGCCACCCTCCGGGCGGTTGCTCAACGAGACCTTGCCGCCATGGGCCTCGACCACGTTGCGGCAGATGGACAGGCCGATGCCCGTCCCGACCCCCGCCGGCTTGGTGGTGAAATAGGGCTCAAAAACCCGCCGCATGATGTCGGGGGGAATGCCCGGACCGTTGTCGGCGACGCGGATGGCGATGTCGGCTCCCTCCCGCCGCACACGCAGGGCGATCCGCCGCGGCGCCGGCTGGTCCATCAGCGCCTGCTGGGCGTTGATCATCAGATTGGCGAGGACCTGGGTCAGCAGGTCGCGGTCGCCGCTGATCACCGGCAGGTCCGGCGTGATGTCCATGTCCACGTCGATGCCGGAGCTGCGCAGGCCGTAGGCGACCATGTCGAGAGCGCCGGTCACGACCTGCCCGAGGTCGACCGGTTCGCGCTGCGGCGGCTTCTGCCGCGCCATGGCGAGGAAGCTCTTGACGATGCGGCCGCAGCGCTCGGCGGCGGCGTGGATCCGCTCGCCGCGGCGTTTCACGCCCTCGGTGGCGGCTTTCTCCACCAGAAGGGACGACTGGGCGATGACGATGGCGAGCGGGTTGTTCAGCTCGTGCGCGACCCCCGCGAGCAGGGAGCCCATGGCGGAGAGCTTCTCCACCTGGTGCAGGCGTTCGCGGCTCGCCTGCGCCTCCGCCTCCATCCGCCGGGTCTCGGTGAGGTCGCGGACATGGGCCATGAACAGGCGATGGTCGCCGGTGCGGATCGTATTGACGGAATATTCCACCGGGAAGGTCGAGCCGTCGCGGCGCCTCGCAACCGTGTCGAAGCGGCGGGCGAGGCTGCCCACGTCCACCTTGGCCTTGTAGCGCGCCATGGTGCCGATCTGCATGTCGCGCATGTCGTCGGGCACGACGATGTCGAAGGCGTAGCGGCCCATGGCCTCCTCCCGCGCGAAGCCGAACATGGCCTCGGCGGCGGGATTGAACTCGACCACCCGCCAGTCCTCGTCCGAGACGATGATGGCGTCGAGGGAGGAGACGACCACCGCCTTGTTCATCGCCTCGCTGCGCGCCAGCGCCTCCATGTTGCGGGCGAGTTCCTGCTCGCCCAGTTTCAGCTCGGTGAGGTCGCGGGTGAAGGTGAGGTAGCCGACGCGGGTGTCGCCGACCGCCACATAGGGCATGAGCGAGACCTGCAGGTAGCGCTGGCCGCGGGTGACGAAGGGGATCCATCCCTCCCACCGCATGGTCTCGCCGCGGCGGACCCGCTCGCCGAGGGTCAGGTACTGTTCGACCACTTTGGGGCCGAGGATTTCCTCCACCGTGTGACCGATGACCTCGTCCCGCGGCTTGCCGACGAATTCGAGGAACTCGCGGTTGGCGTCGCGGTAAACGAGGTCGGGATCGACATAGACGGTGCGCAGCGGGATGCCGTCGATCATCGCCCTGAGCTGGTGGATCTTGGCCTGCTGCTCGCCGATGGAGAGTTCGAGCTGGTGGCGCAGCCCCGCCCAGGGCGTCGGCACATCCGGCAGCGGCGCCGTCTCGCCGCGGCCGCTCAGCGCGCTCGCCCGTGCCAGTGCCACTGCGGGAGCGACGAACTGCCGCCAGACCACCACGGCGAGCACGGTGAAGGTGGCGACGATGCCGCCGACGAGGAGGACATGCTCGACCATGTGGTCGCGCGCCTGCGCGGTGAGCTCGGCCCGCCCGTAGGTCGACCAGCCGAGCGCGCCAACGAGCAGCAACAGCGGCAGTCCGCACAGGATGAGGAGGCCGGCGAAGCGGCGTGAGAGGTCCGTGCCGCCGTTGCCGGCGCTTCCACCGCGCGTGCCGGTTTCGGCCATCGCCTTCTCCGCGGCCAGGGTCACCCCAGGTGACCAGGCACCGGGCGGGACATTGGTGCGGCACTGACCTCGCGTCAAGCGCGCGCGGAATGCTCAGCCGCGTTCGAACAGCCTGCCGACGCGCAGCAGATCGGCGGTGGTGGCCCGCATCTTCTCGCGGAAATCCTCGTGCACCCGCTGCGCCGCGTCGGGAAACTCGGTGAGCACCCGGCGGAACAGCGCGCGCGGAATGCGCAGGACGGTGACGGGATCGCGCGCCGTGGCGGTGGCGGGGCGCAACGTCTCGATGATCAGGGCCATCTCGCCGATGAGGCTGCCGGGCCCGGCGAGATGGTCGGTGAGGCCGCCGTCATTGGTCAGCGAAATGCGCCCCTCGCCGATCACATAGCCGCAATCGGCCGCCTGCCCCTCCTTGAACAGCACGTCGCCGGCGCGCAGGAAGCGCGTCTCGGCGGAGAATGCCAGGAGGCGGACCGGCTCTCCGCCCAGACTTGCGAACAGCGGAACCCGCGCCAGAAGGGCAATGTCGTCGTCGAGGGCCATGGGCTCCGCTTAGCACGACTGAAAGGGAATCGAACGGCAATAGAGCCGCCCGTGCCGGGGGCCGGGCGGCCGATCTTCAACAATGTACCGAAATGTCTTTGGAATTCGGTAACGCTGTCAGGGAACCAGCTTGTAGCCGCCGCCTTCGGTGACGAGAAGGGAGGCGTTGCCCGGATCCTTTTCGATCTTCTGACGCAGCCGGTAGATGTGGGTCTCCAGCGTGTGGGTGGTGACGCCGGAATTGTATCCCCAGACCTCGGAGAGCAGGATCTCGCGCGATACCGGCTTGATGCCCTGGCGGTAGAGGTAGCGCAGGATCGCCGTCTCCTTCTCGGTCAGGCGGATCTTGCCGTTCTTGTCGGTGATCAGGAGCTTGGACGAGGGCCGGAAGGAATAGGTTCCGATCTGGAACACCGCGTCCTCGCTGGCCTCGTGCTGGCGCAACTGGGCGCGCACGCGGGCGAGCAACACCGCGAAGCGGAAGGGCTTGACCACGTAGTCGTTGGCGCCTGCCTCGAGGCCGAGGATCGTGTCGGAATCGGTGTCGTGGCCCGTCAGCATGATGATGGGGCTCTTGAAACCGCCCTTGCGCATGATCTTGACCGCCTCGCGGCCGTCCATGTCCGGCAGTCCGACATCCATGATCAGGAGGTCGAAATGATCGCCCTTCACCGTCTGGATCGCCTTGGCGGCGGAATCGACGCTGACGGTCTCGAACTCCTCGTGCAGCGCGAGCTGTTCGGACAGCGCCTCGCGCATGTCGGCATCGTCGTCGCAGAGCAGGATCTTGCGGACTTGGCTCATCAGATCACCCGGAAAGAGGGGCTGCCGCAAGGACGGGCCCGGAGGTCGAGACTTGGAAAGGCACTACGCGCGCTGCGCCGTTCGCGTTACACAACGGCGGCGCACCGGGTCGTAGAGATATGGATGACATTTTGATGGCGAAAGGTCGCGTCTCACGGATTTTTGTGCATGCCTTGCCGGGCCGCCCCTCCCGCGGCGTGGTGCATGTGGGTCTCGCGGCCTTTCCCTGCGCCCTCGGCCGCGGCGGCATCCGCTCGGACAAGCGCGAGGGTGACGGGGCGACGCCGCGGGCGCGGCTGCTGCTCCGCCGCGTCTTCTTCCGCGCCGATCGGCTCCCCCGGCCGCAGGTCCTCCGCCCGGTCCGGGCCATCGGCCCGGAGGACGCCTGGTGCGACGATGCTGACGACCGGCGCTACAACCGACTGATCCGCCGCCCGCCGGGCCCGGCCGAGGAGCGCCTCGCCCGCGCCGACCGCCTCTACGACACCATTGTCGAGCTCGGCTGGAACGACGCGCCCGTCCGCCGCCGACGTGGCAGCGCCATTTTCTGGCACGGCGCGCGCGACGGCTTCACCCCGACGGCGGGCTGCGTCGCCATCCGCATCGCCGATTTCGCCAAGATCCTGCCGCGGCTGTCGCGGCAGGCGGTGATGGTGGTGCGCTAGGGGGCTCAGACGGAGGCGGTCAGGCCGCCGTCGACGAAGAGGACGTGGCCGGTGACGTAGTCCGACGCGGGGGCAGCCAGGAAGACGCAGGCTCCCTGCAGCTCCGAGACGTCGCCCCAGCGCCCGAGCGGCGTGCGTCCCTCGAGCCAGGAGGAGAACTTTTCGTCCTTCACCAGCGCGTCGGTCAGCTCGGTCTTGAAATAGCCCGGCGCGATGCCGTTGGAGCGGATGCCGCGGCGGCCCCATTCCACGGCCATCTGCCGGGTCATCATCTTCACCGCGCCCTTGGAGGCGGTATAGGGGGCGATGGAGGGCCGGCCGAGCTCGCTCATCACCGAACAGGTGTTGATGATCTTGCCGTAGCCGCGCGGCAGCATGTGCCTCGCCACTGCCTTGGAGACGTAGAAGACGCTGTCGATGTTGGTCGCCATGACCCGCCGCCAGGCGTCCTCCGGAAAGTCCTCCAGCGGCTGGCGGATGGTCATGCCGGCATTGTTGACGAGGATGTCGATGGGGCCGACATCCTTCTCGACGGCGTCGACGCCGGCCTTCACCGCCGCCGGGTCGGTGACGTCGAAGGCGCTGGAGGTGACGCGGAATCCGCGGGCCCTCAGCGCCGCCTCGGCCTTGGCGAGCTTGCTCTCGTCGCGGCCGTTGAGGACGATCTCGCAGCCGGCGCCCGCCAGGCCTTCGGCATAGGCGAGCCCGATGCCGCTGCCCGATCCGGTGATGAGGGCGCGGCGGCCGGTCAGGTCGAAGGTCTTCAGCGTCATGGTCGGTGCCTTTGGCGTTTCCTCGGTGGGCGAGGAGCAAAGGCCAAGGCGCGCACCGATGCAAGAGGCAGCCGCAACTTGTATGGTAGTTTCTACTCGGCGATGATCTTGACGAGTTCGCCGCCGCGGGGCTGCTCGCCGTCGCCGAGCCCATTGAGGACGCGGAAGCGCTCTTCGGCGCGGTCCGGCACCTGCATGCGGCGCGCGAAGGTCAGGACGGTGTCGCCCTCGCCGGCGCGCAGGGTGCGCACGCGGGCAGGCTTCACCGCCGCCTCGGCGCTGGTCAGGCGGCGGAAGGTTTCCATCGAGGCGCGGAAGGAGCCGTCCACCTCGGCGTTGAGGTCGCGCGCCGCATAGATGATCCGGTAGACCTCGCTGCCGAAACGCACCACGAAGATGCGGAACGACCAGTCGCTGCCGCGCGCCACGGCGGTGGCGGCCTGGAAGCCGTTGATCGTCACCGCCTCGACCGTTTCGGAAGCGAGCCCGTCGATCCAGCCGGAGGAGAGGTAGGAGGTCAGCGCCTGGCTCGCCGGAACGCGGACCACGTCGAGGCGGATCGCCATTTCGTGGGGGCCGAGGCCGGTGACCGCCTGGCGCGAATTCTCCAGCGTGAAGCCTTCCGGAGCGGTGACGGTGAAGCCGAGGCGCGGATGGATGAAGCTGCGCCCGCGCACCACGCCCTGGCGCGGATCCTCGCCGAAGGTGATGCCGTCGATGGCGCGCAGGTAGCGCTCGCGGTCGCGCGGGCGGCCGTCGGGCGCCATGTGCTGGCGCGCCGCGAGCACCGCCTGGCGGATGCGCTCCGGGGTCGAGGGGTGGGAGGCGAGGAAGTCCGGTCCGCCGCCCGAAGCCTGGCTCGGGGTGCGCAGCGCCGCGTTGCGGTCCATGGTCTCAAGGAAGCGCGAGGCGCCGTAGGGGTCGAACCCGGCCTTGGCGATGAGGGCGACGCCGATCGTGTCGGCCTCCAGCTCCTGGCTGCGCGAAAAGTTGGCGAGCGACACCCGCGCCGCTTCGCGCCGCGCCTCGGCGCCGGCCATGTCGTTGAGGAGGCGCGCCCGCATCACCGCGACCAGTTCGCTGGTGCGCACCTGATCCTCGCGCTGGTTGGCGTGACGGGCCGAGACATGGGCCATCTCGTGGCCGAGCACGGCGGCGAACTCGCTCATGTCGTTGATGAGGGCCAGCATGCCGCGGGTGATGTAGAGATGGCCGGAGGGCAGCGCGAAGGCGTTGATGGTCGGCGAGTTGAGGACGGTGAGCCGGTAGCGCTGGTCGGGTTTGTCGGAGGCTGCGGCGAGCCGGTCGAGCACTTCGGTCGCCAGGCGTTCGATGCCGGGCGCGCTGTATTCGCCGCCGAAGGCAGTGAGAATGCGGCCGTGGTCGCGGCTGGTCAGCGGCGGCAGGCGCGTTTCGGTGGGAACCGGCTCGGGAACGGGGGCGGTCGCGTCCGGCGCGGTGGCGCAGCCGGTCAGGATCAGCGCGAGCGCCATCGCCGCCGCGCGGGGCGACGGCCAATGCACATGCGCTGCTCCGGCGAACCGAGACACGGTCCTGGGCTACCTTGCACCCCGGCCGGGTGCCTCCGCGATGGTGATCGCCTCCGGCATCGCCGCCGCGATGAAGGGGCCGCGCCGGGTCGTGACGACCCCTCGCACACGCAGCATGTGCCCACGGATTGCGGCGGGTTCAAGCCCGAACTCCCGAAAGGCCGGCATGTCGCGCTCGTCGATCGTGACCGTCAGGGCCCCCGCCCGGGGGGCCCCGAAATTGACGTAGGTGATGCGATTGACCGTCCGGACGCTGCGGACGCGGCCCGTCGCGACCACGAAGCGGCCCTCGGCGGCCTTCAGCGCCTCGACATCGTTTGTATCAAGAAGTGACCGGGGCGTGGCCCAGATGCCACGCCTGGCGGTAGCCGCTTCCGTCTCGGCGGCCTCCAGAAGCCGCCAGCAGTCGCGCGGGACGAGGCGGGTGGGGGTGAGGCGCGCGAGGCCGCGGCGGAGCAGCTCCGTTTCCACGGGACCCGCGGGTCCGAGCGCCAGCACGGGGGTGCGCTCGTGCCGGTCGGCGGGCCCGAGGAGCGCGATGCGGGAAATGCGGTCGGCGGGCACCTGCGCCTCGCCGGAGAGCACCGCGAGGCGGAAGCGCCGCCCGTCCACGGCGGCGAGCGTCAGGGGCGCCTCGGCGCGGAGCCCGGAGATCTCCTCGACCCGCTCGGGTGCGCAGGCGAGCGCCGGCGCGGGCGCGAGGCAGAGGGCGGCAGCCAGCAGGGCCGGCGCCCTCCCCATCGTCAGGCGCCCTTGCGGTTCTGCCGGTTGCTGATGAGGTCGTCGACGACGGCCGGATCGGCGAGCGTCGAGGTGTCCCCCAGCGCGCCGAACTCGTCCTCGGCGATCTTGCGCAGGATGCGGCGCATGATCTTGCCCGAACGCGTCTTCGGCAGGCCCGGCGAGAACTGGATGAGGTCCGGCGAGGCGATCGGGCCGATCTCCTTGCGCACCCAGGCGACGAGCTCCTTGCGCAGCTCTTCCGTCGGGTCCTCGCCGGTCATCAGCGTCACGTAGGCGTAGATGCCCTGGCCCTTGATGTCGTGGGGATAGCCGACCACGGCGGCTTCCGAGACCTTGGGATGGGCGACGAGGGCACTTTCCACCTCCGCCGTGCCCATGCGGTGGCCGGAGACGTTGATGACGTCGTCGACGCGGCCGGTGATCCAGTAATAGCCGTCGGCGTCGCGCCGGCAGCCGTCACCGGTGAAGTACTTGCCGGCATAGGTGGAGAAATAGGTCTGCACGAAGCGATCGTGGTCGCCGAACACGGTGCGCATCTGGCCCGGCCAGGAGTCGGAGATGACGAGATTGCCCTCGCAGGCCCCCTCCAGCACCTTGCCCTCGGCATCGACGATCTCCGGCTGCACGCCGAAGAAGGGCCGGGTCGCCGAACCTGGCTTCAGGGCGGTGGCGCCGGGGAGCGGGGTGATCAGGATGCCGCCGGTCTCGGTCTGCCACCAGGTGTCGACGATGGGGCAGCGGCCCTCGCCCACGACGCGGTGGTACCATTCCCAGGCCTCCGGATTGATCGGCTCGCCGACGGAGCCGAGCAGGCGCAGCGAGGCGCGTGAGGTCTTCTTCACCGGCTCCTCGCCGGCACCCATCAGCGAGCGGATGGCGGTGGGGGCGGTGTAGAAGGTGTTGACCTTGTGCTTGTCGACCACCTCCCAGAAGCGCGAGATGGAGGGATAGGTCGGGATGCCCTCGAACATCAGCGTGGTCGCGCCGTTGGCGAGCGGCCCGTAGACGATGTAGCTGTGGCCGGTGACCCAGCCGACGTCCGCCGTGCACCAGTAGATGTCGCCGTCCTTGTAGTCGAAGACGTACTGGTGGGTCATCGAGGCATAGACGAGATAGCCGCCGGTCGAATGCAGCACGCCCTTCGGCTTGCCTGTGGAGCCCGACGTGTAGAGGATGAACAGCGGATCCTCGGCGTTCATTTCCTCCGGCGGGCACTCGTCCGGCACGGTGGCGGCGAGGTCGGCGTAGTAGTGGTCGCGGCCCTCCTTCATGGCGACCGGCGATCCCGTGCGCTTCACCACGACGACGCTCTTCACCACGCCGGGAATCTTGTCGACGGCGGCGTCGACGTTGACCTTCAGCGGCACCTTGCGGCCGCCGCGCAGGCCCTCGTCGGCGGTGACGACGACGGAGGTCGCCGCATCCTCGATGCGCCCGGCGAGACTGTCGGGGGAGAAGCCGCCGAAGACGATGGAATGGACGGCGCCGATGCGGGTGCAGGCGAGCATGGCATAGGCCGCCTCGGGGATCATCGGCAGGTAGATCGTGACCCGGTCGCCCTTCTTCACGCCCTGGCTCTTGAGGACGTTGGCCCATTTCATCACCTCGGCGTGGAGCTGCCGATAGGTGATCTTCGCGTCGTCCTTCGGGTCGTCGCCCTCCCAGATGATCGCCACCTGGTCGCCGCGCTTGGCCAGGTGCCGGTCGACGCAGTTGTAGGAGACGTTGGTGGTGCCGTCCTCGAACCAGCGGATCGACACGTTGTGCGGGTCGTAGGAGGTGTTCTTCACCCGCGTATAGGGCTTCATCCAGTCGATGCGCTTGCCGTGCTCGCCCCAGAAGGCCTCCGGTGCCTTCACCGAGGCCTCGTACATGGCCTTGTACTTGGCATCGTCCACATAGGCGCGCGAGGCCCAGTCCGCGCTGACGGGATAGAGCTTGTCCGACATGACTGTCCCCTCTCCGTGGCCGCCGGCGCGATCTTGCCGGCGACTCTGTCGTTTCCCCGGGATGCGGCCTTGGTTCGGCCCCTTGTCCCTCATCGGCCCGACCATACGTCGCCGGCCGCCGGCGGCTCAAGCGGGCGCTCTCTCACACTTTGGTCGCCCGCTCGGGCTGGCGGTTCGGCCGAATTGACCCCGCGGCGCCCGCCGCCGAAGGTGGCCGCCCCTCCCGCTGCCCGGACGACATGCCATGACAGCCGCTCTCGACACCATCCTCCGCCAGGCGGCCGATGCCGGCGCGGTGCCCGGCGTCGTCGCCATGGTGGGAAACCGCGACGGCCTCGTCTACCAGGGCGGCTTCGGCACCCGGCGCCTCGGGACCGACGCCCCGATGACCCCGGATACGGTGGCCTGGATCGCCTCCATGACCAAGGCGATCACCACGGTGGCGCTGCTGCAGCTCGTCGAGGAGGGCCGGGTCGACCTCGACGCGCCCGCCGCCACCTATGCCCCCGCCATCGGCGAGGCGGCCTTGCTTTACGATTTCGACGCCGAGGGCCGGCCGCTGACGCGGGCGCCGGCTAAGGCGGTGACGGTGCGCCACCTCCTCACCCACACCGCCGGCTATACCTACGACTTCGCCTCCTCGGCCCTGCGCAAATACATGAAGGCGACGGGCCTTCCCGCCACCAATACCGGCAAGCTCGCCTCCCTCGCCGCGCCGCTGGTGGGCGAGCCGGGCGAGGCCTTCATCTACGGCATCTCCACCGACTGGGCCGGCCGCATCGTGGAGATCGTCACCGGCAAGCCGCTCGAGACCGTCTTCCGCGAGCGCATCACCGGACCGCTCGGCATGGCCGACACCATGTTCCGCCTCGGCGAGAGCCAGACGGCGCGGCGCGCCACCGTGCACGGCGTCACCGAGGACGGCACCTATGTGCCGACCGAGATGGTGGTGGTGCAGGAGCCGGAATTCGCCTCCGGCGGCGGCGGGCTCTATGCCACGGCGGGCGACTACCTCACCTTCCTGCGCATGATCCTCGCCGGGGGAACGCTCGATGGTGAGCGCATCCTCGGCGCGGAGAGCATCTCCGGGCTGATGACCGACCAGATCCCTGAGCTCTCGGTGCCGGCCCTCGGGCTGATGTCGCCCATGGGGCTGAGGAGCGCCGACTTCTTCCGCGGCCGGCCCACGGGCTGGACTCTCGGCTTCCAGCAGAACCGCGAGCCGACGCCGGAGGGGCGGCCGGCGGGGGCCCTGTCCTGGGCGGGGTTCGCCAACACCTTCTACTGGATCGACCCGAAGACCGGCCTCGCCGGCGTCTTCCTCACGCAGATCGTGCCGTTCTTCGATCCGCGGGCGGTGAAGCTGTTCCGGGATTTCGAGGCGGAGGTCTATCGCGGGTTGGCATGACGAAGAACCGCTACTCCGCCGCCTTCGGCAGTTCGACGCCGGCCTCGCGCAGCACCTCGACCGTGTCCTGCCCGAGCTTCGGCGGCGCCATGCGCGTCGACGCCGGCGAGGCCGCGTAGTTCACGGGGTGCTTCATGTCGACCCAGGTATAGCCGTCGGGATGGGCGCGCTTCTGGAAGAAGCCGACCGCCTTCAGGTGCGGGTCGTCCATCAGGTCGTCGAAGCGGTTGATCGGCGCGAAGGGAATGGCCTTCTCGCTCAGCACCTTCTCCCAGTCGGCATTGGTGCGGGTGGCGACCAGTTCGTCCATCATGGAGTAGAGCTCCTTGATGTTGCGCATCCGCGCCTCGTAGGTCGCGAACTTCGGGTCGGAATTGAGCTCCGGCCGCCCCGCCAGGGCGAAGAAGTCCGACCAGTTGCGGTCGCTGTAGGGCACGATGCCGATCCAGCCGTCCTTCGACTGGTAGGGCCGGCGGTCGGGATTGTGAATGCGGCCATAGCCGAAGCCGGTGCCGGCTGGCGCCGGGTCATAGACGTGGCCGTAAAGGTTCTCGTGCATGACGAAATGCGTGTAGCACTCGAACATCGGCACCTCGACGAACTGGCCCTCACCGGTGCGCTGCTTGTGGAACAGGGCGGCGAGAACCGCCTGCACCATGAACAGCCCCACCGTCTTGTCGGCGGCGAGGGTGGGCAGGTAGCGGGGCGCCGGGTTGCCGTCGACGCGCGGCAGGATGTCGGCGCCGCCCGACACGCCCTGGATCAGGTCGTCATAGGCGGGACGCCCGGCATAGGGTCCGTCGGCGCCGAAGCCGGCGGCATGGATGTAGATGAGGTTGGGCAGCCGGCTCTTCAGGCTGTCGTAGTCCATCTTCAGCCGGGCGGCCGTGTCCATCCGCATGTTGGAGCAGACGACGTCGCAGGTGCGGGCGAGCGCTATGCAGGCGTCCTGGTCCTCGGGGCGCTTCAGGTCGAGGGCCACCGACTTCTTGTTCTTGTTGTACATCATGTAGAGCGGGCCCATGCCCGGCCCCGCCGCCTCGGGCCAGGCGCCGGGCTTGCGCATGATGTCGCCGCCGTCGGCCGGGCTCTCGACCTTGATCACCTCCGCGCCCATGTCGCCGAGCAGCATGGTCGCATAGGGCCCGAGGATGACCGAGGTCAGGTCGAGGATGCGGATGCCGGCGAGCGGGCCGCGCGGCGCGGTGGACTGGGACATGGGTCGAGCCTCGACGAGAGACGAAACGGCGTTTCGCCCATGATAGCGGGCGGGCGGGCGCTTGCGAAGCGCCGCGCCGGGACCGTGCTCCGCGCGGAACGGATGCCGGCCGTCAGGGGTCGATGCCGCCCATCCGGCAGACCACGGCCCATTCGGCATCCGTCACCGGCTGGACCGACAGCCGCGACAGCTTCAGGAGAGCCATTTCGGCGAGTGCCGGCTCGTGCTTCACCGCGTCGAGGCTGACAGGGGTCTTCAGCGGCTTCACCGCCTTGATGTCGACCACCACCCAGGGCTCGCCCGCCTCCGCCGTCGGATCCGGATAGGCCTCCCGGATGACCTCGACGACGCCGACGATCTCCTTGCCTTCGTTCGAATGGTAGAAGAAGCCGCGGTCCCCCGCCTTCATGCGCATCAGGTTGAGCTTGGCGGCGTGGTTGCGCACGCCGTCCCAGAACGTTCCCTTCGCGCCGGCCGCGACCTGCTGGTCCCAGGACCATTTGAAGGGCTCGGACTTGTAGAGCCAGTGCGCCATCACTGGTCCTCGATCTTCGGACCGGTCGCCACCGACGGAATGAGCTTGCGGAAGGCGTCGAGCTCGGTGACGAAGCGGTCGAACTCGGCCAGCGTCATGGTGGTTTTGCCGTCGGAGAGTTCGATCACCACGATCGGCTCGCCGCCCGTGCGCCGCTTCATCAGCTTGGCGACGGGAAAGACCACCGAATGTTTCAGGTCGAAGGGATGGGTTTCGGCCACCAGGTCCGAGCCCATGGCCTTGGTGGCGGCCTCGACGCCGCGCGCCAGCTTGTCGAAGAAATTGGTCATCGTCCCGTCCCTCGCCTCTCGTCGTCTCGCATGGTCGTCACTCCGCCCGCTGCGGCCGCGCCATCAGCTGCACGATCGCCTGGTCGACGTCGATGATCCCGCCGAGCACGGCATCGACGGCTTCGGCGATCGGCATGTCGATGCCGGCCTCGCGGGCCTTCTCCACCAATATCTCTGCGGTGAGCGCGCCTTCCGCAAGCGCTCCCTTGCCCGCGACCAGTTCCAGCCCCTTGCCGGCGCCGAGCGCATGGCCGAGGGCGAAATTGCGCGACTGCAGGCTGGAGCAGCTCAGGATGAGGTCGCCGAGGCCGGAGAGCCCCATCAGCGTCTGCGGCTTCGCGCCGAAACGGGTGCCGAACCGCGTCAGTTCGGCAAAGCCGCGGGCGGTGATGGCAGCGGTGGCGCTGGCGCCGAGCTGGCGGCCGGCGACGATGCCGGCGGCGATCGCCAGCACGTTCTTGGTCGCGCCGCCGATCTCGACGCCCCTGAGATCGGTGGAGTGGTAGAGACGGAAGGCGGGGGAGCCGAGGGTCGCGGCGATGTGCCGCGCCACCGCCTCGTCGGCGGCGGCGACCGTCACGGCCGTCGGCAGGCCGCGGTCGATGTCGGCGGCGAAGCTCGGGCCGGAGAGCATGGCGGGAAGGGCGGCCGGCACCTCCGCCGCCACGATGTCGGAGAGGAAGCTGCCGGTGCCGCGCTCGATGCCCTTGGCGCAGACGACGAGCGGCGTTCCCGGCCGGATATGGGGCGCCGCCTCGGCCAGCACGGCCCGCAGGGCCTGGGCCGGCACGACGACGAGGACCATCCCCGCGCTCGCCGCCTCGGCCAGCGAGGCGGTGGCCGTCACCCGCTCGTGGATCTGCGCACCCGGCAGCCGCGCCGCATTGGTCCGGCGGCCGTTGATCTCCGCCACCACGGCGGCGTCGCGCGCGAAGAGGGTGACGTGCCGACCCGCCCGCGCCGCCACATTGGCGAGGGCCGTGCCGAAGGCGCCGGCCCCGAGCACCGCCACGCTGCTGTCCGTCGTCATCGCGCCGCCCCTCCCCAGAACCTCATGCCTTGGCCCCGAGCCGACCCGAACCGATCGTGACGGCATCGGCATCGAGGGGCCAGCGCGCCCGCGGCGCGATGTCGAGCGGATCGCTGAACCCCGCCATCAGCCGCTCGGCCCCGGCCCAGGCGATCATGGCGCCGTTGTCGGTGCACAGTTTCGGCGGAGGCACCACCAGCGGCAGGCCCGCCGAATCGGCCGTGCGCTGGAGCACCGCCTTCAGCGCCTGGTTGGCGCCGACGCCGCCGGCGACGACGAGCGCGGTCGGTTCGCCGTGGCGTTCCCGGAACAGCCGGACAGCCACCTTGCAGCGATCCGCCACCATGTCCGCCACCGCAGCCTGGAAGGAGGCACAGAGGTCGGCGACGTCCGCCGCGGAGAGCCCGCCCGAGGCATCCCGGAGGTCCTCCGCCGCCAGCCGCACCGCCGTCTTCAGGCCGGAGAGCGAGAAATCAGGCTCGGCCCGCCCCTGCAATGGTCGCGGAAAGGCGAAACGGCGGCCGTTGCCGGCGAGCGCCCGTCGCTCCACCTCGGGGCCGCCGGGATAGGGCAGGCCGAGGAGCTTGGCGACCTTGTCGAAGGCCTCGCCGATGGCGTCGTCGATGGTGGTGCCGAGCTTGGCGTAGTGGCCGACGCCGCGGACGGCGAGAAGCTGGGTGTGGCCACCGGAAACGAGCAGCAGCAGATAGGGAAAGGCGACGGCGTCGGTGAGCCGCGCGGTGAGGGCATGGGCCTCGAGGTGATTGACCGCGACGAGCGGCTTGCCCAGCACCAGGGCCATGGCCTTGGCGGTGGTGAGGCCGACGAGCACGCCGCCGATTAGCCCCGGCCCGCCGGCCGCCGCCACGGCGTCGAGCTCGCCCGCACCGATACCGGCGGCGCGCAGCGCCTCGGCCGTCACCCGGTCGACGATCTCGACATGGGCACGCGCGGCGATCTCCGGCACCACGCCGCCATAGGGTGCGTGGTCCTCGACCTGGGTCCGCACGATGTTGGACAGGATCGTGCCGCGCCCGTCCCGACCGACGCGCACCACGGCCGCCGCCGTCTCGTCGCAGGTGGTCTCGATCCCGAGAACCAGCATGAAGGCCTGTTCCTCCGCCACGGGCGGCTCGACGGGTCTTCCTGTCCGCCGATCCCTCGCTATGATCTGGCCCCCGCGTATCACCGGACCTTCCCATGGCGCAATCGCCCTTCCTCCGCATCGGCACCCGTGGCTCCGCCCTGGCGCTGGCCCAGGCGCATCTGGTGCGACGGCTTCTCGCCGCTGCGCACGGCGTCGCCGAGGACGACATCGCCGTGCAGGTGATCAAGACCACGGGCGACGCGATCCTCGACCGGCCGCTCTCGGAGGCCGGCGGCAAGGGGCTCTTCACCAGGGAGATCGAGGAGCAGCTCATCGACGGCCGCATCGATCTCGCGGTGCATTCCTCCAAGGACATGCCCACCGTCCTGCCGGAGGGACTGGGGCTGGTGTGCTTCCTGAAGCGCGAGGACGTGCGCGACGGCTTCATCGGCCGCGCCTCGGCGACCATCGCGGGCCTGCCGAAGGGCGCGGTGGTGGGCTCCTCGTCGTTGCGGCGCCAGGCCCAGATCCGCCGCGAGCGGCCCGACCTCCAGGTCGTCACCTTCCGCGGCAACGTGCAGACGCGGCTCGCCAAGCTCAATGCCGGCGACGTCGCCGGCACCATGCTCGCCATGGCCGGCCTGAACCGGCTCGGCATCGCCCACGAGGTCACCGAGATCGTCGCCGCCGACCGCTTCCTGCCGGCCGTCGGCCAGGGCGCCATCGGCATCGAGACGCGGCTCGACGACACCCGCACCCGCGACCTGCTCGCGCCGCTCGACCATCGGCCGACCGCCCTGGCGCTGGCCGCCGAACGCGCCTTCCTCGCCGTCCTCGACGGCTCATGCCGCACCCCCATCGCCGGCCTCGCCGGCCTCGACGGCGAGACCCTGTCCTTCACCGGCGAGATCCTGCGCCCCGACGGCAGTGAGAGCCACGTGGCGGCGCGCTCCGGCGGCGCCTCCGATGCCGTCGCCCTCGGCCGCGACGCCGGCGCCGAACTGAAGGGGCGCGCCGGAGCCGGCTTCTTCGGACCGGCCTGATGCGCGTCCTCGTGACGCGGCCGGAGCCGGAAGCCGCCCGTACGGTGGCGGTTCTCGCATCCCTCGGCCATGAAGCGCTGGTGGCGCCGCTCTTCACCGCCGAGCCGGTCGCAGCCGACCTCGGCGGCGCCTTCGACGCCCTCGCCGTCACCAGCGCACGCACCACCACCCTGATGCCGGCGGAGGCGCTTGCAGGCTTTGCCTCGCTCCCCGCCTTCGCGGTGGGCGACCGCACGGCCGAGGCGCTGGCCGCGGCCGGCTTCGTCGACATCCGCCCGGCGGCGGGCGACGTCGAGGCGCTGGCGGCGCTGATCGCGGCGGCGGGGCTGGCCCCCGGCGCCCGCATTCTCCATCCCGGCGGCGAGGAGCGGGCCGGCGATCTCGCTGCCGCCCTGGCGCCGGCCGGCCTTGCCGTCATCCCCGCCGCCGTCTACCGCATGCGACCGGCGGAGGCGCTTCCCGGTGCGGTCGATGCCGCCCTGCGCGCCGGGACGCTCGACGCCGTGCTGCACTATTCGCCGCGGGCGGCAGAGCTCTTCGCCGGGCTCAGCCGCGCCGCAGGGCGGGCGGAAGAGGCCGCGGCCCTGCGCCACCTCTGCCTGTCGCCCGCGGTTGCGGCGGCTCTGGAACCTCTCCGCCCCTCATGCGTCATTACCGCTCAGCGCCCGCGCGAGGCCGACCTCCTGGCCGCGCTTTGACCTGGCTCGGGTTGCGGCACGGCCCGCCGGCGCGCTAGATCATGCCGTGGGGCTAGCGGGAGACGTGTGATGGCCAGTAGCGACCGCCCGGACGACGACCTGAAGCCCAGGCGCCGCGGCAAGGCCCCAACCATCACGCTCGAAGCGCAGGAAATCGCGGCGACGGCTGAAACGGAGACGCCAGCGACAGCGACCGCCCCCACCGTCGGCGAGGCGACCGTCGATCCCGCCTCGACCCTTACCCCCGACGAGGCCGGATCCGGCCCCGCGCCGGAGACGCCCCCGGACACCTCCGCCGCCGCCACCGGCGACTCTGCAGTGCCGGCCGACCCGCACCCGATGGACAATCCGGCCGAGGGGCCGATCCCCTTGGTGACAGGCGGCGTCGACCCCGAGCCTGTCCCGCCCGCCACCGAGGAACCTCCGACCGCCGAACCGCCGCCCGTGACGGAGCCGCCGCCCGCCGAAGCTCCTCCCCCGGCATCCCCGCCGCCGCCGCGCGAGGCCGCCGCCGCCGGCCCCGGCTTCGGCCGCCTCGTCGCCGCCGGTCTGGTCGGCGCCTTGCTGACCGGCGGTCTCGCCGCCGGTGCCCAGATGGCCGGCTACTGGCCGGGGGCTTCCCGGCAGGACACCGGCGCGCTCGAACAGCGCATCGCCGCCCTCGACGCCCAGATCCGCCAGGTCGCGGCGCGCCCGGCAACGCCGGCCGCCGGCCCGGCGGTGGATCTTGCGCCGGTGACGCGGCGCATCGAGGCCCTCGATCAGGCGCGTGCGACGCTCGAGAGCCGTCTCGCGGCGCTGGAACAGCGGCCGGCACCGACGGAAGGCGGCGGTGCCACTTCCACTGCGCCAACCGTCGACATGGCACCTATCCGCACCGAGATCGACGCGCTGAAAGCGGCGGTCGAGGCCGTCGCCGCCGCCCAGCGCTCCCGTCCGGCGACGCCGCCCGCTCCGGCCGTCGACATGGCCGATGTGGATCAGCGCATCGCCGCGGCCGTGTCGCCGCAGTCGAACCGCATCGCCGAGATCGCCGGCAGCGTGCAGATGCTGCAGGCTGAGGTGAAGGCCGGCGCTGCGGCCGTCGCCGCCGCCGCCGAGAAGGTCGCCGCTCTCGAAAGCGCCCGTACGGAACAGGGCGATGCCGGGCGGCGCGCCGCCCGCGTCGTGGGGATCGGGGCCCTGCGCGCCGCCATCGACCGCGGCCAGCCCTTCGCCGCCGAGCTGAAGGCCGCCCAGGCCCTCGGCCTGCCGGCGCCGGCGACCGATGCCCTCCAGCCCCATGCCGAACGCGGCCTGCCGACCACCGGCGCCCTGGCCCAACGGTTCTCGGCCCTGGCCCCGGCGCTGATGCGGGCGGCTCCCGGGCCTGCCGCCGAGGGCACCCTTCTCGAACGCATCACCGCCAGCGCGCAGTCGCTGGTGCGCATCCGCCCCGTCGGCGAGGCGGCGGGTGACGACGTTCCCACCGTGATCGCCCGCGTCGAGGCCAAGCTGCGCCGCGGCGACCTTCCCGGCGGTCTCGCCGATTTCGACCGCCTGCCGGAGCCGGTCCGCGCCCTCGGGGCCGATTGGGCCGCCGAGGCCCGCGCCCGCGCCGCCGCCGAGACGACCCTGCGCCGCCTGTCGGCGGAGGCCGCCGGCGCGCTGAGCGGAGGCTGAGGAGAGACCATGATCCGCGTAATCCTCTTCCTCGTCCTTCTCGCCGCCCTCGGCTTCGGCGCGGCCTGGATCGCCGACCAGCCGGGCTCGGTCTCCATCCTCTGGCTCGGCCGGCGGATCGAGTTCGAGGTGCTCACCGGTCTCGTCGCGCTGCTCATCGGCGCCATCCTGGTGATGGCGGTGATCGGCCTCCTGCGCTGGCTCGTCGCCAGCCCCGCCATGGCCGCCCGCGCCCTGCGCCGGCGCCGCCACCGCAAGGGCACCGAGGCGGTCAGCCGCGGCATCATCGCCATCGGTGCCGGCGATCGCCGCACCGCCGAGCGTCATGCCGCCGATGCGGAGAAATATGCTCCCGATCAGCCGCTGACCCTTCTCCTCAAGGCGCAGACCGCCCAGCTCGCCGGCGACCGGCCCGGGGCCGAACAGGCCTTCCGCGCCATGCTGGACGCGCAGGAAACGCGGCTGCTGGGGCTCCGCGGCCTCTATGTCGAGGCGCAGCGCCGGGCCGATGCGGGCGCCGCCCGCGCCATCGCCGAGGAGGCGGTGGCGGAATCGCCCTCCGCCGGCTGGGCCGCGCAGGCCGTGCTGGAGAACCAGACCCTCGGCGGGGATTGGGACGGGGCGCTGGCCAGCATCGAGAAGCAATATGCGGCCCGGGTCATCGACAAGGAGCAGGCGAAGCGCCGGCGCGCCGTGCTGCTGACCGCCAAGGCCGTCGCGCTCGAGGACCGCGACCCCGCCGCCGCCAAGGCGCTGGCAATCGAGGCCCATGGCCTGGCGCCGACGCTGGTTCCCGCCGCCGTGGTCGCCGGCCGGCTCTATGCCGCCGACGGCGACGCCCGCAAGGCCTCCCGGGTCATCGAGGCCGCCTGGAAGGCGACGCCCCATCCCGACCTCGCGGAGGCCTATGCCCATGCCCGCCGCGGCGACTCCCGGCTCGACGAGCTGAAGCGCGTCGAATATCTGGCGCGCCTCGTCCCCTCCCATCCCGAGGGGCTGATGGCGGTGGCCCGCGCGGCGATCGACGCCGGTGAGTTCGACGTCGCCCGCCGCGCCCTCGACGAGATCACCACGGAGCGGCCGACCCAGCGCGCCTGCCTGCTGCAGGCCGAGATCAGCGCCAAGGAGCACGGCGATCACGGGCGCGCGCGCGAATGGATGGCCCGCGCCCTGCGCGCCGCCCGCGACCCCGTTTGGACCGCCGACGGCCAGGCGAGCGACGTCTGGTTGCCCGCCTCGCCCGTTACCGGGCGTCTCGACGCCTTCGAATGGAAGGTGCCGGTCGCCGAGATCGGCGGCCCGGTCCTGCAGGTCGACGACGTGCTCGCCGACCACCACGAGGCCGAGCAGCCGGCGGCCCCGACCCCGGTCATCGACATGGCACCCGCCGCGATCGAGCTCGCTCCGGACCCGGCTCCGGCCCCGCCGCAGCCCGTTCCTGCCGAGGCGGTGAAGCCGCCGGAGCCCGAGCCCGCCCCGCCGCCGCAGGTGGAAGCGGCGGTGCAGCCGCCCGTTCCGCCCCCGGTGGAGCCCGCCAACGATCCGGCTCCGCCGCCCCGGCCGAAGGTGGTGCCGACGGAGACGGTCTTCCCCATGGCACGGCCTCCGGACGACCCCGGCCCCGATGCGCCGGCTTCCGCGCCGCCGCGCCGGAGCTCCTTCTTCGGCGGCTGATGCGAGGCCGCTTTCCCGGCTTGCCGCCCGACCCGCCGGCGTGAGATAGAGAGCACGCCGGTCCCGTAGCTCAGCAGGATAGAGCAGCGGTTTCCTAAACCGAAGGTCAGGGGTTCGAATCCCTTCGGGACCGCCAAAGCCTCTTGGTTTTGCTTAAAAGCATCCGCCGGCCGCGCACTTCGCCGGCCGTCATTGGCGGTCGCGGCGCAGCTCGCCGCCAGAGCGGCGAGCCCATGACGCGGGCGCAGCCAAGCGGGTCAGGACGGGGTGACGGCGGTCAGTCGATGATGCGGACGCGCAGCGGCCCGCCGTCCCTTCGGGTGAAGACGTAGTCGGCGCCCTGCCGCCGCCAGGCGACGACGTCAGCTAAGGGGGAACCGGCGCAACCATGCCGGTGCACCCCTCCGCTGGCCCGCCGCCCTCCGTCATGCATTTCGATCCGGCAATCGCCGCCGGGCGCGGCTTGCGGCGCCGTCATGCGCGCCACCTGCTCGGCGGTCACCTCCTGCAGGCCCGGCGCCCGCAGGCGAGACTCGTAGACCACCCGACCGGGGTCGTTGCCGACGATCCAGCGTCCGCCCTCACCGGGGCCGGTCGAGGCGGTGTGCCAGACCGTTCCGGCGGTCATGTCACCGCCGGCCGAGGGGTGGAGATCGGAGGCAAGGGGCGAGGTCCGCATCGCCGTCGACTGGCAACCGCCCGCCAGAAGCGCCAGCCCCATCAGGGCAATGTGTCGAACGCGCATGGCCTGTCTCCGCGGGATCCCGAGTAACGGTTCGTTAACCATGTCCGTCTACCGCTGGGGCATGGCGGACAGGACCTGCATACGCTCTGCAATCCTCCTGGCGGCGCTGTCGCTGACCGCCACCGGCTGTGCCGACCCTTCGCGATTCCGCGCTTTCGAAACCGGGCCGTCGTGCCGCCGGGCCGTCACCAAGGACGGGACGGGATTGCGCATCTGCGAAACCGGGGACCGCGTCACGGTCGAAGAAACCGGTCCCGCCAGCCGCGACGAGATCAGGGCCTATTTCCGCCTGACCCCGGTCGCGGAGAGGCGAGGAGACGCAGCGCTCGCCGCGCCTCCTCCCATGTTCAGCACGGACGGCGGCGCAGGGTATGGTGGTCCTGCTCGATGACCCGCTCGGTCTGGATGTAGACACCGAGCGTCCGCACGTGATCCCAGCGGGAGCCGGCGATCTCCCAGGCCTGGCCGGGGGCACGGACCTGGCGGCCGCGCGTGTTCACCAGCACACGGGCGGGCACATAGACCCGGTCGTAGCAGGCGATGTAGCGGCTCATCGTCCGCGTCTCGACATAGGTGGTCGCCTGCACCGGGGTCGAAAGGCCCCCAAGCATCGCGGCTCCGAGGACCGTCAGTCCCAAGAACGTCTTCCTCATGGTTACTCTCCTTACGTAGCTACCTGAAAGAAGCGTCGACGCTTTGAAGGGGCCTCACACTCGCCGCGGACAACGCGACCTTACGTTAGGCTGTTGTTTTGTCGGACGCATATCCGGAATCTACCTGATACAAATACAAAGGCGTTCGTAATTTTGCAGTGCAATGACACAGTAAAGCGTATTGGATATTTGATGAATGACGTGATGCGGCACCTTCAAGCTGGAAGACATCAGTAAGAACTGTTCGTGATCTGACTTACAGGGACCAAGTGACGTGGCAGGAACAGTGTCGCGGTCTGCCAGCCTCATCCTGTCACGCCATCGATTTCCCGTTAAGGAAACGTTAATTCATCTATCAACATCTCCCTTGCATCGCCGCTCCGATGCAACCTGAGGTAATTTACTGATTCCTGCCGGACATTGTCCGATGTGACGTTCCGCCGGGGTTTGGCCAGCGACGGCGGGTGTCAGGCCGGCCCGTCATGCCGCCCTGGTTGCAGCCGACGCTCTGCCGGGCCGGGTTCTGCTCCGAAACGCAGCGCCCGGAGCCTCCTCGCGGAGGCCCCGGGCGGGTCATGCTCGCAACAGGCGAGAGCCTGAAGCCGCGGACAGGTCAGGGCTTGAAGACGAAGCCTGGACCGATGGCCGCGTCGGCCGGGATCGGCGGGAGATCGCTGAACAGGGCCGGGTGGTCCTGCATCACCTTCACCATGTGCTTCGGCTCGAAGTGCTTGTTGACGTCGAAGGTCGCGCGCAGGAACCCGAGCCGGTGCAATCGGTCGAGGGCTTCGTGCATGGCGCGGTAGTTGTTCGCCGACAGACGCCGGTCGGCCTGCTGGATGTTGAACTCCATGGCCGCCTCGGCGATCTCCTGCCTGAGGCCGGGGATCCAGCGGGTGGCGACCTGCGCCGCGGGCTTGGGGTTCTTGCGCATCCACTGGTCGGCCTCGGAGACGGCGACCAGGAACTTCTCGATGGTCGGGCCGTTGGCCGCCACCCAGGGCCTCAGGCCCACGTTGAAGCCGACATAGGCGATGGCGTCGCCGCCGCGGATGATCTCCACCGCACCGGGCACGTCCTTCAGCGCCACGATGGGCCAGGGGTCCCAGCCGACGAAGGCGTCGATGCCCTTGGCGAGCAAGGCGACCGTCATGTCGGGCGGCGGCGTGTTGACCAGGGTCACGTCGCCGGGCGCGAGGCCACCCTTCTCCAGCAGCGCCAGGATGTAGAGGTGGTTGATGGTGCCGAAGGAGGCGGCGATCCGCTTGCCCTTGAGGCTGGCGAGATTGCCCTTGGTGATGCCGGAATCGCCGCGCGCCACCAGCGCCATGGTGGCGTCGGAGCCGCGGGCCGTCGCCTTGCCGGAATAATTGGCGAGGGCGACGAGGTCCATGCCGCGCACCACCGCGCCGATCATCGGCACGCCGACCTGGACGATGTTGCTCTCGCCGGCCTGAAGCGCGTTGAGGGCGTCGACGCCGGTGGCGTAGGGGCGGGCGATGTCGACGTCGAGGCCCTGTTTCTCGAAGAAGCCGCGTTCGAGGGCGATGGGCAGGCCGATCTGGTCGATGCCGGTGACCATGCCGGCCTTGAGCTTGGTCATCTGCTGGGCATAGGCGAGCGCCGGGGCTGCGAGCAGCGTGCCGGCAAGGGCCGTTCGTCTCGTGATCATGGTCATCCTCCCTGTTGCAGTGGCTCTATCCGCCTCACCCAGTAGTGCCGGGCGATGGCGCCGAGTTGGCTTCTGTCGATGCCGCGCAGTTCCACGCGGGTGCCGTCCGTGCCGGAGACACGGCCGTAGCGCTGGAACACGAGGATGTGGAAACGCTCCGGCGCGAAGGGGAGCGTGATGAGCGCGTTGATGCGCTGGCGGTCGGGAAATCCGGCGGCGATCTTGGCCGGCGCCGTGGCGAAGATCCAGGCCTGCCAGAGAAGCCAGGCCGCGCCGAGCCCGATCAGGATCAGGCCGCGCCTGGAACCGAGGGCCTGGCGGAGGAGCCTCATGCCGACCTCACCAGCGCCAGGACCTGATTGGAGATGTCCTTGAACCGGTCGTCGGAGACCAGCCGGTCCCAGACCCGCGGGCGGCTGATCGGCACGTCGACCTCGGCCAGCACCTTGCCTTTCGACAGCACCACCACCCGGTTGGCGAGGAAGACCGCCTCGGGAACGTCATGGGTGATGAAGACGACGGTCGGGCGGCGCTCCTCCCAGATGCGGGAGAGCTCGTCCTGCAGCGTCATGCGGGTCTGGGCGTCGACGCTGGCGAAGGGCTCGTCCATCAAGAGAACGTCGGGCTCGTTGGCCAGCGCCCGGACGACGCCGACGCGTTGCTGCATGCCGCCGGAGAGTTCGGTGGGGTAGCGGTCCGCGGCATGGGAGAGGCCGGCCAGCGCCAGATATTCGCGGGCGATGGCGTCGCGCTCCGCCTTCGGTACGCCGCGCATCTTCGGGCCGAAGCCGACGTTGTCGAGCACGGTCTTCCAGGGAAAGAGCGCGAAGGACTGGAAGACGACACCGCGGTCGGGGCCCGGTCCCTTCACCGGCTCGCCGCCGACGAGGATGTGGCCGCCGGAATGGGGGATGAAGCCCGCCACCATGTTGAGGATGGTCGACTTGCCGCAGCCCGAGGGACCGACGATGGAGACGAACTCGCCCGCCGGCACCTCCAGCGACACGTCGCGGATGGCGGTGACGTGCTCGCCCTTGTAGGCGTCGAAATAGGTCTTCGCGAGGTTCTTCAGGCTGAGCGACTTCACTGCGTGACCAATCCCCAGCGCCGCCCGGTGGCCTGCTCGATGGGAGCGAGCACCCAGGCATCGACGATGTACCAGAGGATGCCGAGCACGATCATGCCCAGCACGATTTCGGTGACCGAGCCGGCGCGGCGCGCGTCGAACATGAGGAAGCCGATGCCGCTGGTGCCGACGATCATCTCGGCGGCGATCAGCGCGCGCCAGCCGTAGCCGAGGCCGTTGCGCAGCCCGGTCATGATGTTGGGCAGCGCGCCGGGCACCACCACCTCGGTGAGGATGCGCCAGGGCGGTGCGCCGAGGCTCTGGGCGGCGCGATGCAGCTCGATGCGCACCGAGCGCACCCCGAGCACCGTGTTGAGGATCACCGGAAACAGCACGGTGTAGACGATGACGAAGGTCATGGTGGTCAGGCCGAAGCCGAACCAGATGATGAGGATCGGCAGCCAGGCGATGTCGCCGATGGCCTGGAAGAACAGCAGCACCGGCCAGAGGGCGCGGTGGGCGCGCTTGCTCAAGCCCACCCACAGCCCCAATGGCACGCCGAGGCCGATGCCGACCGCCGCGCCGATGGCGAGCCGTCCGACGCTGTCGCCGAGATATTCGGGCAGGATGCCCTTCTCCATCAGCGTCACGAATTTGGCCCAGACGTCGGGCGGGGAAGGGAAGAAGGCGGGGGGGAAGGGTCCCCAGGCGGCCACCGCCCACCAGAGGGCGACGACCGGCACGAAGGGCGCCAGCGTCCGCAGGACCGGCCATTTCACCGAGGTCCTGAGCAAGAGGCTCCACAGGGCGAGGAGGGCATTCATGGGCTGACCAGCCCCCAGCGCTCGATGGTGGCGCGCTCGAGCGGCACCAGGATCAGCCGGTCGATCAGCAGCCAGATGGTGCCGATGACGATCATGCCGAGGACGATGACCTCGGTCTGGTAGAAGTCGCGGGCGACGAAGAGCATGTAGCCGAGGCCGACATCGGTCGCGATCATCTCGGCCGCGATGAGGCCGCGCCAGGCGAAGCCGAGACCGGTGCGGATTCCGGTGACGATGTTGGGCAATGCGCCTGGCAGCAGCACGTCGGTGAGCATCGCGGCACGCCCGGCGCCGAGCGAGGCCGCCGCATGGCGCAGCGGCATGGGGATGGTCGAGACGCCGAGCAGGGTGTTGTAGGCGACGACGAAGAAGACGGCGTTGAAGATGACGAAGACGATGGCGCCGAAGCCGTAGCCGAACCACAGGGTGGCGATGGGAATCCAGGCGATGCCGGCCAGCACGGAGAAGAAGCGCATCAGCGGCGTCAGGAAGGCGGAGACGCCGCGGCTCACCCCCATCAGGATGCCGAGGGGCACGGCGACCAGCACCGCCAGCACCGTGCCGATGGCGACGCGGGAGATACTGGCGGCAACGTGACGCAGGAGCGAGCCGTCGAGGATGCCGTCGATTCCGGCCCGTCCCACGGCCGCGACGCCGGGGAAGATCTGCGGGCGGACGCCGAGAGCCGGCACCAGAACGGCCCAGACGACGACCAGCACGGCGAGCGGCGCGACAAAGATCAGCGCCGCCCCGAGGCGGCTTGTCCGTTCCATTCGTCCTCCCTTCGGATGCGGAAACCCGCATCCCGACCGCGCACTGCGCGTTTCGCGCCGCGTTCCCTTGGGCTGATCCGGTCGAGCGGACCGCGGAACGTCGTCGCGATGGCGGGGAGCCTCCAAGGGCCGAGCCGAAATTGCAAGATGCCTCAGGCCGCATAGCTCGTCTGCGGCGGGCCGGGCGTCATCGGCGCCCGCCTCGTCGAGGGCCGCATCCGCATCCGCCGGACGCGCGCGGCCGGTCATCGGGAATTCTACGTGTGTACCGGAGTAGGGGCTTCCGTTAACGTAAAGTAAGCTCGGCGCCGGGTCTCCGGTGTCCCCCTGCGGACGACGCCGACGGCCTGTGATTGCCCGGAACCCCTGCCATGAAAGCCCCTATGCTCGGCGGCTGTGCCGCCATCGTTCTTCTGCTCGCGGGTGCCGCAGCCGAGGCACGCCCCGCGGACTGCCTCGTGGTGCTCGAAGGACGGGTGCGCATGGATGGCCCCTGCGAGTTCCGGCCGGGATCCGGCGGCGACTTCACCATCACCGCCGGATCGGTCGAGGTGCAGGTGATGGTGGATCCCGGGAGCCGCGAGGGTCGCGCCTCCTACGTGGACAACTCGCCCCGCTCGCGGGAGGCGCTCGTCTGGGACGTGCGCCGCGAGGGCGCGTGCTGGGTGGATCGCACGAGCCGGATCTGCGCCTGGAGCGTCGGCCAGCGTCCGTCGCGAGACGGCGGCCGCCCCGGCCCCGGCGGCGGTTCCTTCGGCGGGGAGTTCAGGGGGCCGCGGGATGCCCTTGCAGAGGGGCCGGACCGTTCGCCGCCGCCCGCGCCGCAGACGCGCATGATCCGCATGGATGCGCCCCCGGGCCGTTTCACCGTGTCGCGCGAGATGCGGGGCAATCGCCTGCTGCGCTGTGTCGCCGACGGTCCGAGCGACGAGGGGCTGCGCGTCAGCTACTATCCGGGCGCCGAACTGCGGCGTGTCTTGTCCATTCCGGGGAACCGGGCGCCCGAAGGTGCAGAGGACACGCTGACGATCACCCTGGAAGGCCGGCAGCCGGTCGAGCTGCAAGCGCGCCACGGCGGCACGCGGGTCGCCGTCGATCTGACCGACGAGGTCTATTCCGGCTTGAGCGAGGTGGCCTCGATGCAGGTGCAGTTCGCCAGCTCGGGCGAAACGCGCAGCTATGACCTGACCACTTTCGGCGAGGCGGAGGCCGCAGTGGACGGCTGCATCACGAGCTACGGTCCCGATCCCACGGCGGCGCTCGGCAGGGCGCAGCCGCAGGTCGAGGAGCGCCGCCGTGCGCCGCCGCCTCCTCCCGTCGCCATGGCGCCGCCGGCCTCGCCGCAGCGGCAGGGCGACGCCTACCGCTTCAATTTCGCCCGCGCCGGTGTCTGGGAGGTTCGCCGCCTGTCCGACGAGCCGGCGGGGCGCCGCACCCTCGGCTGCATCGTCGACAGCACCGACCCGTCGGTGAACAACGTCCGCTTCGGCGTCGACAACCGCAACGCCATCATCGAATTCCGCGACGGCGGCGACATGTCCCGCTTCCCGCCGCGCTTCCGGGTGCAGATCCAGTTCGGGGCGAATACCCGCAGCTACACCTTCCCCGCACAGGTGGTGGACGAGGGCTTCGGCCCCTGGGCGCGTCTCATGACCGCCCGCAACTTCCAGTCGGGCATCGAGACTGCGGGCGAGCTGGTGATCCAGACGCCCGACGGCGAGGTGGTGCTGCCGATCCCCGACGGCGAGCGGCTGTGGCCGGCCATGGCGCGCTGCATGACGCTGATCCGCTGACGGCGAGAGCCCTCAGTCGGTTTCGAGGGCGAGGCCGAAGGGCCGGGCCGAAGCGTCCAGCCAGTGCAGGAGGCTGGCGGCATAGCTGCGCGGCGCCGCCAGCGTCACGGTGGCGCGATCCTCCGCCATCCAGAGCGTGACGCCGATATGGGCGATCGCCGTGACCGCCACGTCGTCCGTCGCGAAGCGCGAGGGGTGCAGGTCGAGGCGCGCGCCCGTTTCCAGCACTTCCGCCAGGTTCGGTCCCGACAGGTCGAGGATGGCCTGGCCGTCCGACTGGTCGACGACCGCCGCGACGCCTGCCAGCGCCGCCATGAGTTCGGCGACCAGCATCGGCCGGTCGGCGAGGACGAGCCAGGCGCCCGGTCCGGTTCCGAGGAGGGTGAGGCCACCGCCAAATGTCCGCTTCGGCCCGTCCACGACCACCGCCCCCGCCATCCTGCCGAGGGCGGAGGCGGCCTCGTCCGCCTTGCCGCGGCGGGCGATGACACTGGCCGCCGCCAGGCCGGCGCGCTCGACGGCGCGCAGGCCGGCGCCCGTCCCGACGCGGCGCGACCGGCCGGCGAAGCCGCCATGGTGGACGAGATCAGCCATGGAGGCGGGCTCCTTCCGGGTCGACGAAGACGGGGTTCACCACCTCGACGACGACATCGCCGCCGCGGACGGGGTCATAGGCGCGGATCTGTTCGCCCATGCGCTGCGGGCCGTTGGCGAGCAGGCCGAGGCCGATCCAGTGGCCGAGGCTGGGGCTGAAGGCGGTGGAGGTCATGTAGCCCTGGTCGTTCTCCGCCGTGGCGGCGGCGCCGAGGGGGAGGAAATGGGCGCCGGCGCGCAGCCTCACCCCCGCAACCGTCGGCTTCAGCCCGACGAGGGTCGGGCGCGCGGGGTCGTTCAGCGCCTCGCGCTCGGCCATGAGGCGGCCGACATAGTCCTTCTTCTTCGACATCATGCGGCCGAGGCCGAGGTCGCGGGCGACCGTCTGGCCGTTGAGTTCGGCGCCGGCGACATGGCCCTTCTCGACGCGCATGACGGCGAGCGCTTCGGTGCCGTAGGGCGTGACGCCGAGGTCGCCGCCCGCCTCCATCAGGGCCCGGACGAGGGCATCGCCATAGCCGGCGGGAACGGCGATCTCATAGGCAAGCTCGCCCGAGAAGGAGAGGCGGAAGAGCCTTGCCCGCGTCGGGCCCAGCGCAAAGGTGCCGCAGGCGAGATAGGGGAAGGCGGCGTTCGACAGGTCGGTGCCCGCGCCGAACAGCCGCTCGAGGAGCTCGCGGGAGCGGGGTCCCGCGACGGCGAACTGCGCCCATTGCTCGGTGACGGAGACCATCTGCACGTCGAGCTCGGGCCACAGGACCTGATGGCAGAAGGCGAGGTGCTGCATAACCTTGCCGGCGTTCACCGTGGTAGTGGAGAGGACCCATTCGTCCTCGCCGAGCCGCGCCGTGGTGCCGTCGTCCATGACGAAGCCGTCTTCGCGCAGCATCAGGCCGTAGCGGGCCTTGCCGACGGGAAGCGTCGAGAAGGTGTTGCAATAGACGCGGTCGAGGAAGGCGCCGACATCTGGCCCGGCGAGGGCGATCTTGCCGAGGGTCGAGACGTCACAGATGCCGACGCCCGAGCGCACCGCTTGCACCTCGCGGGTGACGCTCGCAAGCCAGTCGGTCTCGCCGGGGCGGGGGAACCACTGGGCCCGCAGCCACTGCCCGGCCTCGACGAAGACGGCGCCCTGTTCCGTCGCCCAGCCGTGGGAGGCGGTGAGGCGGGTCGGCTTGAAATGGGTGCCGGTGTGCAGGCCGGCGAAGGCGCCGATAGCGACGGGGCCGTGCGGCGGCCGCGCACGGGTCGAGCCGGTCTCGGGAATGCTGCGGCCGGTGAGGCTGGCGAGGATGGCGAGGCCGTTGACGCCGGAGGTGCGGCCCTGGTCGGTGGCCATGCCAAGCGTCGTGTAGCGCTTCAGATGCTCGACCGAGACGAAACCCTCGCGCACGGACTGGGCGACGTCCTTGTCGGTGACGTCGTTCTGCAGGTCGACGAAGGCCTTGCCGCGGCCGCCCTCCACATGGAAGAGCGCCGCAACGGCGAAGGTCTCGTCGCTGGCGCGCCAGGCGGGGGTTTCGACCGTCGCGCGGCCGCCAGCCCGGGCGGCCTCGGCGCCGAGACGGGCTCCGTCGGCCAAGGCCTCGGCGAGGGTGAAGCGGCCCGCGGCGGAACCGGCGACGGAGACGTTAGCCGGCATATCATCCATGACGAAGGCGGCGATGTCGTCGGCCCAGCGCGGCTTGTGGCCGAGATGGGTGGCGATGGCGACGTCGGGATTGAAGCCGCCGGATACCGCGAGGCCGTCGACGGCGATGCGGCGGCGGCCGTGGTCGCCGATCACCTCGATGCCGGTGAGGGCCTGGCCGCCCGTGGCGTCGAGGACGCGGGCGCCGAGATAGACCGGCGCGTCGCCGGCGAGCGCCCGCACGGTCGGCGCCACCTCGCGGCGGGCGTCGATCACCGCGGCGACCGGAGCTCCGGCGGCGGCGAAGGCTGCGGCCGTCCGCCAGCCGTCGTCGGTGGTGGTGAAGACCGCAACCTGCCGGCCGGGAAGGGCGGCGAAGCGCCGGACATAGGTGCGCATGGCCGAGGCGAGCATGACGCCGGGCCGGTCGTTGCCGCCGAAGACGATCGGTCGTTCGACGGCGCCGCCGGCGAGGACCGTCCGCGCGGGGACGATGGTCCAGAGGCGCTGGCGCGGCAGGCCTGCGGGAGCGACGGCGAGATGGTCGGTCAGGCGCTGGACCGCGCCGATCTCACCGTCATAGAGGCCGAAGGCGGCGGTGCGGGTGAGGATGCGGACGTTGGCGAGCGTGCCGAGTTCGGCCTCCGCCTCGCGCACCCAGACCGGGCCCGGCATGCCGTCGATCTCGACGTCTTCCGAGAGGAGGCGACCCCCGAGGGCGAAGTCCTGTTCGAGCAGGATGACGCGGGCCCCGGCCCGACCGGCGGCGAGGGCGGCGGCCAGGCCGGCGGGCCCCGCGCCGATCACCAGCAGGTCGCAGAAGGCATAGGCCTTGTCATAGGTGTCCGGGTCGGGTGCGCCGGAGAGGCGGCCGAGGCCCGCGGCGCGGCGGATGGCGGGCTCATAGAGCTTCTCCCACAGGGCGGCCGGCCACATGAAGGTCTTGTAGTAGAAGCCGGCGCCGAGCAGCGGCGAGGCGAGCTGGCCCAGCGCCTGGATGTCGAAGCGCAGCGAGGGCCAGCGGTTCTGGCTGGCGACGTCGAGACCCGGATAGAGCTCGATGGTGGTGGCGCGGGTGTTGGGCTCGCGATAGGCGCCGCGGCCCTTCTCGACCAGGGCGTTGGGCTCCTCCGGGCCGGCGGAGACGATGCCGCGGGGGCGGTGGTATTTGAAGGAGCGGCCGACCAGGCGGATGCCGTTGGCGACCAGCGCCGAGGCCAGCGTGTCGCCGGCGAGGCCGGTGAGCGGGCGGCCGTCGAAGGTGAAGCCGAGCGGCGTTGCGCGGTCGACGAGACCGCCGGAGGCGAGGCGGTTGACGCTCATGCGGAGGCTCCCGGCACGGCGGCGAGGCGTGCGCCCGAGACGGCGTGATCGCGGGTGTCGCGGGAGACGACCAGCCAGGAGCGGCAGCCCTGCGCGTGGTACCAGAGCTCTTCCATCGGACCTGCCGGGTTGTCGCGCAGGTAGACGTAGGCCGCCATGGCCACGGCATCGCCGTCGACCGGCCGGCGCGGGGCGGCGTCACCGAGATAGGCGAATTCGGAACTGTCGCGCGAACCGCAATAGGGGCAGGGAATGCGCATCGGTCCTCAGTGCAGGTTGGGTTGGGCGCCCTGGCCCTTCTCGTCGACGACCAGGCCGCGGGCGAAGCGGCCGAGCGTGAGGGCGGTGGCGGCGGGGTGCGGCTCGTCACGGGCGATGAGGTGGGCGAAGACCGCCCCCGAGCCGGGCGTCGCCTTGAAGCCGCCATAGCACCAGCCGGCATTGAGATAGAGGCCGTCGAGCGGTGTGCGGTCGATGATCGGCGAGCCGTCCATGGACATGTCCATCACGCCGCCCCAGCTGCGCAGCATCCGCGCCCGGCCGATGGCGGGCATCAGCGCCATGCCGCCCTCGCAGACGTCCTCGACGACGGGGAGGTTGCCGCGCTGGGCGTAGGAATTGTAGCCGTCGATGTCGCCGCCGAAGACGAGGCCGCCCTTGTCGGACTGGCTGATGTAGAAGTGGCCGGCACCGAAGGTGATGACGCCGGGGATGATCGGCTTCAGCCCCTCGGAGACGAAGGCCTGCAGCACGTGGCTCTCGATGGGAAGGCGCAGCCCCGCCATCGCCGCCACCTGCGAGGAGCTTCCCGCCACGGCCATCGCCACCTTGCTCGCCCGGATGGTGCCGCGGGTGGTCTCGACGCCGGTGATGCGCCCGCCCTCGCGCAGGAAGCCGGTGACGGCGCAGTTCTGGACGATGTCGACGCCGCGCTCGCTCGCCGCGCGCGCATAGCCCCAGGCCACCGCGTCGTGCCGCACCGTGCCGCCGCGCCGCTGCAGCAGGCCGCCCTGGATGGGGAAGCGCGCCTGGTCGAAGTTGAGGAAGGGATAGAGCCGGCGCACGCCCTCGCGGTCGAGCAGCTCGGCGTCGATGCCGTGCAGGCGCATGGCGTTGCCGCGGCGGGCATAGGCGTCGCGTTGGCCGTCGGAATGGTAGAGGTTCAGCACGCCGCGCTGGCTGACCATGGCGTTGTAGTTGATCTCCTGCTCCAGCCCCTCCCAGAGCTGCATGGAGAGTTCGTAGAGCGGTATGTTGCCGGGCAGGAGATAGTTGGAGCGGACGATGGTGGTGTTGCGGCCGACATTGCCGCCGCCGATCCAGCCGCGCTCCAGCACGGCGACATTGGCGATGCCGTGGGTGCGGGCGAGGTAATAGGCCGTCGCCAGCCCATGGCCGCCGCCGCCGACGACGATCACGTCGTAGCGCGGCTGCGGCGCCGCATCGCGCCAGGCAGGCCGCCAGCCCGTATTGCCGGCGAGGGCCTGGCCGAGCAGCGAGAAGAGGGAATAGCGCATGGGCGAGAGGCGTCCGGAGGGCAGTCGGCGCCATTCTCGCCTCTCGGGCGCGGCGGCGCCAGTCATGGCGCCCCGCAAGAGCCAGCCATGGCCGGGCAAGAGCCATGCAGCGCGGGCAGGGCGTGACGATTGACAGGCCGGCTGTCCCATCCGCAAGATTAGACAATACTGCCGTATTTTCTGGCGATACGCTTTGCGGGCCTCCACCGCCCGGCCAGCCGACGGAGACATGTCATGCCCGACGCCGCCCTTCATCCGTCGCCCGGCCTCGCCGCACCGGTCGTCGACGTCGACCCCTATGCCGACGAGGTGCTCGACAATCCGGGGGCGATGCACGCTGCCGTGCGCGCCGCCGGTCCCGTGGTGTTCCTGTCGCGCTACGGCGTCCATGCGATGGGCCGTCACCGCGACATCATGCCGGTGCTGAAGGACTGGGAGACCTTCTCATCCACCGGCGGCTCGGGCCTCGCCGACATCCGCAAGCCCGGCGCCTGGCGCGCGCCGAGCCCGATCGTCGAGGTGGACCCGCCGCAGCACACCCATGTGCGTACAGTCCTCCAGCGCATCCTCTCGCCCGCCGTCATCCGGCAGTGGCGCGAGGATTTCGAGACGGCGGCCGAGCGGTTGGTGGCGGAACTGGTCGAGAAGCGCGCCTTCTGCGGCGTCCACGACCTCGCCGAGACCTATGTCTCCACCACCTTCCCCGAGGCGCTGGGCCTCGCCAATTCGCCCGAGCGCCGCGACAACCTGTTCCTGCTCGGCGCCCTCAACTTCGACGGCCAAGGCCCGAAGAACGCCCGCTTCGAGGAGACCCAGCGCAAGGCCGACGCCATCTGGGACTGGTACATGGACAGCATGAAGCGCGAGGCCATGGTGCCGGGCGGCTTCGGCGAGAAGATCTTCCAGGCCGCCGACCGCGGCGAGATCGACCACGAGACGGCGCCCCTGCTGGTGCGCTCCTTCCTGCGCGGCGGCCTCGACACCACGTCCAGCATGATCTCGGCGGCGCTGTGGTACCTCGCCATGGACCCGTCACAATGGGCCCTGCTGCGCGAGGACCCCTCGCGCATCCGCCCCGCCCTCGACGAGGCGATGCGCCTCGAGACGCCGATCCAGAACGTCTGCCGCCAGACCATGCGGGAGGTGGTGATCGACGGCGTGACGGTGCCGAACGATTCGAAGATCCTCGTCATGCTCGGCGCCGCCAACCGCGACCCCGACCAGTGGGAGAACCCCGACAGCTTCGACGTGACGCGCCAGACCATGGGCCATCTCGCCCTCGGCACCGGCGTGCACATGTGCATCGGTCAGATGATCGCCAGGCTCGAGGGCGAGGCGGTGCTGAAGGCCATGGTCGCCCAGGTGAAGAGCCTGGAGCTCGCCGGGGCGCCCTCCCGGACCCTCAACAACAACCTGCGCAGCCTGAAGACGCTGCCGCTCGCCGTGACCGCGGCCTGACATGCCGCGCATCACAGTCCTGCAGCCGGGTGGGCGCCGGGTGGAAATCGAGGCCGCCGCCGGGATCAGCCTGATGCTGGCGGCCGTTCGCGCCCAGGTCCCGGGCGTGCTCGGCGAATGCGGCGGCTCGCTCGCCTGCGCCACGTGCCACGTCTATGTCGATCCGGTCTTCGCCGGCCGGCTGCCGCCCGTGACGGCGGCGGAAGACGAGATGCTGGATGCGACGGCTAGCGAGCGGCGGCCTTCGTCACGCCTGTCCTGCCAGATTGTCCTTACTGACGCGCTGGATGGGCTCGTGGTAACGGTGCCGGACTCGCAGATCTGACGCCGGCGTGGCGTCGGCCCCAGCCCCGTGTGAATGCCATGTCCCAGGTCCTCGCCCCGCAAGCCGACGTCGTCATCCTCGGGGCAGGACAGGCAGGACTGCAGGCGGCGCTGTCGCTGCGCGAGGAGGGCTTTGCCGGCACCATCCAGATGATCGGCGACGAGCCGGTTCTGCCCTATCAGCGGCCGCCCCTGTCCAAAGGCTTCCTGCTCGGCGCGGTGACCGAGGATGCGCTGGTGCTGCGGCCGCAGGCCATGCTCGACAAGACCGACATCCGCCTCGCCGCCGGCGTCGCCGCGACGCGCATCGACCGGGCCTCGCGCCACGTGCTGCTGGCGGACGGGCGCTCCTGCGGCTACGGCCATCTGGTCATCGCCACCGGCTCGCGCGTCAGGCGGTGGACCGGCCAGGGCGGCGAGCTCGCGGGGGTCGCGACCCTGCGCACCCTCGCCGACGCCCGGACGCTCGGCGCCCTGCTCGAGGCGGCGGGCGACGTGGTGGTGATCGGCGCCGGGTTCATCGGGCTCGAATTCGCCGCGGTTGCCGCCAAGCGCGGCAAGCAGGTCCATGTGGTCGAGGCGGCCGACAGGGTGATGGCGCGGGCGGTGACGCCGGCCATCTCCGCCTTCTTCCGCGAGCGGCATGAGATTGCCGGCGTGCAGTTCCGCTTCGGCGCCGCGATCGAGGCAATCGTCGGTCCCCAGGGCCGGGTGACCGGCGTCGCGCTCGCCGGCGGCGAGACGCTTCCCGCCGATCTCGTCCTGGTCGGTATCGGCGGTATCGCCAATGCGGAGATCGCGGCCGAGGCCGGTCTCGCGGTCGACAACGGCATCGTGGTCGACGCCCTGATGCAGACCGCCGATCCCGCGGTCTCGGCCATCGGCGACTGCTGCAACCACCCCAATCCCTTCGCCGGCGGCCGGATGCGGCTGGAATCGGTGCAGAACGCCATCGACCAGGGCCGTGTCGTCGCCGCCCGCCTCGCCGGCAAGCCGCAGCCTTACCATGCCGTGCCGTGGTTCTGGTCCGACCAGGGCGACCTCAAGCTGCAGATGGCCGGTCTGACGACGGGCTGCGACGCCCAGGTGACGATCGGCGACCGCGACGCCGCGCGCTTCTCGCTCCTCGCCTTCCGGGCGGGCCAACTCGTCGGTGTGGAATCGGTGAATCGCCCCGGCGACAACATGCTGGCGCGGCGCATCCTCGCCCTGCCGGCCCCGCCGACATACGGCGAGGCCGAGGCGGCGGGCTTCGACCTCAAGGCGCTCTCGGCGCCGCCGAAGGTGCAGGCCTGACCACAGGGCAGGTATTGGGCCCCGATACGACCGTGTTGCATTTTGGCCGCGGTCCCGCCATAGCAGTCCCGGGTTGAACCATGCATCCCCCGCGGGGCGGCGCGAGCCGGGGGTCCGGCGAGGACGGATTGCACCAGGGAGGGGGGCCGGCAAGGCCCGTCCGGCGACGACGATGACCAAGACAGCCGGCGTGACCGCCGTCGACGAGCGCCTGTTCCTGCAATCGGTCGCCCGTGCCCTCGATGTGCTCGAGGCCTTCGCGCAGAGCCCGCGGCCGAAATCGCTCGGCGAGATCGCGGCGGCCACCGGCATCAACAAGAGCGCCGCGCAGCGCATCGGCCAGACGCTGCTGGCGCGCGGCTATCTCGAACGTGCCGACAGCGGCGGGCTGATGCTCGGGCGCCGGCTGCTCGACCGCTCCTTCGACTACCTGCGCTCCAACCCGCTGATCGAACGGGCGACGCCGGTGCTGATGGAGCTGCGCAAACTCGCGGGCGAGCGTGTCGACCTCAGCCTCTTCGACGACACCATGACGATCTACGCCATCCGCCTGCAGAGCAAGCGCGAGACCTTCTACGCCACGCTGCCGGGCCGGCGCATTCCCACCTTCCTCTCCTCGGGGGGCCGTGCCTGCATGGCCCAGATGGCAGATGCGGAGGTGGACGACCTGCTCGCCCGCTCCGACCGCCGCGCGATCACGCCGAAGTCGCGCACCGGCCTGCCGGAGATCTGGGAGAAGGTGCGCGAGGCGCGCGTCGAAGGTTATTCCTGGGCGGCCGAGGAGGCCCTGATCGGCGAGGTGGTGCTGGCCGCGGCCGTGCTCGACGGCAACCGGCGGCCCATCGGCGCCGTCCATGTCGCCGGCTCCCTCAGCGAATGGTCCATCCCCGATTTCCGCCGCCGGTTCTCGCCGCTGGCCATCGAGGCGGCGCGCGCCCTCAGCACCTGACGCGGCCGACGGGCTCTCCTGTTCGCGCCTTGCCGCAGGATCGGTCGTCCTGCGTTTCAAACAGGCCACCCATGCCGACAATTTGCGCGCTTCCGCCTCTCGGCGGGGTTTGACAGCGCGTGAACATGCGTATCACATTATCAATATAACCGTATTGTTTGTCGATACGGTTCCGCTAGGAGATTCCACCATGACGCAGTTCTCCCGCCGTCACATGCTGGCCGTCATGGGCGCGAGCGTCGCCGCTCCGTCCGTTCTGCGTGCCCAGTCCTCCGAGCCGATCAAGCTCGGCGGCATGCTTCCGCTCTCCGGTCCCGCCAGCATCGAGGGCCGCCAGATCCTCTCGGGCATCCAGTTCGCGATCGAGGAGGCCAATGCCAAGGGCGGCGTGCTCGGACGCAAGATCGAGCTGGTCATGGAGGACGACGAGAGCAACTCGACCAAGGGCGTCACCGCCGTGCGCCGCCTGATCGAGCGGGAGAAGTCTCCCTTCATCGTCGGCACCTACGCCTCGGCCGTGGCGATCGCCGCCTCGAAGATCGCCGCGGAATACAAGGTCGCCATGCTGTCGGGCGGGTCGACCGCCGCCGGCGCCACCGACCAGAACACGCCGGGCGATCCCTGGTTCTTCCGGTCCTGGCCGGACAGCAACGCCCAGGGCGACGACACGGCACGGGCCATCGTCGAGAAGTTCAAGAAGACCAAGGTCGCGATCATCCACGACAACACCAATTACGGCGTGACTCTCGCCGCCCAGGTGACGCGGGTCGTCGGCGGCGTCGGCGGCACCATCGTCTCCACCGACAGCTACAATGCCGGCGAGCAGGACTTCTCCTCCATGCTCACCAAGCTGCGCTCGCTGCGCCCGGAGGCGGTCTATATCGGCGGCTGGGCCGGTGACGGTGCCAACATCGTCCGCCAGGCGGCCGAGGCCGGCATCCGCACGCAGTTCGTCGGCTCCGGCTCGATGAATTCCGACGACTTCATCCGCCTCGCCGGTCCCGCGTCGGAGGGCTTCGCCGTCGCCAGCCTCTACGAGCCCTCGACGCCGAATCCCGTCGGCAAGGCCTTCGGCGAGCGCTTCCGGGCCCGCCACAACCTCGACGCCAACACGCTCTCCGCGCTCGGCTTCGAATCCATGACCATCGGCATCGAGGCGCTGCGCCGCGTCGGCAAGCCGGACGGCCTGGAGATCCAGAAGATGCTCAAGGGCGGCATGAAGGACTTCCAGCTCGTGCAGGGTCCCGCCGGAACCACGGCCGCCTTCAACGCCAAGGGCAGCGTCGACTTCCCCAACTTCATCGCCGTGGTGAAGGACGGCAAGCGCCGCCTCGACGTCTGACGCCGGGTTTCGTGATCGCGATGGATCTCTTCCTGCAATATCTGGCCAACGGCGTCGTCATCGGCAGCACCTATGTGCTCGTCGCCGTCGGCCTGACGCTGATCTTCGGCATCCTCGGCGTGGTGAACTTCGCCCATGGCGAGTTCTACATGATCGGCGGCTATGCCGGGATCGTCGCGATCACGGTGCTCAAGCTTCCCGTCCTCCCCGCCATCGCCTTCGTCCTTCTGGTCGCGGCGGTGGTCGGCATCGCCGCCGAGGCGATCCTGCACAAGCCCATGAAGAACCACGACGCCACGAGCTCGATCATCTCCTCGTTCGGGCTCGCGGTGGCGCTGCAGAACGCGGCGCTGGTGGTGATGGGGCCGCAGCCGCAGCGGCTCAACCTGGACGTCTCGAAGATCCCGGTCCTGTCGTCGCTGCCGACCGATTTCGGCCCGGTCTTCCTGCCGCAGCAGCGGCTGTTGATCCCACTGGCGACGGTTCTGCTGATCGCCGTCCTCTATGTGGTGCTGCGCTACACCTGGACCGGGCGGGGCCTGCGCGCCATGGCCCAGCATGCGACGGTGGCGCGCCTCTGCGGCGTCCGGGTGGAGCGGGTGGCGATCGTCACCTTCATCACGGGCGCGGCGCTGGCGGGCACCGCCGGCATGCTGATGTCGTCGGTCTTCTTCGTCTATCCCATCGTCGGCAACATGATCGCGCTGAAGGCCTTCACCGTCGTCATTCTCGGCGGCATGGGCAACGTCGCCGGCGCGGCGGTGGCCGGCCTCCTCCTCGGCATCACCGAATCGCTGACCTCGGCCTATATCTCCAACGCGATGCGCGACATCGTCGGCTTCGTCTTCGTCATCCTCGTGCTGCTGTTCCGCCCGCAGGGCCTGTTCGGCAAGGCGGTGGAGCGGTCATGAGAGTCTATCTCCTGGCGCTGCTCGCCTTCGCGGTCCTCGCCGTCGCCCCCTTCGGCATCGGCGGCTACGAGACCAACGTGCTGATGATGGTGCTGTTCTTCGTCATCCTGGCGGTGGGGCTCGACCTCGTCACCGGCTATTGCGGCCAGTTCTCCTTCGCCACCGGCGCCTTCTACGGCATCGGCGCCTATACGGCGGCGATCATGACCCGCGATTTCGGCACCTCGATCTGGGTCCATCTGCCGGCGGGCGCCATCGTCGCCGGTCTCTTCGGCCTGCTGCTCGGCATTCCCGCCCTCAGGCTGAAGGGCCATTTCCTCGCCATCGTCACCATCGCCTTCCAGACCATCGTCTATCTCGTCATCTCGCAGTGGACCTCCTTCACCGGCGGCCAGGTGGGCCTGCCCATGCCCAATGCCGGGCCGGTGACGGTCTTCGGCGTGACGCTGTTCGAATTCGGATCGCTGCGCTCCTACTACTGGCTGACGCTCGCCATGACCGCGCTGACCATGCTCGTCGCCTGGCGCCTGGTGAACTCGCGGCTCGGCCGCGAATGGGTGGCGATCCGCGACGACGAGACGCTGGCGAGCGCGGTCGGGCTCGACACGACCCGCGGCAAGCTCACGGCCTTCGTCGCCTATGCGGCGCTGGCCGGGGTCGCCGGTGTGCTCACCGCCCATTCGCTGCGCGGCGTCACGCCCGACGACTACACGATCTGGATCTCGGCCACCGTGGTGGCGATGATGGTGGTCGGCGGCCGCGGCACCTTCATCGGCCCCATCCTCGGCGCCGTCTTCCTCGCCATCCTGCCGGAGCTCCTCGGCAAGTTCGCCGAGTACAAGATGCTAATCTACGGCGTCCTGCTGGTGCTCGTCGTCACGCTGATGCCGGAGGGCGTCGTCGGACGCCTGCGCGCGAGGTCGGCGCGATGACCACTCCCATCCTCGAAGCCCGCGGCATCACCAAGCGGTTCGGCGGCGTCGTCGCCGTCAACGACGCCAGCCTGACGGTCGGCAAGGGCCAGATCGTCGGGCTGATCGGCCCCAACGGCTCGGGCAAGTCGACCATGGTCAACCTGGTCGCCGGCGAGATGATGCCGAACGAGGGCACGTTCCTGTTCAACGGCGCCGACATCACCGCCCTGCCGTCCCACCGGCGGGCGCGGCTCGGCATGGCGCGCTCGTTCCAGCTGCTGCGGCTGTTCCATTCGCTCAGCGTCGAAGACAATCTGCTGCTGGCCAATCACATGAGGATGAAGGCGAGTCTGGCGGCTTCCATCTTCGCGCGCGGGACTGCGCGGGAGGAGGAGGAACGGGCCCGTGCCCGCGCGCGCGAGCTCCTCGCCTGGTTCGACCTTCAGGATTTCGCCGAACGGCCCGTCTCGGCCCTTTCCATCGGCCAGCAGCGCATGGTCGAGATCGCCCGCGGCATGATGAGCGAGCCGAGCCTCTTCGTGCTCGACGAGCCTGCCGCCGGCCTGTCGCCGCCCAATGTCGACAAGCTCATCGAGCTGGTGCGCCGGCTGCGCGACGAGTTCGGCGTGTCGATCCTCCTGGTCGAGCACGTCATGCGCGTCGTGCGCGACCTCTGCGACCACGTCGTCGTGCTGGATTCGGGCGTGAAGATCGCCGAGGGCGCGCCGGACGCCGTCGTCAAGGATCCCGTCGTGGTCGAAGCCTATATCGGAACCGGGTGGAAGCGCCGTGCTCAAGGTTGACAGCATCGTCGCCGGCTACGGCCGCACGCGCATCCTGCACGGGGTGAGCCTGAACGTGCCGAAGGGCGGCCTCGTCGCCCTGCTCGGCGGCAACGGCACGGGCAAGTCGACCACGCTCAAGGCCATCGTCGGCCTGGTCGCCGTGCAGGAGGGGCAGGTCGTCCTCGACGGCCGGGTGATCAACGACGTGCCGGCCGAACAGCGTGCGTCGCTCGGCCTCTCCCTCGTGCCGCAGGGCAAGGAGGTCTTCGCCGGCATGAGCGTCGAGGAAAACCTCCTCATGGGTGCCTATCACCGGCGCCGCGACAGGCAGGGCATCGCCTCCGACCTCGAGGGCGTCTACCAGCGCTTTCCGCGCCTGAAGGAGCGCCGCAAGGTCAATGCCGGCATGCTGTCCGGCGGCGAACGGCAGATGCTCTCCATCGGCCGGTCGCTGATGGCGCGCCCCTCCATGCTGCTGCTCGACGAACCTTCCGCGGCGCTCGCCCCGCGCATCGTCGAGGAGATCGCCGAGGCGATCCTCGGCCTCAGGGACCTGGGCCTGACCCTGCTGCTCGTCGAGCAGAACGTCGGCATGGCCCTCGACATCGCCGACCACATCTACGTCATCCGTGGCGGGCGCATCGCCTACGAGCGCGAGGTGGGCGACGGCATCGCCATGGAAGAGCTCCAGGAGTTCTATCTCGGCGGGCAGGAGCACTGACTTTTCGGCCGCTCTCCCGCGGCCCGGTCCATGCGAGGGTTGTGACATGAGCGAGCCGAGGGCAGCACGTTTCGAGGGCCGGGTGGCGGCGGTGACGGGAGCGGCCGGCGCGCTCGGGCGGGCGAGCGCCGTGGCCCTCGCCCGGGAAGGGGCCAAGCTCGCGCTCTTCGACCGCGATCCCGCCGGCCTCGCCGAGACCGCCGCGCTGTGCGCCGGCGCCGTCACGGTCACCGGCGACGCGCGGTCAGCAGCCGACGTCCAGCGCTTCGCCGACACGGCAAAGGGCGCCTTCGGACCGGTCGAACTGCTGGTCGCTGCGGCGGGCGTCATCGGCCCCTCGAAGATCGCCGTCGACGTGACCGAGGACGAATTCGACCTCGTCTTCGACATCAACGTGAAGGGCTCCTGGCTCGCCGCGCGGGCCTTCATCCCGCAGATGCGGGAGGCCGGCCGCGGCTCCGTGGTGCTGTTCTCCTCCACCGCCGGCCTGCAGGGCTCGCCGGTCTATTCGGTCTATTCGGCCTCCAAGGGTGCGGTGACGCTGCTGACGAAGAGCCTCGCCCTCAACCACGCCACCGAGAACATCCGCGTCAACTGCGTCTGCCCCGGCACGATCGATTCGCCGATGCACCGCCAGGGCATGGCGGCCATCGCCGATCCCGTGCTGCGCGCAGAGCGCGAGGCCTTCCAGAAGTTGAAGCACCCGATGAACCGCTTCGGCCAGCCGGAGGAGGTGGCGGCGGGCGTGCTCTATCTCCTGAGCGACGAGGCCTCCTACACCACCGGCCACGCGCTGCCCGTCGATGGAGGCCGTCTTGCCTGATCCGACCCGCTTCGCCGGCAAGGCCGTCATCGTCTCGGGCGCGGCCCGCGGCATCGGCGAGGGCATCGCCGAGCGCTTCGCCGCAGAGGGCGCGAAGGTTCTCCTCGTCGACGTCATCCCGGAGGTCGTGGAGACCGCCGCCCGGCTCGGTCAGGTCGCGCTCGTCAAGAGCGTCACCGACCGGGATGCCGGCGAGGTTATGGCGAAGGCCGCGCTCGACGCCTTCGGGCGCATCGACATCCTCGTCAACAATGCCGGCATCGGCGGCTCGAAGCGGCTGATGGAGAGCGACGACGCGCTCATCGACCGCTTCCTCGACACCAATCTCGCCGCCGTTCTGCGAGTCACCCGCGCCGTCGTGCCGCACCTGCCGCGGCCCGGCGGGCGCATCGTCAACATCTCCTCGATCTTCGGCATCACCGGCTATCCCGGCACCACGGCCTATGCGGTGGCGAAGGCGGGCGTCGCCCAGTTCACCCGCCAGCTCGCCGGCGAACTCGCCCCGGAGGGCATCCTCGTCAACGCGGTGGCGCCGGGCCTCATCGCGACGCCCATGACCACCGGCCACCGGCAGAACGCGCTCTATACGCGGCTCATCGTCGAGGGCACGCCGGTGGAGCGGATGGGAACCCCGGCCGACATCGCCGGGCCGGTGGCGTTCCTCTGTTCCGAGGATGCCGCCTTCGTCACGGGCGTGGTCATGCCGGTGGACGGCGGTTTCCTCGCGGCCCGGCACGGGAAGATCTAGAACCGGTTTCAAGGGAGACGAGACGATGCACGACATGAGCGTCAAATGGCCGAACGGCGCCCGCTGCGCCGTGATGCTGACCTTCGACTTCGACGCCGAGACCCTGTGGACCTCGCGCGATCCGGAGAACGCCCGTCGCCCCGGCGTCCTCAGCCAGGGCCGCTATGGCGCCAAGGTCGGCGTGCCGAAGATTCTCGACACGCTGCGCGAGGAGGGCGTGAAGTCGACCTTCTTCGTGCCCGGCTGGACGGCGGAGAACCACACCGACCGCGTCGAGATGATCCTCAAGGACGGGCACGAGGTCGCCCACCACTCCTATTCCCACAAATGGGTGAGCGACGATCCCCAGGCGGAAGTCGAGGAGATGGAGAAGGGCCTGGAGGCGCTGAAGCGCACCGTCGGCGTGGTGCCCAAGGGCTACCGCTCGCCGGCCGGCGAGGTGTCGGAAGGGCTGTTCAAGCTCTTGAAGCAGCACAATTTCCTCTACGACTCTTCGCTGATGGACGACATCAACCCCTACCGCCACATCATGCCGGACGGCTCCAAGGGCGTCATCGAGCTGCCCTGGCACTGGTCGCTGGACGACGCGCCCTTCGCCCTGTTCTCGGTGAAGACGCCGCGGCCGATCTTCACCAACGAGCACATGCTGAGCGTGTACAAGGAGGAGTTCCGCGAGATCTACAGGTGGGGCGGCCTGTTCGACATGATCTTCCACCCGCAGGTGGGGGGACGGCCGAGCCGCATCGCGCTGATCCGCGAGCTCATCGCCTTCATCCGCACCTTCCCCGGCGTGTGGTTCGCGACCGGCGCCGAGGTGGCGGAAGCCTGGTCGAAGGCGCACGAGACCGAGTGAGCCCCGGGGCCCATACCCCGATGGCGGGCCGGCATTGCTGGCCTGCCTTTCGCCCGCGTTGACAGGCCCGGGAGCCCTCCCTAACCGTGGCGCCCAAGCTGAAAGGTGCCGGCCAACGGCGCTTTATGGGGGCGGGGAGGGAGCCCGGACGGCGGCGGCGCGCAGGTGCCGGCGCCCCGACCCTCGCTCACCCGGAGACATGCGGCCGGGGGCCGCGGGTGGAGAGGCGTGATGAGCGACAATGAGATGACGGGCGGCGAAGCCCTGGCGCGGATGATCCTCGCCTTCGACGGCGGCCCGATGTTCGGCATGGGCGGCTTCCAGCTCCTGCCCTTCTACGACGCCGCCCGCCGCCTCGGCCTCAAGCACAACCTCATCAACGACGAGCGCGCCGGCGTCTTCGCCGCCGACGCCTATGCCAAGGTCACCGGCCGCGTCGGCCTGGTCGACGCCACCCTCGGACCCGGCGCCACCAACCTCGTCACCGGCCTCGTCGAGGCGCTGAACGCCGGCACGCCGATGGTCGCCATCGTTGGCGACACCCACCGCGACCATTCCTGGAAGAACATGACCCAGGAGAGCCGGCAGCTCGACATCCTCCGGCCCTGCGCCAAGGAGGTGATCCGGGTGGAGGCCATCCATCGCATTCCCGAGCTGATGCGCCGCGCCTTCGCGGTGGCCACTACCGGCCGCCCTGGCCCGGTCATCGTCGACGTGCCGGAAGATATCTGCCACGGCACCTACGGCTTCACAGACGACGACTTCAAGGTCGATCCCGCCCATGGCGGCGCGCCCGCCCTGCGCTGCCGCCCCGACGGAGCGGCGCTGGCAAAGGCCGCCGATCTCATCGCGGGCGCGAGCCGGCCCATCGTGCTCGCCGGCGGCGGCGTCCACCTCTCCGGCGCTGCCGAGACCCTGCAGCGCTTCGCCGAGACCTTCTCCATCCCCGTCGCCCACACCATGACCGGCAAGGGGGCAATTGCCTGCACGAGCCCGCTCTCGGCGGGCCTCTTCGGCCGCTACGACCGCATCGCCAATACGCTGATCGAGGAGAGCGACCTCATCCTCGTCGTCGGCTGCAAGCTCGGCGAGATCGCAACTAAGCGCTTCACCGTGCCGCCGAAGGGCAAGCGCATCGTCCATCTCGACATCGTCCCCGAGGAGTTCGGCCGCACGGTGCAGCCGGAGGTGACGCTGTGGGGCGACGCGAAGCTCGGCATCGAGGACCTGGCAAGCGCCCTCGCGCCCAAGGCCGAGGCGATCCGCGGCCGGCTCTCGGCCTATGCCGCCGACGTGCCGAAGCGCATGGCGGCCTGGCGCGCCGACGTGAACGAGAAGCTGACCTCGGACGAGGTGCCGGTGAGCATGGGTCGGCTGATGACGGAGATCAACCAGGTGCTGCCGGCCGATGGCTATCTCGTCGCCGACGGCGGCTTCGCCGCGCACTGGGGCGGCCTCCTCTTCGACACCAAGAAGCCCGGCCGCTCCTTCGTGCCGGACCGCGGCTTCGCCTCGATCGGCTACGGCCTGCCGGGGGCCATGGGCGTCGCCATGGGCGCGCCGGGCAAGAAGGTCATCGGCCTCACCGGCGACGGTGGCTTCAACATGATGCTCGGTGAGATCGAGACTGCGCGCCGCATGGGTCTCGACCTCACCATCATCGTCGTCAACAACGCCGCCTCGGGCTACGTGAAGGCGCTGCAGCACCTCGTCTACGGGCCGGGCGCCTACCACGCCTCCGACCTCGCCGAGACCAACTACGCCGATGCGGCGAAGGCGCTGGGCTGCCACGGCATCCGCGTCGAGCATCCCTCGACGCTGCGCGCGGCGCTGGAGGAGGCCTTCGCCACCAAGGGTCCCTCGGTGATCGACGTGGTCGTCACCCGCGACCCCGCCAAGATGCTGCCGGGCGTCGACAACCGCGCCGCCGCCAAGCTGAAGAAGGGCGACCGCCCGGCCTGAGCCGGCGCCTCTCCCGGGTTGCCTTCCTCCGGCGGACATGGCCTTAAAGGTCCTGCGACCGCTGGAGGACCCCCCGTGAGCATCGGCCTGATCGCACTCCTCGACGACATCGCCGCCCTCGCCAAGGTGGCGGCGGTGACCCTCGACGACGTCGCCGCCCAGGCGACGAAGGCGGGCGCCAAGGCCGCCGGCATCGTCATCGACGACGCGGCGGTGACGCCGCGCTATGCGGTCGGCTTCGCCGCCGCGCGCGAACTCCCCATCGTCGGCAAGATCGCCAGGGGCTCGCTGAAGAACAAGCTGATCTTCCTGCTGCCGGGCGCGCTGCTGCTGAGCGCCCTCGCCCCGTGGGCGATCACGCCGCTCTTGATGATCGGCGGGCTCTACCTCTGCTACGAAGGTTTCGAGAAGGTGCTGGAGATGGTGGTGCCGCACGGCGAGGGCGCGCCGCCGCCCGACCGGCTCGCCGCCGCTCCCGCCGACACCAAGGCGCTGGAGGACCAGCGCGTCGCCGGCGCCATCCGCACCGACTTCATCCTCTCGGCCGAGATCATGGCCATCGCGCTGTCGACCATCACCTCGCCCAGCCTCTGGGTGCAGGCGCTGATCCTGGCGGTGGTCGGGGTGGCGATCACGGTGTTGGTCTACGGGGCCGTGGCGCTGATCGTGAAGGCGGACGATGTGGGGCTGGCGCTCGCGCAGAGCGAGCGGCCGGTGAGCGGCCTCGGCCATGTGCTCAGCGGGCGGCCGACGGAGCTCGACCTGCGTGGCCCCTCGGGCCTCGACCGCGCGGTGAGCCGGGTGACCCGCCCGCTCGGCCGCGGCCTCGTCGCCGGCATGCCCTATTTCCTCAAGACCCTCAGCCTCGTCGGAACGCTCGCCATGCTCTGGGTCGGCGGCGGCATCTTCGTGCACGGCCTCGCGGGCTACGGCCTCGCCGGTATCGAGCACGCGATCCATGCCGTGGCGGTCTCGGTGGCGGCCGTGGTGCCGGCGCTGAAGGCGGCGATGGAGTGGATCGTCACGGCGGTGGCTTCGGGCCTGTTCGGCCTCGTCCTGGGCGGCGTGGTCTTCCTCGCCATGCACTACGTGGTCGAGCCGGTGATGCACCGGCGCGGCGCCGCCGGCGGGCACTGAGACGGCGCTGCGCAAGCAGGCGGCACGATCAAGGCGGAGTTGACGCCGAATTGGGCGGTATCGGCGTCCGGTATACAATCTCGCCGGGCTTTCGTCTGGCCCGCTCCTTGCTGCGTGATCCGCGACAGCTGCGGAGCGCGCGATGCGGCAGGCGACCATTCCGGCTGACCCGAACCCGGTGACGATCGATCTCGATCGCACCGCCCTCGTCGTCATCGACATGCAGCGCGACTTCCTCGAGCCCGGCGGCTTCGGGGCGGCGCTGGGCAACGACGTGTCGAAACTCGCCCGCGCCGTCGGCCCCATCGCCGCGCTCCTCGCCTTCGCGCGGACCAATGGGCTCCTCGTCGTCCATACCCGCGAAGGCCACCGGCCCGATCTCGCCGACGCCCCGCCCCTGAAGGTGGAGCGGGGTGACCCGGCCCTGCGGATCGGCGCCTGCGGCCCCATGGGGCGCATCCTCGTGCGCGGCGAGCCCGGCCACGACATCATCCCGGAGCTGGCGCCGGCGCCGGGAGAGCCGGTGGTCGACAAGCCCGGCAAGGGCGCCTTCTACGAGACCGACCTCGCCCTGATCCTCGGCAACCGGCGCATCGAGACGCTGATCGTCTGCGGGGTGACCACCGAGGTCTGCGTCCACACCACGGTGCGCGAGGCCAACGACCGGGGCTTCCGCTGCCTCGTGCCGGGGGACGCCTGCGCCTCCTATTTCGACGAGTTCCATGCGGTGGGGCTGAGGATGATCGCCGCCCAGGGCGGCATCTTCGGCTTCGTCACCACGACGGGAGACATCACCGCAGCGCTTTGACGACCTGACCATCGGAGGGGAGACGAGCATGGCCATGACCGAGACCGCCGCCACGCGCGGCCAGCCGGCGCTGTGGACGCCGGGCGACTGGAACGCCTTCTTCGGCTTCGGCACCAACATCCTCGTCAACATGCTGGTGTTGACCGGCCTCCTGCGCTTCGTGCTGAAGATGCCGGACAGCCTGGTCTTCGGCCGCATCCTCCCCGCCCTCGGCCTGATGATGGCGCTCTCGACCCTCTACTACGCCTGGCTCGCCTGGAAACTGGCGAAGGAGACGGGCCGGTCGGACGTCTGCGCGCTGCCCTCGGGGGTGAGCGTGCCGCACATGTTCATCGTCACCTTCGTCATCATGCTGCCGATCTCGATCTCGACCGGCGATCCGATCAAGGGCTGGGAGGCGGGGCTCGCCTGGGTGTTCATCCAGTCGATCATCCTGATGGCGGGCGGCTTCATCGCCCCCTACATCCGCAAGGTGACGCCGCGGGCAGCGCTGCTCGGCACGCTCGCCGGCGTCTCCATCGCCTTCATCTCCATGCGGCCGGCGATGGAGATGTACATGACGCCGGTGATCGGCCTCACCTGCTTCGCCATCATCATGCTGTCCTGGTTCGGCGGCTTCCGCTATCCGCGCGGCATCCCCGCAGGCCTCGTCGCCATCGCGGCGGGCATGCTCATCGCCTGGGCTTCCGTCGCCATCGGCATGCCGATCGGCGGCGTCGGCCTCGACAAGCTCGGCCAGGCCTTCTCGAGCTTCGGCTTCTCGCTGCCGATCCCGGCCATCGGCCACACGTTCTCGGGCTTCCAGTTCCTCGGGATCATCCTGGTCACCGCCATTCCCTTCGGCATCTACGACCTGGTCGAGGCCATGGACAACGTGGAGAGCGCGGAGGCGGCCGGCGACCATTATCCGACGACGCGGGTGCTGACCGCCGACGGCGCCGTCTCGATGATCGGCTGCCTGATGGGCAACCCCTTCATCAACGCGGTCTATATCGGCCATCCCGGCTGGAAGGCGATGGGCGGGCGCATCGGCTATTCGGCGCTGACCGGGCTGATGGTGCTGGTGCTGGCCTGGTTCGGTATCATCGCGCTGCTGACGGCGCTCATCCCCGTCGTCGCCATCGCGCCGATCCTCCTCTACATCGGCATGCTGATCGGTGCGCAGGCCTTCCAGACGACGCCGTCGAGCCATGCGCCGGCGGTCGTGCTGGCGCTCACCCCGCATCTCGCCGCCTGGGCGAAGGTGCTGGTGGACGGGGCGCTGGGCGCCGCCGGCACCAATGCCGCGGCGGTGGGCCTCGACAAGATGGCGCAGGTCGGCGTGCTCTATCACGGTCTCGAGATCATGGGCGGCGGCGCCATCATCACCGGACTGGTGCTCGGCGCCGTTGCCGTCTTCGTCATCGAGAAGAAGTTCGTCGAGGCGGCGATGTTCGCGGCGGCGGGGGCCGTGCTGACCTTCTTCGGCTTCATGCACGGGGAGGCGGTGGGTTTCGCCAGGTCGCCCGGCGTCGCCTTCGCCTATCTCATGGTGGCGGGCCTCCTCTATGCCGCCTCGCTGCGGGATGCGGCGGCCAAGCCTTCCATGACGGCGCAACCGGCGGAATAGGGCCGCCGATCCCACGCGCGGCGGGTGGAACCTCGCCGCGCGGTCGTCGTTGACCTTACAGACCAACCCTTCCGTGAGGAGAGACGACATGACCCATATCGACCCCCGCGACCCCAACCGGACGAGCGCCGATCCCGTTGCGCCGATGACCGGGGGCGTCGATCCCCGGCAGCCGGTCGACCCCCGCCCCGCGTCCCGCACCGGCTGGGGCCTGCTCGGCGGCCTTGCGGCGGCCCTCGTCCTGGTCTTCGTCATCATGACGATGTTCGGCGGCTCATCGGATCGCACCGCCACGACCCCGACGGTGGAGCGTCCGCCGGTGGCCCAGGGCACCCCGGGCGGGGCCCCGGCGACCGATCCTACGGCGACGGGCTCGGTGCCGCGCCAGCAGCCCTCGGTCCAGCCGACCCCGGCTCAGCCGGCTCCGGCCCAGCCCGCTCCGGCGGCGCCCGCCACGCCCAACCAGAACTAAGCTCAGCGCCTGAGGCGAGAGAGGCCGCTCCCTCGGGGGAGCGGCCTTTTTCGTGCGCGATCAGTCGTTGAAGTTGACCACCGCCTGCTCGGAGCGCTCGTCCGCGTAATAGGGATAGACCGAGTAGTCGCGGATGAAGTGCAGCGAGATGTAGAAGGAGATGCGGTTGTCGTCGCCGCTGTTGGAAATGCCGCGGTGGATGGTGCCGCGGCCCATGTAGAGCACCGACATGGGCTTGGCGACGATCTGGTGGACCTGGAAATGGTCGACGCTGCGGGCGAGGGCCTCCACATCGACGTCGTCGACATTCGAGGCGACCTTCTCCAGCGCCTCGTCCGGCGTGGACTCCGGCAAGGTGATGAACTGGGTGGCGTTGCGGTCGGTGAACTGGGTCAGCGGGATCCAGATGGCGGCGGCGTCGGTGGTGTAGTCGACGTGCCAGACCTGCGGCTTCGACCCCACCGGATTCACCACGAAACCGTAGCCGTCCATGATGGCGCCCTGCTCGGCGAACCGGCCCGCGGCGGTCTCGCACCAGGCGTGCAATTCCTTCGCCAGCGTCTTGTCGGAGAGCTCCATCATGTCGCCCTCCTCGTCCTCCTGCCAGACGTTCATCCAGCAGATCTCCCGCGCGGCGATCTGCTCGTCCCATTTCGCACCCATGGTGCGCTTCAGGTCCTCATAGGCACGGGTGAGGAGAGGCCGCGCCTCCTGCGGCACGGTCCCCACGTAGCGGAATCCCATCAGCTCGGGCTTCAGCTTCACATAGTCACGATCATCCATTGTCTGCTCCGGCCGGTCTCGGAAATGGTGCCCACCCCCCGGCAGGGCAGCACCGTCCGCATGAACCCACGCTGAAGGCGGATTGTTGCAGGGTTTCGACAGCGGTGCGAGCGGGCTGTGACGTGGGCGGCAACGGCGGTCATGACCGGGGCGCGGGAACGCTAGGCCAGCCGCGAGCGTTGCGAAGACCGACCCCTCACCCGGAGAGCACGCCATGCCGACACCGGCCGAACTGACCCAGTCCTTCTGGACCCATCTGCGCTCGGACATGACCGTCATGGCGGGCCTTTCCGCCGAGGACGGCCATATGCGCCCGCTCACCGCCCAGCTCGACGGCGAGGGCGACCACGGCCCGGTCTGGTTCTTCACGGCGAAGGACACGGACATGGTGGAGGCGCTGGGCGCCGAGTCGAAAAAGGGCTCGATCACCCTCACGTCGAAGTCGCACGACCTCTTCGCCTGCGTCCACGGCACCTTCGTGGTCGACAACGACCGCGCCGTGATCGACCGGCTGTGGAACCGCTGGGTCGCCGCCTGGTACGAGGAGGGCAAGGACGATCCGAAGCTCGTCCTTCTGCGCTTCGATCCGCAGAAGGCGGAGATCTGGGAGAACGCCACCACCCTCTGGGCCGGCATCAAGCTGATGATGGGCGCCGACCCCAAGGAGGACTACGAGGGCAAGGTGGCCAAGGTTGCCCTGCGCTAGGGAGCGTGGGCGCCGCGCATCGGCGGCGCCGCCGTTTCCTCAGTAGACCACCACCGAGCGGATCGACTTGCCCTCGTGCATCAGGTCGAAGGCGGTGTTGATCTCGTCCAGGGGCATGGTGTGGGTGATCAGGCTGTCGATGTCGATCTTCCCCTCCATGTACCAGTCGACGATCTTCGGCACGTCGGTACGGCCGCGCGCCCCGCCGAAGGCCGAGCCCTTCCAGACGCGGCCGGTGACGAGCTGGAACGGGCGGGTGGAGATTTCCGTCCCCGAGGGCGCGACGCCGATGATGATGCTCTCGCCCCAGCCGCGGTGGCAGCATTCCAGCGCCTGGCGCATGGTGTGGACGTTGCCGATGCACTCGAAGGAGAAGTCGGCGCCGCCACCGGTCAGGTCGACGATGGCCTGCACGACCTTGTCGCGGCCGACCTCGTCGGGATTGACGAAATGGGTCATGCCGAACTTCTTCGCCATCTCGACCTTGGCGGGGTTGAGATCGACGCCGATGATCTTGTCGGCGCCGACCATGCGGGCGCCCTGGATGACGTTGAGGCCGATGCCCCCGAGACCGAAGACGACGACGTTGGCGCCGGGCCACACCTTGGCGGTGTAGATCACCGCGCCGATGCCGGTGGTGACGCCGCAGCCGATGTAGCAGATCTTGTCGAAGGGGGCGTCCTCGCGGACCTTGGCCACGGCGATCTCCGGCAGCACCGTGAAGTTCGAGAAGGTCGAGCAGCCCATGTAGTGGAACACCTCGTTCCGCCCGCGGCCGCCCACCGGCTCGCAGGAGAAGCGCGTCGTCTGGTCGGGCATGAGACCCTGCCCCTGCGTGCCGCGGATGGCGGTGCAGAGGTTGGAGCGCTGCGACAGGCAGGTTTTGCAGGCGCGGCATTCCGGCGTGTAGAGCGGGATGACATGGTCGCCGACCTTCACCGAGGTGACGCCGGCGCCGACCTCGCGCACGATGCCGGCGCCCTCGTGGCCGAGGATCGCCGGGAACTTGCCCTCGGAATCGAGCCCGGAGAGCGTGTAGGCGTCGGTGTGGCAGACGCCGGTCGCCATGATCTCCACGAGGACCTCGCCGGGCTTCGGCCCGTCGATGTCGATGGTTTCGATGGTGAGCGGCTTGCCGGCCTCCCAGGCGACGGCGGCGCGTGTCTTCATGGCTGATCCTTCGAGGGTCTTGGGGCCGCTGGAGGCGACGATTCGGGCGGATCAGACCATGCGGGGCCTGCCGCCGCAACGGTGGGCCGGCGCCACCGCCTTTGCTCTCGGGGGGCCTTCCGCCTGCCCGCGGCCCTGATAGGCTCCTGCCGTGAAGCCCGCCGCCGCCCCGCCGGAGCGGCCGAAGAGCAGGCCCCGGAGGATCCCAATGAAGGCGCTCGTCATCCATGCCCCCCACGACCTGAGGCTCGAGGAGCGCGAGGTCGCCCCCCTCCGGCCGGGCGAGGTCGCGGTCAGGATCGGGGCGGGCGGCATCTGCGGCTCCGACCTGCACTATTTCCACAACGGAGGGTTCGGCGCGGTGCGCCTCAAGGAGCCGATGATCCTCGGCCACGAGATCGCCGGCACCGTGGAGCGGGTCGGGGCGGAGGTCGCCTCGGTGAAGCCGGGCGATCGTGTCGCCGTGAGCCCGTCGCGGCCCTGCGGCCATTGCCGCTACTGTCTGGAGGGCATGGCCAACCACTGCCTGAACATGCGCTTCTACGGCTCGGCCATGCCCTTTCCGCACATCCAGGGAGCGTTCCGCGAGGTGCTGGTCTGCGACGCCGTCCAGGCGCACAGGGTGGCGGAGGGGGTGAGCCTGGGGGAGGCCGCCTTCTGCGAGCCGCTGGCGGTCTGCCTCCACGCCGCGCGGCGGGCGGGGCCGCTGCTCGGCAAGCGCGTTCTCGTCACCGGCTGCGGGCCGATCGGGGCGCTCTGCATTCTCGCCGCGCGAGCGGCGGGCGCGGCCGAGGTGGTCGCCACCGACGTCGCCGAGGCGACGCTGGCGGTGGTGAAGGGCATGGGCGTCGCGACGACGCTGAACACGGCCGCCGATCCCGAAGCGCTCAGACCCTACGAGGCGGACAAGGGCAGCTTCGACGTGCTGTTCGAGGCCTCCGGCAACATGAAGGCGCTCACCGGGGCGCTCGCCGCCCTGAAGCCGGGCGCCGTCATCGTCCAGGTCGGCACGGGCGGCGACTTCACCCTGCCCATCTCGGTGCTGGTGGCCAAGGAGCTGGAGCTGCGCGGCACGTTCCGCTTCCACCACGAGTTCGCCACCGCCGTGGCGATGATCGGCGAGCGGCGCATCGACGTGCGCCCGCTGCTCACCGCGACGCTGCCGATGGAGCGGGCGGTGGAGGCCTTCCACCTCGCCTCCGACCGTTCGAAGGCGATGAAGGTGCAGATCGCCTTCGGGTGAGGGGCAACTGGCGCTACCGCCACACTCAAACCCCCCAACGCAAAAGGCCCGGCGCGGGGCCGGGCCTTTCGTCAGTCAGTCCGGCACCCGCCTCAGGACGGATTGACCGTCGCGTCGATGACGTTCGACAGCTTGTCGGCGATCTGCGCGATGTCGTCCTCGGTGACGATGAAGGGCGGGGTCACCACCAGACAGTCGCCGGAGGTGCGGACCATCATGCCCTCGTCGTGGAAGGCCTTGTCCATGGCGACGAAGGCGCGCTTGCCCGGCGCGTCCTTCCAGCCCTCGAAATCGACGGCGGCGGTGAGGCCGACCTGACGGATGTCGAGGACGCCCGGCTTGCCCTTGAGCTTGGAGAAGATGGCGTCGGCCCAGACCGGCTCCAGCGCCTTGGAGCGCTCGAACAGGCCCTCGTCGCGGTAGAGGTCGAGGGTGGCGAGGCCGGCGGCGCAGGCGATCGGATGGGCCGAATAGGTGTAGCCGTGGAAGAGCTCCACCACATGCTCCGGCCCGGTCATGAAGGCGTCGTAGACGTGCTTGCGGGCGACGACGCCGCCCATCGGCGCGGCGGCGTTGGTGACGCCCTTGGCGAAGGTCATGAGATCGGGGGTGACGCCGTAGCGCTCGGAGGCGAAGGGCGCGCCGAGGCGGCCGAAGCCGGTGATGACCTCGTCGAAGATGAGCAGGATGTCGTGCTTGTCGCAGAGCTCGCGCAGGCGCTTCAGGTAACCCTGCGGCGGCGGCAGCACGCCGGTGGAGCCGGCCATCGGCTCGACCATGACGGCGGCGATGGTGGAGGCGTCGTGCAGGGCGACGATGCGCTCCAGCTCGTCGGCGAGATGGGCGCCCCACTCCGGCTCGCCCTTGGAGAAGGCCTGCTTCTCGCGGTTGTAGGTGTGCGGCAGGTGGTCGGCGCCGGCCAGCATGGAGCCGTAGACGCGGCGGTTGGCGACGATGCCGCCGACCGTAATGCCGCCGAAGCCGACGCCGTGATAGCCGCGCTCGCGGCCGATGAGGCGGGTCTTGGAAGCCTTGCCGCGGGCGTGCCAGTAGGCGATCGCCATCTTCAGCGCGGTGTCGGCGGCTTCCGAGCCGGAATTGCAGAAGAAGACGTGGTCGAGGTCGTTCGGGGCCAGCGCCGCGATGCGGCTCGCCAGCTCGAAGGCCTTGGGGTGGCCGAACTGGAAGGTCGGAGCGAAGTCGAGCTCGGCCGCCTGCTTCTGGATCGCCTCGACGATCGGCTCGCGCGAATGGCCGGCGCTGGAGCACCACAGGCCCGCCGTGGCGTCGATCACCTGCTTGCCCTCGGGCGTGTAGTAGTAGAGGCCCTTGGCGCGGGCGACCATGCGCGGGCGCGCCTTGAACGAGCGGTTGGCCGTGAACGGCATCCAGAAGGCCTGGAGGTCGTTCGGAATGGCGGTGGTGCTGGCGTCGTCGCCGACCACACGCAGCGCGCTCGTCTTGGACATGGAAAAAATCTCCGGAAGGGCCGTGGTGAAGAACGACCATACCAAGAGGGAGACAGGGAGCAAGGCGGAGAAAGCGAAGGGGAGGGATGCGGGGGGCGCCCGGGCAGGCAGCGCGATCGTCAAGACATGATTTTGAACCAGGTTTTCACAGCTAGATTGAGGCGCTCCTGTTCGAGGTTGTCAGTGGGTGTGCAATGAGCGATGGGCCCCCTAAGCAAATTTAGCTGGTTAGATACATTGCTGACGGCTGTTTTCGACCTAAATACGGTCTCAAATAGATCCCAATTATCTGTAATTATTTGGGACAATTCGCCAAAGGTTGTATAGAATAGCAGGTTGTCTGATCTTGGAGTGATGCCGCTGTCGACCTCTTTCCTGTGCCGTGATGCAGCAACTTTTCTTATCCGCTCTTCATCCACACGCTTGCTGTTCCACCAATCTGCACCCTCAGCTTCGATCAGGATATCTTCGACAAGTTTTCGTATCGAATTCTCCAAACAGTAAAACACTTCGTAAATTTCAGACATTCGTGCAGCTTCATCGCGCAACGTGGCTTCGAATTGATCGTAGTCTGCAATTTTACGACCGGCTTGTACGGAGGCATCGTGGCCGAGCAATATTCCGAAGCTCTTTTCAACTCGTGACAATCCAGCCGATATTTGAATTCCTGACATTCCAAATGCGCGAATAAGTCCATCTGGCCTATTAGGCATCGTCGCTCCTAAGTAAATGCTCGCGAAGGCTTCTGAATATCGCGTCAAACACAGCTGAATCGCTTGTTGCAGGCAGATTCAAGTTAATTGTGTAACCGAGATTCAGACCGATGTTTTCTTTCCCGCGAACGGGGCTTGCTGAATCATTCTTTGGGCGATCCGAAGTATCCGCGGCTGGAACTATTTCTGAAGCAGGTGCCGGCGAAAAATCTGCGAAGCTCTTTAGGTGCTTAATTGTGCTTACAATCAACTTAACAGGTGAGGAATCATGAGGTTGGCCTGTTTCTTCAACGACGAGGCCAAGTAGATCCTTATCGCTCAATTCATGCATATATTCGTTGCGAACATACAGTGGCGCATAAGCCTGCCGTATAGCTCCTGCGATTGCAGTTCCCGATGATGTCGGATTGCGGAAGCGCTTATAAAGATCGTTTGGGGAGCCATCAAGATTTGCAAAGCCGAGCTTTTTAAGAAACGACGTCATTTGATCGCCGGATCCACCTGGAATTTTGAGAATTGTTTTCACAAAATCCTGGCTAACTCGATCGGGTACAGCCGCCTGCTTGATGCCGGTTAGCGCTTTGTCGATGTTCCCGGGGGACGTTAGATAAGGGAGCGGTGCCATTTGTTTCTCATTCAATAAGTTTTGGCATTCAATTGATTACCTTGGGTTGTGTCAATCTCCGTTCCTCTTTGTCGCTCGTGTCAATGCCGCGGCGGTGCGCGATTGCGCTTTCCCGCCAAAGGGAGAGGCGCCGAGCGCGAGGGCGCGGCGGCGAAGCTCAGATAACTGCCGACATCGGGCGCACCCCAACGCGGACGCAGGGGTAGATGAACTGCTCGTTGCGAATGGATAGGGCGCACGGACTGGTGTGGCGGTGGTCCTGCCGACGCTTGAATCCCCTGCTCGACGCGCCTATCTCTTGTCTAGAATAATTCTAATCAGAGTTCCGTTATGCTCAGCCGCTTCTCCATTCCCGGTTTCGGCTCCAGGCGCCGCTTCGACGATCTCAGCGAACAGGAGATTCTGGCGCTCGCCATCTCCTCGGAGGAGGAGGACGGGCAGATCTACCGCGCCTATGCGGCGAAGCTCGCCGCGCAATACCCGCATTCCGCCGCGGTGTTCGAGGGCATGGCGGCGACGGAGGACGAGCACCGCCGCAGGCTCATCGACCTCTACATCAGCCGGTTCGGCGACTTCATCGTGCCGGTCCGCCGCGAGCACGTCTCCGGCTACTATGCGCGCAACCCGGTCTGGCTGGTCGAAAACCTGTCGCTCGACCGGGTGCGGGAGGAGGCCGCCGAGATGGAGCGGCAGGCGAGCGCCTTCTATCTGGCGGCAGCGGCGCGGGCGGGCGATGCTGATACCCGCAAGCTCCTGGGCGACCTCGCCGCGGCGGAAGCCGGCCACCAGCGCGAGGCCAATGCTCTCGGCGAAACCCACCTGACCGAGGAGGGCCGCGCCGGCGAGGATGCCGCCGCCCACCGCCAGTTCGTGCTGACCTGGGTTCAGCCGGGCCTCGCCGGCCTGATGGACGGTTCGGTGTCGACGCTGGCGCCGATCTTCGCCACCGCCTTCGCCACGCAGAACCCCTGGACGACCTTCCTGGTCGGGCTCTCGGCCTCGATCGGCGCTGGCATCTCCATGGGCTTCACCGAGGCCGCCCACGACGACGGCAAGGTGTCGGGGCGCGGGTCGCCGTGGAAGCGCGGCATCGCCTCGGGCGTGATGACGGCGGTCGGCGGGCTCGGTCACGCGCTGCCCTATCTCATCCCGAACTTCTGGACCGCGACGGCCATCGCCTTCGCCGTGGTCTTCATCGAGCTCTGGGCGATCGTCTGGATCCAGAACCGGTACATGGAGACGCCCTTCCTCCGGGCGACCTTCCAGATCGTGCTGGGCGGCGCGCTGGTGCTGGCGGCCGGCATCCTCATCGGCGGCGCCTGAGGCGGAAACGGAAAGGCCGCCCCGTCGTGAGACGGAGCGGCCCCTCCTGTCCGCTCGTTCGAGCGCCGCGGCGGGGCGCTGTTACGCTTGCCCGCCGCAAGGACAGCCGCAGGGCCCGGAGGCCCGGCGGCGAAGCTCACATCACCACCACCTTCGTGCCCACCCGCACGCGGCCGTAGAGGTCGATCACGTCCTCGTTGCGCATGCGGAAACAGCCCGACGAGACCGCCTGGCCGATGGTCCAGGGCTCGTTGGAGCCGTGAATGCGGTAGAGCGAGGAGCCGAGATAGAGGGCGCGCGCGCCCAAGGGATTGGCGGGGCCGCCGGCCATGAAGCGCGGCAGGTCGGGGCGGCGGCGCAGCATCTCCGCGGGCGGGCGCCAGTCCGGCCACTCGGCCTTGCGGGTGACGGTCTTGGTGCCGCGCCAGCCGAAGCCGGGGCGGCCGATGCCGACGCCGTAGCGCATGGCGGTGCCGCCGGCCTGGACCAGGTAGAGGTGGCGCTCGGCGGTGTTGATGACGATGGTGCCGGGGCGATGGCTGGTCTGGTAGGGCACCTGTTGCGGCAGGAAGCGCGGATCGATGCCGCGCACAGGCGCCGCCTCGCGCTGCACCCGCGGCTCGGCGGGCCGGGAGACGAGCGGGCGCACCGGCTCGAGATCGGGGGCGACGCCGTGGGAAGCCCGCAGATGGGCCGGCGAGGTCGGCGCCGCATAGGCGGGAGCGGCATGAGCGGGAGCGCCCTGGCGCCGGGCGCCGGCGATGGGGCCGGCGGGCTGGCCGCCGTTGTAGAGGAACTCGATGAAGCCGCCACCGAGGTCGCGGCGGGCGCCGGCGATCTGCGCCGAGGCCTGCGGGATGGTGGCGAGGAGGCAGAGCGCCGCCAGGGCGGCCATCAGACGGAAAGGGGACATCGCCGTACTCGGAACGCTGGACGGGGCGACGGGACAAGATGCCCGGCGTCTCCTGAGCCTTCAGCAGAACACCGCAAACGGCCATGGAATGGTAAACGCGGCGCTTTCCAGCATCCTTTTCGGAGTGTGCATGTCGTCGGCGTGTTTTTACGGTTAAGCGCATGTAAAAGACGTCGGGATGGTGGCCGAAAACGTCCAGCCGCGGTGTAAAGCCATCATTAACCCTGATCGTCTTTTGGATTGTCCCCTAACTTTCTGTGGGATTGCGGTGGAACCGGCTCTTAACTCCCTGACGGTACCGTCGTCCGGACCGGTCGCTCAGGCCGGAGGCGAAGAATTGCCCGGATCGTCCATGCGCGCCCAAAAACGAGCCTTCCGCATCGAAGTGATCTCCCAGCCGGAGACCTCGCCGCATCCCAAAGGCGCCTCCGCCCACGGCGGGCATCACGAGATCCTCTCCGAGATCAAGCAGCTGCGCGCCCTCATCCGCCCGCCGGAAGAGGTCTCCAAGCAGATGATCGACGCCTACCGCGCGGAGATGCAGGAGGCGATCAAGCTGAAGGCCGAGCTCGACCAGATCTGGCAGGCCATCGACCAGACCAAGCACGAGATCGCCACGCTCCACGTCACCGGCTTCAAGGGCAAGCAGATGACGCGCGTCACCCACGAGCTCGACGCCATCGTCACCGGCACGGAACAGGCGACCGAGGGCATCCTGTCCGCCGCCGAAGGCATCGACCAGATCGCCAGCCAGCTCGCCGCCAAGCTGAAGAGCACCCAGGACAAGGCGGCGATCGACGACATCCAGCAGAAGATCATCACCGTCTTCGAGCACTGCAACTTCCAGGACCTCACCGGACAGCGCATCACCAAGGTGGTGAACACGCTGAAGTTCATCGAGGATCGGATCGTCAAGATGATGGAGATCTGGGGCGGGCTCGACAGCTTCAAGGACATCGAGGTGGAGGGGATCGCCGAGGCTACGGGCGACGCCGCCCTCCTCAACGGCCCGAAGCTCTCCGAGGATGCCGGCCACGCCAGCCAGGACGACATCGACGCGCTGTTCAACTGATCCCGATCACGGCGGCTTGTTTCCCGCCTTCAAATGGGCAAGCGGCCGCCGCGATTCCGCCCGGCCCGGCCGCCATGTAGCATCGGTCTCTTCCCGCCCCCGCTGATTCGGGACCGATGCAGTCCAGGCCGCTCCTCCTCGCCGCCGCCGTCCTGACCCTGGTCTCCGCCGGGTCGGTCGCGGCCGAGCCGGCGACACCCGCCGAGCGGGCCGAGGCCGAGCGCCGCGAGCGCCAGCGCGAGCTGGAGGCGATCCAGGCCGACATCGCCCGCAATGCCGCCGAGCGCGCCCGCGTCGAGGCCGAGGTCACGGCCCTGCGCAATGACCGCGCCGCCCTGGTGCGCTCCAGCATCGACACCGCCGCCCGTGTGCGCGCCGGCGAGGAGCGGATGGCGGCCATCGAAGACAATCTCGGCGGGCTCGACGCCCGTCAGTTGACGGTGCGCCAGTCGCTGCACGACCGGCGGCAGCTCATCGCCGAGGTGCTCGCCTCGCTGCAGCGCATGGGTCGCCGCCCGCCGCCGGCCATGCTGGTCGGTCCCGACGACGTGCTGAAGAGCGTCCGCACCGCCATGCTGCTCGGCACGCTCGTGCCGGAAATGCGTGAGGCGGTCACGGTGCTGGCGCGCGACCTCGAGGAGCTTTCGAGCCTGCGCACCCGCATCGCGACCGAACGCGACCACCTGCGCCGCGAGGCGGTGTCGCTGCGCGCCGAACGGGTCCGTCTCGACGCCCTCGCCGAGGCCCGCCGCGGCCAGGTCGCGGCCGGCGAGCAGTCGCTGGAGACGGAGAAGGCGCGCGCAGCGACGCTCGCCCGCCAGGCCGCCGATCTCGAACATTTGATAGGGCGTATGGAGACGGAGATCGCCGCCGCGCATCGCGCCGCGGAGGCCGCCCGCACCACCACCGTCGCCCGCGGGCCGGCCGTCATCGACCGCCGCCAGCAGATGGCGGCGCTGCAGAATGCGGCGCGGATGAACCCGGCCATTCCCTTCGAACAGGCGCGCGGCGCCCTTTCCCTGCCCGTCCTGGGCGTGCGGCTCAGGGAGTTCGGCGATCCCGACGGTCTCGGCGGCGCCGAGCGAGGCCTATCGATCGCCACGCGGCCGGCGGCTTCGGTCACCGCGCCGGCGGACGGCTGGGTGGTCTATTCGGGTCCGTTCCGGACCTACGGCCAACTCTTGATCCTGAATGCCGGCGGCGGGTATCATCTCGTCCTGGCCGGCATGGACAGGATCACGGTCGATCTTGGACAGTTCGTGCTGGCGGGGGAGCCGGTCGGTGTGATGGGCCACGCCCCGCCGCCAGCCTCCGCGGTGACGACGGGCTCTTCCCAGCCCGTTCTCTACGTCGAGTTCCGGAAAGACGGGTCGAGTGTCGACCCAGCGCCATGGTGGACCACGAGGACACCGGGCGTGCAGGCCACTGAAAGGGTTCGCGGATGATGCGCAGAGCTTCGATCCTCCTCGCCGGCGCCGCCATGGGCGCGCTGGCCACCGTTGCGGTCACGCAGCCCCGGGCCATTCTCGGGATGACCGCCAATGCCGCGGCCTCCGACACCTACCGGCACATCAACCTGTTCGGCGACATCTTCGAGCGCGTGCGCACCGACTATGTCGAGAAGCCCGACGACGCCAAGCTGATCGAGAGCGCCATCAACGGCATGCTCACCGGCCTCGATCCGCATTCGAGCTTCATGGACGCGCGCAACTTCCGCGACATGCAGGTGCAGACGCGCGGCGAGTTCGGCGGCCTCGGCATCGAGGTGACCCAAGAGGAGGGCCTGATCAAGGTCGTCTCCCCGATCGACGACACGCCGGCCTCCAAGGCCGGCATCCTCGCCAACGACATCATCACCCATATCGACGCCGAGCCGATCCAGGGCCTCACCCTGCAGCAGGCGGTGGAGAAGATGCGCGGCCCGGTGGGCTCGAAGATCACCATCCGCGTCACCCGCTCGGGCGCGGCGCCGCGCGACATCGAGATCACCCGCGACCGCATCGTCATCCGCGCCGTGCGTCACCAGATTCTCGGTGACGATGTGGGCTATGTGCGCATCACCCAGTTCAACGAGCAGACGACGGAAAACCTGCGCAAGGCCATCGAGGACATCAAGTCCAAGGTGCCCGCCGACAAGCTGCGCGGCTATGTGCTCGACATGCGCAACAATCCCGGCGGCCTGCTCGACCAGTCCGTCTCGGTCTCCGACGCCTTCCTGGAACGCGGCGAGATCGTCTCCACCCGCGGCCGCAACGCCGAGGAGACCCAGCGCTGGAACGCCCGCGGCGGCGACCTGACCGGCGGCAAGCCGATCATCGTGCTGATCAACGGCGGCTCGGCTTCGGCCTCCGAGATCGTCGCCGGCGCGCTGCAGGACCACAAGCGGGCCGCCGTGCTCGGCACCCGCTCCTTCGGCAAGGGCTCGGTGCAGACCATCATCCCGCTCGGCAGCCAGGGCGCGCTGCGCCTCACCACGGCGCGCTACTACACGCCGTCGGGCCGCTCCATCCAGGCGCGCGGCATCGATCCGGACATCGTGCTGGAACAGCCGGTGCCGGAGGCGATGCGCGCCCGCCTGCAGGAGAACCGCGGGGAGGCGGGCCTTCGCGGTCACCTGCGCAACAACGCCGCCGAGGGACAGGAAGAGCGCTCGGCCTCCTCGGTCTACGTGCCGCCGGAACAGAAGGACGACGTCCAGATCGGCCGCGCCCTCGAACTGCTGCGTGGCACGGCCACCGATCCGGCCTTCCCGCCGAGCCAGCGCGCCGCCGCCGCCCCGGCTCCGGCAGCTCCCGCCGCTCCGGCGACGCCGGCTCCGGCCACGCCGTCGCGCTGAGGCGCACCACGCGATCCCCGCTTTCAGAACCCCGGCCTCCGTGCCGGGGTTTTGTTTGCCGGGCACCCACTCAGGACCGCGCCCATGTCGCTCTGCTCCTCCCAGACCCGGATGTTCGCGGACGCCGTGCTCGCCGCCTATCGCGGCCGGCGCCAGATGCCGCCGCTGACGCAGGCCGAGCCGACCTTCACGGTGGCGGACGGCGAGAAGGTCGGGCACGAGGTGGCCCGGCGACGGACGGCGGCCGGCGAGAGGATCATCGGCCGCAAGATCGGCTTCACCAACCGGACGATCTGGGCGGAGTACGGCGTGTTCTCGCCGATCTGGGGGCCCGTCTACGACACCACTTTCCGCGACGTGGACGGGCCGGCGGAGGCCGCCATCGGCCATCTCGTCGAGCCGCGGATCGAGCCGGAGATCGTGCTCGGCTTCAGGGCCCCTGTGACGGCGTCGATGGACGAGAGGGCCATCCTCGGCGCCGTCGGCTGGGTCGCCCACGGCTTCGAGATCGTCCAGTCGCTCTATCCCGGCTGGGTGTTCCAGGGTGCCGACTGCCAGGCGGCCTTCGGCCTGCACGGCGCCTTGTTCTGCGGCCCGCGCACGGAGGTCTCGGGCGACGCCGAGAGCTGGATGGCGGCGCTGACCGGCTTCGCCATCACCCTGTTCCGGAACGGCCAGAAGATGGACCGCGGCATCGCCGCCAACGTGCTGGACGGCCCCCTGTCGGCGGTCCGCCATCTCGCAGGCGTCCTCGCCGCCGATCCCGAAGCGAGCCCGATCGCCGCGGGCGAGATCATCACCACCGGCACGGTGACCCGCGCCTTTCCGATCGCGGCCGGCGAGACCTGGTCGACCGAGGTCGAGGGGCTGGACGTGATGCCGATGAGCCTGAGCTTCGTCTAGAACACGTCCAGGAGAGGCGGCCCCACTCGCTTCCCGGCGCAGATCCCGTCATCCCCGGCCGAGCGAAGCGAGGGGAAGGGGATCCAGGAGTTGCCGGGCAACTGCGATCCGCGGTTCGTCGCATGCGACCTGGGTCGCCGCCTCGTGGCTCCTGGACCCCCTTCCCTCGGCCTTCGGCCTCGCCGGGGGTGACAGACAGTGCTCCCGGGCGCGGACCTGCGAGACGTTCAGCCCATCACCCCGCGACGACCGGCTTTCCCGCCGGCATCTCCTCGGCGCCCGACATGAACTGCGCCTTCGCCAGCGCGGCGAAAATGCCGCCATGGGCGACGAGCTCCTCGAAGGTGCCGCTCTCCACCACCCGACCCTGGTCGAAGACGAGGATGCGGGAGGCGTGGCGGATGGTGGCGAGGCGGTGGGCGATGACGAAGGTGGTGCGGCCCTTCATCACCTCCTCGAGCGCCAGCTGCAGCTTCTGCTCGGTGGTGGCGTCGAGGGCGGAGGTCGCCTCGTCGAGGATGAGGATGGGCGGGTCCTTCAGGAGGGCGCGGGCGATGGAGAGGCGCTGCCTCTCGCCGCCCGACAGCGAACGGCCACGCTCGGCCACCTCGGTGTCGAGACCTTCCGGCTGGCGCTTGAGGAAGTCGAGCGCCTGGGCCCGCTCGCAGGCCTGCCAGATCTCCTCCTCGCTCGCCTCGGGACGGCCGACCTGGAGGTTTTCCTTGATGGTGCGGGCAAACAGCATCGGCTCCTGGAAGACGACGCCGATGTTCCGGCGCAGCGAGACCAGGGCGATGTCGCGGATGTCGTGGCCGTCGATGAGGACGCGGCCCGATTGCGGGTCGAAGACCCGGTGCAGCAGCGACAGGGTCGTCGATTTGCCCGAACCGGTGGAGCCGACGAGGGCGATGGTGTCGCCGGGCTTGGCCACGAAGGACAGGTCGAGGACGGCGGTTCGCTTGCCGTCATAGGAGAAGGAGACGTTCTCGAAGGCGACCGTGCCCTCGACGCGCCCGATGTCGAGGGCGTTCGGCCGGTCGTGGACCTGCGGCGCGGTGTCGACGACGTCGAAGAAGTCCTTGATCTTCGGGCCCTCGAGGAAAACCGAGTTGATGAAGCCGACGAGCGCCTCGAGCTTGCCGATCAGCATGGTGGCGAAGCCCATGAAGGTGACGATCTCGCCGATGGAGGCGAGGCCGTTGATGTGCAGCCAGGTGCCGACGAGGAAGATGGAGAGGACCGTCAGCGTCGCCGAGGCGCGGGAGGCGACCGCGGCGATGGCCCACCAGGAGAGGACGGGAATCTGGGCCGCCAGCAGCGCGTCGACGGTGGCGCGCATGGCGCGCACCTCGGCCTCGATGCGGGTGAAGGACTGGATGACCGGCACGTTGCCGAGGGCGTCGGTGGCGCGTTCGGCGAGGGCGTTGTGATACTCCTGAACCCGGCCCTGCAGCGTCTCCGTCTTGCGCAGCACCCAGCTCGTCAGGATGAAGAAGAAGAAGACCATCACGACGAGGAGGCTGCCGAGCCGCCAGTTCACCCACAGGGAGACCGGCACCAGGATCACCAGCGCGATGAGCGAGGCGCAGTGCTCGCGCAGGAAGGAGAGCAGCAGCCAGGCCATGGCGTTGGAGCCTTCCAGCATCTGCTTCAGCAGGCGGCCGGAATGGGCGCCGGAGTGGTAGCTCAGCGGCAGGTTCAGCACGTGCTCGAAGAAGTGCTGCATGAAGGCCAGGCGGCGCCGGTGCGACATGCGGTCCGCATGCAAGGCGACGAGCACGCCGGCAGCGATGGTGAAGAGGCCGAAGGTCACCCAGGCCGCGACCAGCGGCAGGATCTCGCTCCAGGTCACGGTGCGACCGCGCGCCTGGGCGGCGGAGAGCGTGTCGATGATGCGGCCGAACAGGATCGGCTCGGCGAACATGATGCAGGCGAGCACGATGTTGCAGGCGAGCAGCGTCATGCCGAGCCGCGTCTCGGGGCCGAGCTGCTTGAGGACGCGCCAGTAAACGTGGAGGAGCGACATGCGACGGCTTTCGTGACGGCGGGATACCGGATTGCGCCCTGTGAAACACGGCGTTCAACGCGCGGCAAGGGGCGTTGTTTCGGAGCGCCGGGTCAGAACGGCCGGCCGGCGCCTGCCCATGGCAGGTCGAGATGAGCCGCGGCGGCGGCGGCCATGTCGGCGAAGCTGTCGCGCCGGCCGATGGAGCCTGTCGGCAGCGCCGGGCCGAAGGCGAGGACCGGCACGTGTTCGCGGGTGTGGTCGGTGCCGCGATAGGTCGGGTCGCAGCCGTGGTCGGCGGTGACGATACAGAGGTCGCCGGGCCGCAGCGCGGCCACGAGCGAGGGCAGCCAGGCGTCGAAGGCCATCAGCGCGCGACCGTAGCCCTCCGGGTCGCGCCGGTGGCCGTAGAGCGAATCGAAGTCGATGAAATTGGCCATGAGCAGCCCGCCGTCGGACAGCCGCGCCAGTCCTTCGAGGGTGCGCGCGCCGAGCGCCGCGTTGCCGGCGGCCTTCAGCACCTCGCCGGTGCCGACATGGGCGAAGATGTCGCCGATCTTGCCGACGGTAATCACCTCCCGCCTCGCCTCCGAGGCGACCTGAAGCAGGGTCGGCGCCGGCGGCGGCACGGCATAGTCGCGGCGGTTGGCGGTGCGGGTGAAGCTCGCCGCATCGGTGCCGGTGAAGGGCCGGGCGATGACGCGGCCGATGCCGAGGGGGTCGCAGAGCCGGCGGGCGATGCGGCAGAGGGCGTCGAGCCGGTCGAGCCCGAAGGTCTCCTCGTGGGCGGCGATCTGCAGCACGGAATCGGCGGAGGTGTAGAGAATGGGCTTGCCCGTCGCCATGTGCTCGGCCCCGAGACGGGCGATGATCTCGGTGCCCGAGGCATGGCAATCGCCGAGGATGCCGGGGAGCTCCCCCTCGCGGACGAGGGCCTCGGTCAGCGCCGCGGGGAAGCAGGGGATGCTCTGCGGAAAATAGCCCCAGTCGAACGGCACTGGCAGGCCGGCGATCTCCCAGTGGCCGGAGGGCGTGTCCTTGCCCTTCGAGGCTTCCACGGCATAGCCCCAGCGCCCGGCGAAGGGCTCCGCGGCGGTGAGGCCCGGCGGCAGGCGGCCGGTGGAGGCGCGGGCCGCCGCGCCGAGGCCGAGCCGATCGAGGTGCGGCAGGGCGAAGGGCAGGCCGTTCGCGGCGAACCATCCCGCGACATGGCCGAGCGTGTCGGCGCCGGCATCGCCGTAACTCCCGGCATCCGCGCTGGCGCCGATGCCGACGGAATCGAGGACGAGGACGAAGGCGCGCGCCATCAGCCGGTGATCCGCGCCTGCACGAGGGCGCCGACCGCGGCGCCGCCCTCGCCGACCGTCACCGCCCCGGCGATCATGGCGGCGGCGGCCGCCATCGCCGCCTCGTCGCGGCCGTGGACGAGGGCCAGCGGCTGGCCGGCCTCCAGCGTGTCGCCGAGGGCGACGAGGCCGGTGAGGCCGACCGCGTGATCGACGGGGTCGGCGGAGCGGGTGCGCCCGCCGCCCAGCGCGACGACGGCCATGCCGATGGCGCGGGTGTCGATGGCGAGAACCGTGCCGGCTTCGCGAGCTGCGACCGGGCGCACCAGGGGAGCGCGCGGCAGGTGCTTGTCCGGATGCTCCATCAGGTCGTTCGGCCCGCCGAGGGCGGAGACCATGCGCTGGAAGGTCTCGGCCGCCCGGCCGTTGGCGAGGACGCGCTCGAGCTTGCCGAGGGCGGATTCGAGGTCGGGCTCCAGCCTGCCGAGCACCAGCAGCTCGGCGGCGAGCGCCATGGTGACGCCGTGCAGGCGCGAGACGGCGTGGCCGCCCTCCAGGTGCTCGATGGCGATCCGGACCTCCAGCGCATTGCCGGCGGCGGGCGCCAGGGGCTGGTCCATGGCCGTGACCAGCGCCACGGTCGGCAGGCCGGCGCCGGTGGCGACGGCGGCGATGGATTCGGCGAGGTCCCGTGACGCGGCGAAGGCCGGCATGAAGGCGCCGGAACCGGTCTTCACGTCCATGACGAGGCCGTCGAGGCCGGCGGCGAGCTTCTTCGACAGGATCGAGGCGGTGATGAGCGGGATGGACTCGACCGTCGCGGTGACGTCGCGCACGCCGTAGATCACCTTGTCGGCGGGGGCGAGATCGGCAGTCTGGCCGATAATGGCGCAGCCGACCTCACGCACGGTGCGGCGAAAACGTTCCTGCGAGGGCGTGGCGTCGTAGCCGGGAATGGCTTCCAGCTTGTCGAGCGTGCCGCCGGTATGGCCGAGGCCGCGGCCGGAGATCATCGGCACGAAGCCGCCGGCCGCCGCCACCATGGGCGCCAGCATTAGCGAGACGGTGTCGCCGACCCCGCCGGTGGAGTGCTTGTCGAGGACGGGGCCGGGCAGGTCGAGGTCGCGCCAGGAGAGCGTGCGCCCCGACGCGGTCATGGCGCGGGTCAGCGCCACGCGCTCGTCCATGGTCATGCCGCGAAAGAAGACGGCCATGGCGAAGGCGGCGACCTGCGCCTCGGTGACGGTCCCGGCGCCGATGCCGGCGACGAAGGCGGCGATGTCGGCCTCGCCGAGGGTCGCGCCGTCGCGCTTGGCGCGGATGATCTCCTGCGGGATGAAGGCGGGGCGGCTGTCGCTCATGGCGCGGCCTTTCCTGCGGCCAGAAGCTGGTCGAGGAGGCCGGAGGCGCCGAAGCGGAAGGTCGCCGGCGTCGCCCAGCCGATCCCCATGATCTCGTCGGCGAGGGCGAGGTAGGTGCGGGCGTCTTCGAGGGTGCGGATGCCGCCGGAGGGCTTGATGCCGACGGTCCGGCCGGAGGCGCAGATTTCCTCCAGCATGAGGCGGACGGCCTCGGGCGTCGCCGAGACGGCGGTCTTGCCGGTCGAGGTCTTGATGATGTCGGCGCCGGTGCCGATGGCGATGCGGGCGGCGGCGCGGATGAGCTCGGGGCTCTTCAGCTCGCCCGTCTCCAGGATGGTCTTGAGGGTGCGGCCCTGCGGCACCACGGCCCTCACCGCGCCGAGCAGGGCGCCGACCACCTCGTGCCGGCCGGCCATGAGCGTGCGCCAGGGCAGCACGACGTCGATCTCGTCGGCCCCGTCGAGCAGGGCCCAGCGCGCCTCGTCGGCGACGCGCATGACGTCGTCCTCGCCGGCGGGGAAGTTGACGACGGTGGCGATCCGCACCGGAGTGCCCTTCAGAAGGCGGCGCGCCTGCGGCAAGAAGCCCGACCAGAGGCAGACGGCGGCGACGGGGCCGAGCGGCGTCAGGGCGCGGGCGCAGAGCCGTTCGACGCCGGCCTCGTCGAGACCGTTGGACAGGTCGGTGAGGTCGAGGAGGGCCACGGCGCGGCGGGCGATGGTGGCGTCAGTCATCGATGCATTCCGTCAGGAAACCGCGGATCACCGCTTCCATGGCGCTGGCGCCCGCCGCCGCCACCGCCTTGGTCTCGGCGTGGGAGGGCGCGTGCGGGGCGAGGCCGGCGGCGAGATTGGTGATCATCGAGAGGCCGGCCACCGCGAGCCCGGCATGGCGGGCGAGGATCACCTCTGGGACCGTCGACATGCCCACTGCGTCGGCGCCGAGGGTGCGCAGCGCGCGGATCTCGGCGGGCGTCTCGAAGCTCGGGCCGGTCACCCAGGCGTAGACGCCCTCGAACAGCGCGACGCGTCGGCGCGCCGCGCCGCCGGCAATCACCCGGCGCAGGACCGGGTCGTAGGCGCCGTTCATCGGCACGAAGCGGTCGTCGCCCTTCAGGCCGATCAGCGGGTTGGGGCCGAAGAGGGCGATGTGGTCCTCGATCGCCATGATCGACCCCGGCGGCATGTCCGGCTTCAGCGAGCCGGCGGCGTTGGTCAGGAGCAGCCGCGGCACTCCGAGGGCCGCGAGCGTGTCGATGACCGGCTTCATGACGCGGGGATCGCCGCTCTCGTAGGTGTGGGCGCGGCCCTGGAGCACGGCGACGCGCCGCCCCTCCAGCGTCCCGATCACCAGCCGGCCGGCATGGCCGGAGACGCCGACGGGGGGAAAACCGGGGAGGTCGGCATAGGACAGGGCGACCGGCTCCTCCACCTCTTCCGCCAGCGGCCCGAGGCCGGTGCCGAGAACGATCGCGCAGGCGATGGGCGCGTCGCCCGCGGCGGCGCGGATGATACGGGCGGCGGTCATGCCAGAGTGTCCGGGCCGAAGGCATGGGGGAGCAGTTCGCCGAGGGTGAAGCGCGCCCTGACGCCCTCCGGTCCGGCGACGTGGATGGCCATGGTGCCGGCACCGAACTCCCGCAGCCGCTGGCGGCAGGCGCCGCAGGGGGTGCAGAGTTCGGGGCCCTCGGCGAAGACGAGGATCTCGGCGATGGCGCGGTCGCCGGCGAGGAGCATGGCGGCGACCGCGCCGGCCTCGGCGCAGGTGCCGACGGGATAGGCGGCGTTTTCGACGTTGCAGCCGGCATGGATGCGCCCCGACGCGGCGCGGATCGCGGCACCGACGCGGAAGCGCGAATAGGGAGCATAGGCCCGTCCCTGCGCCTCGCGCGCCGCGTCGAACAGGTCGTCCCATGGCTGCGTCATGCCCGCTCCGTCACGTCGAGATCCTCCCGGCGGCGCAGGATAGGGCAAGGGCGGCGGCGCAAGAACCCCAAAAGGGGCTCAGGGGTGGATGACGAGCCCGTCTTCGGCGCAGGCGACCGTCGCCTTGTCGCGGTTGGCGAGCATCTGCGGGCCCATATGGGTGAGGATGACGCGCTTCGCCCTCAGGTCCGCGAGGCGGCCGGAGAGGGTCTTCCAGTCCAGGTGGTTCTTCAGCGGAATGTCCCACGTGTAGCACTCGACCAGCAGCACGTCGGCGCCGTCGGCGAGGGGGACGAGGTCTTCCGTCCATGTCGTGTCGCCGGAATAGGCGAAGACCTTGGCGTCGCGGGCGATGCGGTAGCCCTGGCAGGGACCGGCGCGCTGGTCATGCACCATGGGAAAGGCGGTGACGGCGTTGCCGGCGACCGTCGCCGGCTTGTCGGGCGAGACTTCGAGATAGGTGATCTCGAAGGGATAGGCGTTGGACGAGGAGCCGGGGAAGGCCGCCTCCATCACCGCCTTCACCCATTCCTGGACGCGTTTCGGTCCGGCGATGGTGAGCGGCGCCTTGCGGCGGGCGTTGAACAGCGCATCCAGCATGAAGAAGGGCAGCCCGCCGATATGGTCGGCGTGGAAATGGGTCAGCAGGATCGCCGAGACGCTGTTGGGATCGATACCGGCGCGCTGCATGGCGAGGAGCGAGGTCGCGCCGCAATCGACCAGCATCACCGTGCCGTCGTCACCGGCGAGGTGCAGACAGGTCGAGTAGCGGCCGCCGGAGCCGAAGGCGTCGCCGGAGCCGAGAACGGTGATCTTCATGACACACCCACGGAGAATGACGGAAAAAAGCGTCGTGCGAGGCGCCGGCCCGGGCGCCGCATCCTTGCGGCCATATGAGCACGCGCGACCCCGGCTTTGAAGCGCCGGTAACTGAGGATGTCGGGATCACCCTTTCCAAATGCTTCCAGAGCGTATCGCCTGTCGATAGGCCCGCATCGTTGCAGGCCTCGTTCGCGCCGGAAAAGGATGACATGCCCCTGCCCGGCGTGCAGAGTCTGGCTCCCTCGCAGCGACTTGTACGGCCATGACCCAGACAGAAACGCTCACGCTCCCCGGACTTTCGGCGCCGGGGTCCATCGGCATCGACGCCAACGGAATTCCCCATATCCGGGCGGAGAACGAGGCGGATCTGTTCTTCCTGCAGGGCTTCTACGCGGCGCGCGAGCGCCTCTTCCAGATCGATCTGTTCCGCAAGCGCGGCCTCGGCCTGCTCGCCGGCGATTTCGGTCCCGGCTTCATCGAGCAGGACCGCGCGTCGCGGCTGTTCCTCTACCGCGGCGACAGCGAGGCTGAGTTCGCCGCCTACGGGCCCGAGGCCAAGGCGACGTTCACGGCCTTCACCAGGGGCATCAACGCCTTCGTCGCCATGACGGAGGCCGATCCCTCGCTGCTGCCCTTCGAGTTCGGTCTTCTCGGCACGAAGCCGGCCCGCTGGGCGCCGGAGGACGTCTCGCGAATCCGCACCCATTCGCTGTCGCGCAACGCGCTGTCGGAAATCCTGCGCTGCCAGGTCCATGGGAAGGCCGACCACCGCACCGACCTGCTGCGCCGCTGGCTCGAGCCGCAGGTGACGCCGGTCGTACCCGAGGGGCTGGATCCGGCGAGCGTGCCGCTGGCCGTGCTCGACGTCATCAAGCTCGCCACCGCCAATGCGACCTTCTCGAAGGAGCGTCTGGCGGCGAGCCTCGAGGATGCGCCGAAATGGCGTTCGACCACCGACCTGCTCGAAGTGGTGCTCGACGCCCAGTACACCGGCTCGAACAACTGGGCGGTGCACGGCTCCCGGACCGACACGGGCATGCCGATCCTCGCCTCGGATCCCCACCGCATCCACGGCATGCCGTCGCTCAGGACGATCTTCCACCTGACCTGCCCGACCCTCGACGTGGTGGGGGCGGGCGAGCCCTCGGTGCCGGGCGTGATGATCGGCCACAACGGGACGATCGCCTGGGGCCTGACGATCTTCTACATCGACCAGGAGGATCTCTACGTCTACGAGACGAGCCCCGAGGACCGCGATCTCTACCGCTACGGCGAGGGCTGGGAGCGGGTGCGCACGGTCGAGGAGAAGATCAAGGTCAAGGGTTGCGACGACCAGATCCTGACGCTGAAGTTCACCCGCCACGGGCCGGTGGTCCATGAGGATGCCGCGGCCGGCCGGCTTTATGCGGTGCGCGCCGCCTATTTCGAGCCGGGCACGGCGCCCTATCTCGTTGCCCACAAGCTGATGCGCGCGAAGAACCTCGCCGAGTTCCGCGATGCGGCGGTGACGTGGGGCACGCCCTCCTGCAACCTCGTCTTCGCCGACAAGGCAGGCGACATCGCCTGGATGCCGGCGGGCATCAATCCGATCCGACCCAACTGGGACGGTCTGCTGCCGGTGCCGGGCGACGGCCGCTACGAATGGGCCGGCTGGCGCGACCGGTCGCAGGCGCCGCTGGTGCACAATCCGGCGCGCGGCTTCGTCTTCTCCGCCAACGAGATGAACGTGCCGGAAGGCTGGGACCACAAGGCCTATCCCTTCGGCTTCGAATGGGTGGACTATTCGCGCGCAACCCGCATCGAGGAGGTGCTGGCCTCGGTCTCGCCGCACACGCTCTCGACCTCGAGGGCGCTGCAGACCGACGTCGTCTCCATTCCCGCCCGCCGCCTCGGCAAGCTGCTGTCGGGCCTGACGGCTCCCGATGCCGAGACGGCCTCTGCCATCGCCCTGCTGTCCGGCTGGGATCACGCGCTGACCAGCACGTCCGCCGCGGGCGCCCTGTTCGAGGTCTGGTGGTCGCGCCACCTCAAGAAGGCGCTGTGGAACGCCGTGGTGGCGCCCGAACTCCACGCGCTCATGGTGCCCGGCGACGTCGACGGCACCCTCGCCCTGCTCGAAAATCCCGACGACCGGTTCGGCGGCGATCCCGCGCAGGCGCGCGACGCCCTGCTTCTCGCCTCCCTCGCTGCGGCCCATGCGGAGGTCAAGCAGCTTCTCGGGCCCGATCCGGCGGACTGGGCCTGGGGCAAGCTGCATCACGGCTATTTCGAGCATCCGCTGTCCTTCCTCCTGCCGGAGGACCAGGCCAGGGCCTGGGCGATCGGCCCGGTGCCGCATGCCGGCTCGTCGGTCACCCCGATGCACACCGGCTATCGGGGCACGGATTTCCGCACGATGATGGGGTCGTCCTTCCGCCTCGTCGTCGATCTCGCCGACCTCGACCGCTCGGTGACGATCAACACGCCGGGCCAGTCGGGCGATCCGACCTCGCCGCATTACCGCGACCTCTTCGCCCGCTGGGCGGCGGGCGACTACGCGCCGCTGCCCTATACGGCGGCGGCGGTGGAGGCCGCGCTGGAGTCGAGGCTCGACTGCAAGCCTGGTTGAACCGATTCAGGTCCTGTATTTCGGCCGGGTAACAATCCACAGGGCTCGTGTCGCCCGGCTGAAACCCTCCCCTCATACCGTCTGGCCGTCACGACCAGAGGGGATGAACAGGTCCATGCCGCACCGGGACGCCATCGCCAGCCTGAACCAAGCCCTGGCCGCGATCGACGTGATGATCCGCAGCGGCAAGGGCCAGGGTGGCCGTCTCGTCGACATGGCGCGCGAGGCGCGCCAGGCCGCATCCGTCCTCGCCGCGCCGCGTCCGCGCGCCCCGGCCGCCCCCCGGGACGAGGCCGTCACGGAAGAGGTCTGAGTCTCAGACCGGCAGGCTGGCCGTCGCCTTGACCTCCTCCATCACCGCATAGGTGCGCGTCTCCCTCACGCCGGGCAGCGAGAGGAGCACCTCGCCGAGGAAGATGCGGTAGGCCGCCATGTCGGCGACGCGCGTCTTGATGAGATAGTCGAAGCCGCCGGCGACGAGATGGCATTCCAGCACATCGGGGGCGCGCGCCACGGCGGTGGCGAAGCGGTCGAAGACGTCCGGCGTGGTCTTGTCGAGGGTCACCTCGACGAAGACCAGGAAGCCGCGGCCGAGCTTCTGCGGGTCGAGCCGCGCCCCGTAGCCGGCGATGATGCCGTCACGCGTCAGGCGCTTCACCCGCTCGCTGGTGGCGGTGGGTGAGAGGCCGACCCTTTCGGCAAGTTCGACATTCGGAATGCGGCCGTCCTCCTGCAGGAGGCGGAGGAGTTTGCGGTCGAGGGCGTCGAGAGGTGTCGTCATCGAAGGATTCGCTACCAGATGCGAGATGATTAGGGAATAGTCCGGCGAACAAGGCAAAACGCCACCTCGAAACACGGTCGAACTGCGGATAGCCTGTCGATATCGCCATGAACCCCACCGAGGCCCGCCCGTGTCGTCCCTTCCCCGGTTCGAAGCCCCCTATGCCGAGGCCGACGAGGCCGTCGCCCGCCGCCTGCTCACAACCGCCAGCCTCTCCCCGGCGGCGGAGGAGAGGATCGACGCGCGGGCGCGCGCGCTGATCGCCGCCATCCGGGCGAAGTCCGGCGGGCTCGGCGGTATCGAGGATTTCCTGCGCGAATATTCGCTGACCACCAAGGAGGGCCTCGCCCTGATGGTGCTGGCGGAGGCGCTGCTGCGCGTGCCGGATTCTCGCACCGCCGACGCCCTCATCGAGGACAAGCTGTCGGGCACGGACTGGGCCCACCGGGCGACGAAATCGGAGGCCTGGCTGGTCTCGGCCTCCGCCTGGGCCCTCGGCGTCACCGCCCGCGTCATCCATCCCGGCGAGAGCCCGGAGGGGATCCTGGAGACGCTCGGCAAGCGGCTGGGGCTGCCGACGGTCCGCGCCGCGACGCGCCAGGCCATGCGCCTCCTCGGCTCCCACTTCGTCCTCGGCCAGACCATCGGCGAGGCGCTGGGCCGGGCGGGCTCGGCCCGCCGCTTCCGCTATTCCTACGACATGCTGGGCGAGGGCGCGCGCACCGCGGCCGACGCCGAGCGCTACCTCGCCTCCTACCACGACGCCATCGCCGCCATCGGCAAGGCGGCCGGCAACGAGCCGCTGCCGAACCGGCCGGGCATCTCGGTGAAGCTGTCGGCGCTGCATCCGCGCTACGAGGCGGTGAGCCGCGATCGGGTCATGCGCGAGCTGGTGCCGAAACTCCTGACGCTCGCCCAGGCAGCCAAGGCGCACGACCTCAACTTCACCGTCGACGCGGAGGAGGCCGACCGGCTGGAGCTGTCGCTCGACGTCATTGCCGCCGTGCTCGCCGATCCCTCCCTCGCGGGCTGGGAGGGCTTCGGCCTCGCCGTGCAGGCCTACCAGAAGCGGGCGCTCCAGGTGATCGACTGGCTCGACGCCCTCGCCGCCCGGCTCGACCGCCGGCTGATGGTGCGGCTCGTGAAAGGTGCCTACTGGGACACGGAGGTGAAGCGGGCGCAGGAGCGCGGCCTGCCGGACTTCCCGGTCTTCACCCGCAAGCCGATGACCGACCTCAACTACATGGCCTGCGCACGGCGCCTGCTCGCGGCGCGGCCACGCATCTATCCGCAGTTCGCCACCCACAACGCCCTGACCATCGCGACGATCCTCGAGGAGGCCGGGGGCGCAGAGGGCTACGAGTTCCAGCGCCTGCACGGCATGGGCGAGGCTTTGTACGACTCCCTGCTGGCGAAGCTTCCCGAAGCGGCCTGCCGCACCTATGCGCCGGTCGGGGGCCACCGCGACCTCCTCGCCTATCTCGTCCGCCGCCTGCTGGAGAACGGCGCCAATTCCTCCTTCGTCTCGGCCTCGGCCGATCCCGCCGTGCCGGTGGAGAGCCTGCTGGCGCGGCCGCAGAGCTGGATCGGCAATGCCGCGGACGCGCGGCCGCGCAAGCTGCCGCTGCCGAAAGACATCTACGCCCCGGGCCGGGTCAATTCGGCCGGCGTCGAGTTCGGCGACGCCAAGGCGCTCGCCGCCTTCCTGGCGGAGGTCGGCAAGGGACCGGCGGGCTTTCCCGCCAGCGCCCGGCCGCTGGTCGGCGGCAGGGCGATGCGCGGTGCCATCCGCTCGGTGACGAGCCCGGTGGACGGCGCTGTGGTGGGCGCCGTGGAAGAGGCGGACGCGGCGGTGGTGAAGGCCGCCTTCGACCGCGCGGCCGAAGGGTTCAAGACCTGGAGCCGCACGCCGGCGAGCACCCGCGCCGAGGCGCTGGAGAGGCTCGCCGATGCGCTGGAGGCGGAGCGCGGCATGGTCTGCGCGCTGCTCGCGCGCGAGGCCGGCAAGACGCTGGACGACGGCGTCGCCGAGGTGCGCGAGGCCGTCGACTTCTGCCGCTACTACGCCCAGGAGGCGCGCCGCCACTTCGGCGAGGGCCTCGCCATGCCGGGCCCGACCGGCGAGGAGAACCGGCTCACGCTGCGCGGCCGCGGCACCATCGTCTGCATCAGCCCGTGGAACTTCCCGCTCGCCATCTTCCTCGGCCAGGTGGCGGCGGCGCTCGCCGCCGGCAACGCCGTCATCGCCAAGTCCGCCGAGCAGACGCCGCTTGTGGCCGCCGCCGCGGTGGCGCTCGCCCACCGGGCGGGCATTCCCGCCGACGTGCTGGCGCTGGTGCCGGGCGACGGGCGCGTGGGCGCCCTGCTGGTGGGCGAGCCGCGGGTCGCGGGCGTCGCCTTCACCGGCTCGACCGAGGTCGCGTGGAAGATCAACCAGCAGCTCGCCGTAAAGCGCGGCCCCATCGTGCCCCTCATCGCCGAGACCGGCGGCATCAACGCCATGATCGTCGACGCCACCGCCCTGCCCGAACAGGTGAGCGACGACGTGGTCATGTCGGCCTTCCGCTCGGCCGGCCAGCGCTGCTCGGCGCTGCGGCTCCTCTGCCTGCAGGAGGACGTGGCCGAGCGCATGCTGGAGATGATCCGCGGCGCCGCGGCGGAGCTGAAGATCGGCGATCCCGCCGATCCCGCGACCCATGTCGGCCCGGTGATCGACGAGGAGGCGAAGGCGCGGCTGGAGGCGGTGGTGGAGAAGGCGCGGGCCGAGGGTCGCCTCGTCTGGCAGGCGAGCCTTCCCTCAGGCGCGCCGGCGGGGCTCTTCGTCGCCCCGGCGATCATCCGCGTGGCGAGGCCGGAGGACCTGACCGAGGAGGTCTTCGGCCCCGTCCTGCACGTCACGACCTGGAAGGCCGGCCGGCTTGCCGAGCTCACCGAGGCCATCGCCGGCAACGGCACGGGCCTCACCCTCGGCATCCATTCGCGCATCGACCAGGTGGTGGAGGAGGTCGTGGCGCGGCTCTCCCACGGCAATGTCTACGTCAACCGCAACATGATCGGCGCCGTGGTGGGCACCCAGCCCTTCGGCGGCTCGGCCCTGTCGGGAACGGGGCCGAAGGCCGGCGGCCCTCACTACCTGCCGCGCTTTGCCCTTGAGCAGGTGGTGACGGTGAACACGGCGGCGGCGGGGGGCAATGCCAGCCTGCTCGCCGGCGGCGAGGGGTGAGACGCTCTCAGCCGGCGAAATAGCGGTCGATGATGCGTCGGTAGATGGCGGTGAGGGCCATGAGATCGGCGACCGGCACCCGCTCGTCCACCGCGTGCATGGTCTGTCCGACGAGGCCGAACTCGATGACCGGGCAATAGTCCTTGATGAAGCGGGCGTCGGAGGTGCCGCCGGAGGTGGAGAGCTCCGGCTGCCGTCCGGTGATCTCGGCGATGGCCTCGCTGACCATCGCGACGAAAGGCCCCGGCTTGGTGATGAAGCTCTGAGAATTGCCGCGGGCCCAGGTCACGGTCGCAGTGATACCGGGCCTTGCGGCCGCTGCCGCGACGCCCTCGATCCAGGCTTTCAGCCCGTCGAGCGTGTGCTCGTCGTTGAAGCGGATGTTGAAGCGGCCGGTGGCGGTCTGCGGGATGACGTTGGTGGCGGCGTTGCCGACGTCCACCGAGGTGATGGCGAGGTTGGACGGCTGGAAATGGGCGTTGCCGGCGTCGAGCGGTCGTTCCGTCAGCCGGGCGAGGATGTCGAGCAGCACGGGAATGGGATTGGCGGCGCGGTCGGGATAGGCGACGTGGCCCTGGCGCCCCTCGACGGTGACGATGGCGGAGAGCGAGCCGCGGCGGCCGATCTTGATCATGTCGCCGAGGGCCTGCGGATTGCTCGGCTCGCCGACGATGCAATGGTCGAAGCGCTCGCCGCGGGCATGGACCCATTCCAGCACCTTGACCGTGCCGTTGACGGAAGGACCCTCCTCGTCGCCGGTGATGAGGAAGCCGACCGAGCCCTGAGGTTTGCCGCCGTTCGCCGCGAGATGATCGAGGACGGCGGCGAGGAAACAGGCGATGCCGCCCTTCATGTCCACCGCGCCGCGGCCGTAGAGTTCGCCGCCGGCAATCTCGCCTGCGAAGGGGTCGTGGCGCCAGGCCGCGGCATCGCCCGGCGGGACCACGTCGGTATGGCCGGCGAAGAGGAGATAGGGCGCTTCCGTCCCGATGCGCGCGTAGAGGTTCTCCACGTCCGGCGTGCCGGGTTCGGAGAAGGTGATCCGGTCGACGGCGAAGCCGGCCGGCCGCAGCACCGCTTCCAGCGCGTCGAGGGCGCCGCCCTCCGCCGGGGTCACGGAGGGGCAGCGGACGAGGGCGCGCGTCAGCGCGACCGGATCTGCACTCATGCGGGATGGGTCCTCAGGATGCGGGAACCGACAGCGGGTCGGGGCCGTAGCGGTTGGGCCCGCGGGTGCCCTGGAAGAAGCCGAGATCGACCAGGGCCCAGAGGCCGGCGACCGCGATGGCCAGCGAGAAGAGCATGGACAGGAGGCTCGGGCCGCCGAGCTCGATCGGCACGACCATGTTCTTGATCTGGAAGGCGATGTTCAGCGCCATCAGCGCCTGGACATAGGTCTGCGGGTAGTCGCGGTCGTTCGACCGTTTCACCAGCAGGAAATAGGCCGGCAGCGTCATGGCGAGGCCGACGAGGCCGGCGAGGATGGCGGCGCCCCAGATGCCGGCTGCCGCCCAGCCGACGAGGCCGGCGACGAAGCCGAGCACGATATTGGCGACGATCAGGATGACCATGCCGATCCAGAAGTCCTGCCGGCCGATGCGGCCGTCGCCGTTCAGGAAGAGGTGTTGCAAGTTCATGATGGGCCTCTGCGATCCCTCGGGCCCGCCGAGACTGACGGGCGGTGGCGGCAAGGTCAACGCCCAAGGTTTCAAGGGCGTGTCATGCGAGGGGGTCGGGCCCGAAACGATTGGGGCCCGCCTCGCCGCGCAGCAGGCCGAGATCGATGACGAGGACGATGAGGGCGACGAGGACCCACAGGCCTAGGACGGAGAGGACGGGCCCCATGGGGCCGGCGGAGTCGAAATAGCCGAGCACCTGCAACAGGCTGACGAGGAAGGCCGGCAGGAAGAGGAAGAGCAGGTAGAGGTCGGAATGGCCGCGATCGTGGGCCCGCTTGATGGCGAGCGCGAGCGAGGGATAGAGGAAGGCGAGGCCGACCACGGCGGCGGCGGGATGGCCGCCGAAATCCATGGCGAGGCGGTCGCCGATGAAGGCGAAGACGTTGAGCGCCACCGCCGCCACCCAGAAGGGCAGGCGCGGGATGCGGCCCTCGAAATCGAGGAAGAGATAGCGCCAGGCCGCCGGCTCGAGCCAGATCTGCCGGTTCGTCCAGTCGATCCCGGCCATGGCGGGGTGCCTTCCTTCGCGGTCAGTCGCGCAGCAGCTCGTTGATGCCGGTCTTGGAGCGGGTCTTCTCGTCGACGGTCTTCACGATGACGGCGCAATAGGTGGAGGGGCCCCAGTTCTCGCCGGGCAGGGCCTTGCCGGGCAGCGAGCCGGAGACGACCACCGAATAGGGCGGAACCTTGCCGATGTGGATCTCGCCGGTCTGGCGGTCGACGATCTTGGTGGAGGAGGACAGGAATACGCCCATGGAGATGACCGAGCCCTCGCCGACGACGACGCCCTCGACGACCTCGGAGCGGGCGCCGATGAAGCAGTTGTCCTCGATGATGGTCGGGTTGGCCTGCAGCGGCTCCAGTACGCCGCCGATGCCGACGCCGCCCGAGAGGTGGACGTTCTTGCCGATCTGAGCGCAGGAGCCGACGGTGGCCCAGGTGTCGACCATGGTGCCCTCGTCAACATAGGCGCCGAGGTTCACGAAGGACGGCATCAGCACCACGTTCTTCGCGATGAAGGCCGAGCGGCGCACGACGCAGTTCGGCACGGCGCGGAAGCCGGCCTTGCCGAATTCGGCGGCGCCCCAGCCGTCGAACTTCGAGGGCACCTTGTCCCACCAGGACGAGTCGCCCGGGCCGCCGGCGATGGTGGTCATGTCGTTGAGGCGGAAGGAGAGCAGCACCGCCTTCTTCAGCCACTGGTGCACCACCCACGCGCCGGTCTCCTTGGAGGCGACGCGCAGGGTGCCGGAATCGAGCAGGTTCAGCGCGGTCTCCACGGCCTCGCGCACCTCGCCCTTCGTGCCCGCATTGACCTCGGCGCGGTTGTCGAAGGCGGTCTCGATGACGGACTGGAGCTGGGCGTGGGACATGGCGGGTTCCGCGTGACGTCAGGATCTGTCGCGCCTTGTCCCCGTGCCGTCAGGTCCTGTCAAGCGACGCCCCGCCGCAGCGCCATTGCGCGGCCCGCACGGGGGGCATGGTGCCGGGGCCTCTCCATCCTGTATGAGGGAGCCGGAAGCGGCCCGCCGACGGGTGCGGGTGCCGCAGCACGTGAGAGATCTTTGTACCTCGAGATAGCGATCATTCTGGTCCTGACGCTGGTGAACGGCGTCCTGGCCATGTCCGAGCTGGCGGTGGTCTCCTCCCGCCCCGCGCGTCTCAAGGTGCTGAGCGACCAGGGCAGCCGCGGCGCCGCCGTGGCGCTGACCCTGGCGGATCATCCCGGCCGCTTCCTCTCCACGGTGCAGATCGGCATCACCCTCGTCGGCGTGCTCTCGGGCGCTTTTTCCGGCGCGACGCTCGGCGTGCGCGCCGGCGACGGGCTGCAGAGCCTCGGCCTGTCGGCGGGCGTGGCGGACTGGCTCGGCGTCGGTTCGGTCGTGGTGCTCATCACCTATCTCTCGCTGATCGTCGGCGAACTCGTGCCGAAGCAGATCGCCCTGCGCGACCCCGAGCGCATCGCCGCGGCGGTGGCGCCGGCCATGGCGCTGCTGTCGCGCGTGGCTGCGCCCCTCGTCTGGCTGCTGGACGGATCGGGGCGGCTGATCCTCGCTCTCCTCGGGCAGAAGAGCGACGGGGGCGACAAGGTCACCGAGGAGGAGGTGAAGACCATCATCGCCGAGGCCGAGACGGCCGGCGTGATCGAGCGGGCCGAGGGCGAGATGATCGCCGGCGTCATGCGCCTCGCCGACCGCACGGCCGGGGGGCTGATGACGCCGCGCCGCGAGGTGGAGATGATCAACCTCGCCGAACCGGCGGAGACCATCCGCCGGCGGCTGCGCACGACCCGCCGCTCGCGCCTGCCCGTGCAGGACGGCGATGCCGATTCCATCATCGGCGTGGTGCTGGTGAAGGACCTCATCGAGGCGCTCGGCGGCCGCGGCCGCCCCGATTACGGCAGCCTGGTGCAGGAGGCGCCGATCGTGCTCGACCGGACGCCCGCCCTCGACGTGCTGAGGACGCTGCGCGCCGCCAGCGCCCACATGACGCTGGTCTTCGACGAATACGGGCATTTCGAGGGGATCATCACCGCCACCGACGTGCTGGAGGCCATCGTCGGCGCCCTGCCGGACGAGGACGACGAGGAGCCGGCCATCGCCGCGCGTGCCGACGGGTCGCTGCTCGTTGCCGGCTGGATGGCGGCGGACGAGTTCTCCATCCAGCTCGGCGTGCCGGTGGACCCGGAGGGCGACTTCCACACGGTGGCCGGTTTCGTGCTGCACGAGATGCAGCGGCTGCCGGCGGTGGGCGAAGGGTTCGACAAGGCTGGCTGGCGCTTCGAGGTGGTCGATCTCGACGGCCGGCGCATCGACAAGATTCTGGCGACGCGGCTCTCCTGACCGGCAAGGCCCGCTTGCACCGATGCACGAATCGGCTTGCCCCCCTCGCGGGGTGGGCGGGCAGGCGTCATCTGTGGACAGAAGGCGGCGGAGAGCCGCCACCCACCGGAGACCTGCCATGACCCCCGCCGCGCTTCAGCCCGCCGAACGCCATCCCGACCCGGTCGCCGCCGGCACCCGCATCGGCCACGTCCACCTCAAGGTCGCCGATCTCGACCGGGCCCTCGCCTTCTATCGCGATGTGCTCGGCTTCGAGGTGATGCAGCGCTACGGCGACCAGGCGGTGTTCCTCTCGGCCGGCGGCTATCACCACCATCTCGGCCTCAACACCTGGGAGAGCAAGGGCGGCCGCCCGCCGGCGCCCGGCACGACGGGGCTCTACCACACCGCCATTCTCTATCCCCACCGGGCGGCCCTCGCCGATGCGCTGCGCCGACTGGTGGAGGCCGGCATCCGCCTGGACGGCGCCAGCGACCACGGGGTCTCCGAGGCGCTCTATCTCTCCGATCCCGACGGCAACGGCGTCGAGCTCTACCGCGACCGGCCGCAGGCCGAATGGCCGCGCAATCCCGACGGCACCCTCGCCATGGTGACGAAGCGCCTCGACCTTCAGGCGTTGCTCGCCGAGGCACCGGCGAAGGGCTGAGCGCTCAGCCGTGCAGGCGGATGAGGCGCTTGCCGCGGTTGTCGCCGCGATAGAGCGAGGCGATGGCGTCGGGGGCGGCCTCGAGCCCGTCGAGGATATCCTCGGCGTAGCGGAGCTGGCCTGAGCGGATCCAGCCCGCCAGCCGCGCCAGCGCCTCGCCATAGCGATGGGCATAGTCGAAGGCGAGCACGCCCTGCATGCGGGCGCGCCTGACGAGGAGATGCCGCTCGGGGCGCGGCCCCGTCGGCCAGGGATCCCAGGACGAGATCGAGGCCGTGCCGCAGATGACGACGCGGGCGCCCATGGCAAGGTTCGGCAGCACGGCGTCGGAGATCGGCCCCGAGGTGTTGTCGAAATAGACGTCGACGCCGCCAGGGCAGGCCTTCGCCACCGCCGCGGCGATGTCGTTCACCGCCTTGTAGTCGATGGCCGCGTCATAGCCGAAGTCCTCAAGGCACTGCCGCACCTTGTCCTTGCCCCCGGCGATGCCGACCGTGCGGCAGCCCATGATCTTCGCGATCTGCCCCACCGCCGAGCCGACCGAGCCGCTCGCGGTCGAGACCACCACCGTGTCGCCGGGCTTCGGCTGTCCGACGTCGAGGAGGCCGAAATAGGCGGTGATGCCGTTGAGGCCGAGGACGCCGAGCGAGGTGGAGAGCGGCAGGTCGCTCTCGGTCACCTTGCGCGAGACGGCGGAGGCCGGGACCACGGCCATCTCCTGCCAGCCGAACATCCCCGTCACCCTGTCGCCAGGGGCATAGCCCGGATGGTTGGAGGCGACGACCTCGCCGGAGGCGAAGGACCGCATGACCTCGCCGATGCCGACCGGCTGGGCATAGTTCGCCACCGCCGAGACCCAGCCGCGCATGGCCGGCTCGACGGAGAGGAACTGGTTGCGCACCAGGATCTCGCCGGGCTTCAGGTCCGCCGGCTCATAGGCCTCGATGCGGAAATGCTCGGCCTGCGGAATGCCGTCCGGGCGGGCGGCGAGGACGACGCGGCGGGAGGTGGGCATGAGATGGGGTTCGCGGCTGAGGGGGAGGCGCAAGAGAAGCACGGCGGGGCCCTCGCCGCATCTCCCCCGTTGGGACTGGAACGCGCCGCTTGACGGAGGAATTAGGACAGAACAAAATGGCAACATCAGTGCCGTGCCTGCCTGTTCCAGCCGAGGGGGCGCCGGGATGGATGATGCGCAGCGAAAGGGCCGGGCCCTGTGGGATGCGGTAGCCACCCATCTCGACGAGAAATACGGCACCGGCCCGGAATGGGGCGAACCCGACTATCACACCCTGGCGGCCGAGCCCTTCGAGGTGCGGATGCTGTTCGTCCTGGGGTCTATCGAATACAACATCGCCAATGGCGGATGGGGGCAGTTTCTCTGGAACTGCCTGCCGCACTGGCGGCTCATGATCGACATCGCCGAGAAGGCCTATCCGATGACCGGCGCGCCGCGGCACGCTGAGGCGTTGGGCGACCTGCGCCGCTGCTGCCTGCACAGCGAGGCGGACGCCATGGCCACGAAGCGGCGCGCCATCGCCGAGCGCAATTTCCTCGTCCACACCTATCCGCTGTTCGGCGAGTTTCTGGACCGCGCCCGCGCCTATGACGACGGCCAATGGCAACACGTCTTCTACGGCGACGACGCCCATCTCGCCCTCCTGTCGTGGCTCGCGGCCAACGAGGGTCTGTTCCGGCGCTATCTCGGGCAGGTGCAATAGGGCGGGGATGTCGACTTCGGCATGTCATCGAAGAGGGGGCGACGCATGCGCGCGGCCAAAGAGAGACTGCTCCACGCCCATTGCGACGGGGTGGACTACACCTTCGTGAGAGCCAACAGGTTGACGTCGATCTGCTTCGGCGGTCCGCTCGAACGCGAGGTAACGGGCCTCGCGCACGGTCCCCGGCGGCTCCACGCCATAGGGTGCCTCAGCGCCAGCGTGATCCCCGCCTTGAGCCGTCCTTACATCTCCAGTTTTCCCCTGATCTACGGCATGTGTTTCGACGGCTGCGAGATGAAATACCGGCTCGTGCCCAACGGCCCGGTCGAGGTGGTTCACATGTCCACCACGCGGTCACTCGACGACTGGCCATACCGCGACTTCCCCGCCCTGCTGCCCTTCGTACCGCTGGCGCTCGCGACGGCGACACCGCGCAGCTATGCCGATTTCGCCAAGCGATTCCCCAACATGCCCGATCGACCCGAAGGACAGCTCGTGGTCTGCGTGACGCCGCCGGCTACTGTCGGCGTCTCGCTCTGGGGCTCGGGCGACTACGAAGGGGTGACGATCGTCTTCGACTGCGACCTGACGACGGCGACGGTGCACGCCTACAACGTCACCACGTGAAAGGAGGCGCCGGCGACTCTGCGGAGGCGTCTTCGACGCTTCCGTGCATCGATCGGGCTGGCGCTTCCCATCCCCCGCTTGCGGAGGGGAGGGGCCAGGGGTGGGGGGTGACGACGGCTCGACCGGAACTGCCGATGAGCCCCCACACGTGCCTCCGCTACGCGCGGGCCACCCTATCCTCGGCTGGGCGGGGGGAGGGCTCGATGCGCGTCGGTGCGCCGCCTGAATCGATTGCAGCTGTCGCCGGAGGGCGTCCGGAAGTCTCGCGGCGCCATCAGACGCGAGCGCTTCTCCTCACCCCGCTTGCGAAGGAGACAATCTGCGGCTAAATAGGAAAATATGCTTTACATAGGATAAAGGACATAGTAGGAACAGTTCCATCATTGGAGTTGGTCGATGGGACAAACGAACGTCGATTGGAGGAGTGTCCGGGCCGAGGCCGAAGAACTCGCAGCCTGGAAGCGTTTCGGACTGTTGCTGGCATCGGCCCGCCGGGAAATCCTGCAGTTCAAGGCGCATGTTCAGGGCTTGCGCCTTGCCCGGGCGATGGAGGCGTTCGGTCGGGCCGCCAGCGAGCGCGCGTACAATCCCGATCAACCAAGGGTTCCCGCAGGCAACCCGGACGGCGGGCAGTGGACGAGCCTGTTTGGGGGAAGCCCGGGAGAACTTGACGAGGTTCAGGACAGCACTGCTGGTGACTGGATCGAAGTTGCTGCGAATGGCCACCATTTCGTTCCCGGAGCCGTGGCCACGGCGAAGGAATTGCATTTGTCAGACGAAGCCATTCGCGCATTCGACCGTGAAAAGACGGGCCCACTTTTGGGGCCTCGCCATGGATGGAGCACGGCACATGCAGTTTATAACGACGCAGTGCGAGAAAAATTGGACCAATTCTTGGCAGAGAGAGGTATCCGCCCGCAGGATATGACCGCCGCGCAGGCCCGTGAGTTCGCTGCCTCGATCCGATCATCAACGGACCCGCGGATCCGCGATTTCAACCTCCAGATCTACAGAAGGCAGCTCTACTATCTGCTCCGGCGCTACAGAATCAGGGATTGAACCATGAAATCCGACGCGCAAAGGGAATGGGAAGTCCGCGAGTTCGACCGGCTATACGAGAGAATGCGTGGCGCCTTGGCAATTTTTGGGGACGACGACGGCACACTCGCCCGCGGAAGCTACTGGATCCACGAGGATTACTGGGGTGTCCGGCAGATCAAGGTCTACGTCCCCGACAGGACGTTGACCGCAGATTTCGTCGAGGCCCTGAGGCGTACCCTTCACGACATGCCGGACTGGGAGATCGTCGTCGCGTGCTGCCCTGACGACCTCAAAACGCCCCGGGCCGAAATGGGTCTCTATGTACGGCATGACGTCGTTCTGGACGGGCTGATCAGGGCGTTGCTGCCGGGGCACCTCAAGACAATCGCGTTTCATCTGGGCCGGCCCATCAGAGCCGACGACCAGCCCCTGGACTGGGGGGACTGGCCGCCCACCCCCAATCCGTTCGGCGTCTCCGCCTAGGGTTTCGGCTACCGATCAGGAGGGCTTTCACCCGCTTCCCTTCCTCTTCCTCGCCGTCAGGCCGATCACCGCGGACATGCCGGAATGGCCGGCGCCTTCCTGCAGCTCCGTCTCCTCCTCGGTGATGGACAAATCCGCGAAGTCGCCAAAGGCCTCTTCCAGCATGGCGCGGGTGTAGAGGTTCTCCAGCTGCTTCGGCCCGCCGGTGCCGTAGTCGAGCTGCTTCGGCGTGTAGCCGACGACGATGAGGAGCCCGCCGGGTTTCAGCGCCCGCTTCATGCCGGCCCATTTCAGCGCCCGGCCCTCGGGCGGCGAGAACTGGGTGAAGATCTCCGCCACCACGTCGAATGCGGCTTCCGGATAGTCCCAGGCGTGGGCGTCCGCCTCAATGAGGCTGACAGCGACGCCGTGCTCGGCGGCGAGCGCCCGCGCCTTCGCCTGAGCCGTCGGCGAAAAGTCGGTGGAGACCACGTCGAGACCCTGGCGGGCGAGCCAGACGCCGTTGCGCCCCTCGCCATCGGCCACCGCCAGGGCCTTCCCCGACGCCGGCAGAAGCGGCTTGCAGTGGAGGAGGAACGGGTTCGGCTCGCGGCCGAAGCGGAACTCGGCGCCGGCGAAGCGCTCCTCCCAGTGGTCGAAGCCGGGTGGTCTGGTCATGGCGACGGTGCTCCTGCGGGGGCCGCGCCATCATCGCCTCACCGTCGGCGAACGTCGATGCCCTGCTGGGCGCAGCGATGGGCGACGCCGGTGGTGTGGATCAGCGCCGCCCGGCGCATCATCTGGTCGGTCTGGCGCATGCACCAGGTCATGTGGGGACGGGGTTCGAGGATTTCCCTCGCGCGCTGCACGTCGCAGCCGAGGCCCTGGGCGCGGCGGATCTCCTGCACGGCCCAGTTGCCGTACTGAACGCAGGACATTTCCTCGTTGCTGAAGATCTGGGCGCCGGCGGCGGTCGGCATCAGGAGAGCGAGGGCGAGTGCGGCGGAGGTGATGGCTTTCATGGGACGGGCTCCCGGTGGAGAGGCTTCGGCCTCAGGCTGGGCTGGTGGCGACAAGACCCGCCGGACGGTGCGGCCCGTCCGGCGGAAGCACGGCACGTCGCGCGGAGGCTTCGGCCTCAGCAGCCCCTAAGGCGCTGGCGCCAGTTGCTCAGCGCCTGGTTGACGCGCTCCGGCGTCTGCAACTGGCACCACTGGATGTGATTGTTGCGGTTGGAATGGCTGTTCCAGCCGCGGCAGGCCTGCTGCCGGGCCATCCGGTCCATGCGGACCATCTCGTCGCCATAGGCGACGCAGCGGGAAGCGTCGGCACGGGCGGCCGGGCTGCCGCCGGCGGCGAACTGGCAGGCCTGGAACCGCGTCTGCCAGTTGGAGATGGCCTGCTGCACCCGCTGCGGCGTCTGCGCCCGGCACCAGTTGTAGTGGCCGCCATAGTTGGAATGGCTGTTCCAGCCGGGGCAGCGCATCTGGCGGGCCCGCTGGTCCTGCGCGACCATGCCGTTGGCATAGTCGGCGCAGCGGTCGCGCTGCGCCGCGGCGGGGGCGGGAGAGAGGGAGAAGAGGGCTGCGAGCACGAGGGCGGCGGCCGCGACGAAAGTCCGCAAAAGCGAGGCGTGGATCAACGTGGACATGACCATTTTCCTGTTGGGGATCGTGAGACTGGATCGGCAGGTCCGGCAGCACCGCCTTCAGGGCGCGCGGGTGACCGTGCAGCGGATGGAGATGACGGGGTTCTGGCAGCCGCCGCGGCGCCACTGCGTCACGGCGCCGTTGCCGTATTCGCCGCGCCAGTCCTCGTTCGGTCCGCAGTAGGAGCCGGCGGCGCCATGGGTGCAGCGGTCGGTCGCGACCCGGTAGACACCGGACCGCCATCCGCCGCCCACCTGCACCCACTGGATGTTCCAGGCCGGCCGGCCGGCGCCGGCGGCGGGGCTGCCGCTCGCCTGGAACTGGCAGCGCTGGAAGGCCGAGCCCCAGTCGGCCACCGCCTGCTGGACCCGCTGCGGCGTCTGCCGGCGGCACCAGTCGTAGTGGGCCTGGTAGTTGGAATGGCCGGTCCAGCCGGTGCAGCGCTGCTGCCTGGCGCGCTGGTCGAAGGACATCTGCTGGTTCGCATAGTCGTTGCAGGCGTCGCGCTGGGCGGCGGCCGGGGTCGGGGCGAGACAGACGAGAGCCGCGAGCAAGACAAGGGCGGCGGGCACGGCGAAAGTCCGCGCGCGGGGGGCACGATGGGAAATGAACACGGTGGCGATCCGCAATAGGGGACGTGGGGGTATCCCGGAAGGGTGCCCACCATCCTCCGGTTGTCGGAACCGTAGCGCGTTACCCGCAGTCGCGAAAGGTCGGACAGGCTTCCCAAGCGTAAGTGATGTTACGGAGATACCGGCAGCGGCGCGCGCGCTGCGCGCCGGATCGGGAGCCAAGCTCCCCACCTTCCCCTCCCCGTTGCCGGGAGGGGATCGTTCGAAATCGGCGCGTCCGCCTGAGCAGCCGGCCGGAGACTGCGGCCGACGCGGGCCTCACAGCACCTTGTTGCTGGCCTTCACGGCTTCCGTGGTCTCGACGTAGACCTTGCCGCCCATGGCGCGGAACTTCTCGCTCATCTGCGCCATGCCTTCTTCCGCCGTGATCCCGTCGGCGCCGGCCACCGCCCGCCGCTCGGGATCGTTCAGGGTCGCCGCGTAGTCGCGCACGTCCTGGGTGATCTTCATGGAGCAGAATTTCGGGCCGCACATGGAGCAGAAGTGGGCGACCTTGTGGGCTTCCTTCGGCAGGGTCTCGTCGTGGTAGGCGCGGGCGGTCTCGGGGTCGAGGCCGAGGTTGAACTGGTCCTCCCAGCGGAAGTCGAAGCGGGCGCGGGAGAGGGCGTCGTCGCGCAGCTGTGCCGCCGGATGGCCCTTGCCGAGATCGGCGGCGTGGGCGGCGATCTTGTAGGTGATGACGCCGACCTTCACGTCGTCGCGGTTGGGCAGGCCGAGGTGCTCCTTCGGCGTGACGTAGCAGAGCATGGCGCAGCCGAACCAGCCGATCATCGCCGCGCCGATGCCGGAGGTGATGTGGTCGTAGCCCGGCGCGATGTCGGTGGTCAGCGGTCCGAGGGTGTAGAAGGGAGCCTCGCCGCACTCCTTCAGCTGCTTGTCCATATTGATCTTGATCTTGTGGATCGGCACGTGGCCGGGCCCCTCGATCATCACCTGGCAGCCCTTCTTCCAGGCGATCTGGGTGAGCTCGCCCAGCGTCTCCAGCTCGGCGAACTGGGCGGCGTCGTTGGCGTCGGCGATGGAGCCGGGGCGCAGGCCGTCGCCGAGCGAGAACGAGACGTCGTAGCGCCGCATGATGTCGCAGATCTCGTCGAAATGCTCGTAGAGGAAGCTCTCCCGGTGATGGGCGAGGCACCACTTGGCCATGATGGAGCCGCCGCGGCTGACGATGCCGGTGACCCTGTTGGCGGTGAGCGGCACATAGGCGAGGCGCACGCCGGCATGGATGGTGAAATAGTCGACGCCCTGCTCGGCCTGCTCGATCAGCGTGTCGCGGAACAGCTCCCAGGTGAGCTTCACGGGGTCGCCGCCGCACTTCTCCAGCGCCTGGTAGATCGGCACGGTGCCGATCGGCACCGGCGAGTTGCGGATGATCCATTCGCGGGTGTTGTGGATGTTGCGCCCCGTCGACAGGTCCATGACCGTGTCGGCGCCCCAGCGGATCGACCAGACCAGCTTGTCCACCTCCTCCTCGATGGAGGAGGAGACGGCGGAGTTGCCGATGTTGGCGTTGATCTTCACCAGGAAGTTGCGGCCGATGATCATCGGCTCAAGCTCGGGGTGGTTGATGTTGGCCGGGATGATGGCGCGGCCGCGGGCGATCTCGGAGCGCACGAACTCGGGGGTGATGAAGGCCGGGATCTCGGCGCCGAAGCTCTCGCCGTCGGCGAGGGTCGTCTCGGCGCCCTCCAGCATGGCCTTGCGGCCGAGGTTCTCGCGCTCGGCGACGTAGATCATCTCCTTGGTGATGATGCCGGCGCGGGCGAATTCATATTGCGTGATCGGCGCGTCGCCGACACCGCGGAGCGGCTGGTTGGCGAGCGGGAAGGCGCGGGCGAGATGCTTGCCGGCATGGCCGTTGTCCTCGGGGCGGACCTCGCGGCCGTCATAGGCCTCGACGCCGCCGCGCTCGGCGACCCAGGCGGCGCGGGTGCGGGGCAGGCCCTTCTCCACGTCGATGACGACGGAGGGATCGGTATAGGGGCCGGAGGTGTCGTAGACGACGACGTTCGGCTCGTTCGCTCCCGCCTGGAGCTGGATCTCGCGCAGCGGCACGCGCAGGTCCGGCGCCGACTCCGGCACGGCGAAGATCTTGGTGGAGGCGGGCAGCGGGCCGGTGGTGACGGCGGCCTTGATGTCCTTGACCGGGGCGTTCATGCGGGATCTCCCGTGGGCTCGTTATGGCGTGGGTGACTGCGGCCAGTAGCCGGCGATGGTGAGGATGGCGCCGAGGATGAGCCAGATCGCGGCGGCGATCTTGAGCGTCCCCTCGCGCACGATGAGGTGCCGGGCGACGCCGGCCGCCCAGTCGGGCGCGACGATGCGCCAGGCGCCGACGACGAAGAGGGCGAGGCCGATCAGGGTGATGAGCATGCGCCAGTCGCCGCCGATGACCCGGTGCGACAGCAGGATGGCGAGGCCGGCCGGCATCATGAGCAGGCCGGAGAGGACGATCAGGGCGGAGCTCTTGGCGAGTTCGTCGGCGGCCGCGCGATAGGCGGCGGGCCGGACGAGGAGCCCGATCCCCACGGTCAGCATGACCGGGCCGATCAGGCGCGCCAAATAGACTGAAGTCAGCATGTGCGTCCCATCCCTCCGCCGGCATGACCCGGATCAGGTTCAAGGGTCGCTGCGGAGTTCCGGATCGGAACGGTGCGGCCTCTCAGCCCCCTCGTCGGGGCCCCCCTTGGACGGGGTCCAATGTGGATGGTTGGCCGGCGAAGTCAAGCGGAGGGACGCGGGGCCGTGATGCGCTCGCGCCCGTCCCTGCCCGGCTCAACTGCCGAAAACCGCCTTCTGCAGCGCCATGAAGGCGCGGGCGCGGTGGGAGAGACCCTCGCCCTTCGGCGGCAGGCCGTGTTTTTCCTCCGCACTCATCTCGCCGAAGGTGAGGGCGTGGTCGTCGGGCAGGAACATGGGATCGTAGCCGAAGCCTTTCGTCCCCCGCGGCGGCCAGGCGAGGGTGCCGAAGACGCGGCCCTCGAAGATCTGCTGCGAGCCGTCGGGGAAGGTCAGGGCCAAGGCCGAGACGAAATGGGCCCGGGCGCCGGCGGTGGTGACGCCGCGCAGGGTGAGCTCACGGTCGACCCGGGCCATGGCGGCGGCGAAGTCGCGGGGCTGGCCGGCCCAGTCGGCGGTGAAGAGGCCCGGCGCGCCGTCGAGCGCCTCGACGGCGAGGCCGGAATCGTCGGCGATGGCGGGAAGGCCGGTGGCATCCGTCGCGGCGCGGGCCTTGATGGCGGCGTTCTCGGCATAGAGCGTGCCGGTCTCGGCCGGCTCGGGCAGCCCGAGTTCGCCGGCCGAGACGAGGTCGATGCCGTGCGGCCCCAACAGGTCGCGGAATTCGGCGAGCTTGCCGGCATTGTGGGTGGCGACGACCAGCCGCGTGCCGGGGCCGAGCCGGGCGCTCATGCCACCGCCGTCTTCTGCAGGTCGACGAGGCGGGCACAGCCGCCGCGGGCGAGGTCGAGGAGGCCGAGGAGTTCCTCCTGGCTGAAGGGGGTCTTCTCCGCCGTGCCCTGGATCTCGACGATGCCGCCCGCGCCGGTCATGACGAAATTGGCGTCCGTGTCGGCTTCCGAATCCTCGGCATAGTCGAGGTCGAGCACCGGCGTGCCCTGGTAGATGCCGCAGGAGACCGCCGCGACATGGTCGCGGATCGGGTTCACCTTCAGCATGGAGCGGGCGGTCATCCAGGCGATGCAGTCGTGGAGGGCCACCCAGGCGCCGGTGATGGCCGCCGTGCGGGTGCCGCCGTCGGCCTGGATCACGTCGCAGTCGATGGTGATCTGCCGCTCGCCGAGGGCAGGCAGGTCGACGATGGTGCGCAGCGAGCGGCCGATGAGGCGCTGGATTTCCTGGGTGCGGCCGGATGGCTTGCCCGAGGTCGACTCGCGGCGGGTGCGCTCCAGCGTCGCCCGCGGCAGCATGGAATATTCCGCCGTCACCCAGCCGCGGCCCTGGCCGCGCAGCCACGGCGGCGGCTTCTCCTCGAGCGAGGCCGTGCAGAGCACATGGGTGTTGCCGAACTTCACGAAGCAGGAGCCCTCCGCATAGCGGGCGACGGCGCGCTCCAGCGAGACGGGGCGCAGCGCATCGGGGGCGCGTTTGGAGGGACGCATGGCGGATTCCGTTCCACGAGAGGGGATCGGCGGGTCATAGGGCCGAACGGCCGGCGCGGCAAGGACGGGCGGCGCCGTCCGCACGATCCCGGCATCGGCGGAAATGATGCTTGATCAAAGCCGCCGCTGCCACCAGATTTGCGGTGGAGGTTGCCCCTTGTCCGCCGAAATCCCGCGATCCGACCAGAAGCTGCAGGCGCTCGCCAATTCGGCGCTGGCCAAGCTCGACGAACGCTCGCGCGAGATCTTCCGCCAGATCGTCGAGAGCTATCTGGCGACCGGTGAGCCCGTGGGCTCGCGCAACCTGTCGAAGATCCTGCCCATGACCCTGTCGCCGGCGTCGGTGCGCAACGTCATGCAGGACCTCGAGGAGGCCGGCCTCATCTACGCCCCCCATACCTCGGCAGGCCGCCTGCCGACCGAGACGGGCCTGCGCTTCTTCGTCGATGCGCTCATGCAGTTCGGCGACCTCGCGGCCGACGAGCGCAACGCCATCGAGGCGCAGGTGGCCGCCTCCGCCCGCGGTCAGTCGTTCGAATCGGTTCTGGCCGACGCAACCCAGCTCCTCTCCGGCCTGTCGCGCGGCGCCGGCGTCGTGCTCACCTCCAAGAGCAACGTCCGGCTGAAACACATCGAGTTCGTCCGCATCGAGCCGGAGCGGGCCCTGGTCGTCCTCGTCTCCGAGGACGGGCAGGTGGAGAACCGCATCGTGCCGATCCCGGCGGGGCTGCCGCCCTCGGCGCTGGTGGAGGCCTCCAATTTCCTCAACGCCCATATCCGCGGCCGCACCCTGGCGGAAGCGCGGGCCGAGATGCAGAAGAGCCTCGACCAGGCGCGCAGCGAGCTCGACGGGCTGACACAGAAGCTGGTCGAGGCGGGCCTCGCCTCCTGGTCGGGCGGCGAGCCGGCCGAGCGCAAGCTGATCGTCCGCGGCCAGGCGAACCTTCTCGGCGATCTCAGGGCGATGGAGGACCTCGAGCGCATCCGCCTGCTCTTCGACGACCTCGAATCCAAACGCGACCTCGTCGACCTGCTCGGCCGGGCCGAGACGGCGGAGGGCGTGCGCATCTTCATCGGCTCGGAGAACAAGCTGTTCTCGCTGTCGGGCTCGTCCATGGTGGTGGCGCCCTATCGCGACGCCGAGCGCCGCATCGTCGGCGTGCTCGGCGTCATCGGCCCGACGCGGCTGAACTATGCCCGCATCGTGCCGATGGTGGACTACACGGCCCGCGTCCTGTCGCGCCTCATCACCTGAGCGCCTCTGCCTCATTGTCGCCCGGCTGCAATCGGACCATGCTTCCTTGCCGTCGACGGCGGGGACATCTCCCGCCGCGCGCATCCAAGGAGGAGGCCCCGCATGAGCGGCAGGTTCAACTGGAACGAGCTGATGACCAACGACATCGCCAAGGCGAAGGCCTTCTATGGCCAGACCCTTGGGTGGACGTTCGACCCGTTCCCGATGCCGGACGGCGAATACTGGATCGCCAAGGCGCCCGACGGCACGCCGACCGCCGGCATCATGCCGATGGATCCGCAGGACACGGAATCCCAGCCGGGCTGGCTCTCCTATGTGCAGGTCGACGATCTCGACCGGGCGGTCTCGGCGGTGACGAGCAGCGGCGGCCAGGTGCTGCAGGAGCCGCTGGACATTCCGAATGTCGGCCGCATCGCCGTGGTCGAGGATCCGGCCGGCGCCGTGCTCGGCCTGATGAAGCCGGCCGCGGCCCCGGCGAGCTGAGGGCGTCGACCCTCGCCTCCCATCCGACAATGGCGCGAGGCCCGCGTCACCCCTCCCCCCCGCTTGCGACGGGGAGGGTGACCGAGCGTAGCGGAGGGCCGGGTGGGGGGTGCACCCAGGCGGGTCGCCGCGAAGCAGGGCCGCCACTCCTGACCCCTCCTCGCCGCAAGCCGGGGAGGGGAATAGCGCTGCAGCCGCGACGCCGGGGTGATGAGAACAAGCGGGTTTCGCCTTCACACAGGCTTCGTCACCCGCCTGAGCGTCAGGTTGATCCGGCCGCCGTCCTTGAGGAGCGTGCTGGTTCCGGGGAGCAGGCGGTCGACGCCGTGATAGGCGAGGCGCGCGATGCCGCCGAAGACCAGCACGTCGCCGGAGGCGAGCTTCACCGGCACGGTCCTGCCGCCACGGGTCGTGCCGCCGATGCGGAACAGACCGGTCTCGCCGAGCGACAGCGACACGACGGGGGCGGAAAGGTCCTCCTCATCGCGGTCCTGATGCAGTCCCATGCGGGCGCCGGGCCCGTACCAGTTGACGAGGCAGGCCTCGGGGGGATGCGGATAACCCGACACCGCGTCCCAGACGGCGAGGATCGCATCGGGGATCGGCGGCCAGGGCTCTCCCGTCACGGGGTGGTGCGGCTGGTAGCGATAGCCCGCCTTGTCCGAGACCCAGCCGAGCGACCCGAGGTTCGTCATGCGCACCGAGAAGGGCGTGCCGGTGCGCGGCATGACCGGCTGGAACAGCGGCGCCTGCCGCAGCAAATCACGAAGGGTCGCGAGAAGCGCCGTCTGGTCGGCGGGCGCGAGGTAGCCGGGATGCCAGGTGCAGCCCGGAACGACCGGGACCGCGGTCACTGTTGCGGAGCGGCCGGCGGCGGTGGCGGCCGCGGACGGGCGGGACGGCGCGGGGGCGCATCCGCGGGCGGGCCGCCGACGCGGGCGGCGAGGTTCTCGGCGCGGGCCTCGGTGAACTTCAGCGCACAGAAGGCGGGCCCGATGTCGGTGGTGCCGTAGTTGCGGCAGAGCCGCTCGCGGTTGGCGGGAAACCCCGCCTGTTCCTGCAGGAACTGGCGCCCCTCGGGCGTCGTGCGCAGCCGCGCCTGGAGGATGCGGCGGGCGTCGTTGAGGCGGCGCTCGGCGACGCCGCGGGCGCGCTCGATCTCGCGGTCGGCCGGGATCTCGCGATCGTTCGGGCCCCAGAGGCCGGCGGGGTCGACGACGCAGTCGTCGAAGCTGCAGGCCCCGCCCGGCGCGGTGACGAAGGCGGCATCGGCCATCAGGTCGAGGGTGATGGTGCAGCCGGTGAAGTTCGCCTCGAAGCGCGGCAGGCCGTCGGGCCGGCCGAGCGGCCGCAGCGGTACGGGCCGGCCGCCGCCGAGATCGGGCGTGCAGATGTTGCGGATGTCGTTGCCGCGCCGGCCGATGACGCCGGTGGCGGCGATGGTGTAGGTCGGCTGCGTCGGGGTGCCGGCGCGCGAGATGACGAGCGAGCCGTGCTGGCCGAGGAAGCGCAGCGTCCTGCCGGGCAGGGCCTCTTCCCAGCGGCGCAGGGTGGAGGCGGGAACGCTGCGTCCCGCGAGGCCGCTCATGCCGTCGACGGTGGCGCGGGGCGCTTGCGGGCGGCCCTGGGGCGTGGTGGCGCCCTGCGGCGTCGGCGCCACGGCGCCGGGCAGCTGCATCTGGGCCGCAGCGTGCTCCCCGCCGACGGCGGCAAAGGCGAGGGAGAGCAGCAGGACGGCGCGGCGGGGCATGATTCATCCGTAGGAAGGGACCCGACACATAGCCTGCCGGAAACCCGCGGTCACCAGCCCGTGACGTTGCGCCATGCATGGGGGCGGCGATGTTGCGCCAAGGACGCACCCTTTGCCGGCGAGCGTTGAGTGCTTTTCCTTCACGGCGGGGTGACCGTGACGCTTGCGGCGCCATGACGCCCCCCCTATATCCGGCGCAACCGGCGGAAAGCGGCGATGTCTCGCGTCTTTCCGTCCTGCGATCACCAGCTTCAAACCCCAGCTTGATGAAGGGGTCGGCGCGGGCGGTCCCGGCGAAAATCCCTCTTCGTCCGCGGGCCGTCAGCCTCACGGGTGCTTCGGGCCCGGTCGACCCGCTTGAAAAGGAGAAGACCATGGGCAAGGTCATCGGCATCGACCTCGGAACGACCAATTCCTGCGTGGCGGTCATGGAAGGCACCACGCCGAAAGTCATCATCAATTCGGAAGGCGCCAACACGACGCCGTCCATCGTCGCCTTCACCGACGAGGAGCGTCTCGTCGGCCAGCCGGCCAAGCGCCAGGCGGTGACGAATCCCGAGCGCACCATCTTCGCGGTGAAGCGCCTCATCGGCCGCCGCTTCGACGATCCGACGGTGACCAAGGACCAGAAGCTCGTCCCCTACAAGATCGCCCGCGCCGGCAACGGCGACGCCTGGGTCGAGGCGGAGGGCAAGACCTATTCGCCCTCGCAGATCTCCGCCTTCACGCTGATGAAGATGAAGGAGACGGCGGAGGCCTATCTCGGCCAGAGCGTCGACCAGGCGGTCATCACCGTCCCGGCCTATTTCAACGACGCCCAGCGGCAGGCGACCAAGGACGCCGGCAAGATCGCCGGCCTCGAGGTGCTGCGCATCATCAACGAGCCGACGGCGGCAGCGCTGGCCTACGGCCTCGACAAGAAGACCTCCGGCACGATCGCCGTCTATGACCTCGGCGGCGGCACCTTCGACGTGTCGATCCTCGAGATCGGCGACGGCGTCTTCGAGGTGAAGTCGACCAACGGCGACACGTTCCTCGGCGGCGAGGACTTCGACATGCGCCTCGTCGACTATCTGGCGGCCGAGTTCCAGAAGGAGCAGGGCATCGACCTGCGCAAGGACAAGCTCGCTCTCCAGCGCCTGAAGGAAGCCGCCGAGAAGGCGAAGATCGAGCTCTCGTCCTCGACGCAGACCGAGATCAACCTGCCCTTCATCACGGCCGACGCCTCGGGTCCGAAGCACCTGCAGCTGAAGCTCACCCGCGCCAAATTCGAGGCGTTGGTGGACGACCTGATCCAGCGGACCATGGAGCCCTGCAAGAAGGCGCTCAAGGACGCCGGCATCTCGGCGGGCCAGATCGACGAGGTCGTCCTCGTCGGCGGCATGACCCGCATGCCGAAAGTCCAGGAGGTGGTGAAGCAGTTCTTCGGCAAGGAGCCGCACAAGGGCGTCAACCCGGACGAGGTGGTCGCCATCGGTGCCGCCATCCAGGCCGGCGTGCTGCAGGGCGACGTGAAGGACGTGCTGCTGCTCGACGTGACCCCGCTGTCGCTCGGCATCGAGACGCTGGGCGGCGTGTTCACGCGCCTCATCGACCGCAACACCACGATCCCGACCAAGAAGAGCCAGGTCTTCTCCACCGCCGACGACAACCAGAACGCGGTGACGATCCGGGTCTTCCAGGGTGAGCGCGAGATGGCCGCCGACAACAAGATGCTCGGCCAGTTCGACCTGATGGGCATCCCGCCGGCTCCGCGCGGCGTGCCGCAGATCGAGGTGACCTTCGACATCGACGCCAACGGCATCGTCAACGTGCAGGCCAAGGACAAGGGCACCGGCAAGGAGCAGCAGATCCGCATCCAGGCCTCCGGTGGTCTCTCCGACGCCGACATCGAGAAGATGGTGAAGGACGCCGAGGCCCATGCGGCCGAGGACAAGGGTCGCCGCGAGCTCGCCGAGGCGAAGAACCAGGCGGACGGCCTCGTCCACTCGACCGAGAAGGCACTCTCCGAGCACGGCTCGAAGGTCGCCGAGACCGATCGCAAGGCCATCGAGGACGCCCTCGCTGCCGTGAAGGAAGCGGTGAAGTCCGAGGACGTCGAGAGCCTCAAGGAGAAGACCAACGCCCTGGCGCAGGCCTCCATGAAGCTCGGCGAGGCCATGTATGCGGCCCAGCAGGACGCCGGCGCCGAGGGTGCCGAGCCGAAGAAGGACGACGTCGTCGATGCGGACTTCACGGAAGTGAAGGACGACAAGAAGAAGAGCGCGTAAGGCCCGAGGGGGTCTTTCCAGCGGGCCCCCGGAGTCATTCCGGGGGCCTTCGCTTGAACGGGGGCAAGAGCTGGGTCGATGTCCAAGCGCGACTATTACGAAACCCTGGGGGTCGGCCGCGACGCCGACGAAGCGGCGCTGAAATCCGCCTTCCGCAAGAAGGCGATGCAGTATCACCCCGACCGCAATCCCGACGACGCCGAGGCCGAGGCCAAGTTCAAGGAGCTGAACGAGGCCTATCAGGTGCTCTCCGACGGGCAGAAGCGTGCCGCCTACGACCGCTTCGGCCACCAGGCCTTCGAAAACGGCGGCGGCGGCCATCCCGGCTTCGGCGGCGACTTCGCCTCCTCCATGTCCGACATCTTCGAGGAGCTGTTCGGCATGTCCGGCGGACGGCGCCGCGGCGCGGGCGGCCGCGAGCGTGGCGCCGACCTGCGCTACAACATGGACATCACGCTGGAGGAGGCCTTCGCCGGCAAGTCCGCCCAGCTCCGCATTCCCACCACGGTCTCCTGCGAGGCCTGTTCCGGCACCGGGGCCAAGCCGGGCTCCAAGCCGAAGACCTGCGGCACCTGCGGCGGCCACGGCCGCGTCCGCGCCTCGCAGGGCTTCTTCTCGGTGGAGCGCACCTGCCCGACCTGCCAGGGCCGCGGCCAGGTGATCGAGGATCCCTGCGGCAATTGCTCTGGCTCCGGCCGCATCACCAAGGAGCGCGTGCTCTCGGTGAACATTCCCGCCGGCGTCGAGGACGGCACCCGCATCCGCCTCGCCAACGAGGGCGAGGCCGGTTTCCGAGGCGGACCGCCCGGCGATCTCTACATCTTCCTCTCCATCGAGCCGCACGCCTTCTTCCAGCGCGACGGCCAGGACCTCTATTGCCGGGCTCCCGTCTCCATGGTGACGGCGGCGCTGGGCGGCGCGTTCGAGGTGCCGACCATCGACGGTGGGCGGGCCCAGGTGAAGGTTCCCGAGGGCACCCAGTCGGGCAAGCGCTTCCGCCTGTCGGGCAAGGGCATGCCGGTGCTGCGCTCCAAGGCGGTCGGCGATCTCTACGTGCAGGTGGACGTGGAGACGCCGCGGGCGCTCACCAAGCGGCAGAAGGAACTTCTCGCCGAGTTCGAGAAGGAGAGCTCGAAGGACACCCAGCCGGAGACGGCGGGCTTCTTCGCCAAGGCCAAGGCCTTCTGGGACGGGCTCGCCAAGGAGGGCTGAGCCCGGGTCAGGCCGGGCGCATTCCCTCCGTCAGCCGCCGCCACAACCGCCCGTCGATAGCGGCGAGGCCGAGGCCGATGAGCGCCATGCCGGCGAAATGGGTCCAGGCCAGCCGCTCGCCGAGGAAGAGACCCGCCAGCAGGATGGCCGAGACCGGGATCAGGAAGGTGACGAGCAGGAGATTGCTCGGGCCGGCAGTCGCCAGCAGCCGGAAGAAGATGATGTAGGCGAGCGCCGTCGACAGGACGGCGAGGGCCAGCACCGCGAGGATCGCCGGCCAGCCTGGCATGGCGAGGGTCCAGGGCCGGTCGAGAAGGCCGACGGCGGGCGCCATGACGAGGCTGGTGATGGTGAGCTGCAGCCAGGCGGTGAAGGTCGGCGTCAGGCCGAGCGGCTTGATACGCCGGCCCCAGAGTCCTGAAAAAGCGTAGGAGAGCGTCGCGCCGAGACAGGCGGCGACGGCCCAGAGCGGCGTGTCGATCCGCCCCAGCGCCGCCGGCCCGACCAGCACCACCACGCCGAGAAAACCGAAGGCGACGCCCGCCGCCTTGCCCGGCGTCGCCTTCTCGTCCGCGGTGAAGAGGTGCATGACGACCACGCTGAAGAGCGGCGCCGTGGCGTTGAGGATGGCGGCGAGACCGGCGGGAATGGCGGTCTGGCCCCAGAAGATCAGCGAGAAGGGAATGACGTTGTTGAGCAGTGCCATCACCGCCAGCGTCGTCCACACGGCGCGGCCGCGGGGGAAATGCTCGCCCGTTGCGCGCAGCACGGCGTAGAGCACGGCGGCGCCGATGACGACGCGCGCCAGCACCAGGGTCAGCGGCGGCAGGTCGTCGAGCGCGATGCGGACGAAGAAGAAGGTGCCGCCCCAGAGGACGGAGAGGGTGATGAGCAGGATCCAGTCGCGCAGGCTCACGGGGGGCGGCTCCGATTGGCCACCGTGTCTAGGCGAGCGGCCGGTGTTCCGCCACCCGATCTCTGTCAGCAGCCGCCGTCATTGACAGGTGACAGTTCTGTGCGAGCCTCGAATCGTCCGCAGGACTGGACCATTTGATTCGGCCCGCGCGCGACTGCGAAAGGCCGCCATGTCCGACGCCATCGACCGCCTCCACGCCGCCGTCCAGGCGATCCGCCAGACCGATGCGCCGGCATCGCGCACGGCGAAGCTGATGGCGGGCGGGCGCGCCAAGATGGCGAAGAAGCTGGTCGAGGAGGCCACCGAGGTGACCCTCGACGCGGTGGCCGGCGACCGCGCCGCGGTGGTCCGCGAAAGCGCCGACCTCATCTACAATCTGACGGTGCTGTGGACCGACATGGGCATCGCCCCGGCCGAGGTCTGGCAGGAGATGGAGCGGCGCGAGCGGCTCTACGGCCTCGCCGAGAAGCTGCACAAGGGTCCGGTGGCGGTGGCCGGCGGCGGCTGAGCCGCCGTCACTCCCTGAGGAAGAGCGGCAGGTCCACCGGCGGCAGCCGCACCTCGCGGTTGACCGCGTTGAGCATGCCGACGGCCCGCCGCACCAGCCAACCGTCGCGGTTGGGGCAGGCGTCGCGGGCGAGCGACTGCGCGGCGCGCAGCGTGCGCACCAGGCGGGCGCGGTCGGGGGTCGGCAGGCCGGCCCGCTCGACGGTGGCGCGGCTGCGCAGGAACTGGGAGGGGTCGGAGCAGATGTCGCCGCGCGTCATGAACTGGGCCGAGGCGGGCGTGCCGGCCAGCGTCAGCAGCAGGAGCAGCGCGGCGGCGAGGAACCGCGCCAGGCCGGCGGAGAGGCGGGCAGGATCGCCCTGCACCGCCAGGGTCTTCAGCCGCGCCGTCTTGCCATGGATCACGGCGACCTGCGACCGGCCGATGCCGAGCTCGGCGGCAATGAGGCTCTCCAGCGCCGCATTGGCCTTGCCGTCCTCGGGGACCGCCCTCACCCGCGCCTTCAGCACGGCGCGGCCGTCGGCGAGCGTCTCGGCGCCCTCCACCGCGTCGCGGCCGCCGCGCGGCGTCAGGCGCACGTCGACCAGCAGGCGCTCGCGCTCGATGCGGTAGGGGAGGGCGTCCACGGGCCTCCCTCCTAGAAGACGTTGGGGTAGATGTAGCGGATGATGACCTGCTGGATCAGGATGATGCCGAGCAGCAGCACGATGGGCGAGATGTCGATCGCCCCCATGTTCGGCATGCGTCGCCTGATCGGCGCGAGGACGGGTTCGGTCAGGGCCCGCAGCGTGGTGTCGATCTGCGCGACGATCTGGTTGCGGTAGTTCACAACATTGAATGCGATCAGCCAGGACAGGACCGCCTGAATGATGATCACCCACCAGTAGAGGTTCAGGGCGATCAGGACGACGTCGAGAATGGCTTTCATGGGTCCGCCGTGGAGGATGAGGATGCCGGACCCGATTTATGGGGTGTCGGCTCGGACGGGGCAAGCGCGCGGTCGCAGGCGCCGCCCTCAGGTGGCGGCGAAGGACGAGCGCTGGGCCCAGCCGGTCATGCGGTTCTCGAGCCAGACGGTGGCCATGTACATGGCGACGCCGAGGATCGCGAGGGCGATGAGGGCGGCAAACAGCAGCGGCACGTTGAAGTCGGCGGAGGCGCGCGCCATCAGGTTGCCGATGCCGTAGCGCGAGGCGTTGTACTCGGCGATGACGGAGCCGACATAGGCCAGCGTGATGGCGACCTTCAGCGAGCCGAAGAAATAGGGCATCGAGCGGGGGATGCCGACCTTGGTCATGATCTGCAGCTTGGAGGCGCCGAGCGCCTTCAGCACGTCCTCGGTTTCCGGCTCGATGGTGGCGAGGCCGGTGGCGACGTTCACCACGATGGGGAAGAAGGAGATCATGAAGGCGGTGAGCACGGCCGGCAGCCAGCCGACGCCGAACCAGATGACGAGGATCGGCACCACCGCGACCTTCGGGATCGAGTTGAAGCCGACGAGCAGGGGGTAGAAGCCCGCATAGAAGAAGCGGCTGGCGCCGAGGAGGAGGCCGAGCGCGATGCCGAAGGCGACGGCCAGGCCGAAGCCGGCCAGCGTCATCCAGGCGGTGTGGAAAGAATGGAAGCCGATCTGGCGGCGGAACTGCCAAATGGCGAGGCCGATGTCGCTCGGGGCGGGAAGCACGAAGGTGGAGACGGCGAAGGCCTTGCAGAGCAGTTCCCACACCAGGAACGTACCGATGGTGCAGAACAGCGGCGCGAGCTGCAGCGACAGTTTGGTGCGGTCGAGCGCGGAGGCGCCGATCACCTTGTAGAGCAGCCAGGCGATGTAGCCGACGACGCCGATGGCCAGCGCCGCCGGCCAGGAGGTGAGCAGGAACTCGCCGAGCGCGTCCATGGCAGGGTCCTCAGGCCGTCGACCGGGCGTGGGCGATGCGCCCGCGCAGGTCGTGGACGATGTCGGAGAATTCCGGCGTGTAGGTGATCTCGAGGTCGCGGGGCCGCGGGAACCCGACCTCGCGCTCGGCGATGATCTTTCCCGGCCGCGACGACATGCAGAAGATGCGGTCGGCGAGGAAGACCGCCTCGCGCAGGTCGTGGGTGACGAGGATCACCGTCAGCGAGCCGGCCATGCGGGCGTGGAGGTCGCGGATGACGCACCACAGCTCCTCGCGGGTGAAGGCGTCGAGGGCGCCGAAGGGCTCGTCGAGCATGAGCAGCTTCGGCTCGTGGATCAGCGCGCGGCAGAGCGAGGCGCGCTGTTGCATGCCGCCCGAGAGCTGCCAGGGAAATTTCGATCCGGCGCCCTTGAGGCCCACCGATTCCAGCAGGGCCTCGGCCTTGGCGACATACTCGGCCTTGTTCCGGCGCAGGCGCGAACGGTGCGGCTCGACGATCTCGAGCGGCAGCATCAGGTTCTCGAGCGTGGTGCGCCAGGGCAGGAGCGTCGGCGCCTGGAAGGCCATGCCGGCGATCTTGACGGGGTCGCGCACCTCCTGGCCGTCGACGACGACGGCTCCCGCCTGCGGGAACTGCAGGCCGGTGGCGAGCTTCATCAGCGTGGACTTGCCGCAGCCGGAGGGGCCGACCACCGCGGCGAACTCGCCCTCGTTGACCCGGATGTCGAGCCCGTCGACGGCCAGGGTGCCGCCGGTCGCATAGGTGTGACTGACGCCGGTCAGTTCGACGAAGGGACGCAAGGGATGAGCGCTTTCAGAGCGGTGCATTCACGCGGGGGGCAGGGAGCGGCGGTCCGGCGGGGGTCCGGGGACGTGGGGCGGGGGCATTCGCGCACCCCGCAACCCTGGATAAAGCAAGCCTCAGGCCACCTTGCGGTCGGCGGCGGCCGGCAGCAGGTCGGAGATGAAGACGTCCTCCGGCTTCGGCTTGTTCTTGAAGGTGAAGGTGAGGCCGATCTGGTCGATGGCGGTGGCCATGCGGGCGGGATCGATGCCGCCGATGCCGTTCGCCTTCACCCAGGGCGACAGCACGTAGTTGTCGATGGTCATCTTCAGCCGCTCGGTCTCGGTGTCGAGCCGGGCGACGTCGTTGCGCGCCACGACCAGCTTGGCGCCGGCCGCCGGGTCGGCGATCGTGTCGCGGATGCCCTTGACCAGGCCGCGGTTGAAGGCGGCGACGGCGGCGCGGTTGGAGGCGAGGAAGGCCGGGCTCGCCATGATGCCGTTGCCGTAGAGCTCGACGCCGTAGTCGTACATGTGCAGGACGACGATGTCGTTCTCCGGCACGCCGCGCGACTTCAGGTTGATGTAGGAGGAGTTGGCGAAGCCGAAGATGGCGTCCACCTCACCGGAGGCGAGCATGGGCTCGCGGACGGGGAAGCCGACGTTCTCGAAGCGCATCTTGCTGTCGTCGAGCTTGTTGACGGTCTTGAAGATGGGCCACTGGGCATAGGCCGCGTCGGGGGCCGGGGCGCCGAACTTCTTGCCCTCGAGGCTCTTCACGTCGGTGGTGATGCCGCGCGACTTGCGGCCGACGATGGCGAAGGGCGGCCGGTCGTAGACGATCATGTTCGCCTTGAGATCCACGGTCGGATTCTCGTCGCGGAAGCGGATCATCGAGTTGATGTCGCCGAAGCCGATGTCATAGGTGCCGGAGGCGACGCGGGTGACGCCCTCGCGCGAGCCTGAGGCGGCGTCGATCGAGACGTTGAGGCCCTCGGCGCGGAAATGGCCCTTCTCCAGCGCCGTCAAGAAGAGGGCGGAGGGACCCTCGAAGCGCCAGTCCAGCGTGAAACGGACGTTCGTGGTCGCCTGGGCATGGACGGCGGGGGCGAAGAGCGGGGCGAGCGAGGCGGCGCCGGCGAGCTTGAGCGCCGCACGGCGGGTGGGCAGGAAACGGAACTCGGACATTCGGCGGGCCTTCTGTCGGTCGGTGAACGCGAGGCCTAACCCCGGGGGATGGCCGGACGATGACCGCGGATGACGCGGGCACCGTGGTTTTACCAATGGCAGCAAAGACCATGCCGTAACGGACGGCAACCGGTTTTTCGCGGGGACACCGGCGATTTGCCTAGAATCCAGGCAGTTTGGCTAACCCCCGGGCAGGAGGCCTCAGCGACTCACCGACGCAGTCGTCGCGGGGGCGCCGAGTTCGAGCCGCGTCGGCTGGATCTCGGCCATGCCGACCGGCGTGCGGATGGCGATGCGGGCGGGAACCAGCGCCCTGGTCCCGGCGACCGGCGCCAGCCAGATCTGCATGTCGCGGTTCGCCTCCATCGGCGCCGTCACGGCGGGGCGATGGCCGGCGATGGCGCGGTAGCGCGCGTTGCAGACGACCGCCGGCCCCTCATAGCCGGCGACCTTCAGGGTCTCGGTCCGGGCGAAGGAGAAGGAGAGGTCGTAGCGCTGGCGACCGTCGAAGACCGGGAAGGTCTTGGCGCAGGCTTCCGCCACCGTGGTCGGGCCGCTGCCGGGGACGAAGAAGAAGCCGGCGGAGAGCGGGTCGAGGACGCCCTGCCGGTGGCCGGCGGTGAGCGGCACCTGGTCGGCCGCCGCCGGGCGCTCGGGTTCGGCGGAATGGGAGCGCACGCTGCCGCCGGCCATGGCCATGCGGATGGTGTCGTTCTGCTGGGTGGTGGCGAGGGTGAGGGTGTAGTTCGCCGGCACGGCGCGGCCGCCGGCGATGCGGCCCGACGCCATGGCCGAGCCTCGGCCGGAGGCGATGATGCGGGAGACGCCCGACAGGCGGAGCGAGACCGAGGCCTGGTAGCTGTCCTGGGACACGCGGCCCTCGAAGCCGGCGATGCCGACCTGGAGGCCGCCGATGAGGATTTCGTAGCGGGCGGAGACCCGCTCCTGCGCGAGGGCCGGCACGGCAAGGCACGACAGCAGCGCGGCGGCGACGGGCAGGGTCGATCGGGACACGGGACACACTCCAGGACCAACGGAGCCGGACAGCGCCACCCGGCATGGCCGCATCAAAGCGCGAAATGGTTAATGGCTTGGAAATCCCGCTGTGGCTTGATGAGGGCAATGCCCCCCCACGGCCCGCCTCGCGAGCGCTGCGGAGAGGCGGATCGTGGGGGATGAGGGATCTTGGGGATCGCCTGGAGGGCCTTGATCGGGGAGCGGCGGGCGGCCCTGTCGCTCGTCGCGGCAGCGAGCCTGCGCGCGGCCACCGGACTCACGGCCGTGCCCGGCCGGCTGCGGGTCGCCCTCGGCGCCACCCCTGCGCCCGCCATCGTCCTGGTGCCGCAGGATCTGCGGACGGCCGATCCGGTGCGAGCCGACGAGCTGATCTCCGGCGTCTACGTCTTCGCCGGCCGCATCATCACCGACGCCGATCCCTTCGCCGCGAGGCCGCCCAACCGCGACTGGGCCGAGGCGCTGGCGGGCTTTTCCTGGCTGCGGCACCTGCGCGCCGCCGGCACGCCCGAGGCGGCCGAGGCCGCGCGGCGCCTCGTCTCCGGCTGGATGGAGGCAGAGGCGCGCGGCCGGTCACGGCCGTCCTCCGTCACCGTCGCGGCGGAGCGCGTGCGGGCCTGGATCGGCGCCTCGGGCCTGCTGCTCGCCGGCGCCGACCAGGTGTTCTACCGACGCTTCTCGCGGGCGCTGTGGCGTCAGGTCCGGCAGCTCGACTTCGCGATCGCCCGCCTGCCGCCCGGCGTCGGGCGGCTGGCGGTGCTGGTGGCGCTGGTCACGGCGGGCCTGTGCATGGAGGGCGAGGAGAGACTGGTGTCGCGCGCCTCCCGGCTGCTCGGCGAGGAGCTCGACCGCCAGATCCTGCCGGACGGCTGCCATGTCAGCCGCGATCCCGGCGTGCTGGTGGCGCTGGTGCTCGACCTTTTGCCGCTGCGCCAGCTCTTTCCGGCCCGCAACGCGACGCCGCCCGCGGCGATCCTGACGGCGGTGGACCGCATGATGCCGATGATCCGCTTCTTCCAGCACGGCGACGGCACGCTCGCCCGTTTCAACGGCATGGGCCAGACCGCCATCGACCAGGTGGCGACGGCGCTCGCCTATGACGAGACGCGCGGCCTCACGCCGGCTTCCGCGCCGCGCGGCGGCTACGAGCGGCTCGAAGCCGGCGGCACGGTCGCGCTGGTGGATTGCGGCCCGGCGCCGCCGCCCGGCTTCAGCGCCAGGGCCCATGCCGGCTGCCTCTCCTTCGAGCTGTCCTCCGGCCTCGAAACCATCGTCATCAATTGCGGCAGCCCCTCCTTGCAGCGCGCCACCTGGCGGATCCAGGCCCGCAAGACCGCCGCCCATTCGACCGTGACCGTCGCCGAGCGGTCGTCCATGACCCTCGGCCGGGGACTCTACACCGACGGCCTGGTCCTCTCCGGGCCGCGCGATGTCACCTGCCGCCGGCAGGACCTGACGCTGGAGGCGCGCCACGACGGCTATCTCGGCCGCGTCGGGGTGCGGCACGGCCGGCGGCTCGCCCTGTCGGCGGCCGGAGACCTGCTCGAGGGCGTCGACCGGATCGAGGGGGAGGACCGGTCCTATGTCCTGCGCTTCCACATCCATCCGGCGGTGACGCTGATCCCGACCGAGCATCCGCGCGCGGCGCTGCTGCGGCTGCCGAGCGGCGAGGGCTGGCGCTTCCTCGCCGACCAGCCGGTCCAGGTTGAGGAGAGCGTGGCGCTGGCGCTCGCCGAGGGGCCGCGCCGCACCATGCAGATCACCGTGGCGGTGGCCTCCTCCGCCGCGACGCCGGCGGTGTCCTGGTCCTTCCAGAAACTGGAGCGGCCGCGGCCGCCCCCGCGCGCCGAGGACGAGCCCGAACTGCCGCTCTGAGGGCGGTCGACGGCGCGCGAAAGCGGTTTCGGCGGCGGCCTGCGCGTGCTAGAGCGCGCGGCATTCCCCGCCTGTGCCGGAGCCGCCCGCCTTGTCGACCGTGAAGCCCATTGCCCGCGCCCTTCTGTCCGTCTCCGACAAGGAGGGGATCGTCGATTTCGCCCGCGACCTCGCAGGCCTCGGCGTGGCCCTCGTCTCCACCGGCGGCACCTACAAGACGCTTCGGGACGCCGGCCTCGCCGTCACCGAGGTCGCCGAACTCACCGGCTTTCCGGAGATGATGGACGGCCGGGTGAAGACGCTGCACCCGAAAGTGCACGGCGGGCTTCTCGCCATCCGCGGCAATGCCGAGCACGAGGCCGCGGCGAGCACCCACGGCATCCTGCCGATCGATCTGCTGGTGGTGAACCTCTATCCCTTCGAGGCGACGATCGCCCGCGGCGCCTCCTGGGACGACACGATCGAGAACATCGACATCGGCGGCCCGGCGATGATCCGCGCGGCGTCGAAGAACCACGACGCCGTGACGGTGGTGGTCGACGGTTCCGACTACGCCGCGGTGATCACGGCGATGAAGGCGAACGGCGGGGCGACGACCCTCGACCTGCGTCGCCGCCTCGCGGCCAAGGCCTATGCGCGCACCGCCGCCTATGACGCCGCCATCTCCAACTGGCTGTTCGACCAGCTCGACGAGACGGCGACGCCCTACCGCGCCTTCGGCGGCACGCTCGCCCAGGGCCTGCGCTATGGCGAGAACCCGCACCAGTGGGCGGCCTTCTACAAGACGCCCCAGGGCGCGACGCCGCGGCCGGGGGTGGCGACGATCCGCCAGCTCCAGGGCAAGGAGCTCTCCTACAACAACCTCAACGACACCGACGCGGCCTATGAGCTGGTCGGCGAGTTCGATCCCGCCCGCACGGCGGCGGTGGCCATCATCAAGCACGCCAACCCTTGCGGCGTCGCCGAGGGTCCCGATCTCCTGGCGGCCTACGAGAAGGCGCTGGCTTGCGATCCCGTTTCGGCCTTCGGCGGCATCGTGGCGCTGAACCGCACACTGGACGCGGAGGCGGCCCGGAAGATCGTCGAGATCTTCACCGAGGTGATCATCGCCCCCGATGCGACGGAAGAGGCGAAGGCCATCCTCGCGACCAAGAAGAACCTCAGGCTGCTGCTCGCCGGTGGCCTGCCCGATCCGAAGGCGCCGGGCATCACCGTCAAGACCGTGGCCGGCGGCCTCCTCGTCCAGTCGCGCGACAATGCGGTGGTCGATGCCATGGACCTCAAGGTAGTGACGAAGCGCGCGCCGACGGCGGAGGAGCTGACCGATCTCCGCTTTGCCTTCCGCGTCGCCAAGCACGTGAAGTCGAACACCATCGTCTATGCCAAGGCCGGCGCCACGGTCGGTATCGGCGCGGGACAGATGAGCCGTGTCGATTCGGCCCGCATCGCCGCCCGCAAGGCCGAGGACGCGGCGGAGGCCGGCGGCTGGACGACCCCGCTCACCAAGGGCTCCGTGGTCGCCTCCGACGCCTTCTTCCCCTTCGCCGACGGTCTCCTGGCCGCCGTCGAGGCGGGTGCCACCGCCGTCATCCAGCCGGGCGGGTCGATGCGCGACGCCGAGGTGATCGCGGCGGCGGACGAGGCGGGCCTCGCCATGGTCTTTACCGGGGTGCGCCACTTCCGCCACTGAGCACGCATCCCCACATCCGGCGCGGGCGATCAAGGGAGACCCTCATGCTGCTGTCCACCACGCCGACCCTCGAGGGCGGCCGGATCATCCGCTACAACGGCATCGTCACCGGCGAGGTCATTCTCGGCGCCAACATCTTCCGCGACCTCTTCGCCTCGATCCGCGACATCGTCGGCGGCCGGGCGGGCTCCTACGAGACGGTGCTGCGCGACGGCCGCAACACCGCCTTCCAGGAGATGATGGCGGAGGCCCAGCGGCTCGGCGCCAACGCCATCGTCGGCATCGACGTGGACTACGAGACCCTCGGCAAGTCGATGCTCATGGTCTCGGTCTCGGGCACCGCCGTGACGGTGGAGATGCTGATGGGCCAGCAGGCGCCGACCCAGCCCACCGGCTTCGGCGGCTCGGTGCCGCCCTGGGGCGGCCAGCGCTGACCGCCTCTTCACCCTCCCCTGGTGGGGGAGGGTCGGCCGAGCGCAGCGGGGACGGGTGGGGTGCAAGCCCCCTCCGGGCGTGCAGAACCTCAGGGCCTCTCGACCCGCACGAAGGACAGGACCGTCGCGCCGATCAGGAACATGACCGCCAGCATGCCGAGCCCGGCGCGCTGGTCGTTGAGGGCGAGGGTGACGACGCTCGCCAGGAACGGCCCGACGAAGGCGGTGACCTTGCCGGAGAGGGCGAAGAGGCCGAAGAACTGGCCGATCTGCTCGCGCGGGGCGAGGCGCACCAGCAGTGACCGCGAGGCCGCCTGCAGCGGCCCGGCCGCGGCGCCGATCAATCCGCCAAGGACGAGATAGACCTGCTCGGGCGCCGTGGCGAAGAGCCCGTCGCCGGGTGCGGGAACCGCCGTGCGGAAGATGAAGAAGACGTGGCCGGGCCCGATGAGGAGGATGGTGACGACGGCGAAGGTGAGGAAGCCTATGGAGCCGAGAATCACCGCCTTGGAGCCGAGCGTGTCGTCGAGGCGGCCACCGAGCAGGGCGCCGGCCGTGCCGGTGATGGTGAGGAGGATGCCGAAGAGGCCGATCTCGATGGTGGTCCAGCCGAAGACGCCGGCGGCATAGATGCCGCCGAGGGCGAAGAGCGCCACCAGCCCGTCCATGTAGATCATGTTGGCGACGAGGAAGGTGAGCACGTTGCCGTGCCGCCGCACCTCCTTCACCGTGCCCTTCAGGCTGGCGAAGCCGGAGCGCACCGCCGCCCCCATGCCCATGCGGGCGGGCACGTCGGGGGTGAAGAGGAAGAGCGGTACGACGAAGACGAGGAACCAGAGCGCCGTCAGCGGGCCGGCGGCGCGGTCGCCCTCGCGCTGGGCGGCGTCGAGACCGAAGAGCGGCTCGAGGCCGATGAGGGTGCGGCCGGTCTCCGGGCTGGCGACGAGGAAGCCCAGCATGAAGATCAGCGACATCATGCCCCCGACATAGCCGATGGCCCAGCCGAGGCCGGAGAGCCGGCCGATGCGCTCCGGCGGCACCAGGGTCGGCATCATCGAATTGTTGAAGACGGTGGCGAATTCGGCGCCGATCGTGGCGAGGACGAAGGCGACCAGCACGATGGCGATGGTCTCCGGCGCCCCGGGCCGGCCGAGCCAGAGCAGCGACGCACCCGCCACCAGCAGCAGGCCGAAGGCGGCGATCCAGGGCTTGCGCCGCCCGGAGGCGTCGGCGATCGCCCCCAGAACGGGAGAGAGCAGGGCGATGGCGACACCGGCGGCGCTGGTGGCGAAGCCCCACATGGCCTGCCCCTCCACCGGATTGGCGGCCACCGCGCTCGCGAAGAAGGGCGCGTAGACGAAGGTGTTGATCAGCGTGAAATAGGGCTGCGCCGCCCAGTCGAAGAGAACCCAGCCGGCAATGGCGGAGCGGGGGGCCGGCTTGGCGGCGGCCTCACCCGAGACGGTGAGCGGGGGGAGCATGACGGGGCCTTCGACGTATTCCGCGCCGGAGGGACTCAGGCGTCGCGGTTGTTTGCGGGGGCTGCACGCGATGCGGAAATCACAATCGGGAGAGGTATCACTCCGGCCAGCGGGAGAGACCCTCGGCGCCGTCGGCCGGGGTGCGGGCGACGTTGAGGACCATGGCGAGGAGCGAATAGATGCCGACCAGGGTCGGGATCTCCACCGCGCCCTGCTCGCCGTGACGGGCGACGATGCGGTTATAGGTGGTGTCGGACCAGCGCTTCGTCGCCAGCAACTCGGCCACGGCGTCGTAGATCAGCGCCTCGTCGGCGCTCATCCCGTCGGGCCGGCGGCCCTCGGCGACGGCGGCGAGGATCTCCTTCGACACGCCGGCCTTCTCCGCCTCCATGGCGTGGACCGACCATTCGAACTGCTGGGACCAGGAGCGCGCCACCTGGCAGATGGCGAGCTCCTTCAGGTTCTCGGAGAGGCAGGAGCCGTAGCGCAGGCGGCGGCCGAGCGCCTCCACGTCGATCATCACCTTCGGCGAGCGCATCAGCGGCGCATAGGGGCCGAAGGGCTCGACACCACGGCGACGGCGGAAATCGGCGGCGGCCTCTTCCTGCTCGGGCGTGTAGTCGGCGGGCGGGATGGGCGGCAGGCGATCGGGGGCGGCCATGGACGGGTCTCGCGTCGGTTGTTCTTATGGGGTCGCGCGGATGTGACCGACTCAGATCCGCAACCGGTTTCATCATGGCGGACGGCGGGCGCTTGCCAAGGGCCGCCGACGCGGGACGGCAGTGCGCCTTTCAGGGGATGGATCATTGGGATGATGGACATGGCTTACGGGAGGCGCCTCGTCGCCGCCGCGCTCCTGGCGCTGGCGCCCGCCGCCGGGCAGGCGCAGACGCCGCCCGCTGCACCGGCCGCTTGGCCGATCATCGCCGAGGCGGCGCGGGTGCATCCGGCGCTGGCGGCGAACGGCATGGTGGCGAGCCAGGAGGCGCGGGCGACCCGCGTCGGCGTCGAGATCCTGGAGCGCGGCGGCAATGCGGTGGACGCGGCGGTGGCGGTGGGCTTCGCGCTGGCGGTGACCCTGCCGCGGGCCGGCAATCTCGGCGGCGGCGGCTTCATGCTGGTGCATCTCGCCGAGCGGGGCGAGACGGTGGCCATCGACTACCGCGAGACGGCACCGGCGGCGGCGACGCCGACCATGTTCCTGGGGGCCGACGGCGAGCCGGACCCGCGCAAGTCCCGCGATTCCGGCCTCGCCGCCGGGGTGCCGGGAACCGTGGCGGGATTGGCGGAGGCCCATCGCCGCTGGGGGTCGGGCAGGCTCGGCCTCGCCGAACTGATCGCGCCGGCCATCCGCCTCGCCCGGGACGGCATTCCGGTCGACGAGGACCTGGCGGATTCGCTGCCTCGCGCGGCGGCGCGGCTCGGGCGCTTTCCCTCGTCGCGCCGCATCTTCCTCAAGGCCGACGGCAGCGCCCCCGGCCGCGGCGACCGGCTGGTGCAGGAGGATCTCGCCCGCTCGCTGGAGGCCATCGCCCAGCAGGGCCCGGCCGGCTTCTACGAGGGCGCGACGGCGGCGCGCATCGTCGCGGCGCTCGCCGCCCACGGCGGCATCATGACCCTGGAGGATTTCCGGGCCTACCGGCCGGTGATCCGCGAGGCGGTGCGCGGGACCTACAAGGGCTATGGCGTGGCCTCCATGCCGCCGCCCTCCTCGGGCGGGGTGCATCTGGTGCAGATGCTGAACCTGCTCGAGCCGATGGAGCTCGGGCGGCGCGGCCACAACAGCGCCGAGACGATCCATCTCATGGTGGAGGCGATGAAACTCGCCTATGCCGACCGGGCGCAGCATCTCGGCGATCCCGACAGCGTCGCGGTGCCGGTGCGCGGACTCATCGCCAAGGCCTATGCGCAGAAGCTTCGGCTGCGGATCGACCCGGAGCGGGCGCGCCCCTCCGCCGAGATCCGCGCCGGCGACCCGGCGCCGCACGAAGGCGAGCAGACGACGCATTTCTCGGTGGTCGACCGGTTCGGCAACGCCGTCTCCAACACCTATACGCTCAACTTCTCCTATGGCCTCGGCCTCGTCGCCGAGGGCACCGGCATCCTCCTCAACAATGAGATGGACGACTTCGCCGCCAAGGCCGGGGCGGTGAACGCCTTCGGTCTGGTGCAGGGCGCCGCCAATCTCCCCGGGCCGGGCAAGCGGCCGCTCTCCTCGATGACGCCGACCATCCTGTTCCGCGACGGCAAGGTGGCGATGGTGACGGGCTCGCCGGGGGGCAGCCGCATCATCACCATCACGCTGCAGACCATCCTCAACGTGGTCGACCACGGCATGAACATCGCCGAGGCGGTGGCGGCGCCGCGCATCCACCACCAGTGGCTGCCGGATGCGATCGACATGGAGGGCGGGCTGTCGCCGGATACGGTCCGGCTGCTGGAGGGGCGCGGCCACCGGATCGCGCCGCGCGGCGCCTTCGGCAACGTCAACGCCATCGTGGCGGTGCCGGGCGGCTGGGCCGGGGCGGCGGACACGCGCCAGCGCGGCACGCTGGCCGCGGGGCACTGACGGGCACCGGAGACCTGCACGCCCCACGCGCGTCCTTCGAGGCTCGGCCGCTGGCAGACCGGGTGCTCTGCATGACGCCAGTGCGTCCTTCGAGGCTCGCCGCCGGACGATGCTGACGCATCGCCGCCGCTCGCACCTCAGGATGAGGAGGGTCGTGAGTGGCACCGGGGCCGAATGACGCGAGAGCCCCGTGCCCTTCCACCGACGTGCGGTTCACCACCCTCCTCATCCTGAGGTGCGAGCCGGAGGGCGAGCCTCGAAGGACGCACTGGCTTCATGCAGGGCGAGCGATTCCGACCGGCGTCGGAACCCGCTCCCTCCTGCCACAACGCTGTCAGCAAGCTCCCTGCGACGAACCCCGGCGGCATTGACCGTAACGCTGGTTTGTTCTCATAATGTTCCAATGAACAAAGGCCGAACGATCCATGCTTTCGACGCCGGCACGCCCTCCGCGCTGAGGGTCTCCGGCCTCGCCGCGCGCTTCCATACCTGGCGCGGCGTCTCGGGACGGCGCTATCTCGCCACCGTCCATGCCGCTGCGACCGCGCCCGCCTATCCGGGCGCCGTCATCGTCCTCGCCCGCGCCGAGCCCGACGGCACGCGCGTGGCGCTGTGGGCCGGCCGCTCGCCGGCTTCGCCCGCGGCCCTTGCGCGCCTCGCCCAGATGAAGCGGGCCGGCGAGGTGCACATCCACCTCATCGCCGAGAGCGAGGCCGACCGCGCGGCGGCCGAGGCCGACCTCTGCACCGCCGCGCCCGAAGCCGCGGCGGGCCGGCGCTCGATGGTGGTTTCCTGAGCAGCCGGGATCAGCGGCGCACGGGGATGCGCGGCTCGCCCTCCACCTTCGCCCGTTTTCGCACGGCGGCCCGGCGCGAGAGCATGTTGAGGCCCTCCACCAGCGCCGAGAAGGCCATGGCGGCGTAGATGTAGCCCTTCGGCACCTTCACGCCGAAGCCCTCGGCGATCAGCGTCATGCCGATCATCATGAGGAAGGCGAGCGCCAGCATGACGATGGTCGGGTTGGCCTCGATGAAGTTCGCCAGCGGATCGGCGGCGAGCAGCATGACGGTGACGGCCACCACCACGGCGATGACCATGATGATGATCTCGTCGGTCATGCCGACGGCGGTGATGATCGAGTCCACCGAGAAGACGATGTCGAGCAGGATGATCTGCACGATGGCTGAGCCGAAATTGGCGATGACCACCGCGCCGGTGTCGGCCTCGTGCCCGCCGCTGGCGTCGACGTTGTGATGGATCTCCTTGGTCGCCTTCCACAAGAGGAACAGGCCGCCGGCGATGAGGATGATGTCGCGCCAGGAGAAGGCCTTGCCGAGCACGGAGAAGACCGGCTGGGTCAGCGAGACGATGATGGCGATGGTGCCGAGGAGCGCCAGGCGCATGATGAGCGCGAGACCGATGCCGATGCGGCGGGCCTTCTCGCGCTGCCCCTCGGGGAGCTTGTTGGTCAGGATCGAGATGAAGATGAGGTTGTCGATCCCGAGGATGACCTCCATGGCGATGAGGGTCGCGAGCGCGGCCCAGGCGGTCGGATCTGCGGCGAGCCTGACGATGTCTTCCACGGGGTGTCCTCGGGGCGTCGGAGAGAGGCGGTGCGGCCGGGGAGCCGCCGACATGGTAAGACGCTGCCGCTCATCACCGGTTCCCGGGGAGGGGCGAAGCTCCCCGCGATCTTTCGCCGCGGGGAGCCGGAGGCCGGTCAGGGCTTCAGGATGACCTTGCCCTGGGCCCTGCGGCTGGTCAGCTCGCCGAGCGCCTCGGCGATCTTCTCCAGCGGGAAGGTGCCGTGGACGTGGAGCGACAGCTTGCCCTCGGCGGTCCAGCGGGCGACCTGCATGAGGTTCTCGCGGTTCTTCTCCGGCTCCTTCTGGGTGAAGGCCCCCCAGAAGACGCCGCGGATGTCGCAGCCCTTGAGCAGGGTGAGGTTGAGCGGGATCTTCGGAATCTCGCCGCCGGCGAAGCCGATGACGAGGAAACGGCCCTCCCAGGCGATGGCGCGCAGCGCCGGTTCGGCCAGCTTGTCGCCCACGGGATCGTAGATGACGTCCGGCCCCTTGCCGCCGGTCAGCGCCCTCAGGCCCTCCTTGAGGTCGTGGGTGGCGTAGTTCAGCGTCTCGTCGGCGCCGTGGGCGCGGCAGAAGGCGAGCTTCTCGTCGGAGGAGGCGCAGGCGATGACGCGGGCCCCCATGGCCTTGCCGAGCTCGATCGCCGCGAGGCCGACGCCGCCGGCGGCGCCGAGAACCGCGAGGGTTTCGCCGGGCTTCAACTGGGCGCGGTCCTTCAGGGCGTGGATCGTGGTGCCGTAGGTGATGATCATGCCGGCGGCCTGCTCGTCCGACAGGCCATCGGGGATCGGGGCGAGGGCCGCCGCCTTGACGACGATGTGGGTGCGCGCCGCGCCGTGGGAGATGTTGCCGAGCACCCGGTCGCCGACCTTCAGGCCGGTGACGCCCTCGCCCAGGCTCTCGACGCGGCCGGCGAATTCCGAGCCCGGCGAGAAGGGCAGGTCGGGCTTCACCTGATACTTGTTCTGGATGATCAGATTGTCGAAGAAGTTGAGGCCGACGGCCGTCACCCGCACCACCGCCTCGCCGGGGCCGGCCACCGGATCGGGGAGGTCCTCGACGACGAGGCTCTCGGGCGGCCCGTAGGCCTTGCACAGGACGGCTTTCATGTCGGCTCTCTCCAGGGAACGGGGCGCCAAGGCTTCGGTGCGGCCCGGCGTGGAGTCAATCCGGCCGAAGGAAGGGAGGGTCGAATCCGGTCGCACGACGCGAGACAAGGCGTCAGACCATGGCAGGCGGCCACGAACGCGACTTCTGATTGCCTCATTCGGTGCTATCCTAGGGTATCATGACGCCCATGCGCATCGACAGCGCGCCCGGTCTGGCGCCCGGAACCAAGGCCTCTCCGCGGCCTTCGCTGCTCCGCGCGGTGCTGCGCCCGTCCTTCATCCTGCCGGCCGTCGTTGCCGCCTGCGCCCTCGGCCTCGGCGCCGGTTTCATCGCCTTCGCCGAAACCGCCACCCGCCCCTACGATCCCGACAGTCCGCGCACCGAGGCGATCGTGGCGATGACGGGGGGCAGCTACCGGGTCAGCGACGCGGTGACGCTGCTCAGCGCCGGCCATGGCCGGCGGCTCCTGATCAGCGGCGTCAATCCGATGGTGCGGGAGCGCGAGCTCGCCCGTGCCGTGCCGGCGGCCTCCCCGCTCATGGCCTGCTGCATCGATCTCGACCACCGGGCCCTGAACACCCGCGGCAATGCCATCGAGACCGCCAAGTGGACGCGGCTGCATGCCTTCCGGTCGCTGCTGGTGGTGACCTCGAGCTACCACATGCCACGCACCATGCTGGAGCTGCAGCGGCTGATGCCGGACGTCAGGCTCGTCGCCTTCCCCGTGCAGACGGGAGCGCTGAATCCGCAGCGATGGTGGAAAGACGCGGCGAGCGTGAAGATTCTCGGCTTCGAATATGCCAAGTACCTGATGGCGGCGGTGGGGCTGCGGCTGGATCGGGCGACCGCCGATCCGCCGGTTCCCCCGCTGCGCACCGCCCGCACCTGAACCGCCGGACCGGGCGGCAAGGATCCGCCCGATGCTCCATCTGCGTTCTCTGCTCTTCAACGTCTTCTTCTACCTCTGGACCGCCCTCCTCGTCCTCATCCTGGTGCCGACGCTCCTCTGGCCGAACGACCGGCCGATCCTCGCCATCGGCGACCTCTGGGGCCGAGGCAACCTCTGGGCGCTGCGCGTCATCTGCGGCATGACCGTGGAGTGGCGCGGCATGGAGAAGATCCCGGACGGGCCGATCCTCGTCGCCGCCAAGCACCAGTCGGCCTGGGAGACCTTCGCCTTCTTCGTGCCCTTCCCGCGGCCGGCCTATATCTACAAGCGCGAGCTCGCCTATGTGCCGCTGTTCGGCTGGTTGATCTGGAAGGCCCGGCAGATCCCCGTGGACCGGGGGCGCAAGGCCGAGGCGCTGGCCTCCATCACCGCCGGCGCAAAGAAGGCGGCGGCGATCGGCCGGCAGGTGATGATCTTCCCGGAAGGCACGCGGCGGCCGGTGGGCGCGCCGCCGGACTACAAGTTCGGCGTCGCCCATCTCTACCGGACGCTCGGCCTGCCCTGCCAGCCGGTGGCGCTGAACTCCGGCATGTTCTGGAGCCGCAAGTCCTTTACCCGCCGTCCCGGCACCGTGCTGGTCGAATTCCTCGATCCCATCCCGCCCGGCCTGCCGCCGGCCGACTTCGCGGCGAGGCTGGAGGCGGAGATCGAAGGCGCGACCAACCGGCTGATCGCCGAATCGCGGGCGCGCGGCGAGGGCGAATAGCCGTCCTCAGCCCTGGGGCCGGAAGAAGTTGTAGACCGCCTGGGCGGTGGCGGCGTTGATGCCGGGGGCGCGCTGAAGGTCCTCCAGGCTCGCCCGCTCGATGGCCTTCAGCGTGCCGAAATGGTTGAGCAGGGCGCGCTTGCGAGCGGGACCGATGCCGCCGATCTCGGCGAGGCCGGCGGAGCGGATGTCCTTCTTGCGGCGGCCGCGATGGGTGCCGATGGCGAAGCGGTGGGCCTCGTCGCGCAGGCGCTGGACGAAGTAGAGCACGGGATCGCGCGGCTCCAGGCGGAAGGGTTCGCGGCCGGTCATGTGGAAGGTCTCGCGGCCGGCCTCGCGGTCGCGGCCCTTGGCGATGCCGACGAGCGGCACGTCGGCGATGCCGAGATGGTCGAGAATGGCGCGGGCGGCGGCGAGCTGGCCGGGGCCGCCGTCGATGATGACGAGATCGGGCCAGGAGCCGTCGGCCTCCGCCTCTTCCGCCGGGGTGTCGGCAGCAACCTCCCCTTCGGCGGGCTCGCCGGCGCGGGGTGCGTCCTTCAGGAGGCGCTTGAAGCGGCGCTCCAGCACCTCGCGCATCATGCCGAAATCGTCACCGGGGGCGATGTCCGACTTGATGTTGAAGGTGCGGTAGTCGCGGCGGCGGAATCCCTCGGGGCCGGCGACGATCATGCCGCCGACGGCATTCGAGCCCATGATGTGGGAGTTGTCGTAGACCTCGATGCGGCGGGGCGGGGCCGGCAGGCCGAAGGCCTCGGCGAGGCCCTGGAGGAGCTTGAGCTGCGAGGCGCTCTCGGCGAGCTGGCGGCCCAGCGCCTCGCGGGCGTTCTGGGCGGCGTGGTCGACGAGGTCCTTCTTCTCGCCGCGGCGGGGCACCTGCACCTCCACCCGGCGGCCCGCCAGGGCGGAGAGCGCGTCGGCGAGAACCGGCTGGTCCTCCACCTCGTGGGAGAGCAGGACCAGGCCGGGCGGCGGCTTGTCGTCGTAGAACTGGGCGACGAAGGAGGCGAGCACCTCCCCCGCCTCCAGCGAGCGGTCGGCCTTGGGGTAATAGGCGCGGTTGCCCCAGTTCTGGCCGGTGCGGAAGAAGAAGACCTGAATACAGGTCTGGCCCCCCTCCTGCACGGCCGCGAAGACGTCGGCCTCCTCGACGCCGCGGGGGTTGATGCCCTGCGTCGCCTGGACGGCGGAGAGCGCGGCGAGGCGGTCGCGATAGACGGCGGCGCGCTCGAACTCCATGGCCTCGGCCGCCTCCTCCATCTGGCGCGCGAGGAGCTGCTTCACCGCCTGGCTGCGGCCGGAGAGGAAGAGCTTGGCCTCCTTCACCAGCGCCTCGTAGTCGGGAGCGGCGACCTCGCCGGTGCAGGGACCGGCGCAGCGCTTGATCTGGAAGAGCAGGCAGGGCCGCGTGCGGCTCTCGAAGACCGCGTCGGAACAGGAGCGCACCAGGAAGGCGCGCTCCAGCGCGTTGATGGTGCGCCCCACCGCCCAGGCCGAGGCGAAGGGGCCGAAATAGTCGCCCTTGGCGACGCGGGCGCCGCGGTGCTTGGCGATGCGCGGCGCCGGGTGGTCGGCGGTGATGAGGATATAGGGGAAGGACTTGTCGTCCCGCATCAGCACGTTGAAGCGCGGGCGGAGCTGCTTGATGAGATTGGCCTCGAGCAGCAGCGCTTCGGTCTCGGTCTTGGTCGAGACGAATTCCATCGCCGTCGTGGCGGCGACCATGCGGGCGATGCGGGTGACGAGGCCGGTGGGGCGGGCATAGGAGATCACCCGCTTGGCGATGGACTTCGCCTTGCCGACATAGAGCACCTCGCCCTTGGCGCCGATCATCCGGTAGACGCCGGGCCCCTTGGGCGCGTGTTTCACCGCCGCCTTGATCACCTCCATCCCGGCGGCGACGGTGCCCTCGGCAGGCGCCTCCTCCTCCTCCGCCGCGAGGTCGAGGACGGGAGCATCGGCCTCGTCGGCGGCGGCGGCCTCGGGGTCGCGCAGGTCGGGATCGATGTTGGTGCGGCCGGAGCGGATCATGACGGGCGATATATAGGCGATCGCCGCGTCCGGCATCTGGCATCAGCGGAAGACGGGCGGCCTATTCGCGCAGGCCGGTGACGTCGGGCGTCTGCCAGACGAGGTGCTGGCCGCCGTCGACGGGCAGGGTGACGCCCGTCACCGCGGTGGCGCGGGCGAGATAGAGCACGGCGCGGGCGATTTCGTCCGGCGGGCTGCCACCCTGGGTCAGGGTGGCGGCGACCTGGCGGGCGAAGTCCTCCGGTCCCTGCCGCTCGCCCTGAACGGAGGGGCCGGGCGCGACGGCATTGACGCGGATGCGCGGGGCGAGGGCCTGCGCCATGGCGACGGTGGCGGCGGCCAGCGCCGCCTTGGTGAGGGCGTAGGAATAGAACTGCGGCGTCGGCTTGAAGACCCGCTGGTCGCCGATGTTGACGATGGCGGAGCCGTCGGGCGCCTGGGCCGCGAAGTCCTGGGCGAGGAAGGACGGCGTCTGGATGTTGACGCGGAACTGGCGGTTCCAGACCTCGCGCGTCAGCGTGCCGAGCCGGTCCTCGACGAATTCGCTGGCGTTGTTGACGAGAAGGGTGAGGGGGCCGAGCGCCGCGGCGGCGCGGGAGACGAGGGTGTCGACGTCGCCGGGTTCGGCGAGGTCGGCGGTGACGACGGCGGCGCGCCCGCCGACGTCCGTGATGCGCCCGGCCAGGGCGGCGGCCTCCTCGCGCGACCGGTGGGCGTGGATGGCGACCGCATAGCCCGCCCCCGCCAGGGCCTCGACGATGGACCGTCCGACCCGCTTCGCCCCGCCGGTGACCAGCGCCACGCCCGTCTCGCCCATGAAGGTCCCCTCTCCCGGCGCCTTCGCGCATTGCCGGCGCAACGGTGCCGAAATGCCACAACCCGTGTCGCAAGGCGATGCCACCGCCTGTCAGTATCGTCCGGGGGATCGACTGTCTCGTCCGCCCGGCTGCCGCACTGCACCACGCTCTACGGCAGACCCGGCGGGGCGGTTCACCTTCTTCGCCCGAACTTGGTCCTGTCGCCGCCACGGTTGTGCCACAGGTCTCCAGCAATCCGATAGTATGTGTCCGCGTTCTTCAGCGCCTAATATGTATCGAGACGAGAAGTAACACACTATTTCCAATTATGACTTGCGATCTTCCGCCTCATTTCAGACACCAAGCGATGGAAATGGAACGCCTATGCCGTCGATTGACGGTTGCAGCCCTTCTGGCGGTAACGCTCCATTAAGGACGACACCAAGGAAGACGCGAAAATTCGAATGAATGCGGTTATGCATTGTTCACCGCATCATAACAGGGACGCCGCCGGTCGCCGGTGTCGTCCGTGGGACAGGAGTAGACCATGAAGAAGATCGTCTGGGCCGCGGCGGCCGCCGCCATGCTCGCCACCCCCGCCTTCGCGGCGGACATTCCGCGCCGCCAGCCGGTCGCCGACACCGTCTACGTCCCGGCCGCCCCGGCCGGCGTCTGGACGGGCTTCTATGTCGGTGCCCATCTGGGTGCCGGGTTCTCGTCCAACTTCCGCAACGACATCGGCTACTCGCTGGGCGGCGCCTCGGGCTTCTTCGGCGGCCTGCAGGCCGGCTACGACTACCAGATCAACCGCTTCGTGCTCGGTGCGGCCGGCGACATCTCCTACGGCAGCATCTCGCGCCGCTTCGTCTCGGCCGCCCCGACCGACGTGCGCGCCACGGAAAACTGGCACGGCTCGCTGCGCGCCCGCCTCGGCTATGCGGTGCAGGACAACCTGCTGATCTACGCCACCGGCGGTCTCGCCCTCGGCCAGGTCAATGCCCGCGAGCTCGCTCCGGCGGTGGTCAGCCAGTCGCGCACCCTCACCGGCTGGACCCTCGGCGCCGGCGGCGAGTACAAGTTCACTCCGAACTGGTCGGCCCTGCTCGAGTATCGCTACACCGATCTCGGCCGCGCCACCTACACCAACCTCTCGGGTGCGCCGCGTATCGGCATGACGAACCACACGATCCGCACGGGCGTGAACTACCGCTTCTGATCGCGCGACACCTCGCGTGACCGACGACGGCCCGGGCTCGCCCGGGCCGTTCGCTTGTCGAGGGCCGGTTGATCGGCCGCATTGCCAGCCCGGTCCCCGGGCTCTAGAAGTCCGGCATGGCGCTCACAGACCTCGCCAATCCCACCCGTTTCCTCGCGCTGGTCGCCCGGGCGCTTCCCTGGCTCGCGGCCGCGACGGCGCTCGCCATGGCGGCGGCCCTCTGGCTCGCCATGAGCGCCCCGGCCGACTACCAGCAGGGCGGCACGGTGCGCATCATGTACCTGCACGTGCCGGCGGCCTGGCTGTCGCTGTTCTGCTACGCGGTGATGGCGGCGGCCTCCATCGGCACGCTGGTCTGGCGCCATCCGCTCGCCGACGTCTCGGCCAAGGCGGCGGCGCCTATCGGCGCGGCCTTCACCTTCATTTGCCTCGCCACCGGCTCGCTCTGGGGCCGGCCGATGTGGGGCACCTGGTGGATCTGGGACGCGCGGCTGACCTCCGAGCTGGTCCTGCTCCTGATGTATCTCGGCCTGATGGCGCTGTGGCGCTCGGTGGACGATCCGGGCCGCGCCGGCCGGGCGGCGGCGGTGCTGACCCTCGTCGGCACCATCAACCTGCCGATCATCAAGTTCTCCGTGGACTGGTGGAACACGCTGCACCAGCCGGCCTCGGTCTTCCGCCTCGGCGGCCCGACCATCCACCCGTCCATCCTGACGCCGCTGATGGTGGCGGCCGTCGCCTTCACCCTGCTCTTCGTGACGCTGCACCTCGCCGCCATGCGCAACGAGATCCTGCGCCGCCGCGTCCGTGCCATGCAGATGATGGCGGCGCAGCGCGAGATGCCGGCGGGTGCCCAGCCGGTGCCGGGGGAGTGACCATGTTCGGATCCGATCCCCATGCCGGGTTCATCCTCGCCTCCTATGCGGTGACCGCCGTGACGGTGGTGGCGCTCGCGGCGTGGATCGTCGTGGATTACCGCAACCAGAAGGCCCGGCTCTCCGAGCTCGAGGCCCGCGGCATCAGCCGCCGCTCGGCCCGCGGCGGGAGCGCCTCCTCGTGAGCGATACCGCGGCCCCGGTGCCGAAGCGGCGCTCCTGGCTCGCCTTCCTGCCGCTGGCGCTGTTCGCGGCGCTGGTGGTGGTCTTCGTCGTCGGCCTGCGCGGCGATCCGCAGCGTCTGCCCTCGGCGCTGATCGGCCGGCCGGCACCGCAATTCGACCTCGCGCCGCTCGACGGCATCGACCGGCCGGGTTTCCGCAGGGCGGATCTCGCGGGGCATGTCACGGTGGTCAACGTCTTCGCCTCCTGGTGCATTCCCTGCCACGAGGAGCATCCCTTCCTGATGGAACTGGCGAAGGACGGCCGCATCCGCCTCGCCGGCATCAACCAGAAGGACCAGCCGGACAATGCGCGGCGCTTCCTCGGCCGCAACGGCAATCCCTATGCGCTGGTCGGCGTCGATCCGGCGGGCCGGGCGGTGATCGACTGGGGCGTCTACGGCGTGCCGGAGACCTTCATCGTCGGCCGCGACGGCACGATCCTGTTCAAGCATGTGGGACCGATCACGGCGCAGGTGCTGGCGGCGGTGATCCGGCCGGAGGTCGAGAAGGCGCTCGCGCGGTAGCTCGCGCCGGGGGCGACGGGTGGGCCGAAGGCCGGGCGAGGGGGCTTAGGCTTCTCCGCGTGCCGCTCTCCCCCTCACCGCCTCGCTACGCTCGTCGCTCACTTCGGCCAGGCGGTCGATCCGAACATCCCACCCCTCCGCCGAACCGCCGGGATGCGCGACGGAGCCGGTCGCCGCACAGTCGGCCGGACCTTGCCGGAGACCGCCATGACCGAACTCCTCATCGAACGCCACGGGCCGGTGGCGGTGCTGACCCTCAACCGCCCGCAGGCGATGAACGCCCTGTCGCAGTCGCTGATCCGCTCGCTCACCGCGGCGGTCGTCGCGCTCGGGCGTGACGAAACGGCGCGGGTGCTGGTGCTGACCGGGGCGGGAGAGCGCGCGTTCTCCGCCGGCCTCGACCTGAAGGAGCTCGGCGCCACCTCCGGCCTCCTCGGCATGGTGGAGGGTGACGGCGAGCGGCCGAACCCGATCCACGCCATCGCGCAGTGCCCGAAGCCGGTCATCGCCGCGGTGAACGGCGTCGCCATCACCGGTGGCTTCGAGCTGGCGCTCGCCTGCGACATCCTCATTGCCGCCGACACGGCACGGTTCGCCGATACGCACCAGCGCGTCGGCGTCGTTCCCGGCTGGGGGCTGAGCCAGAAGCTCTCCCGCATCATCGGGCCCTCGCGGGCGAAGGAGATGGCCTTTTCCGGCCGGTTCATCACCGCGACGGAAGCGAGCGCCTGGGGCCTCGTCAGCCGGGCCGTACCCGCCGCCGGCTTGATGGCCGACGTCATGGCCCTGGCGCAGGAGATCGCCGAGGTCGATGCCGGTTTCCTCACCGACTACAAGCGGCTGGTGGACGAGGGCTACGACCTCGCCTTCGGCGAAGCTATGGCGCTGGAGGCAGAGCGGTCGCGCCGCCACAACGGGGCGCTGGCACCGGAGGATCTGGCTGCGCGCAGGGCCGGCGTGCAGGCCAAGGGGCGGGCGCGCTGAGGCGCTTCTTCGGCCGTCGTCATCACGCCGTCACGCGAAGAGGGTGTTGACGGACGGGTCGCGCCGTGTCCAAAGACGCGCCGTTACCTCATCCGGGTCCCGGCGTGGCCGCCGCGGACCCGTTTTCAGTTCCCATGCAAGAGCGGAGACCTCGCATGAGCTCATGGCCCGTCTATCATGAAATCACCGGACCGATCGTGATGATCGGCTTCGGCTCCATCGGCCGCGGCACCCTGCCGCTGATCGAGAGGCATTTCAAATATGATCAGACGCGCCTGACGGTCATCGATCCGGTCGACACCGACCGCAAGCTCCTCGACGAGCGCGGCATCCGCTTCGTGCAGCAGCACGTGACGCAGGAGAACTACCGCGACCTGCTGACACCGCTGCTCACCGCCGGCGGCGGCAAGGGCTTCTGCGTCAACCTGTCGGTCGACACCTCCTCCGTCGACATCATGGAGCTGTGCCGCGAACTCGGCTGCTTCTACATCGACACGGTGGCCGAGCCCTGGGCCGGCTTCTATTTCGACACGTCGAAAGGGCCGGCGGCGCGCTCCAACTACATGCTGCGCGAGCGGGTGCTCGAAGCCCGCGCGCGTAAGCCGGGCGGCATCACCGCCGTGTCCTGCTGCGGCGCCAATCCGGGCATGGTGTCCTGGTTCGTCAAGCAGGCGCTGCTCAACGTCGCCACCGACCACAAGGTCGAGTTCACCGAGCCGAAGACCAAGGCGGAATGGGCGGCGCTCGCCGCCAAGGTCGGCGTCAAGGGCATCCACATCGCCGAGCGTGACACCCAGCGCTCGAAGAAGCCGAAGCCGCCGAACGTCTTCGTCAACACCTGGTCGGTCGAGGGCTTCGTGTCGGAGGGCCTGCAGCCGGCCGAGCTCGGCTGGGGCACGCACGAGACCTGGATGCCGGCCAATGCGGGCACCCACGAGACCGGCTGCGGGGCCGCCATCTACCTGCTGCAGCCCGGCGCCAACACCCGCGTGCGCTCCTGGTGCCCGACGCCCGGCGCCCAGTACGGCTTCCTCGTCACCCACAACGAGGCGATCTCGATCGCCGACTACCTGACGGTGCGCGACGCCTCGGGCAAGGTCACCTACCGGCCGACCTGCCACTACGCCTACCATCCCGCCAACGACGCGGTGCTGTCGCTGCACGAGATGTTCGGCGCCGCCGGCAAGCGGCAGGATACGTGGCATATCCTCGACGAGAACGAGATCGAGGACGGCATCGACGAACTCGGCGTGCTGCTCTACGGCCATGCCGGCAACGCCTACTGGTACGGCTCGCAGCTCTCGATCGAGGAGACGCGGCGCATCGCGCCCTATCAGAACGCCACGGGCCTGCAGGTGACCTCGGCCGTGCTCGCCGGCATGGTCTGGGCGCTGGAGAACCCGGAGGCCGGCATCGTCGAAGCCGACGACATGGACTTCCGCCGCTGCCTCGAGGTGCAGAAGCCCTATCTCGGACCGGTGATCGGCACCTACACCGACTGGACGCCGCTCGCCGGGCGCCCGGGCTTCTTCCCGGAGGACATCGACACCTCGGACCCCTGGCAGTTCAGGAACATTCTCGTTCGCGACTGAGCGGGACGAGGCGGATCGCATGCGGAGGGCGGGCCATGGGTCCGCCCTTCGTGTTTGGTACGCCTGCTCCCCGGCCCCTCACCCTTACCCTCTCCCCGCCCGCGGGGAGAGGGGGGCTATGACGACCCGCCCATCCGGCACCGTCGGGCCAGGCTCAATCGATGAGAGAAGTCGCGGCGCGGTAGTCCCCCTCTCCCCGCGGGCGGGGAGAGGGTAAGGGTGAGGGGCAGATCTGGCAGGAGAGTCCGAGGCGCGAGGGTCGACAACTGGTCCCTCAGTTCCGCCCCTCCAGCGCATCCTCGAACAGGCCGAGTGCGGCGGCGGCGAAGGCGCGCATGTTGGCGGTGCGGTCGTCGGACCCGGTGCGGAGCGTCATGGCCATGACCGTTGGTCCGTCCAGGCCGAGGCAGGCATGGCCGGCGGGATCGCCGTAGCGGTTGCCGGTGGGGCCGGTGGCGCCGGTCTCGGAGAGGCCCCAGGTGGCGCCATGGCTCTCGCGGATGGTCTTCGCCATCAGCGCCGCCCAGGGCTCGGAGGCCGAACGGATGCCGGACTCGACCATCTGCCGGGTGGAGATGCCGAGCAGCGCGTCGCGGGCCTTCGGCGTGTAGACCACGGCGCCGCCGAGATAATAGGCCGAGGCGCCGGGCACCGAGAGGAGCGCCGCGGAGATCAGCCCGCCGGCGGAGGATTCCGATACGGCGACGGTCTCGCGCCGCTCGACGAGCAGGCGGCCGATGCGGGCGGCGATGGCGTCGAGGTCCATAGATGTCTCCGGTCCGGGGAATGCCCCAGCGAGCCTGCCCGAGCCGGTGGGGCAGCGCAACGCAGCCGTCGGCCGGACCCCGAACGGTCTCACGGGCTGTCCTGAGGGCGTTCCTTGGCATCCGTCTTGCCACGGCGAGGGGACCTTCACGGGCCGCCGTGCGCCCCCAGCCCGGAATTGCCATGACCCTCGCTTCCCCCGCCGCCGTTCCCCGCGACGATGAGGAGGCGGCTGCCCAGAAATCGGGCACATCGCCGCTCGTCTCCCACGCCCGGCCGTTCATCGCATTCGAGAAGGTCTCGGTGCGCTTCGGCAAGGGCGACAAGAAGGTCCAGGCCCTGTCGGAGACGAGCCTTTCCGTCCGCGAGGGCGATTTCGTCGCGCTGGTCGGCCCGTCCGGCTGCGGCAAGTCCACGCTTCTGAAGCTCGTCGGCGACCTCTTGAAGCCCTCCACCGGCCACGTCTTCGTCGGCGGGCGCGAGCTCGGCGCGACGCCGATCCGCATCGGCATGGCCTACCAGAATCCGACCCTGCTGCCCTGGCTCAGCATCCGCGACAACGTCATGCTGCCGCTGAAGATCGTGCCGCCGTTCCGCTCCGCGTTCCGGGCCAAGCGCAAGGGCGAGTTCCGCGACCGGGCGGATGCGCTGCTGGCGCAGGTCGGCCTCGCCGGCTTCGGCGACAAGTACCCCTGGCAGCTCTCGGGGGGCATGATGCAGCGGGCGAACCTCTGCCGCGCCCTCGTCCACGAGCCGGACCTCTTGCTGCTCGACGAGCCCTTCGGCGCCCTCGACCAGTTCACCCGCGAGGAGCTCTGGCAGATCATGCAGGAGCTGTGGATGGCGAAGAAGACGACGGTGCTCCTCGTCACCCACGACCTGCGCGAGGCGGCCTTCCTCGCCAACCGCATCTGCGTAATGAGCGCCCGGCCAGGCCGCATCCTCGACGATTCGACGGTCGCCTTCGCCCGTCCCCGCACCATCGACATGACCTACGAGCCGGATTTCGTGGCGCTGAACCAGCAGTTGCGCAGCCTCATCGTCGAGGCGCGCGGGGGCACCGGCATCGTCCAGGCGGGGGGACACTGACATGGACGACATCCGCGAGCTCATCCGGCGCAAGTCCGCCTCCATCGCCCTCATCGTCGGCGTCTTCGTGTTCTGGGAGGTCGCCTGCCTCGTCGGCGGCATTTCCGACATCGTGCTGCCGCGCCCGACCCAGATCATCGCCTCGCTGATCGAGTACTGGCCGGCGATCCAGCCACATGCGGCGCAGACGCTGTTCACGACGCTGGTGGGCTTCGCGATCGGCGTCGTCATCGGCATCCTGTTCGGGGTCGGGATCGGCTCCTCCCGCCTCGCTTACGACACGGCCTATCCGCTCCTCGTCGGCGTCTCCTCGATCCCCAAGGTGGCGGTGGTGCCGATCTTCGTCCTGTGGTTCGGCGCCGGCACCGTGCCGGCCATCCTCACGGCGGCGATCATCTCCATCTTCCCGATCGTCGTGAACGTCGCCACCGGCATCGCCACGGTCGAGCCGGAGCTGGAGGACGTCATGAAGACGCTGAAGGCGTCGAAGTGGGACATCCTGTGGAACGTCTCGCTGCCGCGCTCCATGCCCTATTTCTTCGCTTCCCTGAAGGTGGCGGTGACGCTCGCCTTCGTCGGCTCCGTGGTGGCGGAGACGGTCGCCTCCAATCGCGGCATCGGCAACATGATGATGGTGGCCTCCTCCACCTTCAACGTGCCGCTGGTCTTCGCCGGGCTGTTCATCCTCGCCGGCCTCGGCGTCGGGCTCTACGCGCTGTTCTCGCTGGCCGAGAGCCGCGTCACCGGCTGGGCCCACCGCAAGGACCTGGCGGTGACGTGACGCTTCACCGCGTCGTGCCCGGCTCGTCCCGGGCACCCACGACTTGAAAACCCGGGTGCAGGAATGCGTGGATACCCGGGCCAAGCCCGGGCATGACGACCGGGACGGCGGGGCGGAGACCACCCATGCGCACCATCACCTGCTCCGCCCTCGTCGACCGTGACGGCACGCGCGGACCCTCGCGGCTGACGCTCGACGGCGGGACGATCACGGCGGTGGAGGCGCTGCCCGCCGGCGAGCCCCATGACGACCTCGTGGTCATGCCGGCGCTGGCCAATGCCCACGACCACGGCCGCACCATCCGCACCTCCTCCATCGGCGGCTTCGGTCGGCCACTGGAGGTCTGGCTGCATCGCCTCCGGCTCTTCGCCCCGCTCGATCCCTATCTGGCGGCGGCCGCCCCCTTCTCCCGCGCCGTCGCCGGCGGGCAGGGCGCGGCCATGGTCCACTATACCGGCGTGCAGGGCCTGACCCCTTACGTCGACGAAGTCAGGGAGGTGGCGCGGGCGGCGTCCGACGCGGGGCTGCGCATCGCCTTCGCCGTCGCCATGCGCAACCAGAATCCGCTGGTCTATGGCGACAGCGCGCCGGTGCTCGACCACCTCTCGCCGGAGGCGCGGGCCGAGGTGGAAAAGCGCTTCCTGTCGGTGGCGCCGCTGCCCGTGGCGGCGCAGCTCGAACGGGTCGACGCGGTCGCCGAGGCCATCGGCGGGCCGATGGTCGACGTGCAATACGGGCCGCAGGGCGTGCAATGGGCGACGCCGGAGCTGCTCGAGGCCATCGCCGAGGCGTCGGCGAGAACGGGCAGGCGCGTCCACATGCATCTCCTCGAGACGCGCTACCAGCGCGACTATGCCGATGCCGCCTTCCCGCAGGGGATCGTCACCCACCTCAAGGAGATCGGGCTCCTGTCGCCCCGGCTGACGCTGGCGCATTGCGTCTGGGCGCGGCCGGGCGAAATCGACCTGCTGGCGGAGGCGGGGGTCACCGTCTCGGTCAACACCTCCTCCAACCTGGCGCTGCGCTCGGGCCTCGCGCCGGTCGCCGCCCTGCTGAAGGCGGGGGTGAAGCTCGCCATCGGCATCGACGGCCAGGCCTTCGACGAGGACGACGACCTCCTGCGCGAGATGCGGCTGATCTGGTCGCTGCATGCCGGCTGGGGCTTCGAGCGGGAGATGAGGGTCGAGGACGTGCTGGAGGCGGTCCTCGCCAACGGGCACGCGACGCTGAACTCGCCGGTGACGGGGCGAATCGCTGCCGGTGCGCCGGCCGACCTCGTGCTCGTCGACAGGGCGGCGCTCGATGCCGACGCCCTGATGCCGGTGGAGCCGGTCGAACTCCTCTTCGCCCGGGCGACGGCCCGCCATGTGAAGGAGACGATCGTCGCCGGGCGCACCGTCCTCAGCGACGGGCGGGTCACCGGCATCGACCAGGAGGCCGTCCACCACGAGGTGCGCAGCCGGCTCAGGTCCGGCATGGTGGCGGGGGAGGGATTCCGCGCGGTGCTCCCGGAGCTGGAGACGACGATCTGCCGCCACTTCGGCGAGCGCCTCGGCTGTTGCTAAACGGGCCCGTTTGCCTAGATTGCCCCATCCCTTTCCGGCCGCATCAAGGATGGCATCATGGTCCCACGCTTCCTCGTGACAATCGCCGTCGCGGGTCTCGCGACGCTCGGTCTTGCGGCCGCCGCCGCCGCGCAGGCCCCCAGGGAGCTTCGGATCTTCAACTGGTCGAACTATATCGACGAGCAGGTGCTGCGCGACTTCGAGCGCGAGTTCAACGCCAAGGTCACCTACGACACCTATGATTCCAACGAGGTGCTGGAGACCCGCCTGCTGGCGGGGCGCACCGGCTACGACATCGTGGTGCCCTCGGCGCCCTTCCTGTCGCGGCAGATCGCGGCCAACGTCCACCAGCGGCTGGACATGGCGAAGATTCCGAACCGCGTCCACTTCTGGCCGGAGATCCAGCGGCGGGTGGCCGCCTACGACCCCGGCAACGCCTTTTCGGTGACCTATCTGTGGGGCACGACCGGCATCGGCTACAACGTGGCCAAGATCCGCGAACGCATGCCCGACGCGCCGCTCGATTCGTGGAAGCTCGCCTTCGACTTCGACACGCTGGCGAAGTTCAAGGACTGCGGCATCCACTTCCTCGACACCGCCGAGGACTTCCTGCCCTCGGTGATGCGCTATCTCGGCCGCGACCCCAATTCGAAGAAACCCGAGGACTGGGAGGCCGCCGCGGCGCATGTGCAGAAGCTGCGGACTCTCGTCACCAAGTTCCACTCCTCCGAATATATCTCGGCTCTCGCCAACGGCGACATCTGCCTGGCGGTCGGCTATTCGGGCGACATCTTCCAGGCGCAGAAGCGGGCGAAGGAAGCCGGCAACGGCGTCGACATCCAGTACGTCATCCCGAAGGAAGGCGCGCAGATGTGGTTCGACCAGATGGCAATCCCCGCCGACGCGCCGAACGCCGACCTCGCCCACGCCTTCATCAACTACCTCAACCGGCCCGAGGTCATCGCCAAGGTGGCGAGCTTCGTCTCCTATGCCAGCGGCAACCTGGCGGCGAAGCCGATGATCGCGCCGGCCGTGCGCGACAACCCCTCCGTCTATCCGCCCGATGCGGTGATGGCGCGGCTCTTCACCGTGACGAGCCCGGATGCCCGCCTGCAGCGCGTCATCACCCGCGCCTGGACGCGGGCGAAGACCGGCCGCTAGCACCGTGGAGCCTCCCGGCCGGCCGGCGCGCACCGTCTTCGCGCCATGGGACGACCCGGCCGCGGTGCCGCTCGTCCTGTTCGATCGCGTGACCAAGCGCTACGGGTCCGAGACCGCCGTCGCCGAGCTGACGCTCGCCGTCCACGAGCGCGAGTTCTTCGCGCTGCTCGGGCCGTCAGGCTGCGGCAAGTCCACGCTGATGCGCCTCCTCGCCGGCTTCGAGACGCCGAGCGAGGGACGCGTGCTGCTGGCGGGCGAGGATCTCGCTGGCGTGCCGCCGCATCTCAGGCCGGTCAACATGATGTTCCAGTCCTATGCGCTCTTTCCGCATATGAGCGTTGAGAAGAACGTCGCCTTCGGGCTGGAGATGGAGGGCCGGCCGCGCGACGAGATCGGGCAGCGTGTCGGCGACGCGCTGCGCATGGTGAAGCTCGAGACCCTCGCCGGGCGAAAGCCGCACCAGCTCTCCGGCGGCCAGCGGCAGCGCGTGGCGCTCGCCCGGGCGCTGGTCAAGCGGCCGAAGGTGCTGCTGCTCGACGAGCCGCTGGGCGCCCTCGACCGCAAGTTGCGCGAGGAGACGCAGTTCGAACTGATGGCGCTGCAGGAGCGGTTGGGGCTCACCTTCATCATCGTCACCCACGACCAGGACGAGGCCATGACCATGGCGACCCGCATCGCCGTGATGGACAAGGGGCGGATCGCTCAGGTCGGCACGCCGCCGGTGGTCTATGAGGCGCCGGCGAGCCGCTACGTCGCCGGCTTCATCGGCGACATCAACCTCGTGGAGGGCCGGGTCTCGGCCGTGGAAGCGGGCCGGGTGACGGTGGCGACGGCCGCCGGCAATCTCGTCGTGGCCGGAGGGGCGGAGAGCGTGTCGGTCGGACAGGCGGTGGCGGTGGCCTGGCGGCCCGAGAAGACCCGCATCGTGCGGGCGGAGGAGGCGATCTCCAACGGCCGCGCCACCATGGCCGGCACGGTGCACGATGTCGGCTATCTGGGCGGGCGCACGACCTACCACGTGGAGGCTGCGGGTCTCAAGCTGAAGGCGGCGGTGGCGAACGCCGCGCGCAGCGTCGAGCGGCCGGTCGCGGCGGGAGACGCGGTGAAGCTCGCCGTCGCGCCGGACGCGCTCATCCTGCTGGTGCGATGATGGCGGGGTATCTGACGCTGGCCGCTTCGCGTCGTCATGCCCGGGCTTGTCCCAGGCATCCACGACTTTCTCCAGAGCGGCGTGTTCAAGTCGTGGATGGCCGGGACAAGCCCGGCCATGACGGTGAGGGTGGCTCCTGCCGATGTGGCGCTGCCCGCTCTCTCCCCCTCACCCGGCCTGCGGCCGACCTCTCCCCGCCGGGGAGAGGTAAAGCGGCGGCGCGGCTCGAGGGTCACGGCGACCCGGCTCATCCCGCCGTCCGTCATCCCCGGCCGAGCGAAGCGAGGGGAAGGGGATCCAGGAGTTGCCTGATGAACGCGGGCGGCTGCTATCCCGCTGCGCCGGCTCCAACGGCCGGGCCCTTCGGCCCCTGGACCCCCTTCCCTCGGCCTTCGGCCTCGCCGGGGGTGACGTGCGGTGGGAGCCACGGGAACGGCATGATCCGGCTAGGTGGCGGCTCGCGTGCGGGATTTGCAGCGGAGTTCGCCCCATGAGCGAGCGCGCCACCCGCCGCACCGTCATCCTCGTGCCCTATCTGTGGCTGGCGCTGTTCTTCCTCGTGCCCTTCGCCATCGTGGCGAAGATGTCGCTGTCGCAGGTGGCGACGGCGATTCCACCCTATACGCCGACCTTCGGGCTCGCGGACGGCCCCGAGGGCTGGCTCGCCAAGGCGCGCGAGCTCTCGGCCGACAATTACGCCGTCATCGCCGGCGACCGGCTCTATATCGACGCCTTCCTGTCCTCGATCCGCATCGCGCTGATCGGCACGGCGATCCTGCTCCTGGTCGGCTATCCCATGGCCCATGCCATGGCGCGGGCACCCGAGCGCTGGCGGCCGATCCTGGTCATGGCGGTGATCCTGCCGTTCTGGACGAGTTTCCTGATCCGCGTCTACGCCTGGATCGGCATCCTCAAGCCCGAGGGCCTGCTCAACGAGCTGCTGCTCGCCCTGGGGCTGATCGGCGCGCCGCTCCAGATCGCCAACACCGAGACGGCGGTGCTGATCGGCGTCGTCTATTCCTATCTGCCCTTCATGGTGCTGCCGCTCTACGCGACGCTGGAGCGGATGGACCGCACGCTGCTCGAGGCCGCCGCCGATCTCGGTTGTCCGCCGTGGAAGGCGTTCTGGCGCATCACCGTGCCGCTCTCCCTGCCGGGCATCGTCGCGGGCTGCTTCCTCTGCTTCATCCCGATCACCGGCGAGGTGGTGATCCCGGACCTGCTCGGTGGCTCAGACACGCTGATGATCGGCAAGACGCTGTGGACGGAGTTCTTCTCCAACCGCGACTGGCCGGTGGCCTCGGCGGTTGCGGTCCTGCTGCTCGCCATCCTCGTCGGGCCGATCATGGTCTACCAGCGCCAGCAGGCGCGGCAGCTGGAGGCCGGGCGATGACCTCTCCCCGCTCCCGCTTCCTCGACGCCACGGCGCTGACGCTCGGCTTCGCCTTCCTCTACCTGCCGATCGTCATCCTGGTGATCTTCTCCTTCAATGCGAGCCAGCTCGTCACCGTCTGGGGCGGCTTCTCGACGCGCTGGTATGCGTCGATCTGGCAGAACCGCCAGCTCATGGACGCGGCCTGGATGACGGTGAAGGTCGCCGCGGCGTCGGCCGCGTTCGCGACCGTCGTGGGCACGCTCGCGGCCCTCGCCCTGACTCGCTACACGCGCTTTGCCGGCCGCACGCTGTTCTCTGGCCTCGTCTATGCGCCCATCGTCATGCCGGAGGTGATCACCGGCCTGTCGCTGCTGCTGCTCTTCGTCTCGCTCGGCATCGACCGCGGCTTCTGGACGGTGACGGTGGCGCACGCCACCTTCACCTGCGGCTTCGTGGCGGTGGTGGTGCAGTCGCGGCTCGTCACCTTCGACCGGTCGCTCGAGGAGGCCGCCGCCGATCTCGGTGCCAGGCCCTGGCAGGTGTTCAGCCGCATCACCCTGCCGATCATCGCTCCGGCCGTGGTGGCGGGCTTCCTTCTCGCCTTCACCCTGTCGCTGGACGATCTGGTCATCGCCTCCTTCACCACCGGGCCGGGCTCGACGACGCTGCCGATGCGCATCTACAGCCAGGTGCGGCTCGGCGTGACGCCGGAGATCAACGCCATCTCCACCCTGATGATCGCTGCCGTCACCGTGCTGGTGATCGCGGCCTCGCTCGCCACCAAGCGCAGCGCGGCGGCGCATTGACGGCGGTTGACCCGGGGGCCGCGAGGGTGATTTCTGGCGACTGACCCCCGTCCGTTCCGCGAGCCCCCATGTCCGCCGTCGCCAATCTCCTCGGAATCCTCGACCTCGAACGGCTCGAGGTGAACCTCTTCCGCGGCAAGAGCCCGCAGGACGGCTGGCAGCGCGTCTTTGGCGGCCAGGTCATCGGACAGGCGCTGGTGGCCGCCTGCCGCACGGTGGAGGACCGCCGGCCGCATTCGCTGCACGGCTACTTCGTGCTGCCGGGCGACCCGAAGGCGCCGATCATCTACGAGGTGGAGCGGGTGCGCGACGGGCGCAGCTTCTCGACGCGGCGGGTGAAGGCGATCCAGCACGGCGCGGCGATCTTCTCGCTGTCAGCCTCCTTCCATGTCGAGGAGGAGGGCGAGGAGCACCAGTTCGCCATGCCGGACGTGCCGCCGCCGGAGGAGCTGAAGTCGGAGGCGGACGTGCGCCAGCTCTTCCACGCCCATATGCCCGAGGCGATGAAGGCCTATTTCGCCCGGGAACGGCCGATCGAGATCCGCCCCGTGGAATTCGGCCGCTATACCGGCGAGCGCCAGCCGGAAGGCAAGTTCCACGTCTGGATCCGCACCACGGCGCCCCTTCCCGACGATCCGGTCGTCCATCGCTGCGTGCTGGCCTATGCCTCGGACATGACGCTATTGGATGCGGCCAACGTGCCGCACGGCCGCTCGTTCTTCGACCAGTCGGTGCAGGCGGCGAGCCTCGACCACGCCATGTGGTTCCACCGGCCGTTCCGCGCCGACGACTGGCTGCTCTATGCCCACGATTCGCCATCCGGGCAGAGCTCGCGGGGGTTTACCCGAGGCTCGATCTACACGCGGCAGGGCGTGCTGGTGGCTTCCGTCGCCCAGGAAGGGCTGCTGCGCAAGAAGCGCGGCTGAGGCACCTGCCGCATTCCTAGGCATTCCCGGACCCAAATGACGGCCGAACTCGGGCGAACTTCGACCCTTGCCTAAAATTCGGGCATATGGCCCGAACCGCCGCGACATGCTGTCCCGTCCTCTCGGTCAAGCCTCTGAAATGGCGACGAAATTCCAGGCCTGCCGCGTGTGGCACGCGACTTGATTCCCTCATCCCGGTTCGGACTTCGGCCTTCGGGATCGGTGGCCGGCTCGCAGACACACACGCTCCGCAGGACCCGGTGTCCCGACGGAGCCAATCGGGGATGACGACATGAAGATCGTGATGGCGATCATCAAACCATTCAAACTGGAGGAGGTCCGCGACGCCCTCACCGGCATCGGGGTTCACGGCCTGACCGTCACCGAGGTGAAGGGATACGGGCGCCAGAAGGGGCATACCGAGATCTATCGCGGCGCCGAATATGCCGTGAGCTTCCTGCCGAAGCTGAAGATCGAGGTGGCCGTGCCCGGCACGGATGTCGAGAAGGTGGTCGCGGCCATCGCCGGCGCCGCCAAGACCGGCCAGATCGGCGACGGCAAGATCTTCGTCACGTCGATCGAGCACGCCGTGCGTATCCGCACCGGCGAAACCGACGTCGACGCGCTGTGATGCGCCTTCCCACCGCAAAAGACATGCCTCTGGAGATTGTCCACATGATGAGATCGAGCCTTTCCAGGTGGGGCCTCGGCGCGCTGGCGCTGGCAGGTCTTGCCGCGGCCCTCGCCGAGCCGGCCCTCGCCCAGGCGCCGGCCGCCACGCCGCCGAAGCCCAATTCCGGCGACACGGCCTTCGTCCTCTTCTCCTCCTATCTCGTGCTGCTGATGGTCATCCCGGGCCTGGCGCTGTTCTACGGCGGCCTGGTGCGGGCCAAGAACATGCTGTCGGTGCTAACGCAGGTCTTCGTCATCGTCGCCCTGGTGTCGATCATCTACGTGACCTACGGCTACTCGCTGTCCTTCACCTCGGGCGGCGGGCTCAACAGCTTCGTCGGCGGCTTCTCCAAGGCCTTCCTGATGGGCGTCGACGGCAATTCCACCGCCGCGACCTTCTCCAACGGCGTCGTCATTCCGGAATATGCCTACATCCTCTTCCAGATGACCTTCGCCTGCATCACGCCCGCCCTCATCGTCGGCGCCTTCGCCGAGCGCGTGAAGTTCTCGGCCCTGCTGCTCTTCACGGTCCTCTGGGTCACCTTCATCTACTTCCCGATGGCCCACATGGTCTGGTACTGGGCCGGCCCCGACGCCATCGCCGACGCCGTCAAGGCGGTCGCCGCCGCCGGCACGGATGCCGCCGCCAAGGCCGCGGCCGAGGCCAAGCTCGCCGAGGTCAAGGCCGATGCGGGTCTGCTCTTCTCCTGGGGCGCGCTCGATTTCGCCGGCGGTACGGTGGTCCACATCAATGCGGGCATCGCCGGCCTCGTCGGCTGCATCGTCATCGGCAAGCGCATCGGCTACGGCAAGGAGCTCATGCCTCCCCACTCGCTGGTGATGACGCTGATCGGCGGCGCCCTGCTCTGGGTCGGCTGGTTCGGCTTCAACGCCGGTTCCAACCTCGAGGCCAACGGCACCGCCGCCATGGCCGCGATCAACACCTATGTCGCCACCGGCGCGGCCACCCTGTCCTGGCTCTTCGTCGAATGGGCCGCCAAGGGCAAGCCGTCGCTCCTGGGTGCGGTCTCGGGCGCCATCGCCGGCCTCGTCGCCGTGACCCCGGCGGCGGGCTTCGCCGGTCCGATGGGTGCCATCGTGCTCGGCCTCGTCGCCGGCGGCGTCTGCTTCATCTTCTGCTCGACGGTGAAGAACGCCTTCGGTTACGACGACACGCTGGACGTCTTCGGCATCCACTGCGTCGGCGGCATCATCGGTGCCATCGCCACCGGCATCCTGGTGAACACCGCCCTCGGCGGCGCCGGCATCCCGGACTACGAGACCAAGCCCGGCGAACTCGCCGTCGGCGCCTACGAGTTCGGCACGGCCGTCTGGGCCCAGCTGAAGGCGGTGCTCTTCACCATCGCCTGGTCGGGCATCGGCTCCTTCATCCTCTTCAAGATCGTCGACGTCATCGTCGGCCTGAGGGTGACGGCGGACCGCGAGCGCGAGGGTCTCGACCTCGCCGAGCACGGCGAGCGCGCCTACAATCTCTGAAGCCTGTCCTCCTACAGGCAAGACTCCCCGGCGCAGCGATGCGCCGGGGTTTTTCTTTTCGCGGGGGGGTCACGCCCGGCGTGCGGACCGCGGGGCGATGGTTAATCCGGCGTCAACCGTTGCCTCGGTAAGGTCGCAGCCGAACCGGAGGGCCTGCCGGGGAGGGCTCGGCGCCTGCCGTCCCGCCGCGGCTCCCCGCACGCATGGGATGAATGACGATGGCAGTGGTGCGCCGGCACACCGGACCTTCGCTGGTTCCCGACGGCCTGGGCGGCGCCATGCGGCGCCAGCTGCGTCGTCTCGCCGGCCTCGGCGTTCTCGCCGCCGTCTTCGTCGCCGCCGTCGCCATGCTGACCTGGACGGCGGGCGATCCCTCGCTCAGCCACGCCACCAACGCACCGGTGAAGAACTGGGTGGGGCGCCCCGGCGCGATTCTCGCCGACCTGCTGATGCAGCTCTTCGGCCTCGCCGCCATCGCCCTTCTCGCCGTCGCGGCGATCTGGGGCTGGCTGATGCTGCGCGCCCGCCCCTTCGACCGGGAGGGCCTGCGCGTGCCGCTCGGCATCGGCGCCGCCATGGTGCTGGCGGTGGCGGCCTCACTGCTGCCCTCGCCCTCGGGCTGGCCGCTGCCCACCGGCATCGGCGGTGTCATCGGCGACGGCGGCCTGACCGTCCTCTCCGCCTTGTTCGGCCGTCCGACCGGCCTCGCTCGCTACCTCGCCATGGCGGTGGCCGGCGGCATCGGCCTCCTGCTCTTCGCCGCCGCCGTCGGGCGCATCATCAGGCCGGAGCCCGAGACGCTGGCGGAGGAGATCGACCGCGTCGCGCCCAAGGCCCGCCGTCCGGCCGAGGAGGACCGCGAGCCCGGCTTCGTCGGCGGCATGGTGTCGAGCGCGGTGGGCGCCGTCGCCCACGGCATGCTGTCGACCCGTGCCCGCCTCGCCCGCATGGTGGCGGAGGCGCCGCAGACGGCGCGCGCTGCCGCCGGCGCGCCTCCGACCGAGGCGGCCGCTCCCGCCGGCGCCGGCCTCGCCGCCCGCGCCAAGGCCTTCTTCACCGAACCCGACGACGACGTGCTGCCGGCGAAGAAGACCTCCGGCATTCGCCGCGAGCCCGTCATCGAGGCCGCGCCCGACCGCCAGCCGCGCACCTATCACGCCCCTCTCGCCGGCCGCCCCGCTTCTGAGGAGCCCGTGCCCCTGCCCGTGGCGGCGCCGCGGATCGCTCCGGCCCAGGAGCCCGAGGAGGAGGACGACGAGCCGCCGCTGCCCTCCGATCTCGGCCCGAAGCCCGCCGCCGGGCCGCGCATCCATGCGCCCGCCCCGGCGCCGCGCCCGGCCGCCGTCCAGCAGAAGCTGCCGCTGCCGCCGCCGGACGGGGCCGACGACAGCTACGAACTGCCGCCGCTCGACCTGCTGACCGAGCCGAAGCCTTCGGAGCGCGACGCCTCCATGTCGATGGAGGTCCTGCAGGACAATGCCGCGACGCTCGCCTCCGTGCTGGACGATTTCGGCGTGCGCGGCGAGATCATCAACGTGCGCCCGGGGCCGGTGGTGACGCTCTACGAGCTGGAGCCGGCGCCGGGCACCCGCTCCAACCGCGTCATCGGCCTCGCCGACGACATCGCCCGCTCCATGTCCGCCATCTCGGCCCGCGTGGCGCTGGTGGCCGGCCGCAACGCCATCGGCATCGAACTGCCCAACGCCAAGCGCGAGAACGTGCTGCTGCGCGAGATGCTGGCGAGCCAGGACTTCATCACCGCCAAGGAGAAGCTGCCGATCGCGCTCGGCAAGACGATCGGCGGCGACCCCGTCATCGCCGACCTCGCCAAGATGCCCCACCTGCTGGTCGCCGGCACCACCGGCTCGGGCAAGTCGGTGGCCATCAACACCATGATCCTGTCGCTGCTCTACCGGCTGAGGCCGGACCAGTGCCGGCTCATCATGGTCGATCCGAAGATGCTGGAACTGTCGATCTACGACGGCATTCCCCATCTGCTGACCCCCGTCGTCACCGACCCGAAGAAGGCGGTGGTGGCGCTGAAATGGGCGGTCCGCGAGATGGAGGAGCGCTACAAGAAGATGTCGAAGCTCGGCGTGCGCAACATCGACGGGTTCAACGCCCGCATGGCGCAGGCGAAGGCCAAGGGCGAGGTTCTCACCCGCACGGTGCAGACCGGCTTCGACCGCGAGACGGGCGAGGCCATCTACGAGCAGGAGGAGATGGGGCTCGAACCGATCCCCTACATCGTCGTCATCGTCGACGAGATGGCCGACCTGATGATGGTGGCGGGCAAGGAGATCGAGGGCGCGATCCAGCGCCTGGCGCAGATGGCGCGCGCCGCCGGCATCCACCTGATCATGGCGACGCAGCGGCCCTCGGTCGACGTCATCACCGGCACGATCAAGGCGAACTTCCCCACCCGCATCTCCTTCCAGGTGACGTCGAAGATCGACAGCCGCACCATCCTCGGCGAGCAGGGTGCCGAGCAGCTCCTCGGCCGCGGCGACATGCTCTACATGGCCGGCGGCGGGCGCATCAGCCGCGTCCACGGGCCCTTCGTCTCCGACGAGGAGGTGGAGCGCATCGTCGGCCACCTGAAGATGCAGGGCGCGCCCGACTATCTCGACGCCGTCACCACCGACGACGAGGACGGCATGGAGGGCGACGGCGACGACGGCGCGGTCTTCGACAAGGGCGCCTTCGGCGAGGAGCCGGCCGACCTCTACGACAAGGCGGTGCAGGTGGTGCTGCGGGACAAGAAGGCCTCGACCTCCTATATCCAGCGCCGGCTGCAGATTGGCTACAACCGCGCGGCCTCGTTGATCGAACGGATGGAGCGCGAGGGCCTCGTCGGCCCGGCCAACCACGCCGGAAAGCGCGAAATCCTGGTGCCGGAGGCGGCGGATTGACGGGCTGCCGCCTCGAAATCGCCCCAACGGCTGCCTATCTCCCCTTCGCCATGACCCTGATGACCGAGCTGCCCCGAGGACAGACGATGACCGCAAAGACCTGCGCGAGCCGGCCCTCGCCGACCGGTTCCGCGGCGCGGATGGCGGCCCTCGGCTGCGCCCTCGCGGCCCTCGCCGGGCTCGGCTCGACCACCCTCCCGGCGGCCGCCGGAGAGCGGCCCCTCATCCTAGCCCAGGGCGCGCCGCTCCAGCTCGGCCCGCCCGGCGGCGCCACCCCGCCGGCTCGCGGCGCTCCCACGGCACCGCCGACCCAGCCGGGAACGGCGCCTGCCGCCGCCCCCGCCGCAGGCGCTCCCCTGTCCTCGCCGGTGCGCCGCGCGGCACCGCGCGCCGCGCGCGGCGTCGACGCCGATTCCCGCGACATCGCCCAGCAGGTCAACGCCTACTTCAACAGCATCCGCTACATGCAGGGCGACTTCGTACAGATCGGCCCCGACGGCCGCCGCACCACCGGCAAGCTCTATCTCGACAAGCCCGGCAAGATCCGCTTCCAGTACAATCCGCCGAGCCCGGTGGAGGTGATCGCCGACGGCCAGTCGGTGGCGGTGCGCGACCGGCGGCTCAACACCCAGGACATCTACCCCCTGTCGCAGACGCCGCTACGCTTCCTCCTGTCCGACCGGGTCGACATCCTGCGCGACGCCAACGTCACCTCGGTCACGCGCGACCCCGAATACGTCATCGTCATGCTGGAGGAGCGCCAGGCGCTCGGCGGCACCAACCGGCTGATGGTGCTCTTCAACGCCTCGGACATGACGCTGCGTCAGTGGACGGTCTACGACGCCCAGGGCTACGAGACCTCCGTGGCCCTCCACAACCTCGACCCGCGCACCCGGCCGGACCAGCGGCTGTTCCGCATCAACTACCAGCGCCTGCTGGAGTGACGGGGCATCGACGGCGGGACGCACTTCGCTCGTTGAGGGTTCCCGCAGTCCTCAGTCGATCGCCCCCAGCGTGCGCATCACCGTGAAGCGGCAGGTGAGGGCGGCGACCGCCGTGACCAGCACCACCAGGCCGGCGATGGCGGCATAGCCGGTCGGCCCCAGCGAGAAGGCACCGAACAGCGCCTCGATCTGGTCGCCGCCGGCGGTCGCCCGCCAGCGTCCCGCGATCAGTCCCGACAGCATGATGGCCCCCAGGGCGGCGAGGCCGCCGGCGAGGCTGCCCTTCAGCGCCAGCCAGAGGAAATGGCGCTGGAACTCGCCCGCGATGAAGGCGTCGCGGGCGCCGACGAAATGCAGCACCTCCACCACGGGCCTGTTGGTCTCCACCGCCGCGCGGGTGGCGAAGACGACGGAGAGCCCCGTCGCCGCCACCATCAGCGCGACGATGACGAGGCCGACGACGATGACAGCCCGCGCCATGGCCCGCAGGCGATCGAACCACTGGCGGTGGTCGTCGAGGCTGGCGGGGGGCACCTCGGCGAGAGCCCGGCGGAAGGCCTCCATGTCGGTGCGGCGGTCGTCGGCGAGCTTGACGACGATGAGCCGCGGGATCGGCAGGTCCTCGGCGCCGAGGCCGGTGCCGAGCCAGGGCTCGAGCATGCGGCGCGTCTCCTCGGCCGTGTAAGGCGAGACGTCGGCGACGCCCGGGAAGCGCACTGCGATCTCGGTGGCGCGGGTCACGTCGGCGGCGAGGTCCCGGCCCGGCACGGGGCGGACCTGGATGGTCGCCTCGCGCACGATGGAGGAGGTCCAGTCGGCGGCGGCGGTGCGGACGAGATCGACGCTGCCCACCGTCAGCGAGCCGAGGAAGGTCATGATGGCGATGATCACCGCCAGCGCCCGCCCGGCGATGGAGGAGGGCGGCACGAGGGAGGCGCCGCGCGGGCGATGACCGGCCGCCGCCGTGCCGGCGAGCCCGTCGCGCTCGCGGGTCGCCAGCCAGTGGCGCAGGGCGGCGCTGCGGCGGGTTCCGCTCACCATCCGCCCGCCTCGGCATGGTGGGGATCGGTGACGGTGAGGCTGCCCTCGCGGATGACGAGCTGGCGCGCCTCCACCTGGTCGAGCAGGGAGAGGTCGTGGGTGGCGATGAGCACGGCGGTGCCGGTGCGGTTGAGCTCGACGAAGAGGCGCAGCAGGCGCTTGGCGAGCGGGGGGTCGACATTCCCCGTGGGCTCGTCGGCCAGCAACATCTCCGGGCGGACGATGACGGCGCGGGCGATGGCGGCGCGCTGCTTCTCGCCGCCGGAGAGGATCGGCGGATAGGCGTCGATGCGCTCGCCGAGCCCGACCCATTCCAGGAGGTCGATGACCTCGGAGCGGTAGCTCGCCTCCTCCTTGCCGAGGACGCGCAGCGGCAGCGCGACGTTCTCGTAGGTGGTCAGGTGATCGAGCAGGCGGAAGTCCTGGAAGACGATGCCGATTCGGCGGCGCAGCACCGAGAGCTCGTCCTTGGACAGGCGCGAGGTGTCGTGGTCGAAGACGGTGACGATGCCGCGCGTCGCCCGCAGCGACAGGAAGAGCAGCTTCAGCAGGCTGGTCTTGCCGGCGCCGGAGGGTCCGGTGAGGAACTGGAAGGAATGCGGCTCGATGCCGAAGGAGAGATCCTTCAGCACTTCGGGCCCCAGCCCGTAGCGCAGACCGACATTCTCGAAACGGACCAAGGCGTCGCCTTTCATCTGAGGCCGGCGATTCGGCCGCGCGATCATGCCACGGGCGGGGACTTAACCGCCAATTAAACGCCGAAGCGGTCGAAAGCGACGTCCAAACAACCGCTTACGCGGACCGTTTTGCAATTGAGCCGTAGATGTTTTGCAACACGCCGTTCTCGGCTCGTTCCATCAGGGCCATGCCCTCGACGGCGTTCAAAGCCTGGTCGATGTGCTTCGAGTAGCGCATGACCATCCCTTGCGACATGCCGAGCTGGGCGACGATCTGCTGGTGCGGCACACCCGCGTTCCGACGGTCACAAACAGCATTGGCGCGAAGGTCATGGAGGGTCGCATCCTGAGGAATGTGGTCGGAGTGCTGACGCTTCCAAGCCAACCATTCCTCACGCAGCCGCTCTTCGTTCCAGAAGCGACCGTCCTTGTGCAGAAATGGCAGCATGGGTTGCTCATCCCAAGCTTTGATGATCGCCCACGCATCGTTCGGTAACGGGCACCAGTGAGGCGCCCCGCGCAACTTCGTGATGGTGAATTTGATGCCCTGCTCGTGGAGGTCGGCGCCGCGCATACGGACCAGATCGACCGCACGCTGACCTGTTGCCCGCCCCAAGACGGCAGCCCTCATCAGTCGCTCGGGCGCATTCCGCAGCACGTACGAGAAGACAGCTTCGCTCCACGGGGCGGCGCCATCAGGGTTCTCTCTGAGTTGCTTCACATCCCTAGCGACGTTCGAGGCGCAATAGTCAGCGCGGACGCCTTCCCGCAATAGGACGCTCATCACCCGGACAATCATATTGGCCATCGACGGGCGATCGGCATGGGCCTCCTGAAGCGCGTAGAGATGACGCGCTTGAAAACCCCGCACCTCCTGAGCGCCCAGCGCCGCCGAGATATGGCCCAGAGCGATGCCGTAGGTATTCTGTGTATTGCGCGCGAGATTGCGGTAGCTGCTCAGGCTGCGGTAGTGGGCGATCAGTGCATCGAAGCTGCCAGGCTTGGGGCCCGAGTAGCCGAGGCTCAGCTCCTGCACCTTGGCCCAGAAGACTGGATCATGGGGGTCTCCAGGTAGCCGAAAGCGCTCGCCCGCATCCTTCTGGCCGCGGCGCTCCTGAAAATAGTAGTAGTGCTTCCCGTTGCGGCCCCTGATCCGCATGACATTAGCGGGAAGCGTGACGGCTGCGGCGCGGCGCTGCATCGGCAATCCCCTTCATGTATGGGTCGATTTCGCCGGGCTGGCGAGCGGCAAGAAGCTGGGCCTCGACCTCGGGCCAGTGCCAGCGAGTGATGCCGCCATGCTGGACGCGGGCGCGCGGCACGAAGCCGCTGCGGACCCAGCTATCCCAGGTATCCACGCTGATCTGGACCAGCCTCGCCGCCGTGCTACGGTCGACGAAGACTGGCGCCAGATCCCCGGGGCTATGGCGGACGGGCCGTGGCATCAGAGGCTGCGGCCCGGGCTGAAGGGGCGGCCGTTCTGGAAGTAGACCTCGATCCCCAGCAGCCGCCGCATCGCGATCCGGCATGCCAGGCTGAGATTGATCCGCAGCATGAAAGTGGCCCCCAGAAGCTGCTGCTCCCAGTTGCTGTCCGGGGCCCGATACTCGGCCATCACGAAGTAAGAGATGTGCCAGAAGTCCGAGCCGTCCTCGGTCACACGCCCGATCAGCCGCGTTCCAGCTTCGTCGGTGAGGATCACAAGCCCGCCCTCAGCGATTCCCAGGATCGCATCGCCGCTCTCGGCCCGCAGCGGTTGCTCAGGATCGAACCACCCACGGCTCGCTGCCGCGTCGGCATGGTCAGGGTCGATGTGATCAAAATTGGCGTCGCCGCGCATCTCGGCGACGATCTTGTTCGCCAGCTTCAGGCTCAACCCCGCCCTGTGCAGCGCGGAGACCCGCGCGACATAACGAACGGTCGTAGCCGTCCAGCGTCGGACAACGCCCTTGCCGCCGCTCTCGGGGACGGCGCCTTTGGACGTGATCAGCACGCGGAGCTGCCGCTCGGGCAGCTGGGTGGCTTCAAGGATCTGGGTGTCTGTGTATGTGCTCATGAGCGGACGAATGACACGGCCGTGGCATACTGTCAACAGGTATGCCACGGTGATGTCGAACCGGATGATGGCTGTCGATGGATCTCGCCCACGCTCTTGTGCGGTTGCTTTTTTGCGGCGGAGGGCTGCTCCGTTAGGTTGAACCGATTCGACGCGGTCGGGGCGCTGGCTAGCTAAAGATCACTTCCACTGGTCGCGCCGAGAGCGCCGCAGGAGGTGAGGTTGAGGAGGGGCGATGACGGAGCTGAGTTTCAAGGGCAAAGAGTTTGTTTATAACCACCATCTGGCGGTGCCCTTCCGTCCGCTCGTGCCCGATGCAGACAAAGGCATCGGTCCTGTCGCGCTTGACGGCAGCCTCATCATCCACGGCGACAACCTGCATGCGCTGAAAGCGCTCTTGCCGCTCTACGCGGGCAAGGTGGACTGCGTGTATATCGACCCGCCCTACAATACCGGCAAGAGCGATTGGTCATATAACGATAAAGTCAATTCGCCGGTGATTCAGGAGTGGCTCGATAGCAATCCGATCACCGTCGATGACACGCTTCGGCATGACAAGTGGGCGTGCATGATGTGGCCGCGCCTTCAGCTCTTACGTGACCTCATGAAGCCGGGGGCAGTCATTTTTGCGAGCATCGACGATAACGAAGTCGCTCTGTTCAAGCATCTTCTGCACGCTACATTCGGCGACAATAATAATCCTAAAAGCAATCCTCATCTTGGTACCATTATCTGGAAGAATGCGACAGATAATAATCCAACGAATATCGCGATTGAGCATGAGTATGTTCATGTATTTTGCTTGGAGCGGGATGGCGTTGCGCCTATCTGGAGTTCTCCGTGGTCGGACCTGAAAGATTGCCTTCTTGCGAAGGAACAGGAGCTTTTGGCCGCCAACTTAAGTGATGATGAGCTTTCATCCCAGTATGCGGAATGGTTCCGGCTGCATAAGCCGCAACTCGGCCCCTTGCAGGAGTATAATCAGATCGACCGGGGCGGGATTTTCACTGCCTCGCGAAGCGTCCACAACCCAGGCCGTGAGGGTTATCGCTGGGATTTAATGAATCCCAAGACCCAGAAACTGGTGCCCCAACCGCTCATGGGATACCGCTTTCCTGAAGACACCCGCGACGAGTTGCTTGCGCAGGACCGCATCATTTTCAGCGACGATCCCGATCAGCTCATCCGCCTCAAGACCTACGTTAAGGACTACAAGGAGAAGATGCCGGGGATCATTGAAATAGATGGTCGGCGCGGCGCGAATGAGCTGAAAAAGATTTTTCCAGAGTCGAAGCAAGCCTTCAAGAATCCAAAGACCTACACACTGATTGAGTGGCTTCTTTCATACACCGCTGGCCCGGATGCTGTCGTTCTCGACTCATTTGCTGGCTCCGGAACGACGGCGCAGGCGGTCATGAAACTGAACGAAAGGGATGGCGGAAATCGGAAGTTTATCCTTGTCGAAATGGAAGACTATGCCGACGAACTGACGGCAGAGCGTGTTCGCCGCCTTATCCAGGGCGTTCCGACGTCAAAGGACGACGAGTATAAAACCGGCCTCGGCGGCACCTTCACCTATTGCACCCTCGGCGATCCCGTCGAGCTGGATAAGGTGCTGAGCGGCGAAACCCTGCCGCCCTATGCCGGTCTCGGCGCGGCGCTGTTCCACATGGCGACCAATCACGCGCTCGATCCCGCCGCTGTGCGCGAGGATGATTTCTATCTTGGTGCCATGGAAGGCCAGCATGTCTGGCTGATCTACAAGCCCGATCTCGATTGGCTGAAGTCGCCGGAAGCGGCGTTGACGCTGGCGCGCGCCAAGGCATTCGCCGCCTCCGATCCGGACAAGCGGCACCTTGTCTTCGCCCCGGCGCGGTTCGTGAGCCAGAAGATGCTGGCGGAACAGAACATCCCCGTGGAGTTCGTGCCGCTGCCCTTCGCGCTCTACCGGATAGATCGGAGCTGACGCCGTGTTTCGTCAGCTCGATTATCAGGACCGCGTCATCAAGACGCTTGACGACTATCTCGACCTTTTGAAGGAAAAGAAGGCGCGCGCCGACAAGGTGGCGGCGCTTGCCGCGCAAGACCCGGACCTTGGCCTTGCCATTCCGGATTTCGCGAAAGAGGCTTGGGAAGCGATGAAGGCGGCGGGGAAGCTGCCCGCTTCCCGCGCCGCGATTCCGTTCTCGCCGCGCATGGACGGCTGCGAGCGGCCCGTGCCCAATGCGGTGCTGAAAGTACCGACGGGGGGCGGCAAGACGTGGCTTGCCGTCTCCGCCGTGTCGCGGGTGATGGGCCGCTATCTCGACCGCAACTCCGGCTTCGTCCTATGGATTGTGCCGAACGAGGCGATCTATACGCAGACCCTCAAGCACCTGAAGGATCGACAGCACCCCTATCGTCAGGCGCTCGACCGCGCAGCGGCGGGGCGCGTGAAGATCATGGAGAAAACGGACCGGCTCGATGTGCGGGACGTGGAAACCAATCTCTGCGTCATGCTGCTGATGTTGCAATCCGCGAACCGCGAGACGCAGGATTCCCTGAAAATGTTTCAGGACCGGGGCGACGTGCACGGCTTCTTCCCGCCCGAAGGCGAACAACAGGCGCATCAGGCCGCCATCGATCGCACTCCGAACCTCTCCGCCTATACGGGCATGTTCCCGATGGTGAAGGATTCCCTCGGGAATGCCCTTCGGATCATCCGGCCCGTGGTCGTTATGGATGAAGGCCACCGCGCCATTTCCGATCTCGCCTTCGGCACGCTCTACGGATTCAACCCCTGTTTCGTGCTTGAACTGACCGCCACGCCGCAGGATGTGCAGCCGCGCGGCGGCCGCAATCCGCGCGAAGGCCGCTATGCCAATGTGCTGGTGGAAGTGACGGGGCGCGAGCTGGACCGCGAGGGCATGATAAAGATGCCGCTCAACCTCGATCCCCGGCAGGGCAATGACTGGAGGGCGACGCTGAACGCGGCGCTTACCAAGCTTAACGCGCTGGATGCCGAAGCCCGGCGACTGCAAGCTGATACGGGCCGCTATATTCGCCCGATCATGTTGATCCAGGTCGAGCGCACAGGCGCGGATCAGCGCGAAAGCGGCCATATCCATGCCGAAGACGTGAAGGAATGGCTCCTGACGGCAGGTTTCGATCAAGCGGAAATCGCAATCAAAACCGCGCAGCAAAACGATCTAAACGATCCCGAGAACCAGGACCTCTTATCGCCCACAAACCGGGTCAGGGCGATCATCACGAAACAGGCCCTGCAAGAGGGCTGGGATTGCCCCTTTGCCTATGTGCTGTGCAGCCTTGCGGCAAGCGCCAACCTCAAGGCCATGACGCAGCTTGTCGGTCGCATTCTCCGCCAGCCCGGCGCACTCAAGACGGACGTTGATTCGCTCGATGAGTGTCACGTCATCACGCATCACGCCGATACGGCCACGGTCGTCGGCGCCATCAGGGACGGCCTCGAACAGGACGGCCTCGGCGACCTGGTGCTGCGCGTGACGCAGGACGACAATAGCGGGGCCGGCCAGACGGCCCGCACGATCAATCGCCGCCCGGCGTTCGCCTCCACAGAAATCTACTTGCCCAAGGTGATGGTGGTGGAAAGCGGCGACGCGCGCGAGCTGGACTACGAGACGGATGTGCTCGCCGCGCTCGACTGGCGGGGCTTCAATCCGCAGAACATCGCGGATCGGGTGCCCGCAAACGCACAGGCGGCGGAAAGCCAGCTCCAACGGATCAGGCTTGCCGAGGACGGCGACGAATTGTTCGTCGGCGAGACGGTGGCCGCCAATGCGGAAATCCTCGCCTTCGATCCCGCGCATGCCGTCCGGATGATTTCCGACATCGTGCCTAATCCCTTCGTCGGCCGCGAGATTGTCGGCGCAACGGTTACGGCCCTTCGGGCGCGCGGCTTCGATGACGCTAAGCTCGGATTGCTCGCCAGCCTGATCGTGGAAGAGCTGCGCAAGGGCCTCGATGCCGCGCGGAACGCGCACGCCGAGGCCCTGTTCAAGGCCGAGGTCGCGGCAGGACGCATTCAGTTCCGGTTGCGCCTTGATGGCCGCAACTGGCGGATGCCGTTCAGCATTGAAACGACGGAACCGGAGAACGCGCGCCAGCTCCTGAACCGCACGGGCGGCCCGCTCGAAAAGAGCCTGTTCGCGCCGGTTTACGAGAAAGAGCTGAATAGCGACGAGCGGGACGTAGCGGTCTATCTCGACGGTGAGAAGACGCTAGCATGGTGGCACCGCAATGTCGCGCGGACGCAATACGGCGTTCAGGGGTGGAAGAGGGCCAAAATCTATCCGGATTTCATCTTCGCCGTGCAGCGCGACGGCGAAGCGAAGCGGATCACAGTGCTGGAAACCAAGGGCGACCAGCTTGACAATCTCGACACGGCCTACAAGCGCGACGCGCTGTCGTTCCTCTCGGACCATTTCGAATGGGACGAGGCAACGCCGGTCGGCGAGCTCGAACTGGTCAACAACGGCGAGACCGTAGAAGGCACCTTGATCCTGATGAGCGAATGGAAGGCGAAGCTGCCCGCGTATCTCTAACGACGCGGTATTGGGGGGGGGCGTATGGAATTTGATCCGGCATTGTCATTCTCGGACAACCTTGCCCGTTTCCGGGCGGAAGCGGAGCGCATCGATGCCGATTGCGCCCGCATTCTTTTCGACAATCTAGCGCTGCTGGCGCGCGACGGTGATGCGACCCGCACCCGTCAGGCCGTTCAAGAGTTCAACGGGGCGGTCCTCGCCGCGCTCGACGGCCTGCCGGAAGGGCCTGCGGAATGAGCCGGTATTTCCTCGCCTCCGCCGCCATCGAGGGATTTCGTGGCATCAACAATGACGGCGATCCCCTCGTGCTGAAGTTCAAGCACGATGCCGTCAATTCCGTCCATGCGCCCAACGGGGTCGGTAAAAGCTCGATCTTCGAAGCACTTCACTTCGCCCTGCACGGCACGGTGCCGCGCCTGGAAGGGATGCAGGACGCCGAACAGGGGGCCAACTATATCGTTAACAAGTTTCATCCGGCGCAACAGGCGACGGTAGCCCTTGTTTTCAAGAGCGATGACGGGACGCCCGATGTGTCGATCACCGTCACCCGAACGGCGGCGGGTGGACGGGTCGTCACGTCTCCTTCCGGCCATGCTGATCCCCACTCCTTCCTCGCCGATCTATGCGAGGATTTCGTGCTGGTCGATTACCCACGCTTCGCTTCCCTTGTGGACTGCTCGGCACTGGAGCGGGGGCGCTCCTTCGCCTCTCTGATCGGCATGAGCCGATACTCACAGCTCCGGCAGGCGCTCGACGGGGCCAGGAATACCCGCAATCTCAACAGCGATTTTGGTCTGTCCGCGCTCGATGCGGAAGTCGCTGCCGAAGATCGCGCGTTGGGGGCTGTTGAACAGCGCATTCTGGCCGCACACCAGGAGGTAACCGGCGCAACACACGGCGAGATAGCGGACCTTGCCGTGCTGAAAGGGGAGGTTGCGGCAGGACTGGCAGGCATCGCACTGCTCGCGCCGTTGCTCGCTGACACCTCGGTGATGGACTTCGATTTTGCCGCTGCTGAGAAAGTCGTCGATCGAGAAGAAGGCGGTTCGGCGCGGAAAACCCTCGACGCACTCGACACTGCCGTCACAACACTCAGCAGTTTGCAGGTCTCGGCGGAGGAAGTCGCCGAGATCGAGGCACTGGTGGCGACCGCCAAGGGGCGGGACGATGCGATGCGCAAAGTGGGCGCTGCAAGCCTGCACGCATTGCTGAAACACGCGCTCGCGGCGGTGAACAGTACGGACTGGCACGATCCAAAGGTATGCCCAGTCTGTGAAAAGGCTGGCGACGAGCCGCTTCAGGCGCAACTGAAAGCGAAGATTTCGCTTTATGATGAGGCGGAGCAGCTCGACGCGGACCTGAACCGGCGAGTGCCGATTGCGGGATGCGTTGGCAAGCTTCGGCAGCTTGAAGAGCAGGTTCGTCTTGGCGTCGCGGATGTTGATCGAATAGCGCCGCTTCTGACGCTCGCCGCACGCCAATCTTCGGTTTCGACGGTGGACCTGGAACGTGCAAGAGATGCCCTTGCTGTGCTCGAATCGAGGCGAGTTACCGTGCTCGAAGCCGTTGCTGTTGAGCGCGAACAGCTACAGGCGAGTCTGCCGCCGTCGCTGGTCGCCGTAACCCGCACCCTTGGACAGGCCAAACAATTCCGCAACGCCGTGGGTGAATATGAGCGGGCCTTTCCGTCGCTCGCCGCAAAGCGGATCAAGCTCGCAAAGCTTAATCGCTGGAAGACGTTTATCACGAACGTAGCTGGGCAGTTTGCTACGGCGGAAAGCTCGCTGGCAAATGCGCGCATCACGGACATTCAGGCCAGTTGTCAGGAGCTTTTCGGGCATCTTATGCGCGGCGGTCCCGACGTGCGACCAACGTTGAATCGAGCCCAAAATACCGAGCAGGTGGATTTGAAACTCGCCGACTTCTTCGGCCTTCCAAACCAAAGCGCACGGGCGCTGTTGTCGGAAAGCTACCGCAACGCTGTCGCTGCCTCCATCTTCATGGCCGCTGCCACTCGGCACCGGGGCGTTCCTCGCTTTATGGTTCTAGACGACGTGACTTCAAGTTTCGACGCCGGGCATCAATTCAGTCTAATGGATACGATCCGAACGAAACTGCGGTTTGGCGCCGCTCACGGTGTTCCCGACGGGCTTCAATTCATTATTCTCAGCCATGATACGAGCCTTGAGAAGTATTTCGATCGACTCAATGGCACGACCGAATGGCATCACCAGAAGCTTCAGGGCATGCCTCCCCGTGGGCGAATTATGATCGCGGCGCAGCAGGCGGATCGCCTTAAGGCGCAGGCTGAACAGTATTTGAACGCTGGGCAGATAGATATCGGGGAGCCGTTCGTACGGCAGTACCTCGAATACAAGCTCGGTCAGATAATCAGCCGTCTGGAGATTCCCGTTCCGCCCGATTATGCAACGCGGGGTGACAAGCGGACTCTGTCAACCTATATCGATGCGATCACGGCGGCGGTCTCTTTATACCACGCGGCGGGACGCTGCGTTCTCACCGCCCAGCAGCTTACCGACCTGCAGAACCACCACATGCCGTCTGTCATGGCCAATTATGTCAGCCACTATGAGACGGGTGCAGGTACTCCATTTAGTGCCTACGCTTTGTTGGGTGTCGTGCAGAGTATAGACCACTTGGCGGACTGTTTTCGATGGCGCGACCCTGCTTCAAATCAGCTGAGATACTATCGTAGGCTCGATCTTATTTAGATGTCGCGGCTCTATCTGGATGATTGCTAGAGATAAGCTGGTGTCGCTCCCGGATGGTGTCGCGCTTGGGTCGGTCTATTTCGGAGGCGTCAATTTCGGCGCTTGGATATAATATTACAACGTCGGGTCCGTAGGACACCAACGGCGAGCGGATCGATGCTCGGTCAAAAAAATCACCCCAGGTAGCTAGGTCGCTGAAAGGTGAGGAGGTCGTGGGGGCCCGGGTCCCCCCACGCATTAAATATCTTCGATGTGGACGAAAGGCTCAGCGTCGGGATGCGGCCGTTCGGTTTCTTTCAGGACGTAATGCAGCACCCGCGCCGTGTCGTCGGGCGAGTCCCGTATCCGATCAACCTGCATCTTGCCGCCGCTGGTGACGGCTCGATACGGGCGGATGATCTGAGTGGGCGCGGGGTACTGCGACGACCAGATCGCTGCCGCTGTGAGCGGAAAGTCCGTCGGTTCTGCGAGCTTCGGTGCGTCGAGGACCAGATGGACGTGCGGGGAGTTTCTCAACGCGCCGCGTTCGAAGAACACTAGTCCGTCCATTCGGCGGGCGCGACGGTGCGGCGATACTGCGCGTCGCCCACCGTAATATCGATTCACGCGGTTACGCCATTCGCGAAGCCGATCTCTGATCGGATCGAAAGTGCGAGGCCCGTGCAGATCGGCGGTGATGAAGAAGGCGTATCGGCGCTCGGAAAGCGTCTCAACGAGAAGTCTCTTGAGTTCGAGCGGCGACGCGAGGGGCGGGTTGCAGCGAAGTCGGGCGATATTGGTCATGATCGAGTCGGATCTCCTGATGAATAGGCGCGACAAGGCGGCCGCTGGAGCGGGCGGGTCGTCGCGGTGCTGAGGTCAATGCGCAGCCCCCGCGGAGGCTCAGCTCCACGGGCGGCGGCGCGATGGTGAGGGATTCGGGGGCGAGTGCCGTTGCGGCGATCCCGAAGTCCAGTGACGGCTCGAACTCTCGGTTGCCATCACAAGGCTAGAATGCCACGAGCATGTCATTCTGTCAATCGGTATTATCTGGCTTGGGCGCTGTCCTCTCGCCGAAGGATTTTCGCGACGCCAGCATGGCTAATCCGCACGCCTTTGGCGTCCATTTCGCGCGCAATCTGCCTGAGGGTCTTTCCACTTCGACTGAGATGTCTGATCTCTTGAATGGCGAAATGGTCTGTCGCAGGGATCAAGCCACCGTCCTCCACCCTATAGCCGAACGGTAGGATGCCCCCGAGATAGCGCCCCTTCTGGCGCTGGTCCGCCTTGACTGCGGACACCCGTTCGCGGAGCCGATCGCGCTCTGCCTCGGCAAACGCTGCAACGATGGTGAGAAACAGCTTGCCAAGTCCGCTGCCCGCGATGTCGCCCCCGAGGTCGAGCAAGTGTAGGCGCACATTCATTTCGCCAAGGCGTTCGACAACCCCTAACGCGTCCAAGGCAGAACGAAACAAGCGATCGAGCTTGGCCGCGATCAGCACGTCTCCGCTGCGGAGCGCCGAGAACATGGGCCCGCCCAGCGTCCGCTTCGCGACAGGGATGGCTCCCGACACGCCCTCTTCGACGACCCATTGCTCAACCACTAAGCCCTTCATCAAGGCATAGCCCTCGATCTGGCGGCGTTGCACCTCCAGGCTGTGGCCTTCATCGGCTTGGCGGGCGGTGCTGACCCGCAGGTATCCATAGACGGTCACTAGCCGCTCCTTAAAACAGAAGCGATCTTATGAAGTTAGGTCCCTCCGTCAACATGCCAATGCACGTTGACGAGCCTGCCAATTGGCAAGGGAACTTCCAAAAAGGAGGGGGCGAAATCAGGCCAAGCTGCCAGAAGGCGTTGAGTGCGCGACGGTGTGTGGGCCTCGCCGAAAGCTAGCCCGTGCTCCGCATCCAAGCGTCGTCGTTCCGCAGGTAGTCGACAAGCGCTACCACGCTACCGAACATCTCATGACATCCCGCTAAGATCATCGGATTGTCACCAGACGGGAGCAGAGCACGATCGTCAGTTTTCAGGCCGATGCAAAACTTGTTCAGTGCGCGCGCGTAGCCGATTTCGAACGCCACTCCTTCGTCAACGGTCCGCCCATCCAACACCGCCACGACGTGACTGCAGCGCTTCAGCGCATCAATGTCAGCTTCAAAGACCAATTGGCGCGCCGACTCCAGTGCCATGCCCTGTCGCACCAGATCGCGCATTAGCTTGCCGTCGCGCTGCGGCAAAAAAACATCGGAAAATGGTTCCAAAAGCGCAGCGAGACGAGCATTGAAACTGCGTTCCATGTCGTTGAAGAGAGGCGCAGCTAGGTAGATTCGCAGTTGATTCCGGTGGTCACTCATAGCGAGATATTATGCTTTGGAGGTCAGTTGGTGCGTATTCCTCCAACAGGGCGTATCGAGCGACCTTTCTGGCAGTCTCGCTCGCGTTTAGTTCGTCTGTTGAGACGACAAATGAAGGGGAGTAAACCTCCTTTAGCTTGCTCGTCTGCTTCAAAAAATAGCTTTCCTTTCCAGCCTTATCGGGATGTCGTCCTCTCGACATGTTGCGCTTTACTATCGTGCTAGGCTCTGCATGAACGAACAGAACCTCTCCTTGCTGAAGCGGTTTGCTTCGGGTCACCAACTCGCGGAGTTCGCGCGATTTGCGCTTTTCCTCCTCTTGCGTTGGTGTAAACGCATAGAGGTCAAGGGGCGCACGGTCCATGAAGTGAAAGCCCACTCCAGCGGCGTGCATGCGGATGTTCTTTTCTTTCAGTTCCTCGTTCAGAAACCTATCGATCACGCGCTGTTCCGCTTCACCGATCTTGTCTGATGCGAGGTACATTTCTTTCGGGGGTGGGCGAGTCCACTCTTCCAAAGTATCAAAGCATCGCAGATGCTCAAGGAGAGTGGACTTTCCAGCCGCGACAGGACCAACAATGTAGTAGTGATATACTGATCGCCGATCGGGTTCGAATGTCTCAACAGCTTCCCGAAATTGCCGGTCATCTAACAGAAGAAGGCAGAAGAACTCTCGAATTTCCTCTGAGCGCAAGAATATCGTTATAAGATTATAAAGATTTAGGTTTGCATCAAATATATCGTCGCGCCTATGACTGGGATAATCGTTGTCATCGTCGATCCAGTGGACCATGTAGTGATGATTTGCCGGACTCTTGTCGCGATTCTGTCGTAGGTAGCTCTTCAGCGATGTGTCCGCAAGCGAGTGACCAATCAAGAGCATCGTATTCTGTACAAACCGTAAGAAAAGATACTCGGCATTAACACCCGGAGACCGAGCGCGTGCGTCGGCAAAAGAGTCCTCGGTAAAAATGAGTTGTGGGCTGCGCTTTTTCAGGTCGACCCGTGGCAAAATGCCATTCACGTGATAAACAGTAGTGTTTCCAGGGCGATCCGTAAGAGGTGGTTGCCAAGTGACACTTAGTGAATTGCCAAGTAGACTGCTGCCACCCTCTTTAATCTGCTCGCCAATGGCATGTGATAAAAGATCATCAAAATTGAAATTGATCACAAGCGATACGCGTCTACTAAGGTCGCGCAACTGTTGCAGATATGGATGGTTTACGATGACATCACTTATGTCTGTTGCAACATCGCGATAAATGGCCCGATGAATTGCATCACCCCAGCTGTACTCAATCTGAGCGGATCGTATGTCTGGAGTAACGTCATCAGAGTGTGCGTAAGCGCGATTGTATCGATGGTAAATGATCTGTCCAAGGTACTCGGGCTGTAGACCAGCGCCCTCATGGATACGAAGATGCTCAGGCAGCTTATCATCGATTTCTGCTAGACGACGAAGCAGCTCTTTCCATGCGGGGACCTTAGCGTCCACCGATATTCCAGCTCCGGTCACAAGGTTGAGGCGGTTCGATTTCAATCGCTGGTAAAGATGGCACGCAAAACGCGGTAGACGAGGATTGCGTGCGATCGCCGTAGCCAGTTTGTCGAACTTCATTCATGCCTCGAGCATTGAGGTGACTGAACCGACACCGGACGAATCATATTTTCCTCCGATTCCGCGGACGTTCCATAGCCCCAATTGTCGAATCGGTGCTACTGGAGATTGCAATCCCAGCCAAGTGGGTGAAGGCATGTCGATGGGACGCATCGAATCGCTGAGCAAGGCTATGAGTTGCATCTCAGTGTGCGCTCGGACGCTGTATTTGCTGGGTTCATCATCGACCTCGATGAGCACGAGCTGCAACCGACGCAGGTACTGAGAAACGGCAATCTCGAGGTCTTGTTCGGCGCCTTTGACATTGCGCCGAGCATTTTGTCCGTCTCCCCAGCTGGGGAGCCGATTAGGGCCATCGCGCGCCTCTAGCATGGCGCGCCCGACGTGCAGTCTAAAGATCGAAGCCCGATGATTTCCAATCTCATGCTGGGGACCTAGATGTGTCCGCAGTCGGGCCCGGAGCGATGCTTGTGATCCAGCGCTGACAGCGTGGGTCCCGACTCGGACGACGCGAGGAGCCGCCTTCCGAAAGTTTGGCTCTTCGGGGTCAAGGAAGAGATACACGCCTCGTTTCGGTACAGTCATCGCGGAGAGGTCGCCAAATGGGAAGACAAGAGCTGCCTCCCTCTTGGCCTCAATCCATGCGTACAGGCGATCAAGATCTCGGATACGCACTGCCATGTGATGAGCTTCCCGCAGCCACAGGTCGCGGTCAGGCTGGGAAAGTTCAACCCAAGGGGAGACGATCGTTAAAGGCTCCAACCTTGCTTTGTTCGCTTGTAACAGAGGCTGAGCGTAATTTGATTCCGCGAGCACCGTGATCGAGCGGCCGCTTGCAAGTGCCGCCAGATCACTGAGGGCTTTTTCACCCCATACCAGCCTGTCATCCTCCGACAAGATCGACAGATCGAGATCGTAAGGCTCAAGTATAGCATTTGAGTCGACTATCCCGTGTTTGGCGGAAAGAATAACAAACGGCGCGTTCAATTGTTTTGCAATATCAACGGATTGTCGAAACCGACTTGAGGTGTAAAGGCTCTGGGCGCTTGCACGGGTAGTCAGTTTGTTGCGACCGCAGCCTAGCACCATCAGCGGCGTGCGGCCGTCGACGCCGAGCAGGGCATCTCGAACTATCAATTTCGCAGGCTGGAACAGGTCGCCTTGAATTGAACCATCTACCTGCATGCGCGCACCCATCGCAAAGACCGTGATGGCGCTCTCAGGGTCGCCCTTTTGTGTGCTAGCTCGCCGTTCGTGTCGATCGCAAGAATGATCTCAGGCTAATGCGAAGCCAAGATAGCCACGCAGCTTGGACATCGCGCAGCGTGATGCTAACTGAAGGGAATGATAGCGCGTCAGCGTCTCGCGCTCGACGCCTTTCGCACGGACACGATAACTCCTGCGTGTCTCGGTTTGTAGAGTGCGGCTGTTGCGCGGATTGCAGGGCCCTGTTTTGCAACGTTTCCGTCTGGACCCGTTCCGTTCGCTACCTGTCCTGTTCTCTCAGAAAAACAGAAACGAACGAAATCAATGACTTGGCGGTTGTCGTGTTAACCGCCAATTAACCCTGCTGGGCAAAGGTGGAGGCGAGGGACAACCGTCCCGAGGCGCCCAACCCCATGCTGATCGTCTGCCCTTCCTGCGCGACGGCCTTCAAGGTCACGACATCCGTCCTGGGGGAAACCGGTCGGCAGGTGCGCTGCGCCCAGTGCCGGACCGTGTGGCTGGCGACGCCGGAGAGCGCGATCGAGGAGCCCGCGCTGGCCTCCGCCGGCGCCGAGGAGCTCGCCGGCCGCAATGCGCCCCAGCATCAGGAGCAGGCGGGCGACGACGATGCCGACTGGGGCGCGGCCTTCGCGGAAGAGGCCGAGAACAAGGCCGAAGACAAGGGTGCGGGCGGCGACGACGCCGATCTCTTCGCCGAGCCGCCGGTGCCCGAAGCGACCTCGCCCTCGCTGCAGCCCGATACGGACGTGCCGCCGCTCCCGCCGCGGGCGAAGGAGCCCGACGAGGACGGGCCGGCCCGCCGCGGCGGCCGCGAGGCCTCCCAGCCCGAGCCCGGCCGGCGGCGGCTGCGCCCCACCTTCAGCCGGCCGCGGGCGCAATCCTTCAAGGTGTCGCCGCCGATCTTCATCCTCGTGGTCGGGGCGGCCATCCTCGCCACCCTGCTGTTCGGGCGGGAGCACGTGGTGCGAACGGTTCCCGATTCCGCCGGCCTCTACGAGAGCATCGGCCTGCCGGTGAACCTGCGCGGTGTCGAGTTCCGCGACGTGAAGGGCGCCAACGAGATCGTCGACGGCGTGGTGGTGCTGGTGGTCGAGGGCCAGTTGGTCAACATCACGGCCAAGGCGGTGGACCTGCCGCGGTTGCGCCTCGCCGTGCGGGACGCCGGCGGCAAGGAGATCTACACCTGGACCGCGACGCCGCCGACGCCGCGGCTGGAGCCGGGCGGCAGCGCCCCCTTCCGCTCGCGCCTCGCCTCGCCGCCGCCGGACGGCACCAGCGTGGAGGTGCGCTTCTTCACCCGCCTCGACGCCGCCGGCCGCTGATCCCGGGGCGCCCGCGACCATCCCGACGGGTGGTGGTGACGGCGCCCGCACGCCGGGATACACATGGCGGACAGGCCCCGCCAGGCGGGAGCCGCCGGAGTCCGACCGATGAACCGAGACAATATCCGCGTGCTGTTCTCAGCCGAGGCCATCGCGGAGCGCAACAGGGCGCTGGTCCAGGAGATCGCCGCCACCAAGCCGGAGCGACTGCTGGTGGTGGCCGTGCTCAAGGGCAGCTTCGTCTTCGCCGCCGACCTCATTCGCGCCATGGACGCCGCCGGCATGGCGCCGGAGGTCGAGTTCATGTCGCTGTCCTCCTATCTCGAGGGCACGGTCTCGACCGGCCAGGTGCGCGTGCTGCACGACGTGGAGAGCCCGGTGGAGGGACGCGACGTGCTGCTGGTCGACGACATCCTCGAAAGCGGCCGGACGCTGACCTACGCCAAGGATCTGCTGATGGCGCGCGGCGCCCGCTCGGTGCGCATCTGCGTGCTGCTGGAAAAGCCCGGCAAGCGGGCCGTCCACCTCGTCGCCGACCATGTCGGCTTCACCTGCCCGGACGTCTTCGTGGTCGGCTACGGCATGGACGTGGCGCACGCCTGGCGGCAATTGCCATTCGTCGGCGTGATCGGGGACTGACCGGGTGGCCCGCATTCTCATCGCCGAGGACGACGAGCCGGTGCGCGCCTTCGTGCGCCGCGCCCTGATGATCGACGGCCACGAGGTCACCGAGGCCGAGGACGGGGCCGAGGCGCTCGCCATCCTGGAACAGACACAGGGCGCCTTCGACCTGCTGCTCACCGACATCCGCATGCCGCTGATGGACGGGATCGCCTTGGCCCTGGCGGCAGCGCCGCAATTCCCGAATCTCGTGATCCTGCTGATGACCGGCTATGCCGACCAGCGCGAGCGGGCGCACGGGCTGGAGGCGCTCGTCCACGACGTGGTGACCAAGCCCTTCAGCCTCGCCGACATCCGCGTCAAGGTTCAGGAAGCACTGGCGGCCGGCCCCTCGCGGCCGGCCTGAGGCGGCGTCAGCCGCCCTTGGCCTTCTTGGCCCGTTCGATGGCCTCGGTGATCAGGCGGCGGGCCTCGCTCGCATCGCCCCAGCCGACCACCTTCACCCACTTGGCGGATTCCAGATCCTTGTAGTGGGAGAAGAAGTGCTCGATCTGCTTGAGCGTGATTTCGGGAAGGTCCTTGATGTCGTGGACGTTCTCGTAGCGGCGGGTCAGGCGCGGCACGGGGACCGCGACGATCTTCTCGTCGCCGCCGGCCTCGTCCTCCATCTTCAGCACGCCGACCGGGCGGCAGGCCACCACCGCGCCGGGCACGATGCCGCGCTGGTTGGCGATCAGCACGTCGCAGGGATCGCCGTCCTCGGAGAGCGTGTGCGGGATGAAGCCGTAATTCCCGGGATAGCGCATGGAGGTGTAGAGGAAGCGGTCGACGACGAGCGTGCCGGCCTCCTTGTCCATCTCATATTTGATCGGCTCGCCGCCGACCGGCACCTCGACGATGACATTGACCTCGTCGGGCGGGTTCCGGCCAATGGAAATGGCGTCGATGCGCATCGGTTCTGTCTCCGGACAAACGTGGCGCCTCGTTAGCCGCAACAGCACCCCAGCCGCAAGTGCCGCACTGCAAAATCACCCCGCAGGGCGGCAATGTCAGGCGGCCCAGCCGAAGGCGGTCTTGTCGAGGGCGCGGTCGCCGAAGGTTTCGGACGAGCGGGCGACGGGCTTGCCGCCGAGGCCGCGGTAGAAGCGCATGGCGGCGTCGTTGTCGCTCAGCGCCCAGATCACCAGGCTTTCGAGGCCGTGGGCCTCGAGGTCCTTGCGGGCGGAGTCGAAGAGGCTGCGGCCGAGGCCGAGGCCGATGAATTTCGGCCGGAGATAGAGCTCGTAGATCTCGCCCTCATAGCTGAGGGCCTTGGCGCGGTTGCGGCCGTAATTAGCATAGCCGGCGATCTCGTCGCCGAAGCCGAGCAGGGCGATGCGGTTGCCCTTGCGGATGGCGGCGTCCCACCAGCCGGGACCGCGCTTGGCGATGAGCTTTTCCAGCTCCGCGCCGGGAATGAGGCCGCGATAGGCGGCGCGCCAGGCCTCGTCATGGACCTCTGCCACGATCGGGGCGTCGGATTTCCGCGCCAGGCGGATTTCTGTTGTGACGGTCTTCATCGCCCGAGGATGGAAACACGAGACCGGTTGCACCGCAACGGTTTCGTTAAGACTTCCTCAACAGGTATGGACAAACGGTTAATATCAACAGGGTGCCGGGCAGCCCCGGGGTAACGAAAAAGCCCCGGCGCGAGGGCGCCGGGGCTCGTTCTGGTCGGAAAGGGTGCGGATCGTCAGGCGGTCTGGATCGCCGAGAGCTGCCAGAGGCCACCGTGCGGCCTGCGGAAGGTCCACAGCTCCACGGCCTCCTCGCCCTGCGGATTGCCGCTCACGACCCGGCCGGAGGCGCGGTCGAGGACGAGGTCGGTGCGCGAGAAGCGCATGGCGACGGTCGCATAGTCGGCATCCTGCTCGCGCCAGGCTTCCGACAGGTCGCCCTGGAGGAGCCGGACGTCGGAGATGCGGTTGACCTGACCCTTGGCGGCGGCCTCCTTCAGGTCCTCGGCGAAATAGCCGACCATCTCGGGGGTCGCCATGGCGCGCAGGGCGTTGAGATCCTCACGCGAATAGGCCTCGTTGACGTGGGCAAGCAGGCGCTCGAACGTGTCGTAGTCCTGCGGCGTCACGCCGATCCCGTCGGAGGGCGCGGCGGCGGGGGCGGCGACCGAGCCGCCGGCCATGCCGGGGATGACGCGGTTCTGCGGCATGCCCATGGGGCCGTTGCCGGCCGGGCCGGAGCCCTGGCGGGCCATGGCCGGCTGGGGGCCGTCGGCGGCTTCGCGGCGGCCGCGCACCAGACGCACGACGAGGTAGATGACGCCGGCGATCAGCGCGAACTGGGCCAGGAAGCCGAGCATGCCCATCAGCGAGCCGAGGCCGCCGAGAAAGCCCTGGCCGGAAAGCAGGCCGAACAGGCCGGCACCGAGGAAGCCGGCGGCGAGGCCCATGCCGAGGCCGCCGAAGCGCGAACCCTGGGCGGCGGGAGCCGGCGCGCCCGGACGGGCGGCCATGCCGGGCTGCTGCATGCCAGGCGCCGGGGTGGGCGCGGTGCTGCGCTGCAGGGGCGCCGCGGTGGTCGGGGCGGTGTTGGTGGTCGGGGGCGGCGCATAGGAGCGACCGCCGCGGCTGCCGCCGCCACGCGGGGCCGCCTCGGCCGCAACGGCGCCGAGCATGACGGCGACGCCGGCGATGGCGAAGGCGCGAACGAGTTTCTTGGACCTGAAGAGGGTCTTGGACGACATGGTTTCCCCACGGATGGCACGGCGTGTCGGGTGCCGCTGTGCTCAGACTAGCGGCATATGGGAAGCCTGTCGCCGCGCGACAATGCCGCAGCGGAAACGGCGAAACCGGCGACGGTTCCCCGACGCCGGTTCACGCATTTTCAAGGGAGCGCCTGATCAGGCGGCTTCGGCGCGCTTCTTGGCGATGGCCGACTTGAGCTGCCGCGCCTTGGGCGACAGGTCCTCGGCATTGGCCTTCTGCAGGAAGGCGTCGAGGCCGCCGTTGTGGTCGACCGAGCGCAGGGCGTGGGTCGACACGCGCAGCGACACCGTCTGACCCAGCAGGTCGGAGGCGAAGGAGATATTCTGCAGGTTCGGCAGGAAGCGGTGCTTCGTCTTGATGTTCGAATGGCTGACCCGGTGGCCAACCTGAACACCCTTGCCGGTGAGTTCACAACGACGCGACATCTGTCGGATCCCAAAGGTAAAGTGCGACGGCGTCGGCCGGCCGCTGGACAAAATGGTCCTGTTCGGAGAGGCGACGGCATAGTGACAGGACCCGGCCCTGTCAAGCAAAACCGGCGCAGACGACCACCTCGAGGATTCCGCCGCATGCCCATCGCCCGCGTCCACCGCATCATCGCACAGGCCCCGACGACGTCTCGGGCCTCGAGGCGGCCATCGCCGCCGGCCGGATCGATCCCTCCGGCATCCTCGCGATCTTCGGCAAGACCGAGGGCAACGGCTGCGTCAACGACTTCACCCGCGGCTTCGCCACCCAGTCGCTGACCCTGGCGCTCGCCCGCCATATCGGGCCCGAGCGCGCCGCGGCGGTCTGCTACGTCATGTCGGGCGGCACGGAGGGCGCCATGGCGCCGCACTGGACGGTGTTCGAGCGGGTGGAGGGGGAAGGTGCAACCGGCCCCGCCCTCGCCGTCGGGCGGGTGCACACCGCGCCGCTGCCGGCGGAGCATCTCGGGCGAACCGGGCAGGTCGAGCAGGTCGCCGCCGGCATCGCCGAGGCGATGCGGCAGGCCGGGCTCACGGACCCCCGCGACGTGCATTTCGTGCAGGTGAAGTGCCCGCTCCTGACGGCGCAGCGCATCGGCGAGGCCGAGGCGCGGGGCGCGCGCGTCGCCGTGCGCGACACGCTGAAATCCATGGGCCTGTCGCGCGGTGCCTCGTCGCTCGGCGTCGCGGTGGCGCTCGGCGAGATCGCGCCGGAGGCCGTGACCGATGCCGCCATCGGCCGAGACCTCGCGCTGTTCTCGGGCCGTGCCAGCGCCTCGGCCGGGGTGGAACTTCTCGGCCACGAGATCGTCGTGCTCGGCATGTCGGCGGCCTGGTCGGGGGACCTCGCGGTCGATCATGCGGTGATGGCGGATGCCATCGACGTGGAGCCGGTTCGGGCGGCCCTCGCCCGCCTCGGCCTCGGCGCGGCGGGCCAGCTCGATGCCGCAGCGCGCGGTCGGCTGGTGGCGCTGCTGGCGAAAGCCGAGGCCTCCCCGGACGGCGCGGTGCGCGGGGCGCGCCACACCATGCTGGACGATTCCGACATTTCCTCCACGCGGCACGCGCGGGCCTTCGTGGCGGGTGCGCTCGCCGGCCTCGTCGGGCGCACCGACATCTACGTCTCGGGCGGGGCCGAGCACCAGGGCCCGCCGGGCGGCGGCCCTGTGGCCGTCATCGCCCAGAGGGGCTGATCAGGCGGCGGCGATCATGGCGGCGACGAAGTCGCGGGTGGACTGGCCGACGGCGCCGCCATGGCGTTCGGCGACCCCGTTGATGGCGCTGACATAGCCGTCGGTCCAGACCGACAGGCCGTCGCCGATGCGGGCTGAGAAGGCGGAGACCATGGCGCCGGCGATGCCCCGCGCCTCAAGGGCGGGCAGGCGCGAGATGCCGGCATCCTCGAGGCCCCGATCGGCGTCGACATAGACGGCGGCGCGCACGTCGGCCTTCACAGCCGTCTCCGGCTTGCCGGCGAGAAGCCCGCCATGGGAGGCGGTGACGACGATGTGGCCGGCGTCCTCCTTGCCGACGAGGCCATTGGAATCGAGCACGAAGACGCGGATGCCCTTCGCCCCGGCCTCGGCGATCTCCTGACGGGCCTCGTCGAGAGGCTCCGGCGTCGGCGCGGGTGCGAGGTCGGCGCGGCCGAGCCGGTCGAGCGCCTCGGCGCAGGTCATGCCGCGCCTGAGGCCGAGGCTCGCCGCCGCCGCATTGACGAAGGAGAGGACCCCGCGCTCCGGCATGTCGATGCCCCAGCCGATGCGTGCGGAGGTATGGGCGACCGTCGCGCCTGGCACGCCGAGGCCGTCGAGCCAGGCAAGACCCGATATGCCGGCCTGCTCCCGGCCTATGCCGGCATCGTTGAGGATCATGGCCGAGACGCCCTTCATGGCGCCGTACCAGGCGGCATAGACGGCGCCGTGGGAGGCGCAGACGGCGATGCGGCCGCGGGCTTCCGCCGTGAGATGGGTGACGCTGTCGAGGACGATGGGCGGCGGCATGGGTGACCCGGTTCGGCTGGCGCAGGGGCGCCGACTGTTCCAGCCGCCGCGCCGGCCGGCAATCGGCCGAGCCAAGCCGTTCGACGGAGGCCAGTCATGCCGGCCTTCGCCTTGACACCTCCGGCACCGTCCCCACACTCGCGACAACGACCCGCCAGGGGCGAGCCGCCGGCGGCGACCGGTGACCGGGAGGACATGACATGACGGCTTCGGCCGGGCGCGCGCAGCGCCGATACCACGTCCGCGAGGAGGACGTTCAGGGCTACCACCCCGCCAACCATACCGGCACGCTGAACCGCCGGCTGATCAGCCGCGAGACGGTGGGCGCGGAATCGGTGGAGATGCTGGTCGGCACGATCGAGAAGGGAAACGGCGCGCTCCCCCACGCCCATCCCGGCATCGACCAGATCTGCTATCTCTTGGAGGGCGCCGCCGAGGCCGAGGTCGACGGCCAGCGCTTCGCCATGAAGCCGGGCGATTCCTGCTTCTTCCCGGCGGGGATGGAACACGTGTTCACCGTGACCAGCGAGACGCCGGTGCGCGTCCTCGTCATCTACACGCCGCCCTACGAAGAGAACCCGGACAGGGTCATCCGTCGCCGCTGAGGCGGCCCACAAGCAGGTCCCGGGGAGGACACGCATGATCGACCGCAGAACCCTCATCGCCAGCGCCGCCGCCATGGCGGTCGCCGCGCCGGCGCGCGCCGCCTGGCCGGAACGGCCCATCACCCTCGTCGTGCCCTTCGCCGCGGGCAGCGGCACCGACACGGTGGCGCGCATCGTCGCCCAGCAGCTCGCCTCCCGCCTCGGCCAGGGCGTCGTGGTGGAGAACCGGGCGGGCGCCAACGGCTCGGTGGCGGCGACCTTCGTCGCCCGCTCGGAGCCGGACGGCTACACGCTCTTCATGACGACCAACACGTCGCATTCGGCCAATCCCAGCCTGATGAAGACGCTGACCTACGATCCGGTGAAGGATTTCACCCCGGTGGCGCGGATGGGCAACCTGCCCTTCCTGCTGGTGGTCGACCCGAAGCTGCCGGTGACCTCGGTGAAGGAGCTGGTCGCCCATGCCAAGGCCAATCCGGGCAAGCTGACCTACGCCAGCGGCAATTCCACCGGCATCGTCGCCGGGGCCACCTTCGCCAAGCGCGCCGGCGTCGACATCCTGCACGTGCCCTATCGCTCGACGCCGCCGGCCATCACCGACATCATCGGCGGGCGCATCTCCATGATGTTCGTCGACATCACCGCCTCGCTCACCCAGATCAATGCCGGCTCGCTCAGGGCGCTGGCGGTCACCACGGCGGAACGGTCGAAACTCCTGCCGAACCTGCCCTCGATGCAGGAGGCGGGCGTCGCCGAGTTCGACATCACCTCTTGGAACGGCGTGTTCGGCCCGGCGCGCATGCCGCCGGAGATCGTCGGCCGCCTCAACCGGGAACTCGCCGCCATCGCCACCGATCCGGAGATCACCAAAAAGCTCGCCGAGATCGGTTTCGACGCCTTCACCCAGACGCCCGATGACCTCGGCGCCTTCGTCAAGGCTCAGATCGCCAACTGGGCGCGCATGATCAAGGAAGCCGGCATCGAGCCGCAGTGACGTCGATGGACTTCTCTCTCTCCGAGGACCAGCAGGCCCTGCGCGCGGCGGTGGAGCGCCTCTGCGCGCGCTTTCCCGACGAGTACTGGCTGGAGCGCGACATCAAGGGCGGCTTTCCCGACGACTTCCACGCCGCCTTCGCAGAAGCCGGCTTTCTCGGCGTCGCCATGCCGGAGGCCTATGGCGGCTCCGGGCTCGGCATCACCGAAGCGGCGATCATGATGGAGGCGATCGCGGCCTCGGGGGCCGGCATGTCGGGGGCCTCCGCCATCCACCTCAACATCTTCGGCCTCAATCCGGTGGTGGTGAAGGGGAGCGACGAGCAGAAGGCGCGCATGCTCCCGCCCCTGATCGCGGGCCGCGAGAAGGCCTGTTTCGGCGTCACCGAACCCGATGCCGGCCTCGACACGCTGAAGATCAAGACGCGCGCCGAGCGGCAGGGCGACGTCTATGTGGTCACCGGCCAGAAGATCTGGACCTCGACGGCCCAGGTCGCCGACAAGATCCTGCTGCTCGCCCGCACCACGCCGGTGTCCGAGGTGAAGCGCCGCACCGACGGGCTGTCGCTGTTCTACACCAGCCTCGACCGCGCCCATGTGGAGGTGCGCGAGATCGCCAAGATGGGCCGCAAGGCGGTGGATTCGAACCAGGTCTTCTTCGACCGCCTGCCCGTTCCCGCCGCCGACCTGATCGGCGAGGAGGGGAAGGGTTTCGACATCATCCTGCACGGGCTCAACCCCGAGCGCATCCTCATCGCGGCGGAGGCCATCGGCCTCGGCCGCGCGGCGCTGAAGCGGGCGAGCACCTATGCCAAGGAGCGGCGCGTCTTCGACCGCGCCATCGGCCAGAACCAGGCGATCCAGCATCCGCTCGCGGTCGCCTGGGCGGAGCTCGAGGCGGCCGAGCTGATGATGCTGAAGGCGGCCACCCTCTACGACCGCGACGAGCCCTGCGGTCCTCATGCCAATGCCGCCAAATACCTCGCGGCGGAGGCCGGCTACCGGGCCTGCGAGACGGCGGTGATGACCCTCGGCGGCATGGGCTATGCCCGTGAATTCCACGTGGAGCGCTATCTGCGCGAGGCCTGGATCCCACGCCTCGCCCCGGTCTCCGCCCAGCTCATCCTCTCCTACATCGCCGAGAAGGTGCTCGGCCTGCCGAAATCCTACTGAACCAGAACAAGACCTCTTCCGGGAAACGCCGATGCAACCGACCCACAACGTCCAGCGCCTGCTGGATCTCTACCGGACCATGAGCCGCATCCGCGCCTTCGAGACGGCCGCCCTCACCGCCCACAAGGAGGGCGTGGTGCCGGGGCCCCTGCACGTCTCCATCGGCCAGGAGGGCGTCGCGGCGGGCGTCTGCCTCAACCTGACCACCGAGGATCGCATCACCTCCAACCACAGGGGCCACGGCCATGCCATCGCCAAGGGCGCCGGCATCCAGGGCATGATGCGCGAGCTGTTCGGGCGCGAGGGCGGCCATTGCCGCGGCAAGGGCGGCTCCATGCACATCGCCGACTTCTCGGTCGGCATGCTGGGCGCGAACGGCGTCGTCTCGGGCGGCATTCCCATCGCGGTCGGCGCGGCGCAGGGGCTGAAGATGAAGCGTTCCTCCGCCATCGCCGTGTGCTTCTTCGGCGACGGTGCCATCAACCGTGGGCCCTTCCTCGAGGGGCTCAACTGGGCGGCGCTCTACACGCTCCCCGTCCTCTTCGTCTGTGAGGACAACGGCGTCTCCGCCTTCACCGCCACGGAGAGCGTGACGGCGGGGCCGGGCGTCATTGCCCGCGCGGAATCGCTCGGGGTGCCGGGCGTCACCGTGGACGGCAACGACGTGATGGCGGTGGACGAGGCGGCCGCCCGCCTCGCGGCGGAGGTGCGCGCCGGCAAGGGCCCGCGGCTCCTGCACGCCAAGACCTTCCGCATCACCGGCCACACCTCGACGGATGCCGCCGCCTGGCGTGATCCGGCCAGCGTGGAGGCGGCGAAGAAGCGCTGCCCGATCGACCGGCTCGCGGTCCTGCTCGGCGAACGGGGTGTCGCCGCGGCCGATCTCGCCGCCGTCCGCAGCGCAGCCGAGGCCGAGATGGCGGCGGCGGTCCTCGATGCGAAGGGGGCGCCCTGGCCGGACGAGGCCATCGCCTATGACGACGTGCAGGACGTCGGCGCGGTCGCCTATGCGGGAGTTTCGGCATGAGCGGGCAGAGCGTCACCCTCGTCGAGGCCGTGCGCCTCGCCGCCCTCCAGGAAATGCGTCGCGATCCCACCGTCTGGGTGATGGGCGAGGACGTCGCCCGCGGCGGCCTCTACGGCCAGTACAAGGACTTCCTGCCCGAGTTCGGCGAGGAGCGCGTCGTCTCCACGCCGATCTCGGAATCGACGATCATGGGCGCCGGGCTCGGCGCGGCGCTGGTCGGCACCCGGCCGATCATCGAGATGCGCATCTTCGACTTCGTCATGTGCGCCATGGACGAGCTGGTGAACCAGATCGCCAAGATCCGCTACATGTTCGGCGGCCAGGCGAAGCCCTCGGTGGTGGTGCGGATGCCGCACGGAATCTGGCGCAATTCGGCGGCCCAGCACAGCCAAATGCTGGAATCCTGGTTCGTCCATCTCCCCGGCGTCATCGTGGTGACGCCGTCGACGCCGGCGGATGCGGCGGGGCTCCTGGTGAGTGCCATCCGCTCCGACGACCCGGTGCTGTTCTTCGACCCGAAGAACCTCTTTCCGTTGACCGGGGAGGTCGCCTCCGTCATCGAACCGATCCCCTTCGGCAAGGCGCGCCTCGCCCGCGAGGGGCGCGACCTCACCATCGTCTCCTGGTCGGCGATCATGCCGGCGGTGGAACAGGCGGCGGCGACGCTGGCGGGCGAGGGCATCGCCGCCGACGTGATCGACCTCCGGACGCTCTGGCCCTGGGACCAGGAGGCGGTGCTGGCTTCGGTTAGGAAGACCGGGCGGCTGCTGGTGGTGCAGGAGGCGGTTTCCGTGGCGGGCTTCGGCGCCGAGGTGGTCTCCACCGTCGTGGAGACGCTCGGGCCGGCGCGGGTGAAGGCCGCCCGCCGGCTCGGCGCGCCGCGCATCCCGATCCCCTTCTCGCCGCCGCTCGAGGATGCCGTGAAGGTGACGCCGGCCAAGATCGTCGCGGCGGCGAAGGCGGCGATGGGATAGGGCGGGGCATTCAGTGTCGCCAACCGTCTGGATCCCGACGGCTTACGCTTAGGGGAATTACGTATCAGCCCTTATTGTTCCCGTCGCAGGCGGGTGGGACAGTCCGCCTCCGCGGACGATGGGGCGTCGGGCCGCAACGAGGACGTTCGCCATGCGCATCCGGGGTCTTGTCGCGGCCGCGGGGCCGTTTGTGGTCGCCGCACTCCTCGGGCTCGCCGGCCCGCAAGACGCGCGGGCCGAGGGGCCGGGCCCGGTCGATCTCGCCCAGGCGGCGCCGCGGCCGCAGCCCCGTCCCGACACCGCCCAGCCGCAGCCGCAGCGGGCGCCCGTACAGGCGCTGCCGCCGCTGCGCGCCTTCCAGCGCGACGACCTCGCCGAACAGGCGCGTCGCTTCGAGGCGTCCATCGCCAACAAGCAGGCGAGCGACACCCGCCCCATCGCCGACATCCGTCGCGACGCCGACGCCGCCGCGACGCGCGGCGACTTCCGGGCCGCCGCCCGCTTCTGGGAGGCGATCGCGCTGCGCTCCGGCACGGATTCCGCTCCCTGGGTGCGCTATTCCCAGGCGCTCGGCGGCATCCGCACCAACGATTGGCGCGAGCGCCAGCAGTTGCAGACCGACATCACCGCCTCCGCCTACATGGCCTATAGCCGCGCGGCGAACCGCAACGAGGAGGCCTTCGCTCTCGCCCATATCCGTCAGATCATGGTGGCGCGGCAGCAGTGGCGCCCGGCCATCGACATCGCCCGCGCGGTCGTCGAGACGCGCGACACGCCCGAGGCGCGCGAGGCCTACAACCGGCTGCGCGACCAGCACGGCTTCCGCTTCCGTGAGACCAAGATCGATTCCGACGCGACGCGCCCGCGCGCCTGCTTCGTCTTCACCGAGAACCTGCGCGCCGGCCGCACCGATTTCGCGCCCTATATCCGTCAGACCGGCGTCAACGCCCCGCCGATCACGGTGGAGGACCGGCAGATCTGCGTCGACGGCCTGAGGCACGGCGAGCGCTACAGCTTCCAGCTTCGCGAGGGCCTGCCGTCGTCCATCCCGGGCGAGACGCTGACGCGCAACGTCGACGTCTCCGTCTATGTGCGCGACCGCACGCCCGCGGTGCGCTTCACCGGCCGCTCCTACGTGCTGCCGCGCACCGGACAGCGGGGTCTGCCCGTCGTCACGGTCAATCTCCAGTCGGTGGATGTCGAGATCATCCGCATGGGCGACCGCTCCATCGCGCAGACGATCCAGGAGGAATTCCCGAAGCCGCTGGAGAGCTACGAGATGCAGCAGCTCATCAGCGAGCGCGGCATCTCCGTGTGGAAGGGACAGCTCGAGACCGAGAACCGGCTCAATGCCGACGTCACGACCGCCCTGCCGGTGGACGAGGCGGTGCGGACGCTGGAGCCCGGCGTCTATGTGGTGACGGCCAAGCCGACCAATGCGCAGCGCCGCTCGGATGACGACGACGGCAGCAACGGCCGGGTGGCGCAGTGGTTCATCGTCTCCGACCTCGGGCTGACCGCGCTTTCCGGCGTCGACGGCGTGCACGGCTACGTCCATTCGCTGAACTCGGCGAAGCCGCTGGCCGACGTCGAGGTGCGCCTCATCGCCCGCAACAACGAGGTGCTGGGCACGGCGCGCACCGACGCCTCCGGCCATGTGCGCTTCGCCCCCGGCCTCACCCGCGGCGAGGGCTCGCAGGCGCCCTCGCTCCTCGTCGCCGCCACGGCGCAGGGCGACTATTCCTTCCTCAACCTGCGCCAGCCGGCCTTCGACCTTTCCGACCGCGGGGTCGCCGGCCGCGAGGTCACCGGCCCGCTCGACGCCTTCCTCGTTCCCGAGCGCGGCATCTACCGGCCCGGCGAGACGGTCTACCTGACGACGCTGCTGCGCGACGCCAAGGGCGACGCGGTGCCGAACCTGCCGCTGACCCTCATCGTCGAGCGGCCCGACGGCGTCGAATATCGCCGCATCGTCACCCAGGACCAGGGCGCCGGCGCCCGCGCCGTGCCGATCCCGATCGTCTCGTCGGCCCCGACCGGCACCTGGCGCGTGCGCGCCATCACCGGTCCGAAGAGCCCGACGGCGGGCGAGGTGCGGTTCATGGTCGAGGACTTCGTGCCCGACCGCATCGCCTTCGAGCTCGCGCCGACCGAGCAGCGGCTGACCCGCGATGCGCCCTTCGGCGCCACGGTCGATGCCCGCTATCTCTTCGGCATGCCCGGCGCCGGCCTCGCCATCGAGGGCGAGGTGGTGATGGAGACGACGCCGAGCCTCCCTGACTTCCCCGGCTTCCGCTTCGGCCTCGGCGACGAGGAGGTGAAGCGCGACCGCGAACCTCTGCCGGACGGGATCACGACCGACGATGCCGGCAAGGCGAGGATCGCTGCCCGCCTGCCGCGGATGGAGGACACGACCCGGCCGCTCTCGGCGCGCCTGCAGGTGCGTGTCGCCGAACCCGGCGGCCGCGCGGTCGAGCGCACCGCGACCGTGCCGGTTCTTCCCGGCACGCCGCTCATCGGGGTCAAGCCGCTGTTCGACGGCGACCGCGTCTCGGAGAACGACACGGCCTCCTTCGAGCTGGTCGCCGTGGCCGCGGACGGCCGCACACGGCGGTCGGCGACGCTCACCTGGCAGCTCCTGCGACTGGAGACCCGCTGGATCTGGACCCGCGGCACCTCCGGCTGGGCGAGCCAGGCGATCGTCTCGACGCGCCGGATCGCCGACGGCGAGGTTCAGGCGACCGCCTCGGGGGCCGCGCCGCGCATCGGCGCGCCGGTGCCCTGGGGCCGCTACCGCCTCGAGGTGACGGCGGGCGGCGACGTCGCCGGTCCGACGACGACGGTGCTCTTCGAATCCGGCTACGGCGCGGGCGGTACGGCGGATACGCCCGACGTGCTGGAGATGAGCCTCGACAAGCCCTCCTACGTCTCTGGCGAGACCATGACCGTCTCGGTCAACGCGCGCTTCGCCGGCTCGGCCACGGTGGCGGTGATGGGCGACCGGCTGCTCGCGGAGCGCACGGTGGACGTGCCGCAGGGCCGCTCCACCATCCAGATCCCGGTCGGGCGCGACTGGGGTTCGGGCGCCTATGCCACGGTGTTCATGCGCCGGCCGCTGGACGCCGCGGCCTCGCGCATGCCCGGCCGGGCCATCGGCCTCGCCTGGTTCGGCATCGACACGGCGGAGCGCCGCCTGAAGGTGACCCTGGATGCGCCGGAGAAGATGGCGCCGCGCACGGCGCTGCGGGTGCCGGTGAAGGTCGAAGGGCTCGCCGCCGGCGACCAGGCCTTCGTGACGGTCGCCGCCGTCGATCTCGGCATCCTCACCATCACCAACTACCAGCCGCCGAAGCCGGACGAGCACTATCTCGGCCAGCGCCGGCTCTCCGCCGAGGTGCGCGACCTCTACGGTCTCCTCATCGACGGGATGTCGGCGGTGCGTGGTTCCATCCGCTCCGGCGGTGACGGGCCGTCGAACCGCTTCTCCGGCGCACCGCCGGCGCAGCAGCCGCTGTCGCTGTTCTCCGGCATCCTGACCGTCGGGCCCGACGGCACGGCGGAGGCCGTGTTCGACATCCCCGATTTCAACGGCACCGTGCGCCTGATGGCCATGGCCTGGACGGCGAAGAAGCACGGCTCGGCCTCGCGCGACGTCATCGCCCGCGATCCCGTGGTGGTGACCGCGACGCTGCCGCGTGTGCTCGGCCATGCCGACAGCGCCACGGCCCGCCTCGACCTCGTCAATGCCGAGGGGCCGGCCGGCGCCTATCGCGTCACCGTTCGCCCGGAAGGCCCGCTGCGGCTCGGCCAGAGCCAGGCGACGGTGCAGCTCGGCGCCAGCGGCGGCCGTGGTTCCGTCTCGCTGCCGCTCTCGGCCTCCGGGCTCGGGGTGGGGCACCTCAATGTGCAACTGAACGGTCCGAACGGCCTCGACGTGACGTCACGCTATGCGTTGGGCGTCCGCCCGGCCCTGCCGGACATCGCCCGCCGCACGGTCCTCACCATGGAGCCGGGCCAGTCAGTGACGGTCTCCAGCGACCTCCTCGGCGATTTTCTCGCGGGGTCGGCGCGGGTCTCCGTCTCGGTCAGCCCGTCCACGGCGATGGACGTGCCGGGCCTGATCCTGGCGCTGGACCGCTATCCCTTCGGCTGCACCGAGCAGATCACCTCGCGGGCGCTGCCGTTGCTCTATCTCGACGTGCTGGCGGCGGCGGAAGGCGGCCTCGGCCTGGAGACGCCGGTGCGCGAGCGCATCGCCGACTCCATCGAGCGCATCCTGTCGCGCGCCTCCGGCTCCGGCTCCTTCGGCCTGTGGAGCGCGGGATCCAACGAGGACGCCTGGCTCGACGCCTATGTGACGGACTTCCTGTCGCGGGCGAAGGAGAAGGGCTACGGCATCCCCACCACCGCCTTCAACCTCGCCATCGAGCGCCTGCGCACCCTCGTCGTCTCCACCAACGGCGTCGGCGACAACAAGGGCATGGACCTCGCCTATGCGCATTACGTTCTGGCGCGGAACGGCCGCGGCTCGCTCTCCGAGCTGCGCTGGCTCGCCGACACGCAGCTGAACGAGATCGCGACGCCGGTGGCGCGCGGCCAGCTCGGCGCTGCGCTGGCGCTGATGGGCGACATGGGCCGGGCGGAACGGGTCATGGCCTCGGCGGTGACCATGCTCACCGCCCGCGGCCAGGTCGACATGGGCCGCTTCGACTACGGTTCGCGGCTGCGCGACGCCGCTGCGCTGATGGCGCTGGGGGTCGAGGCGCGCGTCACCCGCCGCATCGTCGCCGACGCCCAGCGCGTGGTGGAGGACCTGCGCGCCCGGACCCGCTATCTCTCCACCCAGGAGAAGGTCTGGCTGGTGCTGGCCGCCCAGGCGCTGATCGAGGACGCCAAGCGTATCCGTCTCGACGTCGGCGGCAGCCCGCACGAAGGCGCGCTGGCGCGGACGATCCGCTCCGACGAGCTCGGCCGCGGCCTTGACCTGCGTAACACCGGTCCCGAGGCCGTGCGCGCCGTCGTCGCCGTCACCGGCACCCCGGCGCAGCCCGAGCCGGCCGCCGCCAACGGCTTCACCCTGCAGCGCCGCTACATGACGCTTGCCGGCCAGCCGGCGGACATCACCCGCGTCGCCCAGGGCACGCGCCTCGTGGTGGTGCTGCAGGTGACGGAGGCGGCCCCGCAGCTCGGCCAGATCATGCTGGTCGACCGCCTGCCGGCCGGCTTCGAGATCGACAATCCGAGCCTCATCGCCTCGGCGGAGACCTCGGCGCTGAAATGGCTGCCGGCGGAGGCCGTGCAGCCCGACTACAAGGCCTTCCGTGACGACCGCTTCATGGCCGCCTACAGCCGCACGGGCGGCGCCGCCGGCACCTGGCAGGTGGCCTACATGATCAGGGCGGTGACGCCGGGGCGCTATCTCGTGCCCCCCGCCACCATCGAGGACATGTACCGGCCCGAGCGGGCGGCGCGCACCGCGGTCGGACAGACCGAGGTGACGGCCGGCGCCCGCTAGTCCGATGGCGGCCCGGATGAGGATCGCGGCTGTCGCCGCCGGCGGGCTCGCGCTCGCCGGCCTCGGCGGGGCCGTGGCCTTCCACCGCGCCGGCGAGGGCCCGGACGGGGCGGCGACGCCCTATTCGCGCGAGGTGGTGGACCGGCAGGGGCGGCTCCTCAGGCCGTTCCAGACCGACGACGACATGTGGCGCTTCCCCGGCGCGGTCGGCGAGGTGGACCCGCTGTTCCTGCGCATGCTGACCGCCTTCGAGGACCGGCGCTTCGCGTCCCACCTGGGCGTCGATCCGCTGGCGCTGGCGCGGGCGGGGGGCCAGTGGCTGCGGAACGGGCGCATCGTCTCCGGCGGCTCGACCCTCTCCATGCAGGTCGCCCGCCTCATCGACAAGCGCGAGGACGGCCGCACCATGGCGGTCAAGCTGCGGGAGATGGCGCGCGCCGTGCGGCTGGAGCGCGAGCTCGGCAAGCAGCGGGTGCTCGACCTCTACCTGTCGCTCGCGCCCTATGGCGGCAATGTCGAGGGCATTCGCGCGGCCTCGCTCGCCTATTTCGGCAAGGAGCCGCGCCGGCTGTCGCCGGGCGAGGCGGCCTTGCTGGTGGCGATCCCGCAGTCCCCGGAGGCGCGGCGGCCGGACCGCCATCCGGAGGCGGCGCGGCGGGCGCGTGACCGCGTGCTCGACCGCATGCTGCTGGCCGGCGTCCTGAAGCCCGAGCAGGTCGCCTCCGGCAAGGCAGAGCGCGTCCCGGTCGCCCGCCGGCAGATGCCGGCCTTCGCCTGGCATGCGAGCGGCGAGGCCATGGCGGCCCGCCCCGCCGAGCGCGTCCACCGCATGGCCTATGACCGTACGGCGCAGGAGACGCTGGAGGCGCTGCTGCGCGAGCGGGTGCGGGCGCTCGGCACACGGCTTTCCGGCGCCCTCATCGCCATCGATCACCGCAGCGGCGAGGTCATCGCCCGCATCGGCGCGGCCGATCCGCTCGACCACGAGCGGCAGGGGGCCGTCGACATGACGCGCGCCGTGCGCTCGCCGGGCTCGACGCTGAAGCCCTTCATCTATGCCATGGCCTACGAGGCCGGGCTCGCCCATCCCGAGACGCTGATCGAGGACCGCCCCTCCCGCTTCGGCACCTATGCGCCGGCCAATTTCGACCGCGGCTACCAGGGCACGGTGCCGACCCGCGTGGCGCTGCAGATGTCGCTGAACGTGCCGGCGGTGGCGCTTCTCGAGGCGGTGGGGCCGCAGCGCTTCTACGCGCGCCTCGAACAGGCGGGTATCCGCCCGGTCCTGCCGCGCGGCGAGGTGCCGGGCCTCGCCGTCGGCCTCGGCGGCGTCGGCCTGCGCCTCGCCGATCTCGCGGCGCTCTATGCGGGCCTGGCGCGCGGCGGCGAGATGCCCGAGCTCGTCGAGCGGCAGGGCCTGCCGCAGCCGGCGGGCCGTCCGGTGACCGACGAGGCGGCGGCCTGGCATATCGGCGACATCCTGACCGAGGCGCCGGCCCCCGACGCGGCGCTGACCGGGCGGCTCGCCTACAAGACCGGCACGTCCTACGGCTTCCGCGACGCCTGGGCGGTCGGCTTCGACGGAAGGCGCACGGTGGCGGTCTGGGTCGGGCGCCCGGACGGGTCCTCGGTGCCCGGCATCACGGGCCGCACGGCGGCGGCTCCCATCCTCTTCGACGCCTTCGCGCGGCTGGGTCCGCCCGCCGCCATGCCGCCGCGGCCAGCCGCCGCAACGCCGATGAGCCATGCCCAGCTCCCCGCGCCGCTGCGCCGGTTCGGGCCGTCGCGCGAGGAGGCGAGCGACACGCGCGACCTGAAGATCGCCTTCCCGCCGGACGGCGTCAGGGTCGATCTCGGTGCGGCGCGGGGCGAGATGGAGCAGCTCGTGGTGCGCACCACAGGCGGACGCCCGCCCTTCACCGTTCTGGTCGACGGCCGGCCCGCGGGGCGCTTCGGCGCGCAGCGGCAGGCGAACGTCCTGCCCGACGGCCCAGGTTTCACGACCCTGTCGGTGGTGGACGGCGAGGGGCGAAGCGCCTCGGTGACCGTGCGCGTCGAGTGATCAGCGCGGGGCCACCGCGCCCGGCAGGCCGAGCACCCAGCTCCGCGTCATCACCACCAGCGCGCCGGCAATGACCTCGTCGGGGGCGGGGCCGAGCTTTTCCTCCAGACCCAGCGAGACGATGCCGTGGGTGGCGGAGAAGAGCGTGCGGGCGAGGCCCGCCCGCGTCTCCGCCGTCGAGCCCGGCAGCAGTTCGGCGAGCGGCGCCTCGATATGCCGGAAGAGGCGGCCGACGACGCCGAGATACCAGTCCGGCGGCGTTGCGCCGTCGGGGATCTGGTGGGCAAAGACCGCCGTCCAGCGCCGCCGCTCCGACCGTGAGAAGCCGTGATAGGCGAGTGCCAGGCGGCGCATGGCGGTTTCGGGATCGGTGCCGGGCCTGACGGTTGAGGCCAGCACCTCGTCGAGACGTTCCAGCGTGCGGGCGTTGACCGTGAAGATCAGCGCGTCGAGGTCGGGGAAGACGTTGTAGATCGCGCCGACGGCACAGCCCGCGGCCTCCGCCAGGGCGCGGGCCTTGAGGGCGGAGAGGCCGCCCGTCGCGATGGCGGCCTCGGCGGCGGCGATGAGGTCGTCGCGCAGCTTGGCGCGCCGTGCCGGCAAGTCCGTCGTCATGGAGATACCGCCTCCGCCGAAAAATTTGAACGTCGTTCAAAAATCGCTTGAACATCGTTCACGGACTCGCTAGACACGGTCCGTGAACAACGTTCATAGCGAAGGGGTCGCCGATGTTCAAGTCGATGTTCAGGCTCATGCACGGCCAGCTTCCCGTCGGCGCGGGGTGCCTCGACGACCGCAACGCGCTGGCGCTGATCGACCATCAGGCGCGGGTCGCCACGCGCGATCTCGCCCTCGCCCGCCGCGAACTGGCGGCGGCGGTCGCCTCGGAGCGCTCTGAGGCGCACCGGCTGCGCAACCTCAGGAGCCGGATGGCGACGCTGGACGGCCGCGCCGTCGCGGCGGTGAGGGCCGGCTTCGCCGACATGGCGGAGGAGACCGCCGCGGACATCGCGACGATCGCCACCGACGTTCTCGTCGGCAGCCAGTGTCTCAAGGTCCTCGTCGCGGAGATCGAGCGGCAGAAGCAGCGGATCGCCGACGCGGAACTGCGCCTGACGCGCTGCGATCGCGGCCGGCGGATCGTTATGGCGGAGAAGGCGGTGCGGGCGCTCCGCGAGCGCACCACGGGCCGCGCCGAGGAGGACGGGCAGCTGCTGGCCGAGGCGGAGGCGACGCTCGCCTGCCTGAGGCGCAGTCAGATGCAGGGGCTCTCGACCCGCGCTCCCGCGCCGCGGCAGCCCGCCGCCCTTCCGGGCGTTTTCGCCGGCCCGCCGAGCCAGCGGCGCAGCCCGAGCGCGGCCGAGGTGCTCGTCGGCATCCGCAACCGCGCGATGATGGCGAGCCGGGTGGCCTGAGTGGCTCAGGCGCCCGGGTGGTACTGGTAGAGCCAGCTCTCCGACGCCACCTGATCGCCGACCCTGAGATAGCAGCGCATCTCCACGGGATCGTTGCCCTCGACCTTGAGGTCGAACTGGGTGCGCCAGTGGCCGGGCACGTCGTTCGGGACCGCCTCGGTGTACTGGTACTCGCCGAAGGTGCCGCGCGAGGCCCAGAGCACCGGCTTGGGGATGATGCCCTTCGGCAGATTGGTGAGCGGTCCGCCCTTGAACTCGACGAGGAACTTGCGGACGCCCTGCGGGCGGGGCTGGCCCGGCTGGCCGCCACGGCCGAGGCGGGTGGCGACGACGCGGGCGAGCGGGGTCGGATAGGGCTCGTCGGCGAGCCAGTGCAGCCGGTAGCGATATTCCCGCGGCTGGCCGGGCTCGGCCGGCGTCTCCGGCACCCACATGGCGACGATGTTGTCGTGGATCTCGTCGTCGGTATTGAGCTCGACGAGCTGCACCGCGCCGCGGCCCCAGTCGCCCTGTGGCTCCACCCAGGCCGAGGGCCGCTTCTCGTATTTCACGCCGTCGAGATAGTGCAGGAATTCGCGGTCGCGCTGCAGCAGGCCGAAGCCGCGCGGCGTGCGGTCGACGAAGCTGGAGGTCATGGTGCGCGGCGGGTTGTTGAGCGGCCGCCAGATGCGCTCGCCGCCGCCCGTCCAGATGGCGAGGCCGTCGGAATCGTGCACCTCCGGCCGCCAGTCGATGGTGCGGGAGGAGGCCGTCTCCGAATACCAGTACATGGAGGTCAGCGGGGCGATGCCGACATGGGTGACGCGGCGGCGGAAATGCAGCGTCGCCTCGATGTCCATGACGACGCCGGAGGTGCGTCGGCACAGGAAGCGGTAGGCCCCCGACAGGGAGGGCGAATCCATCAGCGCATAGAGGGTGACGGGATCGGTCTCGCTCGCCGCCGGGGCGATCCAGAAGCCGACGAAATCCGGGAACTCCTCGGGGCCCGGACCCTGGCCGGGCGAGAGCGCGAGGCCGCGGGCCGACAGGCCGACCTGGCCGAGCTCGCCGACGCCGCGAAAATAGGAGGCCCCGAGCCAGGTGGCCCAGGGCTCCTGGGTCTTCCAGGGGCCCGACTTCGCCTCCTGCAGCCAGAGGCCGGCGAAGGCGGAGGGCTCCGGCGGCAGCGCCGCGGCAGGATGGTCGGAGGAAATCGTGAAGTAGCGAGGATCGTAGACGATCTCGCGCGCCGTCTCGCCCTCGACCACGTGCATGTGCACGGTCTTGGGGAAGTACTGGCCGACATGCTGGAAGGTGACGGGATAGGCGCCGGGCCCCTCGGCGAAGAGCGCCACGTCCTTGTCGAAGCGCAGCTTGCCGTGATTGTCGTAGTCGATCCGCCGGACGATCTCCGGGTTGGGGCGCGACGGCGGCACATAGGGCTTGCCGGCCCGTTCGGCGGCCATCTGCTTCAGCGCGTTGTAGGAGAAGGGCGCGGTCGGCCCGAAACGCAGCGCTGTCGCGGCCTCGGCCCCGCCGGACACGACCGGGGCGAGGCCGGCCGCCGCGGCGATGGTCAGGAGGTTGCGACGGGAAAGGGTCTGGATCATCGGGCTCTCGGGCAGGCGGTGGGGCATCCCTGATGCCATGGCATTCCCGGCGAATGTTGGGCGCGCGCCTGCCATAGCCAGCCCCAGCGGCTTAGCGCGATTGACATTTCGCCGCACCTGGTGTTTTTCGCTGCCCTCACGGCACTTTCGCCGAGGACACCTCTCCGCGCCATGGCTTTCGCTCGCTTCAAAACGACGACGAAAACCACGCCGGCCGCCAAAGGCGGCACGGCAGGCTGACGCTTCGTCCTCGCAACCGGGTGCTCCCCCGACGGGGAGATGGGCGCCACGGGATCCGGTGACGGGTCTCGATCCCGGGGGAGAGTTGCAAGCCAAGAGGCTGGAATCATGGGTTACAAGGTCGCCGTCGTCGGTGCCACGGGCAATGTGGGCCGCGAGATGCTCGCCATCCTCGCCGAGCGGGGCTTTCCCGTCTCCGAGGTGATCCCGCTGGCCTCGCGCCGCTCGGTGGGCCAGGAGGTCTCCTTCGGCGACAAGGTGCTGAAGGTGAAGGCCCTCGAGCACTACGACTTCTCGGACACCGACATCTGCCTGATGTCGGCGGGCGGCACGGTGTCGAAGGAGTGGTCGCCGAAGATCGGCGCGCAGGGCTGCGTCGTCATCGATAACTCCTCCGCCTTCCGCTACGATTCCGACGTGCCGCTGATCGTGCCGGAGGTGAATGCCGACGCCGTCGCGGGCTTCGCCAAGCGCAACATCATCGCCAATCCGAACTGCTCGACCGCCCAGCTCGTCGTGGCGCTGAAGCCGCTGCACGACCGCTACGGCATCAAGCGCGTCGTCGTGTCGACCTACCAGTCGGTGTCCGGCGCCGGCAAGGAGGGCATGGACGAGCTCGACCGCCAGACCAAGGCGCTCTACTCGATGAAGGACCCGGAGACGAAGAAGTTCCCGGCCCGCATCGCCTTCAACCTCATTCCCCACATCGACGTCTTCATGGAGGACGGCTACACGAAGGAGGAATGGAAGATGACGGTCGAGACCAAGAAGATCCTCGACCCAAAGATCAAGCTGACGGCGACCTGCGTGCGCGTGCCGGTCTTCATCGCCCATTCGGAAGCCGTCAACATCGAGTGCGAGCAGCCGATCACCGCCGACGAGGCGCGCGAGGTGCTGCGCCAGGCGCCGGGCGTTCTCGTCATCGACAAGCACGAGAACGGCGGCTACGCGACGCCCCTCGACGCCGCCGGCGAGGACGCGACCTATGTCTCGCGCATCCGCGAGGACGCGACGGTCGAGAACGGCCTCGCCTTCTGGTGCGTCTCGGACAACCTGCGCAAGGGCGCGGCGCTGAACGCGGTGCAGATCGCCGAGGTGCTGATCAACCGCAAGCTGATCCAGCCGCGGGCGAAAGCGGCGGCCTGAGCGACCGCAACGGTCTTTTCCGGTCCACCCCACCCCGGCGCCCCTTCCCGGGGCGCCGACCCTCCCCCGCCAGGGGAGGGTGAAGGAGCGCGCCCTCCGGCACGTTCGGAGTTGCGCTGGGGCCGTGCCTATTGCCACCCTCCCCTGGAGGGGGAGGGTCGATCGCGCGAAGCGCGAGCGGGGTGGGGTGACGACGGCGCCCGCAAGCCCGACACGCGCATTCCTGGGAACGGCCGTGGGCCTCGTCGAGGCCGCCCCTGGTTCACCCTCGGCCTGCGCAAGGGCTACCGCCTCGCGGTCTGGGGCAAGGCGCCCTGCTACGGCGAGGTGAGGCTGTAGCTCTTCCGCCCACAGTGCTCAGGCGTTGCCATCCTGCAGGCGTGCCGGAGTCGCGGCTACGTCGACCGGGCGGGTCCAGGTTTCCTGCGCCACGGGGTCTTTCCATTTCGATCCCAGCGGCTGCAGGCTAACCCAAGTTTCCGCGAGCTTTCCATCCTCGATGACGGCTTTGCCGAAATTCGTGCGCGAAGACGAAGATCCTGATGTCGGGACGGTCTTGCCGCAGCCGCGCTAGTTCGGCGGCATAGGCTTCGGCGGTTACCGTCCGATCCCCGGCCTCGTCATGCCGGATGTACTGCGGGCATATGCAGCCGGGCAGGAGGTCGAATCGTCCCTCGTGCCAGACCTTCTCCCAGCGGTCGAAAAGGCTCGTAAGCGCCGCCGTATCGCTCAAGGGAATACCTCGTCTGCCGAGCATCCTGTCCTGCCTCAGTCTGGGCCGGGTGGATCCGCGCGGTGTCAGCAGAAGCGCGGGACCGGCGCACGGGCGTTCCGCAATCGTCGCGCTCACCCCACCGGCGCGCAGGAGAACACCCGGCCCGGCTTGTCCATCACCGGGCGGAACTCTCCCGTCGCCTCGTCGAGCCAGCTCAGCACACCGGTGGCGACGCCGAAGAAAGCGCCGTGCAGCTTCAGCTTGCCGCGCTCCTCGAGGATGCGCACGCAGGGAAAGGTGCGCAGGTTGTTCAGCGTCGTGGCGACGGAGGCGAATTCGAGCTGGCGCAGGTAATCGCCCATCGTCCGGTCTCCGCGCGGCCCCACCTTCTCGATGGCCGGAGCGACGAGGCCCATCCAGCGGCCGATGAAGTCGCCCGGCGAGAGCGGCTCGGCATCCTCGGCGACGGAAGCGCGGATGCCGCCGCACTGGGCGTGGCCGAGCACGACGATGTCGGTGACGCGGAGCGCCTGCACGGCGAATTCGAGGGCGGCGGAGGTGCCGTGATAGTTCTCGTCCGGCGCATAGGGCGGCACCAGATTGGCGACGTTGCGGACGATGAACAGTTCGCCGGGGCCGACGTCGAAGATCACCTCGGGCGAGACGCGGCTGTCGCAGCACGAGACGACCATGGTCTTCGGGCTCTGCCCCGACTGGGCGAGGCGGCGATAGCGCTCGGATTCGTCGGGAAACCGGCCTTCGAGGAAGGAGGCATAGCCGTCGACCAGACGTTGCGGCAGCATGGCGGGGGCTCCTGCACCAGATGGAAGCCCGCGCATGAAGACCCTCTCGGGCCTCAGGTCAATCCCGCTTTCGGCGGTGCAGCAACTACAGCCAGGCCGGCAGGCGGTCCATGGCGATGATGGCGTCGACGTCGAGACGCGGACGCACCACGGCGAAATCGGCGTCCTTCACCAGCACTTCCGGCGCCAGCGGACGGGTGTTGTAGGTGCCGGCCTGCACAGCGCCATAGGCGCCGGCGGTCATCACGGCAAGCAGGTCGCCGGAGCCGACCTGAGGCAGCTTGCGGCCGAGGGCGAGATAGTCGCCGCTCTCGCAGATGGGGCCGACCACGTCGACCTTCGGCTTCGGCGCGCCGGGCGTCGGCTGCCGCACCGGGCGGATCTCGTGATGGGCGTCGTAGAGGGTCGGGCGGATGAGGTCGTTCATGGCGCCGTCGACGATGACGAAGGTGTGCCCCTCCGTCTCCTTCACGTAGATGACGCGGGTGACGAGAATGCCGGCATTGCCGACCATCATGCGGCCGGGCTCCATGATGACGCGGGCGCCGAGGCTCGCCGTGTGGCGCTTCACCACCTCGGCGTAGCGCATCGGCTCCGGCGGCGGCTCGTTGTCGTCGCGATAGGGAATGCCGAGGCCGCCGCCGACATCGACATGGTCGATGGAGTGGCCGTCGGCCCGGAGCGTGCCGACGAATTCGGCCAGAAGCGCGAAGGCGTTGTCGAAGGGCTCGAGGTCGGTGATCTGCGAGCCGATATGCATGTCGATGCCCGCGACATGGATGCCGGGCAGCTTTGCGGCACGGGCATAGGCCTCGCGCGCCGTGGATATGGGGATGCCGAACTTGTCGCCCTTCTTCCCCGTGGAGATCTTGGCGTGGGTCTTAGCATCCACGTCCGGATTGACGCGGAAGGAGATGTGGGCGGTGCGCCCCATGGCGGTGGCGATGCGGGAGAGCTGCACCACCTCCGGCTCGCTCTCGACATTGATGCAGAAGACCCCGGCCTCAAGGGCGGCGGCGTGCTCGGCCTCGGTCTTGCCGACGCCGGAGAACATGATGCGCTCGCCGGGAACGCCGGCGGCGATCGCGCGCTTCAGCTCACCGCCGGAGACCACGTCCATGCCGGCACCGAGCCGTGCGAGCGTCGAGATGACCGCCTGGTTGGAATTGGCCTTCATCGCGTAGCAGACGAGGAAATCGAGGCCGGCGAAGGCCTCGGAGAAGACGCGGTAGTGCCGCTCCAGGGTGGCGGTGGAATAGCAGTAGAACGGCGTGCCGACCTCGGCCGCGATGGTCTCGAGCGGCACGTCCTCGGCATGAAGGCGGCCGTCGCGATAGGCGAAATGGTGCATGGTGCGGGCGTTCGCTGGGATGCCTCGGGCCTGGACGGCCGGCAGGACTAGAGAAGCGGGTCGAGGACGAACTGGCCGGAGGGCAGGAGCTGGCCCTGGCCGGCGGGGCGGTTGCGGTCGTAGTCGCGGCGCGCCGGCTGGGCCTGGCGCTGGGCGGGGCTGGCGGGATCGGCCGGGGGCTCGGTGCGGGGCGGCAGGTTCGGCGGCGTCGGTCCACCGATGGGCGAGGGCGTCTCGCCGGGGAGTTCGAGGCTGCCCCTGCGGCCGCAGCCGCCGAGCGCCACCGCGCCCGCGAGGACAGCAAGAAGGGCAGAGCGGCGGGACATGGATGGGCTCAAGTGAAAAGTCCTCGACGAAGCGGCGGGCGAACCATAACGGATGCCGTCGCGGACTGCGAGAGGGGATCGGGAGGCCGAGCAGTCGTCGCGCCGGCGGCTATGGACGGCGCTGCGAGGCATCCCCCTCCGGTCGCACCACCTCGCCGTCCTCCTTGGTGAAACTTTCGGGCGGGGTGTCGAGCAACGCCAGCACGGCTTCCGACGGCCGGCAGAGGCGCGTGCCCCTGGGCGTCTCGACGATCGGCCGGTTGATGAGGATGGGATGGGCCATAATGGCGTCGAGGATGGCTTCGTCGGTGAGCGAGGGATCGCCGAGGCCGAGTTCGGCATAGGGCGTGCCCTTCTCGCGCAGCAGTTGGCGCGGCGTGATCCCCATGGCGGCGATGAGGCAGACCAGCCGGTCCCGGCTCGGCGGCGTCTTCAGGTACTCGATGACGACCGGCTCGACCCCGCTCGCGCGGATCATGGCGAGCGCGTTGCGCGACGTGCCGCAGGCGGGGTTGTGATAGATCGTGACGGTCATGGCGCGGGCTCCGCCGTCGGCGCTTCGCGGGTGACGGGCAAGGCGAGCGTCGCCAGCCAGCACGCCGCGAGCATGGCGGCGGAGCCTGCGAGGCAGCCGAGGATGCCGCCCGTCTGGTAGAGCAGGCCCGACAGCAGCGTGCCGGCGAAGCGCCCCGCCGCATTGGCCGCATAGTAGAAGCCGACGTCCTCGGCCGCCTTCTCCGAGCCCGCATAGGCGAGGATGAGATAGGAATGGACGGAGGAATTGACCGCGAAGGCGAAGCCGAAGACGCAGAGCCCGACGACGAGCACGATGTCCGCCCGCGGCGGCTGGAAGGCGAGGATCGCGGCGATGAGGATGGGCACCAGCATCAGCGCGAGGGACCACAGCCGCGCCGCCGGAACCTCGTTCGAAAGCCCATCCGGACTGCGCTTCACCAGCGCCGGCGCCGAGGCCTGCACGAGGCCGTAGCCGATGGTCCAGACCGCGAGGAAGCCTCCCACCATCGGGAAGGTCCAGCCGGAGGCGTAGAGGAAGACCGGCAGGCCGACCACGAACCAGACGTCGCGGGCGCCGAACAGGCCGATGCGCGCGGCGGCGAGCAGGTTGACGCCGCGGCTCTTGCCGAAGAGCTCGCGCGCCGTGGCGCTGGCCTTGGCCTTGCCCATCATCGGCGGGAGCGACAGGACGACGCCGAGAAGCACCAGCCCCAGCGCCGCCGCCATCAGCCAGAGCGCCAGGCGGAAGCCGAAGGCCTCCAAAAGCAGGCCGCCGAGGAAGAAGCCGGCGCCCTTCATGGCGTTCTTCGATCCGGTGAACCAGGCGACCCAGCGGAACAGCCGCCCGTCCGAACCCTCGCCCGCGCTGCGCGCCTCCTTCTCGGTGACCTTGATCGCCGATTTTGACGCGGTCTTGGTGATGTCCTTGGCGACGCCGCAGATGCCCTGTGCCGCCACCACCCAGGTGACGAGGAAGGCCGCCTCCCAGCCCGGCGACATGGCCGACAGCAGAAGGAAGCCGGCGATCTGCGTCGAAAGGCCGACCGTCAGCATGCGGGTGATGCCGTAGCGCGTGGCGAGCCAGCCGCCGATAAAGTTGGCGCCGATGCCGGCGGCCTCATAGAGCAGGAACAGGAGCGCCAGGGTGAAGGGCGAATAGCCGAGCTTGAAGAAGGTGAAGAGGACGAGCATGCGCAACGCGCCGTCCGTCAGCGTGAAGCCCCAATAGGCCGCCGTGACGATGGCGTAGTTGCGCAGGCCGGCGGAGAAGGCGGCCATGTCAGATCCCGACCGCCGCGAGGTGGTTGGCGAGATCGACCATGCGGCAGGCATAGCCCATCTCGTTGTCGTACCAGGCATAGACCTTGAGCATCACGCCGTCGGTCACCAGCGTCGAGGGGCCGTCGACGATGGCCGAGCGGGTGTCGCGGGCATAGTCGGCGGAGACCAGCGGCAGCGGCTCGAAGCCGAGAATGCCGGCGAGCGGTCCCGTCGCTGCCGTCCTGAACAGGTCGTTGACCTCGGCGGCGCTGGTCGGCCGCTTCACCTGGAAGACGCAGTCCGTCAGCGAGGCGTTGAGGACGGGGGCGCGCACCGCGTGGCCGTCGAGCCGGCCCTTGAGATCCGGGTAGATGAGCGCGATGGCCGTCGCGCTGCCGGTGGTCGTCGGCTGCAGCGACAGCATGGCCGAGCGCGCCCGGCGCAGGTCCTTGTGCGGCGCGTCGACGACGACGTTGGTGTTGGTGGGGTCATGGATGGTGGTGATCTGGCCGCGCTCGATTCCGATGGCCTCGTGCACCACCTTCACCACCGGGGCGAGACAGTTGGTGGTGCAGGAGGCGGCGGTGACGATCGGGTGCTTCGCCGGGTCGTAGAGTTGCTCGTTGACGCCGACGACGACGTTGAGGACGGACGGGTCCTTGACCGGAGCGGCGACGATGACGCGCTTGGCCCCACGCTTCAGGTGCCCTTCGAGTACCGCGGGGGTGAGGAACTTGCCCGTACATTCCAGCACCACGTCGACGCCGAGATCGCCCCAGGGGATGTCGGCGGGCGCTGCATGGGCCGAAAAGCTCATCCGCCTGTCGCCGATGGTGACGGCATCCTCGCCCTCGGCGGCGATGCCGCCGCGCCAGCGGCCCTGGACGCTGTCGAATTCGAGGAGGTGCGCCGTGGTTGCAGCGCCCCCCTTGATCTCGTTGAGGTGGACGACGTCGAGCCGGTTGACGGCCCGCGGATCGTCCGCTCCGCGCTGGGCCGCGCCCAGCGCCGCCCGCAGCGCCAGCCGCCCGATGCGGCCCATGCCGCTGATACCGACCCGCATGGGTGTCTCTCCGCTCGTCATGGTAGGGGCTGGGCAAGCGGCGCGGCGACCTGGCGCCGCTGGACCGCCGGGCCGGCCTCGTACCAGCCCTGCGTCCGGTTCACCAACCAGACGACCGAGAGCATGACCGGCACCTCGACCAGCACGCCGACGACGGTGGCCAGCGCCGCGCCCGAATTCAGACCGAACAGGCTGATGGCCGCCGCTACCGCCAGCTCGAAAAAATTGCTCGCGCCGATCAGCGCTGAGGGACCGGCGACGCAATGCCTTTCGCCGGTCATCCGGTTGAGGAGATAGGCGAGGCCGGAATTGAGATAGACCTGGATCAGGATGGGCACGGCCAGCAGCGCGATGATCAGCGGCTGGGCGACGATCTGCCGGCCCTGGAAGCCGAACAGCAGCACCAGCGTCGCCAGCAGGGCGGCGAGGGAGACCGGCTGCAGCAGGGCGAGCAGCCGCTCGACCGCCGCCTCGCCGCCCTTCGCCGTGAGGCGCCGGCGCAGCACCTGCGCGAGCACGACCGGGATGACGATGTAGAGCACGACCGACAGCAGCAGGGTCGCCCAGGGCACGGTGATGGCGGAGAGGCCGAGCAACAACCCGACGATGGGCGCGAAGGCCACCACCATGATCGCATCGTTGAGCGCGACTTGGCTCAGGGTGAAATGCGGCTCGCCGCGCGTCAGATTCGACCAGACGAAGACCATGGCCGTGCAGGGCGCGGCCGCCAGCACGATGAGGCCGGCGATGTAGGACTGGATCTGGGCTTCCGGCAGCCAGGGCCGGAACAGCCAGCCGATGAAGAGCCAGCCGAGCAGCGCCATGGAGAAGGGTTTCACCGCCCAGTTGATGAAGAGCGTCACGCCGATACCGCGCCAGAAGGCGCCGACCTTGCCGAGGGCGCTGAAGTCGATCCGCAGCAGCATCGGGATGATCATCAGCCAGATCAGCACCGCCACCGGCAGGTTGACGTTGGCGACTTCCGCCGCCGCGATCAGGGTGAACAGGCCGGGCAGGGCGGTGCCGAGGCCGATGCCGACGACGATGCAGGCGAGCACCCAGAGGGTGAGGTAACGCTCGAACAGGGTCATGCGTCAGGCGACCTTCGGGTCCGGGCGCGTCGTGCCTTCGAGCTGCCCGATGTCGCGCAGCCGGGCACCGAGGTTCAGGCGGTCGAGGCTGGCGAGCGGCAGTGCCGAGAAGACAGTGATGCGGTTGCGCAGGTAGCGGAAGGCGGCGACGAAGGCCGCCTCGCGCTCAAGGTCGCTGCCGGTGCCCCGGGTGGGATTCTCGATACCCCAATGGGCGGTCACCGGCTGCCCCGGCCAGACCGGCGCCACCTCGCCGGCGGCGCTGTCGCAGACCGTGAAGACGAAATCCATCACCGGCGCTTCCGGGCCGGTGAAGACGTCCCAGCTCTTCGAGGCGAGACCCTCGGTGGAATAGCCATAGCTGCCCAACACCTTCAGCGTCAGCGGGTTGACGGTGCCGGTGGGATGGCTACCGGCGGAATAGCCGCGAAACTTGCCGGCGCCGTCCCGGTTGAGGATGGCCTCGGCCATGATGGAGCGGGAGGAATTGCCGGTGCAGAGGAAGAGCACGTTGTAAATGCGGGTCGCTGCAATCTGTTCTGTCATGACACGTCCGCCTTCGGTGAACAGGAGGGCGCAAGGCCCCTGATGATCGGCGCGCAGACCTCCGGCCGCCCGCCGCAGCAGTCCTGAACGAGGTGGAGGGTCATGGCGCGGAAGCGGTCGAGGTCTGCGCGGTAGATGATCGAACGGCTCCGGCGATGGGCACTGACGAGCCGGGCGCGAAGGAGGATCGCCAGGTGAGACGACATGGTGTTCTGCGGAACGCCGCAGATCCGCGCCAGCTCCCCGGCCGGCACGCCCTCCGGCTCGCTTGCGACGAGCGTCTTGAAGGCATTGAGCCGGGTCGGCTGGGCGAGGGCCGCGAGGGCCGAGATCACCTGTTCATCATCCATATATCCAGAATGGTCGATTTATGTGACGACGCCATGACGGCTGCGCCGGCGTGGAGGTCGATCCCGGCGCCCTCGCTCTCGCGGCTGGTGCCGCGGTCAGCGCTGCCGCCTGAAGACCATGCCGCCGTGGTGCAGGGTGTCCGCGTCGACGAAGGTGCCGTCGGCGGTGAAGCCGGTGTCGTCCCAGTAGTCGATGTGGTTGCCGCGCACGACGTAGCGGCCGCGATAGGCGCTCGCCCGTGCGCCTCTCGCCTCGTCGTAGCGGCCGTTCGGTAGCAATTCGTGGCGGATGTGGCCGTCCGGCGTCACCCACATGCCGACATAGGGATGAGCGGGAACGGGGGGCGTCGCCTCGGTTGGGTTCGTCATCTGGGCGGTGGCTTTCTGAACAGGGGTCAATGCTATGGCGGCGGCGAGGAGGAGCGCGGTGCGGGCAGAGTGGACCCGGCGTGTCATGGCCCGTCTCCTCATCGGCTGGCGGTGGGGCGAACGACGATCTCGCTGACATCGACGTCGTCGGGTTGCTCGATGGCGTAGCGGACGGCCCGCGCGATGGCGTCGGGAGTCAGGGCGACCGCCCGGAAGGCCTTCATCGCCGCGGCCGCCGCGGGATCGGTGATGGTGTCGGCAAGCTCGCTCTCGACGACACCGGGATGGATGCAGGTGACGCGGATGGTGTCGTGCTCCTGCCGAAGCCCGTCGGAAATGGCGCACACCGCGAACTTCGTCGCGCAATAGACGGCCGCCATGGGGAAAACCTGGAGCGCGCCGATGGAGGCGATGTTGACGATGTGGCCGGAGCCGCGCGCGGTCATCTCAGGCAGCACCGCGGCGATGCCGTGGAGAACGCCCTTGATGTTGACGTCCACCATGCGATCCCACTCCTCGACCTTGAGAGAGGCCATGGCCGAGAGCGGCATGATGCCGGCATTGTTGACGATGACGTCGACCCGGCCGAAGCGCTCGCGGGCGGCCGCGGCGAAGGCGGCGACATCGGCGCGGTCGGTGACGTCGAGGCGCCGGACCAGCGCCCCGCCTCCGATTTCGGCGGCCAGTTTTTCGAGCCTGTCGGTGCGACGGGCACCGAGAACGAGCTTCGCTCCGGCGCGCCCCAGTTCGCGGGCGATGCCGGCGCCGATGCCGCTGGAGGCGCCGGTGACGAGGATGACCTTGTCGAGAGCCATGACGGTTTCCTTTCACAGTGGACCCGGCCGATCCGGGTTGGCAGGACCCTAGCTGCGCGGCATTGTCGTGATTAGCCATCGATTTTCGGCTAGTCTGGAAAGAGAAACTAACCAATGGTGCGTGACCTCGACGCCCTCGCCGTCTTCGCCCTGGTGGCGGAGGAGCGCAGTTTCCGCGCGGCAGCCGACCGGCTGGGCGTGACGCGGTCCGCCGTCAGTCAGACGATCAGGCGCCTGGAAGAAGGGCTCGGCATCGCCCTGGTGCTGCGCACCACCCGCAGCGTCGGGCTGACGGAGGCGGGCGAGGCGCTGCTGGCCGAGATCCGCCCGGCGCTGTCGGAGATCGCGGCGGCGCTGGGCAGGACGGCGACACTGACGGGCCGGCCACGGGGCCGGCTCAGGCTCGCCGTGTCGTCGATCGCCGAGCGCTTCCTGTCCGGGCCCTTTCTCGCCGCCTTCACGGACGCCCATCCCGACGTCGATCTCGACATCACCGTCACGGATGCCGACGTCGACATCGTCGCCGACGGCTACGATGCCGGCGTCAGGCTCGGCGAGGTCATCGAGCAGGACATGATCGCGATTCCGGTCGCGGGAGACGAGCGGCAGATCGCGGTTTGCGCGCCGTCCTACCTCGCGCGCCACGGCGCCCCCGTCCATCCGGCTGATCTCGCGGCCCACCGCTGCATCGGCTGGCGTCCTTCCCCCGGCAGCGCTCCCTACCGCTGGGAGTTCACCGAGGAAGGCAAGGACTTCCGCGTCCGCGTGCCGACGACGGTCACGACCAACGACATGGCCCTGATGATCAAGCTGGCCGTGGCCGGCGCCGGGATCACCTTCGGCATGGAGGAGAGCTTCAGGGCCCCCATCGAGCGCGGTGAGTTGATGCCGATCCTCGAGGCGTACTCGCCCTATTTCGCCGGGTTCTATCTCTATTACCCCAGCCGCCGGAACCTCGCGCCGAAGCTGCGGGCCCTCATCGACCATCTGCAGGCGAGCCGCGCGGGCTGGTCATCGCCCGCGTCCTGATCGGCTTCAGGGGTCCTGCCGGCACGCCCACCGCGCCGGCTCCGCGCCTCAGCCTCCGCCGTCCGCCGCACCCGTCGAAAGACCGGTCCCGCCGACCGGGGAGCCCTGCCGTTCGGCGGCTTGACAAGCGGCCGCCACAGGTCAAATTATGAATGACAGAAAAAGGTTCTATATTATAGAACGCATGGGAGGATGATCTGATGGCCGACAGCCCGGCTCGGATCCTTGCACGTGAAGGCCATTCCACGGCGCCCGGGGCGCGGGGCGCCGCGGCGCCCGGCACGATCGGCTCGCGCATCTCGGTGCGGGAGGTCGTCAAGGCCTATGGGCCGTTCCTGGCGGCGAACCGGATCTCCCTCGACATCGAACCCGGCGAGTTCATCACCCTGCTCGGCCCCTCCGGCAGCGGCAAGACCACGCTTCTCAACCTGATCGCCGGCTTCCAGGCCCTCGACAGCGGCTCGATCGAGGTGGACGGCCGGCCGATCCAGCATGTGCCGACCCATCGCCGCGGCTTCGGCATGGTGTTCCAGAGCTATGCCCTGTTCCCCAACATGACGGTGAGCCAGAACGTCGGCTTCCCGCTGCGCATGGCCGGCGTCGACCGCGCCACCGCCGACCGGCGCGTGGCCGAGACGCTGGAGATCATGCGCCTCTCCGAACACGCGGCGAAGACACCCTCGCAGATGTCGGGCGGCCAGCAGCAGCGCGTCGCCATCGCGCGGGCCATCGTCATGCGGCCGCGGGTGGTGCTGATGGACGAGCCGCTGAGCGCGCTCGACCGGCGCCTGCGCGAATCGATCCAGATCGAGATCCGCGACCTGCACCGCACCATCGGCAGCACGATCCTGTTCGTCACCCACGACCAGGGCGAGGCGCTGACCATGAGCGACCGCATCGCGGTGATGGATGCGGGACAGATCATCCAGATCGGCACGCCGAGCGAGATCTACCGCCACCCGCAGAACCGCTTCGTCGCCTCCTTCGTCGGCGAGAGCAACATCGTCGATGCCGAGATCGTCCAGAAGCGCGGCTCGACCATGACGCTGAAGAGCCGGTCCGGCCATGTCTTCACCGCCGAAAGCCGCAACGCCATCGACGTCGGCCGGGCCAGCGTGCTGGTGCGGCCCGAGCGCATCGCGCTCTCCCGCGACCCCGTCCCCGGAAGCCTGCCGGTGACGGTCGCCTCGGCCCTGTTCCTCGGCGAACTCCTGCGCATCGAGGCGACCACCGACACCGGCGAGACCATTCTCGTGCGCTGCACCGACCGCGCCGGCCTCGCCCTGCCCGCCGTCGGCGACCGGCTGCATGCGCGCTGGGACGCCGAAGACTGCTGGGTGCTGTCGTGACGGCGGCGACGATCCACGCACCTGCGGGCGGCAGCCGCCTCGGCGAGGCGCTGAAGAGCCCGGCCATGCTGCTGGTGCCGGCGCTCGGGTTCCTGGCGGTCGTCTACCTGCTCCCGGTCATCGACCTCGTCCATATCAGCCTCAGCGGCCCGACCCTGCTCGGCTATTTCGAGCGGGTCTTCTCGGTGCCGCTCTACTGGGACTCGCTCGTCCGCACGATGCAGATCTCGCTGACGGTGAGCTGCCTCTGCCTCGTGCTCGGCTATCCGACGGCGCTGCTGATCCACCGCAGCACCGGCATCGTCAAGGTGCTGATCTCGGCGGCGATCGTGCTGCCCTATTTCATCGCCATCCTCATCCGCACCTATGCCTGGATGGTGCTGCTCGGCCGCAACGGCCCGATCAACAAGCTGCTCGTCGCCCTCGGCATCACCGGCGAGCCGGCGCAGCTCCTGTTCAACCGGGGCAGCGTGCTCGTCGCCATGACGGCCGTGCTGCTGCCGCTCATGGTGCTGACGCTCTATTCCAGCATCTCCCGGCTCGATCCCGGCCTGGTGCGCGCCGGCAGAGCCTGCGGCGCGGGGCCTGCCGCGGTGTTCTGGCGCGTGCTGCTGCCGCTGACCTTCCCGGGCATCGGCGCCGGCTTCCTGCTGGTCTTCGTCAGCGCCCTCGGCTTCTTCATCACGCCGACCCTGCTCGGCGGACCGGGCGACCAGATGTTCGCCATGCACATCACGCAGCAGGCGGACTTCGCCACGTCCGAAGGCTTCCTTCAGGCGCTGGCCGTGGTGCTGCTCGTCATCACCCTGGCCGTGGTGGCCGTCGCCGGCCGCTTCCTCGGCTTCTCCTTCATCTGGGGCGGCGGGAAACTGACCGAGACCGCCGCGCCCTCTTCTGCCGCCGAGCGGCGAGCCGGGGCGGGGCCCTCCCTCGGCGCCCGCATCGCCGACCTCGTGGGCTGGCCGCTGCTGCGCCTGCTCGGCCGCCTGCCCGCCGGCTTCGGCGCCTGGACGGTGCGGATCGGCGGCGGTGTCGTCATCGCCGGACTGATCCTGCCCATCGTCGTGGTGATGATCATCTCGTTCAGCAGCGCGGTCTATCTCACCTTCCCGCCGCCGGGCTTCTCGCTGCGCTGGTACGAGCGCTTCTTCTCCGACTCGAACTGGCGCTCGGCCTTCTCCAACTCGCTCACGGTGGCGGTGATGTCGGCCGTCATCGCGGTCTCGCTCGGCGCGGCGGCGGCCATGGGCATCGTGCGCGGCCGCTTTCCGGGAAAGTCGGCAGTCATGTTGGTGCTGGTCAGCCCGGTCATCGTGCCGCCGGTGGTGCTCGGCCTGTCGCTCTACACGCTCTTCCTCAAGCTCGACCTCGTCGGGTCGATGTGGGGCCTCGCCGCGGCCCATGCCATCGGCGGCATTCCCATCGTCGTGGTCATCGTGGCGGCGGCGCTGCAGAACGTCGACCGCCGGCTGGAACAGGCCGCCGCCGTCCACGGCGCCTCGCCGCTGACGGTGTTCCGGACGGTGACCTTGCCGGCCATCGCGCCGGGCCTCGCGGCGGCGACCTTCTTCGCCTTCCTGCACTCGTTCGACGAGCTGGTGCTGTCGCTGTTCCTGTCGAGCGCCAACCTCAAGACGCTGCCGCTGATGCTCTGGGCGGACGTCAACTACCAGCTCAATCCGGTGCTCGCCGTCGTGTCGACGCTGGAGGTCCTGTTCATCCTGGTCGGAGTGGCGCTGGCGGGGCCGGTTCTCGCCCGCTCGCGCGCCGCATGACGCAAGAACCACAATCCTGATGGGAGGAGAAGTCCGATGGACAGCCTGACGAGACGGCGACTGACCCAGTCGCTCATGGCCGCACCCCTGGTGCTCGCCGGCACCCGCTTCGCGGCGGCGCAGAGCAAGCAGGTGATCATGCAGGATCCCGGCGGCGGCTACGGCGAGGCGCTGCGGCGGGTCATGTACGATCCCTTCGAGCGGCAGACCGGCATCAAGGTCGTCACCGTCCAGGAGGCCCGCAGCGGCCCGCGCATCCGCGCCCAGGCGGCGGCCGGCCGGGCGGAGTGGGACCTGACCTTCATCTTCGACCAGGAGACGAAGCTGCTCGGCCCCTGCTGCCTCGAGGACATCGACTATTCGAAGCTGTCGGAGCCGGCGCAGAAGACGCTGGCCGCCATGCCGGACAACCTCAAGCGCCCCAAGGGCGTCGCCCTGCAGGTGATCGGCGTCGGCCTCGTCTACAACACCAACAAGTACAAGGGCGACAACGTGCCCCGCAGCTGGGCGGACTTCTGGGACGTGAAGAAGTTCCCCGGTCGCCGCGCCATGCCGGCCTGGCCGCGCTTCGTCTTCGAGGCGGCGCTGATGGCCGACGGCGTCACCAAGGACAAGCTCTATCCGCTCGACATGGAGCGGGCGCTGAAGAAGATCCAGGAGATCAAGCCGCATATCGCCAAGTGGTGGACGACGGCCGCACAGCCGCCGCAGCTCCTCCTCGACGGCGAGGCGGACATGGTGATGGCCTATACCGGATCCATGAGCAAACTGGCGCTGGACGGCGCCCCGATCGGCCTCGAGTGGAACCAGGGGTTCGTCTATTACGACTTCTTCTCGATCCCGAAGGGCGCCCGCAACTACGCCAACGCCCTGCAGCTTCTGTCCTGGCGGCTCGACCCGCAGCGCGCGGCGCAGCTGACCTCCGCCTTCCCCGTCGCGCTACCCTCGCGCGTCGTCTTCGAGGCAGCGGACCCGAAGGTCAGCATCTACTGGGCCAACAATCCCGCCAACGTCGCCAAGGCGATCGAGTGGAGCCCGGACTACTGGGGCGGCCCCTCGCCGCGCGGCAACTCCACCAATGAGGAATATGGGCAGGAACGGCTGAACGCCCTCCTCGCCCAGGGCTGAGACCTCCTCTCAAGGCCCACCTCCAGCGGTCGCGCTCCTCCGGCGCGGCCGCTTTTTCATGGGCTCCCGGGAGCCCCGGGGGCCTCAGCGTCCCATCGCGTAGAACTCGTCGTTCGGCCGCATGCTGGTGACGTTGGCGAGGCGGTTGGACATGCCGAAGAAGGCGGAGATGGCGGCAATGTCCCAGATGTCCTCGTCGTCGAAACCGTGCTGCTTCAGGACGGCAATGTCGTCGTCACCCACCTCGTAGGCGCGCTGTGACACCTTCATGCCGAAGTCGAGCATGGCCATCTGGCGAGGCGTAATGTCGGCCTTGCGGTAGTTGATCGCCACCTGGTCGGCGATGTGGGGGTCCTTGGCGCGCACGCGCAGGATGGCGCCGTGGGCCACCACGCAATACTGGCACTGGTTGGCGTTGCTGGTGGCGACCACGATCATCTCGCGCTCGGCCTTGGTCAGTGCGCCGGCCTTGTTCATCAGCGCGTCGTGATAGGCGAAGAAGGCGCGGAACTCCTCGGGGCGGTGGGCGAGGGTGAGGAAGACGTTGGGCACGAAGCCCGACTTCTCCTGCACCGCCAGGATCCGCTCGCGGATGTCGTCGGGCAGGTTCTCGAGCGGCGGAACGGGGAAGCGGCTGATCGCCTTGTCGGCCATGGCGTGTGTCTCCTGTCAGGCGGCCGCGATGGCCGCGAGGTGGTCCTGGTAAACAGCGATGGCGTCGCCGGCATCGCCCCGGTAGGGCTCGACGCGGACGAGGCAGGTATGGGCGGAGCAGCCCTGGCCGAGCTGCGATGTGCCGATGTCGAGCGTCAGCACGTTGGGATTGCCGGCGATGTCGAGGCCGCTGTTGCCGGCGGGCGTGAACCAGGCCCCGGTCGGCAGCACGACCACGCCGCGGCGCACCGTGTCGCTCACCTGGGCCGTGGCGAGGCAGGCGCCTCGGGCGTTGGAGAGGCGCACGAGCCCGCCGTCGGCGATGCCGAGGCCGGCGGCGTCCTGGGGATGGATGCGCATCTGCTCGCGGCCGTTGCGCTTCAAGGCGAGGCTCGCCGGGCCGGTCTCAAGCTGGCTGTGCAGGCGACCTGCCGGCTGGTGCGAGATCAGATGGAACTCGTCGTCGGCCGCCGCGCCCAGCCATTCGGCGGGCGGAATCCAGGCGGGATGGGAGCGGCAGTCGGCATAGTGGAGCCGCTCCAGCGCCTCGCTGCCGAGAACGATCCGGCCGCTCTCGGTCTTGAGCGCATGGGCCTCGGGCTCGTCGCGGAATTCGGCGAGATAGGTGTGGTTCTCCTTCACCGGGCAGGCGGCATAGCCCTCGGCCCAGAAGCGGTCGAAGTCCGGCATGGCGAAGCCGTGGCGCTCCTCCGCCCCCGACCGGACGGTCTCGTAGATGTGGCGCAGCCAGCCCATCTCGTCGCGGCCCTCGCTGAAGGCCTCGTCATGGCCGAGCTCGGCGGCGATGGCGCGGAAGATGTCGTAGTCGGAGCGCGCTTCGCCGACGGGGGCGATGGCCTGCTGCATGGCGAGCACGAGGTCGGAGCGGCGGTTGCCGGCGATGTCGTTGCGCTCGATGGAGGTGCTGGCGGGCAGCACGATGTCGGCGCGCCGGGCGGTGGCGGTGAACATCGGGTCCTGCACGATGATCGTCTCGGGCCGCGTCCAGGCTTCGCTGAGCCGGTTCAGGTCCTGGTGGTGGTGATAGGGGTTGCCGCCGGCCCAGTAGACGAGGCGTGTGTCGGGATAGGTGCGGACCTTGCCCTCGTAGGAGAACTCGGCGCCCGGATTCAGCAGCATGTCGGTGATGCGGGCGACGGGAATGAAGCTGTCGATGGGCCGCTTCAACTGCGGGATGAACGGCGAGGGGCCGACGTTGATCGCCGCGCCGACGCCGCCGAGCGAGGAATAGCCGTAGCCGACCCCGCCGCCGGGCAGGCCGATCTGGCCGGTGACGGCGGCAAGGCCAAGGGCCGCCCAGAAGGGCTGCTCTCCGTGGTGGGCGCGCTGCAGGCTCCAACTCACCGTCAGCATGGAACGGGTCTCGACCAGGCGCTTGGCGAGGGCGGCGATGGCGCCGGCGTCGAGGCCGGTGATCCCGGCCGCCCAGGCGGCGTCCTTGCGCTGGCCGTCGGCGCGGCCGTCGAGATAGCGAAGGAAACGTTCGGAGCCGCTGGTGCAGCGGGCGAGGAAGGCCGCATCGTGGCGGCCGGCGAGGACGATCTCGCCGGCGAGGCCGAGCATCAGAGCCGTGTCGGTGTTGGGCCGAATCGGCCACCATTCCGCGCCGACCTCCTCGGGCACGTCGTCCTTGAGCGGCGAGACGAGGATGACCTTGACGCCGCGCTCGCGGATCGCCCGCAGATTGGCCTCGAGGGTGTGGCGGGCAATGCCGCCGGCTTCGTTCTGGGCGGTGCGCGGGGTGAGGGCGCCGAAGACGACGAGGGTCTCGGTATGGGCGGCGATGGTGTCGAGCGTATTGGCCTGGCCGCCGCAGGCGGCATCCTCGCCGAGGACGTGGCGCAGTATCACCGGGCCGGCGGCGATGGAATAGGTATCGACATGGCCGGTGTAGCCGCCGGCGAGGTTGAGCATGCGCTTCAGCAGCGAGGGCGCGTGGTGGAAGCGGCCGCAGCTCGTCCAGCCGTAGGAGCCGCCGAAGATGGAGGCGTTGCCGTAGGTCTGCGAGACCCGGCGGATCTCGCCGGCGACGAGGCCGATGGCCTCGTCCCAGCTCACCGGCACGAAGCGCTCCTCACCGCGGGCGCGGCGGTCGCTTCCCTCGCGCTTCTCCAGCCATCCTTCGCGCACCAGCGGCCGCGGCACGCGGCGAGCCGTCTCGGCCCATTCCTTCACCGAATGGATGATCGGCGAGGGGGCGGGGTCGAGCTCGAAGGGTTCGGTGCCGACGATCCGGCCATCCTCGACCAGGAGCGTATAGGCGCCCCAGTGGCTGCAGTGCCTCACACGGCGGATGTCACCCATTCACCTGTTCCCATCGTTCGCGCCCGGGCCGGCATGGATACAGCCGCCGGGCGGGCCGCACCATCGGCGGGGCGCCCATCGCTGCCATGCGGAGCGGGCGAGGATCACGAGGCCTCGCGCAACCTGTCCAACGCCGGCTTCGCCTGCTGGCCGTAGGTCTTGAACTTCTCCAGCACCTCGGCGATCTCCGTGTCCGACAGGCGCGGCGGCTCGCCCAGCGGCAGGCAGAGGAGATATTGCTGCGCGAGGCTCTCGACCGTCACGGCGAGGGCGAGGGCCTGGGCGATGGAGGCGTGGGCGGCGATGACGCCATGGTGGGCCATCAGGCAGGCGCGACGGCCTTCCAGGGCCGTCAGGACTGCGTCGGCCAGCTCCTGCGAGCCGAAGATGGCATAGGGCGCGCAGCGGATGCTGGGCCCTCCGGCGGCGGCGATGGCGTAGTGGATCGCCGGGATGTCGCGGCCGAGGATGGAAACGGCCGTCGCGTGGGTCGAATGGGTGTGGACCACGGCGTTGAGATCCGGTCGCGCCCGCAGGATGTCGCGGTGGAAGCGCCATTCGCTGGAGGGCAGCACGTCGCCGTCGAAGCTGCCGTCCCAGCGCATCGCCACGACGTGCTGCGGCTCCAGCTTGTCGTAGGGAATGCCGGTGGGCGAGATCAGCAGGCCGTCGCCGTGGCGCACGCTGATATTGCCGGCCGTGCCCCGGTTGATGCCGAGGCTGTTCATGCTGCGGCAGGCCTCGATCAGCTCGCGGCGCAGGGCGGTGGTCTCGCTCATCGGTCCTTCATCCTCGATCGGTCGGCGCGGCGCCTCACGCCGTCTTCGCCTTGGCGGCGCCCGCGGTCCCGGCCTCCGGCAGGGCGTCGCGATAGGACGTTTCGTCGGCGGCGATCTCGTCCAGAACCTCGGCGGTGTGTTCGGCGAAGCGGGGCGGGGCGAGGCGGTAGGAGGCCGGCGTACGCGACAGCTTGATGGGGCTGCCGGTGCCGCGATAGGCGCCGATGTCCACCACCATCTCGCGGTGGATGGTGTGAGGGTCGGCCACCACCTGGTCGATGGAGCGCACCGCGCCGCAGGGCACACCGGCCTTGATCAGGCGGTCGGCGAGGGCGTTGCAGTCGAAGGGCGAGAGGGCCTTCTCCAGCTCCACCTTCAGCGCGTCGCGGTTGACGTTGCGCTCGCCGTTGGTGGCGAAGCGCGGGTCCTTTGCGAGGCCCTCCGCGCCGATCTCGCGGCAGAGCGTCGCGAACTGGCGGTTGTTGCCGACGGCGAGGAAGATGGGGTCGGTGGCGGTGGCGAAGGTGTCGTAGGGACAGATGTTCGGATGGGCGTTGCCGGAGCGACCCGCCACCTTGCCGGAGAGGTAGAAGTTCGGCAGGTGCGGATGCAGCAGCGACACGCCGCAGTCGTAGAGCGTCGCCTCGACGAACTGGCCCTTGCCGCTGGTCTGTCGCTCGTGCAGCGCCATGAGGATGCCGATGACGGCGTTGAGGCCGGTGACCATGTCGACCACCGGCAGCCCGACGCGCAGCGGCTCGCCGCCGAGTTCGCCGTTGACGCTCATCAGGCCGGCCGAGGCCTGGATGGCGGCGTCGTAGCCGGGAAGCCCGCCGAGCGGGCCGTCGGCGCCGAAGCCGGAGACGCGACAATGGACGAGGCGCGGGAAGCGGCGCTCCAGCTCCTCGCGGCCGAGACCCCAGCGGTCGAGGGTGCCGGTCTTGAAGTTCTCGATGAAGACGTCGGCCGTTTCGAGGAGCTTGAGCAGGAGCTCGCGCCCGGCATCGGCCGACAGGTCGATGGCCATGCCGCGCTTGTTGCGGTTGAGGCCGAGGAAATAGCTCGCCGTCTCGTCGAGGAAGGGCGGGCCCCAGCCGCGGGTCTCGTCGCCCTCGGGCGGCTCGATCTTGATGACGTCGGCCCCGTGATCGCCGAGGATCTGGCCGCAATAGGGACCGCCGAGCACGCGGCTCGCGTCGATGACCCTGATGTTGGAGAGGGAGCCGGGGCGGGTCGATGTCATGTCATGTCCGATCGGTCAGGAGGCCAGCGCCGGCGCCTCGTCGAGGGCGGCGAGGTCGCGGCGCAGCTGGGCGGCGAAGTCGGGATAGGTTTCCGACAGTTCGTCCAGCACCCTGCCACGCAGCAGCGCCAGTGTCGCGGGGGCAGGCGCCGCGGTGACGGGCGGGGCGGCGCCATGGGCGAAGGAGAAGCCGGTCGCCGCCTTGATGCCGGCGAGGTCCTCGCCGGAATGCAGGCTCTCCAGCGCGAAGCCGCGCCGGGTCTTGTCGAAGCTGAACAGCGCCTTGCCGGTGAGGAGCGCCGCCGGCCCGCCCGGGCGGTGGATGTGCGGGCTGCTGGCGCCGGGCGCGCTGATGAAATCCACCTTCGGAACGAAGACGCGCGGGGTGTGCTCCTCGCGGAAGAGGATGACACGCGGCACGACGAAATAGAGATAGGCCGAGCCGAACGAGCCGGGCCAGCGGGGGGCGGAGCGGGGATAATCGCCGGCGCCGACGAGGTTGATGTTGCCGGAGCCGTCGATCTGGCCGCCGCCGAGGAAGAAGGCGTCGATGCGGCCCTGGCCGGCACAGTCGAACAGTTCGGCCGAGCCGTTGGTGAAGAAGTTGTGCTCCACCGAGCCGAGGATGGAGAGGCGCAGCGGCGCGCCGCCGGCTTCCTCCTGCAGCGCCCGGCGCAGCATGGCGCCCGCGGCGGGGATGGGCGAGGAGGCACCCACCGCCACGTGGCGGGTGCCGTCGAGCAGCCGGGCGATGGTGGCGATGAGAATCTCGCGGGGATGGACGGCGGCGGTCATGCGGCCTCCTTCAGGAGGCCGGCCATGTAGTCGCCGAAGCCCTGCGGGGTGCGGGCCGCGGCGGCGTAGCGGCGCAGTTCTGCGATGTCGGTGGCATATTCGCCCCACAGGCCGTAGGGCCAGGCGCCGCGCGGGGCGAGGGCGACCGTGTCGACGTAGAGCGCCGGCAGCGTGCCCGCCGCGCTCATCTCGTTGCCGAGCAGGTTGTCGTCGACGATGCGCTCGACGGTGACGATGGTGGCGGTGGACGCATAGGCCATGGCGGCGAGTTCGCGGCGCCGGCCGATCCAGACATTGCCGGCGCGGTCGGCCGTGGGCGCGTGGAAGAGGGCGATGTCGGGGCGGATCGCCGGGATGAGGACGATCGGATCCTCGCCCTCGGCGAAGGGGTTTTCGCCGACGCGCCAGTCCGGCCGGTGGGCGAGGAGATCGGTCTCCAGCAGGCCGCGCATGGGCATGAAGGGAATGCCCTTCTGGGCGGCCATCAGCCCGGCATGGATGGCGGGGCAGGTGGCGTCGACGACCTCGATCGTGCCGTCGCCGACGGCGCGGTTGAAGCAAGGGGCGCCGCCCGCCTCGCCGAGGGAGACGGCGCTGGTCTCGACGCGCTTCACGAGGCCGGCGCCGACCAGCTGGTCGACCTGCAGGCCGCCGGTGGGCACGCAGACGAGATGGAGATCGCCGGCGCCGTGGCGGATCATCGGCCCGGTCATGGCCATGGAGACGCCGGCATAGTCGACGGGCAGCGCAATGCGCATGCCGGGTTCGATCCGGCGGGCGAGGGCGCGAAGATCCGACTGCACTGTCACCTCCCGGGGGGGCGGCCGCTGCTCGCCCAACGTTCTATAATATAGAACCTTATTCTGAAATCAGCCTAGTCGGGCCGCGGCGGGCCTGTCAATCGGCTTTCGCGCCGGCATCCGCCACCCGGGCCTCGTCCGAACGGCGCGGGGGGCGCGGCGCAGCGGTCGCCTTGACAAGGCCTGCCGGGCAAAGGAGCATGTTTACGGAAAGACGTTCCATCATACGGAACAATGACGAGGCGCGCCAACGCGCCCGGGATGGGTCCCCAGCAGCTTCCGACACAGTCCGGCCCCCACGAGGCGACCGCCGAAGTCCGGCGGTCCCTGGCATCCGGCCACCCGTCCGTTCAGCGAAAGTTCGACCTTCATGCCCCACGACTACGACGTCAGCGTCTGCGGTACCTACATCCTCGACATCCTCGGCGTGCCGGTGACCGAGATCCCGCCCGGCGGCAGCCGGCTGTTCATCGACGAGATCAAGCTGACGGTCGCGGGCACCGCCGGAGGCACGGCCCTGCCCTGCGGCCGCCTCGGGCTGAAGACGCTCGCGGTCGGGGCGGTGGGGGACGACGAGAAGGCCGACTGGCTCGTCGGCGCGCTGGGGCGCGAGGGCATCGACACGGCCGGCATGGACCGCCTTTCTGGCGTGCCGACCTCCGCCACCATCCTGCCGATCCGCCCCGACGGCTCGCGTCCGGCGCTGCACGCCAAGGGGGCGTCGCGACAGTGGCGCATTTCGCCGGCGGTGCAGGAGAAGGCGCTGCGCGCCAAGGTGCTGCATTTCGGCGGCGTCGGCTCGCTCCCGGCCATGGACGGCGCGCCGACGGCGGCCCTTCTCGCCGCCGCCAAGGCGGCGGGCTGCATCACCACCCTCGACCTGATCGCCGCCGGCCCCGGCGCACTCGATCTGCTGGCGCCGTCGCTGCCCCATGTCGATTTCTTCATGCCGAGCATCGAGGAGACGGCCGCCATGGTGGGGAGCCACGATCCCGCGACCTGCGCCCGGTTCTTCCTGGAGCGCGGCGTCGGCGCCTGCGCCATCTCGCTCGGCGGCGAGGGGTCCTTCGTCATGACCCGCGACGGCCGGCACTTCGCGGTGCCCGCCTTCACCGTCGCGGTGCGCGACACGACGGGATGTGGCGACGCCTACACGGCCGGATTTATCGCGGGCCTCGTCCGCGACTGGGAGCTGAAGGACTGTGCGCGCCTCGCCACCGCCACCGCCGCGCTGGTGGCGACCGGCCTCGGATCCGGCGCCAACGTCACCTCCTTCGACGACACGGTGCGCGCCATGAATTCGCTGCCCGTGCGCGCCGCAGCCTGAACCGAAACAAAACTCCACCCCCTTGGAAACGCCCATGACACGCCATGCCATCATCACCGGAGCGAGCCGCGGCATCGGCCGCGCCATCGCCCTCGGCCTCGCCGGACGCGGCTACGACCTCGCCCTCACTGATATCGGGCCGCAGGAGGCGACGCTCGCGCAGACGGCCGGCGAGGTGCGGGCACTCGGCCGGCGCTGCATCACCATCCTCGCCGACGTGGCCAAGCCGGAGGATTGCCGCCGCACCGCCGCCGAGGCGCTGGCCGGGCTCGGCCATGTCGACGTCCTCGTCAACAATGCGGGCATCCTGAAGCTCGCCTCCATCGAGGATCTGACGCCGGAGGTTTGGGACCAGACCATGACGGTGAACGCCCGCGGCGTGTTCCAGATGACCCAGGCGGTGATGCCGCACATGCGCGAGCGCAAATACGGCCGCATCGTCAACATCGCCTCGCTGGCGGCGCGCACCGGCGGCCCCGGCCAGTCGCACTACGCCGCCTCGAAGTCGGCGGTGGTCGGCTTCACCCGCGTCTCGTCCATGGAACTCGGCCAGTACGGCATCACGGTCAACGCGGTCTGCCCGGGGATCATCGTCACCGAGATGGGCATGAACAACCTGCGCGACCCCGAGCGCGTGGCGCATTTCGAGCGGGTCACCGACCTGCATCGCCTCGGCCAGCCGGAGGACGTGGTGGGGCCGGTCGCCTTCTTCGCATCCGACGATTCCGCCTTCGTCACGGGACAGGCGCTGAACGTCGACGGGGGGATCTTCTACAGCTGATCCTGCAGGCTCCTGTGGAGGGACGACATCCTCCTGCGGCAGTCTGCGGGAGGATGTTGTAACCTCGGCGCAGTCGCGTATAGGTCGTTCTCGTCGTCGCCCTGTACCGATGTCGTGCGTTCCCCGTCCGAAGAGCCATAAGAAGGTCGATCCTCGCCCATGGACAAGGCTTTCCGTAAGGGTCTGCGTCTCCTGGAAACACTGGCGCGCAGCGAAAAGCCTCGTGGCATCACTGATCTGGCGACGGAACTCGGCTTCACCAAGAGCAATGTGCATCGCGTCCTCTCGACGCTTCAGGCCGAGGGCTATGTCGAGCAGATCGCGGCGAACAGCACCTACCGGCTGACGACCAAGCTCTGGGAGCTCGGCAACGACGTCATGCGGCGGATGGACCTCATCCAGATCGCCCGGCCGGCCATGGCCCGTCTCGCCGAGGCCACCGGAGAGACCGTGCACCTGTCGGTGCTGCGCGGCACCGACGTCATCTATCTCGACAAGATCGAGAGCGCCCATCACATCCGGGCCCATACCAGCGTCGGCATGCGGGCGCCGGCCTTCACCATGGCGACGGGCAAGGCCATGCTCGCCCATCTGCCCGACAGCTACCTGGAGCTGTTCCGGCCGCATCTGCGCAGCTACACCAGCACCACCCGCACGACGATCGAGGAGTTGCGGGCCGATGTCGAGCTCGCCCGCCGCCAGGGATATGCGGTGGTGCCGCACGGCGAATGGCGCGAGGGCATAGCCGCCTGCGCCGCAGCCATCCTCAACCGCTCCGGCGAGGTGGTCGGCGCCATCGGTATGTCGGGGCCGGATTCGCGCATCAAGCGCAAGCAGCTCAAGCTGTTCTCCGAGCATGTGATGGAGGCGGCTCGAACGGCCAGCCTCGCGCTCGGCTACGCGCCGCGGGACGACCGCTGAGCGGCGCCTGCGCGCCGTCATGATCTGCGACATCATGTGAGGTATGGTCGGGGACCGCGCCCTTGCCTTCCGCCGGCCATTTCCTTATTTTCAGGAATATCTGAAAATACGAAAATCCGGAATGCCCCCGATGATCCGGTTTCGCCTGCCGCCCGCCACCCGCCCGCCCGCTGTCGCCGCGGCGGGCGCCGCGCATTGGCATTCTCACGGCACCCTCTTCCCCCGAACCGGCCTCACGCGGCCGGTCACCCTCCCCGAGGCCTGAGCCATGGACCCGACCGTCCTCGCGCGCATCCAGTTCGCCGCCAACATCTCCTTCCACATCCTGTTTCCCACGATCACCATCGCGCTGGGCTGGGCCCTGGTCTTCTTCAAGCTGCGCTACCGGGCGACGCAGGACCTGAAGTGGATGGACGTCTACCACTTCTGGGTGAAGGTCTTCGCGCTGAGCTTCGCGCTCGGCGTCGTCTCCGGCATCACCATGAGCTTCCAGTTCGGCACCAACTGGCCGGGCTTCATGGAGCGCGTCGGCAATGTCGCGGGCCCGCTCCTCGCCTATGAGGTGCTGACCGCCTTCTTCCTCGAGGCGGTGTTCCTCGGCATCATGCTGTTCGGCTTCCGCAAGGTGCCGGGATGGCTGCACACCCTGGCGACGGTGCTGGTGGCTTCGGCAACGACGCTCTCCGCTTTCTGGATCATCGCGCTCAATTCCTGGATGCACACGCCCGCCGGCTTCGAGATTCGCAACGGCGTGGTCCATGCGACGGACTGGCTGGCCATCGTCCTCAACCCCTCCATGCCCTACCGGCTGACCCACATGCTGCTGGCCTCGGGCCTGACGACCGCCTTCCTCATCGCCGGCCTCTCGGCCTACCGCTGGCTGAGGAACGACCGCTCGCCGGCGGTCTTGTCGGCGCTGCGCTTCGGCGTGGCGGTGGCGGCGATCCTCATTCCGCTGCAGATCCTCGCGGGCGACATGCACGGCCTCAACACGCTGGAGCACCAGCCGCAGAAGGTGGCGGCGATGGAGGGCAACTGGGAGACCGGCCCGAACAAGCCGCTGCTGCTCTTCGCCTGGCCCGACGAGGCGACCCGTTCCAACCGGTTCGAGATCGGCATCCCGAACGGCGCCAGCCTGATCCTGAAGCACCATGCCGAGGGCGTGGTGCCCGGCCTCAACGACTTCCAGGGCCAGCATCCCCCCGTCGCGCCGGTGTTCTTCGCCTTCCGCATCATGGTCGGCGTCGGCATGCTCATGCTCGCCGTCTCCTGGGCCGCGGCCTGGTGGCTGTGGCGGCGCGGCGACCCGCACCCCTGGCTGGCGCGGGTGCTGGTGGCCATGACCTTCTCCGGCTGGCTCGCGACGCTCGCCGGCTGGTACGTCACCGAAATCGGCCGGCAGCCCTGGCTGGTGGCGGGCGTGCTGCGGACGTCCGACGCGGTGTCGTCGGTGCCGGCCGGCATGATCGGCGTCACCCTCGCCGCCTATCTCGTCACCTACGCTCTGCTGCTGGCGGCCTATGTGGCGACGCTGTTCCTGCTGGCGCGCAAGGGCGCCAAGCCGCAGACCATCGAGACGGGGCCGACGCCCCATCCCAATGCCTTCGTGGCGGCGGAGTGACGGCCATGTTCGACAACCCCGCCACCTGGCTGCCCGTCGCCTTCGCCGCCCTGATGGGCCTGTCGATCCTGATCTACGTGATCCTCGACGGCTATGATCTCGGCGTCGGCATCCTCATCCCCATCGCCCGTCCGGAGGAGCGCGATCGCATGATCGCCTCCATCGGGCCGTTCTGGGACGCCAACGAGACCTGGCTGGTGCTCTCGGTGGGGCTGCTGCTGGTCGCCTTCCCGGTCGCCCACGGCATCATCCTGTCGACGCTCTACCTGCCGGTGGCGGTGATGCTCATCGCCCTCATCATGCGCGGCGTCGCCTTCGAGTTCCGCGCCAAGGCGGAGCCGGTCTGGAAGGCCACCTGGGACCGCATCTTCTTCGCCGGTTCGCTGCTGACCGCGCTGGCGCAGGGCTACATGCTGGGCCTCTACGTCATGGGGCTCGACCGCAGCCTCTCGACCGTCGGCTTCGGCGCTATCACCGCCGTCTGCGTCGCGGCGGGCTACACGCTGATGGGTGCGACCTGGCTCATCATCAAGACCGACGGCGACCTGCAGCGGCGGGCGGTCAGGCGCGCCCGTGTCGCCCTCGTGGTGACCATGGTGGGGTTCGCGGTGATCTCCATCGCCACGCCGCTGGTCTCCTCGCGGATCTTCGGCCGGTGGTTCTCGATGCCGGAAATCCTCTATCTCTCACCGCTGCCGGTGGTCGCCGCGCTGCTGGCGGCGGCGGTGTGGGTGGTGCTGTCGAACCAGCCGCACGGGCAGGACCGCTTCGCCTGGGTGCCCTTCGCCGGTTCGGCGGGCATCTTCACCCTCGCCTTCCTCGGCCTCGCCTACTCCTTCTATCCCTTCATCGTGCCCGACCGGCTGACGATCTACGCCGCCGCATCGGCGCCGGAGAGCCTCGTCATCATCCTCGTCGGCGCCCTGGTCGTGGTGCCGGTGATCATCGCCTATTCCGCGCTCAGCTACTGGGTCTTCCGCGGCAAGGCGACGGACCTGCGCTACGACTGAGCGGGATCAGCCGACTCGCACCAGCCGGGCGGCGAAGAAGCCGTCGAGCCCGGCGCGGGCCGGGTCGGCGTCCGGCCAGTGGCAGGGCAGGGTGCGCAGGTAACCCTCCGCCGTGACGAAGGGCGCGATGCCGGGCAGTTCGTCGGGCCGAATGGGGTCGAGAGCCAGCCGCGGCTCGCGTGCGAGCAGCGCCGCGACCTGCGCCTCGCCCTCCTCCGGTTCCAGCGAGCAGGTGCAGTAGACGGCGCGGCCGCCGGGCTTCAGCAGCAGGGGGAGCCGGTCGAGCAGACGCGCCTGCAGGCGGGCGAGGCCCTCCACGTCCGCCACGGTCTTCAGGTGCATGACGTCGGGATGGCCGCGCACCGTGCCGGTGGCGGTGCAGGGGGCGTCGATCAGGACGGCGTCGAAGGGGCCTTCGAGGTCCAGCGCGTCAAGGGCGCGGACGGTGACGTCCAGCTTCAGGCGCGCCATGTTCTCCGACAGCCGCTCCAGCCGGCGGGGCGAGCGATCGACGGCGGTGACGTGGGCTCCGGCCGCGGCGAGCTGCGCGGTCTTGCCCCCCGGCGCGGCGCAGAGGTCGGCGACGGCGAGGCCGGCGACGGGCCCCAGCAGCCGGGCGGGCAGGGCGGCGGCGGCGTCCTGCACCCACCATTCCCCGTCGGCATAGCCGGCGAGGTCGGGAATGGCACCTTCCGCCTTCAGCCGCACCGATCCGGTGGGTGTGACCATGCCGCCGAGCTTCGCCGCCCAGCCCTCGGCATCCGCCTTCACGGTGAGGTCGAGGGGCGGCTCGGCGGCGATGATGGCGGCGACGGCGGCGGTCGTGTCCGCACCATAGGCCGCCGTCCAGCGCGCGCGCAGCCAGGGCGCGAGGTCGTCGAGCGGGTCGAGGGAGGCGAGCGCCTCCTCGCGGTCGCGGGCGAGGCCGCGCAGCACGGCGTTGACCAGGCCGGCGAAGCCCTTGGCCTTCCTGTCGTTCTCCACCATGCGCACGGCGCTGTCGACGGCGGCATAGTCCGGCACGTCGAGGAAGAGGATCTGGCAGGCGCTCGTCCGGAGCACGGTCTCGAGCCGCGGCAGGCCGTCCGGCAGGCCCTTGGCGAGGCGCTCGGCGAGGAGCCGGTCGATGGTGCCGAGCCGCCGGAGCGTGGTGGCGGCGATCTTGCGGGAAAGCGCGCGGTCCAGGGCGTCGAGGTCGGTCGGCTGTTCCAGCGCCTCGTCGAGGGGCCGGCGGCGCAGCAGCACGGCCTCGACGAGGTCGCAGGCGCGGCGGCGGGCCGGAAGGCCGGGATGGGCGCCGGGCTTCGGCTTGATGGTCTTCGGCCGGGCCTTGTGGAAAAACGGGCGTTTGCTCATCGCGCCCGTTTAGGCTTCGCCATCCCCCACGGCAACCCGCACGGGAGCGCCCTCAGCCCCAGGGGCCGTTGCGGCGCGCCCGGCTGCCCCATGGGGCGGCCTCGGGCTGGGCATAGCCGACATGGCCGCCGGTGCCCCAGGCCTGGGCGAGCTGCTGCAGGGCGGCAATGCGGTTGCCGGTGTCGGGATGGGTCGAGAACAGGTTGTCCATGCGCTCGCCCGACAGCGGGTTGATGATGAACATGTGCGCGGTCTGCGGATTGTGCTCGGCGGTGCCGTTGACCGTGTGCGATCCGGCGATCTTGGCCAGCGCGGAAGCCAGCCAGATCGGGTTGCCGCAGATCTCCGCGCCCATCTTGTCCGCCTCGTATTCGCGCGAGCGGGAAATGGCCATCTGCACGATGGAGGCGGCCAGCGGCGCCAGGATCATCATGGCGATGGTGCCGATGATGCCGAAGCCGTTGCGGTTCTCGGTGCTGCTGCTTCCGGAGAAGGCGGCGAAGTTGGCGAGCATGGATACGGCGCCGGCCAGCGTCGCGGTCACCGTCATGATCAGCGTGTCGCGGTTCTTGATGTGGGCGAGCTCGTGGGCGATGACGCCGGCCACCTCCTCGCGGGAGAGGCTGTTGAGGAGGCCGGTATTCACCGCCACCGCGGCATTCTCGGGATTGCGGCCGGTGGCGAAGGCGTTGGGCTGGTCCTCGTGGATGATGAAGAGGCGCGGCATGGGCATGCCCGCCCGCTGGGTCATCTCCCAGGTCATCTGGTAGAGGTCCGGCGCGGAGTTCTGGTCGACCTCCTGGGCGCCGTACATGTTGAGCACGGCCTTGTCGGAGCCCCAATAGCTCCAGAAGTTCATCGCGGCGGCAATCGCCAGCGCGATCAGCATGCCGGTCCGGCCGCCGATCAGAAAGCCGACGCCCATGAACAGGGCGGTCATGCCGGCGAGGAGGATGGCGGTCTTCATGTAGTTCATGGCGCGGATCCCCGTGGATTGCGGTCACTAGATCGTGTTCGTTCGCCCCGCGGGCAAGGGGCGTGTGCGCCGCACCATCCAATCGCTTGCGTACGAACGACCGCATCTGGTAATCCGCCAGATCGACCGCCGCCTCCCGCCGGAGATTTCGCATGACCTATGTGGTCACCGAGAATTGCATCAAATGCAAATATACCGACTGCGTCGAGGTGTGTCCGGTCGACTGCTTCTACGAGGGCGAGAACTTTCTCGTCATCCATCCGGACGAATGCATCGACTGCGGCGTCTGTGAGCCGGAATGCCCGGCCGAGGCGATCAAGCCCGACACCGAGCCCGGGCTGGAGAAATGGCTCGCGATCAACGCCGATTTCGCCGCGCAATGGCCGAACATCACGCAGAAGCGCGATCCGCTGCCCGATGCGAAGGAATGGGACGGCAAGGCCGGCAAGGAGCCGCTCCTGTCCTCCGCTCCCGGCACCGGCGACTGATCCCTCTCCGGTAACCACGCCCTGCGGAAACGGCCGTCGGCGGCCGGTGCCGGCTGCCGCCGAAACCGCAAGCCTTTGATTTCGGCGAAAATTGTGGTAAGGTCCTGCCACAGTCGATCAGAAAAGCGGTCCCACCGGTACGCTCCCCTCGCGCGGAGCGTTATTTTTCGGAAAACTCCGACAAATCGTCGCGATGGGCCCATCGAAGGGTGCTGATCGCGCCGCGGATGATCGTTTTTTCATCGTCTGACGTCAGGGGCCGGCCGGGCAATCTGCCTTGCCCGTGTTCCTTTCGCGCAAAACGCCACGGCGCTCCAGGGCGGCCGTGGGTCCGCCACCCGCATTTGCGGAGCGGACATCACCAGCGGCCCTCATCCGGCCGGCGAGGAGTAAGGCGCAGTATGACCGTGAAGAAGAACGCGCAGACCCGTCAGGGCTTCAAGACGAACGAGTACATCGTCTATCCGTCCCACGGGGTCGGGCAGATCGTGTCGATCGAGGAGCAGGACATCGCTGGGTTCAAGCTCGAACTGTTCGTCATCACCTTCGAGAAGGACAAGATGACGCTTCGGGTGCCGACCGCCAAAATCGCCCAGGTCGGAATGCGCAAGCTCGCCGAGCCCGAGGTCATGGCCAAGGCCATGGAGGTCCTCAAGGGCCGCGCCCGCGTCAAGCGCACCATGTGGTCGCGCCGCGCCCAGGAGTACGAAGCGAAGATCAATTCCGGCGACCTGATCGCCATTTCCGAGGTCGTGCGCGACCTCTTCCGCTCCGATGCACAGCCCGAGCAGTCCTATTCCGAGCGCCAGCTCTATGAACAGGCTCTCGACCGCATGGCGCGCGAGCTCGCCGCCGTCGAGCGCGTGGTCGAGACCGAGGCCGTCAAGCTGATCGAGGCGCAGCTCGCCAAGGGTCCGCGCCGCGGCCCGGCCAAGGCCGAGGTGGACGACGCCGACGAGAGCGACGAGCCCGAGGTCGAGGCGGCCTGACCGCCCCGCTCCTCTCCTGGATGCACGAAAAGCCCGGCCCTCGCGCCGGGCTTTTTGCTGTGCAGGCGGGCCGAGGCGGGATTTGTGCCATATCCTGTCCGTGAGAATGGGGCCCGGCGCGGCAGATGGTCGCAAAATAGGGCCCCCGAGCCCCCGTGGAGGTTGATCCGGGATGTGCGACGGGTCGTAATCGCCAGCGAAGAACAGGGGAAACCTGTCCGGGACAAACAGGGAGCGCGGTGATGGCGCAGGTTTCCGGTATCGGGCAGAGCCTGGCGAAGGCCGCCAGGAGCGCGCCGTTCCTCGACCGCGAGGAGGAGCAGGCCCTCGCCGTCCGCTGGAAGGACCGCGACGACGAGGTGGCGCTGCACCGCCTCGCCCAGTCCCACATGCGGCTGGTGATCGCCATCGCCTCCCGCTTCCGCCACTACGGCCTGCCCATGGCCGATCTCATCCAGGAGGGCCATGTCGGCCTTCTCGAGGCCGCCTCGCGCTTCGAGCCGGAGCGGGACGTGCGCTTCTCCACCTATGCCACCTGGTGGATCCGGGCCTCGATCCAGGACTACATCCTGCGCAACTGGTCGATCGTCCGCGGCGGGACCTCCTCGGCGCAGAAGGCGCTGTTCTTCAACCTGCGGCGCCTCAGGGCCCAGCTCTCGCAGACCATGGGCTCCGGCATCGGGGCGGCCGTCATCCACCAGCACATCGCCGCCGCCGTCGGCGTGTCGCAGGCCGACGTGGCGGTGATGGACGCCCGCATTTCCGGCTCGGACCTGTCGCTCAACGCACCGAGCCACGAGAGCGACGGGGGCACCTCCTCGGAGCGCCTCGACCACCTCGTCGATGCCGCCCCGCTCCCCGACGAGGTGGTGGGCGAGGCGATCGACAGTTCCCGCCGGGTCGCCTGGCTGCGCGACGTTCTGACCGTTCTCTCCGATCGCGAGCTCAACATCATCCGGGCGCGGCGACTGAGCGAGGAGGCGGCGACGCTGGAATCCCTCGGCGAGCGCCTCGGCATCTCCAAGGAGCGCGTCAGACAGATCGAGAACCGCGCCATCGAGAAGTTGCGCAAGGCGCTGGTCGATCGCCACCGGGACGGCGCCGCGCTGGTGTGACGGCTCAGTCCGCCAGCGGCCGGGCCTCTTCGGGCAGCATGATCGGAATGCCCTCGCGGATCGGATAGACCAGCCTCGCGGCGCGCGAGATGAGCTCGCCGGCTTGGGCGTCGTAGTCGAGAGGGCCCTTGGTCACGGGGCAGACCAGCACTTCCAGCAGACGGGGATCGACCGTTCCGGGCCGCGTCTGCGGCACCGCCGTCTTGGCTTCGGCGGGCCGCGGGTCTTCGGGATCGAGGGGCGTGGACATCGGAGGAGGTTCCCGTGAGGAGCGGATGCGGTCCGGTCTAGCGTCTCGCGGCACGCCGGGCCAGCGGGCTCAGTTCAGAGGCTGCTTGTCGTCGGCGGGCCTGTCCTTGGCAAGGGCGACCTCGGTGACGGCGACGAGAAGGGCGGCGCGGGTCTTGAGGTCCGGCGCCTCGAGGAGCGCCTGCTTCTCCTTGAGGCCCCAGGGCGACATCATGCAGAGCGCATTGACGAGGATTTCCGTCGGGGCGCGGCGAATGCCGTCCCAGTCGGCCTCCATGTCGTTGACGTCGAGGAATTCCTTGAGGGTCTTCAGGAGGCCGTCGCGGTCGACATCGTCCTCGCCCACCCGCGCCTCGAAATCGCCCTCGTAGGGCGTGCAGTCGATGCGGCACTGGCGATAGGGCGTCGTCACCGACAGTTCCTCGACGATGCGGAAGCGTGAAATGCCCGTGAGGCTCAGCATGTAACGTCCGTCGCCGGACTCGGCGAGCTGGGTGATCCGGCCGATGCACCCGACCGCGGAGAGGGTCGGCCGCCTGGCCTCCTCGTCGGCGGGCACGGGCTGCACCATGCCGATGAGGCGGCGGCCCGAGAGAAAGGCGTCGTCGACCATGGCGAGGTAGCGCGGCTCGAAGATGTTGAGCGGCAGCTGGCCGCGCGGCAGAAGCAGCGCGCCGGGCAGCGGGAAGACCGGAACCACGTCCGGAAGATCGGACGGGCCGCGATAGGTGGTGTTGGTGGCCATGGCAGGGCTCCGTGGCACGACGGCAGGACGACTGCCTGTCATCTAGGCGCGCCGGCCGGCACTGCCAGCCCCGCGCCGATCAATTCAGCGCGCCGTGGCGTGATATTCCGGGTTCGGTCGCATGTCCGTGGCCGAAGCCATGCGGTTGGACATGTTGTAGAAGGCAGCCGTCGCCGAGATGTCCCAGATGTCGCGGTCGGAGAAGCCGGCGGCGCGCAGCGCCTCGCGGTCGGGCTCGTCGACGGTCCAGGGCGTCTCGGTCAGCTTCACGGCGAAGTCCAGCATGGCCCGCTGGCGCGTGTCGAGCCGGGCGGTGCGGTAGTTCATCACCAGCATCTCGCCGAGTCCGGGATCGCCGGAGAGCTGGCGCACCGCCGCCCCGTGCGCGGTGAGGCAGTAGTAGCAGCGGTTCACGGCGGAGACCGCCACGGCGATCATCTCCCGCTCCAGCTTGCTGAGGCCGGAGGGCGCCAGCATTAGGTCGTTGTACATGGCCGAGAAGGCCTTGAGCTTGGCGAGGTCGTGGGCATAGGCGAGCAGCACGTTCGGCACGAAGCCGATCTTCTCGCGGCATTTCTGGAAATAGGCCTCGGTTTCCGGGTCGAGCGGAACGGCGGGCAGGTCCAGCGCGGTGATCGCCTCCGTCCGGTCCTGCGCAGCGGCGGCCGTGGTCCTCGCAGGCGTCGACGACATGGCAAGTCTCCCGAAACGGCCGGTGACCGATCCATCCGGCCGCCGTCATCACGGCGTCGCAGGGTGGTAGCATGGGCCGGAGGAGGGGCGAAATTGACTTTACGGCCGAGGGAGGCCGTGGTCATCCTGCCGCACGGCGCCCCCATCGACGACGAATCCGGCGCGAGGAGACGAGCATGACCAATCGGGCCGAGGATGCGCGGGGGGCCGCGGCCATCATCGAGCAGGCCGGGATCATCCTGCGCGGAACCGAAGCCGGCATACCGCCCGACTACGTCACCGACCTGTTCGGACGCGCCGATGCCGAGGACATCGTCGCCTATGACGCGCGCGATCTCGCGGCGCTCGCCTCGGCGAGCCACGCGGCGCTGCTGCGGCGCGTTCCCGGCAGGTCGTCCATCCGCCTCTCCGATCCCGAGCCGACCTCGGCCGCCTCCCGCCTCGCCTCCGTCACGGTGATCGAGGTGGTCAACGACAACATGCCCTTCCTCGTCGATTCGGTGCTCGGGGTGCTCGCCGAACAGGGGCTGAAGGTCTGGCTCGTCGCACACCCGATCCTCACCGTCGAACGCGAGGCGGATGGCACGCTCTCGGCCTATCGCGGCCTGGAGGCGGACCCCGGCGCGAGCCGCGAGAGCCTCATCCACATCCATGTCGACCGGATCGGCGAGGAGGCCCGCCGCGCCGCCCTGGTGGAGGAGCTGGAGGCGACGCTCGCCGACGTCAGGATCTGCGTCGCCGACTGGAAGCCGATGCAGGAGCGCGTGCGCGCCATCATCGAGGACCTGAAGTCCAATCCCGTCCTGCCGGTCACCGAGATGGCCGAGGGCATCCAGTTCCTCGAATGGCTGGTGGCGAACAACTTCACCCTCCTGGGCGTGCGCGACTACGCCTATGTCGGCGGTGTCGCCGAGGGCCAGCTCGAGCCGGAGTTCACCTCCGGCCTCGGCATCCTGCGCGACGAGAACGTGCGCATCCTCCGGCGCGGGGCCGATCTCGTCGTCATGACGCCGGAGCTGCGCGAGTTCCTGATGCAGCCGGTGCCGCTGATCATCACCAAGGCCAATGTGCGCTCGCGCGTGCACCGGCGCATCCACATGGACTATGTCGGCGTGAAGCGCTTCGACCGGCAGGGGCAGCTCGTCGGCGAGGCGCGCATCGTCGGCCTCTTCACCTCCACCGCCTATACGCGCTCGACCCGCACCATCCCCTATCTGAGGCGCAAGGTCGACCGGGTGCTGACGCGCGCCGGCTTCGACCCCGACGGTCACTCGGGCAAGGCACTGGTCAACGTGCTGGAGAGCTATCCGCGCGACGAATTGTTCCAGATCGACGACGAGACGCTGTTCAACCACGCCATGGCGGTGATGCAGCTCGAGGACCGGCCGCGGGTCAGGGTTCTGCCGCGCGAGGACCGCTTCCACCGTTTCGTGTCGGTGATGGTCTACGTGCCGCGCGACCGGTTCGACACCACGGTGAGGCTCGCCATCGGCAACCATCTCGCCGGCGTCTACAACGGCCGCGTCTCGGCCTTCTATCCGTTCTTCCCGGACGGGCCGCTGACGCGGGTGCACTACATTATCGGCCGCTCCGGCGGCGAGACGCCGCGTGTCGAGCGGACGGCTCTCGAGACGGCGGTGTCACGCATCGTCCGCACCTGGAGCGATGGTCTCGGCGAAGCGCTCGCCCTGATCCACGGGCCGGCGCGGGCCGGCGACCTCACCGCGCGCTACCGCGAGGCCTTCTCCGCCGCCTATCGCGAGGCGGTGCCGGCAGAGGACGCCATCGGCGACATCCGCATCCTCGAAGGGCTCTCCGACGCACGGGCACTCGCCATCGACTTCTACCGGCCCGACGCGACGGACCGGGCCGAGGCGGGGCTCAAGGTCTTCGCCCGCGGCCGGCCGATCCCGCTCTCCGAGCGCGTGCCGATCCTGGAGGCCATGGGCTTCGCGGTCGTTGACGAGCGCACCTACGAGATCGCCCCGGCGGGCGCCGCTCCGGTCTGGCTGCACGACATGTCGCTCGCCCGCCCGGGCGGGCAGGTGATCGACCTCGAGGCGCTGGACGAGAAGCTGGAAGCCGCTCTCATGGCGGTGATGCGCGGCGAGGCGGAGAGCGACGGCTTCAACGCGCTGACGCTGGAGGCGGGGCTCGCCTGGCGCGACGTCGCCGTCATCCGGACGCTCGCGCGCACGCTCCGGCAGATCCGCGCGCCCTTCAGCCAGGACTATCTCTGGGCGACGCTGCGCAAGCACGCAGCCATCGCCAAGGGCGTGGTGCTGATGTTCCACCTGCGCTTCGACCCGCGCCTGTCGCTGACGGTCGAGGAGCGCAACGCCAAGCTCGCCGATCTCCTCGGCCGCTTCGAGGAGAGCCTGAAGCAGGTCTCCTCCCTCGACGAGGACCGCATCCTCAGAGCCTTCATCAATCTGATCCAGGCGGCGGTGCGCACCAATTTTTACCAGACGGGTGAGGACGGCCAGGTCCGGCCGACCATCGCCATCAAGTTCGAGTCGAAGAAGATCGACAACCTGCCGGCGCCGCGGCCGCTCTACGAGATCTTCGTCTATTCGCCGCGGGTCGAGGGCGTGCACATGCGCTTCGGCAAGGTGGCGCGCGGCGGCCTGCGCTGGTCGGACCGGCCGCAGGACTTCCGCACCGAGGTGCTCGGCCTCGTCAAGGCGCAGCAGGTGAAGAACGCCGTCATCGTGCCGGTGGGTGCCAAGGGCGGCTTCGTGCCGAAGCGCCTGCCGCCGCCCGCCCAGCGCGACGCCTGGTTGGCGGAGGGCACCGAGTCCTACCGCATCTTCGTGCGCGCCCTGCTGCAGCTCACCGACAACATCGACGGAACCGCCATCGTGCCGCCGCCCGAGACGGTGCGCCACGACGGGGACGACCCCTATCTCGTCGTCGCCGCCGACAAGGGCACGGCGACCTTCTCCGACATCGCCAACCAACTGTCGCTCGACAAGGGCCACTGGCTGGGCGACGCCTTCGCCTCGGGCGGCAGCCAGGGCTACGACCACAAGGGCATGGGTATCACCGCGCGCGGCGCCTGGGAGGCGGTGAAGCGGCATTTCCGCGAGATGGGGACCGACATCTCGGCGACGCCCTTCACGGTGGCCGGTGTCGGCGACATGTCCGGCGACGTCTTCGGCAACGGCATGCTGCTGGAGAAGACGATCAAGCTGGTCGCGGCCTTCGACCACCGCGACATCTTCCTCGATCCCAGTCCGGACCCTGAAGCCTCGTGGACCGAGCGCAAGCGTCTGTTCGACCTGCCGCGCTCCTCATGGGCCGACTATGACAAGAGCCTGATCTCGGCGGGCGGCGGCGTCTTTCCGCGCTCGTCCAAGGCGATCGCGCTCTCGGCCGAGGTGCAGGCGCTCCTCGACCTCCCCAAGGCCGAGGCGACACCGCAGGAGGTGATGAACGCCATCCTGAAGGCGAAGGTCGACCTCCTCTGGTTCGGCGGCATCGGCACCTATGTGCGCTCCAGCGCCGAGACGGACGACCAGGCCGGCGACCGCGCCAACGATCCCATCCGCATCACCGGCTCCGACATCCGGGCGAAGGTGGTCGGCGAGGGGGCCAATCTCGGCATGACCCAGCGCGGCCGCATCGAGGCCGGACGGGCCGGCGTCCGGCTCAACACCGACGCCATCGACAATTCGGCGGGCGTGAACACCTCCGACGTCGAGGTCAACATCAAGATCGCCCTGACGACGCCCGAGCGTGACGGCCGTCTCGACCCTCAGGCGCGCAACGCCCTCCTCGCCGCCATGACCGACGAGGTGGGCCGGCTCGTGCTGCGCAACAACTACCTGCAGACGCTCGCCCTCTCGCTGGCGCAGCGGCGCGGGCTCGAGGATCTCGGCTTCCAGCAGCGGCTGATGCAGAGCCTGGAGACGCAGGGCAAGCTCGACAGGGCGGTGGAATATCTCCCCGACGAAACCGATCTCGCCGAGCGGCGCCGCCGCGGCGACCCGCTGACCCGGCCGGAGATCGCCGTCCTGCTGGCCTATGCCAAGATCGACCTCTACGACCATCTCCTCGCCTCGTCGGTCCCCGACGATCCCTATCTGGCGCGCGAACTGGTGCGCTACTTCCCGCGGCCGGTGCAGGAGCAGTTTCCGGACGCGGTGGAGAGCCACCGGCTGCGCCGCGAGATCATCGCGACGGGCCTCTCCAACTCGATGATCAACCGCGGCGGCCCGGCCTTCGTGGCGCGGCTGATCGACCAGACTGGCGCCGACGTCGCCACCATCGCCTCGGCCTTCGCCGCGGTGCGCGATTCCTACGGCATGACGGCGCTCAATACCGAGCTCGACAGCCTCGACAACCGCATCGCGGGCACGCTCCAGCTCGACCTCTACACGGCGATCCAGGACCTGCTCATCGACCGGGTCATCTGGTTCATCCGCAACGTCGACCTGACCCACGGTCTCGCCGACGTCGTGGCCCACCACCGCGCCGGGATCGAAGCCGTCGCGGCGAGCCTCGACACCGCCCTGCCGCCCGATGCGGCGGCGGCGCGGACGGCGCGCACCGCCGAGCTGCGTGCGGCCGGCCTGCCGGACCCGCTCGCCGGGGTGCTGGCGAGCCTCGACCACCTGGCCGCCGCGCCCGACATCGTCGCCGTGGCCGACCAGACCGGGCGCGCCGTGGCCGACGTGGCCGCCACCGCCTTCGCCGCCTCCGCCGTGTTCCGCCTCGACCAGATGAAGGGGGCGGCGCGGGCGATCACGGTGACGGACTATTTCGACCGGCTCGCCCTCGACCGGGCGCTCGATTCCATCGCAGACGCGGAGCGGCGCATCACTGCCGACATGGTGGCGGGCGAGGCGGCCGGCGCCGCGGCGGTCGAGGCCTGGATGGCGGTGCACGGCGGACGGGCCGAGCGCATTCGCACGGCGGTGGCCGAGATCGCCGGCTCCGGCCTGACGGTTTCCAAGGCCACCGTCGCGGCGAGCCTGCTCGGGGATCTCGTGCGCGGATGAACCGGCTCTCCGCCCTCCTCCTCGTCCTCGCTCTCGCCTGGGGCGCGCCGGCCGCGGCCCAGAGCCCGCGCCCCGAGGGGGCGGAGGGCGCCGTCCACCGCGAGCAGGTCTGGCGCCTGCCGCACAATGCCGACGAGGGGCGCGAGATCGCGGCCATCGTCTTTCGGCCGCCGGGCGACGGGCCGCGGCCGCTGGTGGTGATGACCCATCACACCTCGGGCGATGCCGCCCGCAACGGCGAGCCGCGCCATGGGGTCTATCCCCATGTCGTCTCGTGGTTCGTAGAGCGCGGCTATGTGGTCGCCGTCGTCCACCGGCGCGGCTATGGCCTCACCGGCGGCGAGCGGGCCGAGCGCTTCGCCTGCCGCCGGCCCAACCATTTCGCAGCGGGGCGGGCGGATGCCGCCGACCTCGCGGCCGCCATCGACGGGCTGACCGGGCTGCCTTTCGTGCGCAAGGACGGCGTCGTCGCCGTCGGCCAGTCCACCGGCGGCTGGGCGGCGGCGGCGCTGGCGGTGGAGAACCACCCGGCGGTGGCGGGAACGATCAATTTCGGCGGCGGGCGGCGCGGCCGGTCCGGCGAGACCGGCCAGACCTGCGCCCTCGACGAGCTGGTGCGGGACGCGCGGTTCATGGGCCGGCGCGCGCGCACGCCGGCGCTGTGGCTCTACACCGAGAACGACCAGTCGTTTCCGCCGGACCTGACGCGGCGGATGGCAGAGGCTTATCGCGCGGCCGGCGGGACGCTCGATTTCCAGCTCCTGGCGCCCTTCGGACGCGACGGCCATGCCTTGCTGCCCAATCCCGGCGGCATCCCCGTCTGGGGGCCGCTGGTCGAGCGGTTCATCCTGAAGTTCCGCTGAGACTCAGGCGAGCTTGTCGACGGTGAGGCCTGTGCCGGGCGCGGGGCTTGCCTGGGCGGCGGAGGCGAGCAGGTCGACGACGCCTTGGTCGGCTTTCAACTGCTGCTTCACCATGGCCGTCTGGATGCCCATGCGGGTCTGTTCGCCCTGCATGGCGACCATGGTTCCCGCGATCGCCGCCGTCGACATCCACCGTCTCCCCGAATCCAGATCTTCTTTTCGCACGTCGTCCTTAACGAAGCCTCTGCACCCTGCCGAAGATGTGGATACCGCCCCGGCTCACGACAAATGTGTGGTCGACCCGCCTAACGCTCCCTAGTCTTGACTAAGGGATCGGACGGCCGATTCTTTCCCTTCCGCAGCGTATGGTCAGACCTTGCCCGACCGGTTTTCGATCTTGCTCGGCGCCGACGCTCTCGATGCGCGGCAGAAACGGGAGGTTCTCGACGAACTTTTCGATTACCGGCCGTACCTCCTCGCCAGTGCGGCGATGGGGCTGGTCGTCCTTCAGGTCTTCCTGTCCGGATCCCGCCGCGAGGCGCTGATCTCGGCGGTCCTGGTCGCGCTCGGCGTCATGCTGCGCGTGCTGGTCGACAAAGCCTATCGCAGCCGCCGCGCCGTGGAGAGCGACGGCCGCCACGCCGTCGGCTTCGCCGCGACATGCCTGGGGGTGGCACTGCTCTGGGGCGTGACCGGCGCCATCCTCTACCGGGCTGCCGACGACAACATGCGACTGGCGGTGCTCGCCCTCGGCTGCGTGCTGGTCCAGGCGGTGACCTTCCGCTCCTATATGGCGCCCGGGCCGACCATGGCTCAGGTGGTGATCCTGATCGCCTTCCACGCCGCGGCCATCGTCTATGACGGGCTCTACGTCCTGATCCCCGTCTGCATCGTCTACACCATTTTCCAAGGCATCTGTATCGTCGCGCTCGGCAAGGTGCGGATCCGCCAGATGGCGGCGGAACGGGAGACGCGGCGGCTGCTGGACGAGCTGCAGTTCATCAATGCGGAACTGACCCGCACCAATCTCAGGCTGGCCGATACCGCCCTCAGCGACCCGCTGACCGGCGTGGGCAACCGCCGGCGCTTCGAGGAGGCCCTCGCGACCATGGGCCGGGCCGCGGCGCGCCAGGGACGGCCGCTCTCGCTCCTGCTCATCGACGTGGACCATTTCAAGCTGTTCAACGACGAGCACGGCCATGTGGCGGGCGACCAGGCCCTCCGCCATGTTGCGGAGCGGCTGAAGGAGATCGCCTGCGGTCCCGACCAGGTGGTGACGCGGTTCGGCGGCGAGGAGTTCGCGGTTCTGGCCTGCGGTGCCGACGAGCTGGCGGCACGCGCCCTCGCCGATCGGATTCGCGGCTCGGTAGGCCATGCCGCCCCGGCGCCTGTGCTGACGGTGAGCATCGGCGTTGCAACGGCCAATGGTGGCGCGACGGCAGAGTTGGTCGGTGCCGCCGACCGGGCGCTCTACGCGGCCAAGCGCGGCGGGCGCAACCGCGTCTTCTGCGACGGCGACACGGATGATCCGAAGATGCCGGAAACGATCAGGCCTTGAGGCCCGTCAGCGGGTGGGGACGGGCCGTTCGCCGCGGTAGTCGTAGAAGCCGCGCTGCGACTTGCGGCCGAGCCAGCCGGCCTCGACATATTTCACCAGCAGCGGGCAGGGCCGGTACTTGGAATCGGCGAGGCCCTCGTAGAGCACCTGCATGACCGACAGGCAGGTGTCGAGGCCGATGAAGTCTGCGAGCTGCAGCGGGCCCATCGGGTGATTGGCGCCGAGGCGCATGGCGGTGTCGATGGCCTCGACCGAGCCGACACCCTCGTAGAGCGTGTAGATCGCCTCGTTGATCATCGGCAGCAGGATGCGGTTGACGATGAAGGCGGGAAAGTCCTCGGCCACCGCGATGGTCTTGCCGAGCTTCGTGCAGAGCGCGCGCGAGGCCTCGAAGGTCTCGTCCTCGGTGGCGATGCCGCGGATCAGCTCGACGAGCTGCATGACCGGCACCGGGTTCATGAAGTGGATGCCGATGAAGCGCTCGGGCCGGTCGGTGGTCGAGGCGAGGCGGGTGATCGAGATCGACGAGGTGTTGGTGGCCAGGATCGCATCGGGCCTGAGGACCGGGCAGACCGACTGGAAAATCTTGACCTTGACCTGCTCGTTCTCGGTGGCGGCCTCGATGACGAGGTCGCAGTCGGCGAGGTCGTCGACCTTCGGCGCGCCCTCGATCCGGAGCAGGGCCTTCTGGCGATCCTCCTCGGTGATGAGGTTCTTCGACAGTTGACGGCTCATATTGCCGTTGATGGTCGCAAGGCCCGACTTGATGCGATCCTCGGAAATGTCGTGCAGGGACACGTCGATGCCGGCGAGAGCCGCCACATGCGCGATGCCGTTGCCCATCTGCCCGGCGCCGATCACGCCGATCTTGCGAATGTCCATGGTTCCACCCGGTGCACGGCCCGGCGCCACGTCCGGGCGGCGGTGCGATCAAAACGAACTGGCGGACATCTCTACGACGGTCCCGCCGCCGACGCCATCCCGACCGCGAACAAGACGACGGGCGGAGATGGCTCCCCGCCCGCCGGATGTCAAACTTACTTGCCGAGCTCTTTCTCGAGTTCGGGCAGGATGGTGAAGAGATCGCCGACCAGGCCGTAATCGGCGACCTGAAAGATCGGCGCCTCCTCGTCCTTGTTGATGGCGACGATCACCTTGGAGTCCTTCATGCCGGCGAGGTGCTGGATGGCACCGGAAATGCCGACGGCGATGTAGAGCTCGGGGGCGACGACCTTGCCGGTCTGGCCGACCTGCCAGTCGTTCGGCGCGTAGCCGGCGTCCACCGCGGCGCGCGAGGCGCCCATGGCGGCGCCGAGCTTGTCGGCGACGGGCTCGATCACCTTGGCGAAGTTCTCCTTGGAGCCGAGCGCGCGGCCGCCGGAGATGATGATCTTGGCGGCGCCGAGCTCGGGACGGTCGGACTTGGCGATCTCCTCGCCGGCGAAGGTCGAGAGGCCCGGATCGGCGGCGGCCGCCGCCGCCTCGATCGGGGCCGAGCCGCCCGCACCCGCTGCCTGGAAGGAGGCGGTGCGCACGGTGATGACCTTCTTGGCGTCGGTCGACTGCACGGTCTGGATGGCGTTGCCGGCATAGATCGGCCGCTCGAACGTGTCGGGCGAGACCACCTTGGTGATGTCGGAAATCTGCATCACGTCGAGCAGGGCGGCGACGCGCGGCATGATGTTCTTGCCGTTGGCCGTGGACGGCGCGACGAGCGCGTCATAGCCGCCGGCCAGCGAGACGATGAGGTCGGCGGTCGGCTCGGCGAGGAGGTTGGCATAGGCCGCATTGTCTGCGACCAGCACCTTGGCGACGCCCGAGAGCTTGGAGGCGGCCTCGGCGGCGGCCTGGCAGCCGGAACCGGCGACGAGCACTGTGACCGGCGCGCCGAGCGCGACGGCGGCGGTCAGCGCCTTCAGCGTCGGGTCCTTCAGCGAGGCGTTGTCGTGTTCGGCGAGGAGGAGCGTGGCCATCAGAGCACCCCGGCTTCGTTCTTGAGCTTGCCGACGAGTTCGGCGACGGAGGCGACCTTGACGCCCGCTTGGCGGCCGCCCGGCTCGGCGGTCTTGAGGACCTTCAGGCGGGGCGCGACGTCGACGCCGTAGGCGTCCGGCGCCTTCTCGTCGATCGGCTTCTTCTTCGCCTTCATGATGTTCGGCAGCGAGGCGTAGCGCGGCTCGTTGAGGCGCAGGTCGGTGGTGACGATGGCCGGGGTCTTCAGCTTCACCGTCTGCAGGCCGCCGTCGACCTCGCGGGTAACGGAGACGGAATCGGCGGCGAGCTCGACCTTCGAGGCGAAGGTGCCCTGCGGCCAGCCGAGGAGGGCGGCCAGCATCTGGCCGGTCTGGTTGGCGTCGTCGTCGATGGCCTGCTTGCCGAGGATAACGAGGCCGGGCTGCTCCTCGCCCACCACGCCCTTGAGGATCTTGGCGACGGCGAGCGGTTCGACTGTGGCGTCGGTCTTCACGTGGATGCCGCGGTCGGCGCCCATGGCCAGCGCCGTGCGGATCGTCTCGGCAGCGCCCTGGGCACCGATGGAGACGACGACGATCTCGGTCGCCGCACCCTTCTCCTTCAGACGGATGGCCTCCTCGACGGCGATCTCGTCGAAGGGATTCATCGACATCTTCACGTTGGCGAGTTCGACCCCGGAGCCGTCGGGCTTCACGCGGATCTTCACATTGTAATCGACGACCCGCTTCACGGGCACAAGGATCTTCATCGTGTCCCTCCCCGAGCGGGTGATTTTTCGCTCGGATAATCGGATTTGAAAGTCATTTCGACCGGGCGCGCACCCTAGAAGCGGCCCCGCAGGGTGTCAACGAAACCACCCCGGCGCCGCCATAGGGCCTTCGGGTGATGCAGCGCAACAAAAATGGGGCCGCACCGTCACGGGGACAGCGTCGCGATCACCGGCACGTGGTCGGAGGGCCGGTCCCAGCCGCGCGCCTCGCGCAGGATCTCCACCTGCCGCATGGCGGGGGCGAGCGCCGGGCTCAGCCAGACGTGGTCGAGGCGGCGGCCCCTGTCGGCGGCGGCCCAGTCGGCCGCGCGGTAGCTCCACCAGGTGTAGAGCTTCTGCGGCTCGGGGGTCAGCGCCCGCATCATGTCCACCCAGCCGCCGGCGTTCGCGACCTCGGTGAGCCGGCGGCGCTCCAGCGGCGTGTGGGAGACGACCTTGGTGAGCTGCTTGGAACTCCACACGTCGTGCTCGAGGGGGGCTATGTTGAGGTCGCCGACGAGGACCGTCTTGGCCGTGCCGGCGCCGACCCGGAGAGCGTCCCAGGCCTGCATCTCGTCGAGGAAGCCGAGCTTGTGGGCGAATTTCTCGTTGACGGCCGGGTCCGGCTCGTCACCGCCGGCGGGGACGTAGAAATTGTGGATGCGCACGCCCGCTCCGGGGCCGTCGGCGAGGGTGACGGCGATGTGGCGGGCGTCGTTCTTGCCGCAGAAGGCGCGGCGGTCGATGTCGACGAGGCCGTGGCGGGAGAAGACGGCGACGCCGTGATAGCCCTTCTGGCCGTGGATCGCGACGTGCTCGAAGCCCATGCGGCGTACGTCGGCCAGCGGGAACTGGCCGTCCATGCACTTGGTCTCCTGCAGGCAGAGCACGTCGGGCTGGTGCTGGGCGACGAAACGGGCGACCGTCTCGATGCGCAGGCGGACGGAATTGATGTTCCAGGTGGCGATCTTCAGCGTCATGGGTCCTCGCGCGGCGGACCATAGAAGGCAGGCGTCGCGGCGGAAAGCGGCAGCAGCCGGCTGTCCACTGCTTGCAACGGCGGCGGGAGGCGCCGGTAGCCGGTCGCCGGATGCTTGCACCTTGCCCGCGAGCGGCTTTGATGGTCCAAACCGATTCGGACGAGGACGCCTGCCTTCATGCCGACGCTGTTCCGTTTTCTGACGATCCTGATCGTGCTCGCCGGCCTCGGCTTCTCGGGCATGCTGGCGCTCGCCTATCTGGTCGAGCCGGAACCGCGGGAGATGAGCGTGCAGGTGCCGCCCGCCCGCCTGCAGCCGCGCCGCTAGCGATGGCGGGGGAGATCGACCTCTTCCTCGACATGATGGCGGCCGAGCGGGGTGCCGCCCGCAATACGCTCGAGGCCTATCGCCGCGACCTCGACGACTACGAATCCTTCCTCGCCGCCATGGGCACCGGTCCGAAGACAGCGACCACGGCGACGATCCGCGACTATCTCGCCGACTGCCAGGGGCGGGGCCTGAAGACCGCCTCCGTCGCCCGCCGGCTGTCGGCGGTGCGACAGCTCCACCGCTTCCTCTACGGGGAGGGGCTGAGCGGCGAGGATCCCGCGGCGGTGCTGGAGGGGCCGAAGCGCGGACGGCCGCTGCCGAAGACGCTGGGACTCGCCGAGGTCGACCGCCTGCTCGCCGTCGCCCGCGAGGGTCTGGACGACGCGGCCCGGCCGGTTAGCGAGCGGCTCCGGGCGGCGCGGCTCACCTGCCTCCTCGAACTCCTCTACGCGACGGGCATGCGCGTGTCGGAGCTGATTGCGCTTCCTGTCGGGGCGGCGCGGCGCGACCAGCGCTTCCTCGTGGTGCGCGGCAAGGGCAACAAGGAGCGCATCGTTCCCCTCAACGCCGCGGCCAAGGACGCCATGGCGGCCTATCTCGCCCTGCGCGAGGAGGCCGGGCTCGGCCCGTCGAAATGGCTCTTTCCCTCCTCAGGCGAGAGCGGCCATCTGACGCGCCAGCACGTGGGGCGCGAGTTGAAGGGCGTGGCGGGTGCCGCCGGGCTGTCGGCGGCCAAGGTGTCGCCGCACGTGCTGCGTCACGCCTTCGCCAGCCACCTCCTGCAGAACGGGGCCGACCTGCGCGCCGTGCAACAGTTGCTCGGCCATGCCGACATTGCGACGACACAGATCTATACCCATGTGCTGGACGAGCGCCTGAAGAGCCTCGTGCGCGACCTGCACCCCCTCGGCAACGAGGACTAGGACAGGTCCGTCCTTGACTTGCCCTGTGCCGAGGGGCATGTGCTCGCGCTTCATCGGGCCCCTCGGGGCCGTCCCCCCGGCCCCCAGCGGGCCGATGCTCACAGGTTCCGGGCCGCACCTTGCCGATGCGCAGCTACCTCGATTTCGAAAAGCCGATCGCCGAACTCGAATCCAAGGTCGAGGAGCTGCGGGAGGTCGCCGCCCGCGACGGCGGCGTCTCCATCACCGAAGAGGTGACGCGGCTGGAGCAGAAGGCCGACCAGGCGCTGAAGGACCTCTACCAGGGCCTCACGCCCTGGCAGAAGACGCTGGTCGCCCGCCATCCCGGCCGTCCCCACACGCTCGACTACATCGCCAAGCTGGTCGAGGACTTCACCCCGCTCGCCGGCGACCGGGCGTTCGGCGAGGACGAGGCGATCATCGGCGGCTTCGGCCGGTTCCGCGGCCAGAGCATCTGCATCATGGGCCACGAGCGCGGCGACACGACCGAGACGCGCATCCGGCACAATTTCGGCATGGCGCGCCCGGAGGGCTACCGCAAGGCGGTGCGCCTCATGGAGACCGCCCAGCGCTTCGACATTCCCGTGGTGTCGCTGGTCGACACCGCCGGCGCCTATCCGGGCATCGGCGCCGAGGAGCGCGGCCAGGCCGAGGCCATCGCCCGCTCCACCGACTGCAGCCTGGGGCTCGGCGTACCCAACATCGCCGTCATCATCGGCGAGGGCGGCTCGGGCGGCGCCATTGCCATCGCCACCGCCAACAGGGTGATGATGCTGGAACATGCCATCTACAGCGTCATCTCGCCGGAAGGCGCCGCATCGATCCTGTGGCGCGACACGACCAAGGCGCAGGAAGCGGCGACCAACATGAAGATCACGGCGCAGGACCTGATGCGGTTCGGGGTGATCGACCAGATCGTTCAGGAACCGGTGGGCGGCGCCCACCGCGACCCCGACCTCGCGGTGCAGCGGGTCGGCGACGCGATCGAGGCCTCGCTCCAGGGCCTTTCCGGCCTGCCGGGCGAGGAGATCCGGCGGCTGCGGCGGGACAAGTTCCTGGCCATCGGCCGGGCGATCTGAGGCGCCGCCGGCGTGCGCCGCCATGGTTTGGCCGTCTTCCTGACCGCACCATCACCCATCTGTGACCGTCCGGTGGAAATCATTAACCCTCGGTCGGATTTTCGGCGGGTTGCAGTAACCTCGGGTTGACGCTATCGGTCGTTTTCAAGGGTCCGTTAAGGATCAGCAGCGCCAAGCTGACACCGTTCGTGGGGCTTCTCGCGCCCCGTTTCGGAGCAGAGCATTGCAGCAGACGGCCGGCATTCCCCAGGTGGCAATCTCGCGGTCCAACCGTCTCGGCGGCTGGCGGCTGGCGCTGTCGGCCGCGGCCTGCGCCGTGCTCCTGGCGGGCTGCCAGGGCCAGACCCTGTCGCGCAACGATCCCAACCGCGGCAATGCGCCGCTGGCCCAGGCCGTCCTCGAGGAGCTGAACGTCAAGGGAATGACGCGCACCTCGCCGGTGCTGATGCGCATCTTCAAGGAAGAGGCCGAGCTGGAGGTGTGGAAGCGCGATGCGAGCGGTCGCTACGCGCTCTTCAAGACCTATCCGATCTGCAACTATTCCGGCGATCTCGGCCCGAAGGTGCGGGAGGGCGACCGGCAGTCGCCGGAAGGGTTCTACCAGATCAACATGGGTCTGATGAATCCGCGCTCGTCCTATTACCTCGCCTTCAACATGGGCTTCCCCAACCAGTTCGACCGCTCCTATGGCCGCACCGGCTCGCATCTGATGGTGCACGGCGACTGCTCGTCGCGCGGCTGTTACGCCATGACGGACGAGGCCATCGCCGAGGTCTATGCCCTGGCCCGCGAGGCGCTGCAGGGCGGCCAGGAGAGCTTCCAGGTCCAGGCCTATCCGTTCCGCATGACGCCGCGCAACATGGCGCGCCATCGCAACAACCCGCACATGGCCTTCTGGAAGAACCTGAAGGAAGGCCACGACCATTTCGAGGTGACGCGCCAGGAGCCGCAGGTCGACGTCTGCGAGCGCCGCTACGTGTTCAACGCCGTCTCGCCGCAGTCGGTGCTGGCGCAGGCCGGCGGAACGACCGAAACGCGCGAGATGATCGCGGCGAGCGATCCCTGGGCCGGCACCCGCCGCACGGGTGCCGCCCGCGGCAACGTCACAACCGCGCCGGCGCCGCGCACCCCGGTGCCGACCTCGCTCAACCAGCCGGTGACCACCATGGCGCCGGTGACGCGCGAGGCGCCGGCCTCGGCCCGCTCCATCCGCACCCGCTTCACCGCCATCGGCGACGACACCTCGGCGCCGCGCCCGACCTTCCAGGCGGCAGCCCGCTGCCCGGCCTATGTGGTGCCCCCGGCCATCCGCCAGGCGGTGGCCGCCAAGAACGCCCGCGACATGGCGCAGGTCGCCGCCCTCTCCCGGGAGATCACCGCCGCCCCGCCGCGGTCCGGCATCGACGGCGGCACGCACCGCACCTTCGCCGCCCGTTTCGCCCATCGGCAAATTCGCGTCGGGTCCTCTGAGCCGACCTTCTCGCTGGCGAGCCAGCAGAGCCAGCCGGTGACGCTCGTCTCGGCCCGCTCGCCGTCGACGCCGGACGCGGCCCCGGCGGCTGCGGCGGCCCCTGCGGCCCCGGCTCTCGCCTCGGCGAGCTCCACGCCGGTGACGCTCGAGGCCTCGATCTCGACCACCATGATGAGCGCGCCGGTCCCGCAGCCCTCGCCCATGCGCACCACCATCGCCCAGCGCCAGAGCGGCGGCGAGGTGTCTCAGGCGCTGCCCGGCACGGCCTTCGCGCCGGTCCAGCCGGCGGCTCAGCCGGCCCAGCCGCAGGGCAACTGGCTGTCCCGCGCCATGGGCGCCCTCGGCGGCGGCAACGGTGAACCGGCCTCCGCCCAGCCGCAGGTCGCGCCGCAGGTGGCCAATCAGGGCGCCGCCCGCAACTGAGGCTTTCGTCTCATCCACAAGGTGACGAGGCGGCCCGCGGGCCGCCTTTTTCGTCGTCGGCGTGGGCCGTCAGGCGGCCAGCGGATAGGTCTCCTCGACCAGATAGGGCCCGCCGCCGACCGATTCCTTCGAGGAGAAGAGCGCGAAGCTCGGCACGATGAAGGTGCGGCTCATGAACAGGCCGCGCAGCGCCAGCCAGTCGGCGACCGAGCGGGCCGTGGCGTCGCGCGACAGGCGCGCCAGGGTGATGTGGGGAACGAACTTGCGCGGCTCGGGCGACAGGCCGACGCGGCGCATGATGCGTTCGTGCTCGGCCTGAAGCTCCATGAGAGGCTGGGTCTGGCGGACCTGCACGAAGATGGAGCGGGGCCGGTCGCCGCCGAAGGCGCCGAGGCCGGTCAGCGTCACCTCGATGGACCGCTTGCGCACCGCATAGAGCAGGTCGGCGATCTCGTTGGCGGTGCGCTCGTCCACGTCGCCGACGAAGCGCAGGGTGAGGTGGTAATCCTCCGGCTCCATCCAGCGGGCGCTCATCAGGCCGCCGCGCAGCCTCGCCAGATCCTCGCGCAGGGCCTCGGGAACCTCGAGACCGGTGAAGATGCGGGGCATGACGACCTCCCTGCGCTGCACGCCGGCACCCTCGCGGGTGCCGCTGTCTTCAACTCCCGGCCGGCCACCGGGGGTTCCCGTCGGCGGGACACCCGGCGAATCGGCCGCTGGACGGTTCGAGTGTGACGCTCGCCGCGCCGGATGTCATGGCCATGACGGCCGGGCGGTCAGGCGACCTTGAGGGCCGTCCAGTGATCGAGGAACGCGTCGAGCCACAGGCGCACGCCGGGATCGTGCAGGTAGCGGCCGTCGAAATGGTCCTGCCGCGGCCGCGCATTGGGCGAGGCCATGCGCTCGTGGGCGCGCGTGGTCCAGCGGTTCATCATCCAGTGCGTCACCTCGGGGTGGAACTGGATGCCGTAGGCGGCCTTGCCGACGCGGATCGCCTGGTTGGCGAAGCAGTCGCCGGTGGCGAGCAGTTCGGCGCCCGCCGGAACCTCGAACCCCTCGCGGTGCCACTGGTAGACGTGGTCGGGCCAGGGCAGTTCGCGCAGCGCCGCCTCGGTGGGATGGAGCGGGTAGTAGCCGACCTCGACATGGCCATCCGGGTGGAAGCCGACCTTCGCACCGAGATGGCGGGCCAGCATCTGGGCGCCGAGGCAGATGCCGAGGAAGGGCAGTTCCTCTTTCAGCGCGAGGCCGATCCAGTCGGTCTCGGCCTTGACGAAGTCGTCGGGGTCGTTGGCGCTCATCGGGCCGCCGAAGATGACGGCGCCGGCGAGGCCCGCCGTGTCGGTCGGGAGCGGATCGCCGAAGCGCGGCCGGCGGATGTCGAGCCGGAAGCCGCGCTCCTGCAGCAGGCGGCCGACCCTTCCGGGGGTCGAATGTTCCTGGTGGAGGACGATGAGAACGTCCTTCGGCCGGACGGCGCGCGGGGCGCCCTTGCGTCGCACGACCGGCGGGACCGGTCCGGAAATCGTCGCGTCAGGTCGCAACAGTGGACGCACGGACATGGCGGTGAATCACCTCGGGGCCGGTTCTCAGGCCGTCAGTGTGATGAAAGGATGGGCTTGCTTAAAGATGGCTGAACAAATGGCAGATGTGCGTTGCACAACTGTCACAAGCCGGGACGCGGCGCCTCAGCCGGCGAGGGCCCGCGCCAGCACCGATGCCTCGACCGGCTTCTGCAGCACCACGTCGAAGAGGCCGGGCAGCATGTCGGCGGGGTCGTCGCCGGACAGCGCAACGAGGCGCGGATGGCGGGCATGCGCCTTCATGGCGATGGCGACGGCGGCGCCGTCCATGTCCGGCATGCGGCGATCGATGACGGCGACGTCGAAATCATTGACGGCGGCGGCCTCGAGCGCGGCGTGGCCGCCGTCGACGGAGGTCACCTCGTGGCCGAGGGCGCTGGCGATGCGGGCCACGACCTCGCGCGAGAAGGCGTGATCGTCGGCGATCAGCACCTTCAGGGACGGTCCCCGGGCGGGTGTGGCGGCTCTTCCGGCGGGCATGGCGGGCATGCGACAGGCCTAACGCCGAATGACGAAGAAATGGTTTATTGCGCGCTTTCTGTTCAGGGAGTTGCGCATCCCCATGGTCGAACTCCTCTCGCTCGTCGCCCCGGTCTTCGGGCTCGTCGCCCTCGGCTATGCGGCGGCGCTGGCGGGGCTGATCGGCGAGCGGGCGGGCGAGGGGCTCACCTCCTACCTCTTCGTCATCGGTGCTCCAGCGCTGATGTTCAAGCTGCTGACCGCCGCGGTCTTTCCCGGGGTGTTCCCGTGGGGCTACTGGATCGCCTACTACGCGGGAATGGCCATCGTCTGGGGCCTGGCGACGGTGCTGGCGGCCGGACTGTTCAGGCGCAGCCATGGCGACGCCGTCATCGCCGGCCTCGCCACCGGCCAGGCCAACACCGTGCTGATCGGCATCCCGATCATTCTCAAGGCCTATGGCGAGGAGGCGGCCTTTCCCATCGCCATGCTGCTGGCGGTGAACCTGCCGATCACCATGACCTTGGCGACGCTGATGCTGGAGGGTAGTCGCGCCGCCACCGGCGGAACGCTGTTCGTCAAGCTCGGGCGCGGCCTGATCACCCACCCGCTGATCATCGCCATGGCGGCCGGCGTCGCCTTCCAGGCGGCCGGCATCAGGCCCGCAGGCGTCGCCGCTTCCATGCTGGACATGGTGGCCGGCACCACCATCCCCCTGTCGCTCATCGCCCTCGGCCTGTCGCTCAAGACCTACGGCCGGCGCGAGGACGTGCCGGTGGCGCTGATGATCTGCGCGCTGCGCCTCATCGTGCACCCGGCCATCGCCTATGTCGTGGCCCACCACGTCTTCGCGCTGCCGCCCGCCTGGACCGGTACGGTCGTGCTCTTCGCCGCCATGCCGGCCGGCATCAACGCCTATCTCTTCGCCGCCCGCTACGGCCAGGGGGTGGGCATCGCTTCCACCGCCGTCGCCCTCTCCACCCTGCTGGCGGTCGTCTCCTCCATCCTCTGGCTGCGCGTTCTCGGCATCGGCTGAGCTGCGGTTCATCGCCGGTTCATCGCTGCCGAAGCGGAATTGGGGTAATTGCGTACGATCGCCGAATGGTGGATTGTGTCGCTCACGAAGTCGTGTTCAGCCGCTCGCGGGTGCCCCAGCGTTGACGTCTCCCCCCGCCTCAGCAGCCGATGGTCTGGACCGCAAGGTCTTCGGAGACTTCTTCGCCCTGGCAGCCGGCTGGTGGACGGGGGCGACCGCGCGCCGCGCCTGGTTCCTCACCGCCGCGCTCGCCGCCTGCCTGATCGTCAACGTCGGCATCAACTTCGCCGTCAACACGTGGAACCGGCGTTTCTTCGATGCGCTCGAGAACACCGACACCCATACCGTGTTCTGGGCGGTGGTCGTCTTCCTCGGGCTTGTCGTTTGCGCCGCCGGCGTCGGCGTCGGCATCGTGCTGTCGCGCGAGACCCTGCAGGTGCGCTGGCGCGAGTGGCTCATCGGCTCGCTGCTGGACCGCTGGATCGGCGGCCAGCGCTACTACCGCATGGGCCTGGCGCGCACCGAGCCGGCCAACCCCGAATACCGCATCGCCGACGACACGCGGCTCGCGACCGAACCCATCGTCGATTTCGCCATCGGCCTCCTGTCCTCCATCGTCTCGGCGCTGACCTTCGTCGGCGTTCTCTGGGTCGTCGGCGGGGCGCTCACCGTGCAGATCGGCGGAGCCACCCTCTGGATCCCCGGCTACATGGTCCTGGCGGCGCTGTTCTACGGCATCGCGATGTCGGCGCTGATGCTGTGGGTCGGTCGCCGGCTGCCGGGGGCGGTCGCCCGCCGCAACGAAGCGGAGGCCAAGCTGCGCTTCGAGCTGACGCGGCTGCGCGAGAACGCCGAGAGCGTGGCGCTGATCCGCGGCGAGGCGGACGAGCGGCGGGCGCTGGGGACCACCTATCGGGACCTCGTCCAGCGCTGGCTCGGCGTCGTGCGACGCCACGGCCACATCACCTGGCTGACCAACGGCAGCGGCGTCTTCGTGCCGGTCCTGCCGCTGCTGCTGGCGGCGCCGAAATATCTGTCGGGTGAATTCACCCTCGGACAGGTGACCCAGCTCGCCGGCGCCTTCCTGCAGGTCCAGGTCGCCATCGCCTGGCTCGTCGACAATTTCCGCGCGCTAGCGCAGTGCTACGCCTCGATGCAGCGCGTCACCGAACTGACCAACGCCATCGACGACATCGACGGCGATTTCGAGCGCGGCCAGACCGGCGGACTGGTTCTCGTCCCCTCGGAGACCGGCGCCGTGAGGCTCGACGACCTCACCATCTCGGACCGCAGCGGCCGGGTGCTGATCGACCGGGCCCATGCCCGCATCGAGGCCGGCGAGAAGGTCATGGTGTCCGGCGAGAGCGGCACCGGCAAGTCGACCCTGGTGCGGGCGCTGGCGGGGCTCTGGCCGTGGGGGAGCGGGGCCATCGCCCTGCCGGCGGGCGGCACCATCGCCTTCGTGCCCGAACGGGCCTATCTGCCGGCGGGGACGCTGCGCGGCGCGCTGCTCTATCCGGCGCAGACTCTCGCCGTCGACGACGCCATCCTGAGCGAGGCCCTGACCGAAGCCGGTCTCGGCTATCTCTCCCAGCGCCTCGACGAGATCGACCGCTGGGACCAGACGCTGTCCAACGGCGAGCGCCAGCGCCTCGCCATCGCGCGTCTGCTCGTGCAGCGGCCCGATCTCGTCATCCTCGACGGTGCCACCAGCGCCCTCGACGAGGGCGGCGAGGCGCGGCTGATGGCGACCCTGGTCGCGGCTCTCGAAGGTTCGACGCTGATCAGCGTCGGCCTCAGGCCCGGCCTCGAGGCGCTGCACGACCGCAAGCTCCTGCTCTCCCGCGGCGAGCGCGGCGCACGCCTCGCCTCCGTCGCCCTGCGGCCGATGGCGGCCGCCGTCACCTGATCTCCCATCTCCGCCGCTCACGGCGCGCTCAAGAGGACCTGCAGCATGTCTCTCCACATCTGGGATCACTTCTGGGACCTCAGGGTCAAGGAATGCCCGTGCGACGTCCATTTCTGCGACTGGCTCGACGAGAACGAGGTGTCGGGCAAGGCGATCTTCCATTTCGGCACCGGCGGCCACCACATTCTCGGCCTGCACAACGTCGAGAAGGACCGCAAGAACGTCATCCTCGGCATCACCGCCTCGCCCGGCGAGATCCGCACCTACGAGACGATGATCGTCGAGAATCCCGAGCTCGGCTGGGGCTATAAGGCCCTGTTCGGCGACATCTACCAGCTCGACGCGCGGCTCTTGCCGATGTTCGACGTGGTCACCCTGTTCCATGTCGGCGAGTTCCGCACCGAGGCGAACGACGCCTATGGCGGCCTCACCGACTATCAGATGGTGAAGCTCCTCGTCGGCCAGACCAAGCCCGGCGGCACGGTCGCCTTCTATGCCGGCTCCTACGCCTACGACATCGCCAAGGTGCAGCACGACAAGATGGTCGAGGAAGGCCTGCTGACGCCGAAGGGGCAGTACAAGACCCTGCCGCTGTTCGAGCGGACGGCGAAGCCGGTCTGATCCACCGCACGGTGGGTTGCCATTCCGACCGCTCCGGCCGATCATGAAACGACCGTGACACGAGCCGGAGCGCCGGAAGGAGCCTCATGTCCGACATGGATTCGCGAATTCCGGGCACCGTCATTCCCCTGAATGCCGGTGCCTCCCCCCCGCGGGTCTCCTTCGATCGGCGCGAGTTGCAGGCGATCCTCCAGCTCTACGGACGCATGGTCGCAGCCGGCGAGTGGCGCGACTACGCCATCGACTTCCTGAAGGGGAAAGCAGTCTTCGCCATCTTCCGCCGCGCCTCGGAAATGCCGCTCTACCGCGTGGAGAAGAACCCCGAGGCCAAGCAGGGGCCCTATGCCGTCATCAACACGGCGGGCCTCGTGCTGAAACGCGGCCACGACCTGAGGCGGGTGCTCGCCGTCCTCGAAAAGCCGCTGCACGTCGTCCAGTAGGACGCCCCGCCACCGGACCACGCCGTCGCCGCAGGGATGTCCTGCGCCTGCGTCCTTGACGCCGCGCCACGCCGCGCTATCCTTATGAAAAGCCATTTCATTCTATGAAACGTCTCGTCCGCGCCGGACGGGCCGGGGATGTTACGCCCGCCATGACGACCTTCGCGCCGCTGCCCCATGCGACCATTCCCGCCGCGGACGAAGCCCTGCGCGCGGAGGTGAAGGCCTTCCTCGCCGAGGCTCTCTCGGCCATGCCGCCGGAGAAGCGGGCGCGCTCCTGGATGGGGGCCGACCCCGCCTTCAGCCGGGCGCTGGGACGGCGCGGCTGGCTGGGCTTGAGCCTGCCGAAGCGCTATGGCGGGGCGGAGCGCGGCTTCTTCGCGCGCTTCGTCATCGCCGAGGAGCTGCTGGCGGCGGGGGCTCCGGTGGCGGCACACTGGATCACCGACCGGCAGTCGGGACCGCTCATCCTGCGCTACGGCACCGAGGCGCAGCGCGCCTTCTACCTGCCGAAAATCTCGGCCGGCGAGATCTTCTTCTGTATCGGCATGAGCGAGCCCAATTCCGGCTCGGACCTCGCCAGCGTGCGCACCCGCGCCGAGCCGCTGCCGGGCGGCGGCTATCGCCTCAACGGGCGGAAGATCTGGACCAGCAACGCGGCGATCTGCCACTACATGATCGCTCTGGTGCGCACGTCGGGCACGACCGAAGACCGCCACAAGGGCCTGTCGCAGGTCATCATCGACCTGAAGCAACCGGGTATCGACATCCGCCCGATCCGCGACCTCTCGGGCGACGCCCATTTCGCCGAGGTCACCTTCGACGACGTGGTGCTGCCGGCGGAGGCCCTGATCGGCGAGGAGGGGGCGGGCTGGGAGCAGGTCAATGCCGAGCTCGCCTTCGAGCGTTCGGGGCCGGAGCGCATCCTCTCCTCCATGGTGCTGGTCGATACCTGGCTCGCCTATCTGAAGAGCCTGCCCTCGCGCAGCAGCGACGATGTCGTGCTCGCCGGCCGGCTGGCGGCCCATCTCGCTGCGCTGCGCGCCCTGTCGATCGGCGTCACCGCGCGCCTCGTCGCCGGCGACAGCCCGGTGGTGCACGCCGCCCTCGTGAAGGATCTCGGCACCACCTACGAGCAGATGATTCCGCAGGCGATTTCCGCGGCGCTCGCCGCCGATCCCGGCGCGACCCCGCCCGACGCGCTCATGCGCACGCTCGCCTATACGGTGAGCATGTCGCCCTCCTTCTCCCTGCGCGGCGGCACGCGCGAGATCCTGCGCGGCATGATCGCCCGCGGCATCGGCCTCAGGTAGAGCCCTTCCATGACCGACACACTGATCGCCGACACCGCCGACCGCCTGATGGCGGAGGTCGTGACCCCCGCCGCCGTGCGCGGCCTGAAGGACCGCGCCGCCGCCGCTCCCGTCTGGAGCCTGCTGGCTGAATCCGGCTTTCTCGACGCCCTCGTGGCCGAGGCCGATGGCGGCGCCGGTCTGACCGCCGCCGAGGCACTGCCGGTCCTGCTGGCGGCCGGCCGCCACGCCCTGCCGTTGCCGCTCGGCGCCACCATGGCCGCGCGGGCGGCGATCGCGGCGGCGGGCGAGGCGGCGCCGGAGGGGATGATCGCGCTCGCGGCTTCGGCCCGGCGGGACGGCGACGACCTCGTGGCCCAGGTGCCGGCAGGCGAGTTTGCCGACGCGGTGCTGGTGCCGTCCGAAGGCGGCGCGATGCTGCTCGCGGTCGGCAGGGCGGCGGAGGAGCCGACGGGCGAGGGCAGCTTCTGCCGCCTGCGCTGGCGCGGCGCCAACGGTCCACTCCTCTCCGGATTCGATCCGCTCCTCGCGGGGGCCCGCATCGAGGCGGCGGAGATGGCGGGGGCGATGGAGGCGATGCTCGCCACGACGCTGCGTTATGCCAACGACAGGTCGCAGTTCGGCAAGCCCATCGGCAAGTTTCAGGCGGTGCAGCAGCAGCTTGCGGTGATGACCGAGCGCGTGCACGGCGCCCGCGCCGCCGCCGACCTCGCCGCCCGCGCGCCGGACGTCCCGGAGGCGGTGGCGACGGCGAAGATCACCATCGGCGAGGCGGCGGCCGAGGTCACCGCCATCGCCCATGCGGTGCACGGGGCCATCGGCATGACCGAGGAGCTCGACCTGCACCTCCTCTCCGACAGGCTCCGGCGCGGCCGGCTGCGCTACGGCTCGGAGCGTCACTGGGCCGGCCGACTCGGAGAGGCCGTGCTGGCTGCGCCCGAGGCGACCCTGCTCGACTTCGTCCGAGCCCGCGTATTTTTGTGAATCATTCCAGAGTGTTGACGGTTGAGCCGGCGACGGAGGGAATGTGACCGTCCTGCGGCGAAACTATGTTGACACCGTAAGTCAACATATCTAGTGACGCATGCAGCCCACCCGACGCGGTGAGGCTTTTCGTGCCAGCCAGCTGAACGCCTTCGTCTCACGCCAGCCAGCCATCCTTCAGGTCGGTTTGGGGTGTGGGCTCATGTCTCGCAAGGGGTTGGCGCCGTTCGGCGCAACGGTTTCGCTCGTCGCCATGCTGGCGGCCTGGCCGGTGGCGGCGCAGCAGGCAGCCGGCAGCGATGAGATCACGGTCACCGCCACCCGCGAGGAGCGCCAGCGCCTCGACGTGCCGGCCACCGTCGACGTCATCTCCCGCCGCCAGATGGAGGAGCGCCAGGTCCGCGACATCCAGGACGTGGTGCGCTACACGCCCGGCGTTTCGGTGGAACGCGTCACCTCCTCCACCGATCCGTGGAAGAACCTCGGCGGCTTCACGGTGCGCGGCATGAGCGGCAACCGCGTCGCGGTCACCGTGGATGGCGCCCGTCTCATCGAGCGCATCACCGACGGCACGCGCGACCTCATCGACCTGCCCTACATGAAGTCGGTGGAGATCATGCGCGGGCCCGCCTCGGTGCTGTGGGGCGCCGACGCGCTGGGCGGCCTCGTCGCCTTCCGCACCCTCGACCCGCAGGACCTCATCCGCGGCAATCCGCGGGGATGGGGCGCGCGGCTCTCAACCAGCTTCGACAGTTTCGACCGGTCCATCGTCAAGACCGGCACCGCCGGCATCCAGATCACGCCGGTGCTGCAGGCCCTCGTCTCGCTCAGCCACACGACGTCGCTGCAGCCGACCTATTCCACCGCCCGTGCCGACGGCGGCATCTGGGGCTGCCCGGCGACCCGGTCCATCCCCTGCAACATCACCGATCCCTTCCGCGCCCATCGCTGGAACGGCTTTGCCAAGCTCGTCTGGAACCCGGTCGACGACCATGAATTCCGCCTCGCCTACGAGCGCTACAACAAGACGACGATCACCACGCAGATGTGGGATTTCGGCGTGACATCGTCCGGCTGGGTCAACGGCAACTATCCGCGGCTGCAGGAACTCGAGCGCCAGCGGCTGACCTTCTCCCACGCCTGGACTCCGGGCTGGGGCTGGATCGACGCGGTGAGGTGGAACCTCACCTGGTCGCCGCAGCGCCGCGACCTCGACAGCACGCGCACCCAGACGGGCGCGGCGGGCACCGCCAATGCCGGGCAGACCCGGACGGTGCGCGACATCCTGAACTACTCCGAGACCTTCTATCAGGGCGACGTGCAGTTCACCTCGCGCTTCGACCTCGGTCCCTCCACCCACACGCTGACCTACGGCTTCCAGGGGGACGTCGCCCGCACCGACTACTACCGCCAGAGCACGACGACCAACCTGACGACGGGGGTGAGCACCACCACCATCGCCGGCGGCTTCAACTTCGCCAATGCGACCACCGTGCGGGCGGACGGCTATCTGCAGGACGAGATCAGGCTCCTCGACGGGCGCTGGACGATCACACCGGGCGGTCGCCTCGCCACCTACCGCATCACGCCGCGCCTCGGTGCCGGCTATGTCATCGCGCCGGGCGCGGAGCCTCGCGAACTGACCTCGACGCGGTTCATTCCGCAGGTCGGCACCCTGTTCAAGCTGACCGAGGTCTATTCGGTCTATGCCCGCTATGCCGAGGGCTTCAAGATGCCGACGGCGCAGCAGCTCTACATGTCGCTGCCCGGCACCTCGTTCAACCTCATTCCCAATCCGGGTCTGAAACCGGAGAGCGCGCGGGTCTACGAGGCCGGCTTCCGCGGGCGCTTCGAGCGCGGCTGGTTCTCGCTCGGGGTGTTCCACTCGACCTACAAGGACTTCATCGCCAGCCTGCAGCAGGTGCCGGGGACGAACGACTACACCTCGCTCAACCTGTCGTCGGTGGTGCTCTGGGGCATTGAGGGCTCGGCCGAATACCGTCTCAACGACGACCTGATCCTCAATGCCGGCTTCTCCTACCAGTTCGGCAACCAGCGGGCGACGCCGACCTCCGCCGTCACCGCCTTCGACGCGGCGAGCCCGTTCAACGGCATGGTGGGCCTGCGCTGGTTCAAGCGCGAGTGGAACCTCGACGGCGAGGTCATCGCCCGCTTCTCCGCTCCCGTCGAACGCGCCAGCGCCACGACGCTCTACAAGCCGGGCGGCTGGTTCACCCTCGACACCTTCGTCAACTGGAAGCCGCGCGAGAACGTGACGGTGCGGGCGGGCGTGCAGAACATCTTCGACGCCCGCTATTTCCAGAACCTCGGCACGGGGACGACCTATTCCATCGTCCCGACGACGGCGACCGCCCAGCAGAATCCGCTGGAGCTGCAGGTCGCCCCCGGCCGCACCTTCAAGACCACCCTCACCGTCGACTTCTGACCCGCCTTCGCCCCCGCCGGTGCCCCGGCGGGTTGCAGCAGGCGGCCGGTCGCCCTTCCAGGACCGGCCGCCATCCGCCCTTCCATCGGACCTCCAGGGACTTCCGCCATGACCGCCACCCGACCGATCCGCGAGCGCCTCGCCTGTTCCGTCCTCGAGGCCGCGCAGGCGACGCGCGCCATGGGCCGCGTCATGCTGTCGGCCGCCGCCAACGGGGCGACGCACGAGCGCATCGGGCCGGTGGGCGAGGTTCTGCTGGAGGACGGCCATGTGCGGCTCGCCGGGGACGCCCATGACGCCCGTATCGACCTCGCCGTCGTGACCGGCGTCGTCGCCGACCGCTCCGGGCGCATGAAGGACCGGGTTCTGCCGCGCATCGAGTTCCAGAACGCGGCAGGCGAGACGCTGTTCTCGATGATCGCGCTCGACGGGCTCGAGCCCTTCGACACCGCCGTCTCGGATCTTCCGACCGGCGGCACCCTGCCGGAGAAGGAGCGGCCGGCGCCGTCGGGCGACAGGCCGGCCGAGGTCACCGAGACCGATCCCGGGGCGGTGCCGCTCCATGCGGCGCGCGCCAGCGGCGAGACGATCGGCGTCGTCTTCTCGGCTCCCGGCCTCGTCCAGCGCTGGACGGGCACGGTTGCCGACATCAAGCCGGCCATGGGCTTCATCAACATCATCCAGCCCGACTTCCACCTGCACCTGAAGGCCGAGGCGGTCAGCCGCTGGGCGCGCGCGGAGGCGGCCGGCGCCGTCAGGCTCGAGGCCTTCGATGCCGGCGGACTGCCGCTGGGCCTGACGCTCACCGGCCCGGCTGCGGCGCTCTGACGGGCGGGCGGGACGGTGCTCACCAGCCTCGCGCCCATCTGGCGGCTCACCGTCCAGTGCGCCTGGCGGCCCGGCGGCCGGTTCGGCATCGCACTCTTCGCCACCATCTTCGCCCTCGGGCTCGCGGGCGTGCACGTGACGGTGCGGCTGATCCGCTGGGCCAACGACTTCTACACCGCGCTGCAGAAGCTCGACGTGCCGGCGGCGACCCAGCAGATCGGCGTCTTCTTCGTCCTCGTCGCCGTCAGCGCGGCGCTCAATCTCTCCGCCGCCTGGCTGCGCAAGCTCCTGCAGATCCGCTGGCGGCAGGGTTTAACCGACGTCGTTCTCGACGCCTGGCTCAGCGACAAGGCCTACTGGCACCTGCGCGACCGTCAGGAGAACGGTCTCGACAACCCGGACCAGCGCATCGCCGACGATTGTCGCATCTTCGTCTACCGCCTGACGACGGAGGCGCTGGAGCTGATGACCAATCTCGTCGCCCTCGTCTCCTATGTCGCCATTCTCTGGTCGCTCTCCACCTTCCCCCTGGCCTTCACTCTGTTCGGAACTGAGGTCTCCATCGCCCGCTACATGGTCTGGGCCGCGCCGCTCTACGTGGCGATCTCCAGCGGGGTCACCCACTGGCTCGGCAAGCCGCTCATCCCGCTGAACGTCGAGCAGCAGAAGACCGAGGCGGATTTCCGCTTCGCGCTCGCGCGCCTGCGCGAGAACGGCGAGGCCGTCGCCTTCGCGCGCGGAGAGCCCGCCGAGCGGCGGCTCTTCGACCTGCGCTTCGCAGCGGTCGCCGACAACTGGCACCGGCTGATGAACCGCGAACTGGTGCTCGGCCTCTTCACCCGCCCCTATATGCAGACCGTGCTGCGCATCCCGCTGTTCCTGGCGCTGCCGGCCTTCCTCGCGGGGCGGCTCACCTTCGGGGGGCTGATGCAGATCGCCTCGGCCTTCCAGAACGTGGTGACGACGCTCTCCTGGTTCATCTTCTCCTATCGCGACCTCGCCGAACTCGTCGCCACGGCGCGGCGCCTCGACGGCTTCCTCGCCGATTGCGGCACCGCCGCGCGCGGCGAAGGCGGCATCGTCCGCACGTCGGATGCGAGTGGCCGGATGGCGGTGCGCGACCTCAGCCTCAGGGCGCCCGACGGCCGCGCCATCCTGACGATGGAGGATCTCGCGGTGTCGTCCGGCGAGGTGGTCTGGCTCAGCGGCGCTTCCGGGCGCGGCAAGACGACACTCGCCCGCACCCTCGCCGCCCTCTGGATGCACGGTGAGGGTCACGTCGCCCTGCCGGCGGGGCCGGGCCTGTTCCTGGCGCAGCAGAGTTACCTGCCGCTCGGCAGTCTCGCCGATGCCGTCACCTATCCCTCCCACCGCGACGACATCGGCGACGAGGCGATCCTCGCGGCCCTTGCAGCGGTCGGTCTCGACAGGCTCGCGGCGCCGGACCGGCTCGACGTCGCCGTCGCGCTGTCAGGGCTCTCCGGCGGCGAGAAGCAAAGGCTGATGCTGGCGCGGCTCGTCATCCACCGGCCGGCCTGGGCCGTGCTCGACGAGCCGACCAGCGCCCTCGACCGGGAGGCGGAGGCAGCGGTCTTCGCCGCGGTGCGGGCGGTGCTCCCGGCGACGGCCTTCCTCGTCATCGCCCACCGTCCTCCCCAGGGCCTCGGGCCGGTCCGCCGGGTCGATCTCGACGCGGCAAAGCCGGTGCAGCCGCCGGCGGCCTTGCGCATCAGCGCGGCGTGAAGGCGAGGCTCATCCGCACGCTGTCCGTGGCGCCGGGAGCGAGGAGGCGCATGGAGGGCTTGTCGGCGAGGTCGCCGGAGAAGCCGACGGGGTCGCCGTGCCCGGTCCAGGCCTCCAGGCAGACGAAGGGCGCGCCGGGCTTCGACCAGAGCGCAAGATGCGGAAAGCCCTCCAGCGCCATGGTGAGGCGCGCGCCGTCCGGGGCCTCCAGGGTCCAGGACGTGCTGCGCGCGCCGAGGAAGCAGAGCGCTTCCGCGGCGAAGAGCGCGTCTGTGAGGGCGAGGCCCCTGCCGTCGAGCGGCACCGGGCGGCGCTCGGGCGAGAACAGGCCGCCGGGCGCGATGACCGGGACCGACGGCTCCTCCGGTTCGGCGAAGATCACTGCGTGCCCCGCCCGGCGATTGCCGCTCAGCGGCCAGCGGAAGCCGGGATGGAGGCCGAGCGCATAGGGCATGGGCCGGTCGCCCTCGTTGGCGACGGCGAGCTCGGTGACGAGCCCGGCGTCGGTCAGCGCATGGGTCACGCTCAGCCGGAAGGGGAACGGGTAGATCGCGAAGGTGGCGTCGTCGGCGCCGAGCTCCAGCGTGCTGGCCGCTCCGTCGCCGGCCACCTGTCGAAACCGGCTGGCGGCGGCGAAGCCGTGGACGCCCATGGGGCGAGCCACGCCGTCGACGCGGATCATGCCGTCCCGCGCCCAGCCGACGATGGGAAAGAGCACCGGCGCCGAGGCGCTCCACCAGGCGGCATCGCCCGGCCAGAGGAGCTCATTGCCGTCCACCGACCAGGCTTTGAGCTCCGCGCCGAGAGGGGAGACCACGGCCCGCTGGCCGTCCCGCACGAGGGTGATCATCGTGCCTGATGGTCCTGCAGGTGGAAGGGCAGGTTGCGCACCTCGGTCCAGGGGATGTCGAAGCGCGTCTGGAACTTCAGGCGGAAGGTCATGCGGCTCATCAACCAGCCCTCGGACGTGCGCTCGTATTCGTCGTCCTCGATGCCCGCCATCCAGCAGGGCGTGTCGCCGGCAGTGAGGGTGCAGGCCTGCCACAGCATCCAGCGGGCCGTGGCGCGATCGCCGTGGATGTCGATCTTCGGATTGAGGAAATAGTGCATGGCGAAGCTCCAGCCGCCCTTGCGGACGAAGCCGAAGATGGCCTCGCGGCCCCGGTAGGTGCCGAAGTGCTCGCCGCCGTCCCAGACGGCATCCTCGGTGAAGAGGCCGGCCTGCAGCCGGCCGATGCGGTCGAGCTCCTCCTGCGGCTTGCGCAGGTGGTCGTCGGTGTATTTCTCGTCGGCATATTCAGCGTAGCGCGCCTTCAGGTGGCGGATGGCCTCGATGTCCTCGAGGCGCCGGATACGGCTTTCGAGATCGCTCATGGGGTGTCTCCTCGCGGTCGCGGCAGCTTAAGCAGGTGCGGGCGAGCGCGGCCATGCCGTGCAGGGCAGGGCGGCTCAGCCCTTGGTGAGGACCGCAGCGAGGCGGCTCCATGCCGCGTCGTCGCCGGGCAGCCCGAAGCGCAGGAGATGCGGCCTCCCCGCGAAGCGGCGGACATAGATGCCGGCCGCGCCGAGGCGGGCGAACCAGGCGGGCGCCTCGTCGGTTTCGACCAGCCGGTAGAGCGCGGTGCCCCCGACGATCGTGCCGATCCGCCCGAGCATGGCGTCGAGGCGGGCGGCATCGGCGGCCCGGTCCAGCGACGCGGCGGCGAACCATGCCTCGTCGGTGAGGGCCTTCGTCCCCACCGCGAGGGCGGGGCCGGCCACCGGCCAGCGGCCGAGCGCCTGCGACAGGCGGGCGATGAGGGCTGGATCGCCCACGGCGAAGCCGAGCCTGAGCCCGGCGAGGCCATAGGTCTTGCCGAAGGAGCGCAGCACAAGGGTGGCGGGCGGCAGGGCGGGTGTCAGGCTGACGGCCGGGGTGAAGTCGGCGAAGGCCTCGTCCACCACGAGCAGACCGCCGCCCGAGGCGAGGGCGGCGAGCGCCTCCCGCGGCAGGATGCGGCCGTCGGGATTGTTGGGATTGACCACGACGAGGACGTCGGCGCCGGCCGCCTCTTCAGGTGTCGCGACCTCCCGCACCCCGTGGCCGGCGCGGGCCCAGGCGGCGGCATGTTCGCCATAGGTCGGCCCGAGCACCGCCGTCGTGCCGCGGGGCATCAGGCGCGGCAGCAGATCGATCAGGATCTGTGTTCCCGGTGCGGCGACGATGCCGGCATGGGCCGGCACGCCATAGGCACCGCGCGCCGCCGCGAGCAGGGCCGCCTCGTCCTCGGCGGCGGGCAGGCGCTGCCAGAGGCTGGAAGGCAGGGCGGGAAGCGGGTAGGGAACCGGATTGATCCCGGTCGAGAGGTCGATGAAGGGTTCGGGCGCGCCTGGAAACAGGCGCCGGGCCTCGCCGAGATCGCCGCCGTGCCACAGGGATTCCGGCTCGTTCATGTCGCCCGTCTCGCCTCTCGCCGTCCTCGCCCTGGCCCTCGTCGTCGAGGCCGCCGCCGGCTATCCGCAGGGCCTGTTCCGCCTGATCGGGCATCCGGTCACCTGGATCGGCCGCCTTATAGGCACACTCGACCGCAGGATGAACAGGGAGGATCGCCCCGCCCCGGCCCGCCGCCGTGCCGGCGTGGCGGCACTCGCGATCCTCCTCGCGGTGACCGGCGGCGCCGCGCTCGCCGCCGAGAGCGTGCTGGAACCCCTGGGCCTGATCGGCGGCTTCCTGCTCGCGGTCCTCGCCTCCACCCTCCTCGCCCAGCGCAGCCTCCATGATCACGTGGCGGCGGTGGCGGAGGCGCTGGAGACCGGCGGGCTGGAGGCGGGCCGGCGGGCGGTGTCGATGATCGTCGGCCGCGACCCCGATCGGCTCGACGAGGCCGGCGTGTCGCGCGCCGCCATCGAGAGCCTCGCCGAGAACTTCTCTGACGGCGTCACCGCGCCGGCTTTCTGGCTCGGCCTCCTCGGCCTGCCCGGGATCGTGCTCTACAAGGCGATCAACACCGCCGATTCCATGATCGGCCACCGCAATCCGCGCCACGAGGCCTTCGGCTGGGCGGCGGCGCGGCTCGACGACCTCGTCAACCTGCCGGCCTCCCGCCTCTCCGCGGGCCTGATCATCGCCGCCGCCGCGCTCGACGGTCCGGAGCCGGCGCGCCGAGCCTGGCGATGCGTCCGGCGCGATGCGCGGCGCCACCGTTCGCCCAATTCCGGCTGGCCGGAGGCGGCCATGGCGGGCGCGCTCGGCCTCAGGCTCGCCGGGCCGCGGGTTTACGGCACGGTGCTGGTGGCGGATGCCTTCATGGGCGAGGGGCGGATCGAGGCCCATGCCGGCGATATCCGCGCGGCGCTCAGGCTCTACCGCCGGGCGCTCGCCATCGGCTGGGGGATCGTCGCGGTGCTGGTCCTGCTGGCACTCAGCCTCTGACGCCGCCGGCGATCTCCCACAATCGATCGATGTCGAGATGGCGCTTCAGATGGGCGGCCAGGCCGTCGAGGACGTGTTCGACCATGGCCTCGTAAGCGAGGTCGGACGGCGCGCCGCCGAGGCTCTCGATGAAGGCGCGGCGCATGCCGTCCGCACCGAAGAGGCCGTGGACATAGGTGCCGGCGATACGGCCGTCGGGCGAGACGGCGCCGTCGGCGCGGCCGCCCGCGAGGGTCGCGAAGGGGCGTTCCGTCGCCGGGCCCCGCGTCACCCCGACATGCATCTCATAGCCGGCAAAGGAGATGCCTCCCGCCGCACCGGTGACCGGCACGAGGCGCTTGTCCGCGGTCAGAACCGTCTCGACGTCGAGGAGGCCGAGACCGGGAACGCTGCGCGGGGCGCCCTCGATGCCCTCGGGGTCGGCGATGGTGCGGCCGAGTATCTGGTAGCCGCCGCAGATGCCGAGCACTCGGCCGCCGCGCCGCACATGGGCGGCGATGTCGACGTCCCAGCCTTCCGCGCGCAGGAAGGCGAGATCGTCGATGGTCGCCTTGGAGCCGGGGAGGAGGATCAGCGTGGCCTCGGCCGGCAGGGGCGTGCCCGCCTCCACCAGCCTCACCTCGACCCCCGGCTCGGCCTTCAGCGGGTCGAGATCGTCGAAATTGGCGATGCGCGGCATGACCGGCACGGCGATGACGGTGCGCCCGGCCTCGCCTGCGGCGAGACCGGCCTTCAGGCCCATGATGTCCTCGGCCGGCAGGCGCGCCGCCTCGGCGCAGTACGGGACGAGCCCGATCGGCGCCCAGCCGGTGCGCGCGGCGATGGCGGTCATGCCGTCGGCGAAGAGGCTCGGGTCGCCGCGGAAGCGGTTGACGATGAAGCCCCTGATCATGGCGGCATCGGCCGGGTCGATCACGGTCTTCGTTCCGACGAGGCTGGCGATGACGCCTCCGCGCTCGATGTCGCCGACGAGGACCACCGGCGTCCCCGTGGCGCGGGCGAAGCCCATATTGGCGATGTCGCCGGCCCGCAGGTTGATCTCCGAGGCGGAGCCGGCGCCCTCCACCAGGACGAGGTCGGCTTCCGCCGACAGGCGGCCGAAGGACTCCAGCACCGCCTCCATCAGCCGCGGCTTCCAGTCCTGGAAGGCGCGGGCGCCGGCATTGCCGATGCGCCGGCCCTGGACGACGACCTGCGCGCCGGTTTCGCTCTGGGGCTTGAGCAGCACCGGGTTCATGTGGACGGAGGGGGCGACGAAGGCGGCGCGGGCCTGCAGCGCCTGGGCCCGTCCGATCTCGCCGCCATCGGCGGTGACGGCGGCATTGTTCGACATGTTCTGCGGCTTGAAGGGCCTCACCGTCAGGCCGCGCTTGGCGAAGAGCCGGGCGAGGCCGGCCACCAGCAGCGACTTGCCGACGTCCGAGCCCGTGCCCTGGATCATCAGCGCGCGGGTCAAAACTCGATGCCCCTCTGCGCCTTCACGCCGGCGGCGAAATGATGCTTCACCTGCCCCATCTCGGTGACGAGATCGGCGGCGGCGATCAGTTCCGGCTTGGCGTTGCGGCCGGTGACGACCACGTGCAGGCCTTCGCGCCGCCCCGCGAGCGCGGCGACCACCTCGTCCAGCGGCAGATAGTCGTAGCGCAGGGCGATGTTGAGCTCGTCCAGCACGACGAGGCCGATGGTCGGGTCGGCCATCAGCTCGCGCGCCTTGTCGAAGGCACGGGTCGCGGCGGCGATGTCGCGGGCCTTGTCCTGGGTCTCCCAGGTGAAACCCTCGCCCATGGTGTGCCAGGCGACGCGGTCGCCGAAGGCCTCGAGGGCACGGCGCTCGCCGGTGTCCCAGGCCCCCTTGATGAACTGCACCACGCCGACCCGCCAGCCGTGGCCGAGGGCGCGCAGGGCGAGGCCGAAGGCGGCGGTCGACTTGCCCTTGCCGGGGCCGGTGTTGACGATGAGCAGGCCCTTCTCGATGGTCTTGGACGCCACCTCGGCGTCCTGCACCGCCTTGCGCTTCTCCATCTTGGCGCGATGGCGGGCGGCCTCGTCCGTGTCGGTCGTCATCGCGTCCTCATTTCACCTGCATGGGCAGGCCGGCGACCATGAAGACCACGCGGTCGGCCGCGGCCGCAAGGTCCTGGTGCAGCCGGCCGGCGGCGTCGCGGAAGCGGCGGGCCAGCGCATTGTCCGGCACGATACCGAGCCCGACCTCGTTGCCGACGAGGACCAGCGGACCGGGCGCTGCCCGGCAGGCGGCGACCAGCGCCAGCGATTCGGCCGCAGGATCGCGCTCGGCGAGCATGACGTTGGTGAGCCAGAGGGTCAGGCAGTCGACCAGCACGGCGCCGCCCGGCGGTGCGGCGAAGAGGGCGCCGGCGAGGTCGAGCGGGGCGTCCACGGTGCTCCAGCCGGCTCCGCGGCGCTGGCGGTGGAGGGCGATGCGGTCGCGCATCTCCCCGTCGAAGGCCTGGGCCGTGGCGATGTAGGTCCAGGGACCGGGGACGGCCTCGACGAGCCGCTCGGCATGACGGCTCTTGCCGGAACGGGCGCCGCCGAGGACCAGGGTGAGGGGGGGAAGGGTCATGGGCCGGATATCGCCCAGCCCGGCGCCGCTTGCAAACCGGCCGCGCGGCCGGACACGTCCCGCGCCCGCCGGGGCGGATTGCAAATGGCGCAGCGCCCCGATAGTCCTATGGGGGTGACGGTGCCTCCCCCGGGAGGTGAAAAGGGAACGCGGTGCGACGCCGCGGCTGCCCCCGCAACTGTAAGCGGCGATCCCTGCGCCGAATGCCACTGGACTGCGAGGTTCGGGAAGGCGGTGCAGGGCTAAAGCCGTGAGCCAGGAGACCTGCCGTCACCCGTGCTTCTCATAGGCCCAACGGACGGGGTGTTCCGCTGGCGGCTGTGTCCGGACGTCGCGTGCGTCCGGCTCCGTCTGTGGGAGCTTTGCCGGATGCGTCCGGCCGCCTGACGGAGACTGCCGCGATGTCGACCATCGTTCGTACCGCCCTGACCACCGCTCTCGCAGCGCTCGCCGCGACGGGCCCGGCCCTCGCCCACCACCCGATGGGCGGCGCGACGCCGACCACCTTCCTGCAGGGTCTGCTCTCCGGCTTCGGCCATCCGATTCTCGGCCTCGACCATCTCGCCGCGCTCGTCGTGGTCGGCCTCCTCGCCTCCCGTGCCGGCCGCGGCTGGTTCATCCTGCCCGCGCTGTGGATCGGAGCCATGGGCGTCGGCGTCGCCGCCCACCTCGGCAGCGTCGACCTGCCCGGAGCCGAACTCCTGGTGGCCGGCAGCCTCGTCGCCATCGCGCTGATCGCCGTGCTCAATCCCGCCCTGCCGGTCGCCGTGACCGGCTCCGCCTTCCTGGTCGGCGGCTTCGCCCACGGCCATGCCCTGGCCGAGAGCGTGGTGGGCGCCGAGCCCATGCCGATCGCCGCCTATCTCGTCGGCCTCGTCGTCGTGCAGGCCGCCATCACCACCGCCATCGCGTTCGCTGCGCGCCGACTGTTCCCGGCCGGCGCCGAGGCCCCGGCGGGGTTCCGCGCGGCCGCGGGCGCCATGGGCGCCGTCGGCCTCGTCTTCCTGGTGATCGCCGCCCGAAGCCTCGCCTGACGCCGAGGCCACCATGTCACAACCTGTCGAAAGCCCGGCTTCGGCCGGATGCGAACCCGTTCGCCTGATGGTCTGCACGACCTGCCGGGCAGCCGGCGCCGACGCGGACGCGCCGCGTCCCGGCGTACAGCTCCTCGCCGCCCTCGGCGAGGCCATCGGGGCCGATACCGATGCGGGCGCCCGTGTCGTCGTCGAGCCGGTCGAGTGCCTGTCGGTCTGCAAGCGTCCCTGCACGGTGTCCATCACGGCGCCGGGCCGCTGGACCTATGTCTATGGCGACGTGGACCCGGCGGCCCATGCCGGGCCGCTCGTCGCCTTCGCCGCCCAGTACCAGGCCACCGCCGACGGGCTCGTGCCCTGGCGCGAGCGCCCGGACTTCATCCGCAAGGGCGTCGTCGCCCGCATTCCCCCGCTGGGCCGAGCCACGCCATGACCCCCACCAAGATCCCCTGCACCATCGTCACCGGCTTCCTCGGTGCCGGAAAGACGACGCTCGTCCGCCACCTGCTCGAGAATGCCGGCGGCCGCCGCCTCGCGGTTCTCGTCAACGAGTTCGGCGACCTCGGCTTCGACGGCTCCTTCCTCGCCGGCTGTGGCATCGCCGGCTGCACGGCGGAGGACATCGTGGAGCTTCCCAACGGCTGCATCTGCTGCACGGTGGCGGACGATTTCGTTCCGGCGCTGGAAAAGCTGCTCGGCCGCGCCGATCCGCCGGACCACATCCTCATCGAGACCTCCGGCCTCGCCCTGCCGAAGCCGCTCGTCGGCGCCTTCAACTGGCCGGCGATCCGCTCGCGCGTTACCGTGGACGGCGTCGTCGCCGTGGTGGACGGACCGGCGGTCGCGGAGGGGACCTTCGCCGACGACCCGGAGGCGCTGGCGGCGCAGCGCGCCGGAGACGGCGCGGTCGACCACGACAATCCGCTGGAGGAGGTCTTCGAGGACCAGATCCTCTGCGCCGACCTCATCCTCCTCAACAAGTGCGACGGGCTCTCCGAGGCCGACCGCCTGCGCGTGCGGGCCGAGATCGCGGCGCATCTGCCCAAGGCCATCAAGATCGTCGAGGCCGCCCACGGGCGGATCGAGCCGGCGCTCGTCATCGGCCTCGGTGCCGCGGCCGAGAGTGATCTGTCGGCCCGCCCCTCGCACCACGAGAGCGAGGCCGACCACGACCACGACGACTTCGACAGCGCCGCCTTCGCCCTGCCGAAGGTCGCGGCGCCGGAGGAGCTCACCGCGCGCGTCGCCCGGGCGGCGGAGGCCGAGGGCGTGCTGCGGGTCAAGGGCTTCACGGCGGTGGCCGACAAGCCGATGCGGCTGGTGATCCAGGGCGTTGGACGGCGGATCTCCCACCACTACGACCGGCCCTTCGCGGCCGGCGAGCCGCGTGAGGGCAGGCTGGTGGTCATCGGCCTCAAGGGCTTTGACCGCGCGGCCGTCGCCGCGGCCCTGGCGGACTGAGGGCGGCCGCATGCACCTCCTGCCGACCACGACGGTGACGCTGGACGAGGGCGGCTTGGCCGTCGATCTGGCCCTGCCGGCCGCCGACGTGGTTGTGCTCTCCTTCGCCGACAGCGACCTCTCGGCCCTCGCGGCGGCCGAGCGCGGCGGGCTGACCCTGGCGCTCGCCAGCCTCCGGCGGCTGCGCCATCCGCTCTCGGTCGATCTCCTGGTGGAGAAGACCGTCGCGGCGAGCCGCTTCGTGGTGATCCGCTGCCTCGGCGGCCTCGACTACTGGCGCTACGGCATCGAGCAGGTCCATGCCGCCTGCCGCGCCCGCGGCATCGCGCTGGCAGTTCTGCCGGGCGACGACCGGCCCGACGACAGGCTCGCGGCCTATCACACGGTTCCCGCCGATCTCGCCGAGGCGCTCCTCGGCTATTTCCATGCCGGCGGTGGCGCGGAGAACATGGGCCGCCTGCTGCGCGCCGCCGGGCGGCACCTCGCGGGAGGCGGCGCCCCGGAGCCGCCCCTGGCCCTGCCGGCCCTCCTCGCCGTCGTGCCCGACGGAACCGCCGATCCGTCGGCGGCCCTGGCGGCGCTCGATGCGGACCGGCCGCTCGCCCTCGTCCTCGTCTATCGCTCGGCGATCGCCGCCGGCGACACGGCGCTGCCGGCGGCGATCGCCGATGCGCTGGCGCGACGCGGGCTCGCGCCCCTCGTCCTGGCGCTGACCAGCCTGAAGGACCCCGCCGCGACCTGGCCGCTCGCGGCCCTCGTGGTGCGCCGCCGGCCGGCCGTCGTCGTCACCACCACCGCCTTCTCGGCGCGCGAGGGCGAGGGCTTCGTCCTCGACGCGGCGGATTGCCCGGTGATCCAGGCGATCCCCGCCGGCAGCACGCGGGAGGCGTGGGCGGCCTCGCCGCGCGGGCTCTCGGCCGCCGACCTCGCCATGCAGCTCGCCCTGCCCGAATTCGACGGCCGCATCGCCGGCGCCCCGGTCGCCTTCAAGGAGGAGGTGGAAGAGGCTGGCTTCACCCGCCGCCGCTTCGTGCCGGACGGCGAGGGCATCGCCCATGTCGCCGATCTCGCGGCGGCCTGGGCGCGCCTCGCCGGACGCCCCCGGGGGGACCGGCGCCTCGCCCTGGTCATGACCGATTATCCGGCGCGCGGCGGCCGGGCGGGTTTCGCCGTCGGGCTGGACACGCCGGCGAGCGTCGCGGCCATCCATGGCCTGCTCGCCGGGGCCGGCTACAGGCTCGGGTCCCTGCCCGAACCGGCGGAGCTGATGCCGTCTCTGCTGGTCTCCTCCGACCATATCGTCCTGCCGCTGGCGCACTATGCGCGCATCCTCGCCGGCCTGCCGGAGGAGGCACGCGCCACCCTCCTCGCCGCCCATGGGGTGCCGGAGGCGGATCCGGCCGTCCGCGACGGGGCCTTCCGCTTCCCCGTCCTGCGCAGCGGCCATCTCCTCGTCGCGCTGCAGCCGGCGCGCGACACGGCCTGCGACCGCAAGGGCCGCTATCACGACCCCGACGTGCCGCCCGGGCACGGCCATCTCGCCTTCTACGCCGCGCTGCGCGAGAGGGAGGGGATCGACGCCCTCATCCATCTCGGCACCCACGGGGTGAGCGAATGGCTGCCGGGCAAGGCTGTGGCGCTGTCGCCGGCCTGCTGGCCGCGGCTCGTCACCGGCGCGCTGCCGGTGGTCTATCCCTATGTGGTCGACGATCCCGGCGAGGCGGCGCCGGCCAAGCGGCGTCTCTCCGCCGTGACCCTCGGGCACCAGCCGCCGCCGCTGGCGGAAGGCGGACCCGGCGGCGAGGTCGCCCTGCTGCGCGACCTCGTCGAGGATTACAGCGCGGCCCAGGTTCTCGATCCCCGCCGGGCGGACATGGTGGCCTGTGACATCCGGGCGCGGGCACGAGCGAGCGGGCTCGCCGCCGCGGCCGGCCTCGACGACGCCATGCCGATGGACGAGGCGCTCTCCCGCCTCGACGCCCATCTCTGCGATCTCGCGGAGATGCCGTTCCGCGACGGGCTGCATGTCTTCGGCGCGGGCGGCGACGCCGCCTCGGCGGCGGGCGAGCGCCATGGCCTCCTCGCCGCCCTCGACGGGCGCTTCGTGCCGCCGGGGCCGGCGGGCTCGCCGCATCGCGGCCGGCCCGACGTGCTGCCGACGGGGCGCAACCTCTCGACCCTCGACCCCCGCGCCATCCCGACCCGCGCGGCCGCGCGCCTCGGCGCCCGCGCCGCCGCGGCCGTCATCGCCCGCCACCTGCAGGACGAGGGCGACTATCCGCGCCGCATCGTCATGGATCTGTGGGCCTCGCCCACCCTGCGCTCCGGCGGCGAGGACATCGCCCACGCCCTGGCGCTGATGGGCGTGGTGCCGACATGGGACGCCGCCTCCACGCGCGTCACGGGCTTCGAGATCCTGCCTCTGGCCCGGCTCGATCATCCGCGCGTCGACGTGACGGCGCGGATCTCCGGCGCCTTCCGCGACACCTTTCCCGACCAGATCGCCCTCATCGACGCCGCCGCCCGGGCCGTCGCGGCGCTGGACGAGGAGGACGGCGACAATGGGCTCGCCGCCGCCCGCCGCCGCGGCGAGGACGGGGCGCGTGTCTTCGGTGCGGTGCCCGGCCGGTTCGGCACCGGCGTCGCCGGGCTCGCCCTCGACGGGCCATGGCAGGAGCGCAGCGAGTTCGGCGAGGCCTATCTCGCCACCGCGGCCCTCGCCTATGGCGGCCCGACCGGGGACGGCGATGCCAATCCGGCCTTCGCCGAGCGGGTGGCGGCGGCCGACGCCTTCATCCATGTCAGCGACGTCGCCGGCCGCGATATCCTCGAGGCGTCGAGCGCGGCCGATGCGGTCGGCGGCTTCGTCGCGGCGGCGCAGGCGCTCGGCGCGTCGCCCCGCGCCTACAGCCTCGACACCAGCCGCCCGGAGGCGCCGCGGGCCCGCAGCCTCGCCGAGGATCTCTCGCGCATCGTCCACGGCAGGCTCGCCCATCCCCGCTGGATCGAGGGACAGCTCCGCCACGGCTGGCGCGGGGCCGCCGAACTCGCCGAGGCGCTGGACGCGCTATTCGTCTATGCGGCGACCACCGACGCCGTGCCCTCGGCCCATTTCGACACGCTGTTCCAGGCCTGGCTCGGCGATCCCGCCCGCGTGGCGCTGATCGAAGCGGCGAACCCTCCGGCCCTGGCGGCGATAAGGGCGCGCTTCGCAGAGGCGATGCGCCGCCGCCTCTGGGTGACGCGGCTCAATTCCGCCGGTCAGGCCCTCGCCACCCCGGCGGACGCGGCGGCATGACAACCGATCAGTCCCTGCGGCGCGGCTGGTGTCCCGGCGCCCTGATGCCGATGGAGACCGGCGACGGCTGGCTGGTGCGCCTCCACCCGCCGGGGGGGCGCCTCTCCGCCGGGGCGCTGGAGGCGATCGGGCGGCTCGCCGCCGAGCACGGCAACGGCCTTCTCGACATCACCTCCCGCGCCAATCTGCAGATCCGCGGCGTCGGGCCGGAGACCCACCGTCCGCTCGTGGCGGCGCTGCTCGCCGCGGGGATCGTCGATCCGCGCGAGGAGAACGCGCCCTACCGGCCGGTGCTCGCCGGCCCGCTCGCCGGTCGCGACGCCGGCGACCTCCTCGACGTGGCGGCGCTGGCCGAGGCGGTGGAGGCGCGGCTGAGGTCGGTGCCCGGCGTGCCGGCCAAGACGCTGGTAAAGATCGAGGGCGGGGGCCTGCCGCCCGGAGGGGGATCGCCGGATATCCGGCTGGTGGCGCTGGGGGATCAGCTGGCGCTGGTCGCCGCCGGCCGGGCCTATCGGGTCGCGCCGAGCGAGGTGCCGGAGGCGGTGGCCACGTTGCTGGGGCGGCTCGCCATCCGCCACCGCGCGCAGCCGACGGTGGTGCATCGGCTGCGCGACGTGGATCCGCACGAGATCGCCGCCCTGGCGGCATCGCTCGGCCTGCCGGCCCTCGCCGTGCCGCCGCCGCCCGCCCCGCCGCCGCGCGTCGGCGTCGTTGCGGAGGCAGGCGGAACCCATGCGGCGCTCGCCGCCGCCCCGTTCGGCCGGACGTCATCCTCGATGATCGAGGCGCTCGCCGCGCTGATGCGCCGGCACGACGCCTTCGACCTCAGGCTGACGCCGTGGCGCGGGGTGGCGCTGACCGGCCTCAGCGAGGCGGGAGAGGTTCTCGCAGCCCTCGCCGATCTCGGATTCATCGTGGAGGCGAGCGATCGTCGCCTGGCCGTCGATGCCTGTCCCGGCGCGCCCGCCTGCGCGCGCGGGGAGGTGCCCGCCCAGGCGGACGCGGCCCGCTTCGCCGCGGCCCTGCCGACCGATGTGGACGCCTCCTTCTCCCTCCACGTCTCGGGCTGCGCCAAGGGCTGCGCGCGCTCCACCCCGGCGACGCTGACCCTGGTCGGCCGCGGCGGGCTCTACGACATCGTTCCCGGCGGGCGGGCGGGCGATCCGCCGCGCCGCAGCCTCGACGCCGCCGCCGTCGTCCGGCTGCTCGCCGCAGGCGGCGATCCGGCAACCGCCCTCCAGAAGGCCGAACCCATGACCGTCGCCACCCGCTCCGACCACATCAAGGACGGCGCCGCCATCTATGCGCGCTCCTTCGCCATCATCCGGGCCGAAGCCGACCTCGACCGCTTCCAGGGCGTCGCCGAGCGTGTGGCGGTGCGCATGATCCATGCCTGCGGCATGACCGACCTCGCCGGTGACATCGTCATGTCCGAGGATTTCGCATCCGTCGGCGAGGCGGCGCTCGCGCGTGGCGCGCCCATCCTCTGCGACGCCAAGATGGTGGCGAACGGCGTGACGCCGTCGCGCCTCCCCGCGGGCAACAGGGTCGTCTGCACCCTCGACGACCTGCGCGTGGCCGGCCTCGCCACAGCCCTCGGCACCACCCGGTCGGCGGCGGCCATGGAGCTGTGGCGCGAGGAGATGGCGGGCAGCCTCGTCGTCATCGGCAATGCGCCGACATCGCTCTTCCACCTCCTCGACATGCTGGACGGCGGCGCCGCGTCCCCGGCCGCGGTCATCGGCGTGCCGGTGGGCTTCGTCGGCGCGGCGGAATCGAAGGAGGCGCTGGCGGCCGACGGCCGCGTGCCCTTCCTCATCGTGCGCGGACGTCGCGGCGGCTCGGCCATCGCGGCCGCGGCCGTCAACGCCCTCGCCAGCGCGCGGGAGTGAGCCGATGACCCCGGTCGCTCGTCCCGTCTTCTTCGGCGTCGGCCTCGGGCCCGGCGACCCCGCCTATCTCACCGTCCGGGCGCGGCAGGTGCTCGACGAGGCGGACCGGCTGGTCCACTTCTGCAAACGGGGCAGACGCGGCAATGCCCGCACCATCGTCGACCGGATCCTGGGGCCGCAGCCCGCCCGCGAGATCGCCCTGGTCTATCCCGTCACCACCGAGGCGGCGCCGGGCGAGGAGGCCTATGACGGCCCCATCGCCGCGTTCTACGAGGAGAGCTGCGCCCTGCTCGCCGCCGAGGCGGAGGCGGGCCGGCGGATGGCGATCCTCTGCGAGGGCGACCCCTTCTTCTACGGCTCGCTGATGCATCTGTGGCGGCGGCTAGCGCCCCGCTATCCCTTCGAGGTGGTGCCCGGCGTCAGCGGCATGTCGGGGGCCTGGACGCTCGCCGGCGCGCCGATCACCTGGGGCGACGACGTGCTCACCGTGCTGCCGGGAACCCTGCCGGAGGAGGACCTCGTGCGCCGCCTCTCGGGCACGGACGCGGCGGTGGTGATGAAGCTCGGCCGCCACCTCGCCAAGGTGCGGCGGGCGCTCGGCGCGGCCGGCCTGCTCGAGCGGGCCATCTATGTGGAGCGCGCCGCCATGGAGGGGCAGAGGATCCTGCCGCTGGCGGCGAAGGACGACGACGAGGCACCCTATTTCGCCATGGTGCTGGTGCCGGGGGAGGGCCGTCGGCTGTGACCGGAACCCTCACCGTCGTCGGGCTGGGCCCCGGCGATCCCCGCTACCGGACCCCCGCCGCCGAGGCGGCGCTGGCGTCGGCCACCGACCTCGTCGGCTACGGCCCCTATCTCGACCGCGTGCCCGAGCGTGACGGCCTCGTGCGCCATCCGTCCGACAACCGCGTGGAACTCGACCGCGCCCGCCATGCCCTGGATCTCGCCGGGGCCGGTCGCCATGTCGCCGTGGTCTCGGGCGGAGACCCCGGCGTCTTCGCCATGGCCGCGGCGGTCTTCGAGGCGCTGGAGGAGGCGCGGTCCGCATGGGCCGGCGTATCGGTCAGGGTCGAGCCCGGCATCACCGCCATGCTGGCGGCGGCGGCGCGGCTCGGCGCCCCGCTCGGCGGCGACTTCTGCGCCCTGTCGCTGTCGGACAATCTCAAGCCGTGGGACGTGGTGATGAGCCGGCTCCGCGCCGTCCTGGCGGCGGACTTCGTGGTGGCGCTCTACAATCCGATCTCCCGGGCGCGGCCATGGCAGCTCGGCGCGGCGCTGGCGCTGGCGGCGGAGATCAAGCCGTCCGAGACCCTCGTTGCCTTCGCGCGGGCGGTCGGCAGGGCGGACGAGAGCCTCGCGGTGGTGCCGCTGGCCCAAGCGGTCGAGCGCGCCGCCTCGGCGGACATGGCGACGCTGGTGCTGATTGGCGCGACCACGACGCGGCTGGTGACCGGGGGCGACGGCGCCCGCCACCTCTACACGCCGCGCAGCGTCGGGAGGCAGCCGTGATCTGCGAGCCAGCCCATCGCCTCGTCCACCGTCAGGACGGTGGGCACGCCGGGCTTCGCCGGGCGGGAGACCATGACCACCGGCAGCCCGAGGCGACGCGCCGCGGTGATCTTGGCCGCAGTGGCCTCGCCGCCGGCATTCTTGGCGACGACGATGTCGACGGCCTCCCGCCGCATCAGGTCGGCTTCGGCCTCGACCTCGAAGGGACCCCGGTCGCGGATCAGCGTGAGATCGGGGGGGCGAGGGCCCTCCGGCGGGTCGATGACCCTGGCGAGATAGGCGTGTTGCGGAGCCGCGGCGAAGGCGGCGAGTTCCTGGCGGCCGATGGTGAGGAAGACACGGCGCGACGCGTGGCCGAGCGCGGCGACGGCCTCGGCCACGGAGCCCACGGCGATCCAGCGGTCACCCTCCTCCTGACGCCATTCCGGACGCCTCAGGGCGAGAAGCGGAACGCCGGCCGACAGGCAGGCCTCGGCCGCGTTGAACGGCATGATCGCCGCGAAGGGATGGGTGGCGTCGACGACGGCCCGCGTGCCCGACGCCGCGAGGAAGCGCGCCAGTCCTTCCGCACCGCCGAAGCCGCCGATGCGCACCGGCAAGGCGAGCGGGCGCGGCGCCTGGGTGCGGCCGGCGAGCGAGACCGTCGCCGCGACGCCCGGATGGTCTGCCGCGAGCCGCGCGGCGAGGGCCGCGGCTTCGGTGGTGCCGCCGAGGATGAGCAGGGGCGCGGGCGGAGGGATCTGGTCCATGGCTGATGTGTCGCGGATGGAGAGCCCACTGTCGAGCGGCCAGGACGCGCGGTGGCTGTCGCTCGTCGGCATCGGTGAGGACGGCCGCGCCGGGCTGACGGCCGCCGCCTCCGCGGCGATCGACGGGGCCGAGCTGGTCGTCGGCGGCGCGCGCCATCTCGCGCTGGCGGGTCCGCTCGCCGCCCCGGCGCTCGCCTGGCCGAACCCGCTTCACGCCGCCTTCCCCGCAATTGTCGCGAAGCGCGGGCGGCCGGTCTGCGTGCTCGCCACCGGCGATCCCTTCCACCACGGCGTCGGGGTGCAGCTCGCCCGCCTGGTGGCGCCCGAGGAGATGCAGGTCTTTCCGCAGCCCTCCGCCTTCGCGCTCGCCTGCGCGCGGCTGGGCTGGGCGCAGCAGGACTGCGCCCTCGTCTCGCTGCACGGCCGGGCGCTGGAGCGTATCATTCCGCACCTGCAGCCGGGCGCACGGATCCTCGCCCTGTCCTGGGACGGCTCGACGCCGGAAAAGGTCGCGGCGCTGCTCGCCGACCGCGGCATGGGCGGCTCGCGGCTCACCGTGCTCGAGGCCATGGGCGGCCCGCGCGAGCGTGTGCGCCGGGCGCCGGCGGCGACCTTCGATCTGGCGGGCATCGACCCGCTCAACACCCTCGCCGTCGAGGTCGTGGTGGAGGCGGGGGCCGAAGCGCTGCCGCTGGTGCCGGGCCTGCCGGATGCGCTGTTCGAGAGCGACGGCCAGCTCACAAAGTCGGAGGTGCGGGCGGTGACCCTCGCGGCGCTCGGCCCGCGCCGCGGCGAACTCCTCTGGGACATCGGCGCCGGCTCGGGCTCTGTCGGCATCGAATGGGCGCTCGCCCAGTCCGACAACCGGGTGATCGCGGTGGAGACGCGGGCCGAGCGCGCCGGCCGCATCGGGCGGAACGCCGCGCGGCTGGGCGTCACCGGCCTCACCGTGGTGAGCGGTGAGGCGCCCGCCGCGTTTGCCGGCCTGCCGGCGCCGGACGCGGTCTTCATCGGCGGCGGCATCGGCAATCCCGGCCTGGTCGAAGCCGCATGGGACGCGCTCCGGCCCGGCGGCCGCCTGGTCGCCAACGTGGTGTCGCTGGAGGGCGAGGCGCGCCTCGCGGGTCTGTTCCAGCGCCACGGCGGCGACATGCGGCGCATTCATGTGTCGCGGCTCGACGCGGTCGGCACCATGCACGGCTGGCGGCCGGCCATGGCGGTGACGCAGTGGCGGGTGGTCAAGCCATGAGCGCGCCCACGATGATCGTTGCCGGCATCGGTCTGAGGCCGGGCACGGAGGAGCCGGCTATCCGGGCCTGCCTCGACCTCGCCCTCAACCGCCTGTCGCTCGGCCCCGCCGATCTCGGCTGCCTCGCCACCGTGTCGTCCCGCGCGGCGGAGCCCGGCCTCGCCGCTCTCGCCGCCCGGCTCCGCCTGCCGCTGGTCGGCCTGCCGGACGAGGCGCTGGCCGGCATGGATGCCGGTTGCGCCACCCGCTCCACCCGCGTCGTCGCGCTTTACGGCGTCGGCTCGGTCGCCGAGGCCGCGGCGCTGGCGGCGGCCGGGGCCGGCGCCGAACTCATCCTTCCTCGCATCGCGCTCGGGCGCGTCACCTGCGCCCTCGCCCGCGGCCGAACCCGATCGGAGACGCCATGACCGTCCATTTCATCGGCGCAGGCCCCGGCGCTGCCGACCTGATCACCCTACGCGGCCGCGACCTCATCGCCCGCTCGCCGGTCTGCCTCTTCGCCGGCTCGCTCATCCCGCGGGAGATGCTGGCCTGGTGCCCGCCGGGCGCCCGCATCGTCGACACCGCGCCGCTCGACCTCGACGCCATCCTGGCCGAGATGGCCGCCGCCACGGCGGCCGGTCAGGACGTGGCGCGGCTCCATTCCGGCGATCTCTCGGTGTGGAGCGCCATGGGCGAGCAGCTCCGCCGCCTCGATGCCGCGGGAATCCCCTATACGGTGACGCCGGGCGTGCCCGCCTTCGCCGCCGCCGCGGCGACGCTGGCGCGCGAGCTGACCCTGCCGGAAGTAGCCCAGTCGGTGGTGCTGACGCGCACCTCGGGCCGCGCCTCGGCCATGCCGCCCGGCGAGACGCTGGCGGCCTTCGGCGCCACCGGCGCGACCCTCGCCATCCACCTGTCGATCCACGTGGTCGACCGCGTGGTGGCGGAGCTCACCCCTTTCTACGGCGCCGGCTGTCCGGTGGCCGTGGTGTTCCGCGCCTCCTGGCCGGACGAGAGGGTGATCCGCGCGACGCTCGGGACGCTCGCCGCCGAGGTGGCCGCGGCCAGGCTCGAACGCACCGCGCTGATCCTCGTCGGGTCGGCGCTCGCCTCCCACGACTTCCGCGAGAGCGCGCTCTATTCCGCCGGCTACGACCGCCGCTTCCGCCCGGGCGCGCCGTGACCGCCCCCGGCCTCCTCATCGGCGCGCCGCGGTCGGGCTCCGGCAAGACGACGGTGACGCTCGGCATCCAGCGGGCGCTGAGGGCGCGCGGCCTTAGCGTTCGCGGGATCAAATGCGGGCCGGACTATATCGACCCCGCCTTCCATGCGGCGGCGACGGGCGCACCGAGCTGCAACCTCGACAGTTTCGCCATGCCGGAGGCGCTGGTCGCGGCGCTGGCGGAGGAGGCGGCGACGGGCAGCGACATCGTCGTCGCCGAGGGGTCCATGGGCCTCTTCGACGGCGTCAGGGCCGCAGCCGGGCAGACCGGCGCCAGCGCCGACATCGCCGCGCGCCTCGGCTGGCCGGTGGTGCTCGTCGTGGACGTGTCGGGGCAGGCGCAGTCGGCCGCCGCCATGGCGCTGGGGATGAGGAACTATGACACGCGCATCCGGATAGCCGGCGTCATCCTCAACAAGGTGGCGAGCGAGCGGCACCTGAGACTGGTGCGCGAGGGGATGGACCGCATCGGCATGACCGTGTTCGGCGCGCTGCCGCGCGAAGCCAGGCTGATCTTGCCCGAGCGCCATCTCGGCCTCGTGCAGGCGGGCGAGACCGCCGACCTCCACGCCCGGCTCGACAGGCTCGGCGAAGCGGTGGCCGCCCATGTCGACCTCGACGCGCTGCTGGCCGCCGCGGTCGCCGCGCCGCTTGCCACAAAGGCGCCCGTGGGGCCGCCGCTGCCGCCTCCCGGCCAGCGCGTGGCGGTGGCGCGCGATGCCGCCTTCTCCTTCATCTATCCCCATGTCGAGGCGGGCTGGCGCGCCGCCGGTACGGTTCTCGTGCCCTTCTCGCCGCTCGCCGACGAGGCGCCGCCAGAGGAGTGCGACGCCTGCTGGCTGCCCGGAGGCTATCCCGAGCTGCACGCGCGGCGCCTCGCCGCGGCCGGGCGGTTCCTGGCGGCCCTGCGCGCCTTCGCCGCCACCCGCTCCGTCCATGGCGAGTGCGGCGGCTACATGGTGCTCGGCGACGCGCTGGTCGATGCCGAGGGCGTCGCCCATCCCATGGCGGGGCTGTTGCCGGTGACGACGAGCTTCGCGAAGCGGAAGATGTCGCTCGGCTACCGGCTGGTGACGACGGAGGCGGCGAGTGCGCTCGGGCCCGCGGGCACGGCCCTCTCCGGCCACGAGTTCCACTATGCGACCATTGCGGCGGCGGCGGCCGACGGCGCCCTGGGTGCGGCCCGGGACGCGGAGGGCACGGCGCTCGGCCCGGTCGGCCATGTGCGCGGCCATGTCTCCGGCTCGTTCTTCCACGCCATCGCGCGGCTACCGGGCTAGTCCCTACGGCGCAGCAGGTAGGTGTCCATGATCCAGCCGACGGCGGCCCGCCGCTCGGCGCGCAAGGTGAGGATGGCGTCGCGGATCTCGGCCAGGGGCCCCGCCATCAGCACCTCGTCCGGCGTGCCGAGATAGGCGCCCCACCAGATGTCGAGCCCGGCGGGGTCGACGGCGGCGAGGCCGGAGCCGTCGTCCAGCATGACCACCGTCGAATCGATCTCGGGCGGCAGGCCCTCGCCGATGCGCCGGCCGGTGGTGACGTGGACCGGCTCGCCGATGCGGTTGAGCGGAATGCGGTGGGCCGCGGCCAGGGCCTGCGGGGCGCTGATGCCGGGGATGACCTCGAGGTGGAAGGCGAGCCCTGCCGCCGCCACGGCATCGAGGATGCGGATGGCGCTGTCGTAGAGCGCCGGGTCGCCCCAGACGAGGAAGGCGCCACGACCGCCTTCGGGAAGGTCGCGGGCGATGGCCTCGACGAGGAGGCGGGTGCGCGCGGCGTGCCAGTCGGCGACCGCCTCCCGGTAATCGCCGCCTGAGGCGCGGCGCGGATCGGCGATGCGGACGAGGCGCCAGCCGGGCCGCGCGGCGTGGCGGGACAGGATCGCCTCGCGCACGGCGACGAGCTGGTCGGCGGCGCGGCCCTTCTCCAGGACGAAGAACACCTCGGCGGCGGCGATGGCCTCGATCGCCTGCAGGGTGAGGTGGCCGGGATGGCCGGCGCCGATGCCGACGAGGGTGATGGTGCGCATGGCCCCTGCCTGCCCCATCGGCGGTCGGGCGGCAAGCGCTCTGGTTGACTTCGGGAGCTACCATACTAGCTTTCCCCGGCTGTCGGAGACGAAGGGCGCCCGGGAGAGGCGGCCATCCGCAGCGGGAGGCCCCATGACCCCGTCGCGGCTGCCATCGCCGTCGAGCCGCATCTGCGCGCCGGACCGGCTGTTCCCTCTCGATCCCACGGCGCGGGCCATCGCGCGCCGCCTCTACGACAGCGTCGCAAACCTGCCGATCGTCTCGCCGCACGGCCATACCGACCCGCGCTGGTACGCGGAGAACGCGCCCTTTCCCGATCCGGCGCGGCTCTTCGTCGTGCCGGATCACTACGTCTTCCGCATGCTGCATGCGCAGGGCGTCAGGATGGAGGATCTCGGCGTGCCGACGAAGGACGGGACGCCGGTGGAGACGGACCCCAAGGCCATCTGGCGGCGTTTCGCGGCGCATTATCACCTGTTCCGCGGCACGCCGACACGGCTGTGGCTCGACCACGCCTTCGCCGCCCTGTTCGGCCTCGACGAGCGGCTGTCGGCGGCCAATGCGGATGCGGCCTACGAGCGGATCGCCGCGGCGCTGGCGCTGCCGGCGTATCGGCCGCGGGCGCTGTTCGAGACCTTCGGCATCGAGGTGATCGCCACGACGGAAGGAGCTCTCGACGATCTCGAATGGCACGCCATGCTGGCGGCCTCAGGCTGGAAGGGGCGGGTCGTCACGACCTATCGGCCGGACGCGGTGGTCGATCCGGATTTCGAGGGCTTCCGCGCCAATGTCGCCCGCCTCGGCGAGATCACCGGCGAGGACACGGCGACATGGGCCGGCTATCTCGCGGCGCACCGCCGGCGCCGCGCCTTCTTCAAGACGCATGGCGCCACCGCCTCCGACCACGGCCACCCCTCGGCTACCACGGCGAACCTGTCTCCGGCGGAGGCCGAGGCGCTGTTCGGGAAGGTGCTGGCCGGCGCAGCAAGTGCGGGCGAACGGGACCTCTTCCGCGGCCAGATGCTGACCGAGATGGCACGCATGAGTCTCGACGACGGGCTGGTGCTGCAGATCCATCCGGGCTCGCGGCGCAACCACAATGCCGGGATCTTCGCCCGCTTCGGCCGCGACATGGGCGCCGACATTCCAGGCCCCACCGACTATGTCGGTGCCCTGAAGCCCCTGCTGGACGCGGTCGGCAACGAGCCCTCGCTCACCATCATCCTCTTCACCCTCGACGAGACCGCCTATTCGCGCGAGCTCGCGCCGCTCGCCGGCCATTATCCGGCGCTGCGGCTGGGGCCGCCCTGGTGGTTCTTCGATTCGGTCGAGGGCATGAAGCGATTCAAGCAACAGGCCATCGAGACCGCTGGCTTCTCCAACACCGTCGGATTCAACGACGACACCCGCGCCTTTCCCTCCATCCCCGCCCGGCACGACGTGGCGCGGCGGGTCGATTGCGCGCATCTCGCCGAACTCGTCTGCGACGGGCGCCTCGACGAGGACGAGGCGCAGGAGCTGGCCGTCGACCTCGCCTATCGGCTGGCGAAGGAAGCCTACCGGTTGTGAGGGGCGGGCCCTCCGCCCTGCGCAGAGACAGGGGCCACGACACGTCCCACGTTGTCGCATCGCCGGCCGTCACCCCCGGCGAGGCCGAAGGCCGAGGGAAGGGGGTCCAAGAGGCCGCAGGAAGCACCCTGCAACCCCTGGATCCCTTCCCCTCGCTGCGCTCGGCCGGGGATGACGGCCAGGTGGCGGCTGGAGCCGAGGAAGGGCTCCCGTGGACATCAGAACGTCGTGCGTGACCTGATGGCCGCAGAGATCGTGCCCTCGTCGAGATAGTCGAGCTCGCCTCCCACCGGCACGCCGTGGGCGAGGCGGGTCACCGCCACGCCGGTGCCGGCGAGGAGGTCGGTGACGTAATGGGCGGTGGTCTGGCCGTCGACGGTGGCGTTCACCGCGAGGATGACCTCGCGCACGCCGCCCTCGCGCACTCTGGTGACCAGGCTCTCGATGTTGAGGTCCTGCGGCCCGACGCCGTCGAGGGGCGAGAGCGTGCCGCCGAGCACGTGGTACTTGGCGTTGATGGCGCCGGCGCGTTCCAGCGCCCAGAGGTCGGAGACGTCTTCCACCACGACGATCACGCCGCCGTCGCGGCGCGGATCGGTGCAGATGGTGCAGGGGTCGGAGGTGTCGACATTGCCGCAGGTCGAGCAGATGACGATCTTGTCCAGCGCTTCCGTCATGGCGGCGGAGAGCGGTTGCATCAGGCTTTCGCGCTTCTTGACGAGATGCAGCGCGGCGCGCCGCGCCGAGCGGGGCCCGAGGCCCGGCAGCTTGGCGAGGAGCTGGATCAGCCGCTCGATCTCGGGGCCCGCGACCCTCTTGGACATGGATGGACTACCTTCTCGGGGGAATCATCGACGGGTGCCCCTCCCTCCGTCATGCCCGGCCTCGTGCCGGGCATCCACGACTTTTTGTCAGCCCCGGTGGTCAGGTCGTGGATGGCCGGGACAAGCCCGGCCATGACGCGGCGCGAGCCGCGCGCCCGCCGTCAGGTCTTGCGACGGTCCTCAGTCCAGTCGCTCTGCCGGATATTCTCCAGCGGCACCTCGGCGCCGAGGCCCTCGACGAAGGCGACGCCCTGGTCGGGATAGAGGCAGACCTCGTGGGGAAAGCGGTTGCCGAAGGCCCAGATGACGAGGTCGGCCGTGCCGGTGTTCTCGAAGCAATGCGGATCGGGGTCGCCGGCGCGGTAGCAGAAGGCCTCGCCCGCCTTGGCGGGATGGCGCTCCTCGCCGTGGATCAGCGTGCCCTCGCCCGCCATGACCACGAGGATCTCCTCCTGGAACAGGTGCCGGTGGCGGCGCGAGGAGCGCATGCCCGGTTTCACCGTCTGGACGAGGAGGCCGATCGTGTCGCTGCCGAGGGTGCGGCCGATGTCGGTCATGGTGCCGCCGATCCCCGCCTCGAAGGCATAGGCGAAGGGCGTGATGTCGGCGATGGCGACGCGGCGCGGCGGCACGGGCGCCTCAGAACGGCAGTTTCATGCCGGGCGGCAGCGGCAGGCCGCCGGTGACGCCCTTCATCTTCTCCTGCGCCACCACCTCGGCCTTGCGGCGGGCGTCGGCATGGGCGGCGAGCAGCAGGTCCTCGAGGATCTCCTTCTCGTCCGGCTTCAGGAGCGAGGGATCGACCGAGACGCTGCGCAGGTCACCCTTCACGGTGAGGCTGACGGTGACCATGCCGCCGCCCGCCGTGCCCTGCACCTCCGTGCGCTCCATGTCGGCCTGGGCCTCCTGGAGCTTGGCCTGCATGGCCTGCGCCTGTTTCATCAGGCCCATGATGTCCTTCATGGCGAAATCCTTGGCTCGGGGTCAGAAGTCGTCGTCCCAGGGATCGACGGGTTCCCAGTCGCCCTCGCCATCGTTCTCAGCGGCGGGGGCGAGCGGGGCGGGTTCCGCCTCGGCGCCGCCGTCGAGCGGGCGCACCGCGACGATCTCGGCGCCGGGGAACTTCGCCAGCACGGCCTGGACGGCGGGATGGGCGAGGACGCCGCGCTCGCGGTCGGCCTGTTCGGCGGCGAGGCGCTCGCGCACCGTCGGCTCGCCCTCCTCGGAGGAGATAGTGACGACCCAGCGCCGGCCGGTCCAGTCGGTCAGCTTCTTCTGCAGGTCGCCGGCGAGCGTCGGAGCGGCGTTGCGGGTGGGGCGGAAGTCGATGCGGCCGTCCTCGCAGCGCACGAGATGCATGTCGCCCTCGAGCTGCTGCTTCAGCCTGACGTCGCGCTTCTCCGCGGCGAGCTTGATGACCTCGGCGAAGCTGGCGAGCACCATATGCGGCTGGGCCTGCGGCGCGGCCTGTTCGCGCATGGCGACGGGCGCGCCCTCGGGCCTCGCGACGGAGCTGAGCCGCGGAGCGGCCGCGGCCGCGGCGGCCTGGGCCGACCCGCCACCGCCACCACCGCCGCCGCCGGAGGGCAGGCGCGGGGCCGCGCCTGCGCCGACCGCGCCGGAGCCGTCGGCGAGCATGCGCAGCGCCTCGTCCGGTGTCGGCAGATCCGCCGCATAGGCGATGCGCACGAGGACCATGTCGGCGGAGGCCAAGGGTTTGGGCGAACGCGCCACCTCCTCGATGCCCTTCATCAGCATCTGCCAGGCGCGGGCGAGCACCCGGTGCGACAGGCGGCCGGCGAAGTCGCGGCCGCGGCTGCGCTCGGTCTCGGAGAAGGCGACGTCGTCGGCGGCGGCCGGCGCGACCTTCACGCGGGTGACGAAATGGACGAATTCCGCGAGTTCGCCGAGGACGATCTCCGGGTCGGCGCCGTCGTCGTACTGGCTCTTGAACTCGGCCATGGCGGCTGCGACGTCGCCCTTCATGACGTGCTCGAAGAGGTCGATGATGCGGGCGCGGTCGGCGAGGCCGAGCATGCGGCGCACGTTCTCGGCAGTGACCTCGCCGGCGCCGTGGGCGATGGCCTGGTCGAGAATGGAGAGGCTGTCGCGCACCGAGCCCTCGCCGGCGCGGGCGATGAGGCCGAGGGCGTCCGGATCGACGGCGACGCCCTCCTTCTCGCAGATGCCGGCGAGATGGTTCACCAGCACGTCGGCCTCGACGCGGCGCAGGTCGAAGCGCTGGCAGCGGGAGAGCACGGTCACCGGCACCTTGCGGATCTCGGTGGTGGCGAACATGAACTTCACGTGGGCCGGCGGCTCCTCCAGCGTCTTCAGGAAGGCGTTCCACGCCTTCTCCGAGAGCATGTGGACCTCGTCGACGATATAGACCTTGTAGCGGGCCGAGACGGGCGCGTAGCGGGCGCCGTCGGTGATCTGGCGGACATCGTCGATGCCGGTGTGGGAGGCCGCGTCGATCTCCATCACGTCGACGTGGCGGCCCTCCATGATCGCCTGGCAATGGGTGCCGGGGCGGTCGAGGTGGATGGAGGGGCGGTCGACCTCGCCGGGCAGCTCGTAGTTCAGCGCACGGGCGAGGATGCGGGCGGTGGTGGTCTTGCCGACGCCGCGCACCCCGGTGAACAGATAGGCCTGGGCGATGCGGCCCGTGTCGAAGGCGTTCGACAGGGTGCGGACCATGGCCTCCTGGCCGATCAGGTCGGAGAAGTGCTGCGGCCGGTACTTGCGGGCGAGGACGCGATAGGGCGTGGCCTTGGGCGGCTCCGGCGTCCCGAGAGCGAACCCGGGTTCGGTCTCGGGCGAGGAATCCATGGCAGTCCTGCTCGGGGTCTGGCGAAGGGCTCATGCCAGTGTCGCGCGCGGCGCGCGCGAGGGCAACCATCCGCTGAGGATGAAGTGGGAGGCTGACACGCGACCCGAAACGGGCTCGTTACGGCTGCTTCCTTCCGGACCTGACCGGGTTGGCGAGAGTCTCGTCCACCGCCAACCTCCCACCGGCTATATGGCGGGAAGGCGGGCGGGACGCAAGCGGCCTTCGCGCCGGACCGGACAGGCCGTTGCGGAGCGGCTAGAGTGGCGACAGTTTTCCGGAACCCGCCATGACATCCGCCTTCGCTCTCGATCCCCGCCTCGCCGCCGATACGCTCGCCGTCGCCGACCTGCCGCTCTCGGCGGTGCGGCTGATGAACGACGCCACCTATCCCTGGCTGATCCTCGTGCCCCGGCGCGAGGGGGCGGTGGAGATCGTCGACCTTTTGCCCGAGGACCGCATCCAGCTCATGGAGGAGATCGCGGCCATCTCCGACGTGCTGCGGGCCATGACCCGCTGCGAGAAGCTCAACGTCGCGGCGCTCGGCAACATGGTGCCGCAGCTCCACGTCCACGTCATCGGCCGCTTCGCCGGCGATCCCGCCTGGCCGGGCCCCGTCTGGGGCAAGGCGCCGGCGCAGCCCTATGCCGAGGCGCCGCGGGAGGGGTTCATTTCCGCGCTGAGGGCAAGGCTCTCCGCCGGTTGAACGCGTTGCTCACGCCTGTCGGCCGTGCGAGCGTTCCGGCCCCCGTTCCGGAAAGCCCCCTCGCCATGTCCGACGCCCTGCCGCCGCTCCCGCCCATCACGCTCGGCTATACCGAGAACGACCTCGACAGGATGAGTGCCAAGCGCGGCGACGAGGCCTGGCTCGCCGCCACCTTCGCCGACCCGCGCACCCGGCTCTACGTCTTCGCCGGGGAGACGCCGATCCTCAGGCGCAACGGCGAGCGCGGCGATCCGCTGTTCACCGCGGCCGAGGCGGAGGCTTTCGGCGAGCCGCTGGAGACCGCCTTCCTCGGCCTCGCCAACGGCGCGCCGCGCTTCGCCCGGCTGGTGCCGGAGCTCGCCAAGACCGATCCCAACGCCTATCGGATCGCCGAGATCAAGGTCGACGACCCGACCCTGCTCATCACCGACATGCGCACCATCGCCATGACCGGCGTCGTCGAGCCGCACCATCTCGGCCCCATGGCGCAGGGCAAGTCGGTGATGCACTGGCACGCCACCCACCGCTTCTGCGGCAAGTGCGGGGCGCAGTCGAAGCTGTCGCAGGCCGGCTGGCGCCGCGACTGCCCGTCCTGCGGCGCGCAGCATTTTCCGCGCACCGACCCCGTCGTGATCATGCTGGCGGTGGACGGCGACCGCTGCCTGATGGGTCGGCAGCGCCGCTTCCCGCCGGGGATGTACTCGGCGCTCGCCGGTTTCCTCGAATCGGGCGAGACCATCGCCGACGCCGTGCGCCGCGAGATCATGGAGGAGGCGGGGGTGAAGATCGGCCGCGTCACCTATCTCTGCGACCAGCCCTGGCCCTTCCCGGCGTCGCTGATGATCGGCTGTCTCGCGGAAGCCACCAGCCGCGACATCGAGATCGACACGGAGGAGCTCGAGGACGCGCGCTGGTTCACCCGCGAGGAGTGCTGGATGATGCTGGCGAAGCAGCATCCCGGCCGGCTCTCCTGCCCGCCGCCGCTCGCCATCGCGCACCACCTCATCCGTGCTTTCGTCGACGGGCCGCAGGTGACGGGGGGGCGCTGACGTTTCCCGCGGGTCCTGTCGACCGGACCCCGCGACGAGCGCAGGGCACGACGGCGCCGCCTCCTTCACCTCTCCCCGCCGGGGAGAGATGACGCGGTGCACCGACCGCGTTCCTCTATCGCAGCCGGCTCTTCACCAGCGCGACGGCCTCGGCGGCCGCCGTGCCGGCCGGCTGCGGGAGCCAGAGGCAGGAGATCGTCCAGGGCGGCAGGCCCTCGGCCTCGACCAGCGGCAGCACGGTCGCACCCGTCACCGCGAGGCGCTTGGCCACCACCGAGGGCACCAAGGCAGAACCGAGCCCGAGGCTGACCATGGCGGCGACGCCGGCCCAGCTTTCGGCCTGCTGGGCGACGAAAGGAACGGTTCCCGTCGCCTGCAGCGCGGCCAGCACGCCGTCATGGGCAAGTGCCGCCTTCTCCCGCGCCAGCATGACGAGGGGCTTGCGGGCGAGGTTCGACAGGCTCGCCGTCTTCCTGAGCCGCGCCTCGGCATCCGGCACGAGGGCCGACCACTTCGACGTCGCCACCTCACGATGCTGGATGCGCGGATGGGCCGGCAGCGGCGGGGCGGTGAAGACCATGGCGAGCCGCCCCTCGGCCAGCGCCGCCATCTGGTCGGCCAGCGGCCCGTGATGGAGGGCCGGCGCGAAGCTGGCCTCGACCCAGGCAGGGTCCTCGAACAGTTCGCGCAGGGGCCCGAGCATCGCCTCGTCGGTGACGCCGATGCCGATGGTCTCTGCGCGCTCCGCCACCGCGCGCGCGAGGCGCGCGGCGCGTTCGGCGGCGGCGAGCGACAGCCGGACCTCGGCGACGAAAGCGTCCCCCGCCGCCGTCAGCCGGACCGACTTGCCGGCATGGTCGAAGAGTACGACCCCGATGCGGCGCTCGAGCTGGGCGATGCGGGCGGCGGCGGTGCGCTTGCCGACGCCCAGTCGAGCGCCAGCCGCCGCGAGATCACCGGTGTCGGCGAGCGCGATGGCGATGCGCAGCGTGTCCATGTCGGGAAGGGCAGGGTCCATGGACCCGAGGGTGCCGCGATTCGCGGCCGCGGCGCGAGGCTCACTCCGCCACGGTCTTCTCGACCTCGTTCCGCCAGGGGTGCTGGGGATAGACGCCGAGGATGGTCAGCTCCTTGGCGAAGAAGGCGAGCTCCTCCAGCGCCAGCTTGACGTTGCGGTCGTCGGGATGGCCCTCGATCTCCGCGTAGAAGCGCGTGGCGACGAAGCGGCCGCCGATCATGTGGCTCTCCAGCTTCGTCATGTTGACGCCGTTGGTGGCGAAGCCCCCCATGGCCTTGTAGAGCGCCGCCGGCACGTTGCGCACCTGGAAGACGAAGCTCGTCAGGCAGTTCTGGCCCGGTGCCGCCCAGATCTTCTGGCGCGACAGGATGACGAAGCGGGTGGTGTTGTTGGCGGCGTCCTCGATGTCCTCGGCGAGGATCTCGAGGCCGTAGACCTCGGCGGCGAGGCGCGGGGCGATGGCGGCCTGGGTCGGGTCGTTCATCTCGGCGACCTCGCGGGCCGAGCCCGCCGTGTCCGCCGCAACGATGGGCTTCAGGCCGAGTTTGCGGATGATCTGCCGGCACTGGCCGAGGCCCATGATGTGGCTGCGGGCGGTCTTCACCGTGGCGAGGGACGAGCCCTTCACGCCCATGAGCTGGAAGCGGATCGGCAGGAAGAACTCACCGATGATGTTGAGGCCGGCGGTGGGCAGGAGGTGATGCACGTCGCCGACGCGGCCCGCGATGGAGTTCTCGATCGGGATCATGCCGAGATCGGCGTCGCCGTTCTGGATGGCGGCGAAGGCGTCCTCGAAGCTCGGGCAGGGGAGAACCTCGGCCTGCGGGAAGACCGCATTGGCCGCCTGGTGCGAGAAGGCGCTGAGTTCGCCCTGGAAGGCGATGCGCTTGGGCGCGAGGATCATGGACGCGTCACTCCGGTGGGGCGGTCTGTTTAGCGAAAGGATCAGGCTTTGGCGATGAGGGCGCGGGCGCGTTCGAGGTCGGCCGGCGTGTCGACGCCGAGCGGCACGGCCTCGACCACGGCGATGTCGATGCGCATGCCATTCTCCAGGGCGCGGAGCTGCTCCAGCCGCTCGCGCTTCTCCAGCGGGGCGGGCGGCAGCGACACGAAGCGCTCCAGCGCCGCCCGTCGATAGGCGTAGAGGCCAATGTGATGGTAGAGCGGCCCTTCGCCGGTGGGGGCGGTGGCGCGGGTGAAGTAGAGCGCCCGCAGCCGCGTGGCCGACAGGGGCGTGCCCACCGCCTTCACCACGTTGGGATTGGTGATCTCCTCCTGCCGGGTGATGACGGCGGCGAGGGTGCCGATATCGACGGCGGCGTCGTCGAGGAGGTCGCTCGCGGCGCGCACCACCGAGGGCTCGATGGTCGGCAGGTCGCCCTGGACGTTGACGATGCGGTCGTAGCGGCGGTCGGGGTCGACGAGGTCGGCCGCCTCCTCGATGCGGTCCGAGCCGGTGGGGTGGTCGGCGCGGGTCATGACGGCGCGCCCGCCCGCCGCTTCGACCGCGGCCAGGATCTCCGCCGAATCGGTCGCCACCACCACCGGGCCGAGCCCGGCCGCCTCGGCGCGGCGCATCACATGGACGATCATCGGGGTGCCGCCGATGTCGGCGAGAGGCTTGCCGGGCAGCCGCGAGGCGCTCATGCGGGCGGGAATGAGGACGAGGGATGCGGTCATGGCGGGCGGTTTTCGCGGCGTCGGGCGCAGTTTGGAGGCGGCAAAAAGTAGCATGAGAGAGGCGTGCATATACGGGTTGCCTCACGGGGAGCAAATTGGATAGTGTCCGCGCCAAATCGGCAGGCCCATCCCGCGTGCCCCCGCGCATTTTCGCAAGGCGCCGCCGATCTCTGGAGCTGGTCCCGATGGACGGATTGGAAATCAACAAGGTCATGATGGCCGTGCTTCTCGTCGGCACGGGCACCCTCGGCGGCAGCATTCTGGCCAATGAACTGTTCCGGCCGAAGACGCCGGCGAAGCCGGGCTACGAGGTGGCCGTGGCGCCGCCCGCCGGCCAGCAGACCGCGGCCGCCGCCGCGGCGCCGACCAAGTCGATGGCCGAGGTCTTCGCCTCCGCCAATGCCGCCAACGGCCCGGCCGTGTTCCGTCAGTGCGCGACCTGCCACACGATCAACAAGGGCGGCGCCAACGGTGCCGGTCCGAACCTCTGGGGTGTCGTCGGCCGCAACCATGCCGGCGCCCCGGGCTTCAACTATTCCGCCGCCATGAAGGCGAAGTCGGGCGAGCCCTGGACGCTGCAGGACGTCTACGCCTTCATCACCAATCCGCGGGCGGCCATTCCCGGCACCTCGATGGCCTTCGCCGGCATCCGCTCCGAGCAGCAGCGCGCCGATCTCATCGCCTATCTGCGCGAGCAGTCTGACAGCCCGGTCGAGGTTCCGAAGTAAGAGCCGGCCCCACGAGGGACGGGCGAGGCCGGGCCAGCGCCCGGCCTTTTGCATTTCAGGCGGCGGAGACTGGCCGGCCGGCACGGAACCATCGGAATAAACCTCGCCGAAGCCCCTTATCTTCGCGACGCCTTGCCGTTATCCTGCGTCAGTCCCATTTTCGCCACGCTTGGCGCGTTCGAACGGCGGGGGCGCGTCTGCCACAATTCGCGCCCGACACATGCCTCGCCCAATAAGGGAAGCAAATGCCGACCATCGCTCTCGTCGACGACGACCGGAACATCCTCACCTCGGTCGCCATCGCGCTCGAAGCCGAAGGCTATCGCATCGTCACCTACAATGACGGCGCCTCGGCCCTCGACGGCTTCAAGCAGACGCCGCCCGACCTCGCCATCCTCGACATCAAGATGCCGCGGATGGACGGAATGGAGCTGCTGCGCCGTCTCAGGCAGAAGACGGACATGCCGGTGATCTTCCTCACCTCCAAGGACGAGGAGATCGACGAGCTGTTCGGCCTGAAGATGGGCGCCGACGACTTCATCCGGAAGCCGTTCTCCCAGCGCCTGCTGGTTGAGCGCGTGAAGGCGGTGCTGCGGCGGGCGGCCGCCAAGGACCCGGCCGCGGAGGCGAAGACCGACGCCAAGGTGCTGGAGCGCGGCAAGCTGCGCATGGACCCCGAGCGCCACACCTGCACCTGGGACGGCGAGCCGGTGACGCTCACCGTGACGGAGTTCCTCATCCTGCAGGCGCTCGCCCAGCGCCCGGGCGTGGTGAAGAGCCGCAACGCCCTGATGGACGCCGCCTATGACGACCAGGTCTATGTCGACGACCGCACCATCGATAGCCACATCAAGCGGCTGCGCAAGAAGTTCAAGGTGGTCGACGACGACTTCGAGATGATCGAGACGTTGTACGGCGTCGGCTACCGCTTCAAGGAGTGAGGCCGCCCCGGCGCCTCACCGGCACCATGCTGGACCGGACCACAGACGAGACCCAGGCGGCGCAGCCCTCCGCCCCCCCTCGGCCGCTGAGGCCCTGGGCGAGGCTGGTGCGGGTTCTCGCCCGCGCCGCGCGGGCCGTCGTCAACCGCTCCTTCTCCAGCCTGACGCGGCGGATCGTCCTCCTGAACCTCGTCGGCCTGGTGGCGCTGGTCTCCGGCATCCTGTGGCTGTCGCAGTTTCGCGAGGGGCTGATCGAATCGCGGGCGCAGAGCCTTCTGGTGCAGGGCGAAATCATCGCCGGCGCCATCGCCGCCTCCACCTCCGTCGAGGGGCCGGTCATTCCAATCGACCCGGACAAGCTGTTCGAGCTGCAGCTCGGAGGCGCGGCCTCGTCCGTGGACGACTTCGGCGCCCTGCTCGAATTTCCCATCAACCCGGAGCGTGTCGCGCCGGTGCTGCGCCGCCTGACCGGCCCGACCGGCACCCAGGCCCGCGTCTACGACCGCGAGGGCAACCTCATCCTGGACAACCGAAACCTCTATGGCCGCGGTGACATCCAGACCCTCGACCTGCCGCCCATCGGCACCAAGCCGCCCTTCTACGAGAAGTGGTGGAACGAGATCCGCCGCTTCCTGCGCGGCGGCGGCAATTTCCCGCTCTACCGCGACCTCGGTTTGCGCAACGGCCGCAGCTATCCGGAGGTGGTGCAGGCGCTGAACGGGCAGAAGGTCAGCATGGTGCGCGTCAACGAGCGCGGCGAACTGATCGTCTCGGTGGCCATCCCGGTGCAGCGCTTCCGAGGCGTGCTCGGCGTGCTGCTGCTGAACACGCAAGGCGGCGAGATCGACGCGGTGCTCGATGCCGAGCGCTTCCAGGTGCTGCGCGTCTTCCTCGTCGCCGCCCTGGTCATGGTGGTGCTGTCGATCCTGATGGCGCGCACCATCGCCGGCCCGGTCCGCAAGCTCGCCGAGGGCGCCGAGCAGGTGCGCCGGCGCCACCGCTCGCGCGAGGAGATCCCCGACTTCAGCCAGCGCCGCGACGAGATCGGCCACCTGTCGCGGTCGCTGCGCGACATGACGGACGCGCTCTACGCCCGCATCGAGGCGATCGAGCGCTTCGCCGCCGACGTCGCCCACGAGCTCAAGAACCCGCTGACCTCGCTGCGCTCCGCGGTGGAGACGCTGCCCCTCGCCAAGACCGACGCCTCGCGCGGACGGCTCCTCGAGGTGATCCAGCACGACGTGCGCCGCCTCGACCGGCTCATCACCGACATTTCCGATGCGAGCCGCCTCGACGCCGAGCTGCAGCGCCAGGAATCGACGCGCATCGACCTGTCGAAGCTTCTCGGCACTCTCGTCACCATCGCCAATGAGGTGCGCAAGGACGGCCAGGTGCCGGTGGTGCTCAGCTTCGAGGGTGGCAAGCCGGCGGAATTCGTCGTACCCGGCCATGACGGCCGGATCAGCCAGGTCGTCACCAACCTGATCGACAATGCCCGCTCCTTCTCGCCGCCCGACGGCGAGGTGCGGGTGACCGCGCGCAAGCTCAAGGGCGCCATCGAGATCGTCGTCGAGGACGACGGGCCCGGCATCCGCGAGGACGCGCTGCAGCGCATCTTCGAGCGCTTCTACACCGATCGTCCGCACCAGGATTACGGGCAGAATTCCGGCCTCGGTCTGTCCATCTCCAAGCAGATCATCGAGGCGCACGGCGGCAGCATCTGGGCGGAGAACCGTCCCGGCCGCACCGACGAGGAGGGTCAGCCCGTGCCGGCCGGTGCCCGCTTCGTCGTCCGCCTGCCGGCGGCCTGAAGGCGGCGGCCGTGGCCACCGTCCACGCCACCGCGGTTCTCCTCGGCGCCCGGGCGGTGCTGATCCGGGGGCCGTCCGGATCGGGCAAGTCGCGCCTGGCCCTCGACGTCCTCGCCCTCGCAGCGGCCGGCCGCGTGCCCTTCGCCCGCCTCGTCGCCGACGACCGGGTGGCGCTTGAGGCCCATGGCGACCGGGTCGTCGCCCGCGCGCCGGCGGCGATCGGGGGGCTCGTCGAACGGCGCGGCGAGGGGATCGTGCCGCTGGCCTTCGAGCTCTGTGCGGTGGTGGGTCTGGTTGTCGACCTCGCGGCGGAGGATGCTGCGCGCATGCCGGAGGCCGCAAGCCTGTGGACGGAACTCTGCGGCGTCAGATTGCCGCGCCTGCCGGTCGCCCCAACCGTCGACCCGGCGCCGCTGGTTCTGGCCCGATCCCCGTGGTGTTCCACACCAAATCCGGTCCTTGCTGCATCGCACGCGTATGGCTATCGTTGACCGACCTGCCCTTGCGCCAGCCGGCCACATGGTCAAGATGTCTTCCTTCCGAGTGAGCAGGCGCGCGGCGAGCCGCGCGCGGAGTGCCTGATGATCGGTCTCGTCATCGTGACGCACGGCCAACTGGCCGTCGAATTCCGGCATGCCATGGAACATGTCGTCGGTCCCCAGCGCCAGGTGGAGACCATCGCCATCGGGCCGAGTGACGACATGGACCAGCGTCGCCGCGACATCATCGCCGCGGTGGACCAGGTCGATTCCGGCGACGGGGTGGCGGTGCTGACGGACATGTTCGGCGGCACGCCGTCCAATCTCGCCATTTCGGTGATGAGCGGCCGCCCTGTCGAGGTCATCGCCGGCATCAACCTGCCAATGCTCGTGAAGCTCGCCACCGTGCGCTCGGAGAAGCCGCTGGCCGAGGCGGTGCTCCATGCCCAGGAAGCCGGGCGCAAATACATCAACATCGCCAGCCGAGTTCTCGCGGGGAATTGAGGTCCGGCGGGTTCGGTGCCTAGAATGGCGGCGAACTGCCCGCAATCGGGGCATCGTGCCGCCTCGGCGGCGGAAGGATCGCGAGGAACGGCGAGATGGCGCAGGACGAGGGGGCGAATGCGGCGCAGGCGGCCGATGCCGTGGTGCGCGAACTGCCCATCCTCAACAAGCGCGGCCTCCATGCCCGCGCCTCCGCCAAGTTCGTCGCCTGCGCCGACCGCTTCGACGCCGCCATCAAGGTGTCGCGGGCCGGCGAGACGGTCGATGCCGGTTCGATCATGGGGCTGATGATGCTCGCCGCGGGCATCGGCACCTCCATCACCATCACAGCGCGCGGGCGCGAGGCCGAGGCCGCCGTCGAGGCATTGGCGGCGCTGGTGGCCGACCGGTTCGGCGAGGGCGAATAGCCGCACCGCTTGCCTGCGATACCATCCCGTGCCAAGAGCCGCGCCATGAGCCAGATACCGGAGAATCCCAGCGCATCGGAAGGCATCGAGCGGGCGCTCGAGCGGGGCCTGTTCGCCAGTCGCTGGCTGATGGCGCCCTTCTATGTGGGCCTGATGATCGGCCTGCTCGCCCTGATGATCGTCTTCGTCCGCGATCTCGTCGGGTTCATGGTCAAGGTGCCGACCGCCAAGGAGGCCGACGTCATCCTCGGCGTGCTGACCCTCATCGACCTGTCGCTCGCCGGCAATCTGGTGATCATGGTGGTGTTCTCGGGCTACGAGAACTTCGTCTCCAAGATGGAACACGTCACCCATCGCGACAGACCGGAATGGATGGGGTCCATCGACTTCTCCGCCCTCAAGCTGAAGCTGCTCGCCTCGATCGTCGCCATCTCCGCCATCCACCTGCTCAAGGCCTTCATGAATGTCGGCGCGATGACGGACCGGGAGATGACCTGGCTGGTCGTCATCCACGTCACCTTCGTGGTCTCCGGCGTGCTGCTGGCGCTGACCGACAAGCTGTCAGGATCGGCCAAGTGATGGCCGACTGGCGTTCGTTCTGGGACGGCGAGCACGCCATTTATGTGAGCGATCGCCACAAGGCAGTTCACTACCGCGCCATTGCCGACGGCATTCTCGCCCATGTGGCCGAAGCCGGCCTCGGACCCGACGCCGTGGTGCTGGACTATGCCTGCGGCGAGGCGCTGGAGAGCGCGCGGGTCGCCGGGGCGGTGGGGCGTTTGGTGCTGTGCGACGGTGCGCCCTCGGTGGTGGCCAAGCTGCGCGAACGTTTCGGCGCCCTGCCCAACGTCGCCTTCGCCCTTCCCGAGGATCTCAATGCCGTGCTGGCGGACGGCACGGCCGACCTCATCGTCGTCTCCTCCCTCATCCAGTATCTGTCGGAGGCGGATTTCGCCGCCCTGCTCGACCGCTTCCGCGCCAAGCTGAAGCCCGGCGGGCGGCTGGTCCTCGCCGACGTCATTCCGCCCGACGCGGGCATGGCGGCCGACATCACCTCGCTGCTGCGCAACGCCTGGCGCCACGGTTACCTGCCGGCGGCTCTGGTCGGCCTCGTGGCGACGGCCGTTTCGCCCTACCGCAAGATCCGCAGCGAGATCGGGCTCGCCACTTATGCCGAGGCCGACATGCTGGCCTTGATGGCGCGGCACGGCTTCTCCGCCCGGCGGCACCATCCCAATCTCGGGCTCACCCCGCACCGCATGACCTTCGTCGCGCTCCCGGTGGTTTGACTCGGGCCCCTCGTTTCGGCATACCGGCCGGATCGTTCTTTGAACAGAACGCGCCCGAGACGGTGATCCCATGAACCCGATCTTTGCCGACCTGCCCACCACCGTCTTCGAGGTCATGTCGCAGATGGCGCGTGAGACGGGCGCGATCAATCTCGGCCAGGGCTTTCCCGACGATCCCGGCCCGGTGGACGTGCGCCAGAAGGCGGCCGAGGCCGTGATCTCCGGCTGGAACCAGTATCCGCCGATGATGGGCCTGCCGGAACTGCGTCAGGCCGTGGCCGACCACTACCGGCATCACCAGAACCTGACGCTCGATCCGCAGCAGGAGGTGATGATCACCTCCGGCGCGACCGAAGCGCTCGCCGGCGCCCTGATGGCGCTGATCGAGCCCGGCGACGAGGTGGTGCTGTTCCAGCCGATGTACGACGCCTATCTGCCGCTCGTGCTGAGGGCGGGGGGCGTGCCGCGTTTCGTGACGCTCAGGCCGCCGCACTGGCGTTTCACCGAGGAGGACCTCGCCGCCGTCTTCACTCCGAAGACCCGCGTCGTCCTGATCAACAATCCGCTCAACCCCGCCGCCTCGATCTTCCCGGCCGAGGATCTCGACCTGCTCGGCAGGTTCTGCCAGCGCTTCGGTGCCACCGTGGTCTCCGACGAGGTGTGGGAACACGTCGTCTTCGACGGCCGGCGGCACCTGTCGGTCCTCGCGATCGACTCGCTGCGCGACCGGGCGGTGAAGATCGGCTCGGCGGGGAAGATCTTCTCGCTCACCGGCTGGAAGGTGGGCTTCGTGGTGGCCGCGCCGGCGATCATGAAGGTGCTCTCGAAGGCGCACCAGTTCCTGACCTTCACGACGCCGCCGAACCTGCAGGCGGCGGTCGCCTACGGCCTCACCAAGGACGACGGCTATTTCGCCGGCATGCGGGCGGATCTGCAGCGCTCGCGCGACCTCTTCCACGCCGGCCTCGTGCAGGCCGGTTTCCGCGTGCTGCCCAGCGCCGCCACCTATTTCATCAACGTCGACCTCGCCTCCGCCGGGATCAACGACGACGTCGCCTTCTGCAAGACGCTGGTGGCCGAGCACGGGGTGGCCGCCATCCCCGTCTCCGCCTTCTACGCGCAGACGCCCGTCACCTCGGTGGTGCGGTTCTGCTTTGCCAAGAAGGACGAGACGCTGAACGGCGCGCTCGACAGGCTGGTGAACGTCTTCGCCAAGGCAGCCTGACGTCAGGGCGGCCTGAGGGTCAGGCCGGCTCGAGCAGGCCCGGCACGGCCTCGCGCGCCTCGGCGACCTTGTCGCAGAGGTCGGCCACCGAGATCTTGCCGAGGCGGTCGAAGTAATCCCGCTCGGCCTCCGCCATGGCGGGCACGATGATGGCCTCGATCAGCGGCGAGACGGGGTCGAAATCGTCCATGCCCGATCCCACCGCCGTGCGGACGATCTCGGCACAGCTGATGCGGTGGCGGTCGCGGGCGACGTCATAGCCCCCGCGCGGGCCGCGCATGCCCTTGAGAATGCCGGCCCTCACCAGCGCCTGGAGGAGCGGCTCGAGGTGCCGGGGCGGAAGGTTGTGGCGTGCGGCAAGCGCCTTCGCCGACACGGGTGCGTTCACCGCGTGTACGGCGATATCGACAACGGCGGCGATCGCCAACCGGCCACGACGTGAAAGGATCGACATGGGTCCCTCAATGCTGGGGGCGACGTCGTTTCACCCCAATTTCGAGCAAATCACATCTGAGACGAAGAGTAGAAGACCATTTCGTGCATAAGGCCTGTGTCTGCAACGCAGAGAAGAATATTCTCATCTGCCGGTAGAACCGAGTCCCCCCGCGCCGCGGCGAGTCGCGTCCAGGCTGTCGACGGCGACCAGATCGGCGGCGGTGACGGGCGCAACCACCAGCTGCGCGATGCGTTCGCCGCGGGCGATGGTCACCGGCTCCCGCCCAAGATTGATGAGCAGGACCTTCACCTCCCCGCGATAATCGCAGTCGATGGTGCCCGGCGCATTGGCAACCGTCAGGCCGTGCTTAAGGGCGAGCCCAGAGCGCGGCCGGACCTGACCCTCATAGCCCTCCGGAATGGCCATTTCGAGGCCGGTCGCCACGGCTGCGCGGTCGCCGGGAGCGAGGGTCAGCGGCGCGTCGGCGGGCAGGGCGGCGAGGAGGTCCATGCCGGCGGCCCCTTCGCTCTGGGCGCGCGGCAGCGGCAGGCCCTCGCCGTGGGGCAGGACGCGGACGGGGATGGTCAGGCGGCTCATGAGGCGATCCGGCGGGCGAGGAGGGAGACGAGGGCCTCGGCGACGGCGTCCTTGGACTGGCGTTCCCAGGTCTCGACGCCGGCGGCATCGACGATATGGACCCGGTTCATGTCACCACCGAAGGTGTCGGTGCCGCTGGAGACGTCGTTGGCGACGATGAGGTCGCAGCCCTTGCGGGCGAGCTTGGCGCGGGCATTGTCGACGACCGCTTCCGTTTCGGCGGCGAAACCCACGACCAGGCCCGGCCGTCCCGCGGTCTTCTTCGCGACGGTCGCGAGGATGTCGGGGTTTTCGACGAAGCTGAGGCTCGGCGGGCCGCCGGCGCCCTTCTTGAGCTTGCCGCCGGCGATCTCGGCGACGCGCCAGTCGGCGACGGCGGCGGCGAAGACCGCGACGTCGGCGGGCAGCGCCGCCTCGACGGCCGCCAGCATGTCGCGGGCGCTCTCGACATGGACCGTGGCGACGCCCACCGGATCCGCCAGCGCGACCGGTCCTGTCACCAGTGTGACGCGGGCGCCGGCCGCCGCCGCGGCGCGGGCGATGGCGTGGCCCTGCTTGCCGGAGGAATGGTTGGAGATATAGCGGACCGGGTCGATGGCCTCGCGGGTGGGCCCGGAGGTCACCACCACATGGCGCCCGGCGAGCGGGCGGCCGACGGCGGGATCGGCCATCAGGCCCTCGATGGCGGCGATGATCTCCGGCACTTCCGCCATGCGGCCGGGGCCGAACTCGCCGCAGGCCATGGAGCCCTCGTTCGGCCCGACGACGGCGACGCCGTCACCCTCGAGCGTCGCGAGATTGCGCCGTGTCGCCGGGTTCAGCCACATGCGCACGTTCATCGCCGGGGCGAGGAGCACGCGCTTGTCGGTGGCGAGGAGGGCGGTGGAGGCGAGGTCGTTGGCGTGGCCGTTGGCCATCTTCGCCATGAGGTCGGCGGTGGCGGGGGCGACGACCAAGAGGTCGGCGTCGCGGGACAGCTCGATATGGCCCATCTCGTTCTCGTCGGTGAGCGAGAACAGCTCCTGGAACACCTTGTCGCCGGTGAGCGAGCCGATCGAGAGGGGGGTGACGAATTCGCTGCCCGCGCGCGTGAGGATGGCGCGCACCTTCGCCCCGCGGTCCTGCAGCCGGCGGATCAGGTCGAGCGACTTGTAGGCGGCGATGCCGCCGCCGATGACGAGAAGGATGCGCTTGCCGACGAGCATGGGAAAAGGCCTTCCAGCGAGGCGGGGACCCTACCGGGTTGGTGCTGCGCTGCAAAGTCCGCCGTGGGGAGGCCGTCAGGCGGGGCCGGGATCGCGCACCGGCTGCTCCCGGCGTGAGGGTGTCTCGGCCAGCATCTGCCAGACGGTGACGAACATGGCGGCGATAAGCGGGCCGACCACGAAGCCGTTGAGGCCAAAGATCTCGATGCCACCGAGGGTGGAGATGAGAATGAGGTAATCGGGCAGCTTGACGTCCTTGCCCACCAGCATGGGCCTCAGGATGTTGTCGGCGAGGCCGATGACCATGACGCCGAAGGCGACGAGGACGACGCCCTGCCAGATCGATCCGGTGGCGAGGAGATAGATGGCCACGGGGCCCCAGACGAGGCCGGCGCCGACCGCCGGCACCAACGAGAGGAAGGCCATCAGTGCCGCCCAGAGCAGCGGCGACGGGATGCCGAGGAACCAGAAGATGATGCCGCCGAGGGCGCCCTGCAGCAGGGCGATGAGGATACCGCCCTTGACGGTCGCCTGCACCACCTGGGCGAACTTGCGCAGCAGGGCGCGGCGGCGATGCGGTTGCAGCGGCAGCTTGTCGGCGATGCGGTCGATCAGCCTGCCGCCGTCGCGCAGCAGGAAGAACAGAAGGTACAGCATGACGCCGAGGTCGAGCACGAAGCCGGCCGTGCCCTGGCCGATGCTGACCGCGCGGGTGGCGATGGACTGGCTGCTGGCGGTGGCCCAGGAGGCGATGCGCTCCTGTACGTCGTCGGCATTGTAGATGCCGTAGCGGGCGGCGAAATCCGTGACCCACGCGGGAAGGCTGGCGAGGACGCGACGGATCAGGCCGGGCAGGTCGATGCGGCCGGATTCGATGGCCGCATAGGCTTCCGCGCCCTGCGACACCAGGTTCGCCCCGACGGCGAGGAATGGCAGGATGACGATGAGCAGGATCGCCACCAGGGTGATCAGCGCGGCGAGGCTCGGCCGGTCGGGCATGGCGCGGGTGACGCGGTCGTTGACCGGCGCGAAGACGATGGCGGTGACCACCGCCCAGAGGATGGCGCCGAAGAAGGGCCAGAGGATCCAGCCGAACAGCAGGCTGACGACGACCAGCAGCGCCGCAAAACCCACATCGTCGAACTTGCGCATCGTCGCTTCCGTCGCACCCGCCGGGACAGACCCGGACCGACAGAAACGCGCGAGGCGGAAAAAGGAGCCGGAGTCTGCGACCTTTTTCGCTCAGCGGAAGGGCGGCTCGTCGAAGCTCCTGAGCTTGCGCGAATGGATGGTACCGCCGGCGCGCTTCAGGCGCTCCACGGCGTCGAGGCCGACGAGCAGGTGCTGGGCGACGGCGCTGGCATAGAAGGCGTTGGCGGCGCCCGGCAGCTTGATCTCGCCGTGCAGCGGCTTGTCGGAGACGCAGAGCAGGGTGCCGTAGGGCACCCGCAGCCGGTACCCCTGGGCGGCGATGGTGCCGCTCTCCATGTCGACGGCGATGGCGCGGGAGAGATTGAAGAGGCGCGCCTCCTGCGTATAGCGCAGCTCCCAGTTGCGGTCGTTGTTGGTGACGACGGTGCCGGTCCTGAGCCGGTGCTTCAGCGCCTCGCCGCTCATGCCGGTGACGGCGGCGCAGGCCTCCTGCAGCGCGGTCTGGATCTCGGCGAGGGCGGGGATGGGGATTTCCGGCGGCACGAGAGCGTCGAGGATGCGGTCACGCCTGAGATAGGCGTGGGCGAGGACGTAGTCGCCGATCTCCTGGGCCTGCCTGAGGCCGCCGCAATGGCCGATCATCAGCCAGCAATGGGGGCGGAGCACCGCCAGGTGGTCGGTGATGTTCTTGGCGTTGGAGGGGCCGACGCCGATGTTGACGAGGGTGATGCCGGCCGTGCCGCGCCGCTCCAGGTGGTAGGCCGGCATCTGGTAGCGGTGCCAGGCCGAGGCGGCGATGCGGGCGGCGCCGCCGTCCAGCGTCTCGGCGGTGACGGTGAGCCCGCCGGGGGCGACCAGCCTTTCGGCGCGGCCGGCGGCGATCTCCGCCATGGCCCAGCCGACGAACTGGTCGACATAGCGATGGTAGTTGGTGAGCAGGATCCAGGGCTGCACCGAGCGCCAGTCGGTGCCGGTGTAGTGGATCAGCCGGCGCAGCGAATAGTCGACGCGCACCGCGTCGAAGAGGGCGAGCGGCAGGGTGCCCTGCGGCAGCCCGTCCATGATGCCGTCCGCCACCTCGTCGCCGACGAGGGACAGCAGCGGCACGGGGAAGTGGCGCGCCAGCTCGGCCGGGGTGCGGGCGTCGGCGGTGAGGTCGGCGGCGCCGTCCAGCACATAGGGATAGGGGATTTCCTGGGTCGAGGGCCTGACGTCCAGCGTCGCGTCATATTCGGTGGTGAGCGGGCGGAGCTGGTCGAGGAGATAGCGGCGGAAGAAGCCGGGCTGGGTCACCGTCGTGCGGTAGAGGCCGGGCTGCGAGAACTTGGCATAGGCGCGGCGGTTGCGCGGGGCGGCCCGCTCCGGCGCATAGGTGACGGCGATCTCGGGATAGACGAAGCGGGCGCGCTCCTCGGGCGTCGGCGGCGCACCGCCGGCGAGATAGCGGGCGAGCGCGGCGCGAAGGGCGGCCGTCGCCTCCTCATAGAGGGCTTCCAGGCGGTCGACGGCGGCTTCGGGTGTCAGGCGTTCGGTCATGGCGCGCAGGTTTAACACGATCGGGCGACGGTGGGATGCCGGCCCCGCAAGGTCCAAGTGCGTCCTTCGAGGGAAGCGGCGAGCCTCGGAGTGCGATCCGCCCTCTCACCGCTCCGGCGTGTCGGGGAGCGGCTGCCAGTGCGCGGGATAGTCCACCTGCGTCAGGTAGAGCGCGTGCGCCGGCCCGACGGTGCCGCAGGCCTTGCGGTCGCGGGCGGCGAGGGCCTCGGCGAGGTCGTCGGCCGTCCACAGGCCCTCGCCGACCAGCTTCAGCGTGCCCACCATGGAGCGCACCTGGTTGTGCAGGAAGGAGCGGGCGTCGAGGCGGCATTCGATGCCGGTCTCGGTGCGGAAGACGTCGAAGCGGTCGAGGTTGCGCACCGGCGACTTCGCCTGGCACTCGGTGGAGCGGAAGGTGGTGAAGTCGTGCCGGCCGATGAGCAGGCGCGCCGCCTCGCGCATGCGATCGACGTCCAGGGCCTTGGGCGACCACCAGGCCCGCTGGCGCTCGAGGGTGAGCGGCGGGCGGCGGTCGATGATGCGGTAGAGGTAGTGGCGGCGCACGGCCGAGAACCGCGCGTCGAAATCGTCCGGCATCTTCTCGGCCGCCACCACGGCGATCGCCTCGTCCTTGAGGTAGCGGTTGGTGGCGTCGCGCACCACGCGGTTCGGCCAGTCGCGGGAGAGGTCGACATGGGCGATCTGGCCGGTGGCGTGGACGCCGGCATCGGTGCGTCCGGCGCCGCCCACCGTCACGCTCTCGCCGGAGAATTCGCCGATGGCGCGGACGAGCTCGCCCTGGACCGACTTGCCGAAGCTCGCGCCCTGCATCTGCCAGCCGAGATAGGGCCCGCCGTCATATTCGATGGTCAGCCTGTAGCGCGGCATTACCCGAAGACCGCGCCGGGCCCGACCTTGGCGCCGTTGAGGAAGTCGGCCGCCTTCATCGCCTTGGCGCCGGCCCGCTGGACCTCGACGAGGCGCAGCGCGCCGGTGCCGCAGGCGACGGTGAGATCCTCCGCGAGCAGCGTTCCCGGCGCCCCCGTTCCTGCCGCCAGCGCCGTGCGCAGCACCTTGACCCGCTCCGGGCCCTTGCCGAGATCGGCCTCGAACCAGGCCCCGGGAAAGGGCGAGAGCCCGCGCACCTTGTCGTGGATCTCGGACGCAGGGCGCGCCCAGTCGATCCGTGCCTCCGCCTTGTCGATCTTGGCGGCATAGGTGACGCCGTCTTCAGCCTGGGGCGCGAAGCCGAGGGAGCCGCGGTCGAGGGCGGCCAGCGCCCGCACCATGAGGTCGGCGCCGAGCACCGCCATGCGGTCGTGCAGGTCCTGCGCCGTCATGTCGGGTCCGATGGCGATCTTCTCGACCATGGCGACGGGACCGGTGTCGAGGCCCTCGTCCATCTTCATGACCATGACGCCAGTCTCGGCGTCGCCCGCCATGATCGCCCGCTGGATGGGGGCGGCGCCGCGCCAGCGCGGCAGCAGCGAGCCGTGCAGGTTGAGGCAGCCGAGGGCGGGCGCGTCGAGCACCGGCTTCGGCAGGATGAGACCATAGGCGACGACGACCGCGACATCGGCTCCGAGGGAGGCGAAGTCGGCCTGGGCCGCGGCGTCGCGCAGGGTGCGCGGGGTGAAGACCGGAATGCCGAAGCCGTCGGCGAGACGATGCACGGGAGTCTTCTGCTCGGCCATGCCGCGCCCGGCAGGCTTCGGCGCGCGGGTATAGACCGCCACCACCTCGTGGCCCTGGCCGATGATCTCGGAGAGGGTGGGCACGGCGAAATCCGGCGTGCCCATGAAGACGACGCGCAGGCTCACGCGAGGGCCTCGCGGCGGGCGGCCTTGGTGAACTTCTTGATGACGCGCTCGCGCTTCAGGCGGGAGATGTGGTCGATGAAGAGGACGCCGTTGAGGTGATCGACCTCGTGCTGGACGCAGGTCGCCATCAGGCCCTCGCAGTCGAGCTCCTGGGTCTTGCCATCGAGGTCGAGATAGCGGACGCGGCACTTCGCCGGGCGCTCCACCTCCTCGTAATATTCGGGAATGGAGAGGCAGCCCTCCTCGTAGACGGAGAGCTCGTCCGAGCTCCAGACGATCTCGGGATTGATCAGCACCACCGGCTTCTTCGGCTCCTCCTTGCGGGCGAGGTCGATGGTGACGACGCGCTGGGGCACGGCGATCTGGATCGCCGCGAGGCCGATGCCCGGTGCGTCGTACATGGTCTCCAGCATGTCGTCGGCGAGTTTCCTCACCTTGGAATCGACGGCTGCGACGGGCTCGCAGACGAGCTTCAGCCGCGGATCGGGAAGGACGATGATCTCGCGCAGGGCCATGGCGGTAGTCCGGAGGGCTCGAAAGCGCCTGAGTTAAGCGCCCGCGCCCCCAGGGTCAATGACGGGGATCAGACCGGCAGGCCGACATAGTTCTCGGCGAGCGAGGTCATGGCCGCCTCGGAGGACACGAGATAGGCGAGGTCGGCCTCCTGGATCCGCTGGTCGAACGCGGTCTGGTCGGGGAAGCGGTGCAGCATGGTGGTCATCCACCAGGAGAAGCGCACCGCCTTCCAGATGCGGTCGAGGGCGCGGCCAGAATAGGCGTCGAGGCCGGCGGCGGACCTCTCGCCATAGTGTTCCAGCAGGCCTTCGGCGAGATAGCGCACGTCGCTCATGGCGAGGTTGAGGCCCTTGGCGCCGGTCGGCGGCACGATGTGGGCGGCGTCGCCGACGAGGAACATCCGGCCGAAGCGCAGCGGCTCGGCGACGAAGCTGCGCAGCGGCGCGATCGACTTCTCGAAGGAGGGGCCGGTGACCATGGCCTCGGCGGTGGGGGCGTCGACGCGGCGGCGGATCTCGTCCCAGAACCGGTCGTCCGGCCAGTCCTCCACCCGGTCGTCGAGGGGACATTGGACGTAGTAGCGGCTGCGGGTGCTGGACCGCATGGTGCAGAGGGCGAAGCCGCGGGCCGAGTTGGCGTAGATGAGCTCGTGGTCGACGGGGGGCACCTCGGCGAGAATGCCGAGCCAGCCGAAGGGATAGACGCGTTCGTAGGTCGAGATGGCGCCCGCGGGCACGCTCGCGCGCGAGACGCCGTGATACCCGTCGCAGCCTGCGATGAAGTCGCAGGCGATCTCGTGGGTGGCGCCGTCCTTCACATAGGTGACGCGCGGCGCCTCGCCGTCGAAGCCGTGGGGCGTGACGGCCTCCGCCTCGTAGACGGTCGGCGCGCCGGAGGCGGCGCGGGCGTCCATCAGGTCGCGGGTGACCTCCGTCTGGCCGTAGATGGTGACGACCTTGCCGCCGGAGAGGCCGGCGAGGTCGATACGGTGCCGCTCGCCGTCGAAGGCGAGCGCCATGCCGCGATGGACGAGGCCCTCGCGGTCGAGCCGGCCGGCGAGGCCGTTGTCGCGCAGGAGATCGACCGTGCCCTGCTCGAGCAGGCCGGCGCGCACGCGGGCCAGCACGTAGTCCTGGCTGCGGTTCTCGAGGATGATGGTGTCGATCCCGGCCCGGTGGAGAATGTGGCCGAGCATGAGGCCCGAGGGCCCCGAGCCGATGATGACGACCTGCACGCGCTTCATGCTTCCCCTCCGTCTGCGCTCTCACGGGCGCCTTGGCGCCATGCCGCCACGGCGGCATCCGGCGGGCAAGTCCTTTTCAGGCCGCATGGCGGCTCCGTCCCCAGAATGAGGCCTGCTGCTGGCTTCGCTGCCTGCAATGTGATCACATGCGCGCTTTCCGCCTCGCCCGCTGGGCCGGTGGAGACGCAGTTCAAGACGTGTGGAGACATCACCATGACCATCGACCGCAGGCAGTTCACGGCCCTCGCAGGTGCCACCGGCCTCGCCTCGCTGCTGGCGCCGGGCGCTGCCCTCGCCCAGGCCAAGCAGTTCTTCCGCATCGGCACGGGTGGTACGGCGGGCACCTACTATCCGATCGGCGGTCTCATCGCGAACGCCATCTCCACCGGCACGCTCGACGCCTCGGCGGTGGCCACCAACGGTTCGGTGGCGAACGTGAACGGCATCGTCGGCGGCGCGATGGAATCGGGCTTCAGCCAGTCGGACGTCGCGAGCTGGGCCTATTCCGGCACCGGTGTCTACCAGGGCCGGCCGAAGGTGGAGGCGCTGCGCGCCATCGCCAACCTCTATCCGGAATCGCTGCACGTCGTGGTCAAGAAGGGGCTGAACGTCCGCTCGATCGCCGATCTCAAGGGCAAGCGCATCTCCATCGACGAGCCGGGCTCGGGGTCGATCATCAACGCCAAGGCGATCCTCGCCGGCTTCGGCATCCGCGACGGCGACTACCGCGCCGAGAACCTGAAGCCGGGCCCGTCTGCCGAGAAGCTGAAGGACGGCGGCCTCGACGCCTTCTTCATGACCACCGGCTGGCCGACGGCGGCGCTGACCGAGCTCGCCACGACGACGGGCATCGAGCTGCTGCCGATCGACGGCGAGGCGGCCAAGAAGATCATGGCCGAGTTCAAGTTCTTCGCCGAGGACGAGATTCCGGACGGCGCCTACAAGGACGTCAAGGGCGTGAAGACCCTGGCGGTGGGCGCCCAGTGGGTGACCTCGACCCGCATGAGCGCCGATCTCGTCTACGAGGTCACCAAAGCCCTGTGGAGCGACAAGACCCGCGCCCTGCTCGATTCCGGCCATGCCAAGGGCAAGGCCATCCGCAAGGAGACGGCGCTGCAGGGCCTCGGCATCCCGCTGCACGACGGCGCCGCGCGCTTCTACAAGGAAGCCGGTCTGCTGCGCTGATTCAGGCCCTGCCGGCTTGACGACGATGGGCCGCGCGGTTACCGCGCGGCCTTCTCGTTCCTGACGATGCGACCGCCGCGTCATCGGAACCTTCCCCGCAACGCCCCCGACACCGCGAGACGGCCGATGAAGATCGAGGCGATGGACCCGAACGCCCTCCAGAAGCTGGAGGAGGAGTTCGATTCCGAAGTGCGCTTCCGGCCGCTGCTGCCGGCGACCGCCTGGCTGGTGGCGGGCCTGCTCTTCGCCCTCTCGGCCTTTCACTACTACACGGCGGGCTTCGGCCTGCTGCGCGAGGCGACCCATCGCGGCATCCACATGGCCTTCGTGCTCGGGCTGATCTTTCTGGTCTTCCCGCTGCTGAAGCGCGACCACCACACCCCCGCCCAGGCCGGCATTCTCGCGCCCGGCGGCATCGCCCTCTATGACTGGATCCTGGCGGCCGGCGCCGTCGTCGCCAGCCTCTACATGCCGTGGATCTACGACGACCTCGCCTTCCGCGTCGGCAATCCCGAGCCGCTGGACGTCGCCATGGCGACCATCGCCATCCTGGTCCTGCTGGAGGCGACGCGGCGCAGCGTCGGCTGGCCGCTGCCCATCATCGCCGTCTCGCTGATGGTCTATGCCATGTACGGCCAGTCGCTGCCGGGCATCCTCGCCCATCCCGGCAATTCCTGGTCGGCGGTGGTCAACCACCTCTACCTCACCAGCAACGGCATCTACGGCATCGCGCTCGGCGTGGTCGCCACCTACGTCTTCCACTACGTTCTGTTCGGCGTGCTGGCGACGCGCATCGGCCTCGGGCGCCTGTTCATCGACCTCGCCACGGCGCTCGCCGGACGCTACTCGGGCGGCCCCGCCAAGGTGTCGATCTTCGGTTCGGCCATGTTCGGCATGATCTCCGGCTCGTCCATCGCCAACACCGTGACGGTCGGTTCGCTCACCATCCCCGCCATGATGCGGCTCGGCTATCCCCGCCACATGGCGGCCGCCATCGAATCCACCGCCTCCACCGGCGGCCAGATCACCCCTCCGATCATGGGGGCCGCGGCCTTCCTGATGATCGAGTTCCTCAACCTCCCCTACCAGTCCATCGTGCTGGCGGCGCTCATTCCCGCCGCGATGCATTTCTTCGGTGTGTTCTGGCAGGTGCATTTCGAGGCGAAGAAGAACGGCCTGAAGGGCATCCCCGCCGCCGACCTGCCGAAGGCGCGCGAGGTCATCGCCCGCGATTGGCCGGCCGCCGTTCCGCTCGTCGTGCTGCTGATGGTCCTGTTCTCAGGCTTCACGCCCTATCTCGCGGCCTTCTGGGGCATCACCGCCTGCGTGCTCGTCGGCTTCACCCGCCGCAATCCCGTCGTCGCCGTCGGCTTCCTCGCGGTGATGATCGCCGCCATCGCCGCGGGGCTCCTCACCGAGGGCTGGGCGACCGTCTCCATCTTCGCCGGCGTCGCCGTGGTCTGCGCCGCCTTCGCGCTGCGCGACGCGGAGGGCAAGTTCCTCACCGCCGACATGATCGACGCCTTCGTGGTGGGAGCGAAATACGCCATCGCCGTTGGCGCCGCGGCCGCCACCGTCGGCATCATCGTCGGCGTCGTGACGCTGACCGGCGTCGGCTTCAAGATCTCCAACATCGTCACGAGCTTCGCCGCGCAGCTCGCGGCCTTCACCGGCTCGATCCTGCCGGCCTGGGCCTATGACGCCAAGGGCATGACCCTGTTCTACACGCTGGTGATGACGGCGATCGTCTGCATCCTGCTGGGCTGCGGCGTCCCGACCACCGCCAACTACATCATCATGGTGACGGTGGCGGCGCCGGCCCTCGCCCTGCTCGGCGTCGAGCCCATCGTCGCCCATTTCTTCGTCTTCTACTACGGCGTCCTCGCCGACATCACGCCGCCGGTGGCGCTCGCGGCCTATGCCGCGGCCAGCATGGCGGGGGCCGATCCGTTCAAGACCGGCAACACCGCCTTCCGCCTCGGCCTCGCCAAGGCGCTGGTGCCCTTCGTCTTCGTTTACGGGCCCTCGCTGCTCATCGTCACCAAGGGCTTCACCTGGACCGATTTCGTGGTGACGGCGGCCACCTGCGCCCTCGGCGTCTTCATCCTGGCGGCGGCGCTGACCGGCCATGCCCTGGTGCGCATGCCGCTCTGGCAGCGCCTGTCCCTCGGTCTGTCCGGACTGCTGCTGATGGCACCGAACCTCACCGCGAGCCTCGTCGGCATCGCCGTCGCGGTGCCCGCCCTCCTGGCGCAGCTCGCGGCGAGCCGGCGAGAGGCTGCCGCGCCCGTCGGTTGACGGCACCGGGGAACCGCCGGAGAGCGTGCCGCGTTACCTGCGGCTCTCCCCGGAGGATTCCATGCTCGACACGCTCATCGCCATGGCGCGGGCCGACCTCCTGCCGCATCTGACGGCGCTCGCCGTCGCCTATGTGCTGGTGCTGCCGATCGGCTGGGACCGCGAGAAGGAGGATCGCAGCGCGGGCCTGCGCACCTTTCCGCTGGTCGCCATCGCCTGCTGCGGCTTCGTCCAGGCGGCCGAGATGAAGTACGGCGCCCATCCCGACGCCATGGGCAAGATCGTCGAGGGCCTCATCACCGGCATCGGCTTCATCGGCGGCGGCGCCATCCTCAAGCAGGGCGCCTCGGTGCGCGGCACGGCGACTGCGGCGAGCCTGTGGGCGACGGGCGCCATCGGCACCGCCGTCGGCCTCGGCGCCTACGGCGTCGCGGCACTGGTCGCGGTCTTCACGGTCATCACGCTGAAATGGCTGACGCCGCTGAAGGAGGAGGCGCGGGAGGAAGGGGCGGCCGACCCGGACGACGGAGGCTCGGCGCAGCGCTAGCCCGGGGCAGAAGGGGCTGGAGCGGGTGAAGGGAATCGAACCCTCGTATGCAGCTTGGGAAGCTGCCGTTCTACCATTGAACTACACCCGCGCCGGGAGGCGGACCATAGCCAAAGCGGCCCCGGTTCGGCAAGCCGCATCCGCTCTCCGTGCAGTTCCCATGAGAAACGGCCCGCGGCGGCAACCCGCGGGCCGTTCCATGCGGGCGGCCATGAGGAGCATGGGGACAGGCCGCCCCGCCGCCCGGCGGCGCCGCTCTTCATGGCGGTGCTCAGATCACGGACGGGTCTGGTGCCGGGATGCGTCCACATCCCGGCAGGGCACGCCGCCGTCCCGTTCCGGAACATCCGGCGGCCCTTGCCTTGTCCATCGCAAGGGGAGGGCCCGGACGCGGGTTTCGTGCCAGTGCGGACTGTCCCGCTTGCGGACGGGGTGAAGGAACCGTAAACGCCGCGCGTGTCCCTCCCGGTCCTGCCCATTGATGCCGTCCTTCCCGCCCTGACGCGCGCCCTCGCGGCCGGCCCGCGCGCCGTGATCGTGGCGCCGCCGGGGGCCGGCAAGTCGACGCGGGTGCCGCTGGTGCTGATGGAGGAGTCCTGGACCGGGACGGGCAAGATCCTCGTGCTGGAGCCCCGGCGCATCGCCGCCCGCGCCGTCGCCGACCGCATGGCGAAGACGCTCGGCGAGGAGGTGGGCGGCCGGGTGGGCCTCAGGGTCCGCTTCGGCTCGAAGGTCTCCGCGCGCACCCGGGTCGAGGTGGTGACCGAGGGCATCTTCACCCGCATGATCCTCGACGATCCCGCGCTGACCGGCGTCGCCGCCGTGCTCTTCGACGAGTTCCATGAGCGCAGCCTCGACGCCGATCTCGGCCTCGCCCTGGCGCTCGATGCGCAGGGCGGCCTGCGCGAGGACCTGCGCATCCTCGTCATGTCGGCGACCCTCGACGGGGCGCGCGTGGCGAAGCTTCTCGCCGACGCGCCGCTGATCGAGAGCGCCGGCCGCGCCTTTCCCGTCACGACCCGCCATGTCGGCCGCGATGCCGCGGCGCGGCTCGAGGAGGAGGTGGCGCGGGTGGTGCGCCGGGCGCTGGCCGAGGAGACGGGATCGGCGCTGGTCTTCCTGCCCGGCGCCGCCGAGATCCGCCGCACCGCCGATCTCCTCGCCGCGACGGTCAAGGACCCGGCCGTCGACATCGTGCAGCTCTTCGGCGCCCTCGACCGCGCCGACCAGGACCGCGCCATCGAGCCGGCGCCGGCCGGGCGCCGCAAGGTGGTGCTGGCGACGTCGATCGCCGAAACCTCTCTGACCATCGAGGGGGTGCGCATCGTCGTCGATTGCGGTCTCGCCCGCGTGCCGCGCTTCGAGCCCGACCTCGGCCTGACGCGGCTGGAGACCGTCCGGGTGTCGCGCGCCGCCGCCGATCAGCGCCGCGGCCGCGCCGGGCGCACCGAGCCAGGCGTCTGCTACCGGCTGTGGGAGGAGGCGCAGGAGGGCGCCTTCCCCGCCTATGCGACGCCTGAGATCCTCGCGGCCGACCTCTCCTCCTTCCTGCTCGACTGCGCCGCCTGGGGCGTGACAGACCCGGCGAGCCTCGCCTTCCTCGATCCGCCGCCGAAGCCGGCGCTCGTGGAAGCGCGGGCGCTGCTCGAGAGCCTCGGCGCCCTCGACGCGGACGGGCGCATCACCGCCGAGGGCAAGCTCCTGCGCGGCCTGCCGCTGGCGCCGCGCCTCGCGCGCATGGTGGTGGATGCGAGCGCGCGCGGCGAAGGGCGGCTCGCCGCCGATCTCGCCCTGCTCGTCTCCGAACGCGGCCTCGGCGGCGACGACGTCCATCTCGGCCACCGGCTAGACCGGCTGCGCACCGACCGCTCGCGCCGCGCCGAGGAGGCCCGGCGCATGGCGGCGGGCTGGCTGCAGGAGGTGAAGGGCGCGCCCGACATCGGTTCGGGACCGGAGCGGGCCGGCGCGGTGCTGGCGCTGGCCTTCCCCGACCGGATCGCGCGCGCGCGCGGCAAGGACGGCGACTTCGTCCTCGCCAACGGCCGTGGCGGCTCGGTGGATGCGGCCTCGCCGCTGGCGCGCGAGCCCTTTCTGGCGGTGGCGGAAATCGGCGGCGTCGCGGCGCGGGCGCGCATCCTCTCCGCCGCACCGATCAGCCTCGCCGAGATCGAGGAGGGTTTCGCCGACAGGATCGAGACGCGCGAGGAGGTGGTCTTCGACCGCGCCGCCGCGGCGATGCGGGCGAAGCGCTCGCGCCGGCTCGGGGCGGTCAATCTCGGCGAGCAGACCCTCCCCGTCCCGGCGGACGAGGCGAGTGCGCGCAAACTCGCCGAGGGCATCGCCCACATCGGCCTCCACCGCCTGCCGTGGACCAAGGCCCAGCTCGCGCTGCGCCACCGCGTCGCTTTCCTGCGACGGGTCGACGAGAGCTTTCCCGACCTGTCGGACGAGACCCTGGCCGCCTCAGCCGCCGACTGGCTGGCGCCGCACATCCTCGGCAGGACGGCGCTGGCGCAGATCGGCGCCGACGATCTCGGCAACGCCCTCGACCAGCTGGTGCCCTGGGACGTGAAGCGGCGGATCGAGACGGACCTTCCCAGTCATTTCGACGCGCCGTCGGGGCAGCGCCACCCCATCGACTACGAAGGCGAAGAGCCGATCCTGTCGATCCGGGTGCAGGAGCTGTTCGGCCTCGCCGTCCACCCGAGCGTCGCGCGCGGCAAGATCCCGCTGGTGGTGGAGCTGCTGTCCCCCGCGCACCGGCCGGTGCAGGTGACGCGTGACCTTCCCGGTTTCTGGAAGGGCTCGTACCAGGCGGTGAAATCGGAGATGAAGGGGCGCTATCCGCGCCACCCCTGGCCAGACGATCCCGCCGCCGCGGCGGCGACGCACCGGGCGAAGCCGCGGGGGACGTGAGGGGGGCTCCTGAAAGCGTGGAGCCTTGCACGGCTGTCCCGTTCGTTCACCTCTCCCCGGCGGCGAGAGGTGAGCGCGGCTCAGCCCCTCACGGCGTGATGAGGATGGCCCCCGTCGTCGCCCGCGCCTCCGCCGCCCGGTGCGCCGCGGCGATGTCGTCGAGGGCGAAGCGGGCGCCGATGTCGACCGTCACATGGCCCGCGGCGATGGCGGCGAAGAGCTCGGCGGCATTCTCGCGGAACACGGCCGGATCGGCATTGTGCGGGAAGACCGAGGGCCGCGTGAGATAGAGGCAGCCCTTCTTGTTGAGAAGCTCGGGGTGGATGTCCGGCGCCGGCCCGGAGGCTGCGCCGTAGGAGACCATCAGGCCGAAGGGCTGGATGCAGTCCAGCGACTTCAAAAATGTGTCCTTGCCGACGGCGTCGTAGACGACCCGCGCCTTGCGCCCACCGGTGGCGGCGAGCACCGCGGCCGGCCAGTCCTCCTCGCGGTAGTCGACGGCGTGGTCGGCGCCGATGCGCTTGGCCAGCGCGCATTTCTCCGGCCCGCCGGCGGTGGCGATGACCTCTGCGCCGAGCGCCTTGCCCCAGCGGACCAGGATCTGGCCGACGCCGCCGGCGGCGGAATGGACGAGGATGAGGTCGCCCGGCACGACACGGTGAGTCTTGCGCAGGAGGTACTGTGCGGTGAGCCCCTTGAAGATGAGGGTCGCGGCGGCGGCGTCCGACACCGCCTCGGGCAGGATCACCAGGCGCTCGGCCGGCACGATGCGGCGGTCGGCATAGGCGCCGATGCCGGCATTGATGTAGGCGACGCGGTCGCCGGGCTGCAGCGCGGTGACACCCTCGCCGACGGCCTCCACGACGCCGGCCGCCTCGTGGCCGAGCCCGGTCGGGGTGGGGAGCGGGTAGGTGCCTCGGCGCTGGTAGACGTCGATGAAGTTGAAGCCGACGGCGGTCTGGCGGATCTGCACCTCGCCCGCGCCGGGCGGCGGCAGGTCGATGGTCTCGATCGCCATCACCGCCGGCTCGCCGAAGCCGTGAAGCCGAACCGCGCGTGCCGTCGCCATGGGCGTGTCTCCCTCGTATCTCTCGTTGCCGCCCCGGGGGGCGGGGGCGAAGCTATGCCATGGCGCCGGGCGCGCCGCCATCCGGACGTCTTGCCACGGCCTCCGTCCTTGCCGACAAAGGCGCACCGGAGGATCGCCCATGACCCAGAAGCAACGTTCCGTCGCCATCATCGAGGTCGCCCCGCGCGACGGGCTGCAGAACGAGAAGGTGATGGTCTCGACGGAGGACAAGATCAGCCTCGTCGAGCGCTCCTTCACCGCCGGCTTCCGCCATGTCGAGGCGGTGTCCTTCGCCAATCCGAAGCGCGTGCCGCAGATGGCGGATGCTGAAGGCGTGATGGCGGGCCTCGCGCCCCGCTATGCCGACCGCAACCTGATCGGCCTCGCGCTGAACGCCCGCGGCGCGGAGCGGGCGGTGGCGGCGAAGTGCAGCCAGATCAACTATGTCGTGGTCGCCTCGGAGACCTTCGCCAACCGCAACCAGAACGCCTCCGTGGCGGATCTCGTGAACGGCACCCGCGACGTCGCGGCCATCGCCCGGGCCGCCGGCCTTCCCATGTCGATCTCGCTGGCGACGTCCTTCGGCTGTCCCTTCGACGGCGAGGTGTCGGTGGAGCGGGTCATGGGAATCGTGGAGGAGCTCCTGAAGAGCGATCCCTTCGACATCGGTTTCGCCGACACGATCGGCTGCGCCGTGCCGCCGCAGGTGACGGAGATGCTGGCGCGGGCGCGCGCGCTATCGACCTCCATCAAGTGGCGGTGCCATTTCCACGACACGCGCAACACCGGCGTCGCCAATGCCATCGCCGCGGTTGAGGCGGGCGTCGACTTCCTCGACGCCTCGACGGGGGGCGTCGGTGGCTGCCCCTTCGCCCCCGCGGCGACGGGCAATGTCGCGACGGAAGACCTCGTCTACGTCTTCAACCGCATGGGCATCGAGACCGGCCTCGACATCGACACACTGCTCGACACCTCGCGCTGGCTCTCCGGCGTGCTCGGCAAGCCGCTGCCCTCGGCCCTCGGGCGTGCCGGCGTGTTTCCGGCGCGGGCGGCCTGAGCCATGGAGCCCTTCACCCTCGACGAGCTCCACGCCGCCCACGCCCTGGTGCAGACGGCGATGCCGCCGACGCCGGCCTTCGCCTGGCCGCTGCTCGCCGCACGCTTCGGCTGCGAGGTGGTGGTCAAGCACGAGAACCACACGCCCACCGGCGCCTTCAAGGTGCGCGGCGGCCTCGTCTATGTCGACCGGCTGAAGCGCGAGCGGCCTGACGTGAAGGGCATCGTCTCGGCGACGCGCGGCAATCACGGCCAGAGCCTCGCCTTCGCCGCCCGCCGGGCCGACCTGCCGGTGGTCATCGTCGTGCCGCACGGCAATTCGGTGGAGAAGAACGCGGCGATGAAGGCCTTCGGCGCCGAACTCATCGAACACGGCCGCGACTTCGACGAGGCGCGGGCCCGCGCCGTGGAGATCGCCGCCGAACGCGGCTATGAGTTCGCCGCCTCCTTCCAGCGCGACCTGGTCATGGGCGTCGGCACCTATGCGCTGGAGCTGTTCACGGCGCACCCCGACCTCGACGTCGTCTATGTGCCGATCGGCCTCGGCTCGGGCATCTGCGGGGTGATCGCGGCGCGCGATCTGCTCGGACTGACCACCGAGGTCGTGGCCGTGGTGGCCGAGAACGCGCCGGCCTATGCGCTGTCTCTGGCGGCCGGCCGTGTCGTCGAGACCAACGATGCCGCGAGCTTTGCCGACGGCATGGCGGTGCGGATTCCAAATGCGGAGGCCTTCGCGCTGATCGCCCGCGGCGCGGCGCGATGCGTCACCGTTTCCGAGGACGCCATCGCCGAGGCCATGCGCATCTACTGGACCGACACGCACAATGCCGCGGAGGGTGCGGGCGCCGCGGCGCTCGCGGCGCTCGCGCAGGAGGCGGAGCGGCTCGAGGGCCGCAAGGCCGGCGTCATCCGTCGGGCCAGAACGTCGATCTGGCCGTGATGAGCCAGGTGCTCGCGGGGCGGACGCCGGTGGCGGCCTGAGGTCGGAACACGCACCAATGCCCCACCCTTACCCTCCCCTCGCCGGGCGAGGGGAGGGAGGCTACAGCGTCGCGTCCCGTCTTCGACGGTCGCGGCAGGCACGACCGCGGTTGGTGGGCTGACCGTCGAAGTTTCCCTCCCCGCGCCGCGGGGAGGGTGCGGGTGGGGCCTTCCATTCTCGTCGTTTGCTCCACCCTGCCCCTGCGACGGTCCATCCGCTTGCGAAAGGGCGAGGGAAGGACCAGCTATGACGGCGGAGATTTCTCGATGATCCACCTTCGCTGGCTGGTGCTCGGCCTCATCGCACTGCCCTTCCTGGAGTTCGCCACGTTCTTCTTCGTGGCGGGCAAGATCGGCTTCGTCGGCGCCCTGCTCGCGGTGTTCCTCACCTCCTTCCTCGGCATCGTGCTGCTGAAGGGTGGGGCGAAGCTGCTGTTCGCCCAGGTGATGCGCTCGGGCGGCGTGGTCCTGCTGAGCGGGGAAGCGGCCCGCAGCGGCATGCTCACCGCCTTCGCCGGCCTGCTGCTCGCCATTCCCGGCTTCGTCACCGACATTCTCGCGGTGATCCTGCTGGTGCCGGCACTGCGCGGCTTCCTCATGGGACGCGGCGTCGTCACGACCGGCCAGCGTCCGCCGCCCCCCGGCGTCGTCGATCTCGAGCCCGCCGACTGGCGCGAGGAGCGGCGCCCGCCGGCCGCCGATCCGCGCCTCGGTCCCCCGGGAAAAGGCTGATCGCACCCGGCCCGCCTTGCCCGCACGGGTTCCCGCGTGCTAGCGAGCCCGCCACGGATCGACCGAACACCTCGAAGCCGCCGCCTGCGGCGCCACCGGAGACTTCCTGATGACCCCGAACGGCGACACCGCCCTCGAAGCGGCCCCGCAGCTCAACGTCCTCGCTCAGTATGTGCGCGACTTCTCCTTCGAGAACCGCAACGCCCCGCGCTCGCTCATGCCGCAGAGCGACCAGCCGGCGATCAACATCCAGATCAACGTCAACGCCAATCCGATGAGCGAGCAGGAGTTCCAGATCGAACTCACCATCGAGGGCGACGCCAAGACGAAGGAAATGACGCTCTTCAAGTTCGAGCTCGTCTTCGGCGGCATCTTCCGCATCGCCAACGTGCCGCAGGAGGCTGTCCACCCGATCGTGCTGATCGAGTGCCCGCGCCTGCTCTTCCCCTTCGCGCGCCAGATCATCGCCAACGCCACCCGCGACGGCGGCTTCCCGCCGCTCTATCTCGACCCGGTCGATTTCGCCGCGCTCTACCGCCAGCGCATGGCCGAGACCGGCGGCCAGATGCCGGGCGGCGCGCCGCTGACGCAGTGAGCGCCGTCGGAGCGCGACATGACGAGAGCCGGGCCCAGCGCCCGGCTTTTTTCGTGACGGCGAGGCCGCGCCGATGACCGGGCCCATCCTCGACCGCGCCGCCTTCATCCGCACCCATACGCGGCTGCTCGCCGTACCGCATGCCCCCGAGATCGTCCTGCACCTCGCCGACGAGGCGACGGCGCTGTGGCAGAAGACGGAAGAGGAGCTCGGCGAGATCGGCCTGCCGCCGCCGTTCTGGGCCTTCGCCTGGGCCGGCGGGCAGGCGCTGGCGCGCTACGTCCTCGACCATCCCGAGGTCGTGCGGGGCAAGAGCGTCCTCGACGTCGCCACCGGTTCGGGCCTCGTCGCCATCGCGGCGGCCATGGCGGGGGCTGGCGCCGTCACCGCCGTGGACATCGACGCCTTCTGCGCAGTGGCCGTCGGGCTCAACGCCACGGCGAACGGGGTCCAGGTCAGGGCCGAGACGCGCGACCCCGTCGGCAGCGACGGCGGGTTCGACGTGATCCTCGCCGGCGACATCTGCTACCAGCGCGACATGACGGAGGCGATGCTGGGCTGGCTGGGGCCGCTCGCGGCGCGCGGGACGGTGGTGCTGATCGGCGATCCCGGCCGCACCTACCTGCCGAAGTCCGGGCTGGCGAAGCAGGCCGAATACGAGGTGCCGGTGACGCGGGCGCTGGAGGACCTCGAGATCAAGCGCACGGCCGTCTGGGCCCTCTCCGGCACTTAGCCGGCTGCTCGCAAATCTTTGATCATTCCACGAAAATTGCGGGGATGCGCCACACTGTCGCCGCGACCATCTGATCCCTTGGCGCGGTCGTATCACCGTCGTTTTGAAAGGGAGGCCACAATGCAGCTGACAGCGGAAGTTCGTCCGAGCGCTTTCGAGGGCAAGCCCTTCAAGGTCGTGTTCCGCAAGGCCGACCAGGTCGTCGCGGAATGGCCGGTCTCCTCGGTCAAGGCCGGCGAGGAGCGCATCGCCGAGACGTTGGGCGCCATCGCCTGCGCGAAGGCGCCGAAGGGCACGCCCTGCCACGCAGGTTGAGCGCCGGCTTGACCCGTCCGCCCGGGCGGTGACAGACAGGTGGCGATGCAGCCGGCCCGGACCCGAACAGCGTGACATCCCAGACGAGCGGCGCCCCCGATCCCGTCGCGCCGCGGCCGCATGAGCCGGGGGCGCTCGCCACCCGTCTCGCCGCGGTCTGGCACGACAATGTGGCCCGCCCCGTCCGCGCGCTGAAGAGCGCCTATCTGCCGCTCCTCCTCGTCTATTTCGCCTATGGCGCCCTCGGCATCATCGATGTCGCGCGCGACATGTGGGTGAAGGAGAGCCTGTCGCTGTCGCCGGCCGACCTCGCCGGCATCGGTGTCTGGCTCAGCCTGCCCTGGACCATCAAGATGGTCTTCGGCCAGCTCGTCGACAGCGTTCCCCTCTTCGGCTCGCAGCGGCGGGCCTATGTGCTGATCGGCGCTGCGCTGGTGGCGCTGGGGCTCCTGACGCTCGCCGGCTCGGCCGGCGGATGGCTGGCGGGTGTCAGGTCCGACCAGGCCTATGTGCTCGGCGTGCTGCTCATCGTGCTCGGAGCGGTCATCCAGGACGTGGTGGCCGACGCCATGTCCTCGGAGGTGGTCGCCCGCACCGACGAGACCGGCGCTGCCCGCCCGGATGCGGATATCCGCGCCGAGCTCGGCATGGTGCAGGTGCTGGGGCGGCTGGCGCTCGGCATCGGTATCCTGTCGGTCGCCGGGCTCTCCGGCTGGCTCGCCCAGCACCTCACCCGCGAACAGGTCTTCCTCTGCGGCCTCGCCATTCCGCTCCTCTCGGTCGCCGGCATCCTCGCGGCGCCGGCCGAGATGGCCCAGCGGCGGCCGCTCGACTGGCGGATCCTCGGCGGCGGCATCGCCTTCGGCGCCTTCGTCGTGTCGGTGGCGCTCGTCGGCGTGCCCTATGCGCAGGAGGTGGTCTTCGTCGGATCCATGGCGATCGTGCTGACCATGCTGCATCTCGTCACCCGCGACATCGACCCGAAGACGCGCCGCGCCATCCTCTTCGCCTCCGTCATCATCTTCGCCTTCCGCGCCACGCCCGGCGTCGGCGACGGCTATTTCTGGTGGTCGCTGGACGTTCTGAAATTCGACGAGGCCTTTTACGGCGTGCTGCGGCAGACCGGCGCGGTGCTGGCCATCGCGGCCATGTGGCTGTTCTCCAAGCAGCTCACCGAATATTCGGTGACGAGCGTTCTGTTCTGGATCGCGGTGGCCGGCACGATCCTGTCGCTGCCGAACATCGGGCTGTTCTACGGCCTCGCGGACTGGACGCAGGCAACCTTCGGCTTCGGTGCGCGCACCATCGCGGTCGTGGATGCGGCGACGTCCTCGCCCTTCGCGCAGCTGTCGATGATCCCGCTGCTCACCCTCATCGCGTATTACGCGCCGGAGGGGCGGCGGGCGACCTGGTTCGCGCTGATGGCCTCGCTGATGAACCTCGCGCTGGTGGCGGGGCAGCTCCAGACCAAGTACCTGAACCAGATCTTCACGGTCGGCCGCGGCAACTATGCCGAGCTCGGCGACCTCCTCATCACCGCGACGGTCATCGGCTTCGTCGTGCCCGTCGCGGTGATCCTGATGTTCAGGAAGCGCGTGTGATGCGTCAGGCGGCGCGACGGTAGTCGGAGCGCATGAAGACGTGCCACGAGCCGTCGGGCTGGCGCACCTGCCCGCGGAACTCGTAGTGGTCGTCGGACTTCACCTCGATGATGTCCTGATAGGTGACGATGGTGCCGTCGCCGGAGAAGGCGGGGCCGTCGGCCTGGAGCGTCAGGGTCTTGCCGGCCGCGTCGAGCTCGCCGTCATAGACCCAGAGGTTCGCCATCATCGAGCCGACCCAGGTGCCGACATAGCGCCCCTTGGCCGGATCGTAGCCGATGGTCAGCAGCATCTTCGCCTCGCCGCCGCCGGGCATCTCGCCCGTGCCTTCGCCGACGATCCAGAAGCCGCCGAGGGAGGTGAAGGTCTGCCGCCCCTTCAGCTTCTTGCCGGGGTTCTCCGGGCAGTCGTGGTCGTAGTCCCAGGTGCCGATGAAGCGCTGCAGCCAGGCGTGCTCCTTCTGCGGTTCTCCGAACATGGCGTATCTCCTCGTGTTGGTTGGTCTTGGGGGGAACGTGCGGCGCGTCAGCCCTCCGCCCGACGCTTGAGGTTGGCGAGGCCGGCCTCGAAATCGGGGCCGACCATGCGCTCCATGCTGAAGACGATGCCCATCAGCTTGGCGATGAAGGGCTGGGGGCCGGACATGGCCCAGGTCACGCGGGTGCCGGCGCCCTCGGGCGCGAGGGTGAACTCGGCGAGGTTGTGCGCCTCGAAGGGCTTGAGGAAGTCGAGCTTGATCGCGACGCGCCGCGGCGCGTCCTCGACGATCTCCATGCGACCGGTGCCGACCTGACCGTTGCCCTCCCAGCCGTAGACCGCGCCCACGCCGGCCTCGGCACCGGACAGCATGCGCTTCATGGCGGGGTCCTTCGCCTCCCAGGGCGACCAGTCGCGCCAGGCGCGGAAGTCGGCGATCAGCGGCCGGATCGTCTCCGGCGGTGCGGCGATCACGGCCGACCGCTCGATCCGGAAGTGATCCGGGCGGGTCGCGGCATAGGCGAGAAGGCCGGCGATGGCGATGAGGACGGCGGCGAGGGCGTAGAGCATCGATCCTCTCCAGGTCACCGGGTCACGCCTTCGCGGCGAGCGTGTGGGCGAAGCTCCAGGAATGGCCGAAGGGGTCGACGATCTGGCCGTAGCGATCGCCCCAGAAGGCGTCGTGCGGCGCCATGACCTTGGTGGCGCCGGCCTTCATGGCGCGGTCGTACCAGGCGTCGCAGTCGTCGACCCTGAGATGCATGGTGACGGAGACGCCGCCGACGCGGGGCGGCGCGCCGAAATTGGCGCCGGGAAACACGTGTTCGGGGAAGTCGTCGTGCAGGAAGACCGTGGCGCCGTTGATGGTGAGCGCGGCATGGAGCAGGCGCTTGCCGTCCTTGGCCGGCATGCGCGCCAGTTCGGTGGCGCCGAGGGCGGCGACGTAGAAGGCGATGGCCTCGGAAGCCCCCTCGATGGTCAGGTGGGGAATGACGGCGGTCTCGGGCATCGGGGGACTCCTCAATCATCACTTAACTCACAGGTTAAGTATTTGATGGCACCGCTGTCAACCCCGGGGCGGCTGCGCGCCGCCCCGGAAGGCTCCTCAGTGCCGGAACCAGAAGCCCGCCACCATGCCGACGGCGAAGAGCGCCAGCACGATGTTGCGGTAGAGACGGTCCCAGCGGTCGTAGCGGGCGGGCTGGAGCTTGAGGACGTCGAACTCTCCGCGGCCGGGGGCCCCGGCGACCGGAGCCGGGCGTTCGGCGGCAGGCGCCGCGGGCTTCGGACGGTCGGCCGCGGGGGGCCTCGGAACCTCGGTGGCGGTCAGGTCGATGGTGACCGGGGCCGTGCTGCGGCGGGTGTCTTTCTGCTGGATGGACATGGAAGGCTCTGTGTCGAAGGCCACGGGTCGCGATGGCGCGCGACGCCCCGGCGCCCCGCAGGGCGGCCGGTCGGGTGGCGGGAAGGGGAAAGGGATGGAGGGCGGGCGTCAGGCCGCGGGGGGCGCGCGCGCCTCGGGCCGCAGCCGCACGCCGGGGCGGTGCGGGGCGGAGGCAGCGAGGGGCTGCGTGGTTGCGCTCGCGGCGAGCGCCTGAACGGGCTGCCGGGACGGCGGCGCCGCACCGGGATCGTCGGGGCCGCCGGCGCGGTCGTCGGCCGCCAGTCGGCGCTTGAGGGCGGGCGCCTCGCTCTGGCGCAGGACCGCGAGGTCACCCGCCGCGCGCTCCAGCACGGCGCCGCCGGGAACGGGGGCGTGGAAGCGCGCCTGGGGGGCGCCGGCCGCGAGGCCCGCCGCGAGCAGGACCAGGGTCGCCAGCCACAACCGCGCACGGCCGAGGCCGGCCGCCCAGGGCGGCAGACGGAGGTTGGCCTTCGCTGGTGTCGGTCCCCTCGGGGCGGTCATCGCCCGTTTCTGTGCACCGAATCCGGCGGAAATGCGAGGCCCGGGCCGGCCGCGTGCCGGTGGCTGCAGTGCCTGTCGCACGCTTCCGTTTTCCAAACGTCACGTTTTCGGCTATGATGCGTGCTTGTGGCGCCCATCGCGGCGCGAAGCAGAGAGGATTGGACCCTGTCCACCACAACCCTGCCGGGGCCGGACGCCAGCGCGTCGCCCACCGGGACTCCGACGGCTAGCCCCGCTCCCGCGGACGTCCTCCAGCTCGTCCTCGACACCTTGGAAGAGAACAAGGCCGAGGAAATCCAGGCCATCGACCTCAAGGGCAAGACCTCCATCGCCGATGCGATGGTGGTGGCCTCCGGGCGTTCGCATCGCCATGTCGGTGCGCTGGCCGACTATCTGATGAAGGCGCTGAAGGAGAAGGGCGTCGGCCAGATCCGCGTCGAAGGCCTGCCGGCCTGCGACTGGGTGCTGGTGGACGCCGGCGACGTCATCATCCACGTGTTCCGGCCCGAGGTCCGCAGCTTCTACAATCTCGAGAAGATGTGGTCCGCGGCCCGTCCGGGCGACCGGCTGGCGGGCTGACAGCCAGCCGCGCCCCGCGTTTTCCGCCCCGCCCGGAGGCCCGGCATGCGGCTGATCCTCGTCGCCGTGGGGCGCGCCAAGGCGGGCCCCGAAAGCGACCTCGCCGCCCGCTACCAGGAGCGGGCCGCCAAGGCCGGCAAGGGCCTCGGCTTCCGGTCCATCGACACCGTCACCCTCGACGAGAGCCGGCTGCCGGAGGCCGCCGCGCGCAAGAGCGAGGAGGCCGCCGCCATCCGCCGCGCCCGCGCCGGCCGCCTCGTGCTGCTGGACGAGCGGGGACGCAGCATGGGCAGTCCCGATTTCGCGGCGCTGCTCGGGCGCTGGAAGGACGCCTCGGAAGAGGCCGCGACGCTGGTGGTCGGCGGGCCGGACGGCCTCGATCCGGCGCTTAGGGCCGAGGCCGACCTCGTCCTGTCCTTCGGCGCCCTCACCTGGCCGCACCAGCTCGTGAGGATCATGGCGCTGGAGCAGATCTACCGCGCCGTCACCATCCTCGCCGGACATCCCTATCACCGGGCGTGAGGGACGTCGGTCCGCCGCGCGCGCTCCGGGTCAGAGGCCCGACTCTCGGACCGCAGCTCTCGCCGACGCCGTTCACTCAGCGATGTGGAAAAACCCCCGCCGGCGTCTCGACAGACAGGCTCTTACGCTGTCATCGAAGCTTCATTAAAGTGTCACGCGTCCGTCGCCCGGCGGACCCAGAACGGCGCGGCCCTTGCCGCAAGCCGCACCGCCGCCGCAAGGCGTCTGTTGGGAGGAAGTTTTCCGATGTTCAACCGTCGTTCGATGCTCGCGGCCGCCGCTGCCGGAGCGATGATGGCCGCGACCCCCGCGGCCGCGCAGGTCGAAATCCAGTGGTGGCACGCCATGACCGGCGCCAACAACGAGGTCGTCAACAAGCTGGCGCAGGACTTCAACGCCTCGCAGCGCGAGTTCCGCGTCGTGCCGACCTACAAGGGCTCCTATCCCGACACGATGAACGCCGGCATCGCCGCCTTCCGTGCCGGCAACGCCCCGCACATCCTGCAGGTCTTCGAGGTCGGCACCGCGACGATGATGGCCGCCCGCGGCGCCATCAAGCCGGTGTTCCAGCTCATGGCCGAGGCCAACGAGCCCTTCGTGCCGAGCGCCTATCTGCCGGCCGTCGCCGGCTACTATTCGACGTCGCGCGGGGAGATGCTGTCCTTCCCGTTCAACTCGTCGTCCTCGGTCATGTGGTACAACAAGGACGCCTTCCGCCGGGCGGGGCTCAACCCTGACCAGCCGCCGAAGACCTGGCCGGAAGTGTTCGAAGCGGCCAAGAAGCTGCGCGCCGCCGGCTATGACAAGTGCGGGTTCTCCTCGGCCTGGATCACCTGGCTGAACCTCGAGCAGTTCTCGCTCTGGCACAACGTGCCGCTCGCCACCCGCGCCAACGGCATCGACGGCTTCGACACAGAGCTGAAGTTCAACTCGCCGCTGCACGTGCGCCACCTGCAGAACCTCATCGACCTGCAGAAGGACAACACCTTCTCCTATTCGGGCCGCACCAACACGGGCGAGGGCCGCTTCACCTCCGGCGAGTGCCCGATCTTCCTGACCTCGTCGGGCTTCTACGGCAACGTCAAGGCGAACGCGAAGTTCGACTGGGCCAATGCGCCGATGCCCTATTATCCGGATGCGCCCGGCGCGCCGCAGAACTCGACGCTGGGCGGCGCCTCGCTCTGGGTCATGGGCGGCAAGCCGGCGGCGGAATATCGCGGCGTGGCCAAGTTCTTCGCCTTCCTGTCGCAGACCGACCGCCAGGCGAAGCTGCACACCGACTCCGGCTACCTGCCGATCACACAGGCCGCCTATGAGCAGGTGAAGGCCTCCGGCTTCTACCGCGAGAACCCCTATCTCGAGACGCCGATCCTGCAGCTCAACAACAAGCCGCCGACCGAGAATTCTCGCGGCCTGCGCCTCGGCAACATGGTGCAGATGCGCGACGTCTGGGCCGAGGAGATCGAGGCGGCGCTGGCCGGGCAGAAGAGCGCCCAGGCGGCGCTGGACGCAGCGGTCTCGCGCGGCAACGTGATGCTGCGCCAGTTCGAGCGCACCGTCACCCGCTGACCTCACCACACGTTCGGCACCGGGGCGGGCCCGACCCGCCCCGGTCCGTCTTTTTCGGGGAACCTGCATGGAAAAGCGCGTTGTCTTCGACGGCAAGCTGCTGCCCTACGCGCTTCTGATGCCGCAGCTCCTCATCACCATCGTCTTCTTCTACTGGCCCGCGGCGCAGGCGGTCTGGCAGTCCTTCTTCATCCAGGACGCCTTCGGCCTGACGATGCAGTTCGTCTGGTTCGAGAACTATCAGGTCCTGTTCGCCAATCCCGACTATTACCGCTCGATGCTGACGACGCTGGTCTTCTCCTGCCTCGTCACCTTCTTCTCGCTGTCGATCGCGCTGATGTTCGCGGTGCAGGCGGACAAGCAGATCAAGGCCGCCGGCGCCTACAAGACCTTCCTGATGTGGCCCTATGCGGTGGCTCCGGCGATCGCCGGCGTGCTCTGGCTCTTCATGTTCCAGCCCTCGCTCGGCCTGGTGGCGCAGGCGATCCGGGCGCTCGGCATCGACTGGAACCCGCAGCTCAACGGCGGCCACGCCATGACGCTGGTGGTGATGGCGGCGACGTGGAAGCAGATCAGCTACAACTTCCTCTTCTTCCTCGCCGGCCTGCAGTCGATCCCGAAGAGCGTCATCGAGGCGGCCGCCATCGACGGGGCGCGCCCGGCGCGGCGGTTCTGGACCATCATTTTCCCGCTGCTGTCGCCGACCACCTTCTTCCTGCTGGTCGTCAACATCGTCTACGTCTTCTTCGACACGTTCGGCATCATCGACTCGGTCACCGGCGGCGGCCCCGCCCAGGCGACGACGACGCTCGTCTACAAGGTCTTCTCCGACGGGCGCCTGGGCGGCGACCTCGGCGGATCGGCCGCGCAATCGGTCATCCTGATGATCCTCGTCATCGGGCTCACCGCCATCCAGTTCCGCTACATCGAGCGCAAGGTCCAGTACTGATGGTCGAGCGCAAGACGATCTTCTCGTTCCTGCCGCACGTGATCCTGCTCGCGGGCATCTTCATCGTCGCCTTCCCGGTCTATGTGGCCTTCGTCGCCTCGACCTGGGATCCGGCGACCATCTCCAACGGCCAGATGCCGCTGGTGCCGGGCCCGCATCTCCTGGAGAACTATTACCAGACGATCTTCGTCGGCACCGCGAAGTCCTCGCGCGAGCCGGTCGGCATGATGATGCTGAACAGCCTGATCATGGCGCTCACCATCGCCATCGGAAAGATCGCCATCTCGATCATCTCGGCCTTTGCCATCGTCTATTTCCGCTTTCCCTTCCGGATGACCGCCTTCTGGGTGATCTTCGTCACGCTGATGCTCCCCGTCGAGGTGCGCATCTATCCGACCTACAAGATCGTCGCCGATCTCGGCCTGCTCGACAGCTATCTCGGCCTGACCGTGCCGCTGATCGCCTCCGCGACGGCGACGCTGCTGTTCCGGCAGTTCTTCATGACCGTGCCCGACGAGCTGGTGGAGGCCTCGAAGATCGACGGCGCCAGCGCCATGCAGTTCTTCAAGGACACGCTGCTGCCGCTGTCGATCACCTCGATCGCGGCGCTGTTCGTCATCCAGTTCATCTACGGCTGGAACCAGTATCTGTGGCCGCTGCTGATCACCACCCGCGAGAGCATGCAGACCATCGTCATCGGCATCAAGAAGATGATCGTGACGCAGGACGCCCTGACGGAGTGGCAGATCGCCATGGCCACGGCGGTGCTCGCCATGCTGCCGCCGGTGCTGGTGGTGATCCTGATGCAGCGGCTCTTCGTCAAAGGCCTGGTCGAGACCGAGAAGTGAGGCAATTCCGATGAGCGAGGTCGTTCTCGACAAGGTCCGCAAGGTCTATGCCGGCGGGGTGGAGGCCGTGCGCGGCGTCGACATCCACGTGCCGGCCGGCGCCTTCTGCGTGCTGGTGGGACCGTCGGGCTGCGGCAAGTCCACGCTGCTGCGCATGATCGCGGGGCTGGAGACGATCACGTCGGGCGAGTGCCGCATCGGTCCGCGGCGGGTGAACGAGCTCGAGCCGGCCGAGCGCGACATCGCCATGGTGTTCCAGAACTACGCGCTCTATCCGCACATGAGCGTCTACGACAACATGGCCTATGGCCTCAGGAACCGCGGGACGCCCAAGCCGGAGATCGACGAGCGGGTGAAGGAAGCCGCGCGGATCCTCGAGATCACGCCCTTCCTCGACCGCAAGCCCAGGGCGCTCTCCGGCGGCCAGCGTCAGCGCGTCGCCATGGGCCGCGCCATCGTGCGCAAGCCGCAGGTCTTCCTGTTCGACGAGCCGCTCTCCAACCTCGACGCCAAGCTCCGCATCCAGATGCGCGTCGAGATCAAGAAGCTGCAGCGGGCGCTGGCCGTCACCTCGGTCTACGTCACCCACGACCAGCTCGAGGCGATGACCCTCGCCGATGTGCTCGTGGTGATGAACAAGGGCGAGGTGGAGCAGACCGGCGCGCCGCTCGATATCTACGAGACGCCGGCCTCGACCTTCGTGGCGAGCTTCATCGGCGCGCCGCCGATGAACCTCATCCCGGTGGCGGCGGGTGAGGCCGGGCCGAGGGCCGACGGGCTGACCGGCGGGCGGGGCCTCGCCATTCCGGCGGGGGGCGCGATCCTCGGTGTCAGGCCGGAGCACCTGATGGTGGTCACCGGCGCCGTGCCGGAGGATTCCCTCGGCATCACCTTCCCCGTCTCGGCGGTGGAGGCGGTGGGCGCCGAGACCTTCGTCTACGGCCCCATCGGGGGCACGGGGCAGGACATCATCGCCCGCCTGCCGGGCAAGGCGCTGCTGGCGCCGGGAACGCCCGTGTCGGTGGCGGCGAGTGCCGAGCACCTTCACCTCTTCGACCGGCAGACGGGCAAGCGCTTCGGGCCGTGAGGCCCGCGGCACGGCCGCGCACGGCCTCGCCGGCTCCGTCCTCCCCAACCTTGCGAGCGGGCGGAGCCGTCGCCATATTCGGGAAGCGCCGGAGGTTTCCGGCGCACCGGGTGCCTCCGGGGCCCGGCCGATGTCGCTCACACGAGGACTTCGCCCATGTCGCGCGTGCCATCCCTGTCGTCGCCGTTCCTGCTGGGTTTCGACCAGCTGGAAAGGGTGCTGGACCGGGTCACCAAGGGGGCCGAGGGCTATCCGCCCTACAATATCGAGCGGATCGCCGCATCGACCCAGGGGCCTGAACGCCTTCGCATCACCCTCGCCGTCGCCGGCTTCACCCGCCAGCAGCTCGAGGTGACGGTGGAGGAGAATCAGCTCCTCATCCGCGGCCGCCAGATGGACGATGCCGAAGGGCGCGACTTCATCCACCGCGGTATCGCGGCACGCCAGTTCCAGCGGGTCTTCGTTCTCGCCGACGGCATGGAGGTCATGGGAGCCGACCTGAAGAACGGGCTCCTCTCCGTCGATCTCGCCCGCCCCGAGCCCGAAAGGATCGTCCGGCGGATCGACATCGCGGCGCAGGACTGACCCCGGAAGGGTTCACCGCCCGCACCAACCTGCCTTCAAGGAGGTTAGACCCATGATCGACCGTTCCCCCATCACCCCGGAGCTCCTCGCCCAGCTCGGCGTCGCCAAGGTCGCCTATGTGAAGCCGATGCGCTCCGACGAGATCACCCGCATGTTCCCGCAGGCGCCGGCCCTGCCGCCGGGGCTCGACCTCTTCGCTCTCGTGTCGGCCGACGGCATGCCGATCATGGTCACGGACCGCCGCGAGGATGCGGTGGCGAATGCCTGGCAGAACGAACTGGAGACCGTCAGCCTGCACTGAGGCTCCGGCGGGGGCGGGCGGCGCGGCCGCCCGTCAGCCGCTGGCGGCCGAGCTCTCGCGCACCTGCCAGAAGCGCAGGACCCTGAGCGCGGTGTGGGTCGTCAGCTTGGCATAGCTCTCGCGCGCCTCTTCCAGCGCCGCGGGAGCAAGACCGCCGGAGCCCGGCCGGGTCTGCAGGATGGCGCGCAGCGTCGCCCAGGACAGGCCCGCGGCGCGGGCGAGGATCAGGATCGGGTCCGGCCGGTCGCCGACGAAGAGACGCTCCACCATGTCCAGCGGCACGCCGCAGAGGACCGAGAGGCTGCAGACGGTCTCGTCGAACTTGCCGGCCTCGGCATAGGCGCGCAGCTCGTTCTCGCCCAGGGCGCCGCGGCCGTGCTGGACGACGATCGCCCGGTGGATGGCGGTATAGTCCCGCGCGCCGTCGGCGGTGCCCACGGCGATGCGGTCGGCGACGCCGGCGAGGGCGCCGGAGAGCTGGACCTTCTCGCGCGCCGTCGTCGTGGCGACGAGGCGCTTGCGCACCTCCTCGCGGGCGGTGGAGAGGATGACGCGGAAGAGATAGGGCGGGATGTCCTTGCGCAGGCCCACGCATTCGGCCAGCAGGTCGTCGTCCTTCGACCGCTCCACCAGCGCGTCGTAGCCCTTGGTGGAGAAGCGGGCGCCCTCGTTGGCGGCCACCGACATGGCGACCCGCGAATCACCGCGCTCCACGAGGACGTCGGTCACCGTCTCGCCGACCGTCTTGCGGCCGGCGATGGCCAGCATGTGCTCCTGGCTCTTGGTGCGGGCGATGGCGGCGAGGGTGGTGTCGTCGAGCTGCGCCGACAGCATCAGGATGGGTCGGGCGACGTCGATCTCGTCGTCCTGCGCCAGACTGCGGATGATCGTCTTCGGGGCGCTCATCACCGGGGCCAGCCGCTCGGCGAGCTCCCGGCGGACCGCCTTCTCCATCGCGCTCGACAGACGCAGGATGACGTCGTCGAACAGTTCGATCTGCGCTTCGGTGTAGCGCTCGGCATCGCGAAGGAAGAGGTCCGTCACCCGGCGCAGCGTCTCGACGCGCCGGCCGCTGGTGCCGCGGGAGATCGCGTCTTCAAGTTCCTCGATGATGGAGGCCGACGGCATTTCCCGGTAATTCCCTCACAATACTTGCGAAATAGAGACGGGGGGATGGTATCGGCGGCGCCTTAAGAAGAGGTTGCGGGAAACGTACAGAAGCACGACTGTCGCTCGCGGAGCGGCTGGCGGACCCCTCCGGAAGGGCGGTTTCAGGGGGGTGTGAAAAACTTCGCCGGATGCGCTTGATGACCGGAAAGAAATGTGCAAAACACGCGCTCCTTGAGCGGCGAGCCCGCTCGAGCACCCGGCGGATGACCCACGATCCGCCTGTTCCCGCGGGGACAAACGGGGCCATAGCTCAGCTGGGAGAGCGCTTGCATGGCATGCAAGAGGTCGGCGGTTCGATCCCGCCTGGCTCCACCAAACACCCGCTGCTAACCTCTGACTGTCTTTGGTGGCGCAATCTCTGCGCCTTTCCGGGTGGTTAGCGCCCCGTTTGGGCATTCGAGCGAACCTGAGACGCCGGTCGGCGCCGTTTCGGCCTCTGCGCTCAAGCGTCTCAAGCACCAGATCGCGCCGCCCGGTGTCATCGTCATCGATGTCGAGACGGGCGACCTTCAGCTACCCGGAGCCGTCAATCCCGCCATGGCCGTCTATGCTCCGGCCAAGGCCAGGCTGGAGGCTCTCACCGAGAATGTCGAGGATCTTGCAGTCGATAGCATCCATTTGCGCGACCCGCTGCGGCAAGAGGAAGTGGCTCCTTCAGCGAGCAAGGGCAGTGCCGCGGCCTGCCAATATCACCATACCAGCCGCAACGGGGCTCCTTCCGCCGTGTCCGGCTTCCCGTCAGCGCTCCACCTCCAGCCCATCCGGCGTTCAGCGGCAAAGCCGATCGTTCCCGAGGGATATCGGCATCGGAGGTCTTCTCCACGGCGACGGCGACGACGACCCGTGCGGCTGTTTGGAGCCGCTCCAAGTTGCGCTGGGGCTCTTGCCGGAAAATGGCAGTTGAGACATAGATGCCGTCGCCCTTCGCCTGCCGTTCGACAGACGAATAGCCTAAGCCTGACTGACCCGCTGCGCATCGCGCAGCGGGTCTTTTTTCTTTATTCAAATATTTCTTGTTACATGGGCGAAAAATACGCAAAATGGGCGACTGTCATCCGTTTGCCACATCGGTATACACGAAGACAGCGGGCTTTCCTGCCGCACGGATCGCCCATGGTGCGCCAGTCCTGCCGATGGGCGGACTGCATCGGCTCCCCATACGGGAAGTGAATGGCGATATCGGGCCAGATGAATGCGCCGGCCTAACTTCAAGACACCCTGCCACAATGGTTATGCGACAATAATATCGCTGTCACACGGCGAGGTATGACTGCCGAAAACGTGATATGACTGCGAATTTCCGAATTATAATAGCTCAAAACTGATTATCATCTTTGTCGTCAGGATTGGAATCGGTCGTTCTGCCTGTTAAGCGCGGCTCAGGGCCCGTTCATCCTGCCGGCGCACGGCCCCGGTATCGCCCTCAGAATTCAAAGGTTCCGTTCCATGACACGCTTTGCCCGTTCCCTGACGGCCAGCACGGCCGTCGGGTTGATCGTCGCGGCAGGTTGCCTGCCCTCCCTCGCCCAGGACAGCGCCGGCGGCGCCACGTCCGAAATCGTCGTCGTCGGCCGCGGCGAAAGTGAAGGACCCGGCACGCCCGCCACCCAGGTGAACACCGAAAGGCTCAACCAGGAAGGCCGCGAGCGCCTCGACAACACGCTGAGGACCGTGCCCGGCGTCTTCACCCGCCAGAACGCCCAGCAGCCCGGCGTCGCGGTAAACATCCGCGGCTTCGAGGGATCGGGCCGCGTCAACATGACGATCGACGGCGTTCGCCAGAACTTCCGCTTCACCGGCCACGAGGCGGGAGGGTTCACCTATGTCGACCCCAATCTGCTGGCCGGCATCGACGTGGTGCGCGGCGAGGTGACGGGGGTCGGTGGCGGCGCCCTCGCCGGCCGGGTCAATTTCCGCACCCTCGACGTGCAGGACGTGGTCTTCGGCAACAAGAACTGGGGCGTGCTCAGCCGCTTCTCCATCGGCAGCAACGGTGCCGGCCTGTCGGAGATGATCTCGGGCGCCTATCAGGGTGCCAATGTCGGCGTCATCGGGGCGATCAGCAAGCGCAACTCGACCGACTACCGCAGCGGCGACGGCACGCGCGTCGCCAATTCCGGCCAGGACCTCGTCTCGGGCCTGTTCAAGACCAATCTCGCCTTCGGCGAGGGCCACACGCTGCAGCTCGGCGGGGTCGTCTACAACAACGACTTCTTCGCCAACTCCTACTTCCAGACGCTGCAGAACCAGACCTTCACGCTGAAATATCGCTACGACGCGCCGAGCCCGCTCGTCGATGTCAGGATCAACGCCCACTACAACAACCTGCGCATGCACTACACGGGATCGACCTCCGGGACCGGCTCGGCCCTCGGCCGCAAGATCCAGGACACCGGCCTCGGCTTCGACGTGTCCAACGTGGCGCTCTTCGACGTCGGGCCCGTCGGCATCCGCAACCAGACGGGCGTCGAATATTTCCACGACACCGTCACCGGCGACACGAGCGGCGTGAACCCGTCGAGCGGACGCAGCTCCGTCGGCGGCGTCTTCACCGACACGACGTTCCGCTATGGCATCGTCGATGTGGTCGCCGGCCTGCGCTACAATTTCTACACGCTGCGCGGCGAGGGCACGCTGCCGCCGCTCGGCAATTACAGCGTCGACCAGTCGCGCGGCAGCGTCGATCCCAAGCTGACCCTGGCGGTGAACGTGCTGCCCTGGCTGCAGCCCTATGTCACCTGGGGCCGCTCCATGCGGGCGCCCACCCTGCAGGAGACCATGCTGGGCGGCAGCCATCCGGGCGGAGCGACCGCCACCATGTATCCCAATCCCAACCTGGTGCCCGAGAAGTCACAGGGCTGGGAATTCGGCTTCAACATCCGCCGCGAGGGTCTCTTCACGGCGACCGACCGCTTCCGCGGCCGCGCCAACTATTATCTGAAGTCGATCGAGGATTACATCGTCGGCCAGTATCTGAGCACGGCGAGCCCGGCCGGCACCTATTACGTCAACGTGCCCGGCACCAGCCGCGTCCAGGGCATCGAGCTGGAGGCCGACTACGACGCCCGGGTGGTTTTCGCGCGGCTCGGCTATGCCTATGCGGACAGCAAGCTGCCTTCCCAGTTCGCCGGCCTCGGCGCCAGCCAGTACCTGCCCAAGCACACACTGACCGTCACCGCAGGCGCCCGGTTCCTCGACGAGCGGCTGACGGTCGGCGCCCAGTACAAATATGTCTCGGAGGGCCTCGTCGCCGGTTACAACGCCACCTTCACCGGCGGCGTCGCGGTGCAGGGAGGCACGCCCTACCATCTCGTCGACCTGTTCTCGACCTACAAGGTCAGCGAGCAGGTGGAGGTGTCGCTGAAGGTCAACAACCTGTTCAACGTCCAGTACACGCCCTTCCTCAACACGACGGGGGCAGGCCCTGGCCGGACCTTCCTGGCCTCCACGCAGGTCAGGTTCTGAACCAGCGGCGGCGGGTCTGAAAGGCCCGCCGCCCGCCGCAGGACTGGCCTGCCGGGCCTGCCGTCCCGGCCGGCCCGATCCAATGCTAAAGGCGGCGCATGGACGCCGCCCCATGACATCGATCCCCGACGCAGCGCCGGTCGCCGCGACCGCCCGGCCCGCCGAGCGCCTCCTGCTCGGGCAGGTGTCGCTCGCCCATCTGGTCAGCCACGTCCACATCATGACGGTGCCGGCCCTGCTGCCGCTGCTGCCCGGCCATTTCGGCTCGAGCTTCATCGAGATCGGCGCGGCGCTGACGCTGTTCAACCTGGTGTCGCTGGTGGTGCAGGCGCCGATGGGCTTCGTCAGCGACAGGCTCGGCGCCCGGCGGGTGCTGGTGGCCGGGCTGATCCTCGGGGGCCTGAGCTTCACCGGCCTCGCCATGGCGCCCGGTTACGGCATGCTGCTCGCGGCCATGGCGGCGGCGGGGCTCGCCAACGGCGTCTATCACCCGGCCAACTACGCCCTGCTCGCCCGCGGCATCGACGGCGCCCGCATGGGCAAGGCCTTCTCCCTTCATACCTTCGCTGGCTATCTCGGCACCGCGATCTCGCCGCCGCTCCTGCTCGGCGCGGCCGCCCTGTCTGGCGTCTCCGGGGCGTTCGCGGTGGCGGGGGCCCTGGGGCTCGGCATCGGCCTGCTGCTGCTGGTGACCGGTCGGGAGCCGCGGCAGGCGCCGCAGCCGCGCAAGGACGAGCCGGACGGCGCCGCGGCCCGGCCGCCGCGCGCACGCCTCCTCACCGGCACGGTTCTGGCGCTGACGGCGATGTTCGTGCTGCTCAACCTGTCCACCGGGGGCATCCAGTCCTTCTCCGCCTCGGCCCTGGTGATGGGCTACGGCATCGATCTCGCCGGCGCCAATGCGGCGCTGACGCTGTTCCTGTTCATGAGTGCAGGCGGCGTGCTGGCGGGAGGGACGCTCGCCGACCGCACCAGCCGGCACGGCCTGGTGGCGGCGGGCGCCTTCCTCGCCACGGCCGTCATCGCGACCGTCATGGCGCTCACAACCCCGTCGGTGCTGGTCGCGACCCTGCTCCTCGGCCTCGCCGGCTTCCTGTCGGGGATCATCACGCCCTCGCGCGACATGCTGGTGCGGGCGGCGGCCCCCAAGGGCGCCGAGGGCATCGTCTTCGGCATCGTCTCGACGGGGTTCAATATCGGCGGGCTCGTCGGCCCGCTGCTGTACGCGGCGCTGCTCGACCAGGGCCAACCGCGGGCGATCTTCGCAGCGGCGGCCGGGTTCATGGTGCTGACGGTCGTGTTGACGGTGATCCAGGACAGGCGGGCGCGCGGCTAGCCTGCCGGGGGCTCGGAATCCTTGGTGCCGGGCTTCGGGAACATGCCCGATCCCGGGGTCTTTTCGGGGTCGATCTGATCCTCACGTGCGTGGGGACCCTCCGGCGGTACCTTGGGCTTGTGGGTGCCGGGATCGATATGGGGCTTCTTCGGGTCCTGGGTCATGCTCATCAATGCGCGGTGCCCCCGCCGGTTCCGCGGATCGTCGGACGACTCGACGGCGCGCGCGGCTGCCGGCATGCTCGCGCGCCGCCTTCAGCCATCCTGCCCCGGCGCCATGAGGATCCTGCCCGTGAAACTCTTCTTCTCCCCCGCGTCCCCCTTCGTCCGGAAGGTCATGGTCTGCGCCATCGAGCGCGGCATCGACGGCCAGATCGAGAAGCTCGGCTCGGCCGCCCATCCGATCAACCAGGACGCCTCGATCAAGGCGCACAATCCGACCGGCAAGGTGCCGACGCTGGTGACCGACGACGGCACGGCGATCTACGACAGCCGCGTCATCTGCGAGTTCCTCGACTCGATCGGCGGCGCGCCGGGCCTCTTCCCCGCCTCCGGCGCCGAGCGCTGGAAGGCGCTGGTGCTGCAGTCGGCCGCGGATGAGATGCTGGATGCCGCCCTCCTCGCCCGCTACGAGACCGTGGCGCGCCCCGAGGCGCTGCGCTGGGCCGACTGGCACAAGGGCCAGATCACCAAGATCCACACGACCGTGAAGGCCTACTCCGACGAATGGATCGGCCATCTGGAGAGCCGCCTCGACATCGGCACCGTCGCGGCCGGCGTGTCGCTCGGCTACCTCGACTTCCGCTTCCCCGACATCGGCTGGCGCGACGGCAACGCGCGGCTCGCCGCCTGGTATCAGGGCTTCGCCGAGCGGCCCTCGATGAAGGCGACGCTGCCGGTGGGCTGAGGCGCGCGGGCCGGCTCAGGCGGGGGCGGCGCCGCCGCTCCGGCCGGGGGTCAGGGCCCTCAGGGCGTTGAGGATCACCGCGACGTCGATCACCTCCTGCATGACCGCGCCTTGAACCGGCGTGATCAGGCCGAAGGCCGCCGCCGTCATGCCCGCGACGGAGAGGCCGAGGCCGGCGACGACGCTCTGGAGGGCGATGGACCGCGAGCGGGCGGCGATCGCCAGCGCTTCCGCCAGCCGGTCGAGCTGGTCGACCAGCAGCACCACGTCCGCCGTCTCGGCGGCTGCGGCGGAGCCCGTGGCGCCCATGGCGACGCCGATCTCGGCCGCGGCGAGGGCGGGGGCGTCGTTGACCCCGTCGCCAACCATCATCACGGCGCCGAAGGCGCGCTCGGCGACGACGATGGCGACCTTGTCGCCGGGGGCGAGATCGGCGTGAATGGCGTCGACCGGCAGGTCGGCGGTCACCGCCTCGGCCACCGCCCGGCGGTCGCCGGTGGCGAGCACGATGCGGACGATGCCGAGGCCGCGCAGGCGGTGGAGCAGGTCGGCGGCGCCGGGTCTGAGCTCGTCCACCATGAGGAGGCCCCCGGCCAGCCGCCCGTCGACCGCCACGGCCACGACGATGCCGCGGTCCTTGCCCAGCATCCGCAGCGGGTCGGCATCGTCCCCGTCGGTGAGAGCGGTGACGAAGCCGACGCCGCCGACGGCGACCTCGCGCCCGTCGATGGTGGCGACGACGCCCTCGCCGGGGACCTCGCGGGCCTCCGACGGCACGGCCAGGCCGAGGCCCCGGGCCTCCGCGGCCGCGACCAGCGTGCGGGCGACGACGTGCTTGGACACCTGGTCGGCGGAGGCGGCGAGGCGGAGCAGTTCGCGGGGAGAGAGTCCGCCGAAGACGATTTCCGAGGTGATCTCGGCCTCGCCGCGGGTGAGGGTGCCGGTCTTGTCGAAGACGAGCACACGGACGCGTGCCAGAGCCTCCAGCGCCTTGCCGCCCTTGATGAGGATGCCCCGGGCAGCCGCCCGCGACAGGCCGGAGACGATGGCGACGGGCACGGCGAGGATGAGCGGGCAGGGCGTCGCGACGACGAGGACGGCGACGGCGCGCACGGGATCGCCCGACAGCAGCCAGGCGCCGCCCGCCATGGCGACGGCGAGGCCGAGGAAGGCGAGGGCGAAGCGGTCGGCGAGGCGGGCCATCGGCGCCTTCGAGCGCTGGGCGCCCTCCACCATGCGGACGATGCCGGCGAGGGTGCTGTCCTTCGCCACCCGGCCGGCGGTCATGTCGAAGGGGCCGCCGACATTGACCGTGCCGGACAGGACCGCCTCGCCGTCGCGCCGCTGGACGGGGACGGATTCACCGGTGATCGCCGCCTCGTCCAGGACGGCGAGGCCGCCTGTCACCGTGCCGTCGACGGCGACCACGTCGCCCTGGCGCACCAGCAGGCGGTCGCCGATCGCGACCTGCGCCAGATCGACCTCGGCGAGGCCGGCCGCCTGATAGCGCATGGCCGTGTGCGGGGCGCGCCCGAGGAGGGCCGCCATGTCGCGCCGGGCGCGACGCTCGGCGAAGGCTTCGAGGTTCTGCCCGCCGGCATACATGAGGGCGACGACGGCTGCAGCCAGGGTCTCGCCGACGAGGAGCGCGGCGGTCATGGAGAGGAAGGCGACGAGGTCGAGGCCCACCTCGCCGCGCCGGAGGCTGGTGACGATCTCGACGGCGAGGGCGAGGAGGACGACGAGGGTCGCGGCGCTCCAGAGCGCGCCGGAAACGGCGGGGTGGCCGAGCCAGCCGGCGAGGAGGCCGCCCGCGAGCCCTGCGGCCGGCACGACGGGCAGGAGCGCCTTGATCCGGTCCGCCGCCATCGAAGCCCTCCCGGCACGGCGCGCGGGGGGCACCGCCGTCGCGGCAGGACTAGCAGCGACGGCATCATTTTGGAATGATTCAGAACAAGCGCCGGCGACCGCGGGGCCGCCGGTGCGGACCCGGCGTCACTGGGGCCGGGCGAGCGGGCAGGCGCTCTCCGCCAGCGGCTGGATCATGTCGGCCGCGGCGATGGTGGAGCGAACGTGCAGCAGGTCCCAGGGGCCCTTGGATTCCGCCGGCGCCTTGACCTCGACCAGCAGCATGTCGCGCATCAGACGGCCGTCGGCGCGCAACTGGGCGTTGTTGGTCATGAAGTCCTGCACGGGCAGCTCCTTCATCTTGGCCATGACGCGGTCGCCGGCATCGGTGCCGGAGGCCTGCACGGACTTCAGGTAGTGCAGCACGGCGCTGTAGACGGCGGCCTGGGCATGGGTCGGCGGGCGGCCCATCTTCGCCTCGAAGCGGCGGGAGAAGGCGCGGCTCGCGTCGTCGCGGTCCCAGTAGTAGCCGGCGAGGAAGGTGGTGCCCTGGGCGATCTCGTTGCCGATGCCCTTAACGTTGACGAGGGTAAAGATCGGCACGGCGAGCTTCACGCCCTGGCGCATCAGGCCGAACTCGGAGGCCTGCTTGATGGCGTTGGTGGTGTCGGCGCCGGCATTGAGCAGGGCGAGAACCTGCATGTTGCCGCCGCCCTGCATCAGGAAGGAGGAGAAATCCATCGAGTTGAGCGGATGGCGCACGGCGCCGATCACCTCGCCGCCGCGGGCGCGCAGCGTCTCGGTCATGTCGCGCTGCATGGCGTGGCCGAAGGCATAGTCGGCGGTGAGCAGGAACCAGCGCTTGTGGCGGTCGCTCAGCAGGGCGGTGGCGAGGCCCTTGGCCAGGGCATAGGTGTCGTAGAGCCAGAGGGCGCTATTCGGCGTGCAGGACTTGCCGACGAGGTCGACATTGCCCGAGCCGACGTGGACCACGACCTTGTTCGACTGGCGGATCATGTCCTGGATCGCCAGCGACACCCCGGAATTGGCGATGTCGAAGAAGGCGTCGGCATTGTCGCCGTCGATCATGCGCTTCACCAGGGTGGCGGCGATGTCGACCTTGTTCTGGTGGTCGGCGCTCATCACCTGGATCGGCTTGCCGGCCACCGTCGGGCCGAAATCCTCCACCGCGAGTTCGGCGGCGACCACCGAGCCGCGGCCGGACGTGTCGCTGTAGGCGGAGGACTGGTCGTTGAGCACCACGAGGCGGACGGTGTCGTTCGAAATCTGGGCGGAGGCAGGCAAGGCTGCCGCCGCCAATAGGGCGGCGCCGGCGCAATGCCGGAACAACGTCTTCAACATCACGGGATCTCCTTGGATGTGGTCTCGGGGGCGGACGATCAGGCCTTGGCGGCGGCCGCCTTGTAGCGGTCGGCGAGGTGGCGCTTCACCAGCTTGCCGGTCGGCGTGCGCGGCAGTTCGGCGAGGAATTCGATGCTCTTCGGGCACTTGATGGCCGAGAGCCGCGACCGGCAGAAGACCTGGAGCTCGGCGGCGAGGTCCGGGCCGGCGAGGCTCATGTCGCGCGGCTGCACGACGGCCTTCACCTCTTCGCCCATCTCGGCGTTCGGGATGCCGAAGACGGCGACGTCGGCGACCGCCGGATGGAGGATCAGCACGTCCTCGGTCTCCTGCGGGTAGATGTTCACGCCGCCGGAGATGATCATGTAGGCCTTGCGGTCGGTGAGGTAGAGATAGCCCTCGGCGTCGACGAAGCCGATGTCGCCGAGGGTCGACCAGCCGCGGTCGTTGTGGGCGCCGGCCGTCTTCACCGGGTCGTTGTGATAGGCGAAGGCCGGGCCGTCGGCGAAATAGACCGCGCCGATCTCGCCCGTGGGCATTTCGGCACCGTCATCGCCGAGGATCTTCACCTTGCCGACGAAGGGGCGGCCGACGCTGCCGCGATGGCCGAGCCATTCGGCGGAGTTGATGACCGTGACGCCGTTGGCCTCGGTGCCGGCATAGTACTCGAGCAGGATCGGACCCCACCACGCGATCATCGCCTGCTTGACGTCCGGCGGGCAGGGGGCTGCCGCATGCACCGCGGCCTTGAGGGAGGAGACGTCGTAGCGGGCGCGAACCTCCTCGGGCAGCTTCAGCATGCGCACGAACATGGTCGGCACCAGCTGCGAATGGGTGACGCGATGGACCTCGACGAGGCGCAGGAACTCCTCCGCGTCGAACTTCTCCATGATGATGGAGGTGCCGCCGAGAGCGGCGACCATCATGTTGAAGCGCAGCGGAGCCGCGTGATAGAGCGGTGCCGGCGAGAGATAGACGCTGTCAGGCCCCATGCCGGACATGTCCTGGCAGAGGACCTTGAGCAGCGGGTTCAGCTTGTCGATGGGTTCCAGGGCGAAGGGCTTCTTCACCCCCTTCGGCCGTCCCGTCGTTCCCGAGGAATAGAGCATGTCCCAGCCGGCCGTCTCGTCGGCGATGGGCGTCTGCGGCATCCCTGCCCGCTCGGCGTCGAAGTCGCGGAAACCGGGGGCGGCACCGCCCGCCATGAAGAGCGCCAGGCCGGGCTCGCCGGCGAGCGGGGCGGCCTGGCCGGCCGTCTGCGACGTGACGATCAGGGCCCGGGCGCCGCAGTCGCGGACGATGTAGCCGATCTCGTCGGGCGTGAGGTAGCGGCTGATGGCGGTGTAGTAGATGCCTGCGCGCTGGGCGGCCCAGCACACCTCCATGAAGGGGATGCCGTTCTCCATAATGAGGGCGATGTGGTCGCCGGCCTTCAGCCCGAGCGAGCGCAGCAGATGGGCGCCCTGGTTGGAGCGGCGGTCCAGCGCGCCGTAGGTGATGGCATCGCCCGAGCCGGCCATGCGATAGGCGACCTTGTCGGGATGGGCTGCCGCATGGGCGCACGGATGGGTGGCGTACATGGACGCAAAGATCCTCTCGGGAGGTGGTTCCTCAAGCGGCAGCTTGGCGCTGCTCTTGGTGGCTGCGCCGCGGCGGGTCGATCCGCCGCGGCGGGGGCGTCAGAGCGCCTCGACGATGGTGACGTTGGCGATGCCGCCACCCTCGCACATGGTCTGCAGGCCGTAGCGCTTGCCGCGGGCCTTCAGCGCATGGATCAGCGTCGCCATCAGCTTGGTGCCGGAGGCGCCGAGCGGATGGCCGAGCGCGATGGCACCGCCGTTGACGTTGAGCTTCGACGGGTCGGCGCCGGTGTGGCGCAGCCAGGCGAGCGGCACCGGCGCGAAGGCCTCGTTCACTTCGTAGAGGTCGATGTCCTCCATCCGCATGCCGGCGCGCTTCAGGGCGCGGTCGGTGGCGGGAAGGGGCTCCTCCAGCATGATGACGGGGTCGCCGGCGGTGACCGTGAGGTTGTGGATGCGGGCGATCGGCTTCAGGCCGTGGGCCTTCACCGCGCGCTCGTTGGCGATGAGGACCCCTGAGGCGCCGTCGCAGATCTGGCTGGCGTTGGCGGCGGTGATGACGCCGCCCTCGACGAGCGTCTTCACGGAGCCGATGCCCTCCAGCGTCGCGTCGAAGCGGATGCCCTCGTCGCGCCGGTGCGGCTCGCCGTCGACGTCCACCGCGACGATCTCGCGGTCGAAGGCGCCGGCTTCGGTCGCGGCGATGGCGCGGCGATGGCTCTCCAGCGCGAAGCGGTCGAGCTCGTCGCGGGTGAAGCCGTATTTCTTCGCGATCATCTCGGCGCCGGTGAACTGGCTGAAGCCCTCGACACCGAAGCGCTGCTGGATGCGCTTGGAGAAGGGGCCCTCGCCGATGCCGGCCTTGGCGTAGAGGCCGGTGACCGAGCCCATGGGCACGCGGGTCATGCTCTCGACGCCGGCGGCGATGACGAGGTCCTGGGTGCCGGACATCACCGCCTGGGCGGCGAACTGCATGGCCTGCTGGGAGGAGCCGCACTGGCGGTCGATGCTGACCGCCGGCACGCTCTCGGGGAGCTTGGAGGCGAGCACCATGTTGCGGCCGATGTGGAAGGCCTGCTCGCCGCCCTGGCTGACGCAGCCGACCACGACGTCCTCGACGGCGGCGGGGTCGATGCCGGTGCGGTCGACAAGGGCGTTCAGCACCTCGCCGCCGAGATCGGCCGGGTGCCAGCCTGCGAGCTTGCCGCCGCGGCGGCCGCCTGCGGTCCTGACGGCTTCAACGATATAGGCCTCGGCCATTGTCGATCCTCCATGGGCGCCGGTTGTGGCGTCTTCATCCTGCCGCGTCAGCCGGCGCGTGCGTGTTTCCAATCGCGCTTGATCTTCTTCGCCAGCGACCATTTGTGCACTTCGGTCGGGCCGTCATAGATGCGGAAGGCGCGGACCTCGCGGAACACCTGTTCGACCATGGTGTCGCCGGAGACGCCCATTCCGCCCATGACCTGCACGCAGCGGTCGGCGATGCGCATCAGCGCCTCGGAGACGGCGACCTTGGCCATGGAGCTCTCGGCGGTGCCGAGCGAACCGCCGTCGAGGACGCCGGCGCACCAGTCGATCATCAGCTCGGCCTGTTTCAGGTCGATGAGGTTCTCGGCCAGCATGAAGCCGACGCCCTCGTGGTCGATCAGCGTCTTGCCGAAGGCCTCGCGGCGGCAGGCATAGTCGGTGGCGATCTCGTTGGCGCGGGTGCAGGCGCCGAGCCAGCGCATGCAATGCGACAGGCGGGCGGGCGACAGGCGCACCTGGGCATATTTGAAGCCGTCGCCGCTCGCCCCCAGCATCTGGTCGGCCGGCACGCGCAGATTGTCGATGGTGACGACGGCATGGCCGCCGGGCATGGAGGAATCGATGGTGTCCAGCACCCGCTCGAGGCGGATGGCGGGGTCCGGCAGGTCGACGAGGAACATGCAGGCGCCCTCGTCGGACTTGGCCATGACGATGCCGACCTTCGCGCCCTCGGCCCCGGTGATGAAGGCCTTGCGGCCGTTGATCACCCAGTGGTTGCCGTCGAGCCGGCAGGTGGTCTTCATCATCGAGGGATCGGAGCCGGCGCCGCCATCGAGGGCGGGCTCGGTCATGAAGAAGGCGGAGCGGGCGCGACCCTCGACCAGAGGCTTGAGGAAGCGCTCCTTCTGCGCGTCCGAGCCGACCTTGCCGAGGAGGTACATGTTGCCCTCGTCGGGAGCTGCGGTGTTGACCGCCGTCGGGCCGAGGATGGAGAGCCCCGAGCGGATCAGCACATAGGCCGTCTCCGCCTGGGTCAGGTGGTCGCCGTCGCCGAGGATGTGGGGGGTCAAAACGCCCGCGGCGCGCGCCTTGGCGCGCATTTCGTGGACGAGCTCCTCGGTCGGCCCGTGCGGGCCCTGCCGCGGATCCTTCTCGTAGGGCACGATCACGTCACGGACGAAGGCCTCGACCTTCGCCGCGATGGCCTTGGCCCGCGGCGTGGCGCCGGCGGGCTCGACGGCGGCATGGGCGCTCATTTCGGGCTCATGCGGATGGCGCCGTCGAGGCGGATGGTTTCGCCGTTCAGCATGGGGTTGGCGACGATGGCCTCGACCATCATGGCGTACTCGTCCGGGTGGCCGAGGCGCGAGGGGAAGGGCACCTGGGCGCCGAGGGAGTCCTGCGCCTCCTTCGGCAGCGACCCCATGAGCGGGGTGAGGAAGAGGCCCGGCGCGATGGTGACGACGCGGATGCCGAAGCGGGCGAGCTCGCGGGCGATCGGCAGGGTCATGCCGACGATGCCGCCCTTGGAGGCCGCATAGGCCGGCTGGCCGATCTGGCCGTCGAAGGCGGCGACGGACGCGGTGTTGACGATGACGCCGCGCTCCTCGCCGAGCGGGTCGGCGGTGTGCAGGCGGGCGGCGAACTTGGACAGCACGTTGAACGTGCCGAGGAGGTTCACCTGGATGATCTTGTTGAAGTCGGCGAGCGGCAGGGGCGAGCCGTCGCGCGCGATGACCTTGGCGGGCGGGCCGATGCCGGCGCAGTTGACGCAGATGCGCGCCTTGCCGTGCAGGCCCTCGGCCTCGGCGAGGGCGGCGTCGACGGCGGCCTCGTCGGTGACGTTGACCTTGACGAAGTGGCCACCGATCTCGGCGGCGAGCTTCTTCCCCAGATCCTCGTTGAGGTCGAAGATGGTGACCTTGGCGCCGGCCTTCGCCAGGCGCGTCGCCGTGGCGCCGCCGAGGCCCGAGGCTCCTCCCGTGATGATCGCTGCCGAACCCCGTGCGTCCATGGTGTCGTTCTCCCGCGCTTGCCGGTCAGGCCGGGCGTCGCGCCCTGATGTCTCGATGCGGCCCGCACCTTTGTCAGCGATGACCGCCGGGTCAATCGGCCGAGCGGGGGATGGCCGAAAGTCAGCGGCTCAGAAGTTGCAGCAAAGCGAGAATGACGACGACGGCGGTGAGGACCCAGCGGGCACCGGACCCGAGGAAGCCGATGCTGAGCGCGGCGCCGAAGGTTCCGATCGCGGCCACGCCGCCGATGATCGTGCTGTCCCGCGCCGAGGCCCCCTGCAGCGCGGCCAGCACCCAGCACAGCACGAAGGCGACGGGCGTCAGCACCAGCAGCACCTTCACGAGCCGCTTCTTCACCAGGGGATCGTCGAGGTCCTGGGCCATGGGACGATGGTGAACCCGCCGGCGCTCCCCGTCCAGCAGGTGGGCTGCTGCCATGACGGGGCTCGTGCCCATGCATGATGGTGCCGGCGGTGTTGACGTGGTGTTCACCATGACGCCGCGGCCGCCCTCACATCCGGGTGATGTTACCGCGGTGGCCTTGCCGCAGTGCAGCGGGTCGTTTACATGCGCCGCTGTATGTATTTTCGCTTGTCTGGCGATCCGCCCCGTCGGAGGGGCGGGGACTGGGGCCCCCACATGTCGTTCAATCGCTTTCTTGCCGTGTCCGCGATTCTCGTCGGCCTCGCCGCAGCCGCACCTGCCGGAGCCCAGGCTCCCGGCCAGGCACCGCCGCCGCCGGTCGGCATCGTCACGGTGACGGCGGGCCCGGTGCCGATCATCAGCGAATTGCCCGGCCGCATCGCGCCGACGCGCATCGCGCAGGTGCGCCCGCGTGTCTCCGGCATCGTCATCGCCCGGGTCTTCCAACAGGGCAGCCTGGTGAAGGAGGGCGACGTCCTCTACCGCATCGATCCCGAGCCGTTCCGCGTCGAGGTCGAGCGCTCGAAGGCGACGCTGCAGCGCGCTCAGGCGACGCGGCTGCTCGCCCAGCAGCAGAGCGACCGCGTCGAGCAGCTCCGCGAGCGCAACGTCGCCAGCCCGCAGCAGCTCGACAGCGCGGTGGCGACCCTCGCCCAGGCGGAGGCCGACGTCGCCAGCGCCCGCGCCGGCCTCGCCTCGGCCGAGCTCAACCTGAAATATGCCGACATCACCGCGCCGATCAGCGGCCGCATCGGCCGTGCCCTCATCACCGAGGGCGCCCTGGTGGCGGCCAACGGTGCCGAGGCGCTGGCGACCATCCAGCAGCTCGACCCGATCTATGCCGACTTCACCCAGTCGGCGACCGACCTCATCCGCCTGCGCCGCGCCATGCAGGCCGGCGCGGTGACGCCGGACAAGACGGACGAGGCCGCGGTGAAGCTGATCCTCGACGACGGCAGCCCCTATCCGCACACCGGCCGGCTGCTGTTCTCCGAGGCCACCGTCGACGCCGGCACCGGACAGGTGACGCTGCGCGGCGAGTTCCCCAATCCGAACGGCGACCTCCTGCCGGGCATGTATGTGCGCGTGCTGATCGAGCAGGGCATCCAGCAGAACGCCATCACCGTGCCGCAGCAGGCGATCCAGCGCGACACGGCGGGGCGTGCGCAGCTCTGGGTGGTGAAGGCCGACGATACGGCGGAGGTCCGCGTCGTGCGTACCTCGCGCGTGGTCGGCACCAATGCGGTGATCGACGACGGCCTCGCCCACGGCGACCGGGTCGTGGTGGACGGGTTCCAGCGCCTGCGCCCCGGCACCAAGGTGACCCCGCGGCCCTGGGCTCCGCCGGGCCAGGCGGCCCCCGGCGCCGCGCCGGCCTCCCGCTGAGGACCGCGCAATGCCGCAATTCTTCATCAACCGGCCCATCTTCGCCTGGGTCGTCGCCATCCTGATCATGCTCGGCGGCGTGCTCGCGATCCCGCAGCTCCCCATCGCCCAATATCCGGACGTCGCCCCGCCGCAGATCACCATCAACACGGCCTATCCAGGGGCCGCGCCGGAGGATGCCTATCAGGCGGTGACACGGCCCATCGAGGAAGAGCTCAACGGCATCGAAGGCCTCCTCTATTTCGAATCCGTCGCCGACACGACCGGCTCCATCCAGATCACCGTCACCTTCCGCCCCGGCACCAATGGCGCCGCCGCGGCGGTAGAGGTTCAGAACCGCGTGCGCCGGGTCGAGCCCCGCCTGCCCCGCTCCGTGAGCCAGCAGGGTGTGCAGGTCGACCAGGCCCGGTCGAACTTCCTGTTGGTGGTGACGCTGACCTCGACCGACGGCACGCTCGACGATATCGGCCTCGGCGACTACATGAGCCGCAACATCCTCGGCGAGATTCGCCGCGTGCCCGGCGTCGGCCGCGCCCAGCTCTTCGCCTCCGAACGGGCCATGCGGATCTGGCTCGATCCGGACAAGATGGTGGGCCTGAACCTCACCGCCGCCGACGTCACGGCCGCGGTGACGGCACAGAACGCGCAGGTCGCAGCCGGCTCCATCGGCGCCTTGCCGAACCCCATCAACCAGCAGGTCACCGCGACCGTCATGGTGAAGGGGCAGCTCGTCTCGCCCGATGAATTCGGCGCCATCGTGCTGCGCGCCAACCGCGACGGTTCGCTGGTGCGGCTGCGCGACGTCGCCCGCATCGAGGTCGGCGCCCAGGCCTACGCGACGTCGGCGCGCCTCAACGGCAAGCCGGCGGCGGCCATCGCGGTGCAGCTCTCGCCCACCGGCAATGCGCTCGCCACCGCCGAAGCTGTGAAGAAGCGGATGACCGAGCTGTCGACCAGCTTCCCGCCCGGCGTCGAGTTTGCGGTGCCCTACGACACCTCGCCCTTCGTCAAGGTGTCGATCGAGAAGGTGCTGCACACGCTGGCCGAGGCCATGGTGCTCGTCTTCCTGGTGATGTTCCTGTTCCTGCAGAACCTGCGCTACACGCTGATTCCGGCGATCGTGGTGCCGGTGGCCCTGCTCGGCACCTGCGCCGTGATGTACGCCACGGGCTTCTCCATCAACGTGCTCACCATGTTCGCCATGGTGCTCGCCATCGGCATTCTCGTCGACGATGCCATCGTGGTCGTGGAGAACGTCGAGCGCATCATGTCGGAGGAGGGGCTGTCGCCGAAGGAGGCGACCCGCAAGGCCATGGGCCAGATCACCGGCGCCGTCATCGGCATCACCGCCGTGCTGGTGTCGGTGTTCATTCCTCTCGCCTTCTTCCCCGGAGCGGTCGGCGTCATCTACAAGCAGTTCAGCCTGACCATGGTGGTGTCGATCCTGTTCTCGGCCTTCCTGGCACTGTCGCTGACGCCGGCGCTCGCCGCGACCTTCCTCAAGCCCGTCCAGGCCGGTCACCACCACGCCAAGCGCGGCTTCTTCGGCTGGTTCAACCGCGGCTTCGACAGGACGTCGCACGGCTATTCGGCCGTGGTCGGCCACCTGGTCCGCCGCGGCGGGCGCTACATGATCATCTATCTGGCGCTGCTGATCGGCCTCGGCTGGCTCTATGTGCGCCTGCCCACCTCGTTCCTGCCGAACGAGGATCAAGGCTACATCATCGTGAACTTCCAGGCGCCCTCGGACGCCACGGTCAACCGCACCATGGCGGCCATCGAGGCGGCCGAGAAGCACTTCATGGCCGAGCCGGGGGTCGCGCGCATCGTCACCGTGCGCGGCTTCTCATTCTTCGGCCAAGGCCAGAATGCTGCGCTCGCCTTCGTCACGCTCAAGGATTGGAGCGAGCGCGGACCGGCTCAGGCCGCCTCCGCCATCGCGCTGCGCGGGACGATCGCCCTGTCGCAACTGCGGGACGCCATCGTCTTCTCGCTATCGCCGCCGCCCATCCAGGGCCTCGGCAATTCCAACGGCTTCGCATTCCGCCTGCAGGCGCGCGGCGGCCAGACGCAGCAGCAACTGGCCGCCGCGCGTGACCAGCTCGTCGGCGCCGCCATGCGCAGTCCGAAGCTCGCCCAGGTCTTCGTCGAAGGCCTGCCGGACGCGGCCCAGATCGCCCTCATCATCGACCGCGAGAAGGCCAATACATTCGGCGTCACCTTCGCCGACATCAACGCCACGATCTCGACGACGCTGGGCTCGTCCTACGTCAACGACTTCCCCAATGCGGGCCGTCTCCAGCGTGTCCTCGTGCAGGGCGATACCGCCTCGCGCATGCAGATCGCGGACCTGTTGAACCTCAACGTGCGCAACTCCAACGGCGGCATGGTCCCGCTCTCGGCCTTCGCGCGCGCCGAATGGCAGCGCGGCCCCTCGCAGATCGTCGGCTACAACGGCTATCCCTCGGTGCGCATGTCGGGCGCGGCGGCGCCGGGCTTCTCGTCGGGCGACGCCATCGCCGAGATGCAGCGCCTCGCGGCCGACCTGCCGCCGGGCTTCGGCTACGAATGGACGGGCCAGTCGCTGCAGGAGATCCAGGCGGGCTCGCAGGCACCGCTCCTCATCGCGCTGTCCTGTATCCTCGTGTTCCTCTGTCTCGCCGCGCTCTACGAGAGCTGGTCGATCCCCATCTCGGTGCTGCTTGTGGTGCCGCTCGGCGTCATCGGCTCGGTGGCGGCGGTGACGCTGCGCGGCATGCCGAACGACGTCTATTTCATGGTCGGCCTCGTGGCGATCATCGGCCTGTCGGCGAAGAATGCCATCCTCATCATCGAGTTCGCCAAGGACCTGAGGGCGGAGGGCAAGGGCCTCCTCGAGGCGACGATCGAGGCGGCGCACCTGCGCTTCCGACCGATCATCATGACCTCGCTCGCCTTCGCGCTCGGCGTGCTGCCGCTCGCCATCGCCTCGGGCGCCAGCGCCGCGAGCCAGCAGGCGCTCGGCACGGGCGTGCTCGGCGGCATGATCTCGGCCACCGTGCTGGCGGTGTTCTTCGTGCCGGTCTTCTTCGTGGTGGTCACCCGCCTGATGGGCGGGCGCGACAAGCCTGCGCCCACGCCGGCGGCGCCGTCCGCGCCGGAACCGGGGCATTAGGGCCGATGGCCCGGCGCACCAAGGCGGAGGCGGAGGAGACGCGCCGCCGGCTCCTCGAAGTCGCCGAGCGTATCTTCCACGCCAAGGGGGTGGCGACGACCTCGCTGGAGGAGATCGCCAGCGAGGCGGGTGTGACGCGCGGCGCGGTGTACTGGCACTTCGCCAACAAGGCCGACCTGATCATGGCGCTGTTCGAGGACGCGCCGCTGATCCACGAGGACCTGCTGGCGCCGCAGGCGCTGGGCGACCATCCGGACCCCCTGGCGCTGGTGGAGCGGCTCGCGGTCGACGCCCTGACTCTGCTGGCCGCCGACGAGCGGCGCCAGCGCGTCTATACGATCCTGATGCTGTGCGAGTATCGCGACGACCTCGGCCCGGTCCTCCAGCGCAAGACCGAAACCATGGACAGGGCGCATGCCCAGTTCGCCGGCGCCTTCGCGGAGGCGGCGCGGCGCGGGTCCCTCGCGCCCGGCTGGACGTCCGAGGCGGCGGCCGCCACCTTCCACTGGCTGCTCCAGGGCATCATCGTCGACTGGCTGAAATATGGCCGGCGCTTCGACCTGGTGGCCCGCGGCACGGCGGCGATCGGAGCGCAGTTCAGCGCCTATCGCGGCGCTGCCGCGCCGGTCGCCGAAAGGGTCCGGCGGCCGGCGTGAGGAGCCGCGCCCGCGGCCGCCGTGAAGCGGCGCGCGGACGCTGCGAGGGTCAGGCGAGATCGAAGCGATCCGCGTTCATCACCTTGGTCCAGGCGGCGACGAAGTCCTTGACGAACTTCGCCTCGGTGTCGGACTGGCCGTAGACCTCGGCGAGGGCGCGCAGCTGCGAGTTCGAGCCGAAGACGAGATCGACGCGGGTCGCCGTCCACTTCACCGCGCCGGTCTTGCGGTCGCGGCCCTCGAAGGTGTCCTCCTCGGACGAGACCGGCCGCCAGACCGTGCCCATGTCGAGCAGGTTGACGAAGAAGTCGTTGGTCAACGCGCCCGGCCGGGTGGTGAAGACGCCGTGGGGGGAGCCGCCGACATTGCCGCCGATGACGCGCAGGCCGCCGACGAGCGCGGTCATTTCCGGCGCCGTCAGGGTGAGGAGCTGCGCCTTGTCGATGAGCAGTTCCTCCGCCGAGACGGTGAAGGCCGTCTTCTGGTAGTTGCGGAAGCCGTCGGCGAGGGGCTCGAGGACGTCGAAGGAGTCCGCGTCCGTCGCCTCCTGGCTGGCGTCGGTGCGACCGGGCGTGAAGGGCACCTCGACGGCATGACCCGCCGCTTTCGCCGCCTGCTCGATGGCGACGCCGCCGCCGAGCACGATCAGGTCGGCGAGCGAGACCTTCTTGCCGCCGGCAGCCGTGGCGTTGAAGGCCTGCTGGATGCCCTCCAGCACCGTCAACACCTTGGCGAGCTGGGCCGGCTGGTTGGCCTCCCAGTCCTTCTGCGGCGCGAGGCGGATGCGCGCGCCGTTGGCGCCGCCCCGCTTGTCCGAGCCGCGGAAGGTGGAGGCGGAGGCCCAGGCGGTCTGGACGAGCTCTGCCTGGCTGAGCCCGGAGGCGAGGATCTTCGCCTTGAGGGCGGCGATGTCGGCGGCGTCCACCAGCGGATGGTCGACGGAGGGCACCGGGTCCTGCCAGATCAGGTCCTCGGAGGGAACCTCGGGGCCGAGGTAGCGGACCTTCGGGCCCATGTCGCGGTGGGTCAGCTTGAACCAGGCGCGGGCGAAGGCGTTGGCGAACTGGTCGGGGTTCTGGTGGAACCGGCGCGAGATGGCCTCGTAGGTCGGGTCCATGCGCATGGCCATGTCGGCGGTCGACATCATGATCGGCACGCGCTTCGTGGCATCATGGGCGTCGGGCGCCATGTCCTTCTCGGCGAGGTTGCGGGCGTGCCACTGGTGGGCGCCGGCCGGGCTCTTCACCAGCTCCCACTCGTAGCCGAACAGGACGTCGAAATAGCCGTTGTCCCAACGGATCGGGTTGGAGGTCCAGGCGCCTTCGAGGCCGCTGGTGATGGTGTCGGCGCCCTTGCCCGAGCCGTGGCCGGAGATCCAGCCGAGGCCCTGCTCGGCGAGGGGGGCCGCCTCGGGTTCGGGGCCGACGAGGGCGGCGTCGCCCGCGCCGTGGGTCTTGCCGAAGGTGTGGCCGCCGGCGACGAGGGCGACGGTCTCCTCGTCGTTCATCGCCATGCGGCCGAAGGTCTCGCGGATGTCGCGGGCCGAGGCCAGGGGATCGGGACGGCCGTCCGGGCCCTCCGGGTTCACGTAGATGAGGCCCATCTGCACGGCGGCGAGCGGGTTCTCCAGCACGCGATCACCGGTGTAGCGGCTGTTGGCCTTGTCGGACCCTGCGAGCCACTCGGTCTCGGCGCCCCAGTAGATGTCCTCCTCGGGCTCCCAGATGTCCGCCCGGCCGCCGCCGAAGCCGAAGGTCCTGAAGCCCATGGATTCCAGCGCGGCATTGCCGGCGAGGATCATCAGGTCGGCCCAGGAGATGGCGTTGCCGTATTTCTGCTTGATGGGCCAGAGCAGGCGGCGGGCCTTGTCGAGATTGGCGTTGTCCGGCCAGCTGTTCAGCGGGGCGAAGCGCTGCGTGCCGGAGGAGGAGCCGCCGCGGCCGTCGCCGGTGCGGTAGGTGCCGGCGCTGTGCCAGGCCATGCGGATGAAGAAGGGGCCGTAATGGCCGTAGTCGGCCGGCCACCATTCCTGGCTGTCCGTCATCAGGGCGTAGAGGTCCTGCTTCAGCGCCTTGTAGTCGAGACGGCCGAAGGCGGCCTTGTAGTCGAACTCGGCGCCCATGGGGTCGGAGAGCGCGGAGTTCTGGTGGAGGATCCTGAGATTGAGCTGGTTCGGCCACCAGTCGCGGTTGGAGCGAATCGTGTTGTTCGTCGCCCCGTGCATGACCGGGCATTTGCCGCCGGCCTCGATGTTCATTCCGTCCATGGTGCTCTCCGATCGTCGGTCCGACCTGCCGCCCGTGCGGCGCGCCGTCGCCTGTGAACCCTGTCTGATGCCGCAGCCGGCCCTGACGACCGCGCCGACGCGCGCCCTCGATGGCCGCCGGGGGACGGCCACCGCTGGCCGCAGCGGGGTAGCCGCATCCGGCCGGCGACGCCCTGTTCTAGCGAAGGTATCTCATTAGACTAAGTTGAATTATCTGATTATGACAATAAGCTGAGATTATGATCAACATCACATTCAAGCAGCTGCGCTACGTCGACGCGCTGGCACGCCACGGCCACTTCGGCCGCGCCGCCGAGGCCTGCGCCATTTCCCAGCCCGCGCTCTCCATGCAGATCCGCGAGCTGGAGGAGGGGCTGGGGGCGGTGCTGTTCGAGCGGGGAGCCCGGCAGGTGCGGCTGACCTCCCTCGGCGAGGCTTTCGCGGCGCGCGCCCGTGACATCCTGCGCGCCGTCGACGAGCTGGGCGATCTGGCGCGGGCCTCGAAGGCGGGGCTGGTGGGGCGCCTTCGCATCGGCATCATCCCGACGGTCGCGCCCTATCTGCTGCCGGCGGTGATCGGCGATCTTAGCCGCAGCCACGCCGGGCTCGACCTCAGCGTGCGGGAGACGCAGACGCCAAAGCTCATCCAGGAGCTGACCGATGGCAAGCTCGACACCGCCATCGTCGCCCTGCCGGTCTCCGAGCCGTCGATGACCGAGGTGGCGCTGTTCCGCGAGGATTTCGTGCTGGTGCGCCCGCAGGGCGATTCGGCGGAGCCGGTGCCGAGCCCGGAAATGCTGCGCGAGATGCGGCTGCTGCTGCTCGAGGAGGGGCACTGTTTCCGCGACCAGGCGCTGTCCTTCTGCGGGTTGAGCACCACCAGGCCGAAGGAAATGCTCGACGGCAGCACCCTGTCGACGCTGGTGCAGATGGTTGGCGCCGGCGTCGGTGTGACGCTGATCCCCGATATGGCCGTGGCGGTGGAGACCCGCTCGGCCCCGGTCTCCGTCGCCCGCTTCGGCGAGCCGCGGCCGTCGCGGACCATCGGCATGATCTGGCGAGCGACCAGCCCTCTGTCCCGCCAATTGAGCGCCATCGCCGAGGTGGTGCGCCGCTCCGCCGAGACCATGCGGCGGATTCATGCGGGGCTCGGCCCGGGCGAGGCGCAGCAGGGAACGTTAAGGACCGCACCCTAGAACGGCTTGGTGTCAACGCTCGTTGAGGCCCCCCATGAGCTGTGCCGGCTGCCGCGACGGGCGCGCCTTCCCCCTCGCTTTCTCCATGGCCTTCCAGCCGATCGTCCATGCCGGAAGCGGCGAGGTCTTCGCCTATGAGGCGCTGGTGCGGGGGGCGGCGGGAGAGGGCGCTGCCACGGTTCTCGGCGCTGTCGATGCGGGCAACCGCTACGCCTTCGACCAGCAGTGCCGCGTCAAGGCCATCGAACTGGCCGCGGCAGGCGCACCGGCGTCGGCACGGCTCTCCATCAACTTCATGCCCAATGCCGTCTATGAGCCCCGCGCGTGCATCCGCCTGACCCTGGCGACGGCGGAGCGGGTCGGCTTTCCCCTCGACCGCATCATCTTCGAATTCACCGAGAACGAGCAGATGGATCCGATGCATGTCGCCGACATCGTCCGGACGTATCGGGACATCGGCTTCGCCACGGCGATCGACGATTTCGGCGCGGGTCATGCCGGGCTCGGCCTTCTGACCCGCTTCCAGCCGGACATCGTCAAGCTCGACATGAACCTCATCCGCGACATCGATACGGACGGCGCGAGGCGGATTCTGGTCCGGCATACGCTCGCCATGCTCGCCGACCTCGGCATCACCACCATCTGCGAAGGCGTGGAGACGCCGGGCGAGCTGGCGGCTCTGCGGGATCTCGGTGTGGACCTGATCCAGGGCTATGTGCTGGCCCGCCCGGCTTTCGAACGGTTCGAAGCGCCGCGCATGGCAGCCTAGCGCTCGCCGGCGGACGACCCGCACCGCCGCCGAGCATCGCACAAATTACCGATCTGCCCTGCTAGTTTCGCAGAGCAATTCCGGGCAATGGGGTCCGCCGTCCCTGCCGGAGCTTCACGAAGTCCGGCCGGCGCCCGACAGAGTCAACAAAGTCCGAACCGGCCGCGGCGGTTTTTACAGTCATAGAACGGCAATCCGTTTTCTCTGTAGCGGCCGCGGCGTTGACTATCCCCGAACTTGTCTTATTTGCCACGCCCTCTTGGGCATGGGTGCCGGATACGGGCGAGGGATACAGCAGGAGACCGTTTCTTTCTGAAAAGGAGCTGCGTCATGTCCTGTATATTCGTCGAATGTCTAAGCGGTTCCTCAAGGAAAACACGGGGACTTAACGTGTTTTCAAGCAATTTTGGTCTATCTGACCGGCGCATCTAGCGGGAGGCAAACAATGTTCGGAATGAAGTGGCTATCGGGCGGAGACGCCGCTGCGACCGTGGCGGCGCTTGATCGGTCGCAGGCGGTCATCGAGTTCAGGCCCGACGGCACGATCGTCACGGCCAACCGCAACTTCCTCGACGCGCTGGGCTATTCGCTCGCCGAGGTGCAGGGCAAGCATCACTCGATGTTCGTCGATGCCAAAGAGCGCGACAGCCAGGACTATCGTCGCTTCTGGGATGATCTCAGGGCCGGCAAGTTCCAGCAGGCCGAATACAAGCGTATCGGCAAAGGCGGCAAGGAGATCTGGATCCAGGCCACCTACAATCCGTTGCTCGACGCGTCCGGCAAGACCTACAAGGTGGTGAAATACGCCACCGACGTGACCGCCGAAAAGCTGAGGAACGCCGATATCGAAGGCCAGTTGGCCGCCATCGACCGGTCACAGGCGGTGATCGCCTTCGACCTGACCGGCAAGATCCTCACCGCGAACGACAATTTCCTGAACACGCTGGGCTACCGGCTGGACGAGGTCGTCGGCCAGCACCACCGGATCTTCGTGCACCAGGCCGAACGGGATACGCCCGCCTACCGCGACTTCTGGGCGATGCTGAACAAGGGCGAGTTTCAGACGGCGCAGTACAAACGCATCGCCAAGGGCGGCCGCGAGGTCTGGATCCAGGCCACCTACAACCCGATCTTCGACATGAACGGCAAACTGTTCAAGGTCGTGAAGTTCGCCACCGACATCACCGCCAAGGTGTTCGAGGACGAGCGCCGCAAGCAGGTCCAGGGGCAGATCGATACCGACCTGGAGTCCATCGGCGAGGCCGTGACCAGCGTCACCGGCGAGGCGACGGAAGCCGCCGCGGCCTCGACCCAGACCAGCGGCAACGTGCAGGCGGTCGCCGCCGGCGCCGAGGAGCTCGCCGCTTCGGTGAGCGAGATCAGCCGGCAGGTCACCCATTCCCGCGAGATCTCCGTTCAGGCGGTCGATCAGGCGCGCAAGACCAACGACATCGTCGCCGGCCTCTCGGTCGCCGCCCAGCGCATCGGCGACGTTGTGCAGCTCATCAACAACATCGCCGGCCAGACCAACCTGCTCGCGCTCAATGCCACGATCGAGGCGGCCCGCGCCGGCGAGGCCGGCAAGGGCTTCGCGGTGGTCGCCTCGGAGGTGAAGAGCCTCGCCAGCCAGACGGCCAAGGCGACCGACGAGATCAGCGCGCAGATCGCCTCGGTGCAGTCGTCGACGGAGGGCGCGGTCCAGGCAATCGGCGACATTTCCTCGACCATCTCGACCATCAGCGAGATCGCCACGGCCATCGCCACGGCGGTGGAGGAGCAGAGCGCGGTGACGGCCGAGATGTCGTCCAACATGCGCACGGCGGCCGAGGGCGTGACGGCGATTTCCCAGTCGATGGGCGCCATCGCCCGCTCGACGACGGATATCGACATGGCCGCCCGCAAGGTGCGCGAGGCCTCGCGCTCCATCGCGTGAGAGGGCGGCTCATCGAGGCCGCCGCCACGGCGCGCGGCCTTCCGGAATCTTCTCCAAACGGGGGCGGCCACGGCCGCCCCCGTCGCCGTTCGGGCGCCTGCCAAAGGAACGGCCGCCTCTCCCGTGGCGTTGGGTCGGCGACGCAGGGCGGCCGTGCGCGCCCGGCCTTTCCCCCAAACCGGAGACGAGACGATGTCCGACACCCGCCAGGCTTCCGAGCAGCAGCGCGCCATCCAGGCGCAAGTCGATGCACGGGATCGCGAGAGCGGCGGCGGGTCTTCCTCCTCCGCCGCCATGCAGGCAGGAGCGCGGCGCTATCCCGAGCCGCCCTTTCCCGAACAGCACCACGCCAAGCCCGGCCTCGAATCACGCATCGATCCCGCGCCGCTCTACGACGCTCCGTTCTGGAAGGGCTCGGGCAAGCTCGAGGGCAAAGTGGCGCTGATCACCGGTGGCGATTCCGGCATTGGACGGGCGGTGGCCGTGCTCTTCGCGCGCGAGGGGGCCGACGTCGCCGTGAGCTATCTCGACGAGCACGAGGACGCCGAGGCAACCAAGGCGGCGGTGGAGGCCGAGGGCCGGCGGTGCATCCTCCTGCCCGGCGACGTCAGCCAGCGCGCCGCCTGCCGCCAGGCGGTGGAGGAGACGGTGAGGCAGCTCGGCGGGCTCGACGTGCTGGTGAACAACGCCGCCTTCCAGATCCACACCACCGATTTCGAGGATCTGACGGAGGAGCATTTCGACACGACGTTGAAGACCAACCTCTACGGCTATTTCCACATGGCCCAGGAAGCGGTGGCGCACATGAAGCCGGGCTCGGCCATCATCAACACCGGTTCGATCACCGGCATCGACGGATCGAAGGAACTGATCGATTATTCGATGACCAAGGGTGGCATCCACGCCTTCACGCGCGCGCTGTCGGGCAACCTCATCGGCAAGGGCATCCGCGTCAACTGCGTGGCGCCGGGTCCGGTCTGGACTCCGCTCAACCCCTCCGACCGCCCGGCCGACAAGGTGGCGCAGTTCGGTGCCCAGACGACGATGAAGCGGCCGGCCCAACCGGAGGAGATCGCGCCGGCTTATGTCTTCCTCGCCTCGCCGCAGTGCTCCAGCTACATCACCGGCGAGATCCTGCCGATCATCGGCGGCTACTGACGGTGCCAGGGGCGCGGCGGCTCAGTCGGGGTCGCCGGGCCGCCACAGCCGGCCCTCCCGGGCCTTGAAATAGTACTGGCTGGCCGCGAGCCAGCCTTTCAGGGGGCGCAGCGGCAGGATGCAGGTGACGAGGCCGAAGGGCAGCGTCACCAGGAGGTGGGTGGTGAGCGACGCCTGATATTGCACCTCCAGCATGATCGCGAGGATCACCACCGGCAGGCAGCCGAACATCATGACGAAGAAGGCCGGGCCGTCGGCGGTGTCGACATAGGAGAAGTCGAGACCGCAGACGTCGCAGCGCGGCGCGATGGTGAGAAAGCCGGAAAAGAGATGACCGCGTCCGCAGCGCGGACACCGGCCGCGGACGCCCGTAGCGAACGGGCTCAGCCGGGGCCAGTCGCTCCCCTCCTGGGAGGGTTCCGCCATGGATTACCTGCGGAGGGCGAAGACATAGCCGACGAAGGCGGCGGCCATGATCGCCTGAAACGGTCGCGCGGCGACCTCGTCCTTGAGCACCTGCGTCAGCTCGCCGGCCCGCGAGGCCATGCGGTCGGTGTCGATGCCGACGGACTTGAGCTGAGAGGTCGCGCCCGCGTCCGTGGCGTTCCCGCCCCTGTCGGCGTTCGCGCCACTGTCGGCATTTCCGCGCATGTCGGGGGTGTCGCGCATATCGGGTGTGTCGATCATCGTCTCGCTCCTGGGTTCGTCAGGGAGAACGGCGGGCGGGGCTACCCGTTCCTAAGGCGGGGGCCGGACGGATAGGAACAGTCGGACCCGGCACAGGTTGGCCCTCCATCACCGGAGGACCCCCATGTCGCAGAACGATGACGAACGCCTGGACCAGTGGCTGCGCGATGCCCACGCCATGGAACAGCAGGCGGTGAAGATGCTCGACAGCATGGCCGGGCGGATCGAGAACTATCCCGAGCTCAAGGCACGCATCGCCCGCCATGCCGAGGAGACGCGCCTGCAGGCGGCGAGCCTTGAGGATTGCCTGAAGCGGCGGGGCAGCGACGTGTCGACGCTGAAGGACATGGCCGGCAAGTTCATGGGGATCGGCCAGGGCCTCAGCGGGCTCGTCGCCGGCGACGAAATCGTCAAGGGCTCGATGGCCGGCTACACCTTCGAGCACATGGAGATCGCCGCCTACAGGGTGCTGATCGCGACCGCCGAGCGCGCCGGCGACACCGAGACGCGCGATGCCTGCCAGGCCATCCTCCGTGAGGAGGAAGAGATGGCGGACTGGCTCGCGGACCATCTCGGACCGACGACGCTGCGCTATCTGGAGCGCGAGGCGAGCGGCCAGACCGCCAAGCACTGATCCCCCTGCTCTTCAGGCATGGAACAGCATCGACGACGGCCCGTTGGTGGCCGGACACAGGAGCTCCCGAATGAAGGCACTGACCTGGCACGGCAAAGGCGACATGCGCTGCGAGAGCGTTCCGGACCCGACGATCCAGGACGGTCGCGACGCCATCATCAAGGTCACCGCCTGCGCCATCTGCGGCTCCGATCTCCACATCTACGGCGGAATCATTCCGGAGATGCGCTCGGGCGACGTGATCGGCCACGAGACCATGGGTGAGGTGGTCGAGGTCGGCAAGGACAACAAGGCGCTGAAGGTCGGCGACCGCGTCGTCGTGCCCTTCACCATCTCATGCGGCGAGTGTTTCTTTTGCCGGCGAGGTTTCTTCTCCGGCTGCGAGCGCACCAATCCCGACGCCTCCAAGGCGGAGAAGCTGTGGGGCCATGCGCCCGGCGGCCTGTTCGGCTATTCGCATCTTCTCGGCGGCTATGCGGGCGGTCAGGCGGAATATCTGCGGGTGCCCTTCGCCGACGTCGGCCCCATCAAGGTGCCCGACCATCTCACCGACGAGCAGGTGCTGTTCCTCTCGGACATCTTCCCCACCGGCTTCATGGCGGCGGATTTCTGCAACATCCAGAACGGCGACACGATCGCCATCTGGGGCTGCGGCCCGGTCGGGCAGATGGCGATCCGCAGCGCCTTCCTGCTGGGGGCTGAGCGGGTGATCGCCGTGGACACGGTGCCGGAGCGGCTCGAGCTCGCCCGCGCCGCGGGGGCCATCACCATCGATTTCATGGACGAGGACGTCTACGAGCGAATTCAGGACCTCACCCGCGGCCGCGGCGCCGACGCCTGCATCGACGCGGTAGGAACCGAGGCCGAGACCATGGCGAGCTTCGATTCCATGCTGGACCGGGTCAAGGTCGCCACCTTCATGGGCACCGACCGGCCGCACGTGCTGCGCCAGGCGATCCACTGCTGCCGCAATTTCGGGACGGTGTCGATCGTCGGCGTCTACGGCGGCTTCCTCGACAAGATTCCCATGGGCTCGGCGATCAACCGCGGGCTCACCTTCCGGATGGCCCAGACGCCCGTGCAGCGCTACCTGCCGGACCTGCTGCGACGGATCGAGGAAGGGCAGATCGACCCGTCCTTCGTCATCACCCATCGCGGCACGCTGGAGGACGGACCCGAGCTCTACAAGACGTTCCGGGACAAGAAGGACGGCTGCATCAAGGTCGTGCTGAAGCCCTGAGGAGATCACCATGGCCCATCGCACTCTCGCCGTCGTCACCGGCGCCTCCTCCGGCATCGGGCTGGAACTGGCGCGGCTCGCCGCGGAGAACGCCTATGACCTCGTCCTCGCCGCCGACGAAAGCCTCGACACGGTGGCGGACGAGTTGCGCGGGACGGGGAGCGAGGTCGAGACGGTGGTGGGGGATCTCTCCACCATCGAGGGCGTAGACCGGCTCTGTGCGGCCGTGCGCAGCGGCGGCCGGGTGCCGGAGCTCCTGATGGCCAATGCCGGCCACGGTCTCGGCCACGCCTTCTTCGACCAGCCGGTGGCGGACTGGCGCCACGTGATCGACACCAACATCACCGGCACCATCTACCTGATCCAGCAGCTCGGACCCGAGATGTGCGCCCAGGGCAGCGGCCGGATCCTGATCACCGGATCCATCGCCGGCTTCATCCCCGGCACGTTCCAGGCGGTCTACAACGGCACCAAGGCCTTCATCGACTCCTTCTCCTTCGCCCTGCGCAACGAGATCAAGGACAGCGGCGTCACCGTGACCTGCCTGATGCCCGGCCCGACCGAAACCAACTTCTTCCGCCGGGCCGACCTGATGGACACCAAGGTGGGCCAGCAGGAGAAAGACGACCCGGCCTTCGTGGCGCGGGTGGGCTTCGACGCCATGATGAACGGCGAGGGCGACGTGGTGGCCGGCTGGAAGAACAAGCTGCAGAGCGCCATGGCCAACATCACGCCCGCCGGGCTTCTGGCCGAGCAGCACCGGCGCATGGCGGAACCGGGATCCGGCAAGCGCTGAGCGTCGGGATCGACAAAGGAACAACCGGTTTCCCGTCCGGTTGACGCTCGCATGCCGGAGCCGCCGGGCAGACATCGCCGCGATCCGCCATGCTCCCCGCGAGCCCTGCCGTGGGCCAGATGCAAGGGCCGCCCCGTGATGACGCCGGCCTTCCTCGACACCGGCCCGAGCGTGACGCAGTGAGACCGTCCCGTCGAGCGACGGCAGACTCGTCCTTAGCGGCCTCGGCGGCTGCGTCGCGACGCCTATCATGGACTCGGCCCATGTCGCGACTTCCGCCGCAGCGCCTTCTCGCTGGCGCGGCGTGACCATTCGAGGTTCGCGGACCGGAAAAGCCGGCTGTGGCAGCCGCCGGCGTTCCGGTCAGGGCACGGCGGGCATCTCCGCCACGGCGCCGTTCCAGGACCGGCCGGCGGCGCGGGCGCGGTCCTCGCGCGGCAGCTTCTCGTCGATGCGGCGGAAGGTGGCGAGCGCCTGCCCGACGACCTGGTCCATGTTGTAGTAGCGGTAGGTGGCGAGACGGCCGACGAACCAGACGTCAGGGGTCGCCCGCGCCAGGGCCTCGTAGAGGCCGTAGCGCTCCTGGTTCTCCGGCCGCGGCACCGGATAATAGGGATCGCCGTCGGCGGTCGGATATTCGTAGGTGATGGCCGTCTTCGCGTGCTCCTGGCCGGTCAGGTATTTGTACTCCGTGACGCGGGTGAAATCCTCGGTCTGCGGATAGTTCACCACCGCGACGTTCTGGTGGCGCGGCGTGTCCAGCGTCACATGGTCGAAGCGCAGGGACCGATAGGGCAGCCGGCCGAATCGGAAGTCGAAGAACTCGTCGATCTGGCCGCTATAGATCACCCGCCGGTGCGGGATCAGGTGGCGGATGTCCCGGTAGTCGGCCTGCACCATGACGGTGATGTTCGGGTGGGCAACCATCGCCTGGAACATGCGCGTGTAGCCGTGCTCCGGCATGACCTGGTGCTTGTCGGCGAAGTAGCGGTCGTCCGTGTCGGTGCGGGTGGGAACGCGGGCGGTCACGGATTTGTCGAGTTCGGAGGGGTCGAGGCCCCATTGCTTGCGGGTGTAGCCGCGGAAGAACTTCTCGTAGAGCTCGCGCCCCACCTTGCTGACCACCACGTCCTCGGAGGTCTCGATCCGTTCGGCCGGCTCGGCGCGCGCGGCGAGCCAGGCCTCCATCTCCTCGTCCGTGCCGAGCGACAGGCCGTAGAGCCGGTTGACGGTGGTGCGGTTGATCGGGATCGGCACGCGCTGCCCGTCGACCTCCGCCAGCACCCGGTGCGTGTAGTCCCGCCAGGTGGTGAACTGCGACAGATAGCTGAGGACCATGTCCGAATTGGTGTGGAAGATGTGGGGCCCGTATTCGTGGATGAGGAGCCCGTCCTCGTTGTAGCGGTCATAGGCGTTGCCGCCGATATGCGGCCGCCGGTCGACGATGAGGACGCGCTCGCCACGCTGGGTGGCGAGACGTTCGGCGAGGACGCAACCGGCGAAGCCGGCCCCCACCACAAGCCAATCAAACATGGGCGGTTTCCCCGACGAGGGTCGGGAGCGACCGGCCGCGAAGGCCCGTGGGCTGGCGCCGGGACTGGAGCGTACCCTGGATGAGACGCTGCATGCCGGCCCAGGTCCGGTTCCAGGACATGCCGGCGAGGTGCGCGTCCACGGCGGCGAGCCAGGAACCCCTCGGCCGGGCACGGAGCCGGTCGAGGCCATCGGCGAGGCCGGTTGCGTCGGAGACGATGTCGACGAGGCCGCGCTCGCCATAGGGAGAGATCACGTCGGCGATGGCGGTGGAGAGCACGGGAAGGCCGGCGGCGAGGAATTCGGGGGTCTTGGTGGGGCTGATGAAGCGGGTGGATTCGTTCAGCGCGAAGGGCATCAGGCCGACGTCCCAGCCGCCGAGATAGGCGGGAAGCTCGCGGTAGGACTTGCCGCCGAGCCAGTGGATGTTCGCGGCCCTCGGCAGGCTCGCCGGATCGATCTTCACTACAGGGCCGATCATCACGAACTGCCAGTCGGGCCGCAGCCGCGCCGTCTCGGCGACGAGGTCGAGATCCATGCGCTCGTCGATGACGCCGAAGAACCCGGCCCGCGGACCGCCGATGACAGCCTGGTCGGCGGGCTCAGCGGGCCTGCGGCGCGCCTGGTCGAAATGGGCGACGTCGATGCTCGACGGGAAGGGATGGACGTTGCGGTGGCGCCGCCGCTTGGCGGCATAGAGGCTCATGCCGCCGGTGAAGACCATGTCGGCGCGCGAGAAGAGTTCGGCCTCAAGGTCGAGGAGACGCGGCGGCGCGCCGCGGAAGGCGGAGAGTTCGTCCATGTTGTCGTAGACGACGACGTCGGCTTCCAGATCGCGGCTGAACGCCATGGCCATCGGGGTGTAATACCAGAGGATCCTTTGCCGGCTCGACGGCTGCAGGATCGGCTTCAGAAGGCCGGCGATGAGGGACGCCGCCGTATCCTCGTCGGAGGGGGGCAAGACCGGAACGAGGACGGTGACGCCTTCGGGGCGGCGGCTCGCCTGCAACTGCGGGCAGGCGCCGTCGTCGAAGAGCGGCTCCTCGATGAAGTATACGTCATGATCCAGCGCGGCACGCGACAGAAGATGCTGCGGGCGCTGGAAGACGAAATCCCACCGCAAGTGGGAAAAGCACACGAGCTGGGGGCGGCGATTGATGGCGTTCATGCGCAACCTTCACATTCACTACAGCTGATAACTGGGTGATCCGGTCGCGGGGCTGTGGTCCTCGGCCGTGGGGTGAACGGGGGGCGGGGCAGCGGAGTTCCTATTGATGGAAGCCCGCGGTCGAAGCGTCCGCCGGGCAGCCGCCCGCTCTGGTCGGCACCCCAAAAGGAACGGGTCGGCCAGGTTCTCGTTGTCGAGGGGTCCGTCGTTCCCTCCCGAAAGGCACTGGCCGCTTGGCAGACGCGCCCCTGTTCAAGAGCTTCTTCATGGCGGGGTTCGAATGTGCCACGCACCGACGCCGGGACGGCCGGAGGCTCGACCTCCTGGCCGCGACCGGCCACGACCGGCTGGCGGCGGGCGACTACCGGACGATGGCAGGCCTCGGGCTGCGGACCGTCCGCGACGGGCTGCGCTGGCACCTCATCGAACAGGCCCCGGGCGTCTACGACTGGTCCAGCGCCCTGCCGATGCTGCGCGCCGCGCGGGAGGCCGATGTCCAAGTGATCTGGGACCTCTTCCATTTCGGCTGGCCGGACGGGCTCGACATCTGGTCACCGGACTTCGTCGAGCGCTTCGCCCGGTTCTCGGCGGCCGCGGCCGAACTCGTGGTCGCCGAGAGCGACGGCATTCCGCTCTTCTGCGTGGCCAACGAGATGTCGTTCCTCGCCTGGGCGGGCGGTGATGTGGCGGCGATCAATCCCTGTGCCCGGCAGCGCGGCCGGCCGCTGAAGGAACAGCTCGTGCGGGCCGCGGTGGCGGCGATCGACGCGATCAGGGCGGTTCAGCCTTCAAGCCGGTTCCTCTCCGCGGAGCCTGCCATCCACATCCACAGCTATTCGCGCAGCGCCGCGGTGCGCCGGGCCGCGGAGACGTACCGCCTGGCCCAGTTCGAGGCCCTCGACATGATGGCCGGCCGCGTGGCGCCGGAACTCGGCGGTCGCGAAGACCTCGTCGACATCGTCGGGCTGAACTACTACCCGCGGAACCAGTGGCTGCACCGCAGCTCGACGCTCCCCCTCGGCCATCACGGCTACCGCCCCTTCTCCGAGATCCTGCAGGAGACATTCGCCCGCTACGGCCGCCCCATCATCATCGCCGAGACCGGGGCGGAGCGAAGCGCCCGGTCGTCCTGGCTGCACTATGTCTCATCCGAGGTGCGGCGGGCCCGGGCGGAGGGCGTGCCGGTGGAAGGCATCTGCCTCTATCCGGTGCTGGACTATCCCGGCTGGGACGACGGGCGGCTGTGCGAGACGGGCCTTCTCACCATGCCCGACGCGCGGGGCGAGCGGAGCTTGCACGCCGAGTTCGCCGAGGAGCTGGCGCACCAGCAGGCCCGCTTCGCCCAGCCTACGAGCCGGAGCGGGCGAGGGTGATCCAGGCGGGGGCGTGATCGCTCGCGCCCTCCTCGCCGCGCACCGCCCGGTCGACGCCGGCGCCGACGAGCCGCGGGGCGAGGGCCGGCGAGAGCAGGATGTGGTCGAGCCTCAGTCCGGCGTCGCGCGGCCAGCGGTTCCGCTTGTAGTCCCAGAACGTGTAGAGCGGAGCGTCTGGATGCAGTTTGCGGAGCGCGTCGGTCCAGCCCGCCTTCACCAGCCGGGCGAAGGCGGCGCGGCTCTCCGGCTGGAGCAGGGCATCGTCGTCCCAGGACCGAGTGGGATAGATGTCGGCGTCGGTGGGCACGACATTGTAGTCGCCAGCCAGCGCCACGGGATGGCCGGCCTTGCGCAGCCGCGCCGCATGGCGGCGCAGCCGCTCGAACCAGGCGAGCTTGTAGGCGAATTTCGGTCCCGGCTGCGGATTGCCGTTCGGCAGGTAGATGCAACCGACGAGGATGCCGCCCACCGCCGCCTCGATGTAGCGGCTCTGGTCGTCGTCCGCGTCGCCGGGGAGGCGGTCGGCGGTCTGCACCGGCACCGCGTCGCGGGCGAGGATGGCGACGCCGTTCCACGTCCGCTGCCCGCGCCAGACCGCGCCGTAGCCGGCCTCCTCCAGCGCTGATGCCGGAAAGCGGTCCTGCTCGGCCTTCAGCTCCTGGAGGCAGACGGCGTCCGGCCTTGCCGCCTCCAGCCACGCCAGGAGGTTGGGCAGGCGGCGGTTGACGCCGTTGATGTTGAAGGTGGCGAGCTTGAAGGTCTCGGTGTCGCCGGGCGCCGCCCGCCTGCCTCTCGCCATGGCTCCGCCCGGTTCCGACCCTCGCCCCGACCTCGACAACGCGTTGCCGCGGCCGCCGTTCCGGCCGGACCTCCGGCACTCATTGCCAGGCGGCGATGAGGGCGTCGGCGTCGGTCACCACGGCGACGTTCTGCAGGGCGTAGTTGACCGAGGCGGTGTGCCATTCGGCGTTCATGGTCGAACAGCAGTCCTCCGGCACCATCATGTAATAGCCCTTGTCGGCGCCGGTGCGGGCCGTGTGCTCGATGGACATGTTGGTCCAGGCGCCGGTGACGACGACGATGTCGCGGCCGAGCGCCTTGAGGACGGTTTCGAGCCGCGAGCCTTCCCAGGCGCTCATGCGCTGCTTCTCGACCACGTGGTCGCCGGCCACCGCCTCCAGTCCCGGCACAGGCGCCGCGCCCCAGGTGCCGCGCACCATGGCCTTGGCGTCGGCGAGGCCCTCGAAGAGCGGCGCGTTCATGGTCACGCCCGGGCAGCCCGCCTCGACGATGAACCAGACGTGGATGATCGGCACGCCCTTGGCCCGCGCCGCGGCGGCGAGGCGGGCGGCATTGGCGACGGCGTTCTGCTCGCGGCAATGGGCGGGCGAGCCGGAGGCGGCGAAGGCCCCGCCCTCCATCACCACGTCGTTCTGCATGTCCTGGACGATGACGGCGCAACGGCCGGGGTCGAGGACGTAGCCGGGGGCGCATTTCAGCGCGCCGTTGCGGGCGACCGATGCAGCGGCCTGCCCGCCCGGCTTCGCCGCGGTGCCCGATCGTCGGCCGCCTCCGGCTGCGATCATGTAGGGCTCGGCGCGCGGGCCGACCCTGGTCTCGACGGCATAGAGCGAATGGGTGGCGGTGAGGAACAGCGTGCGGAAATCGGGTCCTCCCCAGGTCAGGTTGCCGACGAGCTCGGGCACCCTGACCTTGCCGATGAGCTCGCCGCCGGGCGCATAGACCCAGACGCCGCCGGGCCCGCAGACCCAGACATTGCCCCTCGCGTCGCATTTCATGCCGTCGGGCACGCCGGGCTCGGAGGGGGAGGCGATGCCGGAGGCGAAGACGTGGCCGACCCCGAGCGAGCCGTTGGGCAGCACGTCGAAGACGCGGATGAGCTGCTGGACGGTGTCGTTGACGTAGAGCCGCTTCTCGTCGGGCGAGAAGCAGAGGCCGTTCGGCTGCTCGAACAGGTATCGGTCGACGAGCAGCTGCGGCGGGCCGCCGCCGGGGGCGATGCGATAGACGCCCTGGAAGCCGAGCTGGCGCGGGCGCTCGACGCCGTAGACCGGCATGCGGCCGTACCAGGGGTCGGAGAAATAGATGGCGCCGTCGGACTTCACGACGACGTCGTTGGGGCTGTTGAGCTCGCGGCCGTCGACATGGGAGGCGAGGACCTCGCGCCGTCCGTCCGGACGTTCGCGCACCAGCGTCGAGGTGGCATGTTCGCAGACGATCAGGTTGAGGTCCGCGTCATAGGTCATGCCGTTGCACTTGTTGGCGGGGCGCATGACCTCACGGATGCCCGTCCGGTCCCAGCGCCGGCGCACGTCCCCGGGCATGTCGGAGAACAGCAGGAACCCCTCCTTCGGATGCCAGATGGGCCCCTCGGTGAACTGGAATCCGGTGCCGAGCTGGCGCACCGGGGCCCAGGGGTCGATGAGGGTCTCGAAGGCCTGCGTGACGGCGACATGGGTGGTCATGGGCGATCTCGCTTGCGGGGGAACTCCGACGGGCGGGGCGTCTCAGGCGGGGAACCAGGACCGCGCCGGCAGGGACTGGGTCACCGGCCCCGGCACGGCCATGTCGAGGCGCGCCACGACCTGACCGGCCTCGACCTTGGCTGGTTTGTCGTGCACCGGCAGGAGGAAGCGGGAGGAGTTCAGCAGCTTTTTGATCGCCGCCTTCTCCTGGCGCTTGGTGGTGCCGTGGTTGCCGGTGACGCGGGGCTCGTCGGCGTGGATCTCGTGGTACGGATTGATGATCTGGTCGTTGAAGTCGTAGATGACGTCGCCGCAGATCGTCGCCCGGCCCTCGACCGTGTCCACATGCACGTTCATCGAACCCTCGGTATGGGCGCCGGCAGCCTCGAGATAGCAGCCGGGGAAGAGCTCGATCATGCCGGTGAGTTCCAGATCCTCGAGGCGCAGCGCGTGTTTCGTGTGCAGCCGGTCGATCAGGTGCTTGATGTCGGGCGCCGGATATTGCGGGTGCATCAGGCCGGAGACGGAGTATTCGAGTTCGCGGCGGTTGACGATCACCGTGGTGTTCATCGGGAAGAGTTCGTCCTTGCCGGCATGATCGATGTGCAGATGGGTGTGCGCGACATAGCGGACGTCGCCCATGCGCACGCCGTATTTCATCAGCTGGTTCTCGATCATGTTCTCGTGGAACTGGAGCCCGCGCATGCCCAGGCTCTCCATGATCTGGTTGTGCCGGTAGCCGGTATCGACGACGACCGGCCAGGGGCCGCCGAGGATCAGGAAGCCGTAGGTATAGGTGCGCTTGCGCTGGCCGCAGCCGCGGCCGAGCACCAGGAAGCTCGATTCCAGTTCGATGTCGCCGTAGTCGAGGACCTTGATCTCGAGTGGCATCGTTCCCTCCGAATGTGTCAGGCCAGCCGGTAGACCCGCTTGGCGGTTGCAGAAAAGACGGCGGCGCGGTCCCCCTGGGGAACGGCGGCCCGATGGGCGGCGAAGAGGTCGGCGTAGCTCGTCCAGAGCTTTTCGATCGGGAAGTTCGAGCCGAAGAGGCAGCGGTTGGCCCCGAACAGCGCCAGCGTCTCCCGGGCGACCATGGCGACGTGGGCGGCATCGTTGCGGCGCAGGAAGGTGCCGAGGCCGGAGAGCTTGCTGACGACGTTTGGCCGCTCGGCGAGCCGCGCCATGCCGGCGCGCCAGGCTGCGATGCCCTCCGGGGTCAGGTCCTCCAGCATCCCGGCATGCTGCAGCACGAAGGTCACGGCGGGACAGGCGTCGGCGAGTTCGGCCGCTCCCGCCATCTGGCCCGGGAAGACCTGGAGATCGAAGCTCCAGCCGTAGTCGGCGAGCCGTGCGACGTTGCTCTGGAGCAGGGGATCGCGGGCGAGGTCCGGCCCGGCGGCGAAACGGTAGAGCGGGTTCTCGTGCCAGTGGAGCTGCATGCGCACGCCGCGGACGCGGGCGTTGGCGGCGAGGGCGTCGAGCTGCGGTCGCGCATCCCCCGCCAGCATGTCGGCATAGGCAACGATGGCGATGGGAAAGCCGCTTTGGTCCGACGCCTCGGCCACGAAGGCCGCCTCATCGACATAGCGGTCGACCGGCCAGTTGGCCTGGACATAGACGGCGCCGGTCATGCCGGCCGAGGTCGCGTCGGCCACGTATTCAGCGATCGGATAGTCGCGTCGGATCGGCTCGTAGGGGCCGAAGATGCGCGGCTGCATGGGGCCGGTGAGCCAGGGCAGGTCCGCCTGCCGCCAGATGTGGAAATGGGCGTCGATCATGCGGCGCGCTCCCGGCCGAGTGACAGGACGTGGCGGCAGACGGCGGCGGTGGAGCCGCCGTTCGTCAGCGAGGCGAGAAGCGGCCGGATGGCGGCGAGGCCCTCGGTTTCCGGGCGATAGGCGCCATCCGCGGCGAGCGGCGAGAGCCAGTCGATGCGATGGGCGCGGGCGGCCAGCCGCCCCACCGCCTGGATCATGGCGCGGGGGTCGCCGCGCTCCAGCCCGTCGGAGAGGACGAGGACCACGGCGCCGCGGGCATAGCCGGCAAAGCGCGGCACGGCGAGGAAGGCCTGCAGCGCGTCGCCGATGCGGGTGCCGCCGTCCCAGTCGGCGACGAGATCGGCGGCGAGAGCGAGCGCCCGGGCGCGGTTGCGGCGCTTCAGCACGGTGGTGAGCCGCGTCAGCCGCGTGCCGAAGGTGAAGACCTCCACGCGCGGCGTCCCGTGCACCAGCGCATGGGCGAAGGCGAGATTGGCGTCGGTGCGTTGCTTCATCGAGCCGGAGACGTCGATGAGCAGCAGGACCGGCCGGACCCGCGTGTTCCGCCGCCAGCGCTTCAGCGCCATGACCTCGCCGTCGTTGCGGATGGCGGCCTTGAGGCTCGCCGCGAGGTCGAAGCCGGGTCCGCGCCGGGCGCTGCGGCGGCGATAGCCGCGGCGGCGTGGCAGGGCGTCTGGCAGGTCGCGGGCGAAGCGGCGGAGCGTCTCGCCCTCGTCGGGCGGGGTGAGGCGGCGCACGGCCAGGGCCTCCGCCGCCGTCGCCTCGCGGCCGGTCTCGTGGATCTCCTCGCCGATCAGGATCTCCTGATGGGCACCCTCCTCTTCGACCTTTATCTCGTCGTCCGGCTGGAACTCCTCGTCCTCGCCGGGTTCACCCGCCGCGCCGAGGAAATGGGCGTCGAAGAGAGCGTCGAAGGTCTCCCGTCGTTCGAGAGGCGGGGCGAGGGTGGCTGCGGCCGCGCGGCGCACGTGATCAATGGAGCGGGGACCGAGCAGGTCGACGGCGGCGAGGAAGGCGACGGTCTGCTCCGGCGCCACGGCGAAGCCGTTTGCGCGCAGCAGGCCGGCGAAGGCGACGAGGGGCCGTGTCGCGGCGGGGAGCCTTGGAAGGGCGGGCGGGGTCGTCATGCCGCCACCGCCCGGATGAAGGCGTCCATGCGCGGGCGCATCAGGGCGAGGTCCTCCTCGTCCTTCAGCGCCGTGCCGATGGAACGGCGGAACGCCTCCGGCCAGGGCGCGCCGGTGCGGGCGAGGGCGGTTGCCGCCTCCGCCCAGTCGACGGCCTCGGCGACGCCCGGCGGCTTGGTCAGCGGCTCCTGCCTGAGCAGGCCGACGGCGTGGACCACGGCGCGGGCCGTTCCCTCGGCCACGGCCGAGGCGCGCAGCATGATGATGGCCGCCTCCCGCGCCGGCTCGGGATAGGGAATGTAGTGATAGACGCAGCGTCGCCGCAGCGCCTCGTGCAGGTCGCGGGTGCGGTTGGAGGTGAGGACGACGACCGGCCGGTCGGCAGCCCTGAGCGTGCCGCGCTCGGGAATGGAGATCGAGAAGTCGGAGAGAAACTCCAGCAGGAAGGCCTCGAACTCGTGGTCCGAGCGATCGATCTCGTCGATCAGCAGCACGGTGGAGTCGGGGCGGCGCAGGGCGGCGAGCATCGGCCGCTCGATGAGGAAGTCATCGCGGTAGATGTCGACGCTCTCGCCCTCGCGGGCCTGGCGGATGGCGAGCATCTGGCGCGGATAGTTCCACTCGTAGAGGGCGGCGGAGGCATCGATCCCCTCGAAGCATTGCAGGCGGATGAGCTGCCGCCCGAGGATGCCGGCGAGGGCCTTGGCCGCCTCGGTCTTGCCGACGCCCGGTGCGCCCTCAAGCAGCAGCGGCTTACCGAGGGCGAGGGCGAGGAAGGCCGCCGTGGCGATGCCGTCGTCGGCGAGGTAGAGCGCCGAGCGCAGCGCCTCGGCCAGCGCCTCCGGGCTCGACAGGCCGGCGATGGGCGGTTGCAGCGCCATGGCGTCAGCCCCCGCCGCGGCGTGGCTGCGGCCGTGCGCCGCCATTGGCCTTGATGCCGCGCAGAATCTTCTCCGGCGTGATCGGCAGGTCGTTCACGCGCACGCCGACGGCGTTGTAGACGGCGTTGGCGATGGCCGGCAGCACCGGATTGGCGCACATCTCGCCGGGGCCCTTGCCGCCGAAGGGGCCGTCCGGCGCCGGCCGTTCGAGGATGGTCACGGAATAGGGCGCGATGTCGCCGGGACCCGGCATGAGATATTCGTTGAAGTCGCGCGGCCCGTGGCTGGGATCGGGATAGTAGGGCTCCGGCGTCTCGTAGAGGGCGTGGCTGATGCCCATCCAGGCGCCGCCGACGAGCTGCTGCTCGACCATCTTCGGGTTGATCGCCCGTCCCAGCTCATAGGCCGAGGCCATTTTCAGGACGGTGACCTCGCCGGTCTCGTCGTCCACTTCCACGTCGGCGACGAGGCTGGCATGGGCGAAGGCGGTGTTGGGGTTCATCTCTCCGGTCTGCGGATCGACGGTCGACAGCGGGATCAGGAAAATTCCGCGTCCGGCGATGGTCTTGCCCTGCTTGAACTGCGCCGCCTGGGCGGTGGCCTTGACGGTGATGGAGCGGGAGGGCGCTCCCTTCACGTGGATGTTGCCGCGCCCGTCGGTGACGAGGTCGCCGGCATTGACCTCGAGCTCCTCGGCCGCCGCCTCCAGGAGGACGCCGCGCGCCTCGCGGGCGGCGGCGATGACGGCATTACCCATGCGGTGGGTGCCGCGCGAGGCGAAGCTGCCCATGTCGTGGGGCCCGGTGTCGCTGTCGGCGGTGTCGACATAGACGTCCTCCATGGGCACGCCGAGCGTCTCGGCGGCCACCTGGCGGGTCACCTGCTTCATCCCCTGACCGAGGTCGATGGCGGAGAGGGCGACGGTGAACTTGCCGTCGGGATTGGAGTGGATCAGCGCCTGGCTCGGGTCGCCGCCGAGGTTCATGCCGATGGGATAGTTGACGGACGCCATGCCGCGTCCCCGGTGGCGGGCCATGTCAGCGCCTCCTCGTGCCGAAGACGGAGGAAAAGCGCACCGCGCCGTGCTGCGTCGGTGGCGCAGCCGGCGGTGGGGGCGCGGGAGGTGGCGGCGGGGGCGCAGCCTGGGCGGGCTGTGGGGCGGCCGCGGGCATCGGCTGGTAGGCCGGCTGGTAAGCGGGCGGGGCGCTCGGCGGCGTCGGCCGGTAGGGCTCGTATTGCGGGACGGCGGCCGGCGCCGGTCGGCTCTCGGCCGCCCCTTCCATGACCGGCTGCTTGGTCAGCGGAATGCGGGTGGTGCCCGCCGGCAACGTCTCGGTGGCGGGGCCGACACGCGTCTCCGGCCGGCCGATGCGGCCGTTGTCGTCGATGGGCGTCGCCGGGATCAGCGCCCGGGCGCCACCACCGCCGGTGAGCGAGGACTGGCGGCGCGCCTCGTCGGAAAGCGGCCAGCCTGTCTTCTCCGCGACGACCTGCACGCATTCGATCAGCGCGGTGTTCTTGGCCACGCGCCGGTGCGCCTTCATGTCGTCGTCGCGATAGGCGTTGAGAATGCGGAACTCCATCGGGTCCAGGCCGCAGGCCTCGGCGCCCTTGTCCATGTGGACCTCAAGGGCGAAGTCGACGGCGGTGATGCCGAAGCCGCGCATGGCGGTGGAGGGGCAGCGGTTCGTATAGGCGACGTAGACGTCGGCGCTGACGTTCGGGATCGTGTAGGGGCCGGGCAGGTGCGCCGTGCACTTGATGGCGGCGTAGCTCGACAGCCGCGTATAGGCGCCGGCGTCGAAATAGCTGCGGATGCGGCGGGCGGCGACGCGCCCGTCGCGCATGATGCCGTCCTTGATGTAGATGCGCTCGGCGCCGCGCGGCGAGCCGTAGAGCATCTCCTCCTCGCGATCGAGCACGTAGCGGACCGGCTGGCCGGTCATCATCGCACCGAGGATCGACAGGGGCTCGGTGAGGGAATCGACCTTGCCGCCGAAGCCGCCGCCGACCGTGCCGCCGACGAAGTGCAGGCGGTTGGATTCGAGGTCGAGAATCTTGGCGGCCGTGCCGAGGGAGAAGAACAGCCCCTGCGCGCAGGAATGGACGACGAAGCGGTCGTTCTGCTCGGGCGCGGCGATGGAGCCGTTGGTCTCCGTCGGCGCGTGCTCGATCGGCGACATCTGGTAGCGGTCCTCGACGATGAAATCGGCCGAGGCAAAGGCGCGCTCGACGTCGCCGAAGCGCAGCTTCGAATGGTCGTAGCGGTCGTGATATTCGAAGTAGTTGTGCGGGTAGGTCTCGTTGACGACGGGGGCGCCGGGCTTCAGCGCCTCCTCGACGTCGAAGACATGCGGCATCACCTCGTAGTCGACGCGCACCAGGGCCCGCGCAGCGAGGGCCTGGTGCTCGGTCTCGGCGATGATGGCGACGACGGGCTCGCCCTTGTAGGAGACCTTGCCGACCGCCAGCGTCGGCTCGTCGTCCTTGCCGAAATTGATGAGGCTGAGCAGCGTGTTCCTGTTCACCGGCACGTCGGCGCCGCGCAGGATGCGCTTGACGCCGGGCGCGCGCTCGGCCGCCGCCGTGTCGATGTGGCGGATGCGGGCGTGATGGTGCGGGCTGCGCACCACCTTGAGATGCAGCAGGCCCTCGAAGGCGTGATCGTCGAAGAAGGGCGAGCGGCCCGTCACGTGGCCCGGCATGTCCTGGCGCTGCGTGCCCTTGCCGACGACGTTGAGGTTGTCGTCCCGTTCGGCGGCGAAGAGGTCCTTGCGGAAGTCCAGCATGGTGCCCTCCTCAGGCGCGCCTGGCCTGCCCGGAGCGGGCGGCGGCCAGGATGGCCTCGATGATGGATTCGTAGCCGGTGCAGCGGCAGATGTTGCCGGAGATGCCGTCGATCACCTCCTCGCGCGTCGGGTTCGGGTTCTCGGCGAGGAGCGCCCGTGCCGCGGTGAGCATGCCCGGCGTGCAGAAGCCGCACTGGGCGGCGAAATGGTCCATGAAGGCCTGTTGCAGCGGGTGCAGCACCGGCCCGTCCGCCATGCCGGAGACCGTCTCCACGTGGCGGCCCTCGCAGGTCGCGGCGAGCGTCAGACAGGAGAGCTGCAGCTCGCCGTCGACCAGCACCGTACAGGTGCCGCAGGTGCCCTGGCCGCAGCCGTATTTGGGGCCGAAGTCGTTGAGCCCCCGGCGCAGCAGGGTGAGGAGATTGTCGGCGGGGCCGACGAAGGCGGCGCGCTCGGAGCCGTTCAGGCGGAACTGGACGGGGATCTTGGCCATGTCAGCCTCCTCATTCCTGGCCCGAGAGCAGCCGCGCCAGATGCACCGGCAGGACCTCGCGCCTGTACCATTCGCTGGCGATCGCGTCCGTCGCCGGGCGCGTGCCCTCCGCGGCCGCAGCGCGGGCGGCGGCGATGGTGGCAGTGTCCAGCGCCTTGCCTTCCACGGCGCGCTCGGCCGCCTTGGCGCGCATCGGTGTCGGGCCCATGGCGCCGAGGGCGATGCGGGCGCCGGTCACGCGGCCGCCCGACGTCGGCAGGAGGGCGGCGATGGACAGCACCGCCATGCCCTTCGGCTTGACGCGGCTGACCTTCCTGAAGCGGAAGTCGCCGGGGTTCTGCGGCAGGTTGACCTGCACCGCCACCACCAGGCCCTGGCTGCCGCGCGCACGGGCGGCGAGGAACTCCTCCAGCGGCACGGCCCGCGGGGCGCCGTAGCCCTGCATGACCATGACCTGAGCGTCGAGGGCGAGGAGCGCCACGGTGAAGTCGCCATAGGGCGTCTCGGCGAAGAGATTGCCGCCGACGGTCGCCATGGTGCGAACGGCGGGGCCGCCGATCGCCCGTGCCGGCGCGTGCAGGCAGGCGAGCTCCCGGCGCTTGAGCACGGCGGCCATGGTGACGCCGCCGCCGAGCTCGGCTCGGGCGCCGGAGAGGCTGATCTGCCGGTAGGCCGGGTCCGTGACACGCAGGATCAGCCCCTCGGTCAGGCGTCCCTCGTTGACCTCGCGCATGAGCAGCGTGCCCCCCGACAGGAGGCGGGAGCCGCGGTCGCCGGCCAGCACGCCGGCGGCTTCCGAGAGGGTGGAGGCGGTGCGGATTTCGATGGGCATGGTCAGGGCGCTCCACCCTGGAGTTCGGGGAGTTGGCGCACGGCGTCCATGCCGGCGGCATAGACGTCGTTGCCGACCTTCTCGGCCAGCTCCGCCTCGCGCCCGGGCGGCGTGGTGAAGCGGCTTTCCCAGTGCCAGAAGCTGCGGTTGCCGTCGGTCACCGGCAGGAGGCGCAGGTGGGCGACGTAGTTGAACAGCGGGATCGGCGTGTCGAGCAGGCAGTAGCTGTAGGCCATCTCGAGATCCGAGAGGGACAGGAGCTGCTCGCGCAGCTCGCTGCCGTCCTGGAGGGTGAAGCGGCGCACACAGCCGATCCTGTCGGAGGGATGGCCGCGCTCGATGGCGCTGGCGGCGACGATGGGGTGGTACTGGTCGTGCCCGTTGAAATCCCGCAGGACCGCCCAGAGGCGGTCCACCGGCGCGTCGATGATGGTGCTGCGGACGACCTTCGGCACGTCAGCCTCCGAAGGCGCGCTTGAGCGAGTCGAAACCCGCCTGGAAGACGTTGGCCCCGATGCCGCTGACGAGCTCCTGCTCCTTGTCGGGAGCGCAGTCGAACTCGGCCGACCATTCCAGGAAGGTGCGGTCCTGATCGGTGACCGGGGTCAGCCGAAGGGTCGCCACGTAGTTGGTGAGCGGCATGGGGCTGTCGAGGATCGAATAGGTGCAGAACATGTCGAAGTCCGACAGGCCGAGCAGCTTCTCGCGCAGCTTGTCGCCGTTGCGCAGCGAGAAGGCCCTGACGCAGCCCACCTTGTCGGCGGGCTCGCCGTTCTCGATGCGGCTCTCTGCCACCGGGGGGACCCAGTTGGGCAGGCCGTTGAAGTCGCGCACCCGGGACCAGACGCGGGCGGCGGGGGCATTGACGACGGTGGAGACGTAGACGCGGGCCATGATCCGTCTGCCTCACTTCTTCTCGCCGTCGTCTTTGGGCTTTGGCGGCTGGGCGTCCTTGGCGACGCGCTGCATGTCGGAGGCCTCACGCATGAGGCCGCCCATCTTGGCGAGATTGCCGCCCTCGATGCCGATCTCCTTCAGCACCTGATCGATCAGCGGTGCCTGGACGCGGTAGCGCAGCGCCGATTCGATGACCTCGTCGGTGGGGGTTCGGGAGGAGCCGCCGCCGCCCGCGCCGCCCATGCCCTGCAACCCGTCGACATGGAGGATGCGGATGCCCTCGATCTTCTCCATGGGCTTGACGCTCTCGCGCACGATGCCTTCGATCCGGTCGAGCAGGCGGCGGCGGAACAGGCCGTAACGGGCGCCGTCGGTGAGCAGGTTCTCCGCTTCGTAGAGAAGCTTCTGCGCCTCGGCGTCCACCGCCTTGCGCACCTTGTCGGCTTCGGCGGCGATGCGGACCTCTTCGGCTTCGCGCTCGGCGTTGATGACCTCGACGGTCTTGCGCCTCTTGGCGGCCTCGCTCTCCTTCACCGTCTGCACGAGCTCGGCGGCTTCCGTCGCCTTGGCACGGGCGATCTCGGCCTGGACGGCGGCGGCGCTCTCCTCCAGCGACTTCACATAGAGGGTGATCGCCTTGTCCATCGCGGCGTTCTCCACGTCGCGCTCGCGCTCGATCTCCAGCTTGCGCAGGTCGCGCTGGCGGCCGACGCGGGCCTCGTCCAGGCCGCGGTCTGAGGCGATACGGGCGCGCTCGACCTCTTCGTTGGAGGCGATCTGCGATTCCTGCAGCGCCTGGGCGCGCGCGATCTCGAGCTGCTCTATGGCCCGGCGGCGCTCCAGCCGGGCCGCCTCCAGCGCCTGTTCGCGGGCGACGTCGGCCTTCTCCACCTCCTGCTTGGCGACGATCTCCGTCTGGCGCAGGGCCTTGTCGGCATCGGTGCGTTCGGCCCGCTTGGCGGCCATGACGATGGCGCGGTCTTCCTCCGCCACCTCCACCGCCTTCTTCTGCTCGATCTGCAGCACCTCGCGGGCGCGGGAGGCGGCGATCCGTTCCTCCTCGATCTTCAGTTCGGCGGCGATGCGCTGGCGCTCGACCGCGTCGCGGCGCTGGATCTCGGCCGCCTCAAGCTGCTCGGTGCGCCGGATCTCGAGCTGGCGGGTGGCGAGCTCGGAGGCGATGCGCTCGGCCGCCGTCGCCTTCTCCTGGGCGATCCTCGAGGCCTCCGTCGCCTCGCGGGCGGCGATCTCCGCCTCCTCGATGGCGCGGTTGCGGGCGATCTCCAGCTTGCGCTTGCCCTCGTCGGAGGCCACGCGCTCGGCGGTGAGGGCGTTGTCCTGGGCGATGCGGGCCTTCTCGACCGCCTCGCGGGCGGCGATCTCGGCTTCGTCGAGGGCCTTGTTGCGGGCGATCTCGAGGTTCTTGATCTCCTTCTCGCGGTCGATCCGCTCGGCGCTGACCTGCGCCTCCTGGGCGATGCGCGAGCGCTCCACCGCCTCGCGGGCGGCGATCTCGGCCTGTTCGAGCGCCTTGGTCCGCTCGATCTCCTTCTGGCGGGTCTCGCGGTCGGAGGCGATGCGGGCGGCCTGGATGGCCTGCTCGTTGGCGATGCGCGCCTTCTCGATCTCCTCGCGTGCCGCGATCTCGGCGGCCTCCACCGCCTTGGTGCGGGCGATCTCCTGCTGGCGGATGTCGCGTTCGGAGGCGATGCGCGCCTCGCTGATGGCACGCTCGTTGGCGATGCGCGCCTTCTCGATCTCCTCGCGGGAGATGATCTGCGCCTGTTCGGCCTCGGTGTCGCGGGCGGCCCGCTCGCGGGCGATCTCTGTGCGCTGCATCGCGCGCTTGATCTCGATCTCGCGCTGCTGTTCGAGCCTTGCGGCCTCGCTCTCCCGCTCGATGTCGAGGGCCTGGCGCTCGGCCTCGAGGTTGCGGCTGCGGATCCGGATCATAGAGTCCTGCTCGATGTCGTTGCGGACCTTCCGCTTCTCCTCGATCTCCTCGATGATCCGCGTCAGGCCTTCCGCGTCGAACCGGTTGGACGGGTTGAAATATTGCAGGTCGGTCTGGTCGAGGTCGGTGATGGCGACCGACTCCAGCACGAGTCCGTTCTGGTCCAGGGCCTCGGCAGCGGCCTCCTTGACGCGCTGGACATAGATGCCGCGCTGCTCGTGCATCTCCTCCATCGACATTTCGGCGGCGACGGTGCGCAGCGCCGAGATGAACTTGCCGGAGAGAAGTGTGTTGAGCTGGTCCGGCTGGAGCGTGCGCCGGCCGAGCGTCGCCGCGGCGATGGCGACCGAGGGCCGGTCGGGCCGCACCCGCACGTAGAACTCGGCGTCGATGTCCACGCGCATGCGGTCGCGGGTGATCAGCGCCGTGTCCTTGGCCCGCGTCACCGCCATCTGCAGCACGTTCATGTTCACCGGCGTGACGTCGTGGATGATCGGCAGGACGAAGGCGCCGCCGTTGATCACCACGCGCTCGCCGAAGAGGCCGGTGCGGACGAAGGAGACCTCCTTGGAGGAGCGCCGGTACAGCCAGTTGACGAGATAGACGATGATCGCGATGGCGATCACGGCCACGATCAGCCAGAGGATGAGGGCTCCGATGAGCTGTCCCGTCATGGTATGGTCCTCCCGACGTTTCTTCTGTCCGCGTCGTCTGTCTGCTGTGCCGGCTCAGCGGCTGATCATCTTGAAGGCGCGGGTCTGGTCACGGATCGCCACCTCCACCGGCAGGCGCTCCATCGAGGAGGCGCCGTAGAAGCCGTGGCAGTGGCGGGTGTTCTTGAGGATGAAGTCGGCGTCTGCCGGTTCGGCCACCGGCCCGCCGTGGACGAGGATGATGGCGTCCGGCTTGACCGCCAGCGCCGCCGCCGCCCAGGCGTCGACCATGGCCGGGCAGTCGGCGAGCTTCAGCGCCGTCTCGGCACCGATGGAACCGCCGGTGGTGAGGCCGAGATGGCAGACGATGATGTCGGCGCCAGCGCCGGCCATCCGCCGGGCGTCCTCCTCGGAGAAGACGTAAGGGGTGGTCAGCAGGCCCTTGGCGTTGGCGAGCGCGACCATCTCGACCTCGAGGTCGTAGCCCATGCCGGTCTCTTCGAGATTGGCGCGGAAGACGCCGTCGATGAGGCCGACGGTCGGGAAATTTTGCACGCCGGAGAAGCCGATGCGCTTCACCTCGTCGAGGAAGGCGTCCATCTGGCGGAACGGATCGGTGGCGCAGACGCCGGCTATGACCGGCGTCTTCCTCACCACCGGCAGGACCTCGCCCGCCATCTCCATGACGATCTGGTTGGCGTCGCCATAGGGCATCAGGCCAGACAGCGAGCCGCGGCCGGCCATGCGGAAGCGGCCGGAATTGTAGATGACGATGAGGTCGATGCCGCCGGCCTCCTCGCATTTGGCCGAGAGGCCGGTGCCGGCGCCGCCGCCGACGATGGGCTCGCCGCGGGCGATCATGGCGCGGTAGCGGGCGAGGAGTTCGGACTTGTCGAAGCGCGCCATGTCAGGGCCTCCTGCGCGCGGCGCCGCGGCGGCCCTGGTGCAGCGCGAGGAATTCGCGCACCAGCGCCTGGGCGAAGGCGGGATCGTTGATGTGATGGGGCAGGCGGAGGAGCTGCCGGTTCGCGGTGGGGCGGATGGTGGCGGCCAGCGCCTCGAAGAGCGCCGCGTCGGCATCGGGATCGAAGAAGGGCTTGCCCGGCGCGTCGAGGGCGGAGACGCCGCCTTCCGGAATGAGAAACCGCACCGGCCCCTCCATCAGGTTGAGGCGCTCGCCGATCCAGCGGCCGATGCGGGCGTTCTCCTCGGGCGTGGTCCGCATCAGCGTGACCTGCGGGTTGTGCGGGTAGAGGTTGCGGCCGCGATAGTGCGCGGGGACCGTGTCGGGCGCTGCGAAATTGACCATGTCGAGGGCGCCGACCGAGCCGACATAGGGCAGCTTCGTCCGGATCACGGCGCCGAACCGGTCCTCGCTCGCCGGCAGGATGCCGCCCAGCAGCATGTCGCAGACTTCCGTCGTCGAGACGTCGATGACGCCCTGGAGCAGGCGGGAATCGACGAGCTTCTCCATGGAGCGCCCGCCCACCCCGGTGGCGTGGAACACCAGCGCCTCCCATTCGGGGTCGAGGAGCCGCGCCACCTGCTGGACGCAGGGGGTGGTGACGCCGAACATGGTGAGGCCGACGAGGGGCCGCTCCTGGGCGGTAGCCGGCCGCGCGGCCGCAAGATGCGCGGTCGCCAGATGCGCCTTGGCCATGGCCGCCATGGCATGGGCGGCATTGCCGAGCACCGCGCGCGAAATGCGGTTCAGGCCCTGAACGTCGGTGACCGAGTGCATCATGGTGATGTCGGCCGAGCCGACATACTCAGCGACATTGCCGGCCGCCATGGTGGAGACCATGAGCTTGGGGACCCCGACCGGCAGGACCTGCATGGCCGCGGTGGCGATGGCGGTGCCACCGGAGCCGCCGGCCGAGATCAGGCCGGCGACGCCCTGTTGGGCTCCGATCCAGGCGGCGAAGGCGTCGGTCATGGCGGCGACGGCGGCGCCGCGGTCGCCGGAGGCGAGGCCCGGCAGGCCGCGGGGCGAGGCGAGCGCCACCTCCTGCGGCGAGACGTCGGCGCCGTGGTTGCGGCCCTGGGTCGAGACGTCGACGAGGCGCGTGCGCAGGCCCGCCGCCTGGATGATGTCGCGGATGTAGCGGAGTTCCTCGCCCTTGGTGTCGAGCGTCCCGGCGATGACGACATGGGGCTCGCCGGGGCCGCGGGCCGCGAGGGCCGAGGTGTCGCCGATGCGCCGGCCGTCGATCGTCGCCAGGGTGGGCCTGGAGACGGTGCGCGCGGCGGCCTCGATCTGGGCGGCCGGCACGTCCTTCGACCAGCGCGTGGGGATGGCGGGATTGGCCACATAGACGCGGATCGGCCCCTCCGGAACGGGCGCCGGCGCGGCGGCGGATCCGGACGGGGCGTCTTCGGTGAAGGCGGGGTCCTCGTGGCCGTGGCGGCCGACGCCGAGCAGGCGCTGCTGGAGGTCGCGGTCGGCGGCCAGCGTCGCCGAGGCGATGACCCGGTTGATGCGGCCGTTGACCATGATCGCCACCGGGTCCGACATCTGGGTGGCGACGCCGATGTTCTGCTCGATGACGAGGATCGAAACGTCGCCCTCCGCCGCCAGGCGCACCAGCGTCTCCTCGACATGGGCGACGATGACCGGCGCCAGCCCTTCGGTCGGCTCGTCCATGATGAGGAGGCGCGGGTTCATCAGCAGGGCGCGGCTGATCGCCAGCATCTGCTGCTCGCCGCCGGAGAGCTGGGCGCCGCCATTGTTGCGCCGCTCGGCGAGACGCGGGAAGACCTCGTAGATGCGCTCCGGCGTCCACCGCCCCTTGGACCGCGCCATGAGCCTGAGGTGCTCGTGGACGGTGAGCGAGCGCCAGAGGCGGCGTCCCTGGGGGACGTAGCCGATGCCGAGCCGGGCGACGTCGGCCGGGGCGCGGCCGGCGATCTCCTCGCCCATGAAGCGGATCGAGCCGGAGGCGATCGGCACGAGGCCCATGATCGCCTTGCACATGGTCGTCTTGCCCATGCCGTTGCGGCCGACCACCGACAGCACGCCGGACTGCAGCGTCAGGTCGACGCCCTGCACGGCGTGGCTGCGGCCGTAGAAGACGTTGACGCCCTGCAATTGCAGGACCGGGGCGCCCGTCTTGGGCGGCACGGGGAAGCGCTCAGCCATGGCCGCCCCCCAGGTAGAGTTCCTGGACCTCCGGGTCGTCCTCGATCTCGCTGGGCCGGCCTTCCTTGAAGATGCGGCCGTTGTGCATCATCGTCACGCTCTCGACGACGCGCAGCGCCACGTCCATGTCGTGTTCGATGATGATGTAGCCGATATGGGCGGGGAGCGAGGTGAGGATGGCGACGAGGTCGCGGCGCTCGGTGGGCGACAGGCCGGCCGCCGGCTCGTCGAACAGGATGAAGCGCGGCGCACCCGACATGGCCAGGGCGATCTCGAGCTGGCGCTGCTGGCCATAGGCGAGTTCGCCCACGAGGCGGTCGCGCACGGCGGTGAGATGCACCGCCTCCACCAGCGTCTCCGCGGCATGGACGAGGGCGTCGTCGGCGCGCGGGCGCAGCAGCGAATAGCGGTTCCGCGAGACGCCGCGGCAGGCGAGGTAGACGTTGTCGATGACCGTCAGGCCGGCGAAGAGGGAGGAGATCTGGTAGGTGCGGCGAAGCCCCCGGCGGATCCGCTCGTAGGGGGGGAAGGCGGTGACGTCCTCGCCGAAGAAGCGGATGATGCCGGAGGTCGCGGGGAAATCGCCGGTAATGCAGTTGAACAGCGTCGTCTTGCCGGCGCCGTTGGAGCCGAGCACGGCCCGCCGCTCGCCGGGGCGCACCGACAGGGTCACGTCGGCGATGGCGGCGAGCGCCCCGAACATCTTGGTGATGCCGCGCAGCTCCAGGGCATTGCCGGTGTTCATCTGTACCGGGCGGTCGGCGGCTTCGGCGAGGGTCATCGCGGCACCCCCGTCAGGGGATCGACGCGGCGGGCGGTGCGGGCGCGCCAGCGGTCCCAGAGGCCGAGCACGCCGTCGGGAGAGAACAGGACGACCGCGAGGAAGCCGATGCCGATGATCAGCTTGAAGCGCTCGGCGGAGAAACCGAAGGCGCCGAGCACGTCGGGCGAGAAGACCTGCAGGATGACATAGATGAAGGCGCCGACGAAGGCGCCGAGCGGCCGGCGCATGCCGCCGATGACGGCGACGACGAGGACGTCGATGGCGGCCGGGATGCCGATGGTGCCAGGTGCGATCTGGGCGTTCTGCCAGACCAGCAGGATGCCGCCGGTGGAGGCGAAGACGCTGGCGAGCGCATGGGCGGCGACGCGGTGGGCGGTGACGTTGAAGCCGAGGGCGGCCATGCGGCGCGGGTTGTCGCGCACGCCCTGGAGGGCGAGGCCGAAGGGCGAGCGGGAGATGTAGACGACGGCGCCGTAGCACAGCGTCGCACAGCCGAGGCACAGGTAGTAGAACGGCACGGGATCGCGCCAGTTCACCCCGAAGAGCCGCGGCGGCAGGACGAGGTTGAAGCCGGAATAGCCGTTGAAGATCGTGTAGTTCTGGCGGGTGAAGTAGAAGAAGGCGGCGGCGATCGCGAGCGTGATCATGATCGTGTAGATGCCCTCCGTGCGGACCGCCAGGGCGCCGAAGAGGGTGGCGGCGATCGCCGCGACGAGGAAGGCGGCGGGCAGCACGATCCACCAGGCGAGGCCGAGGCTGATGGAGGTGGTGCCCGAGGGGCCGAGGATGGCCACCATGTAGCCGGCGAGACCGGCAATGCTCATCTGCAACAGGCTCACCATGCCGCCATAGCCGGCGAGGAAGGTGAGGCTCACGGCGATCATGCCGAGGATGAAGCTCCAGCCCATCACCTGGAAGAGCCAGAAATTGTTGGCGACCAGCGGCAGGGCGAGGAGGATGAAGGCGGTGATCCACCAACCCGCGGGGATGCGCTCGATCCAGGACCGGCCCGGCGCCGCGGCGGTGGTCATGCGCGCCCCGAGGGGGGCCTGGTCAGCCAGCGCCATCGCTCACCGCCCCGCGCCGAGAAGGCCCTGCGGCCGGAAGGCGAGCACCGCCGCCATGATGAGGAAGGTGAAGACCACCGAATAGGTCGGCGCGTAGACAAGCCCCATCTGCTCGGTGACGCCGATCACCGCCGCCCCGATGGCGGCGCCGACGATGGAGCCCATGCCGCCGACGATGACGACGACGAGACTGGCGAGGAGAAAGCGGGTGTCCTCGCCCGGCGACAGCGACTGGAACGTGCCGCCGACGATGCCGGCCATGCCGGCGAGGCCTGCGCCGAAGACGAAGACGGCGAGGAAGACGAGCTGGATGCGCACGCCCGACGCGGCCAGCATCTCGCGGTCGTCGACGCCGGCGCGGATCAGCATGCCGAGCGAGGTGCGGTTGAGCACCAGCCACATGGCGATGCCGATGACGATGGCCGCCACCAGGATCCAGACGCGCACCGAGGGATAGCGGATGAAGATGGCCTCGCCGCTGGTTGGATTGATGGAGGAGATGAGGGGCAGTTCCACCGGGCCGCGCAGGAAGGCGGGGGCCAGGGTGGTGTAGGACTGGCCGCCCCAGTACCAGAGCATCAGGTCGGCCAGCACCACCGACAGGCCGATGCTCACCAGGGTCTGGCGCAACTCCTCTCCCTCCATATGGGCGAAGATGAAGCGCTGCATGGCGAGGCCGACGAGGCCGACCACGACGAAGACGATGGGAAAGGCGAGCAGCCAGGATCCGGACCAGGTGGCGATTTCGTAGCCGAGATAGCCGCCGAGCAGGAACAGCGAACCGTGGGCGAGATTGACCGTGCGCATCAGCCCGAAGATCAGCGTGAAGCCGGAGGCGACGAGGAAATAGAGGGCGCCGAGGGTGATGCCGCCGAGCAGCGCGTTGAGGAACACGCGCTTGCGCCCGATCGCCGCCTCGAGCTCGGCCGGCCATGGCGCGACGACGAGCCAGAGGAAGGCCACCACCACGATCGCGATCACCAGAGCCCAGACAGGATGGTTCTTGGCGAATTTTTCCATCACACCCGTCGACACCCGAATTCCGCGGTCTCGTCCCCGCCCGTCAGGGGAAGGCTATGCCGACCGCGCGAGGCCGGCTTTACCGAGGGTCTTTTCTTTCGCGGCCCGCGCCGCCCCCTCACTGGGTGGCGTGGGCCATGACGCTGCGGCGATAGGTGCTGGGCGGGACGACCCCGTTGGCGATGAAGAAGCGCGAGAAGCTCGCCGGCGTCGAGAAGCCGAGGTCGAGGCCGATATCGGCCACCGTTTCCTTGCCCAGCGCCAGCCGCTCGATGGCGCGCTCCATCCTGAGCGCGTTGAGATAGATGGTCGGCGGCAGGCCGAGCTGTTCGCGGAAGAGCTTGAAGAAATGCGGCCGCGACAGGCCTGCGGCGCGCGACAGCCGCGCGAGGTCGATGGGCTCGCCCAGCGTCTCGTCGAGCAGACGCAGGGCGCGGCGGATGCGGAAGTCGCGCAGCGGGCGCTCCTGGCCGATGAAGTGCTGGCCTTCCGCGGTCCATTGCCAGGTCTGGTCGAACGAGGCCTGGGTCAGGGCGCTCAGGCGGTCCTCGAAACCTCCGTCGGTGCCGCCATGGGCGGAGAGGAGGTGCCCGGTATCGGTGACCAGCCGGGCGAGGCGATCGGTGACCTCGACCCCGACGCGTCCGAAGCGGAGGATTTCCGAGGCCTGGCGGCTCGCCTGCACGAACCAGCCCGGGCGGATGTAGAGGACGAGGACCAGCACGTTGTCGCGATGGTCGAGCGGCCGGTAGTAGTGCGGCTGCCAGGGGCTGATCGCGACCGCCTGGCCGGGCGACAGGGGATAGGGCCGGCCCTCCACCACCACTTCGGCCGGGGGGCCGAGAATGTGGAAGATGAGATGGCCTTCCCGATGCGCATGGGGCGCCATGGCCTTGTCCATCACGTAGAGGCAGACGCGACCAAACACGCCGTGCGCGACAGCGTGAGCAACACTCACAACGCTCCTCCCTGATGAACGGGCGTCTTTTCTTGTTTTCGTGTCGGTCTCTTCTTGACGAGCTTATCGCAGGCGACGGCGCAGGCAACGGGCGATTCGCCGCGTCGGCGCGCCGGGCCGCGCGGGCGGACAGGGCTTGCGGGTGCGGGGATCACCATGCGGCCTCCAGGATGCGTTCGCAGTCGCCGCGGGTGAGCAGGCGCGGATTGGCGAGGGATGCGGGATCGTCGGCCGCCCGTTCGGCGACGGCGGCGAAGCGGGCGGGGTCGGTCGCCGTCTCGCGCAGCGCCGCGGGCAGGCCGAGCACCCGCGCGAAGGCGGCGAGCTGGACCTCGAGCCCGGCCGCCCCGCGGCCCTGGCCCATCGTGTCGGACAGGGCGCCGTAGCGGGCGCCGACGGCGCGGGCGTTGAAGGCGACGAAGGCGGCGAGGACCGGCGCGTGGAGTTCGCCGGGGAGGGCGGCGTCGGCGAGGTCGTCCTCGAGCGGATGGGCGAGGGCGTCGACGCCGCCGGTGCCCTTCTCCATGGCGAGGCCGGCGGTGAGGGCCCCGGCCAGGGCCTCGCGCCGGGCTTCGGCATTGCCGGGGGCGGCGACGGCGACCGGCAGCCACCGCGCGAGGAGCCGCACGGCCTCCAGGGCGAGGCCGTCGGCGGGCGGATTGTAGGTCGGGCTGGCATAGGCCTCGATGGCGTGGACGAGGATCTCCATGCCGGCTGCCGCCAGCCTCCGTGGCGGCACCTGGGCGAGGGCGGTCGGATCGGCGATCACCCGGTCCGGGCGCGGGCAGGGGATCGGCTCGCCGTCGCGGGGGCGCACCTGGCGGCCGAGGCCGAGGTCGAACAGGTTCGCCGGCACGGCGATGACGGCGCAGGGCGCCCCGCGGCGGACGGAGGCCTCGGCGACCAGCCGCGCCTGACCGATGGCGGCGGCGCCGCCGACGGCGATGATGGTGGAGGCCTCGGCCCGCTGGAGCGCCGCGGCGACGCGCGCCACCTCGCCCCGCAACGGCGCTCCGCCGCCGACGGAACAGGTGGCGAGGCGGACGCGCGGCAGGGCATCCGCGACGCGGGCCAGGGTCTGGGCCGCGGCAGGTTCGGTGTCGATGAGCGCCAGCGCCTTGCCCAGGCGAGAAGCTTCCTCGGGCAGGGCGTCGTCGATGGCGCCATCGGCGAACTGGGTTCGCGTGAGATAGCCGATCAACGTCATGCGGGCCGCCTCGTCACCCCAGGGCCGAGGCCCCGGGACTTTCCGCACAGCGGGCGGCGGGGGCGGACGGCACGGGCCGGCCGCCCCCGGACGGTCGCGAGGGGTCAGCCGCCGGCGCGCAGCCTGGCGCAGTCGACCACGGTGCGGGACGGCAGCCCGAGGGCCCGGAACTGCTCGGCGGTCATGCCGAGGGTCTGGGTGACGTTGTCGGCGCGCCCGACCATCTTGCTGGTCAGGTTGCCGTCGGAGCCCTCGACCACCTCGGTGATGAACACGGTGCCGGTGGCCTGGCGGTTCTCGTTGAGGGTGATGCGGCCGATCGGGCTGTCGAGCTGCAGCTTGTTCAGGGCTTCCTTGAACCGCGCCTGACCGTTGCCCAGGTCGCCGCCCACCGCCTCGAGACCGCGGATGGCCGCGAGGGTCGCGACGTAGTAGCCGAGGCCGAAGAGCGAGGGCGTCGGGAAGCGCTGGTTGGCCGGGAAGGCGTCCTGGTAGAGCTTCACATAGGACTGCCAGGCCGGATCGGGGTTGTCGATGGCGAAGGGCCCCGAGGTCGGCGTGCCCGTGAGCACCTCCTTGGCGCGGCCGCGCGCGGTCAGCACCGTCTGGTCGGCCATGATGGTGCCGCCGATGAGGCGCGTACGCTCGCCGGCCTGCTGGTACTGGTTGAGGAAGTTGATGGCGTCGGTGCCGCCGAGCCCGAGATAGATGGCGTCGATGTTGTCGGGGAGCTGCGCGATGATGGCGCCGAAGTCCGACTGGCCGAGGGGCTGCCAGAAGCGCTGGACGATGTCGCCGCCCGCCTTGCAGTAGTCGACGGCGAAGCCCATGAAATTGGTGTAGCCGAAGGAATAGTCCGCGGCGATGGTGACGACGCGGCGCCAGTTCTTCTGCTTCACCACATAGCTGCCGAGGCCGTAGCCCCACTGCGCGCCGTCGAGGTTGAAGCGGTAGAAGTTCGGGGCGGGATCGACCCAGGTGGTCTCCAGCGCGCCGGAAATGCCGTTGATCACGACGTTGCCGGGAATGGTCTTGGCGAAGTCGCGCATGGCGATGCCTTCGGAGCCGGACAGCGGGCCGATGATGATGTCGACCTTGTCCTGCTCGATGAGCTTGCGGGCCATGCGGACGGTGGTGTCCGGACGGGTGTCGGTGGGCGCCACCACGGTCTCGATGCGGCGGCCGGCGATGGTGTTGTTCACCTGCCGGAGCGCGAGTTCGACATTGCGCACGCCGTCGGCGCCGCCGGCGGCGAAGGCGCCCTCGAGCGCGACGAGAATGCCGATCCTGATGGTGCCGCCACTCTGGGCCATGGCGGCGCCGGGCAGCATGAAGGCAAAGGCCGATACGACGGCGAGAACTGCTTTTCGCATTGAACATCCTCCCTGTTCGACGGCTCGTCTCGTCTGCGGATCGGGCCGCAGCCGGCGAGGTCTGAAGCGCGAACTGACCTGCCACGCCTTCCGGCGAGGCTGCGGCGCGGACCGTTTCCGGCCCATACCCAAGCGTCTTCTTTTCGCGTCAGGAGTGTAGCCGGGCGGCGAAAGAACCCCCGCGCCTGCCATCAAGGGCGGCCCGTCATGGCTCCGGAACCGACCGGGACGTGGCGCCCCCCCTTTTCGTGGCCCCGGCTTTGGTCATGGCGGCGATGCATGGCCGCGCGGTCCACCGAACACCTTGAATTGCCGGCGGCTTCGCGGCATTCGGTCGGCCAGATCGAAACGAGCAGGACGGCAGATGCGCGACGGCCTCTATCGCCTCAGGTTCCAGTCGGCGCGCGGCTGGGGATCCGGGGTTCTCTACATGGCCGGCGGCAGGGTCTGGGGCGGCGACGGCGTCATCTTCTACACGGGGGCGATCGCCGAGGCCGACGGCATGGTCGAACTGGTGGTGACCACCGAGCGTCACACGGCCAATCCGGCGGTGCAGACCATTTTCGGCGCCGACAACGGGCGGCTCGTCCTGCGCGGCGCCGCCGGCGAGGGGACCCTGCGCCTCGACGGATCGCCCGACGACGCGCCGGGGCTCCTCATCATGACGGAGATGACCTGGCTCACCGACTAGGCGAGGGCCTCGCCCTGCCGAGGAGGTGCAGCGTCGCGATGACCGCCACCGCCGAGAGGGCCGTCGAGATGGCGAAGAGCCAGCCGTAACCGATCCAGTCGGCGATGCGCCCGGACAATAGCGAACCCGCCAGATAGACGACGAGCTGGGCGCAGGCGAGGATGGTGAAGTCCGTTCCGGGTTGTTCGGAGGACGAGACGGCCATGAACAGGCTGTAGAGCGCAACGATCTCCATGTAGCGGATCAGCGTCTGGAATCCGGCTGCTCCGAACAGCGCTTCCTTTCCCGTGACGACGCCGAAGGCGTGGAGGGCGAAGAGCAGGAAGCAGAGGGTGCGCATGCCGCCGAGCAGGCTGAGAACGAAGGAGAGCCCGCGGGTGCGGATGATCCAGGCTGCGATGGCCGATCCCGCAAGGCCGGCGGTCGCCGCGGAGAGGCCGGAGAGATAGCCGATCTGGTTGAGCGGCACGCCGGCATCGACGAGATAGGGGCCTTCCATGGCCTTCACGAAGCCCTCGCTCGCCCGGTAGACGAGGGCGATCCAGAGGATCTGCCTCGCCTCGGGACGGCGCAGGAAGGCCATGATCGAGGGCCGCGGAGCGGGTGCCGCGCCGGCGGGCCCGTCGTCCTCGCGCATCATGAAGGCGGCGACCAGCGGCAGGGTGGAGACGGCGGCGATGGTCAGCAGCATCCACGTCCAGCCGACGTGGTGGTAGAGCACGAGACCGAGCGTGCCGCCGACCACCACCCCGAGCGCCACAGAGCCGCCCTGGATGGCGTTTCCGACGGCGCGGTCCTCTTCCGGCAGGTATTTGGCCGCATAGCCGTCGGTGGCGATGTCCTGGGTCGACAGGAGGAGCGAGGCCACCATGCCGATGGCGAGCACGGCGCGGACGTCGCGCACGTCGACCCAGAGCAGGGCCAGGATGGACAGGATGATGCCGGACTGGGTGATGATGACCCAGCTCGCCCGGTGGGCGCGCGCGACGGGGCGGATGCGGTCCACCCACGGCGCCCAGAGGAACTTCAGCACCAGCGGCAGGAACAGGATCGAGACATAGCCGATGGCGGTGCGCGAGACGCCCTGCTCGCGCATGATCGGCGGAATGGCGGCGGCGAAGAGATAGGAGGGGATGGCCTGCGCCACGTAGAGACCGGCGAGGACGGCGAAGAGGCGCATGCGGCCGGGGCGCGGGGCGGCAGCGGCGGGAACGGCTGTCATGGCTGGCTTCCCAGATAGGTGGCGAGGCGGCGACGGGCCGAGGTCTCGTCGGCCTCGAGCGTGACGGGAAAGGTCCAGAGTTTGCCGAAGGTGTCGGCCATGGCCTGCGTCGCGCCCGGACGCACGATGGCGAGGCCGCGGCAGACCTCGTTCATGTGCCGGCGCGTCGCCTTGAACCAGAGCGCCTGCTCGCGTTCGCCCTCGCGGCCGAGGGCACCCGCGCCGCCGAACACGGTCAGCAGCGCGAAGGGGCGCGTGATGGCCCCGATGCGGTGCAGCGCGTCGAGATAGGCGCGCTCGTCGCCCTCGGCGACCGGCGTCACGAAGCGCAGCGTCACGATGCCGTCCGCGCCGTCCTCGAGACTGACCATGGCCCGCCCCCCTCAGAAGCTGCGGCGGAAGCCGGCGGTCACGGTGCGGCCCCAGGCATAGCTCGTGAGGTTGCGCACGGAGGTGGCGGTGGGATTTTCGTAGAGCGCGTCGAACAGGTTGTTGACCGACAGGAAAGCCTGGCCGCCCGCCACCGGCGCGGAGACCGAGGCGTTCATCGTGAAGCCGGCGCGGATCGGATAGATCGTCCCGGCGATGTTGATGGGCTCGTTGCGGCCGGAGAAACCGACGCCCTCGAGGCGCACGGCGACGCCGTTCTCGAAGCGGTAGGTGCCGTAGAGCGTGCCGCGGAACGGGTTGGCGATGCGGTTGTTGGGCAGCGCGCTGTCGAGGCGGCCGTCCTTGTTGGAATCGTAGCGGCCCTCGCGCCAGGTGAAGTTGCCGCCGAGGGTCAGCGCTTCGGTCACCGCCATCTCGCCGGTGACCTCGACGCCGTAGATCATCTCCTTCTGCTGGGAGAGCTGATTGGTGACGGAATCGAAAGTCACCCCGTTCTCGGAGGTGGAGATGAAGCCGGCAATGCTGCCGCGGAAGGCGCCGATGCGGCCGCGGATGCCGAGCTCGTAATTGTTCACGAGCTGGGCGCGCGGAGCGATGCTGGCATAGCTGATGGTCGTCCCCACCGGCAGGCAGTTCGGCCGCGAGACGGGGCACGCATAGGCGGTGCTCAGGCCGGCGCGGCGGGTGAAGGCGCCGACGTCCGGCAGGGCGAAGCCCTGGGAAAAGCCGCCGTAGATGTCGATCGTCTCGGTCAGCTTGAAAGTGGCGCCGAGATTGTAGGTCGGCGCCGAATAGCGGAACCGGCCGCCGGTGACGTTCAGCGCCGGCAGGATATAGGCCAGCGACGGGCTGACGCCGTAATAGACGTCCGGGCGGATGAAGTCGGAGACGGTGAGGTCGAACTGCTCGTAGCGGATTCCGCCGCGGATGGTCAGGCGGTCGGTGACCGGAACCTGCAGCAGGGCGAAGCCGGCGAGGCCGGTCTGGGCGAGCGGCGTGAACACCGCGCGGCCGTCGGTCAGTTCCTGGGAGGTGTTGTCGCGGCTGACGTCGGCGCCCCAGGTCAGCTTCGCGCCCTGGCGCAGCATGTCGAGCGGCGTGTCGACCGTGGCGTTCAGGCCGTAGCGGCGCGAGTGCAGGGTGGTCTGGTTGAAGGCGCTGGTCGGCGAGGAGGGGTTGCCGGAATAGTAGACCAGACTGTTGTAGGGGTATGAATAGTCCGAATAATTGAAGCGCTTGTTGGTGTCGTTGTAGAAGGCGAGCAGCGACAGGCTGCCCAGCACGAAGCCCGAATCCGTATAGCGTGCCTGGAACGAGGCCGTCTTCTCCGAGACGCTGCGGCCGCTGTAGAGCGAGTTGAAGTTCGGCTGCGCATAAGTGCCGGAATAGAGCGTGTTGTACTGCGGATTCTGCTCCAGCCCGATCATCATCCCCTGGACCTCGAAGCGCCGGCCGGGGGTGAAGGTGTAGCCGAGGCGGCCGAAGAGATTGCCGCTCCAGTAGCGATCGCCGCCGCCTTGGCCCAGCATGGCGTCCGAGGGCAGTTCCCGCCCGGCTCCGTCATAGGTGCGGCCGGCCATGCGGCCGGTGCCGATGATGGTGTAGTCGAAACCGTTCTGCCCGCCGCGGATGCTCACCGATGTCTCGGGCGCCAGGGAGGCGGGGGCGTTGGCGGTGAAGGCGCGCAGCGCGGTGGAGACCGTCACCTCGGGCTTTCCCTCCACCGGCCGCCGCGTGATGAAATTGACCGTGCCGCCGGTGGCGCCGGCGCCGTAGAGGCTCGATGCGCCGGAGGCGACCTCGATGCGCTCGACGGCGTTCATGTCGATCATCGACAGGAGGCGGCTGACGTCGCGCAGGGGCGTGTTCATCGGCACGCCGTCGATCATCACCAGGAGGTCGCGGCCGCGAAAGCTCTCTGAGGCGCCCGAAATCGTCTCGGTGGAGGCGGAATAGCCGGGGATCAGCTTGGACAGGGCGGCGGCCGGGCTCGGCGAGAACTGCAGCTGCTGCTCGATCTCGGCCCGCTCGACCACCCGCACGGTGGTGGGCACCTGTTCAATCGGACGTTCCGCGCGCGTCGCCGTGACGGTGATCTCGGACAGCGCGATCGGTTCCTGCTGCGCCGTCGCGGTCGGTATCCAGGCGAGCGTTCCGACGGCTGCGGCGGCGAGGCTACGGGGCGAGAGACGGAGGGGGCGGGGGACTCGCATGGGTCTGCACTCATTCTGGCGAAGAGTGCCGAAAATGCACCGCAATCGCGGAGCGTCAATGCAGTGAAACCGTGCGAAACATACTATTGAGCCGTTCCAGATCGACATATTCTGGAATCGTTCGAAGTATATCTTGTTTAGAGTCTCTCGAAACTAAAACGGCCATCTGTTGAAATATTGTTATCCAAACGGCTGTTCATTGGCATTTTTATTCCAACTTCGACATGTGTGTTCCAGTGAATTCTCACTGTTGCTGAAAGGCAACGCCGTTGGGAATCCTCCGCGCTTACCCTGTGAGGACGTGTGACGGACAGCCCCGGCACTTACCCCGTCGGGTGCGGAAGGAGGGGCTCCGATGCCGTAAGCCCGGCGTCGCGGGGGGGAACCCGGGAGGCTGGGGCCTTCGCCGCGCTCGCCGCGACGCTGGTGATCAGAAGGGGCAAGGAAGGCTGGCGCACCCGGCACGATTCGAACGTGCGACCTTTGCCTTCGGAGGGCGATGGTAATAAGTTCCTGCCGGATGCCTGAAAGTGCCTGATTCAGCATAACCCATTGATAATGCGATGATTGGCGTTCCTTGCGACTTCTCGACATTCCCATTAGTTTCTCCGGCGTGGCTATTCGGTGGCTATTCAGCCGGATCACCACGGCAGAAAAAGGTAAGGTCATGCCGACGGCGAAGCTGAACAAGAGGACCGTCGATGCCATCCGGCCGGACGGTGCCAGGACCATATGGTTCGACACTGACCTCAAAGGGTTCGGTCTCAAGGTTGAGCCCTCTGGCGTGATGACTTGGCTCGTTGAGTACCGGGTCGGAATGGGCGGACGCGGCGCCGCAAAGCGAAGGCTCACACTCGGGAAGCTTGGAGCGCTTACACCAGACGAGGCCCGCCAACTCGCCAAGGATGCTTTGGCTCAGGTCCATGCAGGCGCCGACCCCGTTGCCGTCAAGGCAGAGCGGCGCGCCGCGCTCTCAATGGCTGATCTCTGCACGGCCTACCTAGCAGAAGCAGAGAAGGGAAACATAATCACTCGACGCGGGTCGGTGAAGAAGGCTTCGACCCTCGTCTCGGACCGGGGCCGGATCGTTCGTCACATCCTCCCGCTACTCGGGTCCAAGCCCGTTCGCGACGTGACCCGTTCGGACATTGAGCGATTTTTGCGAGACGTTGCCAACGGCAAGACCGCTACTAATGTAAAAACGGGAAAGCGGGGCCGCGCGATCGTCACCGGCGGCAAAGGCACCGCCACGCGGACCGTCCGGCTGCTTGGTGGGCTCTTCGCCTATGCAATCCAGCAGAAACTGCGGCAGGACAATCCCACCCACGGGGTTCGCAAGTTCGCCGACCAGCAGGGCGAGCGCTTCTTGTCCTCGGAAGAACTGGCCCGGTTGGGCGAAGCTCTCCGGCAAGCGACCGATGCCGGAGTGCCATGGAACGTGAAGCTGGACCGGCCGGGAGCGAAACACCTCCCCAAGGATGATGCCAGTCGGCGCAGCGTCATTAGCCCCCATGCGGCCGCGGCCATACGCCTACTGATCCTCACAGGTTGCCGTCTCGGCGAGGTGCTGAAGCTCCGCTGGTCAGAAGTTGATCTCGAGCGCGGGCTGCTCATGCTCCCGGACTCCAAAACGGGCCGTAAGGTTGTTGTTCTTGGCGCGCCAGCAGTGGAGGTGCTGTCCGCCATTCCAAGGATTGAAGGCTGTCCCTTTGTCATTGCGGGCGAGCAGCCCTTGAAGCCGAGGGCCGATCTGAAGCGGCCATGGTCGATGGTGCGTCGCGCAGCCGGACTCGATGGTGTCCGCCTGCATGACCTGCGGCATACATTTGCAAGCCACGGCGCAGCTGCGGGTATGGGACTCACGGTCGTTGGACGGCTTCTGGGCCATGCCGATGTGAAAACCACAAATCGGTACAGTCACCTTGACGCAGACCCGCTCCGGAGGGCGGCAAATGCGGTGGGCTCATCGTTGAGTGCTGCGATGGAGAGGCGGCCGGACACAGTTCTCAACAAGGCTGGTGGATGAGGCCGAACTGCAAACCGAAACCCAATCCGGATCACCCGCTGACTCAATGGTGTTTGAGGTGGTCAGCAATAACTTGGCTTAGAATGCCGATGGTCAATTCTGAAGCGCTTCTCCGCGCCCTTCCCGTGTCGGCCTTGGAACCAAACGTTGTAGCTCGCCTTTCCGGATGGGGCAGTGAGAATGATGAATGCGCGCCGAAAGGCGCCATCACTCTGCTCGAACCACCTTGCGGCCAGCGAGAGCCCTATCTCGACCCGGTCGAAGCCATCGAGGTGCTGCGAAAGCATGTCATCCCTCAACTGAACATCGGAGAAGCGCTCGGGGAATTGAGGGCCATCGTTTCAGCCGATCGATGCGTCTACTACCTTGATCATTTCTCGCCGGCCTCGCCGGGCTGCATCCGGATGAGCGATTTCGTGGCTTCACCATGGAGTGCGAGGTACCTGACCAGTGACACGGTAGGTTTTCTCCTGGCAGCGGCTGCTGAAGCGACCAAAACACCAATGTTTGAGGGTCCGGACAATGCAGGCAGCCCTTGGTCACTCGAGACCTTGCCAGACCCACCACCTCGGAAAGCCATGATGGAGTTCCTGCCGGGCGCTGCAGGCGGTCCGTGGTATTTCGACCTTGAATGGGATTGGTGGAAGGACGACTGGCGACAGGGGTTCAACCCGTTTGCCCAGTGGCGGGATGCAATCCGACCCGAAGCGGAGAAGCTTCAAAATGCGCTCGGCATGCCCGTCTATCGGTTCTCCGATCCCGGCTCCGAAGGCGGCGACGATGACGTCCATCGCTTCCTAGTCCTGCATTGGTGCTGCACGTACAGGCCCCGGTCGACCTATGTCCAGTATCTGCGAAGGTCCAGCGGGGCCCGGAGTGTCGAGGAGCTCAAGACCGCCCTTATCGATCCGGCAACCTATGCGCATGACTTCGAAATGAACAACACGTTCTTTGGGCTGGACGCCACCGGCGCGCTATCCATTCGATATCGGTGTCTCTGACCAGGAAATCGGCGAAGCTCCAGCATCGGGGCCCCATTGTCCTGCTCTTGCAGACTTCAGGAGAAGTCGACCTAGGCCGGGCTTCAACCCGCCCGAGGTTGTGCACACGGTAGCCGAGTGCTGTCAGTTGATAGGGTTGTGAAAGTCTGCTCCATTTCCGCCAAATGCGCCCATCGTCCGCTGAGACGATGGCGAGGCATCCGAGGGGGAAGCGTGAGCGAGCAGTTCTTCGAACGGCCGATACTGAGCTCGCCTTACGAGTATCCAGGCCGCCATTGGGAACTCGACGATGGCCAGCCGAGCCATTGTTGAGTACTTAGACAGGGCTGGCGACCCAGATATTTTGCGGCGAATTGAAGACAGCGATTAGGAATATTCGGCAGGCGAATTGCCTCACGCTTTCATCAGACAGGAAGATCTACAATGGCACTTGCGGTCGAGGAAGATATCCAGACGTCTGGCGCAACTTGGACAGTAGACCCGCGAGGACCCGGCTATATGCCGCTCTGTGGCGCTGCGATGTGGATTGCCACCAAGGGGTTGCTAGTCGAGGTCGACCCTTACGATGAGGCGGCAATCACAGCTGCTCTTGAGGAATTGGCAGACCAGATTTCATCCGGAGATATCAGGGTCGTGGGCTACCGTGATGGGAAGCCGGACCTGGTTCCGGCTCACCTGTTTTCCTGCCCGATTGCCTATCTGCCGAGCGCGGTCGGCGAGGAGCGAGCAGCGAGCGAACAGATGGTTCTGCGCTCCTGGGCCTACGACGATGATGCAATCTGGGCAGATGGCTTCGACGACAGCCTCGCCGACCGTTCACAGACTTACTGGGGTCTTCTGCGGGTTAATCGCGCGGACATTTTGAAGCTATGGCCTTTCGATGACATACGCCGAACTGAGGCCTTCGCCCTAACCCGGACTGGAGCGCCAGGGCGGCCGTCAGGGATGCATCTCGTTCTCGCGGAACACCAACGTCGGATGGCTTCAGGGGAAGCCCTTCGTGGACTCTCTGATGAGGCCAGTTGCCTCGCCGATTGGCTCGCTCGCACCTATCCGATGGTCCCCCAGCCAAGCACCAAGACGATCGCAAACAAGATTGGCCCTGCGCACCGCAAATACGAAAAGCCCCGAAAATAAAATATCGGGGCAATATCAGGCGTCTTTTTCGGGGCCGCTGTTCACCTCATTCCTTCCCCGTCCAAGCCGGGCGACCGGCAGGCAGATGGAGATGCGAATGGATACCCTCCGCAACACAGCGGTTCAGCCACGCTATTTGCGGCGTTCGGATGCCGCGGCCTATGTTCGTGCAACTTACGGCTTCCCCTGCTCGCGGCAGTGGCTCGCGAAGCTGGCTGTGGTCGGTGGCGGACCCGTCTTTCATAAGGCAGGACGTGTGCCGCTCTACGCTCCGGTCGATCTCGACTCGTGGGCCATGGTTCGAATTGGCCGCCCCCGTCTCTCCACCTCCGACATGTCTGGGGAGGGCTGAGCCATGGCTTCATACGCCAGCACGCTCATCCGTCCGACTCCGACTAGGCGACCCACTTTCGCGGTTGCGCGATCGCTGCCCACTCGCCTGAGGTCCTGATCATGGGAGCTCGACGCATCAATCCCAATCCCATCAGCCAGTATCGCAGCTACACGCGCGATGAACTCTGCTCGAAGCTGGACGTTAGCTACGGTACGATTCTGAACTGGGAGAAGGCTGGCCTGCCCGCCCTCGGCGGTTCGCCGCGGCTCTACCACGGGGCCGCTGTGGTCGCGTTCCTGAAGCAGCGCAACTCGTCCAAAAAGCGCAGATGCCCGGATGGAATGCTCTACTGCATTCCATGCCGTGATTTTCGCGAGCCCGCTGGCGCAATGGTGGAATTTCATCACCGGCCGCCAAAGCCAGGCTACCTCGAAGCGCTCTGTCCAGTCTGCAGTCGCATCATGCGCCGGCTCGCCCGGCGTGATCGCCTGCCTCTCATCATGCCAAACGTCGACATCCAATCTGGTGCTTCGCAATGACACAGCAGAGCGTCTCTCACTGCAGGATCAGTTTGTCGGATTCGGGACGCCCAAAGCCGAGGCTCGACAATGAGCAGCTGAAGCGGCAGTTTTTCGAATACATGGCTGAGGCTTTAGGCCGTGATCCCGCCACCGTTGACCGCGCCGCACAGGCGCTTGCACGCTTCGAGTGGCATACCGGCGGGGCCTCTTTCACGGCCTTCGACAAGGATCAGGCGATCAGCTTCAAGGCTGCGCTTTTGGCCGAGACAAATCAGCGAACCGGTGCACCGCTGGCGAAAAGCACGGTGCTGGCGACCCTGCATCCCGTGCGGGAGTTCTTCAGCTGGTTACCCGGCCTTCCCAGTTTTCGGTCGAAGATTGATCGGTCTGCAGCCGCCTATCTTACGCCTTCAAACAAAGACGTGACCCGGTCGCGATCGAGGCGAGAAAGAGCGGTGCCGTCGGTTGAGCAGATGGCCTTGGTTTTGGACACCATGCCTGCCACGACGCCGATCCAGCGCCGCGACCGAGCCGTCGTTGCCTTGGCGATCGCGACAGCCGCTCGTGCCGATGCGATCGCGACGCTGCGGATCAAGCATGTCGACCTTGCCAAAAACTGCATCATTCAAAGCAGCGACCAGGTTCGCACCAAATTTGGCAAAACCATCATCAGTTACCTCGTTGCGATCGTTCCCTCGGCGGGCGCCATTGTGCATGGCTGGTGCCGGGAGCTGATCCGCGACCACGGGTGGGGTCCGGACGATCCCTTGTTTCCCGCGCTTACCAACCGTTACGGCGACGATGGACTCTTCCAGCACGATGGCTTTGAGCGCCGCTGCTGGGCGACGAGCCAGTCAGTCCGGATCATCTTCGCACGTGCGTGCAAATCAGCTGGTCTGCCCTATTACAACCCGCATACGATGAGGGCGATGCAGGTCCGGTGGTTGCACAGCCTCAACCCGACCGAAGAAGAGCTGAAAGCCCTATCACAGAACCTGGGGCACGAAGACGTCGCGGTGACCCGGGTTCACTATGGGCGCTTGGAGCGCGATCACCAAGCCAAGTTGCTCACAACAATATGCATGCCGCGAGCCAAAAATGATCCTACGATTGCTCGTGACGCTCTCAAGGCGCTGGAAGCACTAAGCGATGTCTTTCGTAAACAGTTGAAATGACGATGGCCATGGACGCTGCGAATAATCACTGGTGAGAACTCTGCAGGGGGCCCTTTCGGGTAGAGATGTCGACCTGATTGCCCAACTAGCACGGCAGGAATTTGTGACCGCCTGGATGTTCGTTGCAGTCTGCTTTTGGGCCCATTGCGGAAATTGGCAACGTCCGGTTTCCGGCTGCCGTTGATGCCGTGAGCCGACGTTCCCTAGTTTGGCCACCGGGTAGCAACGAGCAAGGCTGGCTGTCTGCGGACCGGCAGCTATCGGCGTCCGGCAGAAGGGTTGTTGGCGCGTAAAGGCTAATTCCATTGACTAGGGTTTTTCACCGGCCCCCGTGCGGGACACCCATTTCGACGTGGGGCTTGATAGGAAATTCGGCGCGCCAAGTGAGGCCTTCACTTGCGGGCACGAGTTCGACCTGACCACCTGTTGCGGCCGCGAAGATCTGGGTCAGGAGCACCGAGCCGAAACCCGCTTTCCCTCCCCTGGAATATCTCGGTCCCCCCGCTTCTCGCCAGACGATCTGCAGAATGTCTGTTTGGGTCAGCTTCCAGGTGACGCTCACATAGCCGCTCGGGCAACTGAGCGCGCCGTATTTCAGTGCGTTGGTGCTCAATTCATGGGTCGCCAAAGCGATGTATGGCGCTACAAGGCCTGGAATATGCAGCTCGGGTCCCTCAATCGTCACCCCGGAGACATGCGCGAGTTGGCGCCTGAGGAGATCACCCAGCTCGACCTGGTTTTCCCCTGTCGCGATCAGCGCATCTTGGGCATGCGCAAGTGCCTGAAGGCGAGCCTCAATGCTGGAGACGAAATCCTTCGGCGCCCCACTCGCCTTGGCCGACTGCCGGACTATGGCTTGAACCACCGCGAAGACGTTTTTCACCCGGTGGCTAAGTTCTCGGGCAAGAACCTCCAGTTTCTGCTGGTTGAGCCGGTGCGAGGTCACGTCGAGGGCGCTTGCGACGACTCCGCGAGCTCCGTCGGGATGGAGGATCCGTGCCGTCTGGATGTGGAACCAGCGCGGGACTCCGTTGATCGACAGTAGGAGCTCCTCCGATTGAGGCGAGCCGGTCAGGGCTCGCCTCAACATCCCGTGGATCGGGCCTCCGACGTCGGCTCCCACCAGATCTTCGGGTGTTTTTCCGAGCACATCTGCCGGGAGGTTGTGAGCCCAGGTATATCGAAGCTCTTCGTCGTGTTCGGACATCGCGAGACCGGAAATACTGGTCGCGAGCTTAAGCCTCTCGTTGAGCCGTTGCTGATGCGACAATCCAACGGCAAGAGCCCGGTTAGTGGTTTCGAGTTCGGCCTCCGCAACTCTCAGATCGGTGAGGTCGTCGTTGACACCGATCATGCCGGTGAAGTGGCCGCTCCCGTCAAACGAGGGAACGGCCCGGGTGCGCAAGATCCTCACTGCGCCGTCGCAGCGCCGATACCGCCCTTCGCAGGAAAATCCCTTCTGCTGCGCCATGCCCTCGGAAAACGGTCCAAATACCTTTTCTCGATCAGCCTCAAGCAGGCTCGTCGCCCAATCGAAGGTCGCGCAGTCCTCGGGGTCCAAACCCCAGAACTCCCTCATCGCAGCATTGAGATAAACACATCGGCCGTTGACGTCGCCTCGCCAAAGCATGGCCGGCGAGCACTCGGCGAGAGCTGCAAGGGCATGATTATCCGTCAAGGTCGAACCTAGCTTCGTTGGCTTGCAGATTTGCGTCGGCGGTAACTCGGGAGTGGGCGAAAGGTTCATTTCGGCCCCCCTCGCATCGCGCAGGTTCGAGGGTTCGGTCCTGCTGAGGCCCATCCCCATCCTGGCTGTGCACCAGCCGCCTTACTCATCAGCATGAGGCGACCAGCTCATGCGTGAGTTGCTTTATGACTGGCACAAGAGAGCATAGCCCGTTGGTCCCTTTTGTCGGCGCCGGCCTGGCTGCGCACGCTGCGCAAGGAGCGGCTGAACGGGCCGGACGCGCTTTCCCTCGGCATCGGCGGCACCTGGTGCGCCGAGATCGGGCAGCGCATCTGGTCGATCGTCTGGCGCGGCCTCGACCAGCCACAAGCCATGCTGACCAGCCACGTGCTGCTGTTGTTCCTGATGCTCTCCTTCATGGGCGGGGTGCTGCACCTCACCGCCCGCGGTGCCGTCGACGGCTATGTGCCTCGGCACAACTGGATCATCCTCGGCATCACCATGGGGGTGGCGGCGTTCGTTGTGGTGGTGGTCTTCGCGCCCGGATTGCACGGACTGGCCGAGCAGCCATAGCAGCTCAGCATCCGGATTTTGAGGAGCGACGTTCGGAGCATTCTGCGGGGATGTTCTTGACCCCGTTTATCGTGTCGATCGCCTTCCGCAGCTGACGCTCTCGTCGATCGAGCGTCATTTGCGCCCGTCGGTCCATGGAGCCTACCGCGGCGAGAGCTGCCAGGATCATGGCGCGCAGTTCGGCGGCGGCCTCAACATCCCCGGGATTATCGAGGGCCTCTTCGACGCACGCTGAGAGTTTCGAAAGCCAGCGGCGGAAACGCTCACGCTCCGCCGGGGGAACAGTTTTCTGATGACCAGGCATGTCTACGCGCTACCAGAGCCTCGTTAACATCTGCCGAAAGGTCCGCGGGCAGACTGCGCCTTCCACCCAACGGGGCGCGCCATTGCATCACGAGTGGCGTTCCGCGACTTGTGCTGGCCCCAAAGCCGGAATGATTGGGGTCTGCATTGCCGGGGAAGGGATCAGTAGAGGCGGATATCCTGTCAGGCTGATGCATGCGGAGACAGTAGAGCGATTTCTCCCCTCCGCCTTGGAGATATAGAGATTGCGGTCCGCTGCCCGGACCAATTCACCCACGGTCGCTCCCGACGCTTGCGGGATGACGCAAGCTCCTCCAGCGCTAATTGTGACCACCCGGTGGGCAGCATTCCCCATGTGCGGTATCGCAAGCGCTTCGACAGAGGTACGAATTCGCTCCGCGACTGTCCCGGCGCCCTCTTCGTTCGTGTCGGCCAACAGGAGCGCAAACTCTTCACCGCCATAGCGCGCGGCAAGGTCACCCGGCCGCGCAGCATGGGCTTGGATGACAGCCGCAATCTGCTGCAGGCAGTGATCGCCAGCTTGGTGTCCATAGGTGTCATTGAAGGCCTTGAAGTGATCGGCGTCGATCAGAAGCATGGCCAGCGGCCGACCGTGTTGGCGTGCGAGAACAAGTTCGCGCTCTGCGCGATCATCGAGAAAGCGCCGATTGGCCAGGCCGGTCAGGCTGTCGAGGGTAGCCAGGCGGGAGAGGTGACCCTCGAGTTGCTTGTGCTCGGTCACGTCCCGCGAGACCGCAACGACGCCATCTATGCGGCCGGTCTCCGGGTCGCGGGTTACTGAGAGGGACGATTCCAGCCAAACGGTACCGCTGGTGCGGTGGCGGGTGCGGTAGGCGATCAGGGCCTCCAACCGCTCACCTTTCCGCATTTGCTCCACGACGGTTTCAACGGCGTTCCGGTCTTCCCTGTGGAGGCCTGCCAGCGCTTGTCCTCCGATCAGTTCATCGGGACCCCAGCCGAGGATGCGTAGGGAGGAGGGGGACACATAGGTGAGCCGGCCGTCAAACCCGATGCGCGTGACCATGTCGCTGGAAGCCTCTGCCAGGAGTCGGAAGTCTGCCTCCTGACAAGAAATGACCCTGAGTAGACGCTGGCGGGAGGCGAGTTCCCTCAGCATCAGTGCGCCTAGACCAGCTATGAGCAGCGTCAAGCCAAAGACCATGTTCATGCGCCACGATGCTTCAGAGCGCCATGGAGCGAGAACCTCATCCTTGCCGCGAGCGATAAGCATCAGGAGCGGCAAGCGCTCGCTCTTATGGTAAGAGCTGATCCGCTCTACGCCGTCGAGGACGCTCCGGAAGTGGACTGTCCCCGAATGGTTATTAGCCGCATGGCGCATAAACGGCGACCCGTTGAAATCACGCCCGATCACGTTGTCGTCGAACGGATAGCGGGCGACCAGAACTCCTGTTGAAGATAACAGAGAGAGCGAACCCGCGGATCCCACGTCGAATTTGGCAAAACCCCGTACGAAGTAGTCAACATCTAGAGTAGCGAGCACTACCCCGGCGAATGCGCCATCAGGACCGTCGACACGGCGCGAGACAGTTAGGATCCACTGACCTCCCGACCGGCTTCGGATCGGAGGCCCTAGAAACGGCGTCCGATCTGGGGTGGCGCGGTGGTGCCGGAAATAGTCCCGATCGGCATTGTTAAGGCCTTGAATGTCGACCTTTTCGGATGTGGCAACCCACGATCCGTCGGCAGCATAAACGAAGAGGCCCCGCACGCGCGGCAGGGTCGCCTTTCTCAGGTCGAGAAAGCTTTGCAGGCGGGCGACCGCCTTCGGGCCAACCCATCTGATTCCAGCCGGTGGACTATGCCGATCAGGGCAGTGTCCGCCAGTTCGATGCTTTCTTCGGCGTGCTGGAGGAGAGAGCGTGCGAGATTGCTGGCCTCGGATTCAGCCGTGCGGATCTCCGCGTTCCGCAATTGGGCTTCCCGGTAAAGCCCCAGCCCAATCAGGGCCGTGCAAAGCCCCACCAAGAGAGCCACTGCTGATGACGTCGTGATGCGCATACGCCGCCGTTCAGCGGTCGCTCTTTTGGTCGACATGATCCCTCCGGGACCAGCAACAATGATCGAGAGACCTTAAGGCTTGGTCATTTTCACGCTTCCGGATTACCCTCGGATCACTCATTGGTGCGCGATTCAGGGCCTCAAGGCTCGGTACTCGCAGCCGACGATCGGAACCTCCCGCGGTCGTCTGCATTGACTCGCAACTCGTGTGTGGAGTTGCGTCATGGTCTGGGCCGAGAGGTGGGCGGAGTTCTTCGCTCGGCATTCCGAGCAGCATCCCGGCGGCGTGATCGACCGGCTGCTCGGCGACCGGCAGAGGGCCAAGGGCAACGCTGAGAGCGTGTCGCAGGACACGCCGCCCCCGCCGCCGGCCGGGCACAATCGCGACTCTCCCGGTCGCATCGCCCGCATGCTGGCAGAGCGCCCGAGGCGCGGCCCATGAACTGGCGAACCCCTCTCGCCGAGCCGATCGCCCTTAGTGCCGGCGATCGCCAGTTCGTCACCCTGCGCGACGCCGCCGAGTTCCTCACCGAGCGCTACAGCAAGGCCCAGGGAGGTGTGCTCGCGGGCACGATCGAGGATCTGATCGTCGCCTCGGCCGACCCCACGCCGGAGCATGTCCGACGTGCGACGGACCAGTTCGCCCGCTTCCTCGCCGACGAGAACCTCGTCGTGGGCCGACCCGGCTCGACCGGCGGGGATCTTGAGCAGCGCACCCGCGACATGCTGGCCGGCCGTCGGTCGAAGGCGGGGCAGGCGAAGGTCGCCTGCGGCGTGAAGCGGCGGCGAAAACAGCCACGGTCGAGATAGCGCAGCCATCGGCTAAGTCGTGGAACCTCCCCAGAACCTGGAAGTTCTGACAGTCGAGACGCTGTCCCCGTCTTGCTCGGGTTCGCCCGTAGCACGCCCAAACTGCCCGCCGGCCCGCCCGACGCCGGCGGGTTTTTTGGGTTTCAGGGGGGTAGAGGCAGACCTCATAAGGCGGCGGCTGCCGGAACGCTGCGGCAATGGAACTGAGAATGCCGTGGAGATTGCTCATCCTGCTGGCATTGACCGCTGTTACGGCTTGCTTGACGATTTGGTGCCTCAGCGGCCCACACTCGTCATGACGCCCCTGATGCCCCGCTGTCGTTGCATCGCTTCCGCATCGCCTGCTCGATGAGGAGCTTTCGGACCGCTGATCGAGCTATTGCTTTGAGGGCATCGAATTCAAATGCCGTTCGGCCGTGCGCAGCCAAGACCGCATCCGCCATCGCCTGTGAATATTCAGGATCGTTGCCCGGGATGCGCTCCTCATCGCGCACTTGGGCAATCACCTGGCGCAGGACTTGAATTTCAGTAGCGTCGATAACGCCGACGAGCTTTGAGAACACCGACATCGCGGCCCCCTCGATATTGCGGCGGGAGCTCAGCTTGTCTCTCAGGCAGCGGCGCCGGTCGCGATGGCCGCTGATGGCTCGTCATAGCAGAGGACGTACCACAGGTCTGCCCCCACGACGCTACCACCCTGAGCACAAGTGCGAGAGGGGTTAGTCGTTCTTGGCACCAGTGGCGACCTAAGATGGTCCAGACGGTCAGCTCTCCGGCAACCGCAGAGCGCTCGTCACGCGGTCGAGATCCTCCCTAAACTTCGCCTGGTCGGCGACTTCTGCCACCGCCACAAGCTGCAGCTCGCAGGTTTGCAGGGCGAGGGCTCTGATCGTGTTGAGCATCCGCCACTTGTCGTCAGCATCCATCGGCCACTTTTCGATCTGCTGCGCCAGCGCGCCCAGCGCTGTCATGGCGTTTGTAACACTTTTGACCAAGGGGTGTGTCTCGCCGAGACGGGAGGGCGGACGATCAATAGGGAAGGCAATCACGTTTGAGGCCTGATCCACATCGCTCTCCCCGGCCCTGAGCCCGAGCCCGGCATCAACGGCTCGCGAGAGGATTAGCCTGGGATCTAACGGTTAAAGACCGTTAAATGGCTGGCCGCACGGACCAGCCGTCGGCACGTTCACTCCATTGCCTGCGACGTATTGATGCTTCCGCGGCGCGGGTCGTCCGCACAGCTGTACCATTGCGGTGGAACCCGGGGTATGCACACTCTCGGCCGTTCGAGCGGCTTACCGCTGTGGCGGGCTGCCGCGTCTGAGGGGCGGCGCCAATGCCATATTTCTCGAGCGATTTCTCAACCCCTGAACTTGAACTGATGAGGCGCGCAGCGGCCGACTGCGCCCGAACACTTGGCGTGGCAGGCGATGTCGAAAAAGAGCGCGACATCGCGCTTGCCATTCTCAGAGCCGCCAGCGCCGGCGAGCGGAGCCTCGATCAACTGATCGCGGCCGGCGTGGCCGCTATCAAATCGAATGGTCCATAGCCCTCGTCGGATCACGCCCGCCACCACCTACCGAGACGAGGGCCTCGGCCAGTCCGGCATCCGCTGCACCTGTCGACCGCCGCAGGCAGTGCACGCCGGCCGCCGCCCGGCGGAAGGAAACGGCTCGTCGTCCCTGGCTCGCAGCGCAATCCATGACACGACGGCGTGACGGCCGCAGCCGACGCACCAGAGCCTGGCACCGACAACGCCCAGCGCGCGCAACTGGCCCACGGTAGGCGGCGCAGTCGGCGGGGCCTTGGCCGCTTCGGTGGTCCGGATGACACGGGCCCCGTGGCGCAGCGTCACGATTCGGCCCGGCCGCTCCTTCACCGCGGCGTCATAGGCGGCGCCGGCGACGACGACGCTGCCGGCGACCGCCAGCGTCTCGGCCACCCTGTCACCCTCCCAGACCTCCACCTTGAACGGGTGGTCGACCTTTCCGCCCATCGCTCTGCCCTGACCTCGTGACCGGGCAGGCGGGGCGACGGCGCGCAAGCGACATCCACCGCGGGAACAGGCGGCAAGCCTCCCCCGCGTCGCCTGACCACGTTGCGTGAAAAGCGACCCGCCGCACGCACCGGTGCGCAGGCGGACGCTACAATGTTCCCTGAATGTTCTCAATGGTGCCTATGAATGAAGCCTTCGCGGCTTTCGACATCGAGGGCGTGGGCCTCGCCTACACGATCGCGAGCGGGGAGGCACGACGGCGAGGGAGAACATCGTCACGACGAAGGGGCTACGAAGGGAGGCGGCGACGATGGGATTGTTCGACTGGGCTGTCGGTTCAGCGCAATAATCCTCCAGCAAAAATTGCGCGCAACACTTCCTCAAATGTATTGTGAGGTATAATAATCCGCTTTCCTCACTAAGATACCGCCCTCCGTGACCGGGTTGCCACATAAGGCGGCATCGTGGCGAAGTCCTGTGTTTTGCCACAATTCAGAAACACGGCGTCGGAATCCTTGAGGTCTCGAAGCGTCCTTATTGATGGAGATCCCAATGAAGAAGATGCTTTTGACCAGCGCAGCTGTGCTGGCATTCGGGTGCAACGTTCAGGCGGCTGACCTCGGCGTCGCGCGAGGTCCGGCAGCGGCGATCGTAGCGCCCGCGTTCAACTGGACCGGTTTCTATTTCGGCGGCTACATTGGCGGCGCCTCCCGCCAGGCCCGCTTCACCGACATCGACGGCTACAATGCCGTTGGAAGCTGGAATGCTAATCGCACCAGTTTCCTGGGCGGCGTCACGCTCGGCTACAACTGGCAGTTCACCCCCAATGTACTGGTCGGCATCGAGGGTGAACTCGGCTACCTCGGCGGAGCGCGTCGGGCGGACCCGTTTTCGCCGGGCCTTGATACGGAAGGTCGGATTGCCGACAGCCTTTACGGGCTGATCACAGCACGTGTGGGTCTGACGGCCGACCGTGCTCTGTTCTACGTGAAAGGTGGTCTCGCGTTGGGCGGCGGCAGCGCCAGCGTTGTGGACTCCTGCGTGATTGGCGCGTGCGGTGGCGGCACCTACTCCGCTTCGTCCTCCAGCAACGTCGGCTGGACGATCGGCGGCGGCGTCGAGTACGCAGTCTCGGGCAACTGGACCGTCAAGGGCGAGTACAACTATATTCGCTTCAACAACCGGACGATGACCGACGGTGCCTTCCGCTTCGGTGTGAGCAACAATGATGCTCACCTGTTCAAGGTGGGTCTGAACTATCTGTTCGCCAGCGGTGGGGGCCGCTACTGACCCGCTGAAGTGCATGCGCAGTGCAGGAATTCTTCATGAACTGGGCCGCCTTCGGGCGGCCCTTTTTTTGCGCGCCCGTGCATTTGTGCAGCCCACGCAGGTCGACAGTTTCACTGATGTGCAATCTCTACAGCCTCACCAAGGGCCAGAAGGCCATCCTTGATATGGACCGATTCCGGAGGCCATGGTGGCCCTGGTCCGTGCCCTGCCTGCCGAACAGCAGTTCGGGGGCGCGGATGATGCTGAAGGGTGCCACGACCATCGAGCGCCGGCATCCGATGACCGCGGCCAGCCCTACCGCAAGGACGATGTCTAGCTTGACCGGTTCTTCGCCGCGGCCGGCGCCCTGTAACCCGATCACCACCGGCGGGAAGCGGCCGTGCAGTGGTCCGGCCACCGCAAGACGGAGTTCGGCGCAAACAGTGCGGGGAATCCAGAGCCGGCCCGCCCCCCGCCGGAGATGATGCGTAGCTCCAGGGACGGGCCGGCGGGCGTCCCCCCAACGCCTCTTCAGTGCAACTTGTCGGATGAAGCGCAAGTTCCCCCGGTCGCATAGAGCCGGCCCGCCTCGGGTGGGTGGGGTCGCTGGAAGAGAGGCGGGCCGGCTCTGGCGCAACCGTAAGGCCCGCCGCAATCCGACAGTACCGGAACGACCGAGTCGCACGACCTTACTGCGGTAGTCGTCCACAACACCCGAGGAAGCGACCCATCGACACGTCGAACCTTTTCTGCGGCGCCCGCGACTACAGCTCATACGGGCCACGAACGGGCCCGAGCCAACAAAACTGTGAAACTCAAGGAGAACCGATGTCGAACACCCGCTTCAAAAGCTTCACCCTCGCTGCCGTGCTCGCTCTGAGCCTCGGCTCCTCCCTCTCCGGCGCGATGGCTCAGAGCGCCGGTGGCGGCGGCGATGGCGGCGGCGGATCGATGGGCTATGATGCGCCGACGACCGCCCAGTCCAGCGTCCCCGGCTCGACCATTCCGCGCCAGGGACAGGTGCGCGACCAGAACACTTTCTGCGGCTTCGAGCTTCTGCGGGGCCACTACTGCCAGAGCCAACCGCGGCGCTGAGCTTTAGGATCATTCGTGAGGACGGCGCCTCGGGCGCCGTCTTTCGATGCACCTGCTCATCGTCTATCCAGCGCCTGCCACATCAACCTCCGGGAACGTCAGGTGGTAGCGCTGTGCTACGCCATCCCAAACGAACTGGGCGCGCGACAGGAAAGCGCGTCCGAGGATGACGCGAGTAGGTACCCGCTCATAGTCGCGAGCCAGGGACAGGACCTCGGCGTCGACGTTCAGCGCCCGGTTTCGACCGACATCCACGCAGACGCGCGCCAGGTAGCGAGACGCGTCGCGGATGAGGACGCCGGAAAACGTGCCTTCGAGTTTCTCCCCGAACCGCTCGCAAAGGCTGGGGTCCATCCGGATTCGAGCCACGCCCGTGTCGAGGAGACCCCAGACCCATTCGGAGATACCGCCATTGCCGCCACCGTAGTAGCCGACGTGAACCTTGATGCAGGGGAAGCCGGCGATGTGATCTGTGGTGGGTTTGCCGAGCGGATCCAGGAAGACGATGTTCACCCGCGCCATGCCGCCTCATCGGTGAAAATTAGAACGGTGCAATCGAATGGCCGGTCCGCCGCCCAGGGGGGTAAGGGTGACGAACCGGCTCCAGCGACCCTCAGCGGGGCCACCGGCCGAATGCTTGAAGATTCGCAGGGAGTCCGCGACCCTACGGGGGTAGTCATTCAGCCTTGCACGCAGTCAGACTGCGCAAGATGAATGGGAGCCGGCCCGCCACCCGGGGGGTGGGTGGAGGTGTGGTGACGGGCCGGCTGGCGCCTCGAAGAGCCGCCGCTGAGCCAGTACGCCAGCGCGGCTGTCACAGGTCGCCGCGACAAATGTCCGCACCTGTGGCCGTTCAAAGATCGAGGGAAGCCGAGACGCGGCGGTAGCGACGCGGCGGTGGCTCTGCCGGCTTCGGGCCTAAGCGACCAGCCAAGACTTCTTGAAGGACGAAAACACGGACGGCCGACGACAGATTGCCGTTGCGGCGCTTGTCGTCGATCGCCGTGAGAAGGTCGGAAAGAGTCATCTGCCTGGCATCTGCGATTTCGACAAAGGCATTCCAGAAATCGTCCTCGAGTGACACGGACGACTTCTGCCCCCCGATGATCGCCGAGCGCTTCTTCAGCGCGCTTGTCACTGGACCGGTTGCTTTGGTGACCACCGCTCATCTCCAAATGCCGGGCATCAGCCCGAAGTGAATGACCATTGCCGCCGCGGGCAAGAGCACGGCAGCGGCGATGAGGAGTGCATTTGCCTTCCTTTGCAGGAAGGAACGCCGCGGCATCGGTCGTCTCCGAATCGAGTGCCCCAACGTTAGCTGACCTCCCGTCACGCGCAACATCCGCGGTGGCATCCCACCGGCACCCCAATTCTGCAACCAGTCTCGAAAGTAAGAGCCATGATTGCTCTGCCGACCAAACACGCGTGGCTCGCGCGTGAGCCCGGGCCAAAGATGCTGCTGGAAGCTATCAGGCTGTTCGGCACCCGCGATTTCGTGGGACCACAGCACAACCCGGTCATTCTCGGCTGGGCGAAGGAGATCGGGCATCCCGACTACACGAGTGACGAGACCGCCTGGTGCGGGCTCTTCGTCGGCGTTTGCGCCCATCGTGCGGGCTGGGAGGCCCGGCCGAAGGGCAACGCCCTCTGGGCGCGCAATTGGGCGGCTGGGGCACCACGCGACCAAGGCAGCTGGGAGGTGATGCGCGCCGCACTCGCGGAGGCGAGCGCCATTTTAGGGGCGCGGGGCAACTTCGAACTTGAGGCGGATCTGGCGAAGATCACCCTCGCCGCGGCCCAATCTGGATGCTTCAAGAAGGCTGCCTCGTGGCTTTGGCAATCTCTGTGCCGCTGAAGCGACGGCAGAGCGAGCATCATCGATGAGCGGGGGGGACCGTCCGCTCGGCTCGTCGCACTGCTGCCGAAAGGGGCCGCGCCCTTCCCGCGGGCCCGGCGCGAGCCATGCCGGCGACTGCGGCGGCGGCCAGTCAGGATTGTCCTCATAGGTGAGTTATGCGGCTTTCAGGCGTCCAGAGCCTCGCGCCTGGCCGGCGACGCACTCGGCGATGCTATCCACGATCGCCATGCCCGATCCTGCTGCCGCACGGCTGGAGACTGCCGGATGGGAGAATCCTGAGCGGCCTGGCCGCAGAACATGGGGAAAGCTGTTGCCGGTGCCGAGCGGCCCTAGGGCGCGTTTCGAATTGGAATTTCCTGCATAGCCCGTGGGCGGCAGTGACATCGCCAACTCGACATCGACAGCTGGATACAACGTCAAAGCGCGGCAGAGAGGGTGTCGGTCGATAAGAGGTCGGGGAAGCACACCTGGTCCGAAGCGGAACTCTGAATACCACTCTGCGTTACGCCCAAGCCGCAAGTTGGTCGGCTAAATCGACAGGTGACTCCAATGTCTGACGGTAGCGGAATTCTCGGTGTCTTGGTCGGTGTGATGCTCGTGATCTTCATCGGAGCGGCGGTCCTTGCCGGCACGGGCCGCCTCGGAGGCGGTGGGCAGACCTTCACCATCAAGGTTCCTGACGGTCGCTAAACGGCAAGGGCGGAAACGGAACAGGAGGAAAACATGAACGGCATTATTTACCTGGTTGGTCTGGTCGTCGTCGTCATGGCGGTTCTTTCCCTTATTGGCTTGCGGTGAGGGTGCGATGACAACACTAACCACGAGCTCTATTGCGCCCCGCGTTTCGTCGGTTGATTGGGCGCCCGTATTCGCTGGGGCGATTGGGGCAGCTGCCCTCAGCCTCGTCTTTATCGCCTTCGGTGCGGCGATCGGGCTGACCCTGACGTCTCCATGGCCAGGATCCGGCATATCGCTCGTCGCGACGGGCATCTTCGTCATGTACTGGACCGCACTCGTCCAGATCCTGAGTTTCGCAATGGGCGGCTACATTGCGGGCCGGTTGCGACCTGCCACGCATCCCTCCGACGACGAGCGGCAGTTTCGCGATGGCGCTCACGGCTTTCTGGTCTGGAGCGTGGGCATTATCATGATGGCTCTGGTCACTGCATTCGGCGGTGGCGTCGCCGCGCGGTCCGCCAGCACGGTTGTGGCGGGCGCTGCAACCGGCGCGGGAGCCGCTGCAAGCCAAAGCGGCATTGGGCCGTCCAACTATGCCGCAGACCTTCTGCTGCGGCGGGGGGCTGGTGCAACGTCGGGCGACAGCGATCCGGCGTCTGATGCCGCTGTTCGGCAAGAAGTTGGCCGACTCTTCGCGTCCGTGGCCACCAACAGGGAACTTACGGTGAGGGACCGGGATTACCTTGCTGCGCTCGTCGAGCGTCGCGCTGGACTTCCTCCTGCCGAAGCTCGTCAGAGGGTCACCGAGGCCGTCAACGAATTGAGGACACTCGAGGCTCGGGCGCGGGAGCAGGCGGAGCGTGCGCGCAAGGCGACGGTGCTGACCGGGTTCACCGCAGCAGCCACTTTCCTGATCGGACTGGCTGCCGCATGCGCAGGCGCGACGTTTGGCGGTCGGCATCGTGACGAGAAGACCGCCTTCACCGTGCTGGGCAAACCATTCTGGTGATAGGACCGTCGGGCGATCAGCAGGTTTCCGAGTAAAGCGATCAAAACGCCCGTCGATCTATCGATCGGCGGGCGCTTCATTATGCGAACGTTCTGCCCGCTAAGGCCGTTCATGTTGCGGCCAGTCCGGCATCCGCTGCACCTGTCGCCCGCCACAGGCTTTGCAGGCGGGCCGCCGGCCCGCGGTAAGGAAGGGCTCCTCGTCCTTGGCCTTCAGGGCCTCCCAGGACAGGATGGCGTGACGGCCGCAGCCGATGCACCAGAGCCTGGCGCCGACAACGCCCAGCGCGCGCAACTGCCCCACGGTGGGCGGCGCAGTCCGCGCGGCCTTGGCCGGTTCGGTGGTCCGGATGACACGGGCCCCGTGGCGCAGCGTCACCACCTTGAACGGGTGGTCGACCTTTCCGCCCATACCGAGAGTCCTCGCCCTTACGCGGGACGCAACTTTGTTCTCTTTTCGTTCTCAACCTACTCTGAGGCGTGGCAAGGGCCAGGGGCAGCGGTTATCGTGCCCCGATGTGCAATCTCTACAGCCTGACCAAGGGCCAGAAGGCCATCCTCGATCTTGCGCGGGCGATGGTCGACCGCACCGGCAACCTGCCGCCCATGCCGGGCATCTTCCCCGACTATGCCGCGCCGATCGTGCGGGAGGGTGGGGAGGGGCGGGAACTCGCGCTGGCCCGCTGGGGCATGCCGTCGCCGATCTTCGCGCTGGAGGGGAAGACCGTCGACAAGGGCGTGACCAACGTCCGCAAGACCTCCTCGCCGCACTAGCGCCGCTGGCTCAAGCCGGAGAGTCGCTGCCTCGTGCCCTTCACCTCGTTCTCGGAGTTCAACAAGCCGGCCGGCGGCGACATCTGGTTCGCCTTCGACGAGAGCCGGCCGCTCGCCTTCTTCGCCGGGATCTGGACCACTTGGACAAGCGTAAGGAAGAGGGCGGAGGGGGAGGTGACGGCAGACCTCTATGCCTTCCTCACGACCGACCCCAATGCCGAGGTCGGCGCCATCCATCCCAAGGCCATGCCGGTGATCCTCACCACAGCCGAGGAGGCAGAGACTTGGCTTCGGGCGCCGTGGGACGAAGCGAAGGCGCTGCAGCGGCCCTTGCAGGACGGTGCTTTGGCGATCGTCGCCCGCGGCTAAAAGCGCGATGGACTGGTGGCTTAACCCCGGCCGATTGCTCCGCGTCTGTTACGACAGCCTAGACAGACGGCAGGAACACACCGCGAAAACCGCTAATGGCGACATTGTCTGCCCTGTTGAAACTGCACGCTTCGCGCGGTCCCTCCGGGCCCACCATTTCTACTTCCGACGCATTCAGGGCGACAGCAGTCGATGCTTGCTTTGCATTCATCTCGTTCGGAGCAATGAATTGCGTATTGCCGTTCAGGTGGGCGTGATGCTTCATGACCTCTCTTGCCCCCGAGAGTGAATCTATGGCCTGGCGAACCTGTCGTGCCGCGCTGTTGCTGTTCTTTCTTTCCGGCGCGGCCGAAGCCCGAACCCTCATCACCGTCTATACCGCCGCAGAGGCCGAGCACCTGGCGGTTGTCAAACAGGCGCTCGAAACCGACATCCCGGATGTCGAGATCCGATGGGTGAGGGGCTCCACCGGTCATCTGACGACCCGCCTGGTTGCGGAACGAAACGCCCCTGTTGCGGACCTCATTCTCGGGCTTTCGTCACAGAGCCTGGCGTTGCTGAAAGAGCAAAAGGCGCTTGAGCCCTTTCGACCGCAGGCAGCCGATCAGCTGCGGGCCGAATTTCTGGACCCGACGGAGCCCTACAGTTGGACAGGGATCGCCGCATTCGCAGTGGGAGCATGCTTCAACACCGAACGAGCGTCATTATTGGGGTTGGCTCGCCCGAGGTACTGGCGTGACTTGGCCGACCCCGCATACCGGGGGCGGATCGCGATGCCTCATCCCGCCTCGTCCGGCGTCGGGCTTCTGCTCGTAGCCACCTGGATCCAGCTGATGGGCGAAGATGAAGCGTGGATCTTCATGGAAGAGCTTCACAAGAATGTCGCCGTGTACACCGGGTCGGGTGACGCTCCCTGCATCCAGGCGGCGCGCGGCGAGCGCGTTCTCGGTGTGAGCTTCGACATGCGGGCGCTACGGGAAAAGTCCCAAGGCGCCCCTATCGAGCTTCTCCTGCCCGACGACGGGGTCGGCTGGGAGATGAGCGGCATGGCCCTCGTCGCGGGGCGACCGGCGGCGAAGTCGGAGGCAGCTCGGCGGGTCATCGAGTGGGCCAGTGGTCAGAGCGCGCACAGGCTGTTTGCCCGGTTCTTTGGTACCCTTGCTCGCAGCGATGTTTCGTCACCGCGGGAGTACCCGCTCGTACACCAACAGGTTCGTTCCCCAGATTCGCTCCGATGGGTGGCCGCCAACCGAGAACGATTGCTGGCGGAGTGGGAGCGCCGGTTCAGCTCCAGGCCGCAATGAGGCCGCCGCCGCGGTGACCCTGCCGCAGGCAACCTGCGTTCCAAGAGCCAGCCTCGGGCGCTAGCTGCCGGCAAACATTCGGAACCCCCGCCAGCCCTACCGCCCAGTCCGCATCCGTTTCGCCGCCATCTCGCCGATCATCACGCAGGTGAAGTGCAGGTTGGCGCGGCAGTCGGTGGGCATGACAGCGGCGTCGGCGACGCGCAGCGCTTCGAGGCCGTGGACCTTGAGGTCGGGATCGACCACGGCGGCGGCGTCGCCGACGGGTCCCACGCGGCAGTTGCCGGCGGCGTGAAGCGGTGACGGAAGTAGTTCTACGGACCGAACTCGGTATCCCGAACGCCCGCGGGCGCTGTGCGGCGACCGGCGGTACCGGACCCCGGAAGATCGGGTGTTTTTCCGACAATCCGGCCTAGCGAAGCCGCAGACGCGACCATCCTATCGGTCCGACGTAGGCCCATGTCGTAGTGATGAGCTATGACGATCGCCATTGCGCGCCTGACCTCGTCTTGGTCAGCCAATGCGCCCAACTTCGCGCAGGCCACTTTGAAGGCGTCGGCCATGGCGGAGACGTCATCAGGGAGATAGAGGCCGTCGGATGTGAAGTCCGGATCTCGCCTGCCCATCAGCACCTCCTTGTGCGAACAGCCTCCCTATACTCACTAAGCGACAGTGACATTTGAAAGACGGAAGTGGCAACACCTCATCCGGTTGAGCAGTTTACGGCCGTGAATGTCGGCTGTCGGCGCTAGGCGGCGGCAGGAACCCTAATGAATCCTGACTTTCTAAGCGCCGACTTCTTTCATTGGGCTTGAGCCCTCCGCCGGTCACGATGCGGTCAGCATGTTCCGCTAAATCATAGAAATGTTTCTGGGCATGGATTCTCCTCAACACGAGGCGTCGGCATCATCTTCAAATATGGCGATCCAACGCGTCAGGGTTGCTCCTGAAGCACTGGATCAGGGCTGAATGTCCGGTGAGCGCAGAGCGCTCATCACGCGGTCCAGGTCCGCCCGGAACTTCGCCGCGCCGGTGACTTCCGTCACCGCCACCAGCTGCAGCTCACAGGCTTGCAGGGCGAGACCCCTAATCGTGTGGAGGACGCGCATTTTGGCCTCGGGTTCCATCGGCCACTTCTCCACCTGCCGGGCAAGCTCGCCAAGGGAGGTAATGACCTCGCTAACGCTCTTCACCAACGGGTGAGTGTCGCCGGGTGCCGCAGTCTCTGGGTTGGTCGGGAAGGCGATAATATTGGTGGCGTCCACGTCGCCCTCCCATGGGCCGAGTCCGTACGAGCAGGGTCGAGTATAAACAGTTAATCGTTGTTGAATGATCAAGGTGGCGGCGGCGCGTGGAGCAAGACTGAAACAGACTCGGGGCATCTGTCCTTAGCAACTGTCTCGATCGGTCCAGTCCGTCGTTCACAATGCGCCGCATGCTTCTTGCCGCCGTGACCCTGACGGCCGTAGCCACAGCCCTGCTGTGGGCGGTCCCTGAGGTCGACTGGATTGGTATCCGGCTTCCTTGATAATCCTCGCCGAGGTGAAGCCTCAGCCCCTGAGATCATGCAGAGGCAGCGGCCGAGTGTGCCGCGACATTCGCAGCCCGAACGTCCGGCTTTAGGGTCGTCGAGCGCCCGCGAACCTCGCGCGACATCTGGCAGAAACAGGTGGGCACGAGAGCGGCACCACGACAAACGCTACGAGTGATCGCTCCCCTCATGATAGCTCTTTCTCGACGAACCTGCCTATCCGCCCTAGCGCTTGGTATTCCGACCACCTCGCGGGCTGCACAGGAGCGCGGCGGTGACGGTCCGCCAAACGATGCTGCGATGATCGCGCACCTGCATGCGCACCGCGTGCAATTTGAGGCCCTCGTCGCTATGGCGCATCAGGACACGGGTCTTGTCCGCATTGATGAGGATTGGACCGAGCCCGGCGATCTCTCATCGGTTGGCGTGCGGGGCGAGCGCTTGGCAGACTACCGCAGACGGTTTAAGGAGCTCGGCATACCGAGGGGCATCACCGTTCATGCTGACAACAAGCAAGTCGACTTTCTCGCCTATGCAAGAGGGTGGGGCCCAAGGGGCTTCAGTCGAAGCTATGTGTGGTCGGCGTCGGGAGAGTTTCCTGATGGCGAGATCGTGCCAGATCTAGACGTCATCCAAGCGTCCGGCCGCCGGCGCGTTTGGGCTTTTCGGCATGTAGACGGGCCCTGGTGGCTTCACCTGCGCAACGATTAGGGGGCGACGGGCTAGAGCGCGCGAACTCGTCACGCTCCTCTGTTCAATTTCAGCGCCTCTGCCATCGCCGCGGCTCGCCGCGCGGGCGCGATGGGCCAGGACCTTCCCGAGGGCCCGGAGCTAGCCACGCAGCCGAATGCCGGGGCGGCCAGTCTGGACTGTCCTCATAGGGGAGCCATGCAGCCTTCGGGGCGGCCAGGGCCTCGTGCTGGGTCGGCGCCATGCCGCCCGGCGTGAGGGTGCGGTCGCGCGCCACCGGCGGGACCCTGATTCCCCACACCCATCGCTCGCGAGGAAGGCCAAGCTGTTCCCAGCGGATCGTGCCGACGATCCGATTCCGGTGCCCTCGATCATCCGGTAGCGGTGTGTCCGGTTCTGCCCTGGGAAGTCCGGTGGATCTTTGAAGGCGATCGGCGGGCGCGGGTCTATGGCGGCAGGGTAGGCGGTGCGGTTCCGGGCTCAACCTCTGTTCTTCCCGTTGAAGAGACTATGTCGTTCTCGGCTGCGCCATCATGTGCCGTTTCGCTTCTTGGGGGTCCTGCACCTCCTGTGGGTCGGCGACCGGAAACGTGATCTGCGTCTCGAAGAGGTCTACGCTCTCGACCTGACGCACGTTGCCGGCAAGGTCCTGCACCATGGCTTTGATCATCCGGGTGCCGAACCCCGCGCCTGATCTCGCTCGGCTGCTATCGTTCGACCGCGCGTTGGTCACTGAGAGGGCGACCACATCTCCCTCGACCTGCAAGCTAAGCCCGATCATGGCGGCGTTCCCACCGTGCTTGGCGGCGTTGGTCAGTAGCTCGTTCACGATCAGCGCAAATGGCATCGCGCGCTGGGGGGAGATGAATCGCGACTGGCACTCAACGGTAATTTGCTCCTTCGACTGCAGAAGCGAGCGAGAAATTTCCTCGGCGATAGCGGCCGCCAACTCTCCGATATCGACTGCGTCGGTGCCGTTCAGCTCATGGAGGCGGCGGTAGGTCATGGCCACCGCCTGGACGCGGCTCGCCGCATCGCGCAGTTGGGCCCTGGTCTCCTCAGCGGTGGCGGAGCGTTCCTGGAGCCTCAAGACTGACTGTATGACCTGGAGACTGTTCATGACGCGGTGACTTAGTTCCCTCAGCAACATGTCCTTGCGCGAGAGCGCCGCCACAAGCTGGTCCGCAACCGAGTTGAAGGCGGCGGCGAGGTCGGCGAACTCTCCCTTGCCGATGACGGCGACGCGGGCCGTCAGATCTCCCTCCTTCATTCGCCGGGCTGCCCGCAGGGTGCGCCGCCAGGGCTTTCCAATGAGGTTGCGGGCAACCAGCCACGCGGTGCCGAAGGCGAGGGCAAGCGCCACGAGGGTGGCCAGGAGAGACCGGAGCGTAGCGGCGTTCAGGGGCGCGAAGGCTGCCGCCTTGTCCACGCCAATGCCGACGAAGAGACCCAGGGGCTCGGCGTTGAGTGGTGAATACCCGACGATGCGATGCACCCCATCCACTGACGACACGGCGTCATAATTCCCGGGTGTGGTAAACGACCGTAGCCGGTTCCAGCGACCGTCCTCGATCCTTTGCCCTACGAACCGCGCATAGTCGGGCTGGCGCATGATGATTGCCCCCTCGCCGTCGATGACGGTGATCACCTTACTCGCATTCCATTGGGGCAGGTCGTGGCGGCGGGCGATCACATCGAGGCTGACCGAGGCGAACACCACGCCGGCGAGGGTGCCGGCCGAATCGTCGTAAGGCACAGCCACATGAATGACGTGGCGAGCGGTCCGCCTGCCATAGGCGTATGCCCCCAGCGCGGGGCGTCTGGTCTCCATCGCCTTGCGAAAGTGGGGGCGGTCGGCAATGGGCGGAAGCAGTTCACCGGGCTGACGGTCGGACGCGCAGATCACATTGCCCTGCCGGTCGGTGGCGCCGATGGCGGCGAGAACCGGGTTCTGCGGCCTCACAAGGTCAAAAAGTTGGTCGCAGGAAATGACCCCAGTGCCCCGCACAACCGGGATAACCGAAAGGGTCAGCAGGAGGCTCTGGACCCCCTCAATCTGCCTTTGAAATTCGCTAGCGACATATGTCGCTTCTTCGACGAGATTGGTCCGTAGCTCCGCCTCGCGCAGGGCACGGTTGCTCCACTCGTTCCAGCTCCCGGCGGCGAGGAGCGGAACGAGCCCGACCACACCCATCGCGTACATGCGCCGACGCAGTGACATTCCCGGCCCGCTCAAAGCTCATGGCGAAGCAGCGGTGATAAGTCATAAATGTGTTCCCGTCGATCATCATGGAACTGAGCCGTCACATGAGCGTTGAGGTGCGTTCGAGGTTGCCACCATGGCCGCCAAAAGCCCGAGAAGACTGGTGATGACACAATCAGTTCCGCTTTTGGTGGTGGAGGACGAAGCCCTCCTCCTCCTGGACGTGCAGGATGGATTGGAAGGGGCGGGCTATGCCGTGTTGGGTGCGGCCAGCGGCCGAGAAGCGCTGGCGCTTATGGATATACATCTCGACAGCATCAGGGCCCTAGTCACCGACATTGACATAGGATCCGACAGCATCACCGGCTGGGACCTCGCGCAAAGGGCGCGCGAGGCCAAGCCGCATCTACCCGTGATCTATATGACCGGCGCCAGCGCTGACCAATGGACGTCGCGGGGGGTGCCGCACAGCGTCCTCCTGCACAAGCCATTCGCTTCCGCTCAGTTGATCACCGCAGTGTCTCAGTTGCTTAACAGCTCGACCGACATCGCCGCCGGCCCCGGGACCGAGTGACGGCGGGCGGCGGGCAAACGCGTCTCCCCCTAGCAGTGGGGATGAAGGGCTCAGCGCAGCGCTTGCGGCTCGTCACATTCACTGTAACCTTCGTTTAGCGGAAGCGAAGTGTTGGAGCATGCTGATATGGCAGAAGCAGATGGCGTGGACCCTGCTAACCGCTTGCCTGCCCCGGGGCTAACATCGCCACCTCAATCGGCGGAGTGACACTGCCGCGGGCGCGACTACTCCTCACCCTTGGAGGTGACTTTGGACGCGTCTCTAGCTCAGCAATCGCGCGCTTAAGGACGGAGCGTCGAGCCTCTCTTTGCCCCCACGCCGCAGCGAGCGAATACCCTAGCGGAAGTCGCCACCGCGATCACGAACCTTCGCGGCCACGCACCTTCAGCCGATGCCAGGTTCCAGTCTGGCTGGCATGCCGCTCTTTACCTCCTCTTGAGTGAGCTTCACCGTCTCAGTTAGGCGCTTCAAAAGGTGGTATGCGCGGCGGCGCTGCTCCTGGCCAGCAATCTCGCCCAAAACCGGCGGCTGGGAAGGAAGGTTCTAGCGACGAGAAAGCAGAGTCTGCTGTCAACCATCCCGACAAAGTGCTTGGTCATCCGGGTCCCATAAAGCAGCGGGAACCGCCGACGTGGATTGCGTTCGACCAGCGTTCAGCGTCTCCTTGGCCTCTCCCGGGCTGGAATCCTTGATCTTCGCGAGCCGCGTGAACCAGCGGCTTTGCGTTGCGAAACTCTGACTTCTGGCGACCGCGGGATATCGGGGTCGGTCAAGCACTTGGCCTTTGCTGAAGCCGTTGCGAAATTCGCCCGGTGGCTCCGGGTTAGAAGCTGCTGCGCCGCTGGAATTCCCGCGGACGTCTGCTTGCCGCCAGTCGTCGAAGGTCTGCTTTGGCGGCGCCAAGCGGACCCAACTGCAACAGCCGCCCCTGCAGTACCGCTCCCCTTTGCCTCCAAGGCCCTCCCAGCAGCAATGTAGCTGCGATCGGGTCTGGCGTTGAACTGTGCCAGCACTGCATCCTCGGCCGGGCGCTTGGCGTCGTCTTGCCGCATCATCGCGGCGATAGAGGGATCACCGGAGCCTCAACGCCGCCGTTGAAGGAGCAGCGGCCCGTAAGCGAGCGAGAACAATCCAAAGGCGCCGACCCAGGCGAGGCCGGCAAGCCCCATCAGCGGCAGGCTCGCCGGGGCCACCAGGGATGCTGCAATGCGCAGGAGGGCGGCGGCCAGCGCCAGGGCATAGATCACCACGGTCAAGGGCGGCGCCGTCAGCGCCTGCCCCGTGTGGCCGCGTGTGGCGCGGGTCATGACGGCGAGCGTCATCAGGCCGATCGCGCCCGTCGTCCAGGCATGCATGCCGGCCGAACGCAGCGGCACGTCCCCAATCAGCAGGCCCGCACCCAGGAGCGCGAAGCCAGCGGGCACGAAGACGAAACCGACATGCAGAACGGTCACCAGCGGTTCCGCCAGCGTGCGGTCACCGGCCCAGCGCATCAGCCGGGCCGCCTGGGCGGCACCCGCGAGCAGCATGGCGGCGCCGGCCAAGGGCTCGAGCACCGGCAGTCCTGCGGAGAGGATCCACAGGGCCAGCGCCGCGCCCGCAACCCCCATGGCAGCCATGTCGAAGCGGCCGAAGGGGACCGGCAGGCGCCCCGGATTTTCCCGCTTCAGCCAGTTGACCGTGAAGCTCGGGACGATCCGGCCGCCGACGATCATCACCAGCATGAGGATCGCCGCGACCGCAAGGCGATCGGCAAAGAGCGCATGGCCCTGACGGCCGATCTCGACGTGGAAGACCAGTTGCGCGGCGGCGAGCATGCCGACGCCGGCAAGCACCTTGAGGTTGCGGCGATTGCCGCTGGCGAGGATCTCGCGCGCGAGCGTCGCGAGCAGCGCCAGCGGGAAAGCGAGTGAGATCGCCGCCACCGCGGCGGGATGAAGATGGGCCGAATCGAGCACGACGAGACGTCCGGCGATCCACAGGGCGTAGAGCAGCATCAGCGGCCGTCCGACGACGGGAAGCCGCCCCGTCCAATTGGGAACGGCGGTGAGGAGAAAGCCCGCCACGACAGCCGGCACGAAGCCGAACAGCAGTTCGTGCTGGTGCCAGGCGACGGGTGGGAGGGCACCGGGAAGGGCGCCGAAGCCGAACAGCCAGGGCACCCAGGTGGCGACCAGCAGCGCCGCGAGCACCGCCGCCGACAGGAAGAACGGCCGGAAGCCGTAGCTGAAAAGGGCCGGGCCGTTCCAGGCGCGCCGTATTTCCATGGTCGTGGCCATCGGCTTCAACCTCTTCTATCGACCTGCCGCGACCGAGCAGCCACAGCATCCCTCCGGCTCGGCGGCGAAGGCGGCGAACGCCTGCCGGCGCACGGCGCTCTGGGGTTCGGCCGGGATGCCGGCACAGGTATCGATGGTTGCCAGTGCGTCGCGGGCCTGGATCGAGGCGACCGGCGGCTCCACCTCACGCAGCAGGCCGTCCTCCACGCCGTAGATCCAGCCGTGGACGTGGAGCGGCTGGCGGCGCTGCCAGGCCCCCTCGACGATGGGAGTCTGCGCGAGCCGGCGCAGCTGCATCTGCACATTGAGTTCGCAGAGACGGTCGAGGCGGGCCCGCGGTGTCAGCCCGTCGAACACGGCCTTGTGCTTGCGGTGGAGCATGACCAGCGGCTGCAGCCAGTGGTCGACCAGGGCCGAGCGGTCGTCGCCGAGTGCCCGGGCGACGCCGCCACAGCCGTAGTGGCCGCAGACGATGACATGGCCGACGGACAGCGTCTCCACCGCGAATTCCAGCACCGCCAGCAGGTTCATGTCGCTGGTGTGCACCATGTTGGCGATGTTGCGCTGGACGAAGACGGCGCCGGGGTCGAGGCCGAGAACGTCATTGGCCGTGACCCGGCTGTCGGAGCAGCCGATCCACATCAGCTCCGGCGACTGCTGTTCCGCCATGCGGACGAAATAGGTGGGATCGTCCCGTGTCTTGCGCTGGGCCCAGGCGACGTTGCGATCGAAGAGATGGTCGAGGACCACGTCAGCCTCCCGTGACGTGCATGCCGCGCGCCGTGGCCGGCCGCTGCCAGGCCTCGGCGAAGGCATGGCCGGCCGGCTTCGCGGCAATGGCGGCATCGATGGCGGCTTCGATCGCGCGACCGGTCGGGTCCAGCCGCAGCGGTGCCCTGAGGTCCACTCCCGCCTCATGGCCGAGGCAGGTCTCCAGCCGGCCTGTCGCGGTGATGCGGACGCGGTTGCAGGCCGCGCAGAAGTTGCAGCTCGTCGCCGCGATGAAGCCGAGACGGCGGCCGGTCTCCGCTACCTGCCAGTAGCGGGCCGGACCGCCGCTGCGGTGGAGGCTCGGCACCAGCGACCAGCGCTGGCCGAGCTTCTCGCGCACCTGGTCGAGCGGCAGGAACCGGTCGCTGCGACCATAGCCCTCCTCGCCGATCGGCATGACCTCGATGAAGGTGAGGTCCATGTCTTGGCGATGGGCGAAGGCGACGAGGACGTCGAGTTCGTCGTCGTTCACGCCGCCGAGCACCACCGTGTTGATCTTGACCGCCAGTCCGGCGGCGCGTGCCGCGGCGATCCCGTCGAGCGTATCGGCGATCCTGCCGCCGCGGGTGATGGCTGCGAAGCGGGTAGCGCAAAGACTGTCGAGGGAGACGTTGACCCGACGCACACCCGCGCGCACGAGCGCCTCCGCGTGATGGGCGAGCTGCGTCCCGTTGGTCGTCAGGGTGAGCTCGTCAAGGGCGCCGGAGACGAGATGGCGGCCGATCTCGTGCATGAGGTCGACTACGCCACGCCGGACCAGCGGCTCGCCGCCGGTGATGCGCAGCTTGCGCACGCCACGACGGATGAAGGTCGTCACCAGGCGTTGCATCTCCTCAAGGCTGAGCAGGTCGCGTTTCGGCACGAAGTCAGGTCGCTCCGCCATGCAGTAGAAGCAACGCAGGTCGCAGCGATCGGTCACCGAAAGGCGCAGATAGGTGACGGCGCGGCCGAAGCCGTCGACGAGCGGCCGCGGGGCATCGACGTGGGCCATCAGTGCCCCCCGCAAGTGCAGCCGCCGGTTCCCTCCGAGCAGCCGGCATCGAGGGCCCGGCGCATCAGGACGATACCCGGATCCTCGGCGCGGCCCATCTGGCCCATCAGCGTCGTCCATTCCTCGTCGCTGGCGGTGTCGGCGTAATGCGCCACGCATTCCGCCGCGAAGGCGCCGGTGGAAAGGCCAGCCGCGTCGGCCCTGACCGTGATGCGGGTGACGAGGGCGAGGTCGTCGACGGCCGCAAGCGCCGCATCCACGGTGAGGGGGTCGGCGAAGCGGGCGATCAGGTCTCCGAGCAGCATGGCTCTCTCCTCAATGGACGCGGTGCTGGTCCGCCCCGGCGAGGGCGATGCCGCGGATGTCGGCGGCCGAGATCAGGCGCGCGACGTACTGGGCCTGGGCGCGGTGGGCGGCGGCCGCACGGAGATAGTGAGCGATGCGGTCGTGCACGGCCTCGAAGGGCAGCGCCACGCCGTCGATGCGCCGTTCCAGCCGGATGACGTGGAAGCCGAACCGCGTCTCCACCGGCTCAAGGCTGATCGTTCCCGGCTCCATGGCGGCGAGCGCCGCCTCGAATTCCGGCACGGTGCTGCCTGGCTGGACCTGGCCGAGGGATCCGCCCTGCCCCGCCGACGGGCAGCGGGAATGTCGCCGCGCAAGGTCGCCGAAGGCGGCGGGGTTGTCGGCCAGCGTGTCGCAGAGGCTGGCCGCGAGCGCCTGCGCCGCCGGCCTGCCCTCCCCATCCCCCGGAGCGGCAGCGCAGAGAATGTGCGCCACCTCGCTGAGGCTCGCCGAGCGGAACCGCAACCGATGGGCGGCGAAATATCGGAAGCATTCCTCCTCGGTGGCGTCGGGAACGGTCACAGCGCTCTCGACGAGGGTGCGGACGGCCGCCTCCTCGTCGGTCTCCGTGCGCCCCTCGCCATCCGTTGCCGGCACGCCGGTGACGCCGCTCCGCCGGGCCTGCTGGGTCAGGAGTTCCTTCACCACCAGGGCGGTCGCCGCAGCCTGCCAAGCCTCGGCGGCCGGAAGGCCGGCATGGTTGCGCGCCTCGCGCAGGATGTCCTGCCGGCCGATGACGACGCCGTTGACGCTGACCGGCTGGCGCGGCGGGCGGGAGACGAGGGTATGGACGGGGGCGGTTGCGCTCATGGCGGAATCCTCGGGCGGCGGGTCAGCGGGAGGCAGCGGCGACGCGTCGGCGGTCGCGCGTGCGCACGATCTGGTAGCCGCGGCGGCCGAGGTACCAGACCGGCGCCGACCAGACGTGGACGAGCCGGGTGAAGGGGAAGAGGAGGAAGATCGTCAGGCCGAGGGCGATGTGCGCCTTGAAGATCGGGTGCACGTCGGCAATCGCCTGCGAGGCGCCCGGCTGAAGATAGGCGATGCCCTGGGCCCAGGTCATGAACTTCACCATCTCATGGCCATCGAGATGGCCGAGCGACAGCGGTATGGTCAGGAGACCCAGGCAGAGCTGGACGAAGAGGATGACGAGGATCGCCGTGTCGGCGAAGGACGAGGTCGAGCGGATCCGCGCGTCGAACAGCCGGCGGTGCAGCAGCAGCGACAGGCCGACGAAGCAGGCAATGCCGGCCACGCCGCCCGCCACGATGGCGAGAACCTGCTTGGCGCCATGCGATACGCCGATGGCGTCGAAGACCTGGATCGGCGTCAGCAGGCCGACGAGATGGCCGGCGAAGATGGCGAGGATGCCGAGGTGGAAGAGGTTCGAGCCCCAGCGTAGCTGGCGCTTGCGCAGTATCTGCGAGGACGAGGCCTTCCAGGTGTACTGCTCCCGGTCGAAGCGGATGAGGCTGCCGGCGAGGAACACGGTCAGGGCGAAATAGGGATACCATCCGAAGACGATGTAATTGAGCGTTGCGGCCATGGCGCGGGCTCCTTCAGGCGATGGGAAGGCGATTGTGGGTGACGACGGTGCGCACGCCGGCGGTTACGGGCGGCGGCATGCCCTCCGCCGGGCGGTTGGCGGCGCGCAGCTTGGCGCCGAGCGCGTCCTTGCCGCAGGCGGCCGTCGCCGCACCCGGGCCGAAGGTGACCTCCTCCTCCTGCCAGACGGCGTCGAGGGCCTCGAGATCGTCGGCCTCGATGCCGTCGTCGGCGACGATGGCGGCCATGTCCTCCGCCTTCGGCCGCGCCTTCGACAGCGCCACCATGGTACGGAACAGCCCGGCATAGGGCGAGGAGCGCTTCTCCAGGCGCTGCGCCAGCGTGATAAGGATGTGGACGGTCTCGCCGAGCAGGGAGACCGCCTCGCCGGCCGGGCGCAACGACAGATATTCGAGGAAGGCCGGGATGTAGTCCGGCAGTTCGCTGGTGTTGAGGTCGAAACCCGCCTCCTCGTAGAGCCGCTTGAGGTCGACCATGGCCTGGCCGCGGTCGCGGCTCTCGCCGTGCACATGCTCGAACAGGTGCAGCGAGAGCGAGCGGGTGCGGTCGAACAGGAACACGTAGCGCTCCTGCTGCTCCATGATGTCGCCGTCCGCCAGATCGGTGAGCAGCGGCTCGATCAGCCTGAGCGACGATGCGGGTACCAGCCCCTCCTTCGCCAGCACCGCCCGCATGGCGGGAATGGCGGCGATCATCTCCTGGACGGGATATGCGGCGAGCGCCGAGAGAACCTTGAACGTCTTCATCACGCGACCTCCATCGGATTCTTGGCCTTGGGCTTGCCGAAGAGGCCGGTCTTGCTGTCGCCGCCGGAGCAGCCGTTGCCGAAGGAGAAGCCGCAGGAGCCGCGCATGTCGTAGGCGTCCTCCGTCCATTCCCGGTGCGTGGTCGGAATGACGAAGCGGTCCTCGTAATTGGCGATGGCCATCACGTGGTACATGTCCTCGATCGCGGACCCGGTCATGCCGACGCGGGCTGCAATCGTCTCGTCGATGACGCCGTCGATGGTCTTGGCGCGCATGTAGGCGCGCATGGCGAGCATCCGCTCGAGACCGGTGACGATCGGCGCCTCCTTGCCGGCGGTCAGCAGGTTGGCGAGGTACTTCACCGGGATGCGCAGCGACTTCACGTCGGGCATGTCGCCGTCGATGCCGATCTTTCCGGCCTCCGCCGCCGACTGGATGGGCGAGAGGGGCGGCACGTACCAGACCATGGGCATGGTCCGGTATTCGGGATGAAGCGGGAAGGCGATCTTCCACTCGATCGCCATCTTCCAGACCGGCGAGCGCTTGGCCGCCTCCAGCCAGTTCTCGGGAATGCCCTGGCGGCGGGCCTCCTCGATGACCTTGGGATCGGCGGGATCGAGGAAGAGCTTCAGCTGCTCCTCGTAGAGGTCCTGCTCATTCGGCGCCGAGGCGGCCTTCTCGATGCCGTCGGCGTCATAGAGCACCACGCCGAGATAGCGGATGCGGCCGACGCAGGTCTCCGAGCAGACGGTCGGCTGCCCGACCTCGATGCGCGGATAGCAGAAGATGCACTTCTCCGACTTGCCGGTCTCCCAGTTGAAATAGATCTTCTTGTAGGGGCAGCCGGAGACGCACATGCGCCAGCCGCGGCACTTGTCCTGGTCGATCAGGACGATGCCGTCCTCGTCACGCTTGTAGATGGCGCCCGACGGGCAGGCGGCGACGCAGGTCGGGTTGAGGCAGTGCTCGCACAGCCTCGGCAGGTACATCATGAAGGTGTTCTCGAACTGGCCGTAGATCTCCTTCTCGACGCCCTCGAAGTTCCTGTCCTGCGAGCGCTTGGCGAATTCGCCGCCGAGGATCTCCTCCCAGTTCGGGCCCCACTCGATCTTCTCCATCCGCTCGCCGGTGATCAGCGAACGCGGGCGGGCGGTCGGGAAGGCCTCGAGCTCCGGCGCCTTCTGCAGGTGCTCGTAGTCGAAGGTGAAGGGCTCGTAATAGTCGTCGATCTCCGGCAGGTCCGGATTGGCGAAGATGTTGGCGAGAACCCGCCACTTCGAACCGATGCGCGGCTGGATCTTGCCGTTGGCCTTGCGCCTCCAGCCGCCCTTCCACCTGTCCTGGTTCTCCCAGTCCTTCGGGTAGCCGATGCCGGGCTTGGTCTCGACATTGTTAAACCAGGCGTATTCGACGCCTTCGCGGTTCGTCCAGACGTTCTTGCAGGTGACTGAACAGGTGTGACAGCCGATGCACTTGTCGAGGTTCAGCACCATCGCGATCTGAGCGCGGATCTTCATCTGGGTTCTCCTGTTCACTCGGCCGCGACGGCCGGGGCCGCGCCGTGGCGCGCCTTGGCCTCGTCGAAGGGGCGTTCGAGCCAGTCGACGTTCGCGAGCTTGCGGACGATGACGAATTCGTCGCGGTTGGTGCCGATGGTGCCGTAGTAGTTGAAGCCGTAGGCGAGCTGGGCATAGCCGCCGATCATGTGCGTCGGCTTCAGCACCGCCCTCGTCACCGAGTTGTGGATGCCGCCGCGGTTGCCGGTGGTCTCAGACCCCGGCACGTTCACGATCTTCTCCTGGGCATGGTACATGAACACCGTACCGGTCTTCATGCGCTGCGAGACCACGGCCCGCGCGACGAGGGCGCCGTTGGCGTTGAAGGCCTCGATCCAGTCGTTGTCGACGATGCCCGCCGAGGCGGCGTCCTCCTCCGACAGCCAGACGATCGGGCCGCCGCGGGAGAGCGTCAGCATCATCAGGTTGTCGGTATAGGTGGAGTGGATGCCCCACTTCTGGTGAGGGGTGATGAAGTTGAGCACCACCTGCTTCTGGCCGTTCGGCTTGAGGCCGATGACCGGCTTGGTCGCCTTGAGGTCGACCGGCGGCCGGTAGACGCAGAGCGCCTCCCCGAACGCCCGCATCCACAGGTGGTCCTGGTAGAGCTGCTGCCGCCCCGACAGGGTGCGCCACGGGATCAGTTCGTGGACGTTGGTGTAACCGGCGTTGTAGCAGACCTTCTCGCTCTCCAGGCCCGACCAGATCGGCGAGGAAATGATCTTGCGCGGCTGGGCGACCACGTCGCGGAAGCGGATCTTCTCGTCCTCCTTAGGTGTCGCGAGATGGGTGTGGTCGAGACCGGTGAAGCCGCCGAGCGAGCTCCAGGCCTTCACCGCCACCTCGCCATTGGTCTCCGGCGCCATCATCAGGATGACCTCCGTCGCATCGATGTCGGTCTCGATCTTCGCCAGGCCCTTCGTCGGCCCGTCACGATGTTCGCCGTTCAGCTCCTTCAGGAGCTGGACCTCGTGCTCGGTGTTCCAGGCCATGCCCTTGCCGCCATTGCCGACCTTGGCCATGAGCGGACCGAGCGAGGTGAAACGGGCGTAGAGGTTGGGATAGTCGCGCTCGACCACCGTCACGGCCGGCATGGTCCTGCCGGGGATCGGCTCGATCTCGCCCTTCTTCCAGTCCTTCACGTCGAAGGGCTGGGCAATCTCGCCGGGGCTGTCGTGCATGATCGGCGTCAGCACGACGTCCTTCTCGACGCCGAGCACCTCTGGCGCGACCCGTGAGAAGGTCCTCGCGATGCCCTTGTAGATCTCCCAGTCCGACCTGGACTCCCAGACCGGGTCCACCGCCGCGGTGAGCGGGTGGATGAACGGGTGCATGTCGGAGGTGTTGAGGTCGTTCTTCTCGTACCAGGTCGCGGTGGGCAGCACGATGTCGGAATAGACGCAGGTCGTGGACATGCGGAAGTCGAGGGTGACGAGGAGGTCGAGCTTTCCTTCCGGCGCCTCCTCGTGCCACTTCACCTCCTTCGGCTTCTTGCCGCCGAAGCCGCCGAGATCCTTGCCGAGCACGCCGTGGGTGGTGCCGAGCAGGTGCTTGAGGAAGTACTCGTGACCCTTGCCGGAGGATCCCAGCAGGTTGGAGCGCCAGACGAAGAGATTGCGCGGCCAGTTTCGCCGGTTGTCCGGGTCTTCCCACGCGAAGTTGAGCTCGCCGGTCTTCACCGCCTTCGCGACATAGTCCTTCACCTCCAGCCCGGCAGTCTCGGCCTTGGCCGCGATCTCCAGCGAGTTCTCCTGCAGGGTCGGGTAGGCCGGCAGCCAGCCCATGCGCACGGCGCGCACGTTGTAGTCGATGATGGCGCCGTCCCAGTCGCCCTTCGGCGCGGTCGGCGACAGGATCTCGTCGGGTGAGACGGTCTCGTAGCGCCACTGGTCGGTGTTGACGTAGAAGGCCGACGTCGAGTTCTGCTGGCGCGGCGGGCGCGCCCAGTCGAGGGCGAAGGCGAGCGGCGCCCAGCCCGATTGCGGCCGGAGCTTCTCCTGGCCGACATAATGCGACCAGCCGCCGCCGGACTGGCCGATGCAGCCGCACATGACCAGCATGTTGATCACGCCGCGGTAGTTCATGTCGGCGTGGTACCAGTGGTTCATCGCCGCGCCGATGATCACCATGGACCGGCCGCGGGTCTTCTCGGCGTTGCGGGCGAACTCGCGCGCCACCGTGATGATCTGGTCGCGCGGCACGCCGGTGATGCTCTCCGCCCAGGCCGGGGTGTAGGGACCGGTCTCGTCGTAAGAGGCGGGCGTGCTGTCGCCGACATAGCCGCGGTCGACGCCGTAATTGGCGAGCATGAGATCGTGGACGGTCGCCACCAGCGCCTCGCCGTCGGCGAGGGTGACGCGCTTCACCGGCACCTTGCGGGTAAGGATGGACTCATCCGTCGTCGAGGCGAAATGCTCGTGCGGGATGTTGCCGAAATAGGGGAAGGCGACGTCGGCGAATGCGCGGCCGGGGCCGTCGAGGGTGAGGCGGAGCCGCGTGGCATGGCCGCTGGAATCCTTCTCCTCCAGGTTCCACTTGCCCTTCTCGCCCCAGCGGAAGCCGACCGAGCCGTGCGGCACGCAGATCTCGCCGGTCGCCTCGTCGATGGCGACCGTCTTCCATTCGGGATTGTTGGTCTCGCCGAGCGCGCCCTGGAAGTCGGAGGCGCGGAGCTGGCGCTCGGGGACGAGGCGGCCGTCCTGCTCGACGAGGCGGACCAGCATCGGCATGTCCGAGTACTGGCGGACATAGTCGTGGAAATAGGCGGCCTGCCGCTCGACGTAGAACTCCTTGAGGATGACGTGGCCCATGGCCATGGCCAGCGCCGCGTCGGTGCCCTGCTTCACGGAGATCCACAGGTCGGCGAACTTGGACGCTTCCGAATAGTCGGGGCAGATGACCACCGACTTGGCGCCCCGATAGCGCGCCTCGGTGTAGAAGTGCGCGTCCGGCGTGCGGGTCTGCGGGACGTTGGAGCCCCACAGGATGAGGAAGCCGGAATTGTACCAGTCGGCCGATTCCGGCACGTCCGTCTGCTCCCCCCAGGTCTGCGGCGATGCCGGCGGCAGGTCGCAGTACCAGTCGTAGAAGGACATGCAGACGCCGCCGAGCAGCGACAGGTAGCGCGAGCCGGCCGCGTAGGAGACCATCGACATGGCCGGGATCGGCGAGAAGCCGTAGATGCGGTCGGGCCCGTAGGTCTTGGCCGTATAGGCATTGGCGGCGGCAACGATCTCGTTGGTCTCGTCCCAGCTCGAGCGCACGAAGCCGCCATGGCCGCGCTTGGAGGTGTAGCTCTTCCGCTTCTCGGGGTTCTCGACGATGGAGGCCCAGGCCGCCACCGGCGTCATGGTGGCCCGCGCCTCGCGCCAGAGCTTGGCTAGCCGCGAGCGGACCATCGGGTACTTCACCCGGTTGCCGGAATAGAGGTACCAGGAATAGGAGGCGCCGCGCGAACAGCCGCGGGGCTCGTGGTTGGGCAGTTCCGGCCGCGTACGCGGATAGTCGGTCTGCTGCGTCTCCCAGGTGACGATCCCGCCCTTGACGTAGATCTTCCAGGAGCAGGAGCCGGTGCAGTTGGCCCCGTGGGTGGAGCGGACAATCTTGTCGGACTGCCAGCGCTTGCGGTAGCCGTCCTCCCAGCCGCGGTCCTCCGCTGTGGTGATGCCGTGGCCCCCGGAGAACGAGCCCTGCGGGCGGCTGAAGAAGCTCAGTCGATCGAGAAAATGCGACATGGCCGGGTCTCCGGGACTTACTGCGCGGGCTGAAGGAGGGGAGCGGGGTCACGGCGCCGTTCGACGTCGTGGAGGACGCCGCCCTTGCGCGTGTAGACCGCCCAGGTGATGGCGATGCAGGTGAGGTAGAAGGCGAAGAACGCCCACAGCGCGCCGTTGACCGCGCCGGTCATGGCGATGGAGGTGCCGTAGGCCTTGGGGATGAAGAAGCCGCCATAGGCGCCGATGGCCGAGGAGAAGCCGATGATCGCGGCCGCCTCCATCTCCGCCTGGCGGGCGCGGGTCGGCTCGTTCACTCCCGGCATTAGCCGCGCCATGTCCTTGCGCATGATCGCTGGGATCATCTGGAAGGTGGAGGCATTGCCTATGCCGGTCAGGCAGAACAGCGCCATGAAGCTGGCGAAGAAGCCGAGGAAGGCGTCGGGCTGGTCCTTGATGGTGATGAAGTAGAGCACCGACAGGACCGCCACCGCCATGCCGGCGAAGACCCACAGGGTCACCCGACCACCACCCCACCGGTCCGAGACCCAGCCGGTGAGCGAGCGCGACATGGCGCCGACCAGCGGTCCGAGGAAGGCGAGCTGCAGGGCGTTGACGTCCGGGAACAGCGTCTTGGTCAGCAGCGGGAAGCCGGCGGAATAACCGATGAAGGAACCGAAGGTGCCGACATAGAGCCAGCACATGATCCAGTTGTGCCGGCGCTGGAAGATGACGGCCTGCTGAGCGAAGGAGGCCTTCATGCTGGCGAGATCGTCCATGCCGAACCAGGCGGCGATGGCCGAGGCGGCGATGAAGGGAACCCAGATGTAGCCGGCGTTCTGCAGGAACAGCCGCTCGCCGGTGGAGCCCACCTGCGCCTCGCCGCCGAGGGCGCCGAAGACGCCCGCGGTGATCACCAGAGGCACCACGAACTGCACGACGGAGACGCCGAGATTGCCGAGGCCGGCGTTCAGAGCGAGCGCATTGCCCTTCTCGGCCTTCGGGAAGAAGAAGGCGATATTGGCCATGGACGAGGCGAAATTCGCGCCGCCGAAGCCGCAGAGCAGGGCGAGGGCGAGGAAGATGACGTAGGGAGTGGTCGGGTTCTGCACCGCGAGGCCGATGCCGACCGCCGGGATCATCAGCGACCAGGTGGCGAGCGTCGTCCACAGCCGCCCGCCGAAGATCGGCGGCATGAAGCCGTAGACGATGCGCATGGTGGCGCCCGACAGGGCCGGCAGGGCGGCGAGCCAGAAAAGCTGGTCGGTCGTGAAGCGGAAACCGACCGCCGGCAACTTGGCGACGACCACCGACCAGACCATCCAGACGGCGAAGGCGAGCAGGAGGTTGGGGATGGAGATCCATAGGTTGCGGCGGGCAACCGCCCTGCCCTTCGCGGCCCAGTAGGCCGGATCCTCGGGCGCCCAGTCCTGGATGGCGCCGGAGGCGGCGAGCACGCCCTGCTGGGCCTTGCCGTGAACCGGCTGCATCTCGGGGAGTTCCGGCAGGCTCGCCCGCGGCACCCCCTGCTCGCGCGCCTCGCGCTCCATCGCCATGATGGCGAAGTGCATCCAGACGAGCGCCACGGCGGCGATGAGGAAGAGCAGCCAGAAGCAGCTCTGCCAGACGCCGGTGAGGTCGTTGAGCAGGCCGAAGACGATCGGCAGGACGAAGCCGCCGAGGCCGCCGATGAGGCCGACAATGCCGCCGACCGGGCCGACGCGGTTGGGATAGTAGACGGGGATGTGCTTGTAGACCGCCGCCTTGCCGAGGCTCATGAAGAAGCCGAGGACGAAGGCGATGACGATGAAGGCGACGAGGCCGATCTCGAGGTGGAAGGTGACGGTGCCGGTGGTGGTGCGCACCGCATAGTCGGCCGGCGGGTAGGACAGGAGGAAGGTGCAGACCACCGAGACCATGAAGGTCCAGTACATGACGGTGCGCGCGCCGAACTTGTCGGAGAGGTGGCCGCCATAGGCGCGGAAGATCGAGGCCGGGACCGAATAGGCGGCCCCCACCATGCCGGCGGTGGCGATGTCGAGGCCATAGACGCCGATGAGGTAGCGAGGCAGCCACAGCGCCAGCGCGACGAAGGCGCCGAAGACGAAGAAGTAGTAGAGGGCGAAGCGCCAGACCTGGACGTTCTTCAGCGGCTCGAGCAGGGCCGAGATCGGCTCAGGCTCGAGGCCGAGGGAGCGACGGCGCGCGAGATCCGGGTCGTCCTTCGTGCCGAGCCAGAACACGACGGTCATGACCGCGAGCGCGAGAGCCCAAATCACGGCGACGGTCCGCCAGCCATAGGCGATCATGACGAAGGGCGCGGCGAACTTGGTGACGGCGGCGCCGACATTGCCGGCGCCGAAAATGCCCAGCGCCGTCCCTTGCTTCTCCTTCGGGTACCACTTCGACACATAGGTGACGCCGACCGCGAAGGAGCCGCCGGCGATGCCGACGCCGAGCGCGGCGAGAAGGAAGGTCGGATAGTCGTACGCGAAGGTCAGCAGCAGCGTCGCCACCGCGGCCGCCAGCATGGTCGCCGCATAGACGATGCGGCCGCCATACTGATCGGCCCAGATGCCGAGGATCAGGCGGATGAGCGATCCGGTCAGGATTGGCGTGCCGACGAGGAGACCGAACTGGGTCTCGGTGAGCCCCAGGTCGCGTTTGATCTGGACGCCGATGATGGAAAAGATCGTCCAGACAGCGAAGCAGAGCGTGAAGGCGAGGGTCGACAGCCAGAGCGCACGGCTCTGGTCGGACCGGGATGGGGCTGACGCGATCGTCATGAGGGAAGCCTTGGGTGGCTGTGGCTGCGAAGCCGCGAGGAACGGCGTCACCCAAGTCCAAACGGCGTCACTCTGTATTGATTGAAATCAAGCACCCCGCCCATCGCACCAATAATGTGCCAGTATTGATGTCGCCGATATCCGACTTTGACAGAAACTTCTCCTGCAATTGATTGCTTTCGTCTTTCTGTTTGACATTTGTCAATTTCTAATGCAGAGGATGGCGGCGGAGACTCTGACATTGCGCGCTGAAGACATCCATACCGTGCGGTCCCTGCCGCTCTTCGCCGATATCAGCGAGTCGCAGTTCGGCGCGCTGATGGGCGCGGCTTTCCTGCAGCGCTTCCCAGCTCAGACCCAGCTCATCCACGAGGGCGACCAGGCCGATTTCCTGCACGTGATCGTGGAGGGCATGGTGGAGATGTTCTCCACCAGCAACGGCGAGGAGACGACTATCGGCTTCCTCGAGCCGGTCTCAACCTTCATTCTGGCGGCGGTGCTGGTGGAGAAGGTCTATCTGCAATCGGCCCGCACCCTTGAGCCGTCGCGTATCCTGATGATCCCCGCCCAGGCGATCCGCGACGTCTTCGCACGCGACCCCGCCTTCGCCGGCCCGGTCGTCCGCGAGCTCGCCGAGCGCTACCGCGAGGTTGTGCGCCAGCTCAAGAGCCAGAAGATGCAATCCGGGCTGGAGAGGCTCGCCGCCTGGCTGTTCGCCCGCGGGGAGCGCCGCGGCGACGTCATCGAGACCCGCATTCCATTCGAGAAGGCGAAGCTCGCAAGCTTCCTCGGCATGACCCGCGAGAGCCTGTCTCGCAGTTTCGCCTCGTTGGCCGATCATGGCGTGACGGTCAGGGGCCGGGTGATCTTCTGCAACAGGCCTGATGCCTTGGCGCGCCTCGCACGCACCGAGCACTCGACTCACGACCACTAGGCCAATTGCCAGCCAACACCGAAGGGGCGACGCCCCTCTGCACGGCACCAGCGCCGCCCGTGCCGACCAACGAGAACACGTCAATGGTGCAGATGGTTCGGTTGTTCTGCTCGCGAGGACCCATTGTCTGTTTCTCATTGGGCATTGCGCCGTTATCGGCCGCCGAAAGTCCGCTTCCGGCATCTGGCCAAACTTCCGCTTTGCAGGCGCAAAGCGGTCGATAGGGGCCAGGGATTTGGGGTGGCCTGGCAGTGGCACATGGCGACCCGACTCGTCTTCGGGGCGAGACTACTGGCGCCTCTATTGACCGCCAACAATGCCCGCTGACGCGGAGATGACCATCCGTTGCAAAGGCGCGCGAAGCAGGAAATGTAAGTCACCAGTGCGCGGCTGCTGCTCGCTGGGCGTAAGTAAGGCGAAAGCCCTCACGTGCTCATCGCGGCCTTGCGGAACAGCATGAAGATCTCACGCCCAGCCTCCTCAGCCGCCATCGAGCCGGCCTTCGAAAACCATTGAGGCATCCAGTTGTAGGCGCCAAATATCGCGTTCGAGAACAGGCGCGGGTTGCCAACGTTGATAGACCCGTCACGCAGACCGTCCGCAACGATCGAGCGGACCCTCAGCTCAAACTCCTTTTTCAGACCTCTCAGCTTTTTTCTATAGTTGGCATTGAGAGAGCGATCCGTGACGAGCGCCATGCAGACGCCGAAATCAGACAGGATGATCTCACAGTAGATGTGAAAGAAGACTTCGAGCCGGTCGATGGCAATCGCGTCCGGCTTGTCGATCGCCGCCAAGGCCGCATCGAGTTCGTCTAGGGCCAATTGCAGTATTTGATAAAGAATATCTTCCTTGCTGTCGATATAGTAATAGATAGTCGGTTTCGTGACATTAAGAGCGGCCGCGATTTTCTCGATGGTCGTCTGATGAAAGCCGTCATCCGCAAACATTCGCGCAGCCTGACTCAGGATCAGCCGCCGCTTGGCGTCGTGCAGACCATGCCGAAGGCCGGCATCTCTCCAATTTAACGCCGTGGCTCGCTTCTTACCCGAACCGCTCATCGTCTGCCTTCTTCCTTGGCGATTAAACGGACCCGTCTACCTCGCCTTCGGCCATCGTCCAACCGGCTGATTGACACTCTACCTTTTCGTAAGATTTAACCTACCCGCAAGTAGACAAACGACTGAGCGGCAGCCGCAAGCCGCGGGAGGAACCCATGCATCGTCGTCTTTTCATGAAGAGCAGCGCCGCCGCAGCACTGGCTGCAGGCTTGCCGGCCGCGCCGGCCTTGGCACAGGAGCCTGCCGACTTCCACATCGCGGCAGTCCTCGCCTTCTCCGGCGCCTACGGCATCATCGGTAAGGATATGCGCCAGGGCGTCGAGATCGCCGTGGCCGAGCGCCAGGGCCGGGTTCTGGGCAAGCCGATCCGCATCTCGTGGGAGGACGACGAGACGCGCCCTCAGCCCGCCGTCCAAAAGGCCACACGCCTGCTGGCGAACGGCGCGCAGATGATCTTCGGCGCAGTCGGTTCTGCCTCGACGCTCGCCCTCCAGAGCCTCGCTGACCAGCGCAAGGTGCCGCTGCTGGTCACGATTTCCGCGGACGACAAGATCACGCGCGTCGGCGGCTCCCGCTACACCTTCCGCACGTCGAACACGCTCGGCATGGAAATCCGCATGTGCGTGGAGTTTGCAAAAGCCCGCGGCCTCAAGAAGATCTACGGCGTGACAGCCGACTACCAAGCGACACGCGACGGCTGGGATCTCTTCCAGGCAGAGGCGAAGAAGGTCGGCATCGGCATCGTCGGCAACGACTATGCGCCCCTCGGTAACCGCGACTTCTCCGTCATCGTCGACAAGATGGCCAAGTCCGATGCCGACGGCATCGCGGTCATGATCACCGGCAATGACGCGGTCACCTTCCTCAAGCAGTCCGGTCAGGTCGGCCTGGGCAAGACCAAGGCCCAGTTTGGCCCCGTGCTCCAGGACGAGACTCTGGCAGCTGCGGTTGGTCCGGCCTCCGTCGGCGTCTTCTCGGGCGTGCGCTATCACTTTAGCGTCGACAACCCGGCCAATAAGAAATTCGTCGAGGCCTATCGCGCCAAGTACAACGAGTGGCCCTCCAGCTTCGCCGGCGAGGCCTATGACGGCATGAGCTGGTGGCTGGACGTGGTCGACGCCACCAAGAGCTGGGATCGGGAGAAATGGGTGGAAGCCTTCCGCACCAGCACCCGTGAGAACTCCGTCGAGGGCCGCAAGGTGATGCGCGCCTGTGACCAGCAGGCGGCGCAGGTCGGCCTGTGGGGCGAGGTGGTCGAGGGCCAGGCGCCCCTGCCACCCTTGACCATGAAGATCACCAACACCTTCGACGCGGCGAACCTCTTCGAGGCCTGCTGATGAGCTGGAGGCGGGTCGCCGGATCCGCCTCCTCGCCCCTTCCCTTCTGAAAGACGGGTGACACAGCCGTGTCCACGATCGTCATCGGCCTCAGTCTGAGCTTCCTCCTTTTCCTGCTGGCGGCAGGACTGACGCTCATTTTCGGCATGCTCGGGGTGATCAATTTCGCCCACGGCGCGCTCTACATGCTGGGCGCCTATGTGTGCTTTCAGATCGTCAACTGGACCGGTTCGTTCTGGATCGGTCTCCTGTTGGCGCCCATTGTCGTCGCGGCGCTCGGCGCGGCGATGGAGATGTCGGCGCTCAAGCCCGTCTATGAGCGGGACCACATCTACCAGCTGCTGCTGACCTTCGGCTTCATCCTCGTCATCGAGGAAGCCGTGAAGATCGTCTGGGGGCTCGACTACAAGCAGGTCCCGACACCAGATCTCTTCTCCCAGCCGGTCGCGCTGTTCGGCAGTCAGATCCCTTCCTACCGCCTTTTCATCATCGGCTTCGGCGCGACCGTCTCGCTGGCGCTTTTCCTGCTCCTGGAGCGCAGCCGCCTCGGCATGGTGATCCGCGCCGCCAGTTCCGACGCCGACATGGCGCAGACGCTCGGCATCGACGTTGCGAAAGTGCGCACGGCGGTGTTTGCCCTGGGAGCGGGCTTGGCCGCGCTCGGCGGCGTCGTCGCCGCGCCGCTGGTGCCGATCGAACTCGGCATGGGGTTCAGCGTCATCATCGACTGCTTCGTCGTGGTCATCATCGGCGGGCTCGGCAATATCCGCGGCGCCATTCTCGCAGCGCTCCTGCTCGGGATGGCAAGGGCCGCAGGATTCACCTACGCCCCCGAATGGGTCGAGCTCATCACCTTCGTCCTGCTGATCGCGACGCTGCTGACGCGCCCGGCCGGCTTCTTCAGCCGCAAGGGCCGCGCGGCATGACGACGTCCCATCTCGGCAGGCTGGCGATGGCTGCCATCATCGCTGCAATGATCCTCGTGCCCGTGATCCAGGCGAGCGAGGAGAGCCTCAACCTCGTCAGTCTCATCCTGATCTGGGCCCTGTTCGCCATCGGCTTCGATCTCATCTTCGGCATGGCGGGCATGCTGTCCTTCGGCCACGCGGCCCTTTTCGGTTCCGGCGGCTATGCTCTGACCCTGCTGGTCACCAAGGCCGGCGTCGGCTTCCTGCCCGCCCTAGGCGCGGCGGGCATCGTCGGGGCTATTATGGCTTTCGGCCTGAGCATCTTCGCGCTCCGCGTGTCCGGACTGTTCTTCTCGCTGCTGACGCTCGCCCTCGCCCAGCTCGTCTACATCCTGGCGAGCACCAAACTGCGGAACTATACCGGCGGCCTGGACGGCATCCCGGGCGTTCCCCGGCCGGAGCTGTTCGGCATCGATTTCTACAACAATCGCAACTTCTACTACTTCCTGATCGTGGTCTTCATCGTCGGCCTCGCGGTTATGGCGCTCCTGCGCGCCTCGCCGTTCGGCAAGGCCCTCAAAGCCGTGCAGGCGAACGACGTGCGCGCGGCCCAGATCGGCTACAACGTGCAGCGCCTTCGACAGTGCGGTTTCATGGTCTCCGGCTTCTATGCCGGCGTCAGCGGCGCTTTGCTCGCCTCGCTCATGTTCTACATCAGCCCGCAGATGCTGCACTGGACGACCTCCGGCGACGTTCTCATCATGACCGTGCTCGGCGGCAAGGGAACGCTGCTCGGCCCGATTCTCGGCGTCGCCGTCTTCGAGGTGCTCAAGGAGAAGCTGAGCCAGTACACCCAGCACTGGTACGGCATTCTCGGGCTGATCTTCATTCTCTGCACCATCTTCCTGCCGAACGGACTCGCAGGCCTGTTTGCCCGCAAGGCCGCCGGCCGTCCGGGGGATGCGCCATGAGCGAGGTTCGGGACGGGGCCTCAGCCGGTGGCCTGCGCTGCGAGAACATCCAGGTTGCTTTCGGCGGGCTGAAGGCCGTGGCCGGCGTCAGCTACGACTTCAAGCCCGGGCACCTCTACGGGCTGATCGGGCCGAACGGAGCCGGCAAGACCACGCTTATGAACGCCCTCTCCGGCCATGCGACTTTGTCGGGCGGGAGGGTCTTCCTCGACAACCGCGACATCACGCGGCTGTCGGTCCATGCACGGACGCGCGCCGGCCTCGGACGAAGCTTCCAGATCACGAAGATCTTCTCGGGAATGAGCGTTCTGGAAAACCTGCAGCTGGGGGCCTTCGCCAACCGCTATCGCGTGCAGCCATTCTGGATGCCATCGAGCCGCTTCCGGGACGTTCGCGAGGATGCCGAGAAGGTGCTCGAGCGAGTCGGCCTGACGAAGCTCGCCCACACCTCCGCCGACTATCTGTCGCATGGTGACCAGCGCGCGCTGGAGGTCGGCCTCACGCTGCTCAGCGACCCGCGGGTGCTTCTGCTCGATGAACCGCTTGCCGGTGTCGGCCATGAACGGCTCGACCAGGCCATCGATCTCATCCGCCGCATCGTCGCGGGACGGACCGTCCTCCTGATCGAGCACAACATGGACGTCGTGATGCAGGTCTCGCACGAGATCGTCGTGATGGTTCAGGGCCAGCTCCTCGCTTCGGGTTCCCCCGACGACGTGCGCGCCAATCCCGCGGTCCGTGCAGCCTATCTGGGAGAGGGCGAATGACCGCTTTCGCCCTTGAGAACTGCGACGTCTTCTATGGCAAGGCGCAGGCGCTCCACCACGTCTCCATCGACGTGGGCCGCGCAGAGGTCGTCTCCCTCATCGGCCGGAACGGCGCCGGAAAGAGCACCCTTCTGAAGGCCGCCATCGGTCTCAATGCTGTGCGCTCCGGCCGACGCCTGTTCGACGACCGCGACGTGACAGCGCTCAAGCCCCACGAGCTCGGACGCCTCGGCATCGCCTTCGTCCCCGAGAACCGGAGGATCTTTCCCAACCTGACGGTCGAGGAGAACTTGCGGATCGCGACCGTCATGGGCCGCACCGGCCCGTGGACGCTGGAGCGCATCTTCGGCCTGTTCCCCCGCCTCGAGGAGCGCGCAAGCCAGGGCGGAGATACACTCTCCGGTGGCGAGCAGCAGATGCTGGCCCTCGGCCGCGGTCTCCTGACCAATCCCGAGGTCCTGCTCCTCGACGAGCCGACCGAGGGCCTCGCGCCGCTGATCGTCGACCAGCTCGTCGAGGCCATCCGGGTGATCAACGCCGAAGGCATTGCGATCCTGCTGGTCGAGCAGAACCTGAAGGTTCCCCTCAAGCTGGCGCGGCGCCAGTTCGTCATCGACAACGGCCGGGTCGTCTGGTCCGGCACCACAGCCGAACTGCAGGCAGACCGGGCCCGCATCGAAACTCTCATCAGCGTCTAGGATCGGGCCATGGCCGACGTCTACATCATCGGGATCGGGATGACGCGCTTCGGGCGCTATCTGGACTCCCGGCTCGAGGCTATCGCGCGCCCGGCGGTCGAGGAGGCACTGAGCGATGCACGGATCGGGCGCGGTGACGTCCAGGCCGCCTTCTTCGCCAACACGGCGCAGGGCGTTGTCGAAGGCCAGCATCTCGTGCGCGGACAGCTCGTGCTGAGGGCCTTGGGCTTCGAGCACATTCCGGTCATGAACATCGAGAACGCCTGCGCCAGCGCATCGACGGCGCTCAACGCCGCCTTCGCCTTCATTGCCTCCGGCCAGGGCGATATCGCGCTGGCGCTGGGCGCTGAGAAGATGAACGCCGCCGATCGCGCCAAATCCTTCGCCATCTTCGACGGCGCCTGGGACGTCCACGACGTGGACGCCAGCGTGAGCCGCCTCGCGGCGCTCGGCAAGGATCTTCCCCTGCCGGCGGGCGCGGGCCAGAACAGCGGCAAGCGCAGTGTCTTCATGGACGTCTATGCGGCGCTCGCGCGCTACCATATGCACCGGTTCGGCACGACGCAGCGCGACATTGCCGAGGTGTCCGCCAAGAACCACCGCCATTCCGCTCTAAATCCGAAGGCGCAGTATCAGGACGCGATGACCGCCGACGACGTGCTGGCGGCGCGCGAGGTGTCCTGGCCTCTGACGCTGCCGATGTGCGCGCCGATCAGCGATGGCGCCGCCGCAGCCATCGTCTGTTCCGCGGCCAAGGCGCGCGAGCTCGGCGCCACGCGCGCCATCCGCATCGCCGCTTCGGTCATCGGCTCGGGCTCGGACCGCGAGGCAGACGACCTCGATCATCACCTGTGCCGCCTGGCCGCCAACAGGGCTTACGAGAGTGCCGGTGTCGGGCCGGCCGACATGTCGGTGGCGGAAGTCCATGACGCCAGCGCCTTCGCTGAGCTGCACCAGGCCGAGTTGCTCGGCTTCTCGGACATCGGTGACGGGGCCCGCCTCGTCAGGAACGGTGACACGGCACTCGGCGGGCGGATTCCGATCAATACGTCGGGCGGGCTGGAATCCCGCGGTCACCCCATCGGCGCGACCGGGCTTGCCCAGGTGTACGAGCTGGTCATGCAGCTCCGCGGCGAGGCCGGTCCGCGCCAGGTCGACGGTGCCCGCCACGCCATCGCCGAAAACGGCGGCGGCTTCCATCGCTACGAGGAAGCCACCGCCTGCATCACCATCCTCGAGCGTTGAGAGGAAGCCCATGCGTCTGATCGACTTCTTCGACCGCGGCGTGGCCCTGGACCCGACGCGTACCTGCCTGAAGGATGCGACCGTCTCCCGCAGCTATGGCGACGTTCAGCGGCGCAGCTACCGCATCGCCAACGCGCTGGCGGCGGCGGGCTTCGCGCCCGGCCAGAAGGCGGCGGTCTACAGCCCAAACGGAGCGGTCGCCTTCGAATGCATCCTCGGCATCGTCCGGGGTGCACAGGTCTGGGTGCCGATCAACGCCCGCAACACGGCCGGTGAAAACGCCTATATCCTCGACAATTGCGACGTCGAGGTCCTGTTCTACCACAGCGAATTCGAGGCCAACGTCGAGGTCTTCCGCAAGGACTGCCCGAAGATCCGCTCCTACGTCTGCATCGACCGGGCGGGCGCCGACGCGCCGTTCCTGGAGGACTGGATCGCCGAGGCTCCGGAAACCGATCCGGACATTCCCGAGGACCGGGACGCGACCATCTCCATCGTCTCGTCCGGAGGCACGACCGGACGGCCCAAGGGCGTCGTCTGGACCCATCTCGTCTGGGAGACGATGATCGCCAACTTCTTCACCGCCATGCCGGTCGGCAAGCCGCCGGTGCACCTGGTGGTGGCGCCCATGACCCATGCGGCAGGGATCGTCGGCATCATCCTTATGGCGGCGGGGGCCACGCAGGTGATCCTGCCGGGCTTCGACGCGGGCAAGGTGGTGACCGCCATCGAGACCGAGCGGGTCACCCATCTCTTCCTGCCGCCCACCGCCATCTATGTCCTGCTGGCCCACCCGGGCCTGAAGGACCATGACTTCTCCTCGCTGGACCATTTCATCTACGCCGCCGCGCCGATGTCGGTCGACAAGCTGAAGGAATGCCTGGACGTCTTCGGCCCGGTCATGACCCAGTCCTTCGGCCAGGCGGAGGCACCGATGCTCTGCACCTTCCTGTCTCCAGAGGACCATCTCGTCATCGGCGACCCGCAGAAGGAAAAGCGCCTGGCGAGCTGCGGGCGCCCCACCTTCATGACCCCGGTCGCCATCATGGACGATGACGGCAAGCTCATGCCGGCGGGCGAGCGTGGTGAGATCGTCGTGCGCGGCAATCTCGTCATGCCGGGCTACTACAAAAACCCGGATGCGACGAGGGAGGTCTCCGCTTTCGGCTGGCACCACACCGGCGACATCGGCTTCAGCGACGAAGACGGCTTCGTCTACATCGTCGACCGGAAGAAGGACATGATCATCTCGGGCGGCTTCAACGTCTATCCGAGCGAGATCGAGCAGGTCATCTGGGGCCATCCGGCCGTCCAGGATTGCGCCGTGATCGGCGTTCCCGACGACAAGTGGGGGGAGGCGGTCAAGGCCGTGATCGAGCTGAAGCCCGGAGCGAACATCACGGCCGACGAGATCATCGCGCTGTGCAAGACCAGGCTGGGCAGCGTCAAGGCTCCGAAGTCGGTCGAGTTCTGGGACAGCCTGCCGCGCAGCCCCGTGGGCAAGGTGCGCAAGAAGGACATTCGCGAGACCTTCTGGAAGGGGCGCGAGCGGGCCATCTAGAGCACCGCCGCGAACGGGAGACACCGATGAACATCGCCATGGTTCTCGCCAATGCAGCCAGGGCCTTCGCCGATCGCCCGGCGCTTTGCCGCGGCCGCGAAACGGTCCACAGCTACGGCGCCTTTCTCGCACGCAGCGCCTCGCTCGGCACGGCGCTCCGCCGCCGAGGTCTCAAGTCCGGGGCGAGGATCGGCGTGTTCCTGTCCAACCGTACAGAATATTTCGAGATCCTGTTCGGTGCCTGGTTCGCGGGACTGACGGTGGCGCCGATCAACGCCAAGCTGCATGCGAAGGAGCTCGCCTATATCCTCGACAATTGCGCTGCATCAGTGCTGTTCACCGACATTGAGGGGGGACTGTCGCAGCCGGGCGATGTGGTGGATGTCGACGGCGACGCCTATGCCACCATGGTCTCGACGCCACCCGACACGCTGCAGCCCGCCACCGCCGTCCCCGACGACATCGCCTGGCTTTTCTACACCAGCGGCACCACCGGATATCCAAAGGGCGCGATGCTGACCCATCGCAATCTCTACGCCATGACGCTGAGCTTCCTCGCGGACATCGGCCCGGTCGAGGAGACGGATGCCTCGCTGTACCCGGCGCCGCTCTCGCATGGCGCCGGCCTCCTGTCGCTGGCGCATATCGTGCGCGGCGCGGCCAATGTGGTGCCGGAGAGCGGCGGCTTTTCGCCCGATGAAATCGTCGACCTGATCAACCACTATCCCGGCTCCTCCTTCTTCGCCGCGCCCACCATGGTCAACCGGCTCGTCACGTCGCCGGCCATGGAAGACACGAAGGTGGAGAACCTCGACCACATCTTCTACGGCGGTGCGCCGATGTACCTCGAGGACCTGAAACGCGCGCTCGGCCTGCTTGGGCCCCGGCTCTGGCAGGCCTATGGCCAGGGGGAAGCGCCGTGCACCATCAGCTATCTGCCGCCGCACATGCATCTCGACACCGGTGACGGACGGCTCGACGCGCGGCTCTCGTCCGTCGGCATCCCGCGGACGGGTGTCGCCGTGCGCGTGGTCGATGCCGAGGGGCGTGACCTTGCCCCTGGCGAGGCCGGCGAGGTCATCGTCGCCGGCGACGTGGTCATGGCCGGCTACTGGAATAATGCCTCGGCAACGGCATCAGCGCTGCGCGACGGCTGGCTCTGGACCGGGGACGTCGGCACCTTTGATGCCCACGGCTTCCTGTCGCTCAAGGACCGCTCCAAGGACGTGATCATCTCGGGCGGCTCGAACATCTACCCGCGCGAGGTGGAGGAGGTTCTGCTTCGCCACCCTGCCATCACCGAGGTCAGCGTCATAGGCCGGCGTCATGCCGACTGGGGCGAGGAGGTGGTGGCCTTCGTTTCAGCCACCGATCCGGTGACGGCTGAGGAACTCGACGCCTTCTGCATCGACAACATGGCGCGGTTCAAGCGTCCCAAGATCTACCGGTTCCTGCCGAGCCTGCCGAAGAGCAACTACGGCAAGATCCTGAAGACCGAGCTGCGGGCCCTTCTCGCCAGTGAAACGGCTGCCTGAGCACAGCGCCGACAGAAAACAGGAGCGCGATATGACGACCATCGTTGCCGGCGTCGGCATGATCCCCTTCGCGAAGCCGGGCGCCTCCGCGCCCTATGACACCATGGGCGAGGAGGCGGTGAGGCTGGCGCTGAAGGATGCCGGCCTCGGCTACGAGGCGATCGAGCAGGCCTATGCCGGCTACGTCTACGGCGACTCCACCGCGGGCCAGAAGGTGCTCTACCGGGTAGGGATGACGGGCATCCCGATCGTCAACGTCAACAACAACTGTTCGACCGGCTCCACGGCGCTCTATCTCGCCCGCCAGGCCATCGAGAGCGGCGCGGCAGACTGCGTGCTGGCCGTGGGCTTCGAGCAGATGCGGCCCGGCGCGCTCGGCTCCATCTTCGAGGACCGCCCCTCCCCCTTTGAGGAGTTCGACAAGGTCACCGACGACCTGGTGGGACGCGAGGAGATCCCGCTGGCGATCCGCTACTTCTGCGGCGCCGGCAAGGAGCACATGGATCGCTACGGCACGCGCATGGAGACCTTCGCCAAGGTGCGTGCCAAGGCGAGCCGCCACGCTGCCAGGAATCCGCTGGCCCTGTTCCGCAAGGAGTTGACCGAAGGCGACGTGATGCAGGCCCCGGTCATCTGGGAGGGCGTCATGACCCGCTCCATGGCCTGCCCGCCGACCTGCGGCGCCGCCGCCGCCGTGCTGGTCTCGGAGAGCTTCGCCAGGAGGCACGGCATCGACACGACGGTGCGCATCCGGGCGCAGGCCATGACCACCGATCGGCCGAGCACGTTCGAGGCCTGTGACATGATGCGCGTGGTCGGCTTCGACATGGCGAAAGAGGCGGCACAGAAAGCCTATGCGGCGGCTGGGATCGGGCCGGAAGACATCAAGGTGGTCGAGCTGCACGACTGCTTCGCCCAGAACGAGCTGATCAGCTACGAGGCGCTGGGCCTGTGCGGCGAAGGAGAAGCGGAGAAGTTCGTCGTCGACGGCGACAACACCTATGGCGGCCGCTACGTCACGAATCCGTCTGGAGGCCTGCTCTCCAAAGGCCATCCGCTCGGTGCGACCGGCCTTGCCCAGTGCTACGAACTGACCCACCAGCTGCGCGGCACCGCCGATGCGCGACAGGTGGAGGGGGCAACCCTCGCCCTCCAGCACAATCTCGGCCTCGGCGGCGCCGCCGTCGTCACCATCTATGAAAAGGCCTAAGGAGATGGCGGCGATGGGAGAACGCCTGAAGGGCAAGATCGCCTTCGTCATGGGGGCGGGCTGCATCGGCGAGGGTTGGGGCAACGGCAAGGCGACGGCCGTGCTGTTCGCGCGCGAGGGCGCGACCGTCATCTGCGTCGACCGCGACCTGGCCTCGGCCGGGCGGACCGCCGCGATCATCGCCGAGGAAGGGGGCAAGGCCGCAGCCCTGCGGGCGGACATCACCTCGGCGGCCGACATCGATTCGGCAGTGAGCGACGTCATCGCCCGTCACGGTCGAATCGACATTCTCCAGAATAACGTGGGCATCGCCGAGCCCGGCGGCCCGGAGGCGATCGACGAAGCCAGCTGGGACCGGGTGATGGATGTGAACCTCAAAGGGTTCTTCCTCACCTGCAAGCGTGTATTGCCCGAGATGGTGCGGCAGGGTGGAGGGGCCATCGTGAACGTCTCGTCGGTCGCCTCGATCACCACCATCGCGGTGCCGATGATTTCGTACTATTCATCCAAGGCCGCTGTGAATCATTTCACCCGCGCTGTCGCAGTCGAGTACGCGCCGAAGGGCATCCGCTGCAATGCGGTGCTGCCGGGGCTCATGAATACGCCGATGATCGTCGAGCCGTACAGACACGTCTATGCATCGGTCGACGACATGATCGCCAAGCGTGATGCCATGGTGCCCATGGGCAAGATGGGAACGGCCTGGGACGTGGCTCACGCATCGCTTTTCCTGGCGTCAGACGAGGCGAAATATGTCTCCGGGGTCCTTTTGCCCGTGGATGGGGCGCTGACCTGTCAAACCCGATGAAGGACGCGGCAATCGCACAAGTGATCGGGTCGCATCGGAGGTGACAACGGCCCCGATCGCCGGCTCGGCCGATTGAAACGGAATGCCTGCATAAGATCCCGGAGCCAATGTCTGCTTTGCGGGCGCGAAGCTGACGACACCAATCCGCGACGCGGATTCAGGTCGTCATCTCAGCCGTGGCTATTCGGTGGCTATTTGACGCAATCGATCCTGGCACCGGCGTGTGTCGCAAGGAAAAATCGCCAGATCTTTGAAGGGGTAATTTGGCGCACCCGGCACGATTCGAACGTGCGACCTTTGCCTTCGGAGGGCAACGCTCTATCCAGCTGAGCTACGGGTGCATGCCGCGCGGCGCGCAGGACGTGTTTAGCGGATCGTCCGGCGCGCCGCAATCGCTTGATCGAGGGTGCTGGCGCGCTGGTGGGCCGGCCGAGACCGCCCCGGTTCAGCCATCCTGCCGCCGACCGCACTGCCCGTCCCTTGCAGCCGGAGGTCCCCCGCCGGCCGCGCTGCGCCCCTCAAACCGGATGCGACCGTCGGCAGGACCCGCACGTTCCTGCCGCCTCGGCGGTGACGCCGTCCGGTACGGCCCCCATTGTCGGGGGCCGGGCGCCCCGATAGAAGCGCGGGGTGGGGCAGGAAGACCCGCGACCGGGCGGGCTGAGGGGGCATGGCATGAAGCTTGTGGCGAAAGCGGCCCTGGCGGCGGCGCTGGCCGGGCTCGCGCTCGGCGGGACGGCGGAGCCGGCGCTCGCGGCGGCGGGGCTCGACGGGCGCGGCATGAGCCTCGCCTGGTGCCTGCCCTTTGCGGGTCTGCTCCTGTGCATCGCCACGGGCCCGGTCTTCTATCCTCACGTCTGGGAGCACCATTACGGCAAGATCGCCGCCTTCTGGGCGGCGCTGGTGGTGGTGCCGCTCCTCGCCGCCGTGCCGGCCGATCAGGTTCTGGGGGCGCTCACCTTCACCATGCTGGCGGAGTACCTGCCCTTCATCATCCTGATCTTCTCGCTCTACACCATTGCCGGCGGCATCCTCGTCACCGGCAACATCCACGGCGCGCCGGCGACCAACACCGCCATCCTCGCCATCGGCGCGGTGCTGGCGAGCTTCGTCGGCACCACCGGCGCCTCGATGATCATGATCCGGCCGATCATTCGCGCCAACGACGACCGGGTGCACAACGTGCACGTCGTGGTCTTCTTCATCTTCATCGTGTCGAACTGCGGCGGGGCACTGACCCCGCTCGGCGACCCGCCGCTCTTCGTCGGCTTCCTCAAGGGCGTCGACTTCTTCTGGACGACGCGGGCGCTGTTCATGGAGACGCTGATCGTTGTCGGCGCCCTTCTCGCCATCTTCTACGTCCTCGATGCCCGCCTCTATGCGAAGGAGGGCCGGGTGAAGCCGGACCCGACGCCGGATTCTCGCGTCGGGGTGAAGGGGCTCGCCATGCTCGGGCTGATCGCGGTGGTCGTCGCAGCCATCCTGCTGCGCGGCTACTGGAAGCCGGGGGTCTCGTTCAAACTCGCGGGCGTCGACTTCCCGCTGCAGGACATCGTCTCCAACGCCGTCATGCTCGCAGGCGGCCTCGCCTCGCTGAAGCTCGCCAACCCGATCTTCCGCGAGCAGAACGGTTTCTCCTGGGGGCCGGTGAAGGAGGTGGCCAAGCTCTTCGCCGGCATCTTCATCTGCATCATCCCGGTCATCGCCATCCTGGCGGCCGGACGCAACGGCGCCCTGGCGCCGCTGGTGGCCCTCGTCTCCAATCCCGACGGCAGCCCCAACAACGTCATGTATTTCTGGCTGACTGGCGCGCTCTCGTCCTTCCTCGACAATGCGCCGACCTATCTCGTCTTCTTCGAGCTCGCCGGCGGCGACCCGAAGGTGCTGATGGGGCCGCTCGCCACAACGCTCGCGGCCATCTCCACCGGGGCGGTGTATATGGGTGCCAACAGCTATATCGGGAATGCGCCCAACTTCATGGTCTATGCCATCGCCAAGGACATGGGCGTGAAGATGCCCTCCTTCTTCGGCTATATGGCCTGGTCGGTGGCGATCCTCATTCCCATCTTCATCCTCGTCACGCTGCTGTTCTTCATCCGCGGGGCGCCGCTCGCCGGCTGGTAGCGGCAGCCGCCGCATCGTCCGGAGATCCCGATCGCCATGATCCGCCTTCCGCTGCGCATCGCCGGTTTCCTCGTGATCGCCGCCGGCTTCGTGGCGCTGGTCATCGACGGCACGCGGTCGATCGCCGGGCAGAGGCTGATCGCCACCGACGTGTCGGAGGTCTGGCGCTCCGTCCATGCGGCGAGCCTCACACAGATCGAGGCCTGGCTGCGGGGCGCGGCGCCGGACTGGGTCTGGGACCCGGTCGCACTGGTGCTGCTCGGGCTGCCGGCCGCGGCGGTCGGCCTGGCGCTCGGCGCGCTGATGATGTGGCTCGGCCGCAGCCGCGAACCGCAGATCGGCGTCATCGGGCGGCGGTAGGACGCGGGCAGCCGTCACGCAGGCGTGTTGTGGATCGGCTGCAGAGGTCCCATGTTGGCCTCGCATGGTCCGCCGGGTAACGTCGGCCGGGCGGACTGCGAATGAGGGGCATCGAGGAGGTTTCCATGTTCGGATTCAGAAAGAAGCTCTCACTGCCCACCGCCGCCGAGGCCCTGCCCGGCCGCGCTACCCCGCTGCCGACGGCCGAGCGGCATTTCGTCAACGGCCGGCCGTTGAAGGGGCCCTATCCCGAGGGGATGGAGACGCTGGTCGTCGGCCTCGGCTGTTTCTGGGGCGCCGAGCGCAAGTTCTGGCAACTGCCCGGCGTCTTCGTGACGGCGGTCGGCTATGCCGGCGGCGTGACGCCCAACCCGACCTACGAGGAGGTCTGCTCCGGCCTCACCGGCCACAACGAGGTGGTGCTGGTCGTCTATGACCCGGCGCAGGTCTCCACCGAGCAGGTGCTGGCCACCTTCTGGGAGAGCCACGACCCGACCCAGGGCATGCGCCAGGGCAATGACGTGGGCACCCAGTACCGGTCGGGCATCTACACCTCGACCGAGGCGCAGCGCGCCGCGGCGGAGGCGTCCAAGGCGGCCTATGGCCGGGCGCTCGCGGCGAAGGGCTACGGCCCGATCACCACGGAGATCGTGCCGGTGCCGGCCTTCTATTTCGCCGAGGACTACCACCAGCAGTATCTGGCGAAGAACCCGCACGGCTATTGCGGGCTCGGCGGCACCGGCGTCTCCTGCCCGATCGGCACGGGGGTCGCGGCGTGAGGCCGGTCGCGGAGGCCCATGATCTGGCACTGGCGGCGGGGGCCCATGCCCGCGCCGCCGGACGCCTGCTCGCCTCCGAGAAGGATCAGGTGGCGGCGGTGCATCTCGCCCGCCGCCACATCAAGAGGGCTCGCAGCCTGCTGAGGGCGCTCCGGCCGCTGGCTCGCCCGGCGGTGGAGCGGGAGAACGGTTTCCTGCGCGCCTTCGCCCATACGCTGGCGCCGCTGCGCGACGCCCATGCGCTGGAGGAGGCGGCCCGCAGCGTCGGCGCCCGCGGCCACGGGAGCGCGCGCGGCGATCGGGTCGATCTCGCGGCCCTCGGCCAGGCGCTGCAGAAACAGGCGCGGGTGATCGGCCGGCTGGCCCCGAAAGACGCGCCCCGGCACTATCTCGCCAAGGCGGTGGCGCGGGCCTACGGCAAGGCGCGCAGGGCGTTCCGCGCCTACGAGCTGGAGCCAGGCGAGGAGCCGCTGCACGAGGCGCGCAAGCGCATCAAGGACTGCCTGCATCTCGTCGAGGCGCTGGACGAGGTCCGCCCGCGCGGCGCCCGGCCCAAGGCGGGCAAGCTCGACCGGCTGGGCGAGTTGATGGGCGCCATCCGCGACCTCGACCTGCTGGCGCGCCGGCTGGACGGCAGCGAGGGGGGGCGCGCCAAGCGGGCCCGTATCCAGGCCCGACATACCCGGCTGGAGCGCGAAGTGGCGCGCACCGGCGAGAAGACTTTCGCCGCCAAGCCCGCCGCGGTGGAGAAGAGCTGGCGCAAGGCGGGGCCATGACCTTTTTCGCCTGGCGGCCCATGACGGCGGCTGACCTGCCGGCGGTCGCCGCCATAGCGTCTGAGGTGCACCCCGACTTTCCCGAGGACGACGCGGTCTTCGCCGAGAGGCAGCGGCTGTTTCCGGCGGGGTGCCGGGTGCTGGCCGGGGCGGGGGGGCTCGCCGCCTATGTGGTCAGCCATCCGTGGGAGGCGGGGTCCTGCCCTCCGCTCAACACGCTTCTCGGGGCGCTGCCGCAGCCGGCCTCCACCTGGTACATCCACGACATCGCGCTCCTCCCCGCCACCCGTGGAACAGGAGCTGCGGGCGAGATCGTCGACACCCTGAAGGTTGAGGCGCTCGGTGCCGGGCTGCAAGAGTTGAGCCTGGTGGCAGTCAACGGTTCGGCCGGCTTCTGGCGGCGCATGGGCTTCGTCGAAACCGGCGGCGCGGGCGTCGCGTCCAAGCTCGCGAGCTACGGCTCCGGCGCCCGCTACATGATCTGCCGCCCCGGCTGAAGAATGCTGCGGCGCATCATCCCTTCCGCCACGGTGACATTGGCCGCATAATCTGCATCATGCCGCCTCCTCCGGAGCCTGCCGCGGCAGGTCCCGTCCCCGCAGGCCAGGGACCGCGTGCCGATGAGTTCCTTCCAGCTCTCCGACCTCGAGGCGATCGTCGCGCGGCGTGCCGAAGCGCCGCCCGCCGAGAGCTACACGGCCGCCTCGCTCGCCAAGGGGCCCTCCCACTGCGCCCGCAAATTCGGCGAGGAGGCGATCGAGGCGATCATCGCCGCGACCGAGGGCGACCATGGCGGGCTGGTGGCGGAGAGCGCCGACGTGCTCTTCCACCTCATGGTCGTATGGAAGGCGCGCGGCATCACTCTCGACGAGGTAATGGCCGAGCTCGCCCGCCGCACGTCCCAGTCGGGCCATGCCGAAAAGGCGTCGCGTCCGAAGACCTCCTGAATGAACGAGCGCCCGATGCCCGCAAGCCTCGCCGCCGCCGCCCTGGTCGAACCCCCCAACGGCAATCCCTCGCCCTACCGCGTCTTTTCGCGGGCCGAATGGGCCGAAAAGCGCGCCGACACGCCGATGACGCTGATGCCGGAGGAGGTGACCAAGCTGCGCTCCTTCACCGACCAGCTCTCCATCGAGGAGGTCGAGGCGATCTATCTGCCGATCTCGCGCCTGCTGTCGTTCTATGTCGCGGCGCAGCAGAAGCTCTCGCGCGCCTCGCAGTCCTTCCTCGGCGCGCGCGACGTGAAGATTCCCTTCGTCATCGGCGTCGCCGGCTCGGTGGCGGTCGGGAAGTCGACGACCTCGCGCGTCCTCCAGGCGCTGCTGTCGCGCTGGTCCAACACGCCGAAGGTCGACCTCGTCACCACCGACGGCTTCCTCTTCCCCAACGCCCATCTCGAGCGCGAGGGGCTGATGAAGAAGAAGGGGTTTCCGGAGAGCTACGACACCAAGGCGCTGCTGCGCTTCCTCGCGGCCGTGAAGGCCGGCGAGCGGCACGTCAGGGCGCCGGTCTATTCGCACCTCGTCTACGACGTGGTGCCGGGCGGCACGGTGGAGGTCGACCGTCCGGACATCCTCATCGTCGAGGGGCTGAACGTGCTGCAGACCGGCCGCGCCCCGCGCGAGGGCAAGGCCATTCCCTTCGTCTCGGACTATTTCGACTTCTCCATCTTCATCGACGCGGAGGAGGAGGTGCTGGAGCGCTGGTATCTCGACCGCTTCATGCGGCTGCGCGAGACGGCCTTCCGCGACCCGCAGAGCTATTTCCGCCGCTATGCCGAGAAGTCGGATTTCGAGGCGATGAAGACGGCGCTGGCGCTGTGGTACGGCATCAACCTCGTCAATCTGCGCGACAACATCCTGCCGACCCGCCACCGCGCCAAGCTGATCCTGAAGAAGGCGGACGACCACAAGATCGAGAGCGTCAGCCTCAGGCGGGTGTGAGCGGAGAGCGGTTCGGCCTTCAGCGCTGTGCTGTCGGTTGTCCCTCCCGAACCTCCGCCCGTCATGCCCGACCTCGTGCCGGGTATCCACGGCATCTGACCCTGGCGTCCGCGGTATATCGCTGCAGATCACAAGTGCGTCCTTCGAGGCTCGCCCTGGACGATGCTGCGCATCGGCAGGGGCTCGCACCTCAGGATGAGGAGGGTGGTGCGTGGCAGAACCTAGGCCGACACGGGATTCGGGCAGGCGCCCGTCATGCCGATCACCACCCTCCTCATCCTGAGGTGCGAGCGACAGCGAGCCTCGAAGGACGCACTGGCCTGCTGCAGGGCGTTTCGACTGCCGACTCCACCCCATTCCCCCTCCGGACGAGATGACAGCCCGGCCTGCCTCCGCTAGCTCTCCTCGCCAGCTCATCGCCCAACGAGGACCGTCCATGGCCAGCTACGAGACCATCATCGTCGAGACCCGCGGCAAGGTCGGGCTGATCACGCTCAACCGCCCCAAGGCCCTGAACGCGCTGAACAGCCAGCTCGTCGGTGAGGTCAATGCGGTCCTCGACGGCTTCGACAAGGACCCGGCCATCGGCTGCGTCGTCATCACCGGCTCGGAGAAGGCCTTCGCGGCCGGCGCGGACATCCTGGAGATGAAAGACAAGACCTATCCCGAGAGCTACCTCGAGGACTTCATCACCGCCTGGGACCGCGTCGCCCAGCGCCGCAAGCCGATCATCGCGGCGGTGGCGGGTTTCGCCCTCGGCGGCGGCTGCGAGCTCGCCATGATGTGCGACTTCATTCTCGCCGCGGACACGGCGAAGTTCGGCCAGCCGGAGATCAAACTGGGCGTCATGCCGGGCGCCGGCGGCACGCAGCGGCTCACCCGCTTCGTCGGCAAGTCCAAGGCGATGGAGATGTGCCTCACCGGCCGGATGATGGATGCGGCGGAAGCCGAACGTGTCGGCCTCGTCTCGCGGGTGGTGCCGGCGGCAGACCTCGTCGAGGAGGCGGTGAAGGTCGCCTCCCAGATTGCCGACATGTCCATGCCGACCGTCATGATGACCAAGGAATCGGTGAACCGCTCCTACGAGACGACCCTCGCCGAGGGCATCCGCTTCGAGCGGCGGGTGTTCCACGCCATGTTCGCCATGGCCGACCAGAAGGAAGGCATGGCCGCCTTCGCCGAGAAGCGGAAACCGGGTTTCAAGAACCGCTAAAACGGCATGGCTGCCGTCCATTCGGGGGGCGCGCAGGTGCCCTGCGACCGGGCGGGGTGCAAATCCCCGCCCGATGAGCGCCAATCAGGGCTCGGAACGAGGTCGTCCCCGGAGGTCCTGATCATGCCGGTATCGCTGGCCGACATCGCGACGGCACATGCCAGTCGCTACCTGCAGCAGCTCTGCAAGCACTGGAGCCACAAGTTCGCCGTCACCTTCGACGAGCGCTCGGGAACGGTGCCCTTCAGCGAGGAGGCGGCGCTGACCCTCTCCGCCAACGGCGACGTGCTCAGCCTCAAACTCGACGCCTCGGCCGACAGGTTGCCGACGCTGGAGGAGGTGGTGGCCGAGCATCTCAAGCGCTTCGCCTTCCGCGAGGAACTGCACATCGACTGGCAGCCGGTGGGCTAGAGCTTTCCGGACCCGAGGCTCTCGCGGCGGCGCAGCAATCTGTGGCAGCATGGCTGTGGCCGGGTGCGTGACCCGGACGAGGAGGCCTCCCCCATGACCTTCGTCACCGACATGCTGGCGACCGTCTCGCGCCGCAGCCGGGAGCTGATCGGCTGGAAACCGGCGGAGCTGCAGCCGCGCCGGGCGGCCGACGTTGTGGCGCTGGCGCGGGCCTTGCTGTCCCGCCGCGGTGAGGCGTCGGGCACGGCGCTGGCCCGCGATATCCTCGACGGCTACGCCACGCTCGATGCCGAGCAGCGCGTCGCGGTGCTCAGGGATTTCGCCGAGGTCTTCGGCGCCGACCGGGCGAAGCTCGAGGCGGCGATCACCGCCTATCAGGCCGATCCCACCCCGGCCGCCGCCGCCAGTCTCCACGCCGCCGCCGAGCCGCGCCGGCAGGAGCTCATCCGCCGGCTGAACCTGGCGCCGCGCGGCACCGCCGCGCTGGTGCGGATGCGCGATGACCTTCTTGCGGCCCTTCCCGCCCATGCCGATCTGAAGGTGCTGGACGACGATCTCGTCCACCTCTTCTCCTCCTGGTTCAATCGGGGGTTCCTGGTCGTGAAGCGCATCGACTGGTCGACGCCGGCCAACATCCTGGAAAAGATCATCCGCTACGAGGCGGTGCACGAGATCCGCGACTGGGACGACCTGCGCCGGCGCCTCGAGCCGGAGGACCGGCGCTGCTACGCCTTCTTCCATCCGCGCCTGGACGACGAACCGCTGATCTTCGTCGAGGTGGCGCTGACCGCCGAGATTCCCGCCGCCATCGGCCCGCTGATCGCCGAGGGCGGCACCCCGCTCGCCGCCGACGACGCCCGCGTCGCGGTCTTCTATTCCATCTCCAACTGCCAGACGGGCCTCGCCGGCATCTCCTTCGGCTCGCTGCTGATCAAGCAGGTGGTGGAGGAACTGAAGCGCGAACTGCCGAAGCTGACGACCTTCGTGACCCTGTCGCCGGTGCCGGGCTTCGCCAAATGGCTGGCCAAGGAACGCAGGACCGAGACCGGGTTCCTGCTGGAGGAGGAGCGCGATCTGCTGAACGCCCTCGACGAGCCGGACTGGCGGGCCGACCGGGCGCGGGTGACGAAGGTCGACCGGCTGCTGGCGCGCTGCGCGGCGCGCTATTTCCTCACCGCCAAGACCACCGGCAACCGGCCGCTCGACCCTGTGGCCCGGTTCCACCTCGGCAACGGCGCCAGGCTGGAGCGCATCAATGCCGGCGCCGACCTGTCGGAGGCGGGCCTTGCCCAGTCGCACGGGGTGATGGTCAACTATCTCTACGATCTCGGCCGCATCGAGGAGAACCACGAGGCCTATGCCGAGCGCCGGGAGATCGTGGCGAGCCCGCCCGTCCGCAAGCTGGCGGAGGCCCGGGCCTGACCTGTTACAGGGTTACCTGTCTCACCGACCTGTGTCTTGGTCGCCGCACCGGCCCTTCCTAGGCTCGCCGCAGATGCCGTCTCAACAAGGCATCGCGTCCCGGGAGGACACCATGACACCGACCCTGAAATTCGCCCTCGCCGGGGCCTGCCTCTCCGTCGTGATGGCGGGCCCCGCCGCGGCCCAGCAGGCCCCGATGGGCTTCTTCATCACCTCGGCGCCGCTCGACGGCGGCAATCTCGGCGGTCTCGCCGGGGCGGACCGGCACTGCCAGGCGCTCGCCGCCGCGGCGGGCGCCGGAAACCGCACCTGGCGGGCCTATCTGTCGACGCAAGGCGCCGGCGCGGTGAACGCCCGCGACCGGATCGGTTCCGGCCCCTGGGCCAACGCCCGCGGCGTGGTGATCGCGGCCTCCGTCGCCGAACTGCACGGCACCAACAACCTCACCAAGCAGACGGCGCTGACGGAGAAGGGCGAGGTGGTCAACGGGCGCGGCGACACGCCGAACCAGCACGACATCCTCACCGGCAGCCAGGCCGACGGCACCGCCTTCTCGGGCGAGGCCGACCGCACCTGCGGCAACTGGACGAAGAATGGCGAGGGCTCCGCCATGGTCGGCCATCACGACCGCATGGGGTTGAACACCGAGCCGCCGGCCCTGTCGTGGAACTCCTCGCACGGCTCGCGGGGCTGCGGGATGGAGGCCCTCCGCGCCACGGGCGGCAACGGCCGGTTCTACTGCTTCGCCGCGAACTGAGCGGGGGCCGTCCCGTCACGAGGGGGTGAGCGCTGCAACCGAAGCGGGGCCGGCGGTGTTACCCGCTGCAGTGACCGCAGCAGGAGCCCCCGCATGACCCTCGTCCCCTCACGCCGCGCCGTGCCGGCTCTTCTCGCCGGTGTGGCGGCCGGCCTCGTGCTGCCGGCTGCACCCGCGCTCGCCCAGGGCCTGCCGACGCGCGACGTCGCCTTCGGGCCGGATCCGCGCCAGCGGCTCGACATCTACCTGCCGCGCGGCGGCGCCTCGCGGCGTCCCGTGGTCTTCTTCATCTATGGCGGCTCCTGGTCGAGCGGGGCCAAGAGCACCTACGGCTTCGTCGGCGAGGCCTTCGCCGGGCGCGGCTACGTCACGGTCATCGCCGACTATCGCCTCGTCCCGGAGGTGCGGTTTCCGACCTTCATCGAGGACGGCGCGCGGGCGCTCGCCTTCGTGCGCGGCAGCATCGCCCGCTATGGCGGCGACCCCGGCCGCCTCTTCCTCGCCGGTCATTCGGCGGGGGCCTACAACGCCATGATGCTGGCGCTCGATCCGCGCTATCTCGCCCGCGCCGGCGTGCCGCGGCAGGCGGTGAGGGCTGCGGCAGGCCTGTCCGGCCCCTACGACTTCCTGCCGCTGGAGGGGCGGGTTACGCAGGCCGCCTTCGGCAATGTCCGCAATCCCGCCGAGACCCAGCCCATCAGCTTCGCCCGCCGGGGCGCGCCGCGCATCTTCCTCGGCACGGGCACGGCCGACACCACCGTCCTGCCGCGCAACACGGATGCTCTCGCGGCCCGACTTGGCACAGCCGGGGTGCCGGTCACGGTGCGCAAATACGAGGGCGTCGGTCATGCCGGCACGGTACTGGCGCTGGCGCCGCTGCTGCGCTGGTCGTCGTCGGTTCTCGACGACGTGACGGCATTCTTCGGGGCGTGAGGCGAAACGAGAAAGGGCGGCCCGAGGGCCGCCCTTTCCGATTCCTGAAGCCGTAGTGCCGTGAATCACTCCGCGGCGTCGCCCTCTTCGGCGGCGGCTTCCTTCTGCTTCTTCTCGAGGTCCTCGCCGGTCGCCTGGTCGACGACCTTCATGGACAGGCGGGTCTTGCCGCGATCGTCGAAGCCGAGCAGCTTCACCTTCACCTTGTCGCCCTCCTTGACCACGTCGGTGACCTTGCCGACGCGGTTGTTGGCGAGCTGCGAGATGTGGACAAGGCCGTCGCGCGAACCGAAGAAGTTCACGAAGGCGCCGAAGTCGACGACCTTCACCACGGTGCCCTCGTAGATCATGCCGAGCTCGGGCTCCTGCGTGATCGACTTGATCCAGTTTACGGCGGCGCGGATCTGCTCGCCGTTGGCCGAGGCCACCTTCACGGTGCCGTCGTCCTCGATGTTCACCTTGGCGCCGGTCTTCTCGACGATCTCGCGGATGACCTTGCCGCCGGTGCCGATCACTTCACGGATCTTGTCGGTGGGGATCTTGAAGCTCTCGATGCGCGGGGCGTGCTCGCCGAGCTCGGCGCGGGCCGAGGTGAGGGCCTTGGCCATCTCGCCGAGGATGTGCTCGCGACCGCCCTTGGCCTGGCCGAGGGCGACCTTCATGATCTCCTCGGTGATGCCGGCGATCTTGATGTCCATCTGCAGCGAGGTGATGCCCTCGGCGGTGCCGGCGACCTTGAAGTCCATGTCGCCGAGATGGTCCTCGTCGCCGAGGATGTCGGAGAGCACCGCGTAGCGCTCGCCCTCGAGGATCAGGCCCATGGCGATGCCCGCCACCGGACGCTTGATCGGCACGCCCGCATCCATCAGCGCCAGCGAGGCGCCGCAGACGGTGGCCATGGAGGAGGAGCCGTTCGACTCGGTGATCTCCGAGACGACGCGGATCGTGTAGGGGAACTCGTGGCGCTCGGGGAGCATCGGATGGACGGCGCGCCAGGCGAGCTTGCCGTGACCGACTTCGCGGCGGCCCGGGCGGCCCATGCGGCCGGCTTCACCCACCGAGAAGGGGGGGAAGTTGTAGTGCAGGAGGAAGTTCTCCTTGTAGGTGCCGGTCAGCGAGTCGATGAACTGCTCGTCCTCGGCGGTGCCGAGCGTGGTGACGACCATCGCCTGGGTCTCGCCGCGGGTGAACAGCGCCGAGCCGTGGGTGCGCGGCAGGATGCCGACCTCGGAGACGATCGGGCGCACCGTGACGAGGTCACGGCCGTCGATACGGCTGCCGGTGTCGAGGATGTTCCAGCGGACGACCTTGGCCTCGAGCTCCTTGAAGACGCCGGCCACGACCTGCTTGTCGTGCTTGCCCTCGCCCTCGCCGGCGAAAGCCTCGATCGCCTTCTTCTTCACCTCGCCGACGGCGCTGTAGCGGGCCGTCTTCTCGCGGATGGAATAGGCGGCGCGCAGGTCCTTCTCGACGAGGTCGAGCATGGCCTTCTCCAGCGCGGAGTGGTCCGGCGGGGTGAAGTCGCGCGGCTCCTTCGCGGCCTTGTCGGCCAGCGAGATGATGGCGTTGATGATCGGCTGGAAGTACTTGTGGCCGAACATGACGGCGCCGAGCATGATCTCCTCGGAGAGCTCCTGGGCCTCCGACTCGACCATCAGAACGGCGTCGGCGGTGCCGGCGACGACGAGGTCGAGCTTCGACTCCTTCATGTCGTCGACATAGGGGTTCAGCACGTATTCGCCGTCGATGTAGCCGACGCGGGCGGCGCCCACCGGGCCCATGAAGGGCACGCCCGACAGGGTCAGGGCGGCGGAGGCGGCGACCATGGCCAGCACGTCGGGATCGTTCTCCATGTCGTGGGAGAGCGTGGTGATGATGACCTGCGTCTCGTTCTTGTAGCCCTCGACGAAGAGGGGGCGGATCGGGCGGTCGATGAGGCGGGAGATCAGCGTCTCGCGCTCGGTCGGCTGGCCCTCGCGCTTGAAGTAGCCGCCGGGGATGCGGCCCGCGGCGAAATACTTCTCCTGGTAGTTGACGGTCAGCGGGAAGAAGTCGATGCCGGCCTTCGGCTCGTAGTTGGAGACGACGGTGGCGAGCACGGTGGTGTCGCCGTAGGTGGCGAGCACGGCGCCATGGGCCTGGCGGGCGACCTTGCCGGTCTCGAGCACGAGCTTGCGACCACCCCAGGTGATCTCCTCGCGATGGGTTTCGAACATCATACTTTCCTTTCTCGGACGGATCGGACGGCAGACGGCCATGCGCAAGACGGCGAGAGGCTCGATCTCAGGATCTAGCGATCCCGAGCCCCTTGCGATCCTGCCATGGCGGTCGACTGGTCCAGTGGATTGGCCTTGTTGGCACACAGGTCGCGCGGGTCGCGACCTGCATCGGGAAGACGGGCGCCCCTTTGACCGGGAGCCCGGAATGCGGCTCGGCCCCGCGCGGTGTCCGCCGGGGCCGGTCCGTTGAGGGTCAGCGGCGGATGCCGAGGCGCTCGATGAGCGACTTGTAACGCGCCTCGTCCTTGCCCTTGACGTAGTCGAGGAGCGAACGGCGGGCGGAAACCATCTTCAGCAGGCCACGACGGGAGTGGTTGTCCTTGGCGTGGGTCTTGAAGTGCTCGGTCAGGTTGGTGATGCGCTCGGTGAGGATGGCCACCTGGACCTCGGGCGAACCGGTGTCGCCGGCCTTGGTGGCGTATTCCTTGATGAGCTCGGCCTTGCGGGCGTCGGAAATCGACATCGGGTGTTCCTTCTGCGAAATGGACTTTGGGCGGCCGGCGCCGGGATGTCGTCCAGCGCGGTCGGATGGCCGTGGAGCGCAAGCGAGGCGCCGTGCACGGTCCGGCTTCCCTCGGGAGCCGAAGGCGCGGCTTATACACGAAAATGGCAGCAAGGGAAGCAGGCGACGACGTTCCCGTTTCATTCCCGGCGCGGCTGCGGCATGATCGGCCCATGTCCGGATTCGCCGCCGCATCCCTCGTCCCGCCGGCCGACGGCCGCCAGTCGCAGCGGGCGCTCGCCATCGCCCGCGGCACGACGCGGCTCCTCGCCGCCCTGGACTTCGCCGTGGTGCCGGAACTGGCGCTGCCGTCGGGCCGGCGCGCCGACCTCACCGCACTCTCCCGCAACGGCACCCTCTGGATCGTCGAGATCAAGTCCTCGGTGGAGGATTTCCGCGCCGACCGCAAATGGAGCGACTATCGCGCCCACGCCGACCGGGTGCTCTTCGCCGTGGCGCCGGACTTTCCCACCGGGCTGCTCCCGGAGGACGCCGGGCTCATCCTCGCCGATGCCCACGGCGCGGAACTCGTGCGCGAGGGGGATGCTGCGACGCTGCCGGCGCCGACCCGCAAGGTGATGATGCTGCGCTTCGCCCGTGCCGCGGCCGGCCGCATGACGCTGCTCTGCGACCCCGGGGTGCGGGGGCTGACGGACCTCTAGAGTCAGCGCGGGGCGCGCTTGGCGAGGATGCGCTGCAGCGTGCGGCGATGCATGCCGAGGCGGCGGGCGGTCTCGGAGACGTTGCGGCTGCACAGCTCGTAGATGCGCTGGATGTGCTCCCAGCGCACCCGGTCGGCCGACATCGGGTTCTCCGGCAGGTCGGCGGTCTTGCCGGCGACGGCGAGGAGGGCGGCGAAGACCTCGTCGGCATCGGCGGGCTTGGCGAGATAGTCGACGGCGCCGAGCTTCACCGCGGTGACGGCGGTGGCGATGTTGCCGTAGCCCGTGAGGATGACGCCACGGGCATCCGGGCGCGCCTCGTTGAGGGCGGAGATGACGTCGAGGCCGTTGCCGTCGCCGAGGCGCATATCCACCACGGCGAAGGCCGGCGGGCGGGCCGCGACGGCGGCGAGGCCATCGGCGACACTCTCGGCGGCGGTGACCTGGAAGCCGCGCGCCTCCATCGCCCGGCAGAGGCGCTGCAGGAAGGGCTTGTCGTCGTCGACCACGAGCAGCGTGCGGTCCGCGGGCAGGGCGGCCTGCGGCGTCTGCGCGGCGGACTCGGTGGGCAGCATCGGGTCTCTCCTGTCGGATAGCGGGTGGCGCAACGGCGATTTCAGCCGGATGTAGGGCTGCCGGGCCGTCACCTCAAGGCATGGGCGGCGGCTGGGCCCGCGACGAACCGCCGCTTCCCGCCGTTCCGAAGGCGCTGCGAGGCCAGGTCACCTCCACCACGGCGCCGGTCTCGAGACCCGGCCGGTTGCGGTAGACGATGCGCGCGCCGGAACGCTGTAGCAAGGTCTTGGCGATGAAGACGCCGAGGCCGAGGCCCGTCTTCTCCTCGCCCTGATCCTCGGCACGGTCGGCGCGCCGGCTGCGGCCCCGGCCCTTGCCGCGGCGGGTCAGATAAGGCTCGCCGACGCGATCGAGGATGTCGGGGGGAAGTCCCGGCCCGTCGTCGATGATGGTGACCGTCACCGTCTCGGAATCCCAGCGGGCGGCGATGACGACCGAGGACCGGGCGAAGTCGACGGCGTTCTCGACGATGTTGCCGAGGCCGTAGAGGAGGCCGGGATTGCGGGCGATGAGCGGCTCGCCCTCGCGCTTGTCCGGCAGGTCGACGGTGATGGCGATGCCGAAGAAGCGGTGGGGCTGCGCCACCTCCTCGATGAGCTGGGCGAGGGACATGGTGTCGAAGGGCGCGTCGCCGCTCGACAGGCTCTTCAGCTTGGCGAGGATGTCGCGGCAGCGCTGCACCTGTTCGCGCAGCAGCGTCATGTCCTCGCCGATCGGGCCGTCCTTGGGCAGGACGCCGGCGAGCTCCTTGGTGACCAGGGCGATGGTGGCGAGCGGCGTGCCGAGCTCGTGCGCAGCGGCGGCGGCGAGACCGTCGAGCTGGGAGAGATGCTGTTCGCGGGCGAGGACGAGTTCGGTTGCGGTCAGCGCCTCGGTGAGCTGGCGCTGCTCCTCCGCCACCTGCCAGACATAGAGGCCGATGAAGGAGAGGCAGATCAGCAGCGCGACATAGACGCCCACGAGATAGAGCGGCGGCAGCCTCAGGTCGTTCGTCCACTCCCAGGGCAGGGGCATGTGGATGTAGCCGACGAAGGTCGCGCAGGCGACGGTGAGGAGGCCGAGGAGCAGGGTGGTTCGCGGCGGCTGGGAGGTGGCGGAGATCAGCACCGGGCCGAGGAAGAGGAAGGAGAAGGGGTTCTCGAGGCCGCCGGTGAGATAGAGCAGGATGGCGAGCTGGATGATGTCCCAGGCCAGCGAGAAGCCCGCTTCCAGCGGCGACAGCCGGTGATTGGCCGGATAGCGCAGGCGCAGGGTGATGTTGATCCAGGCCGAGGCGGCGACGGCCAGAAGACAGAGGTCGAGCGGCAGGTCGGCGTTCAGCCCCCAGTAGACCGCGACGATGGCGGCGGTCTGGCCGACCACGGCGAACCAGCGCAGCCGGATCAGCGTCTCGAGGCGCAGGCTGCGCAGGGCCGGGGCCGTGTCGAACAGGGAGGGGAGCAGAGCATTCGCCATGCGCCGAAACTAGGCGGTCCCGCGGCCAAAGGCCATGGACGGGAGCGGCCAGCGGCGGCGTGCCGCGCCCCTCCTGCGGAACCCGGCACCGGCTCTCCCGTTAGGCTGGCGCATGGCCGCCCGCATCGCCCGCCTCCTCGTCCTGCCGCTGGTTCTCGGTCTCCTCTTCGCCGGCGCGCTGATCGCGTCGGGGCAGATCGTGCTGCCGCCGCGCTGGGATCCCTTCGCCCCCTTCGACCTCGCGGAGGAGCCGGGCTTCCTGACGCGCTTCAAGTTCGCCCGCGCCCGCGGCGACGGCGACCTCTGCCGCGCGGCGCTTGCCCGGAGTGGGATCGCCTTCGAGCGGGTGCCGGACCGCGCCACCGGGGAGGGCTGCGGCTTCACTGATGCCGGGCGGACCGCGACGGCCGGGGCGACACGCCTGTCCTCGCCGGTGGTGCTGACCTGCCGGGCGGCGCTCTCCCTCGCCATGGTCGAGCGCCACGCGCTGGGCGCGGCTGCCCGGACCCATCTCGGCGCGCCGGTGACCCGCGTCGAGCATCTCGGCACCTATGCCTGCCGCAACATCAACCACGCCGCCTCGGGCCGCCGCAGCCGCCACGCCACGGCCGACGCCATCGACATCTCCGGATTCCAGCTCGCCGACGGGCGGCGGCTGACGCTTACCGCCGACTGGTCGTCGGCCGAGCCGGGCCGGGCCGCCTTCCTGCGGGCGGTGCGGGACGCTGCCTGCCGCTGGTTCGACGTCACCCTGTCGCCGGATTACAACCCGCTGCACTACGACCATTTCCATCTGGACGTCGGCGGCGGGCGGGCCTGCCGCTAGTCCGCCTGCGCGAGGTCGGCCACCACGGCGTTGAGCACGGGGAAGCCCTCGGGCGTGACCTTCAGCCGGCCGCCGGGCAGGCGTCGGACGAAGCCCTCACCCTCCAGGAAGGCGATGCGGTCCGGGTCGAGCGGGCGGCCCGACAACGCCTCGTAGCGGGCGAGGTCGATGCCCTCGGCAAGGCGCAGCCCCATGACGAGGAATTCGTCGGCGTTCTCGATCTGCACGAGGTGCTCCTCGGAGACGATGCCCGAGCCCTGCTCCTCGACCCGCTTCAGCCAGGTCTCGGGGTGTTTCTCGGTGGCGGTGGCGATTCGGCCGTTGCCGAGGGTGAGGCGGCCGTGGGCGCCGGGGCCGGCGCCGACGAAGTCGCCGGAACGCCAGTAGATGAGGTTGTGGCGGCATTCGGCGCCGGGCCGCGCATGGTTGGAAATCTCGTAGGCGGGCAGGCCAGCCTCGGCACAGACGTCTTGCGTCAGGTCGTAGAGGACGCGACCCATGTCGTCGTCTGGCATGGCGAGCTTGCCGGCGCGGTGCAGCGCCTCGAACATGGTGCCGGGCTCGATGGTGAGCTGGTAGAGCGACAGGTGCTCGGCGGCCTCCGCGATGGCGCGGCGGAGTTCGGCTTCCCACCCCGCCTCGGTCTGGCCGGGACGGGCGTAGATGAGGTCGAAGGAATAGCGGTCGAAATGGCGGCGCGCGACGTCCACCGCGCGCAGCGCCTCGTCGGCGGAATGGGTGCGGCCGAGGCTCTTCAGGTCGGCGTCGTTCAGCGCCTGGACGCCGAGCGAGACGCGGTTGACGCCGGCGGCGCGGAAGCCGCGGAAGCGCTCCGCCTCGACGCTGGTGGGATTGGCCTCCAGCGTCACCTCGCAGTCGGGTGTGACCGTCCAGAGCCGCGCGAGGGCGTCGAGGATGGCGCCGACGGTCGCCGGTTCCATGAGCGAGGGCGTGCCGCCGCCGAGGAAGATGGAGGACACGGTGCGACCGGGGGTGCGCCGCGCTGCGGTGGCCAGTTCACGGCCGAAGGCGGCCACATAGCGCGCCTGATCGGGCGCGACGTGCCGCACATGGCTGTTGAAGTCGCAATAGGGGCACTTGGAGGCGCAGAAGGGCCAGTGGACGTAGATCCCGAAGCCGGGATCGTCCGGGCCCCCGGTGCCGGGCGGGGCGGTTGTCATCGGCCAGGGTCTCGACGCCGGGCGGAGGTCCGGCGGCTCAGGCCGTGAGGTAGCGGTCGCGGGGCCGGATGGCTAGGGGGCAGGAGCGTGGAGCTGCAGAACCGGAGTGCATCCTTCGAGGCTCCCACCGACGATGCTGGCGCATCGCCGGGGCTCGCACCTCAGGATGAGGATGATGGCGATGGGCACAACGGTGGCCTTGGCCGCGACGTCAGCGTGGCGGACGCCCCGGATGCAGCTCACGACCTCCCTCATCCTGAGGTGCGAGCGGCAGCGAGCCTCGAAGGACGCACTTCGCTGATGCAAGGCGCGCGGAATCCAGCCCTCAGTCGCCCGCCGGCTCGAGCGCCAGCCATTCGCGCACCCGCGTGTCGGGATCGTCGGCATTGGCGATGTCGGAGACGACGGCGATGGAATCGGCGCCGGCCGCATAGACGGAGGGGGCGCGCTCCAGCGTGATGCCGCCGATGGCGACCAGCGGGATGGCGCCGATGCGCTTCTTCCACACCCCGATGCGGTCGAGGCCCTGGGGGCCGAAGCGCATGGGCTTGATCGTCGTCGGATAGATCGGGCCGAGGGCGATATAGTCGGGACGATGGGCGAGGGCGGTTTCGAGCTCCGCCTCGTCATGGGTGGAAATGCCGAGCGTCAGTCCCGCCGCGCGGATCGCCGGGACATCGGCGGTGGCGAGATCTTCCTGGCCGAGATGGAGATGGCTGGCGCCGCCGACGATGGCGGCGCGCCAGTAGTCGTTGATGACGAGCCGAACCGGCGATCCCTGGACCGATTCGACCGCTTCCCCCACCAGTGCCGCCGCCTGGGCCTCGCCGAGATCCTTGACCCTGAGCTGAATCGTGCCGACTCCCAGCGCCGCCAGGTCCATGAGGGTGCGGATGCTGTCGACGACGGGGTAGAAGCGGTCGGGATAGGCGCGCGTCATGGCTGATGCTCCTGAAGGGGATGTGCGGCCTCGCGGGCCCCGGGGGCGGGCGGAGAGTGACCGCCGACCCGGCGAAGTCAAGGCGCCCGGCCGCTAGCCTATCCTGCGCCGCTCTTCCTCCATCACCCGTTCGGCCCGCGCCATCATCTCTCCGGCCTTGAGGCCGGCGGGGATCAGCGGCAGGCAGGACACGGTGATGGTGCCGCGACGCTTGAAGGGCCGGCCGACGCCCCAGAATCGGCCGGAATTGACGACGACGGGCAGGACGGGAACGTCGAGCCGGCCGTAGAGCAGTTCGACGCCACGCTTGAAATCGATGGGGGCGTCGGGGTCCTTGCGGGTGCCCTCGGGGAAGAGCAGGACGGGGCGGCCCTCGGCGAGAGCCGTCTTGGCGCCTTCCACCATGCGCCGAAGCGCCTGGGTGCCGGACTCGCGGTCGATGGTGATCATCGGGGAGCGGCGCAGGTACCAGCCGAAGACCGGGACCTTCAGCAGTTCCTCCTTGGCGACGATGGCCACGTCCGGAAACAGGCGGATGAAGGCGATGGTCTCCCAGGTGGACTGGTGGTTGCAGACGATCAGGCAGGGGCCGGCGGGGCGGTTGTCGCTGCCGATCTCCACATGGTCGAGGCCGATCACCGTGCGCAGCAGCCCCATGACGCCGGCGACCCAGAGCCGCGAGACGCCGCGCAGCCGCCTGCCGTCGGCCCAAGCGAGGGCCGGGATGAGTGCGCCGAACAGGGCGGTCCAACCGCCGAGAAGCAGGTCGAATGTCCTGGAACGGAGTGCGGTCATGATCTCCGATCGCAGCATCTGTGGCCAAGGCTCCGCGAGCCGGCCTGCGGGCGAGCCATAGGCCGTGTCTTCGCCCCTGTCACCCGCGGCGATCATCGCCGCCGATCGTGTCGACCTCATGGCGCGCGGCGCGATGCCCCCGCGATGATCCGAGGCGGTCAGGTGAGGCCATGCCAGAACGGTCTGCCCACAACGGGGGTCGAGGGCGAGGCGAAATCGCGCGGCCCCATGAGACCGGCGCCATAGCCGGTACGCCCGGCTTCGACGGCCAGGCGGAAGGCGGTGGCCATGGCGACGGGATCGGCGGCCTTCGCCACCGCCGTATTCAAGAGCACCGCGTCGAAACCCAGCTCCATCGCCTCGGCCGCATGGGACGGCGCGCCGAGGCCGGCATCGACCACAAGTGCGACATCCGGCAGGCGCTCGCGCATCAGCTTCAGGGCATCGGCATGGATGATGCCGCGGGCGCTGCCGATGGGCGCGGCCCAGGGCATGACCACCCGGCAGCCGGCATCGACGAGGCGCATGGCGACGCCGAGATCCTCGGTCGTGTAGGGGAAGACCTCGAAACCGTCGCGCATCAGGACGGTTGCGGCCTCGACCAGGCCGACGACATCCGGCTGCAGGGTTTCGTCGTCGGCGATGACCTCCAGCTTGATCCAGGGCGTGTCGAAGAGGTCGCGGGCGAGCTCAGCCGTGGTGACGGCCTCCTTGACGGAGCGGCAGCCTGCGGTGTTCGGCAGGACGGCGGCGCCGGTCTCGCGCACCAGATCCCAGAAGGCCGCGCCGGTCCGCCCGCCCGCGCTCTCGCGCCGGAGCGAAACGGTGACGATGCCCGCGCCGGAAGCGGCGATTGCCTTCTGCATGACGGCGGGCGAGGGGTAGAGCGCCGTGCCGATCATCATCCGCGAGGCGAAGCTGCGGCCGTAGAAGGTGACGGGATCGCGGGAGGAGGCGTGGTCCATGTCAGCCTCCCTGCCGGGGGCTGATGATCTCGACCGCGTCGCCGGCCGCCAGCGCCGCGCTGGCCCAGCGGCGGCGCGGCACGACCTCGAAATTCACGGCGACGGCCACATGCCCGCCGTCGAGGTCGCGCTCGCGCAGGAGCTCGGCGACGGTGGTGGCGGCGCTCTCGGTCGTCTCTCCGTTGACGGTCAGGACCATTGCATCACCTCGTTGTCGTGGATGCCGCGCGTGACATGGGCGACGGCGATTTCGGCGAGCGCCGGGGCGACCAGGAAGCCGTGCCGATAGAGCCCGTTGACGGTGAGCCTGCCGTCCGACACGACGATCCGCGGCAGGTTGTCCGCATAGGCCGGTCGAAGGGCCGATCCATGCTCGACGATGCGCGCCTCGGCGAAGGCCGGGTGCAGCGCATAGGCTGCCGACAGAAGCTCCAGCGCCGACCGGACGGATACGCCCTCGCTCTCGGTTTCGACCGTGGTCGCGCCGAGAAGGAAACGATGGCCGGCGCGCGGGATGACGTAGAGCGGCCAGCGCGGATGGAGGACGCGCACCGGCCGCGACAGGCTGATCGCCCCGGTCTCGACCAGCAGGGTCTCGCCCTTGACGCCGCGCAGGGGCTCCCGGTCGCGCGCCGCAAGTCCCCGGCAGTCCACGGTCAGGCCGGAAGCGGGCAGACAATCGCCGTCGGCTGCGCGGACGGTCACCCCGCGTTCGGCCAGCCGCCGCAGCAGGGCCTCCATGACCACGCGCGGCTCGACATGCCCTTCCCGCGGATAGAACAGCGCCTGCGGGAAGCGTCCGGCCAGGGCCGGCTCCAGGCCGGCGATGCCGTCGGCATCGAGCCGGCGGTGGTCCGTCGTCATGCGGGCGAAGCGGTCGAAATCGGCGCGGTCGCGCGGATGGGCGACGACGAGCGTGCCGTCGAAGGCCGCCTCGGGCACCGCCTGCCGCCAGAGGTCCAGCGAGCGGCGGCCGAGGCGCACGACCAGCTCCTCCGTCCCTTCCGCCTCGCACCACGGCGCGAGCATGCCGCCGGCCCAGCGGCTCGCAGACCTCGCCTGCGTTTCCCCGCCGCGCTCGTGCAGGGTGACGGCGAAGCCCGCCTCGGCGAAGCACAGGGCCTGCCAGAGCCCGGTAATGCCCGCTCCAATGATGTCGACGCGCCGCGCGGCGTCTTGTCCGTGCATCCCCATTCCTCCGCCGGCATGACCCGGATCAGGTTCAAGGGTCGCCGCGGATCGCGCAGCCTCTCAGCCCCCTCGTCGGGGCTCCCCTCGGGCGGGGTGGACTGTGGGCATTCGGACATGGATGTCAAGGCGCGAAGGTTTCTTCACCCTCCGGTCCAAATCGGCTAAGACCCGGCCCACTCGCGCGCCCGAACGCGAAGACGCCAAACGCGATCCCTCGAGGACCCGACCCGCCGGAGCCGCCATGTCGCATACCCCTCTCGACGCCCAGGACATCGGCCGCGTCCTCAACGAGGCGCTGCCCTACATGCAGAAATACGACGACGAGATCGTCGTGGTGAAATATGGCGGCCACGCCATGGGCGACGAGGGCGGCGCCCGGTCCTTCGCCCGCGACATCGTCATGCTGGAGCAGTCGGGCATCAATCCGGTGGTGGTGCACGGCGGCGGGCCGCAGATCGGCCAGATGCTCGCCAAACTCGGCATCAAGAGCGAGTTCGTCGACGGCCTGCGCGTCACCGACAAGCAGACGGTGGAGATCGTCGAGATGATCCTCGCCGGCTCGATCAACAAGCAGATCGTCGGCTTCATCAACGCCGCCGGCGGCAAGGCCATCGGCCTGTGCGGCAAGGACGGCGACATGGTGAAGGCGGCCAAGGTCAGCCGCGTCACCCGCGATCCGGATTCCAACATCGAGCGGGTCGTCGACCTCGGCTATGTCGGCGAACCCGACAAGGTCGACACCAAGGTGCTGGACACGGTTCTGGGCAAGGACCTCGTCCCGGTCCTGGCGCCGGTGGCGACCTCGGTCGAGGGCGACACCTACAACGTCAACGCCGACACCTTCGCGGGCGCCATCGCCGGCGCGCTGAAGGCCAAGCGTCTCCTTCTGCTCACCGACGTGCCCGGGGTCCTCGACAAGAACAAGAACCTCATCAAGTCGCTGTCGGTGGAGGATTGCCGCCGCCTGATCGCCGACGGCACGGCGACGGGGGGCATGATCCCGAAGATCGAGACCTGCATCTACGCCATCGAGCGCGGCGTCGAAGGCGTCGTGATCCTCGACGGCAAGACCCCGCACGCCGTCCTCGTGGAGCTTCTCACCGATGGCGGTGCCGGCACGCTCATCCATGCGTGAGGCTCTGGCGGGCCTCGTCGCGGCGTTCTGCGTCGTGGTGTGGCTCGCCGCCCCCGCCTCGGCCGAGACGCGCCTGTGCAATCGCACGAGTGTGGTGACGGAGGCGGCGATCGGTGTCGTCGTCGGCGATACGGCGGCGACGCGCGGCTGGTTCCGACTCGATCCGGGCCAGTGCCGGGCCATCCTGCAATCGGCCGAGGCTCCGGGCCGCCTGTTCCTGCATACCCGCCCCCTCGGTGAGGCGCCCGGCGCGAGCCTCGGCCAGCCGGAGCACGTGCAGCTGTGCATCGGCGAGGGCGACTTCCTCGTACCCGCTGCCCAGTCCTGTCGTCAGGCGAACACGCGCCTCGCCTCCTTCGTCGAGGTCAAGCCGACGGTGGTGGAGGGCATCGGCGTCCTGTTCCTGTCGGAGGAGGCCGATTACGACCTGCCGCAGGCGCGCAAGGCCGGTATCCAGCGCCTGCTCACCCGCATGGGCTACGACCCCGGCCCCATCGATGGGCTGGAGGGGCCGAAGACCGACGCGGCGCTGCGCGCCTTCCTCACCGACCTGAACCTGCCCGCCGACGCCGCCGTGCTCCCCGACATCTTCGACCGCCTGCTGGCGGCGCTGAGGGCTGGCGAGGGCCCCGGCTTCGCCTGGTGCAACGAGACGGGCCACCGGATCATGGCGGCGCTCGGTATCGAGGAGGGCCGGCAGATCGCGACGCGCGGCTGGTTCCGCATCGAACCCGGCGCCTGCCTGAAGCCGCCGCTGGAGGGCCAGCCGGCGCGGGTGCTCTCCTTCGCCGAGGCGGTCGATGCGGAAGGGCGCCCCGTGACGCGGGCGGGCGGCCCGCTCGTCTTCGGCGGCGATGTCCAGGCCTGTATCCGGACCAGCGAGTTCGAGATAACAGGGGCGGGCGATTGCGCCGCCCACGGCGGCACCGCGGTGGGCTTCGCCGCCATCACCTTCGACGGGCGCCGCCGCGCGTCCCTGCGTTTCCGGGAGCCCCGATGACCGACACCGCCAATATCCGCAAAGCCTTCTCCGCGGTGGAGGCCTGGATCTTCGACCTCGACAACACGCTCTACCCGGCGCACCTGTCGCTGTGGGAGCAGATCGACGGGCGGATCAAATCCTATGTGGCGAAGCTCCTCGACATCTCGATCGACGAGGCCTTCGTCCTGCAGAAGGACTATTACCGGCGCTACGGCACCTCCATGCGCGGGCTGATGATCGAGCACGGCATGAGCCCGGACGATTTCCTCAGCTATGTGCACGACATCGACCATTCGCCGCTGCAGGCGAACCCCGAGCTCGGCGCGGCGATCGCCGCCCTGCCGGGCCGCAAGTTCGTCTTCACCTCGGGCACCCACTCGCATGTCGCGGCCGTGACGCGCCGGCTCGGGATCGAGAACCATTTCGACGGCGTCTTCGACATCGTCGATGCGGGGCTCCTCCCGAAGCCGCACCGGGAGACCTACGAGAAGTTCCTCGCCGACCACGGGGTCGACCCGGCCCGCGCCGCCATGTTCGAGGACCTCGCGCGCAATCTCGAGGCGCCCCATGCGCTCGGCATGAAGACCGTGCTGGTGGTGCCGGAGCGCACCCGCGAGGTGTTCCGCGAGGCCTGGGAGTTCGAGGGGCGCGAGGACGACCACGTCGACTTCGTCACCGACGACCTGACCGCCTTCCTGGTGATGCTGCGGCTGTGAGGCGGGCCGCCTAGAACCTGCCACCGGTATCGAAGCCGTCGCCACCGCCGGACGTTCCGCCGCCAGACGATCCGCCACCGCCGCTCCAGCCACCGCCTGACGATCCGCCACTCCAGCCGCCGCCGGACGAGCCTCCACCCCAGGAACCGCCTCCGCCCCACGAGCCGCCGCCGCCCCAGGAACCGCCGCCGCCACCGCCCCAGGAGCCCTCGTCGGAGCGGCTGCTGCGCCGGCCCTGTTCCATGCGCGACCAGTAGTCGGCCCCGGTGATGACGCCGGTGACGAGGCCGCGCAACAGGGCGCCGACCACGTCGTTGGAGAAGACCGAGCCGTCGGCGTCGTAGCGGCGCTGGCGGAAGCCGGTGGCGACCTGCGACACCTCGGACCGGCGGCGCGAAAGTTCCGCCAGCTCGCCGCGCAGGCGCCGCAGGTCGAGCTCCGCGCGTTCCTGGGCGTCGCGCAGGCCGCGGATGCGGCCGACGATCGCCTCGTCGTCGGGGGCCGGCGTCTTCAGGGCTTCGGCATAGAGCCTCTCGATGTCCTCGCGCCGCAGGGTCTCGGCGAGCAGGGCCACAGCCTGGCGGAACCTGTCGTCCTCGCCACGCGCGAAGGCGGCGGCGCGGGAGTCGAGATCCCGGTGCCGGTCCTCGGCCGCGGCGCGGGCGGCGTCGAGTTCGGCGAGCCGGCCGCGGTAGCCGGCGACCTCGGCGTCGGCGGCGTCGCCACCGGTGCCGAGGAAGGCGCCCTTCTCCAGCGCCTTCACCTTCTCCACCGCATCCACCGCCAGGGCGGCGCTGCGGTTGGCATGTTCGCGCAGGCGCTTGGGGATTTCGGTCAGGCGGGCATAGTTCGGGCGGGCGTCGGCATAGCGGACGAGGCGGGCCACCCAGCCGTCGAGGAGGCGCGCCACGTTGCCCGCTTCATAGGCCTGGGTCGCGTAGCCGCGGCTCCACAGATACATGAACAGCGCATCGTCCTCATAAGGTTTGCGCTTCTCCTCCAGCTCCTGCTCGGCGAGGGCCGCCTTCTTCTCCGATTCCTGGGCGACACGGACGGCGTCGTCCGCCGAGGTCCTGGCGGCGCCGTAGTCGGGCCGGGCGGCGAGGCCGATCTGCGCCTCGTTCGCCACCGCGTCGCGGCGTTCCTCGGCCTCCTCCAGCCGGCGGGCGAAATCCTGCCGCTCGGCGGCGATGCGGGCGATCTCGGACTCGATCGCGGCGACGTCCTCGTCCAGTCGGTTGCGGTCGTTGAGGCGGAGCGCGAGAAGCGCGCGCACCTCGGTCGCCACCTGGGTCAGGCGACCGCCCAGCCCGCTCTCGGATTTCAGGCGGAAGGCGGCGAGGTCGCGGAAGCCCTCGGCCTCCGCGGCGCGCGCCTCGGCCTGGCTGCGGTTGGCCTGGTCCAGCCGCCGGTTGACCTCGTTCTCGGCCTGACGGATCTCGGCGAGGGCACCCTCGATGCCGCCGAGAGCGGAATGTCCGGGGATCATGCGATGCTCCTACCAGCTCGTGATGGCGCCGCCCGGCAGCGCCTCGCGCCAGGTCGGGTCGAGCTGGCCGCGCTGCTTGCGGCCGAGGATGGCGTTCTGGACGATGCCGTCGTCGCGCTTGTCGGCCTCGACGACGCGGTAGAGGCTCTCCGGCACGCGCACGCCCCACTGGGTGACGACCTTCGTCGAGCCGTCCTCCTCGGAGGTGATGGAGCGGGACATTGGCCGGCCATCGCGGCCGATGGCCTCGACGATGAGGTAATAGTTCATGGCGTTGGGATTGCGCCGCGGGCGTCGCCAGACGCCGGTGGACTGACCGGGCCGCGAGACGATGCGGACGTCATATTCGGTGCGGATGTCGTCGCGCAGCCGCTCGAGGTCGGCAACGGCGGCGCGCGCGGCCTCCGCCTTGCCGTCACGGGCGGCGATCCGCCCGTCGGAGGCGAGGGCGGCGACGCGGGTGCGCACCGCATCGGCGGTCGCCTCGCGGGTGATGTCGCCCGAGAGGCGCTCGATGGCGGCGGGAATGGTCTGGGTCAGCTCGACCTGCCGGGAATAGCCCTGCCAGGCGAGCGTGCCGGCGCCGATGGCGAGCGCCGCAACGGCGGCCAGCGCCCATTTGCCCCAACGGCCGCGGGTGACGTAGATCCGCGCCAGCTTCACCGACAGGCTTTCGCGCGGCGGCTTGTAGACGAAGCGCTCCTCGCGCAGGGCCTTGACGCCCTGGCGCAGGATCTCGTCGGGCACGTCGATGCCCTGGTTGCGGTAGATGACCCGCAGCCGCTCGATCAGGTCCTCCTCGCGGTCGCCCTCGGCGAGTTCGCGCTCGGTGATCTTGCGGTCGTGGCGCAGCGTGTCGACGACGTCCATGGCGAGCATGATGTCGTCGAGCTTGGCGGACTGCGCCTCGGCGGGGGGAGCGGCCGGAGGGGCGGCGACGGCGGTATCGGTCATCGGATGACCCTCCGGTCAGGATGCGAGAGGCGCGCGGTGGTCACGGGGGGCGAAGCCCTCACATGCCGAGGGCGGCACCCTTCTCGGCGAGGGCGGCGAGGCGCTTCTTGCCGTCCTCCACCGCGTCGCGGATCTCCCGCGAGTTTTCCGTCGAGAGCTTGCGCATCTCGTAGATGATCTCGCCCGACTTCTCCTGGAAGGAGACGACGCTCTCGACCAGCTTCTTCACGGCGTCGGCGCGGATGGTCGGGCCGTAGCCGGCGCGCAGCGCCTCCTCCTGCACCTTGTCGCCGATCTCGGAGAGGGTCTCGAGGGACTTCGACACGCCCTCCTTCATCTCGTTGAGCGTGCGGGTCGACTCGTGCAGGCCCTGCAGGCCGGTGAAGGAGGCCTTCAGCGCGGTCAGCACGGCGTCGTTGGTGGAGAAGAAGGAGATCGCCTGCGCATAGACCCGCTCCTTGGCGTTGGTCGTCTGCATCAGGCGGGCCATGATGACCTCGGACGTGTTGTAGCCGATGGTCAGATTGTCGGAGAGGTCCTTGGCGATCTGGAAGCGCTTCTCCTCGTCCTGCATCTCGCGCAGCTTGGTGTCGCGGATGAGTTCGAGGTTGGCGCGCTCGGCCGGCACCGTGCCGGTGTAGGCGGCCACCGCTTCCGAGGCGGCCTTCAGCTCGGCCTGCTTGGCCTGCAGCTTGTCGTTCGCCTTCTCCAGCACCTCGAGAGCCTGAACCTCGGCCTGCTTCAGCGCGCCGCGGAAGTCGCGGTAGGCGTCGAGGATGGTGACCTCGCGCTGGATCTGGTCCTTGGTGGCGCGGGCGACGTCGAGATAGGTCGTGCGGATGGCGTCGAAGCGGGTCGCGATGTCGCCGCGGCGCACCTTGGTCCAGACGTTCTCCAGCCGCTCGAAGGTGGAGAGCTTGCCGTCGGAGAGCTGCTCGACCATGCGCTTGGCGTCGTCGCGGATAGAGTTGAAGCCCTGGGTGATCTGCTCGTAGCGCTCACCCACCTCCATGCCGGCGACCTGATTGCGCACCACCTCGTTGAACACGCCGACCTGATTGAGGGTGCGGGCGATCATCGTCACCCGGTCCTGGTCGAGGTCGGAAATCTTCTGCAGCAGCGGGATGATCGGCTGCTCGTCGATCTTGGCCGGCATCAGCCCGAGGTCCCGGAGCACGCCGGTGGCGCGGTCGAGATACTGCATCGGCGAGGGCACGACGGTGGTGGTGGTCGTCGGCGTGGTGGTGGTGTTCATCGCTACGCTCTTGTGGCCAGAACCGGCCCGCCGCCGGCGCCGTCAATGTGGTGGCCACATGCCCCAAAGGCAAGACGGCGGCGGCGCCTCAGCGCCGGGCCATGCGCAGGATGGTGCCCGCCACCTGCTGCGCCATGCAGTCGTGACCGGCGGCGGTCAGGTGCAGGCCGTCGAAGGAGATGAGCCCGTTGAAGGCGCTGCGGTCGGAATTGGCGAGCTGGAACATCGCCTGGAAGCGGCGAACCACCGGCACGCCGGCGCGGGCGCCCTCGCTGGCGATGATGCCGGCGAATTCGGCGGTGCGCGTGCTTCCCTCGGCCCAGCGCGAATATTGCGGATCGACCAGCATGGCGTCGGCGCCGGCGGCGCGGATGGTGGCGAGACCTGCGGCGACGGTCCCGCGGAAGGACTCCGCCGAGACGCCGAAATTGGCGTCGTTGGTGCCGAGCTGCCAGACCACGAGGGTCGGCTTGTGCTGGGCGAGTTCGCGGGCGAGGCGGCCGGCCGCGCCCGAGGCGGTCTCACCGGAAACGCCGGAGACGACGACCTCGATGGTCTTGTCCTGCCAGCGGGCCTTGATCATCGGGCCGAGGCGATGGGCGAAGCCGGCGCCGCCGCTGCCGACCCCGGCCGTGGTCGAGGAGCCGATGGCGAGAATGCGCACGGGCTCCTGCGTCTTCAGCCGCGCGGAGGTGCGCGGCAGGGCGCCGCCGGGAGTCGCCTCCGCCAGGGCGGGGACAGTGCAGCGCGCGAGGGCTGAGGACGAGAAGGGGGTGAACGCGAGCGCCGCAGAGAGGGCGACGGCTGCGGCATGCGGAAGGCGAAGGGGGAGCATGCACGGTCCTCGGGATCGCTGGCGCCCTATGGATAGCGGAAGAAAACGGCTTTTTGCAACGCCTGCGCCGCCTCAGGCGCCGCGGTCGGGGCCGAGGACGAGGCGCGCCGCCAGCGGCAGCAGCAGCGCGATACCGACGAAGCGAACGATGTGGTGGGCGCCGACGAAGGCGGGATCCATGTCGAGGACGAAGGCGAGGATCGCCATGGCCTCGATGCCCCCCGGCGCATAGGCGAGGATGACCTTGCCGAGCGGCAGGCCGGCGATCCAGGCGACAGCCGCCGCCACGACCACGGTGACGGCGATACCGGCGAGGAAGGCGCCGACGGAGGCGCGCAGCAGGTGGCGCAGCTCAGCGAGCGAGGTGCCGGCGAAGCGGGCGGCGATGAGGACTCCGATGACGACGAAGCCGACGATCATCACCGGCTCCGGGATCAGCGCCGTGACGAGCCCGGTGCCGTGCAGGACCGCGCTCGCCAGCATGGCGCCGACGGTGGCGCCGCCCGGCACCTTAAGCCGCTCCATGGCGAGACCGAAGCCGGAGGAGACGGCGACGAGCAGCAGGAGTTCCGGCCAGGGGCCGAGCCCGGTCGCCGCGGCCGGCGCCTGCGTGCCGCCGATCCGCGCCAGCGACAGGAGACCCGGCAGCGCTGCCACCAGCAGGACGAGGCGGAAACTCTGGATGACCGCCACCTGGCGCGCATCGGCGCGCGAGGCCAGCGTCATGGCCATGACGTAGCTCAGCGCGCCGGGAATGGAGGCGAAGAAGGCGGTCTGGCGGTCCAGCCGCTCGACGCGGGCGAGATAGAGCGTGATGGCCGCGACGATGGCCGGCACCAGCACGGCGAGGCCCGCCATGGAGATGGGCCAGGACATCATCAGGCGGAGCGTCTGCGGCGTCACCGCCGAACCCATCACCGTGCCGAGCAGCAGGAAGGTGGCTGTGGCGACGGGGCCGGGGACCACCACCCTGGCGCCGCCGAGGGCGAGGACGGTGGCCACCACCAGCGAGCCCGACATCCAGGCGGCGGGCATGCCGAGGCGGTGGAAGGCATAGCCGCCCGCGGCGCCGACGAGGCAGGGCCAGACGAAGGTCTTCACGAGGTCGGGGAGACAAGCGAGGCGGGGCATGGCGCTCCGCTTCGCATGAAGCGGGCCGGCAGGCAAAGCCACGGGAGCATGCCTGCCGCTCCGCGGCGGCGCCTCAGCCCTTCAGCCGCAGCTCCAGGGCCTCGATGCGGTCCGCCTCGCCGGGCGGCTTGTCCCAGCGGATGCGCGATATGCGCGGGAAGCGCATGGCGATGCCGGACTTGTGGCGGGTGGAGCGCTGCAGCCCCTCGAAGGCGATTTCCAGCACCAGTCCCTCTCGCGCCGTATGGGTCACCTCGCGCACGGGGCCGAAGCGGTTGGTCGTGTGGTTGCGCACGAAGCGGTCGAGCTGGCCGAGCTCCTCGTCGGTGAAGCCGAAATAGGCCTTGCCGACGGGCACCAGTTCGTCGCCCTCGGCGCCGTCGCGCCAGACGCCGAAGGTGAAATCGGAATAGAAGCTCGAGCGCTTGCCGTGGCCCCGCTGGGCGTACATCAGCACGCAGTCGACCACCATGGGGTCGCGCTTCCACTTCCACCACGGGCCCTTGGGCCGGCCGGGCAGGTAGGGCGAATCACGCCGCTTGATCATCAGCCCCTCGATGGCCTCGGCGTCCTCGCCGGCATCCGCCGAGGACGGGTCGAGGCGGATGGCGGCGAGGCCCTCCCAGGTCTCGAAGGGCACGAGGGGCGAGATGTCGATGCGCGGATTCGCCATCTGCGACACCATCTGCTCGAGGATCGCCCGCCGGGCGGCGAAGGGCCGGTCGCGCAGATCCTCTCCCCCGGCGAAGAGCAGGTCGTAGGCGCGGATATGGGCAGGAAACTCGGCCAGCAGCGGCACCGTCACCTGTTTGCGGTTGAGGCGTTGCTGCAGGACGTTGAAGCTCTGCACGCGGTTCTCGCGCAGCACCAGCAGTTCGCCGTCGATGGCGCCGTCGAAGGCGAGGGTCTCGACGAGGTCGGGAAATGCACCGGATATGTCCTCGCCGGTGCGCGAATAGAGCCTGGCCACTCGGCGCCCGTCGGGGAGGGGGCCGGCGGCGGCCTGGACGCGGATGCCGTCCCATTTCCATTCGGCGGCGAAATCGGCGGGGTCCAGCTTGCCGAAATCGGCCTCCTCGATGCCGTGGGCGAGCATGGGTGGGCGGAAGGGGGCGGGGTCGACGCTCTCGGGGCGCTCGCCGCGGCCCTCGACCCAGGCGAAGAGGGATTCATAGGGCGGCGTCAGGCCGGGCCATACCAGCTCGATCTCGTCGGGGTCGCGGGGGCCGAGGGCGGCGACGGCGGTCTTGGCGAGGCGGGCCGAGACGCCGATGCGCAGCGAGCCGGTGATCAGCTTGAGCAGCGCCCAGCGGCCGGTCTCGTCGAGATGGTCGAGCCAGCCGGCGAGGAGTTTCGGCAGGGCGGTCTTCGACGTCGTGCCGAGGCCTGCGACCACCTCCGAGAGGGCCGGGGGCGGCGGGCGGTTGTGGCCGATGGGGGAGGGCGCGGGAACGTCTCCTAGGCGCTCCCCATCGGGCCCTCCGCTGGCGCTCGGGCCACCCTCCCCTCCGCTCCGCGGGGGGAGGGGATCCTCCGGCGTCGCGCCGGCATCGTCATGGGCTGCCGTCGCCCCGCTCGCCGCGAAAGGCGCATTCCCCTCCCCCCGCTCGCGGAGGGGAGGGGTCAGGGGTGGGGGGGCGTTGAGACCGGGCGCAGACTTCCCCCCACCCGGCCCTCCGCTGGCGCTCGGGCCACCCTCCCCGCCGCTCCGCGGGGGGAGGGGAGCCTCGGGCGTCGGCCACATCAGCGCCACCGTCTCCGAGAGGTCGCCGACATAGTCGTAGGACAGCGCGAAGAGCACCGGGTCCGTGCGCTCGGCGATGAGGCCGCGGATGAGCCCCGCCTTGGCGTTGCGGAACGTGAGCGCCCCGGTCATGGCGGCGAGGGCCCAGCCGCGCTCGGGATCGGGCGTGGTCCGGAAATAGTCGGTGATCAGCGCCAGCTTGGCGTTGCGGCGCGGTTCGTAGGCGAGGCGGTCGAGGAGGGCGGCGAAGCGGTTCATGCGACCGCCTCGGCGGCAGCGGCTTCACCCTCGCCCTCGTCGCCATAGCCCACCAGCCTTAGCGGCCGTGCCTTCAGCCCCTGCGTGCCGCACCAGTGGACGAGGGCGTCTTCCTGGCCGTGGGTGACCCAGATCTCGCCGGCACCGGTGTCGCGGATGGTCTGCTGCAACTCGTCCCAGTCGGAATGGTCGGAGACGATGAGCGGCAGTTCGATCCCGCCCTGCTTGGCGCGGGCGCGGATGCGCATCCAGCCCGAGGCGAAGGCGGTGACCGGATCGGGGAAACGCCGTGCCCAGAGGTCCTTCATGGCGCCGGGCGGGCAGATGACGACGGCGCCGCCGAGCGCCTTCTTGTCGGCCTCCTTGGCCAGACGCACGTCGCCGAGGTCGAAGCCCTCGGCCTGGTAGAAGCGCGTCAGCTTCTCCACCGCGCCATGGAGATAGATCGGCGCGTCCCAGCCGGCGGCGCGGATCAGCGCCATGACGCGCTGCGCCTTGCCGAGGGAATAGGCGCCGACGAGATGGGCACGGTCCGGGAACAGGCGGACGGAGGCGAGCAGCTTGTCCACCTCGGCCGCCGTGTCGGGATGGCGAAAGACCGGCAGGCCGAAGGTCGCCTCGGTGATGAAGACGTCGCAGGGCACAACCTCGAAGCGCTCGGCGGTGGGGTCGGCGGCGCGCTTGTAGTCGCCCGAGGCGACGATGGTGAGGCCGCGATGGCTGACCGCGATCTGGGCCGAGCCGAGAATGTGGCCGGCGGGGTGGAAGGCGAAGGTCACGCCGTTGATCGCGATGGGCTCGCCCCAGGCGGCGACCTGGGTCGTGCCGGCGAAATCCTCGCCGTAGCGGATCGCCATGATCTTCAGGGTGGCCTCGGTGGCCAGCACATGGTCGTGGCCGGCGCGGGCGTGGTCGGAATGGCCGTGGGTGATCAGCGCCCGCGGCACGGGCCGGACAGGGTCGATATGGACGTCCGCCGGCGGGCAGTAGAGGCCCCGCGGGGTCGGCTGGAGAAGGTCGTCTGGACGCATCGGGACCTTAGTCGGCATCGGCCGTCTTCACGAAAAGGGGATGGGGCCATCCGCTCGGCGCTTTTGCCTCGGGCCCCATCTTGGACTACATAAACGCCATGTCGACCGAGACGGTTCAGCAGCCTTCCTCCGAAACGCCGCGCCTGGCGCGCTGGGCGGCGGGGATCGGCGTCGCCGCGTTGATGGCGGCTTCCGGCGTGCTGTGGTGGACGCAGGGCTCCAAGGTGTTCCTCGACACGCTCGCCGCCGGCCTCGCCTGGTGTTTCTGAGACGTCCATGACCCAGACCAACAAGCCCGCATCCCCGCGCAAGGGCCCGCGCTCCGTGGCCCTCATCCTGTCGCTCGCCCTGCTGGTGGGCGGCCTCGGCGTGCTGGCGGCCGTCGTTCACTTCACCATGCCGCGCGGCGGCCAACTCGCCTCCAGCGCCTCGGCGATCGGCGGCGCCTTCAATCTCGTCGACCAGACGGGCAAGCCCTTCACCGAAAAGGACCTGCAGGGCAAGCCAAGCCTCGTCTTCTTCGGCTTCACCCACTGCCCGGACATCTGCCCGACCAAGCTGTTCGAGATCACCCAGCTCCTCGACACGCTGGGGGCCGATGCCGCGAAGGTGAACGTCGTCTTCGTCACGGTCGACCCCGCCCGCGACACCACCGAGCTGCTGTCGACCTATCTCGGCAGCTTCCACGCCTCCATTCGCGGCCTCACGGGCACCGAGGAGCAGGTGACCCAGGCGATGCGGGCCTATCGCGCCTATGGCCGCAAGGTGCCGCTGGACGGCGGCGGCTACACCATGGACCACACCACCTTCGTCTACCTGATGGACCGGCAGGGCCAGTTCGTCTCGACCTTCGACGTCGCCCGCGAGCCGGCCAAGGCCGCGGCGGACCTGCGCCGCTACCTCTGACGGCGGCGCCCGGTACCGTTCCCTCTTCGTTCGGCAGGGCCGCGCGAATCGCCTAGTCTCCTCCCATGTCCGATATCGTCCTCGTCGTCGGCGGCCGTGCGGTCACGGCCGGCGAACTCACCCTCTCCCTGATCGGCCTCGCCGTCCTGATGCTCGTCGTGCTGTTCGTGGCGCTGCGCCGGCAGGCGGCCGCCCGCGCCATGGAGGCGGAGCGCGCCGTGATCCACGCCCAGGAGATCGAGGAGCGGATGGGCGAGATGGCGCGCATCCAGGCCGAACTCACCGGCCGCCTCCAGGCCATGGCCGAAGGCTTGGGAGCCCGGCAGAACGACCTCGCCCGCCAGCTCGGCGACCGGCTCGACGGCATGTCGACCCGCATCGGCCAGTCGCTCGAGGGGCAGACGAAGACGACGATGGACAATCTCGGCAAGCTCAACGAGCGACTCGCCGTCATCGACAGCGCCCAGAAGAACATCACCGACCTTGCCGGACAGGTGGTGACGCTGAAGGACGTGCTCGCCAACAAGCAGGCGCGCGGCGCCTTCGGCCAGGGGCGGATGGAGGCGATCCTGTCGGACGGCCTGCCGCGCACCGGCTTCACCTTCCAGCCGACGCTCACCAACGGCAAGCGGCCTGACGCGGTGATCCGACTCGCCGGCGACAGCCGCGGCCTCGTGGTCGACGCCAAGTTCCCGCTGGAGGCGGTGACCATGTGGCGCGAGGCCCATGCCGAGGAGGTCAAGCGCCTGGCGGCGCAACGGCTCCGCCAGGACATCGCGGTCCACATCAAGGACATCGCGGACAAGTACCTGATCCCCGGCGAAACGCAGGACATGGCGCTGCTCTTCGTGCCGTCCGAGGGCATCTATGCCGACCTCAACGAGCATTTCGACGACGTGGTGCAGAAGGCCTTCCGGGCGCGGGTCATCATCGTCTCGCCCTCGCTGCTGATGCTGGCGGTGCAGGTGGTGCAGGGGCTCTTGAAGGACGAGCGGATGCGCGAGGAGGCCCGCGTCATCCAGAAGGAGGTGTCCCACCTCCTCGACGACGTGTCGCGGCTGACCGACCGGGTCCTCGCCCTGCAGAAGCATTTCGGCCAGGCGAACGAGGATCTGGGGCAGATCCTCACCTCGGCGGAGAAGATCGCCAAGCGCGGCGGGCGCATCGAGGCGCTGGAGTTCGACGAGGCGACCGCGCCGCCGCCACTCGCTAAGCTGCCGCTGAAGGGCTCCTCGCTCGCTGCGGAGTGAGGCTTTATCCCCAGATGAGGTTCGCCGCCAGCAGCGCGGCGATGATCCAGAGCGCCACCGTGGAGGAGCGGTTGCGGCGGGCCTCGGCCTCGCCGATGCCCCGCAGCGAATCGGGCGAGAGCACGAAGCCGTCCTTCGTCAGGTCGTCGATGCGCTCCGACAGCATGGCGGCGCGGCCAAGCAGGGCCGGGGCCTCGCCGACGATCCGGCCGACGAGCTTGGCGCCGGCACCCACCTCCTCGATGCGGCCGACCGGCCCGAGATTGCGGGTGATCCACTCGCGCACCACCGGCTCGGAGCTCGTCCAGATGTCGAGGCGGGGATCGAGCGAGCGGGCGACGCCCTCCACCACGACCATGGTCTTCTGCAGCAGGATCAGCTCGGTGCGTGTCTTCATGTCGAAGATGGCGGTGACCTCGAAGAGCAGCGACAGGAGCTTTGCCATCGAGATCTGGTCGGCGGTGCGCGAATGGATCGGCTCGCCGATGGCGCGGATGGCCTGGGCGAATTCGTCGACGGAATGGTGGCCGGGCACATAGCCGGCCTCGAAATGGACCTCGGCGACGCGGCGATACTGCTTGGTGATGAAGCCGAGCAGAATCTCCGCGAGGAAGCGCCGCTCCTTCGGGCCGATGCGGCCCATGATGCCGAAATCGACGGCGACGAGATTGCCGGCGCGGTCGGCGAAGAGGTTCCCCTGGTGCATGTCGGCATGGAAGAAGCCGTCGCGCAGGGCATGGCGCAGGAAGCTCTGGATGACGATCTGGCCGAGCGCCCGCGGGTCGATGCCGGCGGCGTCGAGCCCGGCGCGGTCGCCGACCTTCAGGCCGTCGATCCATTCGGTGGTGAGGACGTTGCGCCCCGTGCGGTTCCAGTCGACCGAGGGCACGCGGAAGCCGGGATCGTCGCGGGTCCGCTCCGCCATCTCGGAAGCGGCGGCGGCCTCGAGGCGCAGGTCGAGCTCGATGGCCATGGAGCGGGCGAGGGTGTCGACGATGCCGATCGGCTTCAGGCGACGCGATTCCGGCACCAGTTTCTCGGCGAGCCGCGCGGCGAAATAGTAGTCGGAGAGATCGGCGCGGAAACGGTCGGCCACGTGGGGCCGGAGGATCTTGACGGCGACGTCGCGCAGCACCTCGCCGTCGCGCACGCTCGCCTTGTGCACCTGGGCAATGGAGGCGGCGGCGATCGGCGGGCCGAAGCTCGCATAGGCCTCGGCGATGGGCATGCCGAGCGTCTCCACGACGATCTGCTCGGCGAGCTTCTGGTCGAAGGGCGGCACCTTGTCCTGGAGGCTCTCGAGATCGCGGGCGATCAGCGGCCCGACCACGTCGGGCCGGGTCGAGAGGAACTGGCCGAGCTTCACATAGGTTGGACCGAGGCGGGTGAGGGCGGCCGTCAGCCGGTCCGATCGCGTGCCCGTGCTGCGGCGCTCGACGAGGCGGGCGAGGCGCAGGCCGAGGCGCGCCGGCGGCGGCAGGGCTTCCGGGTCGACGAGGCCGAAGACGCCCTCGCGGGCGAAAACGAAGCCCGCCCGCGCCAGGCGGAGGAGATGGATGGTGCCGGCGATCACGGCGTCAGATCTTCCAGCCGCCGGAAAGGCAGGCGATGCCGCCGGTCATGGGCGTGACCTCGACGCGGGAGAATCCGGCCTTGGCGATCATGCCGGCGAAGACCTCGTCGCGGGGGAACTTGCGGATGGATTCGACGAGATACTGGTAGGGCTCGGCATCGCCGGTGACCATGCGGCCCATGGGCGGGATCACCGAGAAGGAATAGGCGTCGTAGATGCGGTCGAGGCCGGGGACGACGTCGGGCGAGAATTCCAGCACCAGGAGCCGCCCGCCGGGGCGCAGCACGCGGAAAGCCTCCTCCAGCGCCACCTGGATGCGCGGCACGTTGCGGATGCCGAAGGCGATGGTGTAGCCGTCGAAATGCGCGGAGGGGAAGGGCAGAGCCTCGGCATTGCCCTGGACGAATTCGACCCGGCTCGCGAGGCCGCGCTGGTCGGCGCGGGCGCGGCCGACCTTCAGCATCTCGCCGTTGATGTCACAGACGGTCGCCTCGGCGGAAGCGCCGGCACCCACCACCTTGAAGGCGACGTCGCCGGTGCCGCCGGCGACGTCGAGATGGCGGAAGGGACGCGCCTTGGGCACGCCGAGCCGCGTCACCATGACGTCCTTCCAGACCCGGTGCAGGCCCGCGGACATCAGGTCGTTCATCAGGTCGTAGCGACCCGCCACCTTGTGGAAGACGTCGTCCACCAGCTCCTGCTTGGCGTCGAGGTCGACGCGGCGGAAGCCGAAATCGGTCTGGGCGGTGGCTGCTGACATGGCCGGGTCCTGGGAATTTGGCCGGACCATAGCGGAACGATCCGGTGGGCGCTATGTGGGGTGCGAACCTCCCCGCCCAAGGCCCTGGCGCCATGCCCGAACTTCCCGAGGTCGAGACCGTCCGTCGCGGGCTCCAGCCCGTCATGGAGGGCGCGACCATCCTCTCCGCCGAGATCCGGCGCGCCGACCTGCGCTTTCCCTTTCCCGAGGGCTTCGCGGCCCGGCTCGCCGGCCGCACCGTCGCGAGCCTCGGCCGGCGGGCGAAATATCTCCTCGCCGACCTCGACGACGGCGCCGTGGTCATCATGCATCTCGGCATGTCCGGCTCGTTCCGGATCGCGCGCGAGGGGCCTGCGGGCCACGTGGTCGGCGATTTCCACCACGAGCGCTCGCGCGACGCCGCCCACGACCACGTGGTGCTCACGCTCTCCTCCGGCGCGACTGTGACCTACAACGACCCCCGCCGCTTCGGTTTCATGCTGATGAGCCCGCGGGAGGCGCTGGCCGAGCACCCCTTCTTCGCCCGGCTCGGCGTCGAGCCGACCGGCAACGACCTCTCCGCCGCCCATCTCGCCAAGGCCTTCCGGGGCAAGGCGGCGCCCCTGAAGGCCGCGCTTCTCGACCAGTCCATCGTCGCCGGCCTCGGCAACATCTATGTCTGCGAGGCGCTGCACCGGGCAGGGCTGTCGCCTCAGCGGGCCGCCGGAACCCTCGTCACCAAGGGCGGCGATGCGACCGTCCGGCTCGAGCGGCTGGTGCCGGTGATCCGCGAGGTCATCGCCGAGGCGATCGCGGCGGGCGGCTCCTCCTTGCGCGACCACGCCCAGCCCTCCGGCGAGCTCGGCTATTTCCAGCACAGCTTCCATGTCTACGATCGTGAAGGGGAGGCTTGCCGGCGGTGCGGCGAACAGCACAGAGTGCGGCGCATCGTGCAATCCGGCCGCTCCACCTTCTACTGCGCGGCCTGCCAGCGCTGAGGAACGAGACGCATGCTGAAGGTCTGGGGACGGAACAACTCCTCGAATGTGCAGAAGGTGATGTGGTGCATCGGCGAACTCGGCCTGCCGCATGAGCGGGTGGATGCCGGCCGCCAGTTCGGCATCGTCAACGAGCCCGCCTACAAGGCGAAGAACCCCAACGCCAAGGTCCCCACCGTCGAGGACGACGGGGTGGTGCTGTGGGAATCGAACGCCATCTGCCGCCATCTCGCCCGCAAGCACGGCCGACTGATGCCACGCGGCGAGGCCGACCAGGCGCGCGTCGACATGTGGATGGACTGGCAGCAGACCGAGCTCGGCCAGGGCGTCGGCCCGGTCTTCATCGGCCTGGTGCGCACGCCGGCCGAGCAGCGGGACATGGCCGCCATCGAGAAGGCGAAGCAGTCCGCCATCGCCTCCATGGCGATCCTCGACGCCGAGCTGGGCAACCATCTCTTCGTGGTCGGCAACACCTTCACGGTGGCGGACATCCCGATCGGCATCATGGTCTTCCGCTACAAGGCGCTGATCCCCGAGAGCCCGGCCTATGCGAATGTCGAGCGCTGGTACACGTCGATACAGGCGCGCCCCGCTTTCGCCCAGCACGTCTCCGCGATCCCGCTAAACTGAGGGGGTACGACCCCCTCGCGCACCCTCATGTCGCGCGGTCCACCGTGTCGCGTTGACTTTTCCGGATGGTGCGGCCTATAACCCGCGCCGACTTGGGAGCGGCTCGCGCCCGAGTGCTTGGCCCGTTCGACGGGCCAGCGCCTTTGCGAGCCGGTCCAATCCCCATTCGATCGTTTGAACCCGACCCGCGCGGAGACGTCCCGTGAAACGCACCTACCAGCCCTCGAAGCTCGTCCGCAAGCGCCGCCACGGCTTCCGTGCCCGCATGGCCACCAAGGGCGGCCAGCGCGTCCTCGCCGCCCGCCGCGCCCGCGGTCGCAAGCGCCTGTCCGCGTGATCTGCCACGGCCGCGATTTCGGCTGAGCCGAACGACGGGAGGGCGCGAATGACGAGTTCGACACCGCCCGCCCGTCTCGTTCGCCGGGCCGATTTCATCGCCTGCTCCAAGGGCCGCCGTGTCACAACGGCGGCTTTCGTGTTGCAGGAACGCACGCGCGGCGACGAGGCGCCGCCGCGCTTCGGCTTCACGGTCACCAACAAGACCGGGGGCGCGGTGGAGCGCAACCGGATGCGCCGCCGCCTGCGCGAGGTGGTGCGGCTCGGTGCCCACGACGGGGCGAGGCCCGGGTCGGACTATGTCTTGGTGCTCAACCGCAACGCGCTCGACCGGCCCTTCGACGTGCTGAAGACCGATCTCGCCGACGCGCTCCGGCGCGCAGCCGCCCCCCGCCCAGCCCGCTCCGCGGGCCGCCCCAATCCCTGATCACCGACGGACCGATGGCCGACAACCGCAACTACATTCTCGCGATCGTTCTTTCGATCCTCGTTCTGGTCGGCTGGCAGTATTTCGTCGGCATGCCGCAGGTCGAGCGCCAGCGGGAGGCGCAGCGCCAGCAGCAGCTCCAGCAACAGCAGCAGGCCGCCGGGCAGGCGCCCGCGACGACGCCGGCTCCGGGCACAACGCCCGCCCCCGGCGCGCCGCCGGCCCCGGGCCAGCCGGCCGCGACCCCCGGTTCAACCGCTCCGGCCGCGCCGGGCACCACCGCGCCCGTTGCGACCCAGGGCCTGAGCCGCGAGGCCGTCCTCGCCGCGACGCCGCGCATCGGCATCGAGACGCCGCGCCTCAGGGGCTCGATCAACCTCGCCGGCGGCCGGGTGGACGATCTCGTCCTGGCGACCTATCGCGAGACCATCCAGCGCAACAGCCCGAACGTCGTGCTCTTCGCCCCCGCCGGTTCGCCGATCGACGCCGTGCACCACAGGCACCCCTTCTACGCCGAGTTCGGCTACGTGGCGGGCGCCGGCCAGACCGCAGCGGTGCCGAATGCCCAGACGGTATGGACCCAGCAGGGCTCGGGCACGCTGACGCCCTCCACCCCCGTCACCATCACCTGGGACAACGGACAGGGCCTGACCTTCCGCCGCACCTTCGAGATCGACGCCAACTACATGATCACGGTGAAGGACGGCGTCACCAATTCCGGTGCTGCTCCCGTCACGCTGCATCCCTTCGGCCTCATCTCGCGCCACGGCCTGCCGCAGACCTCGGGCTACTACATCCTGCATGAGGGCCTGATCGGCGTGTTCGGCGACAAGGGGCTGCAGGAGGTCGGCTATTCGGCCATCGAGACCGCCCGCACCCAGAGCTTCAAGGCGCGCGGCGCCTGGCTCGGCATCACCGACAAGTACTGGGCGGCGGCGCTGATCCCGGACCAGACCGTCGAGACCGACTCGAGCTTCAAGTTCTTCCAGTCGGGCACGACCAAGTCGTTCCAGACCGACTTCCTCTCGCCCGCCGTCACCGTCGCGCCGGGCGCATCGTCCGAGACCACCACGCGCCTCTTCGCTGGCGCCAAGGAGGTCCGCCTCGTCGACGGCTATTCCGACGGGCTCAAGATCGACCGCTTCGACCGGCTGATCGACTGGGGCTGGTTCTATTTCATCACCAAGCCGCTCTTCGTGGTGATGGACTGGATCTTCATCCAGACCGGCAACTTCGGCATCGCCATCCTGCTCGTCACGCTGCTGATCAAGGCGCTGTTCTTCCCGCTCGCCAACAAGAGCTACGCGTCCATCACCATGATGAAGAAGGTGCAGCCGGAAATGATGGCGCTGCGCGAGCGCTATGCCGACGACAAGATGAAGCAGCAGCAGGAGCTGATGGCGCTCTACAAGCGGGAGAAGATCAATCCGCTGGCCGGCTGCTGGCCGATCATGATCCAGATCCCGGTGTTCTTCGCGCTCTACAAGGTGCTGTTCATCACCATCGAGATGCGGCATGCGCCCTTCTTCGGCTGGATCCAGGACCTCTCGGCGCCCGACCCGACCTCGATCTTCAACCTGTTCGGCCTGCTGCCCTTCGCCGTGCCCGCGTTCCTCCTGATCGGCGTCTGGCCGATTATCATGGGCATCACGATGTGGATCCAGATGCAGATGAACCCGGCCCCGACGGACCCGATCCAGGCCGCGTTCTTCAAGTGGATGCCGATCCTCTTCACCTTCATGCTGGCCTCGTTCCCCGCCGGCCTCGTCATCTACTGGGCCTGGAACAACCTCCTGTCGGTGCTCCAGCAGGGCCTGATCATGCGCAAGTACGGCGTGAAGATCGAACTGTGGGACAACATGCGCGCGATGTTCGGAGGCGGGCCGGCCAAGCCCGCCGGCTGACGCCATGACCGCCGACGCCATCGAGGCCGGGCGCAAGCTCTTCGCCCGGCCCTGGACCTTCTGGCGCGGCACGCCGGACATGAAGCACCTGCCCCCGATGTCGGGGGTGGAGATCGCCTTCGCCGGCCGCTCCAACGTCGGCAAGTCGAGCCTGATCAACGCGCTCGTCGGCCAGAACGCGCTCGCGCGCACGTCGAACACGCCGGGCCGCACCCAGGAGCTCAACTTCTTCCACGTGCCCTCGGACGAGGGACCGGGCCTCGGCCTCGTGGTCGTCGACATGCCCGGCTACGGCTTCGCCGCGGCGCCCGAGGCCAAGGTGAAGGCCTGGACCAAGGTCATCCACGACTATCTGCGGGGACGGCAGAACCTCGCCCGCGTCTATGTGCTCATCGACGCCCGGCACGGTATCAAGCCCGTGGACATCGAGGTGCTGGACGAGCTCGGCAAGTCGGCGGTGTCCTATCAGGTGGTGCTGACAAAGGCCGACCAGATCACTCTTCCCGCCCTCGAAAAGCTCATGGCGGCGACGCTGGATTTCCTCAAGACACGCGCCGCGGCCTTTCCGGAGGTGATCGCCACCTCCAGCCGCAAGGGCGAGGGCATTCCCGAGCTTCGCGCGGCCATCGCGCAGGTGGCGGCCGAGCGGGCCTGAGCGGGCGCCTGTCTTCCCCGAGAGCCGAACGCCTTTCGCCCGGCCTTCTCAAGCCGGCTCCCGGCCGATATTGTCCCCCCAGCCGGGAGACAATCCCGCGGCCAGCGCCCCCTGACGGGCGCGCCAGTCCACAAGCGCCAGGGAGGCGACGTGACCATTGCCGTGCACCTGAAGGGTGTTTCGGTCGCATACGCTTTGGCGGGCGGCGGAAAATACGAAGCGGTCCAGCCCGTCGATCTGTCGGTGCGCGACGGCGAGTTCGTCGCGCTGCTCGGGCCCACGGGCTGCGGCAAGTCGACCCTGCTCAACATCGCCGCCGGGCTGATGCCGCCCTCCTCCGGAACCTGCGAGATTTTCGGCGAGCGCCTCTCGGGCCTCTGCGGCAAGGCCGGCTATCTCTTCCAGCAGGACGCGCTGATGCCGTGGAAGACGGCGGAGGACAACGTCGCCATCGGCCTCGAGGTCGGCGGCGTCAGGCGCGCCGAGGCGCTGGAGCGGGCGCGGGCCATGCTCGCCGAGGTCGGGCTCGCCGCCTTCGGCGAGCGCTATCCGCACCAGCTCTCCGGCGGCCAGAAGAAGCGCGTGGCGCTCGCCCAGGTGCTGGTGCGCGAGCCGAAGATCCTGCTCATGGACGAGCCCTTCGGGCCGCTCGACGCACAGACCCGCCTGATCATGAGCGAATTGCTGCTCGACCTCTGGCAGCAGGACCGCAAGGCGGTGATGTTCGTCACCCACGACCTCGACGAGGCCATCGCCCTGTCGGACCGCGTGGTGGTGATGTCGGCTGGACCGAGCTCCCGCTTCATCGGGGAATTCGCCGTCGACCTGCCGCGGCCGCGCGACATCGCCGAGGTGCGGTCGGAGCCGGCCTTCCACCGCCTCCATTCCGAGATCTGGTCCTGTCTGCGCGACGAGGTGCGCAAGACCTACGGCCTCACCAACAAGGGAGCGGCCTGATGCCCATTTCCCGCGGAAAGCTCCTCGCCCTGCAGATCCTCGTCGCCGTCGCGGTCTTCCTCGCCTGGCACGTGGTCACTACCTGGTCGATCGTCGCCGACGTGAAGACCATGCGCTTCTTCTTCTCGACGCCGGTGGACGTGTTCAAGCGCGTCTTCACGATGTTCCTGGAGGGGTCGGTCTACCGCCACCTGTGGATCACGCTGGTGGAGACCATCCTCGCCTTCGTCATCGGCGCCAGCCTGGGCATCGTCATCGGCTTCTGGTTCGCGCGCAAACCCATCGTCGCCGCCGTCTTCGACCCCTATGTGAAGATGATGAACGCCCTGCCGCGCGTCGTGCTGGCGCCGATCTTCGCGCTGTGGTTCGGCCTCGGCATCTGGTCGAAGGTCTGGCTCGGCGTGACGCTGGTCTTCTTCATCGTCTTCTTCAACGTCTACCAGGGCGTGCGCGAGGTGCCGCAGGTCGTGCTGGCCAACGCCCGCATGCTCGGCATGAACGAGCGCCAGCTCCTGCGCCACGTCTACTGGCCGGCGGCGCTGGCCTGGGTCTTCTCCTCGCTGCACACCTCGGTCGGTTTCGCCGTGGTCGGCGCGGTGGTGGGCGAATATCTCGGCTCGGCGGCCGGCCTCGGCTACCTCATCCACCAGGCCGAGGGCGTCTTCGACGTCACCGGCGTCTTCGCCGGCATGGTGATCCTGATGGGCTTCGTGATGCTCATCGACGGCATCGTGACGCTGGTCGAGAAACCGCTGCTCGTCTGGAAGCCGGGCGAGACGCGGACCGTATGACCGACCGCGCCGGCAAGGGCGCGGCTAACACCACAAGGGAGGACGACATGACCACCATGGACCGCCGGCAGATGCTGTCGCTGATGGGCGCGGGCGCCAGCCTCGCCCTGCCGCTGCCCGCCTTCGCGCAGGGCGCGCTGGAGAAGAAGCAGGTGACGCTGGGCGTCGGCGGCAAGTCGCTGCTCTACTACCTGCCGCTGACGGTGGCCGAGCGGAAGGGCTTCTTCAAGGATTTCGGGCTCGAGATGACCATTAACGATTTCGCCGGCGGCGCCCGCTCGCTGCAGGCTCTGGTCGGCGGGTCGGTCGACATGGTGACCGGCGCCTATGAGCACACGCTGCGCATGCAGGCCAAGGGGCAGGACATCCGCTCCACCATCGAGCTGCTGCGCTTCCCGACAATCGTCGTGGCGGTGCGCAAGGCGGTGGCCGACAAGGTGAAGTCGGCGGCGGACTTCAAGGGCCTGAAGATCGGCGTCACCGCGCCAGGCTCCTCGACCTACATCACCGTGGTCCATGCCATGGCGAAGGTCGGGCTGAAGGCCACCGACGCGAGCTTCATCGGGGTGGGCGGCGGCGCCAGCGCGGTCGCGGCCATGAAGCGCGGCGAGATCGACGTGATCTCGCATCTCGACCCGGTCATCGCCAAGCTGGAGACCGACGGCGACGTGGTGACGCTCATCGACACCCGCACCGAGGCCGGCACCAAGGCGCTGTTCGGCGCCTCCAACCCGGCGGCTTGCCTCTATCTCCGCCAGGACTTCATCGAGAAGAACCCGAACACCACCCAGGCGGCGGTGAATGGCCTCTACAAGGCGCTGCGCTGGATCGACAAGGCGTCTCCCGCCGAGGTCGCCGACGCCGTGCCGGAGCAGTATCACCTCGGCGACAAGGCGCTCTACATCAAGGCCGTGCAGGCCTCGAAGGACGCCTATTCGAAGACCGGCGTGATGGCGCAGGACGGCATGAAGTCGGTCTTCGACATGCTGAAGGCGCTCGACAAGGAGATGGAGAGCGTCTCTGCCGACATCATCGGCAAGAGCTTCGAGCCGCGCTTCGCCCAGAAGGCGGGAACGACGGTGGGGTGAGAGGCCTTCCGACATTCGCGAAGCCTTGGGAGCCCCGGCGCGAGCGCCGGCACTTCTTGCTGTCGCGGCTCCTCAGACCCCCCACCCCTGACCCCTCCCCGCCGCAAGCGGGGGGAGGGGAATGGCGCCTCCTTGATCACCGCCGCGTCCTCGATGGCGCAGCCGCGAAGCTTGCTCCTTTCCCCTCCCCCCGCTTGCGGCGGGGAGGGGTCAGGGGTGGGGGGCGTCCTGTGTTTTAAACAGACGGCAGCTAGGGAGCGGCGCTCTTCTCCAGGGCCTAATGCGCCTCTTCCCAGTTCACCGCGGCGCGGGCATCCACCGCCAGCGGCACCTTGAGCTGCAGCGCCGGGTGCGTCGCCTCCTCCATCACCCGCTTGATGACGGGGAGCGTACGGTCGACCTGGTCGTCCGGCACCTCGAAGACCAGTTCGTCGTGCACCTGCAGCAGCATCAGCGCGTCGAGGCCGGCGGCCTCCAGGGCCGCGTCCATACGCGTCATGGCGCGGCGGATGATGTCGGCGGCCGAGCCCTGGATCGGGGCGTTGATGGCCTGCCGCTCGACGAAGGCGCGCTCCGACGGGTTGCCCGAGCGGATCGCCGGGAAATGGCAGCGCCGGCCGAAGATCGTCTCGACATAGCCGTGTTCTCGGACGAAGGCCTTGGTGGCGTCCATGTAGTCGCGGATGCCGGGGAAACGCTCGAAATAGCGCCTGATATAGGCGCCGGCCTCGTCGCGCGGGATGGAGAGCTGGTTGGCGAGGCCGAAGGCCGAGATGCCGTAGATGATGCCGAAGTTGATGGCCTTGGCCCGACGGCGCACCAGCGGGTCCATGCCCTGCACGGGCACGCCGAACATTTCCGAGGCCGTCATGGCGTGGATGTCGATGCCGTCGGCGAAGGCCTGCCGGAGCTGCGGGATATCGGCCATGTGGGCGAGGATGCGCAGCTCGATCTGCGAATAGTCGGCCGAGACGAGCTTGGCGCCCGGCGGGGCGATGAAGGCCGTGCGGATCTTGCGCCCCTCCTCGGTGCGGACAGGAATGTTCTGGATGTTCGGCTCGGAGGAGGAGAGCCGGCCTGTGGTCGTCGCCGCGAGGGCGAAGGAGGTGTGAACCCTGCCCGTCGTGGCGTTGATGTAGGTCGGCAGCGCGTCGGTATAGGTCGACTTGAGCTTCGTCACCGTGCGCCAGTCGATGATCTTGCGGGGCAGCGCGTGGCCCTCCTCCGCGAGGTCCTCCAGCACGCCGGCCGCGGTCGACCAGGCCCCCGTCTTGGTCTTCGTGCCGCCGGGCAGGCCCATTTTTCCGAACAGGATGTCGCCGAGCTGCTTGGGCGAGCCGGGGTTGAGCGGCTCGCCGGCGAGCTCCTGGATCTCGGCCTCGACGCGGGCTGCGACCTGCGCGAAATCGCCCGACAGGCGGGAGAGCACCTGCCGGTCGATGAGGATGCCGCGCCGCTCCATGCGGGCGAGCACATCGACGAGCGGGCGCTCCAGCGTCTCGTAGACCGTCGCCTTGGCCTCGGCGGCGAGACGGGGCTTGAGCACCCGCCAGAGCCGCAGCGTCACGTCGGCGTCCTCGGCGGCATAGGCGGTGGCGCGGTCGAGATCGACGCGATCGAAGGTGACGCGGCCCTTGCCGGTGCCGGTGACGGAATCGTAGCTGATGGCCTCGTGACCGAGATGTTTCAGCGACAGCGCGTCCATGCCGTTCTGGCCGCGGCCGGCATCGAGCGCATAGGACATCAGCATGGTGTCGTCGTAAGGGCCGAGGCCAAGGCCGTAGCGGGAGAGGACGAGCATGTCGAACTTGAGGTTCTGCCCGACCTTCAGCACGCCGGGATCCTCGGTGAGGCTCTTCAGCCGCTCGAGCGCCTCGCGCATCGGGACCTGCCCCTCGACGAGGCCGGAATCGAACAGGCCCGCCTCGCCGGCGCGGTGGGCCAGCGGCACGTAACAAGCCTCGTCCGGCCCATAGGCGAGGGAGAAGCCGACGAGGTCGGCCGACATGGGGTCCAGCGAATTGGTCTCGGTGTCGATGCCGACGACGCCCGCCTCCCGCGCGCCGGCGATGAAGGCGTCGAGCGCCTCCAGCGTCGTGATACAGCGGTAGCGCGTGCGGTCGATCGCGGAGGCGCGCAGCCGCTCGGCGGTGCGGGCGGCGAGGGTCTGCGGCGTCGGCGCTCCCGCATCCGCGGCGGCGGGCGGCGTGGCCTCCCCGCCCTCGGCCGCCACGGCGGCGGCGACGGCGGCCGGCTTCGGGCCTGCCGCGAGGGTCGGGTCGGGGTCGACCTTGGCCGGATCGACGCCGTAGAGTTCGCCGACCTTCTTGGTGATGGTGGTGAATTCCAGCGCCTTGAAGAAGGAAATCAGCCGGTGGCCGTCGGGCTTCACCAGGCCGGTCTCGTCGAGCGGCACCTCGACCTCGACGTTGCGAACGAGCTGGACGAGCTGCTTCGAGATGCGCACCTTCTCGATCACCGCGGGGTCGGTCAGGGTCTCCCGGCGTTTCGGCTGCTTGATCTCGCCGGCGCGGGCGAGCAGCGTGTCGAGGTCGCCGTATTCGGCGATGAGCTGGGCGGCCGTCTTGCGACCGATGCCGGGCGCGCCGGGCACGTTGTCGGAGGTGTCGCCTTCGAGCGACTGGATGTCGACGATCTTCTCCGGCGGCATGCCCTCCCAGTACTCGGTGACGTCGCCGATCTTGTCGGCCGGCACGTTCCAGCGCTCGAAGCGGTCGCCGTGGGTGAGCAGGCGCTCGGGACGATAGCCGGGCTTGCCCTTGATGCCGCTCTCGGGATCGTAGAAGGCGACGCAGGGGCGCACGAGCTGCATCAGGTCCTTGTCGGCGGAGATGATCAGCACGTCGGCGCCGCGCGAGCAGGCCATGTCGCAATAGGTGGCGATGAGGTCGTCGGCCTCGTAGCGGTCCTGCTCGATGGCGTGCAGGCCGAAGGCGCGGATGGCGGCGCGCATCAGCGGAAACTGCGGCACCAGGTCTTCCGGCGGCGGCGGGCGCTGCGCCTTGTAGAGCGGGTAGAGCTCCTTGCGGAAGGAGTTCTCGCTCTTGTCGAGGATCATGGCGAGGTGGGTCGGCTTCACGCCGAGGGCACCGTCCTCGACGAACTGCAGCACCTTGGTCGAGAACAGGCGCACGGCCCCGGTCGGCAGGCCGTCCGAGCGCGCATTGTACTTCCGGTCCTGGTTCATCGACTGGAAATAGGCGCGGAAGACGAAGGAGGACGCGTCGACGAGGAAGACGCGGTCGCCCTTGCCGACGGGGCGGTGGTGCTCGGTATGCATGAACTCGGGGCCTCTGCGGTGAGGCGCCATTATGGACGGGGACGCGGGCCGCGTCATGCCCCGCAGGCCCCTGCGGAAACCGCTGCTGACTCCCCGTGGAACATTGCTGCAACGTTGGGCGGTGCTGATGGCGCCGATCCCGTCAGAGCAAGGCGTCCCATGAACCCGCCCTTCCCCAACCGGCCCCTCGAGGTCAAGCTTCCGAAGCCGGAAAGCCGCCTCTCGGCCTTCTTCCTCTTTCTCGGCGCGATGGTGCTCGCCGGCGGCATCGGCTGGCTGGCGGTGCCCGGGCTCGTCGCCGACTGGCCTCTCGTCGGCAATGCCGAGCCGGCGACCCAGGCGCGATTCGTCAGCGGCCGCTGCAAGGGCAAACTCGTCCTCCACTTCTGCGACATCACCTACGAGAGGCGCGGGCCGGCCGGCACCGTGCGCGAGGAGAGCCACATCGGCTTCTTCGAGGTCCATGTCGGCTCGCGGTCGGTGCGGCTGATGCAGCAGAAGGGCGACCCTTCGCGGGTCTCCAGCGACATCGCGCTCGACATGTACTGGAACCGGGTCGCCACGGCGGGCCTGTTCATCCTCCTGTTCGGCGGCGGAGGCCTCGTCCTGTTCGGCCGGGCCATGCGCGGCAGGCCCGACCCGAACGCCCGCTTCCGCGCGCTGTCGGGGCGGTTGCTGCGCCCCGTCCTCGTCGATCTGCGGGGCGTCGAGAGCCAGGACAAGACGAGCTGGACCTGGGGCTTTCAGCCGCGTCGGAACGGTCCGGCCACGCCGCCGTCCTTTTCGCAGGCGCTGCCGGTCGGCACCTTTCCCTTCGTGCTCGACGGAGAGGCGCGGACGGCGCTCGCCGTGACCGACGCGGCGGGCGATCAGGTCATGCTGCTCGACATGCCGCTGTCGATCGTCGGCTTCACCGCGGAGGAGCGCGCCGCGCTCCTGGCCTGGCGCGAGGGTGTCGCGGCGGCGGGTCTCGCCGCCGCCTGAGGCCTCACCATGCGAGCACGCGGCGTCCGATGCCGGCACCGGCGCCAGCGAGCATGGCAATGGCGATCGAATACCAGGTGGCGACGAAGAGCGGCGAATCGTCGGTGCAGTGCAGGCCGTAGACGGTCGCCGCAATGGCGCCGGCGGCAAGGCCCGACAAGGCGCCGGCGAGCGTGGCGTCGCGCGGGGCCGCGGCCGTCATGGCGGTGAGGATGGCCGCGAGCGGCAGGGCGCCGAGGAGGGGAATGGCGATGAGGCAGACGCCCCAGTTCTTTCCCACGAGCCGGGTGGGCAGGGCGGAGGGAAGCTGGGTCGCGACCTCGTGGCCGATGCCGAAGATGACCAGCAGGACCGGGACGACCAGTACCGCCTTCGGCAGCGCGGCCTCGGGACGGGCGGCGGCCCTGACGAGGGCGATCGCGGCGATGGCGAGGGTCGCAACCAGCAGCATCTTCAGGTCGAAGAGCATGGTGCGGCTGGCGGCGAAGATGTCGGGCCGGATGCCGATGCTGGCCGTCAGCAGCGCGAAGGCCACCACGGCGCCGAGGGCGAGGGCGACGGCAAGACGGCCGTGCACGGACGGGCCGGTGCGCCTGGCGTCGCGGGACAGGGCGGAGATCAGGTCTTCGGTCTTCATGGCTCTCATATGCTCCCGCGGAGCATCTTTGCGAGGCCGGCGAGGCCCCGGTGAAGGGAAACACGGACGGCGCCCTCGCTCATCTGGAGCGCAGAGGCCGTTTCCTGCGTGTTGTGGCCGTCGACGAACATGGCGCGGATCACCGCCTTCTGGCCGGCGGGCAGGTTTTCGGCGAGCTTGACCACGTCGCGCGTGGCGATGCCCGGCTCGTCGGCAGGTGTTGCGATGACCTCGGCGAGGCTGTCGACGTCGACGTGCCCCGCCGTGCCGCGGCGGCGCAGGAAGTCGATCAGCTTGTGCTTCAGGATGGCGCGCACCCAGGGCACCAGCGGCTCGGTCGGAATCCAGCTGCTCCGCCGGGTATGGATCGCGATGAGCACGTCCTGCACGATGTCCTCCGCTTCGGCGGTCGAGCGTCCGGCCCGGGCGAGGCCGGAGCGGGCGAGGGTCCGCAGGAAGGGCGTCAGCTCGCGCAGCAGGCGCGCATAGGCGCCCTCGTCGCCGGCGAGCCCCGCCCGCATCCAGGCATTCCAGTCGTCGTTCCGGTCTTTCAACGGCGGGCCTATGGGATCGATACGCGGGAGAGCGGGCGGGTGTTACAGCGCCGTCCCATCGGCGACGGCGAGGCCGAGCCTGCCCTATCCGGCGGTGGTGCGCCACCGCCCGAATTCCGCGCTCCGTCTCAGGCCGGCGCGACGCCGCGGGTCATCCTGGCGAAGAGGAAGGTCGCCGCGGCGATGGCGAGGCCGATCAGGTCGGTGATGCCTTCCGGCACGATGAGCAGGATCGCCGCCGCCAGGAGCGGCGCACGCAGCGCCCAGCCGATGGGCCGTCCGAACCATCCCTCGGTTGCGCAGGCGAGCAGGATCACGCCGATCAGCGCCGTGGCGAGAACCGGCAGGATCTGCACGAGCGTGCCCTGGCCGAGCAGCAGCGGCGAATAGAAGAACATGAAGGGCACGATGAAGACCGCGAGGCCCATCTTCACCGAGATGAAGGCGGTCTTCCACGGGTCGGCCCTGGCGATGGCGGCGGCGGCGAAGGAGGCGAGCGCCACGGGGGGCGTGATGGCGGAGACCACCGCGAAGTAGAAGATGAACATGTGGGCGACCAGCGGCGCGACGCCGAGCCTCTGCAGCCCCGGTGCCAGCACCGCCGCACCGATGGCATAGGCGGCGGTGGTGGGCATGCCCATGCCGAGGATGAGCGCCACCACCATGGTGAAGAGCATGGCGAGAAGCACGTTCTCGCCGGCGAGCTGGAGGAGAAGCTGGGCGAAGCGGCCGCCGATGCCGGTGAGCGCGATGACGCCGACGATGATGCCGGCCGCGGCGCAGACCGAGATGAGCTGGAGCGAATCGCGGGCCGCCATGTTGAGCGCCTCGAGCGCGCGCTTCGGGCCCATGGCGTTCTGCCGGTCGAGCCAGCTCACCACGATGGCCGAGACGATGGCGAGGGAACCGGCGCGGAAGGCCGAGTAACCGGAGACCAGCAGCCAGACCATGATGACGAGGGGGGCGAAGAGATAGGCCTTCTTCAGGAGGCCGAGAAGCGGCGGCAGTTCGCTGCGCGGCAGGCCGTGCAGGCTGTGGAGCCGGGCGTGCAGCTCCACGTGTGCGAAACAGGCGACGTAGAAGAGGACGCAGGGGATGATCGCCGCATAGGCGATCTCGGAATAGGCGATGCCGGTGATCTCGGCCATGAGGAAGGCGCCGGCCCCGAGGATGGGCGGGGTGATCTGGCCGCCGGTCGATGAGGTGGCCTCCACCGCGCCCGCCGTGGCGCGGTCATAGCCGACGCGCCGCATCATCGGGATGGTGATGGCGCCGGAGGCCGCGACGTTGGCCACCGACGAGCCGGAAATGGCGCCGAAGAGCACGCCGGAGGCGATGGTCGCCTTGGCCGGACCGCCGCGCAGGTGGCCGAAGAGCGAGAGGGCCAGGTCGTTGAAATAGTCGCCCACCTTCGAGACCTGCAGGAAGGCGCCGAAGGCGACGAAGAGCACGATGAAGTTGGAGGAGGCCTCCGTCGTCGTGCCGAAGATGCCGAGGTCGGAGTAGATGTAGGCAAAGAAGCGCCCCCATTCGAAGCCGCGGTGGTTGAGCACGCCGGGAAGCCAGGGGCCGATGAAGACGTAGAGGATGAACAGCCCCGCGATGATCGGCAGGGCGAGGCCGGCGGTGCGGCGGGAGAATTCCAGCACGATCAGCGTGCCGACGAGGCCGACCCAGATGTCGAGCGGGTCGGGCAGGGCGCCGGCGCGGAACAGAAGCCCGTCGAGCTCCCAGTAGATATAGGCGCAGCACAGGATCGACAGGACGATCAGGATCCAGTCGTACCAGGGGATGCGGTCGGTGCGCGCGGCGGCGAAGGGCCGGTAGAGCGCGAAGCCGAGCACCGCCGCCCAGGCGACGTGGGTGGCGCGGAAGAGCAGCGCCTCCTGCGGAAAGAGGTTCAGCACGACGATGTGGTAGAGCGTGAAGCCGGCGGCGGCGATGACGAAGAGGTGCCGCTCGATGCCGGCGAGCGTGCGCTTCAGGCCGGCGAATTCCTCCTCCGACACCACGACGGGCTTGTCGTCGGCGTCGTCGATGCGCACTTCGGTTTTGGACATGCCGGTTCCCCCGCCCCTCACGCCATCCCTTCGCAGGACGGCACGGACCTGTTTCGGCGCCCCCCGTTATTTTGCGCGCGACCCCCGCCGCCCCTTGCGGGAGGGCGGCAGGGATCGCGCTCAGGGGGTCGCCTCGTGCCGGCTCAGCCGACCAGCTTGTCGGCTATGGTGATGCCCTTCTCGCGGTAATATTTCGCGGCGCCCGGATGGAACGGCAGGAAGGTGTTCTTGGAGACGTTCTGCGGGATCGTCTCGGCCGCCGCCGCGTGGCCCTTCACCATGGCCTCGTGGTTCTCGTGGACCGCCTTGACGATGGCATAGGCGAGGGAATCCGGGATCGCCTTGTTGGTGATGGCGAAGTTGAAGAGCCCGACGGTCTTCTGGTCCTCGGTCATCTGCTTGTAGGTGCCCTTCGGAATGGTGGAGGGCGAGAGCTCCGGCAGGGCGGCCTGCATCTTGGCGAGGTCGGCGTCGGAGAAGCCGAAGAAGACGACGTCTTGGGTGTTGGAGAGCTCGCTGTAGGCGGCGATGGGCAGGCCGGCGGCGAAGGCGAAGCAGTCGATCAGGCCGTCGCCGAGCTGGGAGCCCATGTCGGAGGCCTGGCCGTTGCGGATGGTGACGTTCTCCACGCCGAGGGCCTGGAACATCAGCGGGAAATAGGTGCCGGGCGTGCCGGCGCGCGGGCCGACGCCGACGCGCTTGCCGGCGAGCTGCTGGACGCTGGTGATGCCCGAGCGCTTCAGCACCGCGAAGTGGAAGGGCGTGTCGTACATGGGGAAGAGGGCGCGCACGTCCTGCATCTTGCGGCCGCGGGTCCATTCGCCCGTGCCGTTCCAGGCCTGCAGCGCGACGCCCATGGTGGTCATGCCGAGATCGATCCGCTTGTCCTGGACGAGCAGGATGTTCTGGTTCGGTCCCTGGGTCTGCTGGGTGTTGATCTGCAGGCCGATCTTCTCGCCGACGAGGCTCGCCCAGGCCTGGCCATAGACGAAATAGGTGCCGCCAACCGAGGCGGTGCCGAGGGTCACGTTGGCGGGCCAGCTCGGGTCCCGCGTCTGGGCGAGGGCGAGCGAGGACAGGGCCGGCAGGGCGGCGGCCGAGGCGAGGAGATGGCGGCGGGACAGGGTCATGGTGTTTCCTCCGGAAGGGTCTTGAGAGACGGCGGCCGTGATCGGCTCTTGGGCGGGCACTATAGGGGGCCGCCCCGCCGCGTCCAGCCGGACGCGTCCCGGAGGGCGCGGCCGCGGCGCTCGCCGCCCTGGGCGGGGCCGATGCGGAGCGGGCGACGCAGCGTCAGGAGGCATGGGGTCGATGCCGGTCTTTCAAGGGATTGCGAGGTAGGACCGCCGATCGTCAGAGGTCCGGCGGTCCGACCGCGCCTGCGCAAAAGGGTCGCAGGGATTCGTTAAGGTTAACAGTTTGTTTCCGGTTCGGTGGTTCGGTGGAGCGTGATCCATCGGGGGCGCGGGAGCGACATGAACGTCAACCTGAACGGGGCGTCGTCGGTCCTGCTGGTTCCGTCCGCCAGGGACGGCGGCCTCGCCGCCCGGAGCCGGCCAGAGCGGCCGCTCGCAACCCTCGGGCTGCCGCAAGACGTCGTCGACCGCCGCCGCGAGGGTGAAGGCACCCTTCTCCAGCTTCAGGCGGCACAGCGATCCATGGTCTCCGACCGCAAGGCGGCGGCCAAGCAGAAGCTCGACCAGGCCAAGGCGAGGCTGCAGATGCTCCGCATGTTCGCCGGCGATCCCAAGGCGATGGCGCGGCAGGCCAAGCAGATCGCCCAGGAGATCCGCGAGGCCGCCCGCGCCTATGGTGCCGCCGGCGCCGCAGAAGCCCCGGCGGAGCCAACCTCCTCCGAGACCAGCGCGGGCGGCGAGGCGGGAGCGGGCGGTGCGGGTGAGGCGACGGCGGGGCAGGCGGGCACCGAGACGCCGACGGACGCGGCGAAGGCGTCCGGATCGCAGGCCGGAGGCACCGGGACGGCGGCCGCAGCGGAAGATTCCCCCGGCGAAACCCGCCAGCCGACGGCCGAGGAGGAGCGCCAGAAGGCGGCCGACGCCTATCGCGCCGCCGCCCACGACATCGCCTCGCGCGGCGCGAAGAGCCAGGCGGAGCGGGAGGAGATCGAGCAGTTCAAGGACGCCGCGCGGCAGGCCCGCCAGCTCCTCGAGGAGGCGGCGCGCCGGCTCAAGCAGGAGGAGGCCGACCCGGCGGAAATCGAGGACATCGAGGCGGTCAGCCGCTCCATGACCCGAGCGGTGGAGGACCTGTCCGCGCCGGATGCGGCGGGGACAGTGCCCGCGGCGATCCCGATCCTCGACATGCTGGCCTGACCCGCCGGGCGCTCGTCCGGATCCCGCTGGCGGCCTCGCGCCCCGCCCGTTAGAGTCGGCACCCGTGACCGAGACCCCCCGCATGCCGCATCAGGCGCCCGATCCCGCACTGGCGGCGAAGACCCGCCTTCGCTGGCTGGACGACTCCGCCGCCAACGGCGAGCCTCCGGCCGAGGCCCTCGACCCGCCGCTCACCCCGGCCGAGGCCTTCTTCGTGCGCAACAACGGCGACATGCCCCCGGCGGTCGATGCCGGGCAGTGGCGCCTCGACATCACCGGCGAGGTCGAACGACCCCTTTCCTTCACCCTGCGGGAGTTGCGGGAGTCCTTCTCCGTCGTGTCGGTGACCGCCGTGATCGAATGCGCAGGCAACGGCCGCGCCTTCCTCGATCCGCCCGTCTCCGGCGCGCAGTGGCGCAACGGCGCCGTGGGCTGCGCGCGGTGGACGGGGGTCAGGATGCGGGACCTCCTGGAGAGAGCCGGCGTGAAGCCCTCCGCCGTCTATACCGGCCATCACAGCCCCGACCGCAGCCTGACGAGCCCGGACCGTCCGGCCTTGTCGCGCGGCATTCCCATCGCCAAGGCCATAGCCCCCGAGACGCTCGTCGCCTTCGCCATGAACGATGAGCCGCTGCCGCGGCTGCACGGGGGCCCGCTCCGGGTCGTCGTCCCCGGCTATCCCGGCTCCGCCTGGCAGAAATGGCTCGATCGCCTCGACGTCCGCGACCGCGAGCACGACGGTGAGAAGATGACCGGCACGGATTACCGGCTGCCGGCCCGGCCGGTGAGGCCGGGGGACGCGTTCGACGCTGCGTCCTTCGCGGTGATCACCGACATGCCGGTCAAGTCGCTGATCACCCGCCCTGCCGCAGGCTTCGTGGCGCCGGCGGCCGAAGCGCTGACGGTGGAGGGCTGGGCCTGGAGCGGCGCGACACCGGTCGCGGGGGTGCGGGTCTCAGCCGACGGCGGCGTCACGTGGACGCAGGCCGGGCTCGCCGCGCCCGGCGAGCCCTATGCCTGGCGGCGCTTTTCCGTGGTCCTGACGCTCGCCCGCGGCCCTGTCACCCTGATGGCGCAGGCCTTCGACGTTGCAGGGGCCTGCCAGCCGGTCGACCAGGGGCCCTGGAACCCCCGTGGCTATTGCAACAACGCGGTCCATCGGATCACCGGCCAGATGGCGTGACCGGCGAGCGGCCGAGGCTCTGCCGGAACCCACCCGTCGCGACGCGGCGCGGGCCAGGCCGGTCCCTCGCGGGTGCGAGACGTCCGATGCGGTCGGCGATTGCGCCGTCGGCGGGCCGCTTCATGCGTCCGGTTGACCTGCGTGAAACCTCTCGGCATCCGGCCGCCCCCACCGCGAGCACCGGCAGAACGGCGCTGCGTGCGCAGTCGACCTGCGGCCACCCGCCGCGGGAGCCGACGCCCTTCCGCACATCTCCCGATCTTGACGTTTACGTAAACGTGAGTTAGACGAAAGGCCAAGATGGCGCCGCTCCCCCGGCCGCCGTCCCGACCCGCCCCTCCGTCCCGGGAGCCCGATGCCGGTGAGTGCCATGGCCGATCAGGATCTCGCCCGAAACGGGGGCGTCACCCTCGCCGAACTCCTGGCGCGGACCGGCGCCTCCGCCGGCAAGGACACCTTCTCCATCCGCGAGATGACGCGCGAGTTCGGGGTCACCGCCCGCGCGCTGCGCTTCTACGAGGAGAAGGGCCTGCTGGCGCCGGAGCGGCAGGGCCAGGACCGCATCTATTCGCGCCGCGACCGCTCGCGCCTACGCCTCGTCCTGATGGGCAAGTGCGTCGGCTTCTCGCTCGAGGAGGTCAAGGCCATGCTCGACCTCTACGACCTCGGCGACGGCGGCGTCACACAGATGAAGGTGGCGCGGACCAAATATCGCGAGCAGATCGGCCGGCTCCAGGCGCAGAAGAGCGACATCGACACGGCCATCAACGAACTCGAACGGGCGATCACCGTCATCGACGGGCGGCTCGCCGGCATCGGCGCCTCGGCGTCGAAGGACTGATCCCGCCGCCCCCCGCGGCTTTGCGAAACCGGCGTCCGAACGGGCGTCCCCTCCCGGAGGAGATGAGACATGCCGATCTACAAGGCTCCCATCGAAGACACGATGTTCGTCCTCTACGACGTCCTGAAGCTGGACGGCTACGGCAACCTGCCGGGCTTTTCCGACGCGCCGCGCGACCTGGTCGAGGCGATCGTCAGCGAGGGCGCCAAGTTCTGCGAGGAGGTGCTGCAGCCCCTCAATGCGGTGGGCGACACGGTCGGCTGCCGCCGCAACGACGACGGCACGGTGACGACGCCGCCGGGCTTCAAAGAAGCCTACAAGCAGTATCAGGAGGGCGGCTGGATGGGCCTCGCCTTCTCGCCCGACTATGGTGGCCAGGGCCTGCCGGCGACCGTCAACACCGTCGTCGGCGAGTTCATGTCCTCCGCCAATCTCGCCTGGGGCATGTATCCGGGCCTGACCCAGGGCGCCATGGCGGCGCTCAACGTCCATGCCAGCGACGAGATCAAGCAGATCTACCTGCCGAAGATGACCTCCGGCGAGTGGACCGGTACCATGAACCTCACCGAGCCGCATTGCGGCACGGACCTCGGCATGCTGCGCACCAAGGCCGTGCCGAACGGCGACGGCTCCTACCGCCTCACCGGCCAGAAGATCTTCATCTCGGCCGGCGAGCACGACATGGCCGAGAACATCATCCACCTCGTCCTCGCCCGCATCGAAGGGGCGCCTGCCGGCACCAAGGGCATCTCGCTCTTCGTCGTGCCGAAGTTCCTGCCGACGCCCGACAACATGCCGGGTGAGCGCAACGGCGTCTCCTGCGGCAAGATCGAGGAGAAGATGGGCATCCACGGCAACGCCACCTGCGTCATGAACTACGACGAGGCCAAGGGCTGGCTCGTCGGCCAGGAGAACAAGGGCCTCAACGCCATGTTCGTCATGATGAACGAGGCGCGTCTGTCGGTCGGCGTCCAGGGCCTGTCGCAGTCGGAGGTCGCCTACCAGAACGCGGTCGCCTATGCGAAGGACCGCATCCAGGGCCGCTCGCTCTCCGGCCCCAAGGCGCCGGAGAAGGCCGCCGACCCGATCATCGTCCATCCCGACGTGCGCCGCACGCTGATGACGCTGCGTGCCGTCAACGAGGCCGGCCGCGCGCTCATCCTGTGGACCGCGCTGATGGCCGACGTCTCGCACCGCTCCGAGGACGCCGCCGAGCGGCAGAAGGCGGAGGACCATCTCGGCCTGATGACGCCCATCGTGAAGGGCGTGCTGACCGATCTCGGCTTCGACAACGCGGTCAAGGCCCAGCAGATGTACGGCGGCCACGGCTACATCACCGAATGGGGCATGGGCCAGTTCGTCCGCGACGCCCGCATCACCATGATCTACGAGGGCGCCAACGGCATCCAGGCGCTCGACCTCGTGGGACGCAAGCTCGCCGCCAACGGTGGCCGTGCCGTGATGAGCTTCTTCAACGAGGTCGGCACCTTCTGCTCGCAGAACAAGGACGACGCGGCAGTGGGCGCCTATGTCGGCTCGCTGTCCAAGGGCCTGAAGGACCTGCAGGCGGCCACCATGTGGTTCATGCAGAACGCCATGGCCAAGCCCGACAATGCGGGCGCCGGCTCGACGCCCTACATGCACATGTTCGGCCTCGTCGCCATGGGCTACATGTGGGCGAAGATGGCCAAGGTGGCCTCGGAGAAGCTCGCCGGGGACGCTGATGGCTCCGCCGACCGCATGAACGCCAAGCTGGTGACGGCGCGCTTCTTCTTCGAGCAGATGATGCCGGAGACGGGCGCCCATCTCGCCCGCATCCAGGCCGGCGCCGACTCGATGATGGCGCTCGCCGCCGACGCGTTCTGATGTTTCTGAACGCATCCGGGAGCCGGCGTGGCCGGCTCCCCCGTAAGGCCGTCTTCAGAGCCGCGCCGGTCGATGGTGTAACTGCACCCTCGAGCCTGAAGCGGCCGACGGAACATCTGGGAGACTGACATGAGCGCCCTCAACCTGCCGAAGCCCGCGTGGCGTACCGAAGAGCACGACATGCTCGCGGAGAGCGCGCGGGCCTTCCTCGCCAAGGAATTCGTGCCGAACCTCGACCGCTGGTCGGAAGAGGGCGTCATGGACCGCGACGCCTGGATCAAGGCGGCGGATGCGGGCCTGCTCTCCGCCTCGATCCCGGAGGAGTATGGCGGGGCCGGCGGCGACTACAGCCACGAGGCGGTCATCGCCCACGAGATCGCCATGGCCGGCGCGGATTCCTGGGGCTGGGCGATCCACGGGCCGATCGTCGCGCCCTACATCCTCCACTACGGCACCGAGGAGCAGAAGAAGGCCTGGCTGCCGAAGATGGTGACCGGCGAGCTCATCGCGGCGCTGGCCATGACCGAGCCGGGCGCCGGCTCCGACGTGCAGGGTATCCGCACCAAGGCCGAACGCTCCGGCAACGGCTGGGTGTTGAACGGCTCGAAGACCTTCATCACCAACGGCCAGCACGCCAACATGGTCGTGGTCGCCGCCAAGACCGACCCGTCGGCCGGTGCCAAGGGCACCTCGCTCTTCGTCGTCGAGACCGAGAATGCGCCGGGCTTCCGCCGCGGCCGCAAGCTGAAGAAGCTGGGCCTCGACTGGGCCGACACCTCCGAGCTGTTCTTCGACGACATGAAGCTGCCGGCCGAGGCGCTGCTCGGCCCGGAGCCGAACCAGGGCTTCTACCAGATGATGCGGGCCCTGCCACAGGAGCGCCTGACCATCGCGGGCGCCGCCGTCGGCATGATCGAGCGGGCGCTCACCCTGACCATCGACTACGTCAAGGAGCGCGGCGCCTTCGGCAAGAAGGTCATCGACTTCCAGAACACCCAGTTCGAACTCGCCGACATGAAGACCGAGGCGACGATCGCCAAGGTCTTCTACGAGACCTGCGTCGGGCTCCACATCGAGGGCAAGTGCGACACGGCCATGGCCTCCATGGCGAAGTACAAGCTCTCCGACCTGCAGAACACCATCGTCGACCGTTGTCTCCAGCTCTTCGGCGGCTACGGCTTCATGGACGAGTACCCGATCTCGCGGATGTACCGGGACGCGCGCATCCAGCGCATCTACGGCGGCACCAACGAGATCATGAAGATTCTCATCGCGCGCACGCTCTGACCCGAGCGGCGCAGGCCGGTCTCCGGCCTGCGCGCTGCGCCCAGCCATCAACCGGGGAGAGGAACCCGCCATGACCGACGTCTTCGTCTACGACCATGTCCGCACGCCGCGCGGCAAGGGCAAGTCCGACGGGGCCCTGCACGAGGTCACCGCCCTCGAGCTCGCCACCACGACCCTGCGCGCGCTCAGGGACCGCAACGGCCTCGACACCAGCCTCGTGGACGACGTCATCCTCGGCTGCGTCGATCCCGTCGGCGAGGCGGGCAGCGACATCGCCCGCGTCGCCGCCCTCAAGGCCGACTACGGCGACGTCGTCCCCGGCATTCAGATCAACCGCTTCTGCGCCTCCGGCCTCGACGCGGTGAACTTCGCCGCGGCGCAGGTCATGGCCGGCCAGCACGACCTGGTCGTCGGCGGCGGCGTGGAGAGCATGTCGCGCGTCGGCATGGGCGCCTCGGGCGGCGCCTGGCCGGTGGACCCGTCCATCGCGGTGAAGAGCTACTTCATGCCGCAGGGCATCTCGGCGGATCTCATCGCCACCAAGTACGGCTTCTCCCGCGACGACGTCGACGCCTATGCGGTGGAGAGCCAGAAGCGCGCCGCGAAGTCCTGGGAGGAGGGGCGCTTCAAGAATTCGGTCATCCCGGTGAAGGACATGAACGGCCTCACCATCCTCGACCGCGACGAGCACATGCGTCCCACGACCACGATGCAGTCGCTGGCGAGCCTCAACGCCTCCTTCGTCATGATGGGCGAGGCGGGCGGGTTCGACGCCGTGGCGATCCAGGCCCATCCCGAACTCGAGGGCGTCAACCACGTCCACCATGCCGGCAATTCCTCCGGCATCGTCGACGGCGCCGCCGCCGTGCTGCTCGGCTCGGCCGAGGCCGGCAAGGCCTCGGGTCTGAAGCCGCGCGCCCGCATCCGGGCCTTCGCCAACATCGGCTCGGAGCCTGCGCTGATGCTCACCGGCCCGGTGGACGTCACCAGGAAGCTGCTGAAGAAGGCCGGCATGTCGATCGGCGACATCGACCTGTTCGAGCTCAACGAGGCCTTCGCCTCGGTCGTGCTGCGCTACATGCAGGCGTTCGACATCCCGCACGACAAGATCAACGTCTGCGGCGGCGCCATCGCCATGGGCCATCCGCTCGGCGCCACCGGCGCCATGATCCTCGGCACGGTGCTCGACGAGCTGGAGCGCACCGGCAAGTCCACCGCCCTCGTGACGCTGTGCATCGGCGCCGGCATGGGCACCGCCACCATCATCGAGCGCGTGTGAGAGGAGAGACGACCATGGATCTCAAGAACTTCACCTGGTCCGTCGATTCGGACGGCATCGCCCTCCTGACCTGGGACATGCCGGGCAAGTCGATGAACGTCATCGACGAGTCGGTCGGCCACGACCTCAACGCCGCGGTGGACGCGGCCGTGGCCGATGCCGCCGTCAAGGGCGTCGTCATCACCTCCGGCAAGGACACCTTCTCGGGCGGCGCCGACCTCACCATGCTCGAGCGCCTCGGCCAGACCTTCAAGGACGCCATCAAGGCCAAGGGCCCCGAGGCGGCCATGGCCGATTTCTTCGAGCAGAGCCGCGCCTATTCGCTGGTGCTGCGCAAGATCGAGACCTGCGGCAAGCCCTTCGTCTGCGCCATCAACGGCATGTGCCTGGGCGGTGCCTTCGAGATCGCGCTCGCCTGCCACGCCCGCGTCGCCTCGGACAATCCGAAGCTGCGCGTCGGCCTGCCGGAGGTGAAGGTCGGCCTGTTCCCCGGCGCCGGCGGCACCCAGCGCGTGCCGCGCATGGCCGACATCCAGTCGGCGCTGCAGATGCTCCTGAAGGGCGACCAGCTCAAGGCCGACCGCGCCAAGGCGATGAACCTGATCGACGAGATCGTCCCCGCCGACAAGCTCATCGAAGCGGCCAAGGCGCGGCTCAAGGCCGGCGTCGACCCGGTGAAGCCCTGGGACAAGCCGAAGTTCAAGCTGCCCTCCGGTCCGGTCTATTCGGCCGGCGGCATGATGGTCTGGCCGCCCGCCAACGCCCTCTACCGCAAGGAGACCTACGACAATTATCCGGGCGCCCGCGCCATCATGAGCGCGGTCTACGAGGGCCTGCTCGTGCCGATGGACACGGCGCTGCGCATCGAGTCGCGCTATTTCGCCTCCGTCCTGCGCACCCCGCAGGCGCAGGCGATGATCCGCTCGCTCTTCGTCTCCATGGGCGCCCTCGGCAAGGGCCTGCGCCGTCCGGCCGGCGTGCCGGCGACGCAGCTGAAGAGCATCGGCGTCATCGGCGCCGGCTTCATGGGCGCCGGCATCGCCTATGTCTCGGCCCAGGCCGGCATGGACGTGGTGCTGATCGACCGCGACGTGGAGGCGGCCGAGAAGGGCAAGGCCTATTCGCACAAGCTGATGACCGACCAGGTCAACAAGGGCCGCGCCACCTCGGCCCAGCGCGAGGCGCTGCTCGCCAAGATCAAGGCGAGCGCCGACTATGCCGACCTGAAGGACGTCGACCTCGTCATCGAGGCGGTGTTCGAGGATCCGGCGGTGAAGGCCGACGTGATCAAGAAGGCGGAGGCCGCCATCCGGCCCGACGTCGTCTTCGCCTCCAACACCTCCACCCTGCCGATCACCGGACTCGCCAAGGCCTCGGTGCGGCCGGAGCAGTTCATCGGCATCCACTTCTTCTCGCCGGTCGACAAGATGATGCTGGTGGAGACGATTCTCGCCGAGAAGACCGGCGACAAGGCCCTCGCGGTCGCCCTCGACTACGTCAAGGCGATCAAGAAGACGCCGATCGTCGTCAACGACACCCGCGGCTTCTACGTGAACCGCTGCGTCGGCAACTACATCAAGGAAGCCCATCTGATGGTGATGGAGGGCGTGCCCACCGTCATGATCGACAATCTCGCCAAGCAGGCGGGCATGCCCGTGGGGCCGCTGACCCTCAACGACGAGGTGGCCATCGACCTCGGCCTGAAGATCCTGAAGGCCACCAAGGCGCAGGTCGGCACCCAGGCGGTGGACCCGCAGCAGGAGAAGCTGCTGACCTTCATGGTCGAGCAGGAGGGCCGCATCGGCAAGAAGGCCAAGAAGGGCTTCTACGACTATCCCGACACGGGCAAGAAGACGGCGTGGCAGGGGATCAAGGCCCTCGTCGGCACGCAGCAGGACCCGGACACGATCGACCGCCAGGAGATCATCGACCGGCTGCTGGTGACGACGGCGCTGGAGGCCTCGCGCTGCGTCGAGGAAGGGGTCGTCACCGATCCCCGCGAGGCGGATGTCGGCTCCATCCTCGGCTTCGGCTTCGCGCCCTGGTCGGGCGGCACGCTGAGCTACATCGACATGATCGGCACCAGGGCCTTCGTGAAGAAGTGCGACGCGCTGGCCGCCAAATACGGCGACCGCTTCACGCCCAACAAGCTGCTGCGCGAAATGGCGGACAAGGGCGAGACTTTCTACGGCCGCATGACGGCCAAGAAGGCCGCGGCCTGAGGCTTCCGATCATCGCATGAGACGAAGCGGGCGGTCCTTCGGGGCCGCCCGTTTGCGTTGGGGGCGTCACCGTCGTATTGCAGATCGCAGTACAATTCATTAGAGTTGGTCTGCTGGAGGATCGCGCCATGACCGCCAAGAGCGCCCGTAGCGACCACCCCATTTCGATGCGCCTGCCCGAGGCCGATATCGCGATGATCGACCGCGCCGCCGGGCTGCGCGGGAGAAGCCGTACGGATTTCGTGCGCGAGGCGGCTGTTCGTGCAGCCGAGGACGTGCTGATGGAACAGCACCTTATCCGCATGAGCCCCGAGGGCTTCACCGCTTTTCTGGCCGTGCTCGAGACGCCGGCCGCGCCCGTTCCGGAGATGGTTGATCTGGTGAAGAGGCGCGCTCCCTGGGAAGCAATCCCAGCTTCCGAAAGCTGAACCGTGGCCCTGTCGGCCCCGGAAATCCTCACGGCCGCCCACGACGTCGCCGCTTTTTCCTGCGGAAAGCCCGCACTCGACAATTGGATCAGAACGCGAGCCCTTTCCAACCAGGAGAAGGGCTTCACGGCCGTGCTGGTCGTCCATGAGGCCGGCCGGGTCGTCGGCTATTACGGCCTTGCCCCGACCGCGGTGATCCCCGGCACCATGCCGCGCTCCATCAGGACCGGACAGCCGCCTGACCCCGTGCCATGCCTGGTGCTGGGCCAACTCGCCACGGATCGCGCGTGGGCCGGCCGGGGAATCGGCACGGGCCTGCTCAAGCATGCGCTGTCCCGCTGCGTCGATGCGGCAACCCTCGTGGGCGGACGGGCGCTGCTGGTCCATGCGGTCGACGATGAGGCTGCCGATTTCTGGCGACGACGCGGCTTTCTTCCCTCCAGGGACGACCCATTCATCCTCTTTCGCAGCATCCCGGCCATCGCAGCCTCGCTCCGGGAGTGACCGCGGCACGCCCCATTCCCGCCAAAACGGTGGAAAGCCCGGTCGCCGCGACCTTTGGTGCACGGGCCACAGGCTTTCATGGCGTTGCACCATGAGAATACGTGTGCTACCGGACAGCCGACTTCGGGGGGAAGTCACATCGGCGACATTCCTCCGATGACCAATTTCCCAGTCGAGACAAAGGTTTGTTGCTGCCGGGCGAAAGCGGGGCAGCCAGCGGGACCCGAAGGCCTCGACACGTGAAGCGCGAGAGACGCGGTGGCTGGCGAAGACAAGACCGTTTCCGGCATGGCGGGGCGCTACGCCCTGGCCCTTTTCGAGCTGGCGAACGAGGCGGGGCAGCTTGATCAGGTCCAGGCCGATCTCGCCCGCTTCACCGCCATGATCGCCGATTCCGAAGACCTGCGTCGGCTGGTGAAGAGCCCGGTGTTCTCCTCCGAGGACCAGGCCAAGGCCGTCGGCGCCATCCTCGACAAGGCCGGCATCGGCGGCACCGCCGGCAACCTCATCAAGGTCGTCGCCGCCAACCGCCGCCTGTTCGCGGTGGAGAGCATCATCCGCGGCTACAACGCCATGGTGGCCAAGTCGCGCGGCGAGATCGTCGCCGAGGTCACCGTCGCCGAAGCTCTCTCGCCGACCCATTCCGCCTCCCTGTCCGCCGCCCTCAAGGACGTGCTGGGCAAGGAGCCGAAAATCGACGTGAAGGTGGACCCGGCCATCCTCGGCGGGCTGATCGTGAAGGTCGGCTCGCGGATGGTCGACACGTCCCTTCGCACCAAGCTCAACTCGATTAGAACCGCCATGAAAGAGGTCGGCTGATGGACATCCGCGCCGCTGAAATCTCTGCGATCCTCAAGGACCAGATCAAGAACTTCGGTCAGGAGGCGGAAGTCTCCGAGGTCGGCCAGGTGCTCTCCGTCGGTGACGGCATCGCCCGCGTCTACGGTCTCGACAACGTCCAGGCGGGCGAGATGGTCGAGTTCGACAACGGCATCCGCGGCATGGCCCTGAACCTCGAGACGGACAACGTCGGCATCGTGCTGTTCGGCGCCGACCGCGACATCAAGGAAGGCGACACCGTCAAGCGCACCGGCGCCATCGTCGACGTTCCCGTCGGCAAGGGCCTGCTCGGCCGCGTCGTCGACGCCCTCGGCAACCCGATCGACGGCAAGGGCCCGATCGAGAGCACCGAGCGCCGGCGCGTCGACGTCAAGGCTCCCGGCATCATTCCGCGCAAGTCGGTGCACGAGCCGATGGCGACGGGCCTGAAGTCGATCGACGCGCTGATCCCGATCGGCCGCGGCCAGCGCGAGCTGATCATCGGCGACCGCCAGACCGGCAAAACCGCCATCGCCCTCGACACCATCCTCAACCAGAAGCCGCTGAACGTCGCCGGCGCCGACGAGATGCAGAAGCTCTACTGCGTCTACGTCGCCATCGGCCAGAAGCGCTCCACGGTCGCCCAGTTCGTGAAGGCGCTCGAGGAGAACGGCGCGCTGGAGTACTCGATCGTCGTCGCCGCCACCGCCTCGGACCCGGCGCCGATGCAGTTCCTGGCGCCCTTCTCGGGCTGCGCCATGGGCGAGTTCTTCCGCGACAACGGCATGCATGCCGTCATCATCTACGACGACCTCTCCAAGCAGGCCGTCGCCTACCGCCAGATGTCGCTGCTGCTGCGCCGCCCGCCGGGCCGCGAGGCCTATCCGGGCGACGTGTTCTATCTCCACTCCCGCCTGCTCGAGCGCGCGGCGAAGATGGGCGACGACGCCGGCAAGGGTTCGCTGACGGCGCTGCCGGTCATCGAGACGCAGGCCAACGACGTGTCGGCCTACATCCCGACCAACGTCATCTCCATCACCGACGGCCAGATCTTCCTTGAGACCGACCTGTTCTTCCAGGGCATCCGCCCGGCGGTGAACGTCGGCCTCTCGGTGTCGCGCGTCGGCTCCTCGGCGCAGACCAAGGCGATGAAGAAGGTCGCCGGCAAGATCAAGGGCGAGCTCGCGCAGTATCGCGAGATGGCCGCCTTCGCCCAGTTCGGCTCGGACCTCGACGCGACGACCCAGCGCCTGCTCAACCGCGGTGCCCGTCTGACCGAGCTCCTCAAGCAGAACCAGTACTCGCCGCTGAAGATGGAAGAGCAAGTGGCGGTCATCTGGGCCGGCACCAACGGCTATCTCGACAAGCTGCCGCTCGGCCGCGTCAAGGCTTTCGAGGAGGGTCTCCTCGGCAAGCTGCGCTCGGAGGGCGCGGTCCTCGAGGCGATCCGCTCGTCGAAGGACCTGTCCGACGACACGGCCGCCAAGCTGAAGGCCACCGTCGAGAGCTTCGCGGCCTCGTTCAGCTGATCGGGGCGCGGTGAGCTACGTCAGCGACAGCCTGGGCCCGGGTGAGGAGATCATCCACGAAGCGACGATCCACTGGGTCGTCTACTTCTGGCCCATGGTCGCCGTCGTCGTCGGCCTCGCCGCAACCGTTCTGGTGTGGCCCTACGGGGCCGCGGTTCTGGGCCTGGCGTCGCTCTGGCTCCTGGTCGCCTGGTTCATGAGCCGGACGACCGAACTGGCGGTGACGTCGCGCAAGGTGGTGGCGAAGTGGGGCTTCATCGCCCGCTCCACCATCGAGCAGCGGCTCGAAAAGGTCGACTCGGTCGCCGTCGACCAGACTTTCCTCGGCCGCGTTCTCAATTTCGGGAACGTGACCGTGCATGGGACGGGCATCAACGCCACGCCCATCAAGATGATTGCGGATCCGCTGGCCTTCCGCCGCAAGGTGGAACAGGCCATCGAAGCCAGAAGGGACGTCGGCTGATGCCGAGCTTGAAGGATCTCAGGAACCGCATCGCCTCCGTGAAGGCGACGCAGAAGATCACCAAGGCCATGCAGATGGTGGCCGCGGCGAAGCTCAAGCGCGCCCAGACGGCCGCCGAGGCCGCCCGCCCCTATGCGGAGAAGATGGAAGCGGTGCTCGCCAACCTCACCGGCGCCGTGACCGGCTCCGACGCGCCGATGCTGCTCAGCGGCACGGGCAAGGACGACGTTCATCTGCTCGTCGTCGCCACCGCCGAGCGCGGCCTGTGCGGCGCCTTCAACACCTCCATCGTCCGCCTCGCCCGCGAGCGCGCCCTCGCCCTGCAGGCCGAGGGCAAGACGGTCAAGTTCTTCTGCGTCGGCCGCAAGGGCTATGACCTGATCCGCCGCCAGTTCGAGAAGCAGATCGTCGGCTACATCGAGTTCCGGGCGGTGAAGCAGCTTTCCTACGCCCAGGCGGAGGAGGTCGGCGCCCAGGTCCTGAAGCTCTTCGCCGAGGGCCAGTTCGACGTCGCCACCCTGTTCTTCTCGCGCTTCAAGTCTGTCATCTCGCAGATCCCGACGGCGCAGCAGATCATCCCGGCGCAGGTCGCGGGCGAAGCCGCCGCCGGCGCCGACAACGCTCCTTACGAGTTCGAGCCCGGCGAGGCCGAGATCCTGGCCGACCTGCTCCCCCGCAACGTGACCATCCAGATCTTCAAGGCGATCCTCGAGAACGCCGCGTCCGAGCAGGGCGCCCGCATGTCCTCGATGGACAATGCGACGCGCAACGCCGGCGAGATGATCAAGAAGCAGACGCTCAAGTACAACCGCGCGCGTCAGGCGATGATCACCAAGGAACTCATCGAAATCATCTCGGGCGCCGAGGCGCTCTGAGCTCACGACATCAAGCGAGGACCCCATTATGGCAAAGACTGCGACCAATGCGCCGGCGGGTACCGGCCGGATCAGCCAGGTCATCGGCGCCGTCGTCGACGTGCAGTTCGACGGCCACCTGCCGCAGATCCTGAACGCGCTCGAGACCAGCAACAACGGCAACCGCCTCGTCCTCGAGGTCGCCCAGCACCTCGGCGAGAACACGGTCCGCTGCATCGCCATGGACACGTCCGAGGGTCTGGTCCGCGGCCAGCAGGTCAAGGACACCGGCCTGCCGATCGCCGTTCCCGTCGGTGACGAGACGCTCGGCCGCATCCTCAACGTCGTCGGTGAGCCGATCGACGAGGCCGGCCCGGTGAAGACCTCGCTGACCCGCGCCATCCACCAGCCGGCCCCGACCTTCGCCGAGCAGGCGACGGAAGCCGAGATCCTGGTCACCGGCATCAAGGTCGTCGACCTCCTCGCCCCCTACGCCAAGGGCGGCAAGATCGGCCTGTTCGGCGGCGCCGGCGTGGGCAAGACCGTGCTCATCCAGGAGCTCATCAACAACGTCGCAAAGGCCCACGGCGGCTACTCCGTGTTCGCCGGCGTCGGCGAGCGCACCCGCGAGGGCAACGACCTCTATCACGAGTTCATCGAGTCCGGCGTCAACAAGAAGGGCGGTGGCGAAGGCTCCAAGTGCGCCCTCGTGTTCGGCCAGATGAACGAGCCGCCGGGCGCCCGCGCCCGCGTCGCCCTCTCGGGCCTGACCATCGCCGAGCATTTCCGCGACCAGGGCCAGGACGTGCTGTTCTTCGTCGACAACATCTTCCGCTTCACCCAGGCGGGCTCCGAGGTGTCGGCGCTTCTCGGCCGCATCCCCTCGGCGGTGGGCTACCAGCCGACGCTCGCCACCGACATGGGCGCCCTGCAGGAGCGCATCACCACCACGCAGAAGGGCTCGATCACCTCGGTGCAGGCGATCTACGTCCCCGCCGACGACCTCACCGACCCGGCGCCGGCCACGTCCTTCGCCCACCTCGACGCGACGACCGTTCTCAACCGCTCGATCGCCGAGAAGGGCATCTACCCGGCGGTGGACCCGCTCGACTCGACCTCGCGCATGCTCGATCCCCGCGTCATCGGCGAGGAGCACTACGCGGTGGCCCGCAAGGTCCAGCAGACCCTGCAGCGCTACAAGTCGCTGCAGGACATCATCGCGATCCTCGGCATGGACGAGCTCTCGGAAGAGGACAAGCTGACGGTGGCCCGCGCCCGCAAGGTCGAGCGCTTCCTGTCGCAGCCCTTCCACGTGGCCGAAGTCTTCACCGGCGCGCCGGGCAAGTTCGTCGACCTGAAGGACACCGTGAAGGGCTTCGGTGACCTCGTTGAGGGCAAGTACGACCATCTCCCCGAGGCCGCCTTCTACATGGTCGGCACCATCGAGGAGGCCGTCGAAAAGGGCCGCAAGCTCGCTGCCGAAGCGGCCTGATCGGCCTGACAGAGGGGATCGCACGACATGGCGACCTTCCATTTCGAACTGGTCTCGCCCGAGCGGCAGCTCTTCTCCGGAGCCGTCGAGCAGGTGGTGGTGCCGGGCTCGGAGGGTGACTTCGGCGTTCTCGCCGGTCACGCTCCCTTCGTCTCGACGCTGCGCCCGGGCATCCTGACCATCCACGGCGGCGGCCAGCCGAAGCGGCTCTACGTCCGCGGCGGCTTCGCCGAGGTCTCCTCCGGCGGCCTCACCGTGCTCGCCGAGCGCGCGACGCCCGTCGAGGACCTCCAGGTCGAGCAGATCGACCGGGAGATCCGCGAGGCGCAGGAGGATCTCGCCGACGCCAAGGACGACGCGCTGAAGATCAAGGCCTCGGAGCGGCTCGACCAGTTGCAGGGCGTCAAGGCGGCGCTGGGCACCATCGCCACCACGCACTGAGCCGCGTCTCGTTCCTCACTTTTGGCGAAGGCCGCCTCCGGGCGGCCTTTTGCGTTGGTGTGGCTTGCAACTGTGGTGGTGCGTGAAACCGTCGGGGGCAAACTGCATCGTCCGGCGGCGAGCCTCGAAGGACGCACTTCTGCGATGCAGCGGACCAGTGGGCGCAGCACCGGAACCTGCCTGAAGACCTACCACGGAGCGTCACGCTGGTCAAGGACAAAAATCCTATTCCGACTATTGCCAGCGTCCTGACCCTCAGCCGAGATCGGCGGTCTTGATCTTTTTCACCCCCAGCGCCGCCATATCGGCCCAGGCCTTGTCCAGCGAGCCGCCGAGGTCGATGGCGCGGCAGGCCTCCTCCACCACGAAGGTTTCGAGCCCCGCCTTGGCGGCATCCTGGGCCGTCCAGTTGACGCAGAAGTCGGTCGCGAGGCCGACGACGACGGCACGGGTGACGCCGCGCTCCTTGAGGTAGCCGCCGAGGCCGGTCGGGGTCTTCCGGTCGGCCTCGAGGAATCCGGAATAGCTGTCGACTTCCTTGCGGTAGCCCTTGCGGACGATGGTCTGGGCATGGGGGATGTCGAGAGCCTCGTGGAACTCAGCGCCGGCCGAATCCCAGGTGCAGTGGTCGGGCCAGAGCACCTGCGCGCCATAGGGCATCTGCACCACGTCGAAGGGCTTCTTGCCGGCATGGCTGGAGGCGAAGGAGGAATGGCCCTCGGGGTGCCAGTCCTGGGTGAAGACGACGTTCTGGAAGCGCTTGCCGATGGCGTTGCAGACGGCGACGATCTCGTCGCCCTTCGGCACCGCCAGCCGGCCGCCGGGGCAGAAGTCGTTCTGCACGTCGACGACGATCAGCGCGGTCTGCGCGTCGATGGCGGGCCGGCCCTGGGCCGCGGCACCGCGGGCGGCCGCTGCGGTGAACAGGGTGGCGCCGGCGATGGCGGCCCGGCGGTCGATGGAGAAACGGTCGGTGGCGAAGCGGTCGGTCATGGCAGCCTCCGTTGGGACGGGGCCGAGGCTACGCCGCTGCGCGGATTGTGCGATGCGGAAGAGTGCGGATGCCGGCGCGTCAGACCGGATGGGCGAAGGGCGCGAAGGCCTCGACGACCTTGTGATAGACGCCGCGCTTGAACGGGATGATCAGGCCGGGGGTCGCCGCCAGCGGCTCCCAGCGCCAGGCGTCGAATTCCGGCTTGTGGCCGCCGCCGGGATTGGCGACGTCGATCTCGCTCTCCACGCCATCGAAGCGGAAGGCGAACCACTTCTGGGTCTGGCCGCGGTACTTCCCCTTCCACGCCTGGCCGGCGACGTCCTGCGGCAGGTCGTAGGCGAACCATTCCGGCGCCTCGGCAAGGAGCGAGATCGAGCGGATGTTGGTCTCCTCGTAGAGTTCGCGCCGGGCGGTGGCGAGCGGGTCCTCGCCGGGGTCGATACCGCCCTGCGGCATCTGCCAGGCGTGGACGGCGTCGACATGTTCGGGCGCCGGGCCCTTGCGGCGGCCGACGAAGACGAGACCCTGGCGGTTGAACAGGGCGACGCCGACACAGGGCCGGTAGGGCAGGTCTTCGAAGCGGGGCATGGGGCAGATCCGGGGCGAGGGGGCCAGGTTAGCCGGACGGCTGGCGCCGCGCGACTCCGTTCGATACCGGGACGAGAACGAAGCCGCGCCCCTCCAGCGCACGGGCCCAGCGGGCGACCCGGTCGATGGTCACCGGCAGCGCCGATCCGACGCCGAGGGCGAAGCCGCGCTCGCGGGCCCTCGCCTCCAGCCGGGCGAGCTGGGCATCGACCTCGGTCGGGGTCGGCACGCGGTCGAGGTGGACGTCGCCGCGCACCACCGGCTGCTGCAGGGTCGTGGCGATCTGCGGGATGAGGCTGCGGGCGCTTGTGCCGTCGTCGACCATCATCAGGCCGCGGCGGTTGGCCTCGCGCAGGATCGGCGCCACGGCGCTCTCCGAGGCGGTGAACTTGGCGCCCATGTAGTTGACGAGGCCGGCATAGCCCTGGAACCGCGCCATCGACCAGTGCAGCCGCTCGGTGTTGCGCTCGGCGGAGAGCGTGGTCAGCAGCGTCTTGGGGCCGGGGTCGTTCTCCGGATAGTCCATCGGCTCCATGGGGATCTGCAGAAAGGCCTCGTGTCCCTCGGCCCGGGCCCTGGCGACGATGCGCTCAAGGTCGCTGGCATAGGGGGCGAAGGCGAAGGAGACGGCGCCGGGCAGCTTGGCCATCGCCTCCATCGTACTCTGCTGGCTGATGCCGAGCCCGCCGATCAGGACGGCGATGCGCGGCGCGGCGGCGTCGGCGCCGGCGGGCAGGCGGAAGGTGCGGGCATAGACGTCACGCGGCTTGGAGCCGTCGGGGGCGACGCGCGGCAGAACGCCGAGGGGCGTGCGCTCGCCGAGACGCGGGTCGAGGCCGGCGGAGGCTTCCGGCGTCGCCGGGGCGACGCGGACGGCGCGGGCGGCGCCCGACATGCCGTCGATGATGTTGATGGTGTTGCCGCCCTCGCCTTCGCCCGGCGTGGCGGCCGGGGCCGTGGGTGCGGGGGCCTGCGTCACCGGCTCGGCGGTCCGCGGCGGCGGCATGGCGATGGCGGTGACGACGCGCGGCTCGCCGCCGAGCGGATTGTGGATGAAGGCGATGGCGCCGGCGATGCCGAGGACGAGGGCGCCGACCACGCCGGCGGCGGTCGGCAGCAGCGGCAGGGCCGGCAGCCGCCGCTTCTTCTCCTGCTGGCTGTCCACCCCGAGCGGGGCGTTGAGATCGTCGGTCATGGCGCCTGCGCTGGCGCGGTCCGGATACCGCCCCTCTAGATCAGGCGGGAACCGTTAAACCGCGGTTAACCAAACCCGCGAAATGCCGGAGGACGGCGCCCGATCCGCTCGATTTTACCTGTTCGGGCCATCGTGCTAGGCAAGTCGGCCCGGGAGGAAACGATGTCCGCTGCTCACAGCGCGATCGGCGACGAGGCCAGCACCGAAGAGGTGATGCTGGAGATGGGCGGCCGCGCCAAGGCGGCGGCGCGCCGCCTCGCCCTTGCCACCCCGGCCCAGAAGAACGCCGCGCTGACCGCCATGGCCCAGGCGATCCGCGCCCGCACCGCCCTCATCTGCGAGGCCAATGCCGAGGACGTGGCGGCGGCCCGGCAGGAGGGGATGAGCGCCTCCTTCGTCGACCGGCTGGCGCTCGACCCGGCCCGTGTCGCGGCCATCGCCGCGGGCGTCGAGCTGGTGCGCGACCTCGCCGACCCCGTCGGCGCGGTGACGGAGGCCTGGGACCGGCCGAATGGTCTCAGGATTGAGCGGGTCCGCGTGCCGCTCGGGGTCATCGGCGTCATCTACGAGAGCCGCCCCAACGTCACGGTGGATGCCGCGGCGCTCTGCATCAAATCCGGCAACGCCGCCATCCTGCGCGGCGGCTCCGACAGCTTCCGCTCCTCCCGCGCCCTGCACCAGGCCATCGCCCTCGGGCTCGACCAGGCGGGCCTGCCGACGGCCGCCATCGGCCTCGTACCGACCCGCGACCGCGCCGCAGTGGGCTGCATGCTGCAGGGCCTCGGCGGCAATCTCGACGTCATCATTCCGCGCGGCGGCAGGAGCCTCGTCGCCCGCGTCCATGCCGAGGCGCGTGTGCCGGTCTTCGCCCATCTCGACGGCAACTGCCACGTCTACGTCCATGGCGCGGCGCCGCTCGCCATGGCGAAGGAGATCGTCCTCAACGCCAAGATGCGGCGCACCAGCGTCTGCGGGGCGGCGGAGACGCTGCTGGTGGACGAGGCCTGCGCCGGCACGCATCTGAGGCCCCTCGTCGCGGCCCTGCTCGACGCCGGTTGCGAGGTGCGCGGCGACAGCCTCACCCGCATCGTCGATCCGCGCGTCAGGCCGGCGAGCGAGGAGGACTGGAGCACCGAGTTCGGCGAGGCCATCATCGCCGTGAAGGTGGTCGGCGGCCTCGGCGAGGCCATCGCCCATGTCGAGCGCTACGGTTCGCACCATACCGACGCCATCGTCACCACCGACCAGGCGGCGGCCGACCGGTTCCTGGCGGAGGTCGACAGCGCCATCGTCCTGCACAACGCCTCCACCCAGTTCGCCGACGGCGGCGAGTTCGGCTTCGGTGCGGAGATCGGCATCGCCACGGGCCGCATGCATGCCCGCGGGCCGGTCGGCGTCGAGCAGCTGACGACCTTCAAATATCGCGTGCGCGGCACGGGACAGACCCGCCCGTGAGGCCTGCCGGCAGCCGCATCGCGCGCCGCCGGCCGCGCGCCGGGCTGCGCCTCGTCATGCCGCCGCACGCGCCCGGCATGAAGGTCGGCCTGTTCGGCGGCTCCTTCAACCCGCCGCACGAGGCGCACCGGCTGGTGGCGCTCACGGCGCTGAAGCGGCTGGGGCTCGATGCCGTCTGGTGGCTGGTCAGCCCCGGCAACCCGCTGAAGGTCGGCCACGGCCTCGCCCCTCTCGACGAGCGGATCGCGGCGGCCCGCCGGCTCGCCGGCCATCCGCGCATCCACGTCACCGGCATCGAGGCCGCTCTCGGCACCCGCTACACCTTCGACACCATCGCCCAGCTTAAGGCGCGCTGCCGCGGCGTGCGCTTCGTCTGGATCATGGGCGCCGACAACCTCGCCCAGTTCCATCTCTGGCAGAACTGGCGCGGCATCGCCGATCTCCTGCCGATCGCCGTGGTGGACCGGCCGGGCGCGAGCCTGAAGGCCGCCGCCGGCGTCGCGGCGCAGAGCCTCGCCCGCCACCGCCTCGGCGAGGGCGACGGACGACTCCTCGCCAAGGCCCCGCCGCCCGCCTGGATCTTCCTGCACGGCATCAAGTCGCCGCTGTCCTCGACGGCGCTGCGCGCAAAAATGCAAATTCACTCAAATTGACTCGATTGGCTTAGCCGCGGTTCAAGGCGGGCCGCCTAATGTCCCCCGCAGTGGAGACAGGGTGGGTGGCAAGTCGATGAACGGCCTCATCTCGAAAAAGGCGGAGCAGCTCTTGTCGAGCGTCGACGTGCTGATCGTCGACGACAACCAGTTCATGCGGAAGGTCGTGCGCAACATCCTGATGAACATCGGGATCAAGACCGTGCACGAGGCCGCCGACGGTCTCGCCGGCCTCGAGCACATCCGCGTCCATGCGCCCGACATCGTCATCCTCGATTGGGAAATGCCGATGCTCAACGGCGCGGAGATGCTGCGCATCGTGCGCAACCCCAAGAGCTTCCCGGTGCCGGACGTGCCGATCATCATGCTCACCTCGCATCTCGAGCGCTGGCGGGTGATGGAGGCGACGCGCCTCGGCGTCCACGAATTCGTCGCCAAGCCGATTTCCGGCAAGGCGCTGCTGGAGCGCATCATCTCCATCATCGTCAAGCCGCGGCCGATGGTCCAGATCGACGGCTATTACGGCCCCGAGCCGCGCAAGCTCCTGGTCGAGCCGCGCCTCAGGGCCCGCGGCATCGTGCCGCCCGCCAACGTCGCCTGACGGCGCAGGAGGGTCGCGGCCGCGCCTCTTGCCAGCCGCCGCCGATCCGGCTTCCCTGTCTCCTTCGAACCGTTCGAAGGAGCCTATCCATGACCGCCGCCAGCACCGCACCGGCCCATCCCGCCGGCCTGTCCATGATCGAGAAGCGGCGGATCGAGGCGGAGATCCTCAAGCACGTCTATGAGCAGCTGAAGGAGAGCCACGGCGTCGAGGTCGCGCGCTCCACCATCGGCGAGGCGGTTCGCCGCTCGGCGCTCGAACAGGCCGCGCGCTTCGCCGCCCAGTCGCCCGAGGGCCCCTCGCTGCAGGGGTTCATCGACATGCAGCCGCTGTGGACGGCGGAAGGCGCGCTCACCGTCGAGGAGATCGGGCGCACCGAGACCACCTATGCCTTCAACGTGGTGCGCTGCCGCTATTCGGAGATGTACAAGGCCATGGGTCTCGGCGAGATCGGCGCGCTGCTCTCCTGCCAGCGCGACGGCACCTTCTGCGAGGGCTACGACCCCAAGCTGAAGCTCGAGCGCACCCAGACCATCATGCAGGGTGCCTCGCATTGCGACTTCCGCTTCACCTACGAGGCCGACACGTCGGCGGCGTGAGGGGCATGAAAATAACCCTCAAGGGCGACGCATCGCCCGTGCCGCCACCGCTCGCCCTCACCCCCGGCGAGGCCGAAGGCCGAGGGAAGGGGGGCTAGGCCCGCCGGCTCCGGAACCCGGCCATGAGGCCCCGACCTGCAACCCCTGGATCCCCTTCCCCTCGCTTCGCTCGGCCGGGGATGACGGAGGAGTGCCCGGCATCCTTCCCACGCCGGTCAACGTTTCAGCGTGCTGGGAGGGGCGGTGCGTCTTGCCCACCACGGCGGCCACACACGCTGCCGCCATATCCGGGGTGGCGTCGAATCCGCGGCATCGCCATAAGGACCCCATGGCGGAGACGATTCAGGAGCCGGGGCGGCTGGCGGACGAGGGAGCGGCGACGCTGTGCGGCCGCGTCACCCGGCTGGCGCTGTCGCGCTTCCGTAGCTACCGCGCGGCGACGCTGGAGCCGGAGGGAAGGCTCGTCGCCCTCGTCGGCCAGAACGGCGCCGGCAAGACCAACATCCTCGAGGCCCTGTCCTTCCTGACGCCCGGTCGCGGCCTTCGCCGCGCCACTCTCGCCGAGGCGGCCTTCGACCAGGGCGACGGCGGCTGGGCGGTGAGCGCCGTGGTCGAGGGACCCTATGACGAGGCCCTGCTCGGCACCGGCATCGACGGCGGCGACCCGGACGTGCGCTCGCGACAGTGCCGCATCGACCGCGTGTCGGTGGGCTCGGCCACCGCCTTCGCCGATCATGTGCGGGTGGTCTGGCTCACCCCCGCCATGGACGGGCTGTTCCTCGGTTCGGCCGGCGAGCGGCGGCGCTTCCTCGACCGCCTGGTGCTGGCGGTGGATGCCGAGCACGGCAGCCGCGTCAATGCGCTGGAGCGGTCGCTGCGCTCGCGCAACCGGCTGCTGGAGGACCACGCCCCCGATCCCGCCTGGCTCGACGCGGTCGAGCACGAGACGGCGGAGCTTGCCGTGGCCGTGGCCGCGGCGCGGGCGGAGGCGGTGCGCCGCCTCGCCGGTCTGATCGCCGCCACCAAGGATCCGGCCTCGCCCTTTCCCTGGGCGCTGCTCGCCCTGGACGGCACGCTCGAGGCCGGCGTGCTGGAGCGGCCGGCGCTGGCGGTCGAGGACGACTATCGCACCGTGCTGCGCGACAACCGCCATCGCGACCGTGCCGCCGGCCGCACCACGATCGGCCCGCATCTCACCGACCTCCTCGCCGTGCACGGCCCCTCCGGCGCGCCGGCGGAGCGCTGCTCGACCGGCCAGCAGAAGGCGCTGCTCATCGGGCTGGTGCTGGCCCATGCCCGGCTGGTGGCGGAGATGGCGGGGTTCACCCCCGTCGTGCTGCTGGACGAGGTGGCGGCCCATCTCGACCCCGAACGGCGGGGAGCGCTCTACGACGCGCTGGAGGCGCTCGGCGCGCAGGTCTGGATGACGGGGGCCGACCCGCACGCCTTCGCCGGCCTCGGCGGACGCGCCGACCTCTTCACGGTGGCTGCCGGCACCGTCACCCGCGCCTGACGCTCCCTGAAACGACGATGCCCGCCACGGGGGCGGGCATTGGGTGCGTTCGGCGTTTGCGGCTCAATGCGTCGCGGCGGCTTCCTCGCGGCGCTTGCGCAGGACATAGCCGAGGATCAGGACGATCACCGCGCCGACGACGGCCGAGCCGTAATGCGCGATGGCGGTCGGCTTCAACCCGGCGGGATAGACCTGGCTGACGTCCACCGGGGTGACGAGGCCGGTGCCCCAGGCCAAGAGCTGGCGCAGCACGACGGGGTCGCTCAGCAGCATCTCGCCGGCGATCCAGCCGAGCAGGGCCGCGCCCGCCCAGACGAAGATCGGGAAGCGCTCGATGATGCCGAGGATCAGCGTCGAGCCGAAGATGATCAGCGGGATGGTGAGGGCGAGGCCGAAGATGAAGAGCCAGACGTTGCCGTGCGAGGCGGCGGCGATGGCGATGACGTTGTCGAGGCTCATGACGGCGTCGGCGATGGCGACCGTGCGCACGGCCTTCCAGAGATTGTCGCTCTCCTGGATGTTGCCGTGGTCGCCGCCCTCCTCGCCCACCACCAGCTTGGTGGCGATCCAGAACAGCAGGATGCCGCCGACCAGCTTCAGGAAGGGCACGGCGAGGAGATAGGTGATGATCAGCGCGAAGATGATGCGCAGGCCGACCGCCGCGCCGGCGCCCAGCAGGATGCCCCATTTGCGCTGCTTCTCGGGCAGGCCGCGGCAGGCCAGCGCGATGACGACCGCGTTGTCGCCGGAGAGCAGAAGGTCGATCCAGATGATCTGGAGAAGGCCGATCCAGAATTGATTGTCCATGCCGCGTCCGTCCGATGCGGCTGCCGCAGGGCAGCCGGGGGTGGTGCGACATATTACGTAATTGTGCAGATGTCAGCAGGCTTCTTCGAACTTTTTCCGCCGGCCCTCAGGCGGCCGCGGCAGCGCGCATCCTCCTGATCCCGTAGGCGAGGGCGATGACGATCACCGCGCCGACGACTTCGGCCGGCAGCTCGAGCCGGTGCACCGCCTCACCGCCGATCTGGCCGCGGACGAAGGGGTCGTTCAGCATCATGTCGCCGGCGAGCCAGCCGAGCAGACCGGCACCGGCCCAGACGAGGATCGGCAGGCGCTCCAGCATCTTCATGATGAGCGAGGCGCCGGCGACGATCAGCGGGATGGAGATGACGAGGCCGATGACCAGCATCGTCTTGCTGTCGCGCGCCACGGCGGCGATGGCGAGCACGTTGTCGAGGCTCATCACCGCGTCGGCGATGGCGACGGTGCGGACCGCGTGGAACAGCTTGTCGGAGGCCTGGACGTGGCCTTCGCCGTCGCCCTCGTCGGTGACCAGCTTCACCGCGATCCAGAACAGCAGCAGGCCACCAGCCAGGCGCAGGAAGGGCATGTCGAGCAGCGCCGCGACGAAGAGCGTGAAGACCACCCGCAGCGCGATGGCGACGCCGGCGCCGAGCACCATGCCGACCAGCCGCTGGCGCTCCGGCAGGCCGCGGCAGGCCAGGGCGATGACCACGGCATTGTCGCCGGAGAGAATGATGTTGATCCAGATGACCTGCAGAAGGCCGATCCAGGTCAGAGTCGAGAAATCCATCGCCGCGCCTTTGGTTTTCGGGCGCGAACCTAGGCGGTGTTCGGGGGCAGGGACATACGCATTTCTGGGTACGACCCTGCCGATATCGAGTGTTTTGCCGACGAAAACTACGTACGTGAAAGGCTATACGTACGTAGTTCTTGTGATGCCGCGGGTCAGGTCAACGCGTCGGCGATGGCCTTGCCGCAGGCGACCGTGTCGGCGGTGCCGCCGAGGTCGCGGGTTCGGTATTCCGGCGTCGCCAGAACCTGCTCGATGGCGCGGACGATGGCGGCGGCGGCCTCCGGTTCGCCGAGATGGTCGAGCATCATCGCCGCCGACCAGATCTGGCCGACCGGATTGGCGATGCCCTTCCCCGCGATGTCGGGGGCCGAGCCGTGGACCGGCTCGAACAGCGAGGGGAACTTGCGGTCCGGGTTGATGTTGCCCGAGGGCGCGATGCCGATGGTGCCGGTGCAGGCGGGTCCGAGGTCGGAGAGGATGTCGCCGAACAGGTTGGAGGCGACGACCACGTCGAAGCGGTCCGGGTTCAGCACGAAATGGGCGGTGAGGATGTCGATGTGGTACTGGTCGACGGCGACGTCGGGATAGGCCTTCTTCATCTCCGCGACGCGCTCGTCCCAATAGGGCATCGAGATCGAGATGCCGTTGGACTTGGTGGCGCTGGTGAGCTTCCGGCGCGGGCGCTTCATGGCCAGCTCGAAGGCGTATTTGAGGATGCGGTCGACGCCCACCCGCGTCATCACCGTCTCCTGCAGCACGATCTCGCGGTCGGTGCCGGGGAACATGCGGCCGCCGACGGAGGAGTACTCGCCCTCGGTGTTCTCGCGCACCACGAAGAAGTCGATGTCGCCGGGCTTGCGGTTCGCCAGCGGCGAGGGCACGCCCGGCATCAGCTTGACCGGGCGCAGGTTGACGTACTGGTCGAACTCGCGGCGCATCAGCAGCAGCGAGCCCCAGAGCGAGACGTGGTCGGGGATCTTGTCGGGCATGCCGACGGCGCCGAAGAAGATGGCGTCCGAGCCGCCGATCTTTGCCTTCCAGTCCTCCGGCATCATGCGGCCGTGCTTCTCGTAATAGGCCCAGGACGAGAAGTCGTGGTGGTCGAGGTCGACGGAGAAGCGGTACTTGGCGGCGGCGCGCTCCAGCACGCGCAGGCCCTCGGGCATGACCTCGGTGCCGATGCCGTCGCCGGGGATGACGGCGAGCTTGTAGGTGTTGGAACGGGCCATGGGAGTCTCCTCGGTGCTGCGGTGCCGTGTCGAAGGCGCGCCGCGCTGCTCACGTCATGCCCGGCCTTGTGCCGGGCATCCACGACTTTGTCTTGCGCCGTCGTGTGCCAGTCGTGGATGGCCGGGACAAGCCCGGCCATGACGCGACGAGGGACCGTTCCAGCCGTTGGAGGGCGGCATAGACGGGCTCCGCCTCGCGGACCAGAGCCCCTCCCGACGACCTGCTATTCGTTGTCGGCCTTGATGGCCGCGATCACCGCGTCCGTCACCTGGCGCGTCGTCGCCCGGCCGCCGAGGTCCGGCGTGTGCAGGGCCGTGTCGGCGGTGACGCGCTCGATGGCGCGCATCAGCCGGGCCGCCGCCTTCGGCTCGCCGAGGTGGTCGAGCATCATCGAGGCGGACCAGAAGGTGCCGACCGGATTGGCGACGCCCTTGCCCATGATGTCGAAGGCCGAGCCGTGAATGGGCTCGAACATGGAGGGAAACTCCCGCTCCGGATTGAGGTTCGCCGTCGGGGCGATCCCAAGCGAGCCGGCGAGCGCCGCCGCGAGGTCCGAGAGGATGTCGGCGTGCAGGTTGGTGGCCACCACCGTGTCGATCGTCTCGGGTTTGAGCGTCATGCGCATGGTCATGGCATCGACGATGGCCTTGTCCCAGGTCACGTCCGGGAATTCCTTGGCGACCTCCACCGCGATCTCGTCCCACATGACCATGGCGTAGCGCTGGGCGTTGGACTTTGTGACGACGGTGAGGAGCTTCCTCGGCCGCGACTGCGCCAGGCGGAAGGCGAAGCGCATGATGCGTGTGACTCCGGCGCGGGTCATCATCGACACGTCGGTGGCCGCCTCGATGGGCAGGCCCTGGTGGACCCGGCCGCCGACGCCGGCATATTCGCCCTCGGAATTCTCGCGGACGATGACCCAGTCGAGCTCCGGGCCGGAGACATGGCGCAGAGGCGAGGTGATGCCGGGCAGGACCCGCGTCGGCCGGACGTTGGCGTATTGGTCGAAGGGCTGGCAGATGGCGAGCCTCAGGCCCCAGAGCGTGATGTGGTCGGGAATGTCGGGGTGGCCGGCCGAGCCGAAGAGGATGGCGTCGTGCCCGCGGATCTGCTCCCGGCCGTCTTCCGGCATCATGCGGCCGTGCTTCTTGTAGTACGCGCCGCCCCAGTCGAAATGGTCGAAGGCGAGGCCGAAGCCGCCGTCGCGGGCGGCGAGCGCCTCCAGCACCTCGACGCCGGCCGAAACGACCTCGGTCCCGATGCCGTCGCCGGGAATGGTGGCGATGCGATAGCTCTTCATGAACACCCCTCCTGTTTCCCGCCCAATGCGCCGCCGGCGCCGCGCTGTCAACATTCCATTGCAGCTTCCATGGAAGATGTTATGGATGGGCGATGAGGATGCGATGACGGCAGGGATCGGAGCGACAGCGGACAGGCGCCCCTCGCGGGTCGACGACGCCTATGCCGCCATCAAGGCGGCGATCCGCGACGGCACCTTCGCGCCCGGCTACCAGGCCTCGGCCCAGGAGATGGCGCTGCGCCTCGGCGTCAGCCGCACGCCGGTCCACGAGGCGGTGTTGAAGCTGCAGGAGGAGGGCCTCGTCCGCATCCTTCCGAAGCGCGGCATCGTCATCTGCGCGCTCGCCCCCGACGACGTGCGCGAGATCTACGACGTGATGATCGCCATCGAGGGTCGGGCGGCCGAACTCGCCGCGGCCCTTCCTTCCGCCGAGCGCGCCGCCACGGTCGCGCGCCTTGAGGCTGCGAACGGGCTGATGGCGGAGGCCCTGGCCCGCGGCGACATGCGCGCCTGGGGCGAAGCCGACGACCTCTTCCACCGCGACCTCGTCGAGAGCGCCGCCAACGGGCGCATCATCCGCATCGCCCGCACGGTGGGCGACCAGATGCACCGCGCCCGCATGCTGACGTTGCACCTGCGCGGCAATCTCGGCGCCTCGTCCGGCGAGCACCAGGCCATCATCGCCGCCATCCGCGACGGCGACGGCCCTGCCGCGGACGCCGCGGCGCGGCGCCATCGCCAGCGTACGCAGGCCGAACTGCTGCCGCTCCTCGAAGCCTGGGGGCTCAGACATCTCTAGCGCCTGACCATCGACCAGAGCCGCGCCGGAAGCGGCCTCAACACCTGTGGAGGACACCCATGAAACGCATCATCTGCGGCCTGGCCGCGCTGGCGGCCGCCGTCTTCGCCGGCCCCGCCCATGCCGACACCTATCCGAGCCGGCAGATCACCCTGATCGTGCCCTTCGCGGCGGGCGGGCCCACCGACATCATCGCCCGCATCATGGCCGACCACATGGCGCGCACCCTCGGCCAGACGATCGTGGTCGAGAACGCCGCCGGCGCCGGCGGCACGACCGCCTCGACGCGCGTCGCCCGGGCGACGCCGGACGGCTACACGATCATGATGGGCAACCTCGGCACCCATTCGGCCTCGGTCGGTCTCTATCCGCGCCTCGCCTATGACCCGCGCACCGATTTCGAGCCGGTGATCAACGCGGCGGGTACGCCGATGCTGATATCCGCGCACAAGGATTTCCCGGCCAACACGCTGCAGGAAATGATCGCGCTGATCCGCGCCAACCCGACGCGCTTCAACTACGGCCATGGGGGCGTCGGCTCGACCTCGCACCTGACCTGCGTCTTCTTCCACCATCTCGTCGGTGCGCCGGTCCAGCATGTGCCGTTCCGCGGTTCGGGCCCCGCCATGGCGGCGCTGCTCGGCAAGCAGCTCGACTATGTCTGCGACCAGACGGTCGGCATCGTGCCGCAGCTCGCCAATCTCAAGACCTTCGTGGTGGCGACGCCGTCCCGCCTGCCGACGGCGCCCGACGTGCCGACCAGCGCCGAGGCCGGCCTGCCGGCCTTTCAGGCGGTCGGCTGGAACGCCGTCTTCGCGCCGAAGGGCACGCCGAAGGAGATCGTCGACCGGCTCAACGCCGCCGGCCGTGCGGCGCTGGCCGACGAGGGCGTGCGCAAGCGGCTGCTGGAGCTCGGCTGCGAGATTCCCGATGCGGCGGGGCAGACGCCGGAGGCCCTGCGCGCCCATGTCGCCGCGGAGGTCGACAAGTGGACGCCGGTGATCAAGGCCGCGGGGGTGACGGCCGGCAACTGAGAGCCTCGGAGCTGCGTGTGGCGCGTTCACCTCTCCTCGCCGGGGAGAGGTGAAGGGCGCCGGTTCTGTCAGGGAGAGGCGAAGCGGCGCCTCGCCGGTCGAGCCCCCGGGTGCGAGGCGCCTGCCTCACCCGAAGAACATCTCGAACTCCTCAGCCACCTCGTCGGGCAGTTCCTCGGCGAGGTAATGGCCGCCCGGCAGTGCCCGGCCGCTGACGTCCTTGGCACGCCGGCGCCAGAGGGCGAGGGCGTCGAAGCAGCTCTCGATGACGCCGTGCTTCCCCCACAGCACGCGCAGGGGGATTTCCAGCTTGCGGTCGCCGTCGGAGTCGTCGTGGGCGATGTCGATCCCGGCGGCGGCGCGATAATCCTCGCAACTCGCATGGATGACGGCAGGGTCGCGGAAGCAGCGCAGATATTCGGCGAGCGCCGCCGGCGCGAAGGGGGTCAGGCCCGCCGAACCAGACCCGCATTTCTTCAGCCAATAGGCGTCGGGATCGGCGCCGATCATGCGCTCGGGAAAGGGCGCCGGCGTGATCAGGAAGAACCAGTGCCAGTAGGCCCTGGCGAAGGCCTCGGTCGTGCCGCGATACATTTCCCGGGTCGGCGCGATGTCGAGGACGGCGAACTTCATCACGCGGTCGGCGTGGTCGAGAGCGAGGCGATGGGCGACGCGACCGCCGCGGTCGTGGCCGGCGAGGAAGAAGCGCTCGTGGCCGAGGGCGGTCATCACCTCCGCCATGTCCTGCGCCATGGCGCGCTTGGAATAGGGGGCGTGGTCCCCCGTCGTCTCCGGCTTGCCGCTGTCGCCGTAGCCGCGCAGGTCGGCGGCGACGACCGTGTAGCGCTCGGCGAGGCGCGGCGCGACCTTGTGCCAGAGCACATGGGTCTGCGGATAGCCGTGGAGGAGCAGGAGGGCAGGGCCGGAGCCGCCGGTGCGCAGGCGGATGGTGGTTCCGGAGGTCTTCACGTCCTCCATGCGGAACCCGGGGAAGAGAGCATCGTTCGTCCTATCGCCGCTCATCACATGGTCTCCTTGCCGGGGCCTTCCGCCGCGCTACCTGCTTCTATCCAAGTCGCGCGGAATTGAGTATGCGAAGTCGACAACCGGGCCCGTCGAAACCGGCGCCGGACCGACAAAGCCCCATTTCAGGAGGAGTCCCATGAACAGACGTCACCTCATCGCCGCCGGCGCCCTGGCCGCCCTGGCCGGCATCGCTCCCGCGGCGGCGCAGACCTATCCCACCCGGCCGATCACCATGATCATCCCCTTTGCCGCGGGTGGCCCGACCGACGTGGTGGGCCGCATCGTCGCCGAGGCCATGTCGAAGTCGCTCGGACAGACGGTGGTGATCGAGAACGTCGCCGGCGCCGGCGGCACCACGGGCTCCAACCGCCTCACCCAGCTGCAGCCGGACGGCTACTCGATCATGATCGGCCATACCGGCACCCATGCCGCCTCGGTCGCCCTCTATCCGAACCTGCGCTACAACCCGGTGTCGGACTTCGCCCAGATCGGCCTCGTCAACACCAACGCCATCCTGATCACCGCCAAGAAGGCGCTGCCCGCCAACACGCTCGCCGAATTCGTCACCTGGCTGAAGGCCAACGAGCGCACCGCCAACAACGCCCATGCCGGCATCGGCTCGGTCAGCCATACGACCTGCCTCCTCCTGCACGCGACCATTGGCGTGAGGCCGCAGAGCGTGCCCTATCGCGGCACGGGTCCCGCGATGAACGACCTCGTCGCCGGCCAGGTCGACTATCTCTGCGACCAGGTGGTGAACGTCGCCCCGCAGGTCCGTGCCGGGACGATCAAGGCCTTCGCCGTCGCCCAGGCCAGCCGCAACAGCGCCCTGCCGGACGTGCCGACGACCACGGAAGCGGGCCTGCCCGCCTACCAGGTGGTCGTGTGGAACGCGATGCTCGCCCCGAAGGGCACGCCGGAGCCTATCGTCGCCCGCCTCAACGAGGCGCTGCGCGCGGCCCTCGCCGACGCCAACGTGAAGGCGCGGCTCGCCGAGCTCGGCGCCGACCTGCCGGCCGACAACCTGGTCACCCCCGCGGGCCTGCGCTCCTTCCTCGAGGCGGAAATCGCCAAGTGGACGCCGGTCATCAAGGCGGCGGGCGTCACCGCCGGCAACTGATCCCGGCAGGGGCGGCGACGCCGCTCCTGTCGACCCTCTCGCAAGGCCCCGTCGCCCGCAAGGCGGCGGGGCCTTTGCCGTGGGAGGCCCCGAGGAGGCTTCAACGCGGCGCGGGCATGCGGCCGTCGAAGCGGCGCGACCATTCGGCGAGGATGCGGTCGCGGTTCTGCGCCATCCAGGAGAAGTCGTTGCGCAGCATGCGCTCCTCGGCGTGGGGCGGGTAGTTGGGAGGCCGGTTCGTCACGTCGCGATGGGCGACGACGGCGTAGAACTGGGCGTAGAGCTCGTTGGCGCGGCGGCTCGCCGCCCAGTCGGCGATGCGGCGGGCGGCATCCGCCTGGTCCTTCGGCCGGTCGCGGATCAGGGCGAAGGCCTCCATCTCCCAGCCGGCGCCGTCCTCCGGCACGACGACCTCGATGGGGGCGCCCATGCTCTTCTCGCGGGCGCCGCGCATGTCGAAGGAGAGGCCCACCACCCTCTCGCCGCGCGCCGCCTGCACGCAGGGCGCGCTGCCCGAATGGGTGTAGAGCGCCACGCTCTGGTGCAACTGTTCCATGAAGGCCCAGGCGGCCTCCTCGCCCATGATTTGGATCCAGCCGGCGACGAGCAGGAAGCCGGTGCCGGAGGAGGCGGGATGGGGCATGACGATGCGCTGGCGCAGGGAGGGATGGAGCAGGTCGCGCCAGCGCGACGGGACGGGGGCGCCGGCCTTGCGGGCCTCGTCGCGGTTGAAGCAGATGGCCGAGACATAGGCGTCCATGCCGGTCCAGCGGTGGCGGGTCGAGGAATCGCGGAAGGCCGGCTTGATCTCCTCGGCCTGGCGGGGCTTGTAGGGCTCCAGCATGTCGGCCGATGCGAAGAGCATCAGGCTGGTCGCGGCCAGGCCGAAGATCATGTCGGCCCGCGGGTTCGCCCGCTCGGCGAGGACACGGGCGGTGATGACGCCGGTGGAATCGCGCACCCACCTCACCTCGATGTCCGGCAGGTCTTTCTCGATCGCCTCCTTGAACACCGCGAGCTGGTCGGTTTCGACCGAGGTGTAGAGGGTGACGGAGGTCCGCGTCTGCGCCCGGGCATGGTCGCCGCCGCAACCGAGCGCCAGGGCGAGGGCGAGGCCGAACGCTGAACGGACGAAGGTCGTCGTCATCTCTCACCCCCTGCGGCTTCGGGCCTGCCGCCCCCGCGCGGCGCGGCGCCCGACAGTATCATTGTACAAGAACCGCCCGGAAATCGTTGACGTTGGTGTGTGACGGTCCTGTGACGACCAGGCCGTCGACGGCGGCGAAAAAGCCGAATCCGTCGTGGCGGTCGAGAAAAGCGCGGGGCGAGAGGCCCTGCGCCTCCGCGGCGGCGAGGATGTCCGGCGTCACCAGGGCGCCGGCATTGGCCTCGATGCCGTCGATGCCGTCGGTGTCGAGGGCGACGGCGTGGATGCGATTCCGCATCGCCGGCGGCAGCGGCTGGACGGCGGCGGCGAAGGCGAGGGCGAATTCGGAGTTGCGGCCGCCGCGTCCGATGGCGCGGTCCTTCGGCAGGGTCACCGTGGTCTCGCCCCCCGACAGGATGAGCAGCGGCGGGGCGAAGGGCAGGCCGTGGTCGAGCACCGAGCGGGCGAGGGCGGCGTGGACCTGCGCCACGTCGCGTGCCTCTCCCTCGATGGTGTCGCCGAGGATGAGGGTGGGCAGGCCCGCCGCCTCGGCGATGCGGGCGGCGGCGCGCAGGCTCTCCACGGGCCTCGCGATGAGGCGCACGTCGGCGCCCCTGACGAAGGCGGCATGGTCCGGCTTGACGCTCTCGCAGGCGGGGGTCGCGACGTGCGCCATCACCGCCTCCGGCAGCTCCATGCGGTAGCGGGCGACAATGGCGAGGGCCTCCTCGCGCGTCGTCGGGTCGGGCACGGTGGGGCCGGAGGCGATGACGGCGGGGTCGTCGCCCGGCACGTCTGATATGGCGATGGTGACCAGGCGCGCCGGATGGGCTGCCGCCGCCAGCCGGCCGCCGGCAATGGCCGAGACGTGTTTCCGCACGCAGTTCATGGCGGTGATGTCGGCCCCGGAGGCGAGGAGCGCGGCATTCACCGCCTTGAGGTCGTCGAGCGTCAGGTCGCCGCCGGGCAGGGCGAGGAGGGCCGACCCGCCGCCGGAGATGAGCGCGACGACGAGGTCGTCGGCGGTGAGGCCGTCGAGCCGGGCGAGGATGGCGCGGGTGGCGGCGAGACCCGCCGCGTCCGGCACCGGGTGGGAGGCCTCCAGCACCGTGATGCGCGAACAGGGCACGGCATGGCCGTAGCGGGTGACGACCGTGCCCTCGAGCGGCGCCGGCCAGAGCTTCTCGAAGGCGGCCGCCATGCTCGCCGCCGCCTTGCCGGCGCCGACGACGACGGTGCGGCCGGCGGGCGGGTCCGGCAGGTGGTCGGCCATGCGGTCGGGCAGGGCCGCGGCGATGGCGGCGCGGCCGAGCGAGAGGAGGAAGGCGCGGGGGTCGGAGCGGAAGGTCATGGGGAATGATTAGCGGTCGGAGCGAATTTCGTCATCCGTGGCCGCCCGCGCCTATCTGCTCTGAGGAAGGCTCACCCCTTACCCTCCCCGCTGCGCGGAGAGGGGGACTATGACCGCCGCGACCTTGCGGTTCCCCTCCCCCCGCTTGCGGCGGGGAGGGGTCAGGGGTGGGGGGCGTAGCAGGTTTCTCGCAGACGGCCCCCCACCCGGCCCTCCGCTGCCGCTCGGGCCACCCTCCCCGCCGCAAGCGGGGGGAGGGGATCCACAGGGCTCACGGCTTGCCTTGCTCGCGGTGCGGGGCCTCTCGTCATCATGCGCCGCCCCCTCCCACCCCCGTTCCGCCGGATTGCCGCTCCCCGCCGCCTCCCCTAAGACCGGACGACCACCGGAGGAAGCCCATGCTGTTCGAACTCACCGAGGAAGAGCTTCTCATCCGCGACACCGCGCGGAAGATGGCGGCGGAGATCGCCGCGCCGCTCGCCCCCGTCCTCGACCGCGGCGAGGGCCGGGCGCAGTTCCTCGAGAACCTCAAGGCCTTCGCGGAAGCCGGCTTCATGGCGGTGAACGTGAAGGGCGAATTCGGCGGCACGGAAGCCGGCACGGCAGCCTTTGCGCTCGCCATCGAGGAGCTCGGCTATGCCTGCGCCGCGACCGGCGTCACCGCCTCCGTCACCAACATGGTGGCCGAGGTCATCCAGGCGGTGGGCACGGAGGCGCAGAAGCGCGCCTATATCCCGAACATCGCCGACGGCACCTATCCCGCCGCCGGCTTCTGCCTGACCGAATCCGGCGCCGGCTCCGACCCCGCCGGCATGAAGACCCGCGCCCGCCGCGACGGCGCCGATTTCGTCCTCGACGGCGAGAAGATCTACATCACCTCCGCCGAATATGCCGGGCTCTTCGTCGTCTGGGCGGTGACCAATCCGGAGGCGCCGAAGGGCAAGGGCATTTCCTGCTTCCTCGTGGAAGCAGGCACGCCGGGCCTTTCCATCGGCAAGGCGGAAAGGAAGCTTGGCCAGCATGGCTCGGCCACCAACACGGTGCATTTCGATGGCTGCCGCGTGCCCGCCTCGGCGCTGATGGGCCGGCTCGACGACGGCTTCCGCATCGCGGTGGGGGAGCTCGCCGGCGGGCGCATCGGCGTCGCGGCGCTGTCGCTGGGCATCGCCCGCGCCGCCATGGACGCGGCGAAAACCTATGTGAAGGAGCGTCGGCAGTTCGGCCAGGCCATCGCCGACTTCCAGGGCATCCAGTGGATGGTGGCCGACCGCGAGACCGAGCTCGAGGCGGCGCGGCTCCTGATCCTCTCGGCGGCGGCGAAGAAGGACCGCGGCGAGCCCTTCGGCCGCGAGGCCTCCATGGCCAAGCTCTTCGCCTCGGAAGCGGCGGGGCGCGCCACCGACACGGCGCTGCAGCTGCACGGCGGCGCCGGCTATTGCGCCGACTATCCCGTGGAACGGCATGTGAGGGATGCGCGGATCACGCGCATCTACGAGGGGACGAGCGAGGTGCAGCGGCTTATCATCGCGCGGGACTCCTTCCGCCAATGAGGCCCGCATGAGCATCACCATCTACGGCATCGCCAAGTCGCGCGCGATCCGCAACCTCTGGGCCTGCGAGGAGCTGGGCCTCGCCTATACGCACGTGCCCGTGGTCTACGGTCCCATGGGGTCCCGCAAGCCCGACTTCCTCGCCATCAACCCCAACGGCCGGGTGCCGGCGGCGGACGTCGACGGCGTCATTCTGTGGGAATCGCTCGCCATCAACCTGCACCTCGCCCGCAAGGCCGGCGGCCCGCTCGCCCCGGAATCGGTGGACGAGGAGGGGCTCATGACCATGTGGTCCATGTGGGCGGTCACCGAGGTGGAGGCGGCGGCCCTCGCCCTCCTGCAGCACGAGACGGTGAAGCCCGAGGCCGAGCGCGACCCGGCGGTGGTGGCGAAGAGCACCGAGACGCTGAAGGCGCCGCTCGCCGTGCTGGAGGGCCATCTCGCCAGCCACGGCGGCCATCTCGTCGGCAACCGTTTCACCATCGCCGACCTGAACGTCGCGTGCTGCGTCTTCTACCTGCGCTTCTCGGGGCTCCTCGCCGACAAGCCGGCGATCAGGGGCTGGTACGAGGCGGCCATGGCGCGGCCCGCGGCGAAGAAGGCGTTTGCGCTCAGGGGGGATTGAGGCCCGCTCGTCCTTTGTTGACCGCGCGATGATGGTGCTCGCCCCCCACCCCTGACCCCTCCCCTCCGCAAGCGGGGGGAGGGGAACCGTGCCATCTTCCGTCCGCGACGCCTGGTCGTCGCCATCAGACGTCCCGCAATCCCCTCCCCCCGCTTGCGGAGGGGAGGGGTCAGGGGTGGGGGGCGCTCGAGGTGGCTGCCGCGGGTGAACCCATCATCCCCGCCACCCCCTCCCGCATTTCCGGCGCTTCCCGCCCCGCGTCGCTGCCGCTAAGGTCCGCGCCGAACCAGGCTGCGGGCGAACGCGGCCGGAAGCGATCCGAGGACCTCATCCATGCGCGCTGAAACCGTCACCCGCACCGGCGGCCAGATTCTGGTGGACCAGCTCGTCGCCCAGGGCTGCGACCACGTCTTCTGCGTGCCGGGCGAGAGCTATCTCGCGGTGCTCGACGCGCTGCACGACGCGAAGTCCGCCGTCACCATCTGCCGGCAGGAGGGCGGCGCCGCCATGATGGCGGAGGCCTATGGCAAGCTCACGGGCCGCCCGGGCATCTGCATGGTGACCCGCGGCCCCGGCGCCACCAACGCCTCGCCGGGCCTGCACATCGCCCAGCAGGATTCGACGCCGATGATCCTCTTCGTCGGCCAGATCGAGCGCGGCATGCGCGGCCGCGACGCCTTCCAGGAGATGGACTACACCCAGTTCTTCGGCGGCATGTGCAAGTGGGTCGCCGAGATCGACGACTGCGCCCGCATCCCCGAGATGATCGCCCGCGCCTATGCCACCGCCATGCAGGGCCGCCCGGGCCCGGTGGTGCTGGTGCTGCCCGAGGACATGCTGACCGAGAGCGCCGCGGTTCCGGATGCGCCCTATGTCGAGGCCGCCGAGACCTGGCCGGGCCTCACGGACATGGCGAAGTTCCAGAAGCTCTTGTGGGCGGCGAAGAAGCCGGTGCTTCTGCTCGGCGGCTCGCGCTGGTCGGAGAAGGCGGTGTCTTCGGTGACGCGCTTCGCCGAGCGCTTCGACCTGCCCGTCATCTGCCAGTTCCGCCGGCAGATGCTGTTCGACCACACCCATCCGAACTATGCCGGCGATCTCGGCCTCGGCGGCAATCCGGACATGCTGAAGCTGATCAAGGAGAGCGACCTCCTCATCGCGATCGGCGGCCGTCTCTCGGAGATCGCCTCGCAGAGCTACACGCTCCTCGACATTCCCCAGCCGCAGATGACCTTCGTCCACGTCCATCCGGGCGCGGAGGAGATCGGCCGCGTCTATCAGGCGCATCTGCCGATCCAGGCGAGCCCGACGGCCTTCGCCGCCTCGCTGGAGGGCGTCCAGCCGCCGCAGTCCATCGCCTGGGCCGGCGCGGCGAAAGCCGCCCACGAGAGCTATCTCGCCTGGACCGGCAATCCGGCGCGGCTCCCCGGCGCTTTCCAGTACGGTGAGGTCATGGCCTGGCTGCGCGACCGCCTGCCGGACGATGCCATCGTCTGCAACGGCGCCGGCAACTACGCCACCTGGGTTCATCGCTTCCTGCGCTTCCGGAAGTTCGGGTCGCAGCTCGCCCCGACCTCGGGCTCCATGGGCTACGGCACGCCGGCGGCGGTCGGCGCCAAGCGCATGTTCCCGGAGAAGACCGTCGTCGCCTTCGCCGGCGACGGCTGCTTCATGATGAACGGGCAGGAGTTCGCCACGGCCTGCCAGTACGACCTGCCCATCATCGTCGTGGTGGTCGACAACGGCATGTACGGCACGATCCGCATGCATCAGGAGCGCGACTATCCGACCCGGATCTCGGCGACGACGCTGAAGAACCCGGATTTCGCCGCGCTCGCCCGCGCCTATGGCGGCCACGGCGAGACGGTGCGCGAGACGGCGGAGTTCGCTCCCGCCTTCGAGCGGGCCCTGGCCTCGGGCAAGCCCGCCATCATCCACTGCTTCCTCGACCAGCAGGCAATCACCCCCACGACGACCATCGACGCCATCCGCGCCAAGGCGCTGGCGGGCAAGGCCTGAGCCATGGCGCGCCTCTCCACCGTCGACATCCTCGGCAAGCTCGTCGCCTTCGACACGACGAGCCGCAATTCCAACCTGCCGCTCCTCGACTGGGTGGAGGAGTATCTCTCGGGCTTCGGGATCACCGGCGAACGGGTCTATGACGAGACGGGGCAGAAGGCGAACCTCTGGGTCACGATCGGCCCGAAGGACGTGCCGGGCTACGTGCTCTCCGGCCATGTCGACGTGGTGCCGGTGGACGGGCAGGACTGGTCGACCGATCCCTTCACCCTCGTGGAGAAGGACGGGCGCTATTTCGGCCGCGGCACCTGCGACATGAAGGGCTTCGTCGCCTCGGCGCTGGCCGCCGTGCCGGCCATGGCGGCGGCGCCGCTGAAGAAGCCCATCCACCTCGCCATCTCCTATGACGAGGAGGTGGGCTGCCGCGGCGTGCGCACCCTGCTCGCCGTGCTGAAGGACCGCCCGCTGAAGCCCGAGGCCTGTTTCGTCGGCGAGCCGACCAACATGCAGGTGGTCATCGCCCACAAGACCGGGCGGCCGATGCGCGTCACGGTGCGCGGGCTCGAGGCGCATTCCTCCCTCAGGCCCCACGGCGTCAACGCCATCGAGGAGGCGGCCAAGCTCATCGTCAAGATCAACGAGATCGGCCAGAGGCTCGCCGCCCGCACCGATCTCGATCCGCTCTATTCCGTGCCGGTCTCCACGACCTCGGTCGGCGTCATCCGCGGCGGCACGGTGCGCAACATCGTCGCCGGCGAATGCGTCGTCGACTTCGACCTGCGCTGCGTCGCCGGCGACGACCCGCACGCCATCGTCGCGGAGATCGAGGCCTATGCCTACGAGGTGCTGGAGCCGCCGATGAAGGCGATCGCGCCGGAAGCCGGCTTTACCTTCCAGGAGCTGGCGCTGGTGCCGGGCCTCGACACGGCGGCGGACGCGCCCGTCACCGTGCTCGCCAAGCGCCTGGCGGGCCGCAACGACCACGCCAAGGTCGCCTACGGCACGGAGGCGGGGCTTTTCCAAGAGATCGGCATTCCCAGCGCCATCGTCGGGCCGGGCTCCATCGAGCAGGCCCACAAGCCGGACGAGTATGTGGAGGCGGCCGAGCTCGCCAAGGCCGACGCCTTCATGGAGCGGCTGATCGCCCATGCCGGCGGGGGTAATTGATCCGGATCAAGGCGCCGAAAAACCGCCGAAGACATGATGAGCCCACATCGTATCGGGCTCCATCCATTCGGGGGAACGGTGGAACCTGAGAAACCGGGCGGTCGCAGCGATGCGGCCGCCCGGCGCTTTTCGGGGCCTTTCGGCCCGTTTTTCTTGGACCTTCAGGCCCCGATGGGGTAGAGACCCGTCCCGCCCTTCCGGCGGCGAGCGGAAGACATGAAGTTCCTCGATCAGGCCAAGGTCTATGTGAAGGCGGGTGCCGGCGGTGCCGGTTCCGTGTCGTTCCATCGCGCCAAGTTCATCGAGTACGGCGGACCGGACGGCGGCGACGGCGGCCGCGGCGGCGACGTGGTGGTCGAATGCGTCGAGGGCCTCAACACGCTGATCGACTACCGCTACCAGCAGCATTTCAAGGCCAAGACCGGCATGCACGGCATGGGCCGCAACCGCGCGGGCGCGCGCGGCGCCGACGTGGTGCTGAAGGTGCCGGCGGGCACGCAGATCTTCGAGGAGGACGGCGAGACGCTGATCGCCGACATCACCACGGTCGGCCAGCGCTTCGTGCTGCTGGAGGGCGGCAACGGCGGCTTCGGCAACGCCCATTTCAAGAGCGCCACCAACCAGTCGCCGCGCTATGCCAATCCGGGCCAGCCGGCCAAGGAAGCGACCATCATCCTCCGGTTGAAGCTGATTGCCGATGCGGGCCTCGTCGGCATGCCGAACGCCGGCAAATCGACCTTCCTCGCCGCCACCACCTCGGCCAAGCCGAAGATCGCCGACTATCCCTTCACCACGCTGCATCCCGGCCTCGGGGTCGTGCGCGCGCGCGGCCGCGAATTCGTGCTCGCCGACATTCCCGGCCTCATCGAGGGCGCCCATGACGGCGTCGGACTCGGCGACCGCTTCCTCGGCCACGTCGAGCGCTGCCGGGTTCTCCTGCATCTCGTCGACGGCACGTGCGAGCATGCCGGCAAGGCCTACAAGATGGTGCGCAAGGAGATCGAGGCCTATGGCCACGGCCTCGCCGAGAAGCCGGAGATCGTGGCGCTGGCCAAGGTCGACGCGCTCGACCCGGAGACGCGCAAGGAGCAGATGGCGCGGCTGAAGCGGGCGGCGAAGAAGACGCCGCTGGCGTTGTCGGCGACCTCGGGCGAAGGCGTCGAACAGGCGCTCGTCTCCCTGCTCGCCATCATCGACGAGGCCCGTGCCGCCGAGCCGAAGCCGCCGGCGCCCGAGGACGACGTGCCGATGGAGACCGGCTGGCGGCCGTGAGGCGAGGGCTTCGCCGGGGTTGGACCATGGGAGTGCGTCCTCCCGAGGCGCGTCCGACAGCGAGGCTCGAAGGACGCGTTGCCAGATGCAGTCCGGAGCCCGCGGACGCTACCGTGAAAAATAGGATCAAAGTCCTTGACAGCGTAACGCTGCCGACCTATGCTTCGGGCAAGTTCGAGACGTGCGCCTCGTCCCCCGAAGGACCCCCCTTTTCCCGCCATGGTCAGCGACTAAAGTCTGCGCCCCACCGCATGGAGGCGCGCCATGGCCCACGACCGCCGGATCCAGACCCTCTTCGGCATCGACCTGCCCATCCTGCAGGCGCCGATGGCGGGGGCCCAGGGGTCGGCGATGGCGGTCGCGGTGTCGGAGGCGGGCGGCCTCGGCGCCCTGCCGGGCGCGCTCCTCGGGGTGGAGGCCATGCGCAAGGAACTCGCCCTGATCCGCCAGCGCACGACGAAGCCGATCAACCTCAACTTCTTCTGCCATAGCCCGCCCGCCCCGGACACGGCCCGAGAGCAGCGCTGGCGGGCGCGGCTCGCCCCCTACTATGCCGAGCTCGGCATCGACCCCGCCGCGCCGATCCCCGCCTCCAACCGCGCGCCCTTCGACGATGCCTTCTGCGCCGTGGTCGAGGAGTTCAGGCCGGAGGTCGTCAGCTTCCATTTCGGCCTTCCCGCCGCAGGCCTGCTCGACCGGGTCAAGGCGACGGGAGCGAAGGTCGTCTCCTCCGCCACCACGGCGGACGAGGCGCGATGGCTGGAGGATCACGGCGCCGACGCCATCGTCGCCCAGGGAGCCGAGGCGGGCGGCCATCGCGGCATCTTCCTCACCGAGGATCTCGCCAATCAGCCCGGCCTCTTCGCGCTGCTGCCGCAGGTGGTCGACGCGGTGGAGGTGCCGGTGATCGCCGCCGGCGGCATCGCCGATGCGCGTGGCATCGTCGCCGCCTTCGCGCTGGGGGCCTCGGCCGTGCAGATCGGCACGGCCTACCTCTTCACGCCGGAGGCGACCATCACGCCCATGCACCGGGAGGCGCTGCGCCAGGCCAAGGACGACGGCACGGCGCTGACCAATCTCTTCACCGGCCGCCCCGCCCGGGGGCTCGTCAACCGGCTGATGCGGGAGGCGGGGCCGATGTCCGCCGATGCGCCGGCCTTCCCGACGGCCGGGGGAGCGCTGATGCCGCTGAAGGCGAAGGCGGAGGCCGCCGGCAGCGCCGACTTCTCCTCGCTCTGGGCGGGACAGGCGGTTTCCCTCGGCCGCGAGATGGGAGCAGGCGACCTGACGCGGACGCTGTGGAGCGAGGCGCGGGAGCGGATGCGGTCCTGACCGGCCGCGCGGGTTGCTGGCGAAGATGCCGGCCCTGAACGTCGATTTTGCCCCTCACCCTTACCCTCTCCCCGCCGGCGGGGAGAGGGGGCTTTGACGATGCGGATGGTCCTCAACCGGTCGCGCTGGGGGCGTGGCAGAGGCAGGGCGCGTGACGCCCGCGCCCCCTCTCCCCGCTCGCGGGGAGAGGGCAGGGGTGAGGGGCTGTCGCCATTGCCGCCGAATGACCCGCCTACTCGTTGCCCATCGCCGATCGCGTGAACCGCTGGCGGATGCGCTGCAGCAGCATGTCGCGCACCTGGCGGTAGGCGTCGAGGCGCTGCTCGCGCGAGCCCTGCGCCAAAGTGGGGTCGGGGGTCGGCCAGTACTCGACGTCCATGTCGTTGGTGCGGGTGAGGTCGAGGGCCGTGTGGTGGGCGTCGGGGGCGAGGGTGACGACGAGGTCGAAATTCAACCCCTCCCACTCCTCCAGCTCTTCCAGCGTCTTCGGCTTGGTCTTGCGGGTGTCGATGCCGATCTCCTCCATGACGGCGTCGACGAAGGGGTCGTGCTCGCCCTTGTGGACCCCGGCGCTCTCGATGAAGACGCGGCTGCCGTGGTAGTGCTGCATGATCGCGGCGGCCATGGGCGAGCGCACCTGGTTCATGCCGCAGGCGAAGAGCACGGCCTGAGGGTTCTTGCGCCGATCCGAGACCACCTCAACCCTTCCAGTGCAGGACCGAGATCAGCGTGAACAGGCGCCGCGCGGTGTCGAAGTCGAAATCGAGCTTGTCCTTCAGCCGCTCCCGCAGGGTTTCCGAGCCCTCGTTGTGGAGGCCGCGGCGGGCCATGTCGATGGTCTCGATCTGCGCCGGGGTGGCGGTGCGGATGGCGTCGTAATAGCTGTCGCAGATCATGAAATAGTCCTTCACGATCCGCCGGAACGGCGTCAGCGACAGGATGTGCGTCACCACCTGCCGGCCGTCCTCGTGCTTGACGTCGAGGACCAGCTTACCATCGGCGAGCGAGATGTGGAGGGTGAAGGGGCCGGTCTCCACGCCGACCGGGCAGAAGCTGTTCTCCTCGATGAGGTCGTAGATGGCGACGGCCCGCTCGTGCTCGATGTCGGCGGAGGAGCGGCCGATCGAGGCCTCGTCGATGGAGACCGCCACCAGGCGCCGGCCCATGATCGCCGGGTCGCTGCGGTCCTTGGCCTCCCGATCGGTCATGGTGTGCTCATCCTCGCGAAGACAGTCAGGCGGAGTCGCCGAGATTGAGGCGGATGGAGACGGAACGGGCATGGGCGGCGAGCCCTTCCGCCTCGCCGAGGGCGATGGCGGCGGGACCGAGGGCGCGGAGCTGCTCGGGGCCGCATTTGAGAAGCGAGGTGCGCTTCATGAAATCGAGCACGCCGAGGCCCGAAGAGAAGCGGGCTGAGCGGGCGGTCGGCAGCACGTGGTTGGAGCCGCCGACATAGTCGCCAATGGCCTCGGGCGTGTGGCCGCCGAGGAAGATGGCGCCGGCATTGCGGATCCGCGCGGCGAGGCCCTCGGCATCGGCGGTGATGATCTCGAGGTGCTCGGCGGCGAGGCGATCGGCGAGCGGCACGGCCTCGTCGATGGTTCCGACCTCGATGATGGCGCCGTAGTCGCGCCAACTCGCACCGGCGATCTCGGCGCGGGGCAGGGTGGCGAGCTGGCGCTCCACCGCCGCCTCGACCGCTTCGGCGAGGCCCTGGTCGTCGGTGATGAGCAGCGACTGCGCCGCGGTGTCGTGCTCGGCCTGGGCGAGGAGGTCGGCGGCGATCCAGTCGGGATTGGCGGTACCGTCGGCGATGACCAGCACCTCGGAGGGACCGGCGATCATGTCGATGCCCACCCTCCCGAAGACCTGGCGCTTGGCAGCGGCGACATAGGCGTTGCCGGGGCCCATGATCTTGGCGACGGGGCGGATGGTCTCGGTGCCGTGGGCGAGGGCGAAGACGGCCTGGGCGCCGCCGACCCGATAGACCTCGTCGACGCCGGCGAGACGGGCGGCGGCGAGGACCAGCGGGTTCAAGGTGCCGCCGGGGGCCGGCACCACCATGACCACCCGCGGACAGCCGGCGACCTTGGCGGGAACGGCGTTCATCAGCACCGAGGAGGGGTAGGCCGCGGTGCCGCCCGGCACGTAGAGGCCGACGGCCTCGATGGCGGTCCAGCGATAGCCGAGCTCGACGCCGAGGGCGTCGGTGAAGCGATCGTCCCGAGGTTTCTGGCGGGCGTGATAGGCGCGGATGCGGTCGGAGGCGAGCCCGAGGGCGTCGAGGGTCGCCCGGTCGCAGGCGGCGACAGCCGCATCGATCTGCCCCTCGGTGACACGCAGAGTCGCGGGGGTGAGGATCAGCTTGTCGAATTTCGCCGTGTACTCGATGAGCGCGGCATCGCCGCGCTGGGCGACGTCCTGGCCGATGGCGCGGACGACGTCGTTCACCTCCTCCGACACCTCCCGCTTCATGGCGAGGAGGCCGGCGAAGCGGGATTCGAAGTCGACGGCGCTGGTCGAGAGGCGCAGGGGCATTGATGGGCCTTTCCGGTCGAGCGAGGCATGGGCGAGGCTCCGCGCCGCGTCAAGCCCCGCGTCCGCCGCCGGGCTGCAGGTCGCCGCCGAGGGGCTCTTGATCGCCCGCCGCCCCGTCGTCATGGTGCGGCGCCAGGAGACAGCCATGGATACCAATGCACAGCCGGGCGCCATGCCGGGCAACATTCCCGAGAACGCGCCGCAGCCGGCGGATTTCAAGCCGCTGGAATGGGCGAGGGACCTGTTGAGGACCATCCGCGCCGCCGCGCTCGGCACCATCGACCGCAATACCGGCCATCCGGTGACAACCCTGACGACGGTTGCGACCGACACCGACGGATCGCCGGTGATCCTCATCTCCAACCTGTCGAGTCACACCGCCAACCTGAAGGCGGACGGACGCGCCTCGGTTCTCCTCGCCCGCCATGGCAAGGGCGACCCGCTGGCCCATCCGCGCCTGACGGTGCTCGGCGCCTTCGAGCGGATCGAGGACGAGGCCGAGGTGAAGCGGCTGAAGGCGCGCTTCCTCGCCCGCAATCCCAAGGCGCAGATCTATGTCGATTTCCCCGACTTCAGCGTGTGGCGAATGGACGTCGCCGCGGGCCATCTCAACGGCGGCTTCGCCCGGGCGGCCGACATCGCAGGCAGGGACCTGCTCGTCGACGTGAGCGATGCGGCAGGGCTGATCGCCGCCGAGCCGGGCGCCATCGCCCACATGAACGCCGACCACGCCGATGCGGTGTCCGTCTATGCCACCGTGCTCGCCGGGGAGGAGCCGGGGCCGTGGAAGATGTCCGGCGCCGACCCCGAGGGCTTCGACCTCGTCGCCGGCGACCGGACGGCGCGGGTGCTGTTCCCGCGGCGGGTGACGACGGGTGAGGATCTGCACAAGGTGCTGGTGCAGATGGTGCGCGAGGCGCGGTCGAAGGCGGCGTGAGGGTTGCGGGAGGCGCCCCGAAAGCAGGCCTTTGAGCGAGCCGTATCGGCGCCCTACTGGCTCACCCACATGATCCGGGCCATCCAGGCGATGTCGGAGACCGGAAAGCTCCGGTCGCCGTGGTCCTGGTTGAGGGAGGTCAGCTCGATCGTCTTGTTCGTCTGGCGCTTCAGCTCCTTGGCCATGATCTCGCCTTCGGCGGTCTGCACCACCACCCGGTCGCCCCGGCGGATCGGCGCCGTCGGCGAGACGACGATGCGGTCGCCGTCGCGATAGACCGGCAGCATGGAATCGCCCTGGATCTCCAGCGCGTAGATCGCCTCCTCCGGCATGTCGGGGAAGGAGACCTCGTCCCAGCCGTTGCCTGCGGGAAAGCCGCCGGCGTCGAAATAGCCGCCCGCGCCGGCCTGGGCGAAGCCGAGTATGGGCAGCGGCCTTGTGCTCATCCTCGACCCTCCGACGAGCGAGACGAATTCGCCGAAGCTGGTGCCGGTGGCGTTGAGCGCCTTGGCGACGGATTCGGTGGAGGGCCAGCGCTCGCGACCATCCAGCATCACGCGCTTCGACTTGTTGAACGTGGTCGCGTCGAGCCCGGCGCGCTTGGCGAGGCCCGAGGCGGAAAGGCCGTTCGTCTCGGCGAGGCGGTCGATGGCGGCCCAGATATCGGCATGGGAGAACATGGCAAACTCCCGCGGGCCCGGCGGCACCGGGCCCGCGCATGAAAGCTGGAGGAACGTCGTCCGATTCTAGGATTATTGGCCTTTGTTCTTCCTGTCAATCTCCGCTAGGCTGCCGATTTGCTCCGCAGAGGCCGGTCGATGACCTCCATTATCTACAAGATCTCCCCCCGCACCGCGTGGCAGCAGGCCGAGAGCGCCGGCCGCTTCACCGGTGCCCCCGTCGACCTCGCCGACGGCTACATCCACTTCTCCACTGCCGCCCAGGTGCGGGAGACGGCGGCGAAACATTTCGCCGGCGCCGCCGATCTCGTCCTAGTCGCGGTGGATGCGGCGGCGCTGGGCGCGGATCTGGTCTGGGAACCCTCGCGCGGCGGCGCCCTCTTCCCGCACCTCTATGCCGATCTGCCGATGAGCGCCGTGCTCTGGGCGAAGCCGCTGCCGCTCGGCGCGGACGGCGTCCACCTCTTTCCCCCGCTGGCGGACTGAGCGCGGTTGACAGCGCCTGCCGCCTTGGCGAGCCTGTCGGTCACGCCGAGGGAGAGAAGCGATGTATCGCGCGCTGACGCGGGGCATCCAGGTCACGGTCACCCCGGAATTCATGCCGGAGCGCTCGGATCCGGACGAGGGCCAGTTTTTCTGGACCTATCACGTCGAGGTTCTCAACCTGTCGGGTGAGCGCGTCCAGCTCAGGGCACGCTACTGGCAGATCACCGACGAGCACGGCCGGATCCAGGAGGTGCGCGGCCCGGGCGTGGTCGGCGAACAGCCGGTCATCGAGCCGGGAGCCGCCTTCGAATACACGTCCGGCTGTCCGCTGACGACGCCGACCGGCATCATGGTCGGCCACTACCTGATGATCTCCGAGCGCAATGAGAGCTTCCAGGCCGAGATCCCCGCCTTTTCGCTCGACAGTCCCTTCGCCAACCGCACCGTCAACTGACGGTCAGGCCAAGGCCCTCACCAACTGGACGAGGGCGAGTCCGGCAACGAGGAAGCCGACCACCCCCATCAGCAGATGCGGCCTGAGCCGGCGGACGATATAGCCGCCGAAGGGCGCCGCCAGGGCGCCGCCGATCACCAGCGCCAGGATGTGGGACAGGTGGGTGGCGCCGAGCTCGATGAAGAAGGTCGTCGACACCGCCACCGTGACGAAGAACTCGGCCGCATTGACCGATCCGATCACCCGGCGGGGTGCATGGCCCGAGCCGATCAGCGTCGAGGTGACCATCGGCCCCCAGCCGCCGCCGCCGATGGCGTCGAGAAAGCCGCCGACGAGGCCGAGCGGGGCGGCATGGGCGGTCTTCGCATCGTCGCTGGTCGGGCTGAGGCGGAAGGCCTTCAGGAGGATGAGCAGGCCGAGCACCAGAAGATAGGCGGCGATGAAGGGGCGGATCGCCTTGCCGTCGATGTTCGACAGCACATAGGCGCCGAGCACGCCCCCGATGACGCCGGCAACGCTCAGCGTGAGGAACAGACGTCGGTCGATGTTGCGGAAGTAGAGGTGCGACAGGCCCGAGACGCCGGTGGTGAAGACCTCCGCCGTATGGGTCGCCGCGCTCGCCTGCGCCGGCGGCAGGCCGAGCGACAGCATGGCGGTCGTCGCGATCAGACCGAAGGCCATGCCGAGCGCTCCGTCCACGAGCTGGGCGAAGAAGCCGACGGCGATCAGCAGGGCAAACTCGAACGTCATGGCGGTGGGGGCCTCCGCGGCGTCCTGTCAGACAGCATGCATGACAGATGCCACGCCGCGGGTCGATTCACAGGGCCGTCAGGCCGCCGTCCACCACAAGGGCATGGCCGGTCATGAAACTGTTCTCGGGCGAGCAGATCCACAGCATGGCCTGGACAATCTCGTCGGCGGTCCCCGCGCGCCGCATCGGCATGGTCTGGACGAGGCGCGAGACCATCTCCTCCTGCGTGCGGCCGGGCTGGGCGAGAGACTCGGTGAGCATCGGCGTGTCCGCGAAGGCCGGGCAGATGGCGTTGATGCGGATGCCCTTGCGCGCCGTCTCGGCCGCGGTCGTCTTGGTGAGACCGATCACCGCGTGCTTGGCCGCCGCATAGGCGGCGAGCAGCGGCGCGCCGGTGACGCCGGCGACCGAGGCGGTGTTGAGGATGACGCCGCCGCCCTGCCGCTCCATCACCGGGATCTCAGCCTTCATGCCGTGAAAGACACCCATGACGTTGACGTCGAACATGCGGCGCATCACCGCCTCGTCGGTGTCGACAAGCTTCATGGTGCCGTGGGCAACGCCGGCATTGTTGAGCGCCACGTCGAGCCGGCCGAAGGCGTCGGTGCCGGCAGCGACGAGGGCGGCGACGGCATCGCCGCTTCCGACATCGGTGACGCGGGAGACGGCCTCGCCGCCCGTCGCCTCGACGAGCCGCGCCGTTTCGGCGAGGCCGGCCTCCTGGATGTCGCCGAGGACGAGCTTCGCGCCCTCCGCGGCGAAGCGCTCGGCGGCCCGCCGGCCAAAGCCGCTCGCCGCTCCGGTGATGAGGACGACCTTGCCCTCGTAGCGCCGCATCGCGGTCATCACGGCCCCTTCTCGATGACGTCTACGGCCATGCGCGCGAGGATCGGGATATTGTCCTTCACCTGCATGGCGCGCTCCGGGTTCGAGGCGTTGCCCGACAGAGCGCGCTTGAGGACGCCCTGCAGGATCGCCGCCATGCGGAACAGGCAGAAGGCGAGGTAGAAGTCCCAGTTGGGAATGCCGTCGATGCCCGTCCGCTCGCAATAGCGGGCGACGTACTCCTCCTCCGTCGGGATGCCGATCGCCTTGCGGTCGATGCCGGCGAGGCCGCGGAAGGAGCCGGCATGGGGCAGGCGCCAGTGCATGCACTGGTAGGCGATGTCGGCGAAGGGATGGCCGATGGTGGAGAGCTCCCAGTCGAGGACGGCGAGCAGCTCCGGCCGGTCCTTGGCGAAGATCATGTTGTCGATGCGGTAGTCGCCGTGGACGAGAGAGGAGCGCCCGTCGTCGGCCGGCAGGTTCTGCTCCAGCCAGGTGATGACCTGGTCGATGTCCGGCAGATGCTCGGTCTCGGAGGCGCGGTACTGCTCGGTCCAGCGAGACAACTGGCGCGAGAAGTAATTGCCGGGCCGGCCGAAATCGCCCAGCCCCACCGCCGCGGGATCGACCATGTGGAGGGCGGCCAGCGCGGCGTTCATCGTGTCGTAGATCGCGGTGCGGTCGGGCTGCGAGACCTCGGGGATGGCCGGGTCCCAGATGATCCGGCCGTCGACGAATTCCATCACGTAGAAGGCCGTGCCGATGACGCTCTCGTCCTCGCACAGCACGTGCATCTGCGGCACCGGCACGGGCGTTCCGCCGAGCGCCTTCATCACCCGGTATTCGCGGTCCACCGCATGGGCGGATTTCAGGAGCTGCCCCGGAGGCTTCTTGCGCAGCACGGCGCGGCCGCCGGCGTGGGTGAGCATGAAGGTCGGGTTGGACTGGCCTCCGGCGAATTTCTCGGCCTTGACCGGCCCGCGGAAGCCCGTCCAGTGGGCTTCCAGATAGGCGCCGAGCGCCGCTTCGTCGATGGTCATGGCAGACGTCGCCGCTGGCGTGGCCAAGGCAGAACTCCTCGCAATGCTGATCCGGCCGCCGGCGGCCGCTTGCCTGCCGCATGACGCGGCAGGCGAAGTCTGCCACGCCGCCGGCCCGCCCGTCCTCTCCGACGGACGGACGACGGCCGGCGTCGCGATCAGACGACCTCGAAGAGGCCGGCAGCTCCCATGCCGCCGCCGATGCACATGGTGACCACCACGTGCTTGGCACCGCGGCGCTTGCCCTCGATCAGCGCATGGCCGGTGAGGCGGGCGCCCGAGACGCCGTAGGGATGGCCGACAGCGATGGCGCCGCCGTTGACGTTGAGCCGGTCGTGCGGAATGCCGAGCGTGTCGCGGCAGTAGAGAACCTGCACGGCGAAGGCCTCGTTCAGCTCCCACAGGTCGATGTCCTCGACCTTCATGCCGGCGCGCTTGAGCAGCTTCGGCACGGCGAAGACCGGCCCGATGCCCATCTCGTCCGGCTCGCAGCCGGCCACCGCGAAGCCCTTGAAGATGCCGAGCGGGGTGAGGCCGCGCTTCTCGGCGAGCTTGGCCTCCATCACCACCGCCATGGAGGCGCCGTCGGAGAACTGGCTGGCATTGCCGGCGGAGATCACGCCGCCCTCGAGCGCCGGGCGGATCTTGGCGACGCCCTCATAGGTCGTGTCGGCGCGGATGCCCTCGTCGTCGGTGAGGGTGACCTCCTCCTCCCAGGTGCGCACGACCTCCTTCTTGTCGTTGATTTCCGACTTCAACATCTTGGTGGTGAAGGGAACGATCTCCTGGTCGAACTTGCGGCCCTGGCGGGCGGCGGCGGCGCGCCGCTGGCTCTCGACGCCGTATTCGTCCTGCCGCTCGCGCGAGATGCCGTAGCGCTTGGCCACCATCTCCGCCGTCTGCAGCATGGACCAGTAGATCTCCGGCTTCTTCGCCTTCAGCGCCGGGTCCTGGAAGTTCGACTTGTTCGCCTGGTTCTGAACCAGGGAGATCGATTCGACGCCGCCGGCGACGAAGATGTCCGCCTCGCCGGCGATGATGTTCTGCGCCGCCGTGGCGATGGTCTGCAGGCCCGACGAGCAGAACCGGTTGATCGTCATGCCCGAGGTGGTGATCGGGCAGCCGGCCGAGAGGGCGATCTGGCGCGCGATGTTGCCGCCGGTCGCGCCTTCCGGCGTGGCACAGCCGACGATCACGTCCTCCACTTCGCCCGGATCGATGCCGGCCCGCTCGATGGCGTGCTTCACCGCATGGCCACCCATGGCGGCGCCGTGGGTGTTGTTGAGCGCGCCCTTCCAGGACTTCGCCAGGCCCGTGCGGGCGGTGGATACGATGACGGCTTCACGCATGGGTCTCTCCTGACGTGGTCCTGAAAAGGGGGCGGCTCAGCCGCGGGGCGGCAGGGTGATGCCCTTGCCCGCCGCGGCCTTCATGGCGAATTTGGTCGTCTGTTCGAAGGCGCCCTGCAGCGCCTTCTGTCCGGCGGGGTTGGAAATGTCTTCGAAGCGGGCGGCGACCGTTTCCGGCGTGCGCTCGGCCTCGTCCAGCCAGATGCCGTCGGTCTCGTAGATGATGGTGCGGGCGAAGGCGCCTGCGCCGGCGCAGAGGATCGTCCGCGACGGGCCCTTCTCGCTGACGAGGAAGAGCACGCCGGGCGTGATCGATTCCGGCGTCAGAAGGGCGAGCGTCTCCGGCGACATCAGCTCTTCCGTCATGCGGGTGGCGGCGGTCGGTGCCAGCGTGTTGACGCGGATGTCGTTCTTCGCGCCCTCCTGATGCAGCACGTTCATCAGGCCGACCATGGCCGCCTTGGCTGCCCCGTAGTTGGACTGGCCGAAATTGCCGTAGAGGCCCGACGAGGACGAGGTGAAGACGATGCGGCCGTAGTTCTGGGCGCGCATGATGTCCCACACCGCCTTGGTGCAGTTGACCGTGCCCATCAGGTGAACGTCCACCACCGCCTCGAAATCGGCGAGCTCCATCTTGGTGAAGGTCTTGTCGCGCAGGATGCCGGCGTTGTTGATCAGGATGTCGATGCGGCCCCACGCGTCCATGGTCTTCTTCACCATGTCCTGCACCTGGGCGAAGTCGGCCACGTTGGCGCCGTGCGCCATGGCCTCGCCGCCGGCCGCCTTGATCTCGGCGACGACCTTCTCGGCCGCCTCCGAGGAGCCGCCGGTGCCGTCGCGGGCACCGCCGAAATCGACGATGACGACCTTGGCGCCGCGGGCGGCGAGCCCGAGGGCATGGGAGCGGCCGAGGCCGTTGCCGGCCCCGGTGACGATGGCGACGCGTCCGTCGAAGCGAATGGTCATGCGGTAGTCCTCAGTTCGTGAAGGCGAGCGTGACCCAGTCGGCGGCGAGCGCCGGCTTCTCGGCGCCCTCGATCTCGACGGTCACGGCATGAGTGAGCTGGTGCTGCTGGGCTGACTTGGAGTCCAGCGCCTTAAGCACGAAGCGGCCGCGGATGCGCGCGCCCGCCTTGACCGGGCTCATCATGCGCAGGCGGTCGAAGCCGTAATTGACGCCCATGGTGCGGCCGGCAATGTCCGGCAGCGCGTCATAGGCCATGGCGGAGAGCATGGAGACGGTGAGGAAGCCGTGGGCGATGGTGCCGCCGAAGGGCGTGGCCTTCGCCTTCTCCACGTCGATGTGGATGAACTGGTGGTCGTGGGTGAGATCGGCGAAGGCGTCGATGGCGCTCTGCGGCACGTCGAACCATTTCGACACGCCCACCTCCTGGCCGATGCGGCCCTTCAGCTCCTCGATGGTCACCTGTTCTGCCATGCTGTCCTCGTCTCGTCGTCTGGTCAGAAGCCGCGCGCCAATGCGACGCGGTCGGCGTGGAAATCGGCATCACCATAGAGCGTGGAGGCCACCTGCATCCGCTTCATGAAGAGGCCGATGTCGATGGCATCCGTCATGCCGATGCCGCCGTGCATCTGCACCGCCTCCTGGGCCGCGAGCCGCGCAACGGAAGAGGCCTTCGCCTTGGCGACGGAGACGGCGAGGGAGGCGCCGGCAGGATCGGCGTCGAGCGCCTGGAGGGCGGCGAGCACGGCGGATCTCGCGATCTCCACCTCGCAGAAGAGATGGGCGGCGCGGTGCTGCAGCGCCTGGAAGGCGCCGATGGTGCGGCCGAACTGCTTGCGCTCCTTCAGGTAGGCCATGGTGCGGGTAAAGCTCTCCTGGGCAGTGCCGGAGAGCTCGGCGGCGAGGCCCGCGCGTCCGGCGCCGAGCACCATTTCGAGCAGTTCGTGGCCGTCGTCGACTTCACCCACCACGTCGTCGGCCGTCACCTCGACGCCGTCGAAGGTGAGCTCGACGGCGCCGCGGGAATCGAGGGTCGACAGCCGCTCGCAGGCGAGGTTCCGGGCCTTGGCGTCGACCAGGAACAGGCTCAGCCCCTCCGCCTCGCCGGCGGCGCCGCCGGTACGCGCGGCGACCAGCACCGCATCGGCCGCCTGGCCGTCGACCACATAGGTCTTGGTGCCCGTGAGGCGGAAGCCGTTGCCGTGGCGCTCGGCCCGCATGGCGATGCCGGCGGGATCGTGCCGGCGGCCCTCGTCCACGGCCGTGGCGATCACCGCCTCGCCGGCGACGATGGCGGGGAGCCAGCGCTCCTTCTGGGCCGGCGATCCCGCCCGCGACAGGGCGGTGGCCGCCATCACGGCGGTCGACAGGAAGGGCGAGGCGGTGAGCGTGCGGCCCATCTCCTCACAGATGACGCCGGCGCCGACGTAGCCGAAGCCGAGGCCGCCGTGGTCCTCGGGCACGAGGACGCCGGTCCAGCCCATGTCGGCCATCTCGCGCCAAAGACCGCGGTCGAAGCCGTCGGCGATCTTCTCGTCGCGGATCTTGCGCAGCGCCGCCACCGGCGCCTTCTCGGAAACGAAGCCGCGGGCGGCGTCCTGCAGCATCACCTGGTCGTCGTTCAATACCAGCATGGCAGCCTCAGGCGGACGGCAGTTGCAGGAGGCGCTTGGCGACGATGTCGAGCATCACCTCCGACGTGCCGCCCTCGATGGAATTGGCCTTGGTGCGCAGCCAGCCGCGCGGCCGCTCGCCGTCATTGGTGCGGGCCCCCTCCCATTCGAGGCCCTCGTGGCCGGCGGCGCGCATCATCAGTTCGTAACGGCGCTTGTTGAGTTCCGTGCCGTAGTATTTCAACACGGAGGACTTGTCGCCGACGCCCTTGCCGCCGGAGGCAGCCTCGTCCTTGTAGCGCGTCATGGTCGCCGCGAAGGCGAGCGCGTCGACCTCTGCCCTGGCGGCATCCGCCCGCAGGAAGGGGTCGGCGAGTCGACCCTCGGCGTCCGTTCCGATCTCTGATGCCGCGACCTGTCCGGGCGAGCGCCCGCCGAGGAGACCACCGCCCCCGCCGCCGATCATCTCGCGCTCGTGGGTGAGCAGGTACTTGGCGATGTCCCAGCCGCGGTTCAGCGTGCCGACGAGGTTCGCCTTCGGCACCTTCACCCCGTCGAAGAAGGTCTCGCAGAAGGGCGACTTGCCGGAGATCAGGAGGATCGGCTTGGTCGAAACGCCCGGCCAGGTCATGTCGAAGAGGATGAAGGAGATGCCGAGGTGCTTCGGCGCGGAAAAATCCGTCCGCACCAGGCAGAAGATCATGTCGGCCTTGTCGGCATAGCTCGTCCAGATCTTCGACCCGGTGACGACGAAATGGTCGCCGCCGTCGTCGGCGCGGGTCTGGAGCGAGGCGAGGTCGGAGCCGGCATTGGGCTCGGAATAGCCCTGGCACCAGCGGATCTCGCCGCGGGCGATCCTCGGCAGGTGCTCCTTCTTCTGCTCCTCCGAGCCGAAGGCGAGGAGCGCCGGGCCCAGCATCCAGATGCCGAAGCTTTCCAGCGGCGAACGCGCGCCGATGGCCCGCATCTCCTCCTTCAGGACCTTCACCTCCTCGTGGGAGAGACCGCCGCCGCCGTACTCCTTCGGCCAGCCCGGCACGGTCCAGCCGCGCGCCGCCATGCGCGTGAGCCAGACCTTCTGCGCCTCGGACTTGAAGGTCCAGTTGCGGCCGCCCCAGCAGATGTCGTCGTCGCCGGCCACCGGCGTCCGCATCTCAAGGGGGCAGTTGGCGTCGAGCCACGCGCGTGTCTCGCGCCGGAAGGCGTCGAGGGCGTCCATGAACATCCTCCCGCGGCGACCTCGCGATGGGCGGGCCGCCGATCGTCGCATCGTTGACGGCCCCGCTCGCGCGAGGACATACTGCGGAGTATGTTCGCCAGTCCGGCCCTTGTCGAGCCCCCCGGCAGGCGCGGGGGCATTGCCGCATCTCCCCCTTCCGGCAGAGGGCGATCGGCGCTAACACCCGTGTCGGAGAACAATCGGACACCGCAAAGGTGCCGCTGGGAGGAAGCCGGCTGACATGCAGGCCACGGCCGCCAACGATCTCGTCTCACCCGACCGGCGCGAGGAGGTGCTCGCCGCCGCGGCCGAATGCTTCATGCGGAGGGGTTACGAGGCGACCTCGATGGACGACGTCGCCGACATGCTCGGCGCCACCAAGGGCCGCGTCTATCACCACTTCCGCTCGAAGCCGGAGCTCTTCTTCGAGGTCTTCCGCCGGGCGATCTTCATCCTCATCCGCGAGGCGGGCGTGCACGAGACCGGCCCCGGCACGGCGGCCGACAGGCTGCGGCGCATGTCGCGCGCCCACATCCTGTGCATGATGGAGACCCAGGCCTTCCAGCGGAACCTGACGCTGGGCGTCGATCTCTACCGCTTCGGGGAGACCAGCGACGAGCACCGGGCGACGCTGGAGGAGCTGATGGACCTGAGGCGCGGCTACGAGGACGCCTTCCGCCGCACCTTCGCGGCGGGGGCCGCCGACGGCTCGATGAAGCCGCTCGACCCCTCCCTCGCCATGCGCACCCTGCTCGGCGCCATCAACTGGGTGGCGGTCTGGTACTCGCCCCGCCCCGGCGAAACCCGCGCCCACCGCGAAACCCTGGCCGAGGAGATCGTCGCCCAGGTGCTCGGCGGGTATCTGGCCTAGGGATCGGCTGCGGGTCACCCCGCCTTCACGAACTCGCCCGACAGCGCCTTCCTAATCAGCGCGCGGGTCTCGTCGAGGCCGTAGAGCACGGCGAAGGAGCCGAAGCGCGGGCCCTTCTCCTGTCCAAGCAGCACCTTGTAGATGGCCGAGAACCATTCCGCCGAGACGCCCGGCTTTTCCGGCGTCGCACCCTTGGCCTTCAGGTCCTGGTAGCGCGGAATGGCGCGGCCGACGTCATAGACGGCGCCCTGCACGTCCTCGGCGCTGGCGTCCCTGGGCAGGGCCATGATGGCGGCCGAGAGCGCCTCCAGCGCCTCGCGCTCGACGTCGTCGGCCGCCTTGTAGACCTTGGTCGGCTTCACGAAGTCGTGGAAGTAGCGCACCGCATAGCCGGCGAGCTCGTCGAGCTTCGGGTTCTTCTCCGGCGAGGCGTCCGGCGCATAGCGGCGGATGAAGCCCCAGAGGACGCTCGTCTCCGGCGCGTTGGACACCGAGACGAGGTTCATCAGCATGGAGAAGGAGATCGGCACCTCCACCGCCGGCGGGGCGCCGGAATGGATGTGCCAGGCCGGGTTCATCAGCCGTGCCTTGTCGTCCTGCACGGGGAACTTCTCGACGAAGGTCAGGTAGTCGTCGACATTGCGCGGGATGACGTCGAAATAGAGCCGCTTGGCGCTCTTCGGGTTCTGGTACATGAAGAGCGACAGGCTCTCGGGCGAGGCATAGGCCAGCCAGTCCTCGATGGTGAGGCCGTTGCCCTTGGACTTCGAGATCTTCTGGCCGTTCTCGTCGAGGAAGAGCTCGTAGTTGAACCCTTCCGGCGGCGTGCCGCCGAGCGCGCGGCAGATCTTCCCCGACTGGGTGACGGAATCGATCAGGTCCTTGCCGGCCATCTCATAGTCGACGCCGAGCGCCGTCCAGCGCATGGCCCAGTCGGGCTTCCACTGCATCTTGGCGTGGCCGCCGGTGACCGGGGTTTCGTAGCGCTGGCCGGAGGCCGGGTCGCGCCAGACGATGGTGCCCTTCGAAACGTTGCGCTCCTCGACCGGTACCTGCATCACCACGCCCGATTCCGGGTGGATCGGCAGGAACGGCGAATAGGTGGCGCGGCGCTCCTCGCCGAGGGTGGGCAGCATGATCGCCTGGATGGCGTCGAAGCGCTCCAGCGCCGTCAGCAGGGTCTGGTCGAAGGCGCCCGAGCGGTACATGGCCGTCGAGGAGACGAATTCGTAGTCGAAGCCGAACTGGTCGAGGAAGCCGCGCAGGCGGGCGTTGTTGTGGGCGCCGAAACTGTCGTGGGTGCCGAAGGGGTCGGGCACGGCGGTGAGCGCGCGGCCGAGGTGCTGGGTCAGCAGCTCCTTGTTCGGCACGTTGTCCGGCACCTTCCTGAGGCCGTCGAGGTCGTCGGAGAAGGCGACGAGGCGCGTCGGCACCTTGTCCTCGGTGAGCAGGCGAAAGGCGTTGCGCACCATGGTGGTGCGGGCGACCTCGCCGAAGGTGCCGATATGCGGGAGCCCCGAGGGGCCGTAGCCGGTCTCGAAGACGATGGGGCCGGCCTTCGGCGCCTTCTCGAGGCGCGCCACGAGTTTCTTCGCTTCCTCGAACGGCCAGGCGGTGGAGACGCGGGCGGCCTCCAGGAGGGCAGGCGTGATCGACAGGGCGGGAAGCATGGCGGGGTCCGGACGGAGACAAGCGGAACGGTGGGTTGCAATAGGGCGGGGGGGCGGCGAGGTCAATGAACGCGCTGCTGCCGCGACGCCGGCCAGGCGCTCTGCTAAGCTCGCGCGATGACGCATCTCGTCCTCTTCGACACCGCGCTCGGCGCCGTCGGCCTCGCCTGGGGCGAGCGGGGGATCGTCGCGGTGCGCCTGCCGGCGGCGACGCCCGAGGCGACGCGGGCGAGCCTGATCGCCCACCACCCGGAGGCGCTGGATGGCGCGCCGCCACCCGCCATCCGCGCCGTGATCGACGGCATCGTCGCGCTCACCCGCGGCGAGCGGATCGACCTGTCGGCAGCGCCGCTTGACCGAGACGGCCTCGCCGACTTCCAGGCCCGGGTCACCGACGTGACGCTCGCCATTCCGCCCGGCGAGACGCTGACCTATGGCGAGGTCGCCCGCCGCATCGGCGAGCCGGGCGCGGCGCAGGCGGTGGGAAGGGCGCTCGGCGCCAATCCCTGGCCGATCATCGTGCCGTGCCACAGGGTGCTGGCGGCGAGCGGCAAGACCGGCGGCTTCTCGGCGCCGGGCGGCGTCACGACCAAGCTGAAGCTGCTCTCCATCGAGCGGGCGCGCACCTCGCCCGCGCCGACCCTCTTCGACGGGGACCCCGCCTTCGGTCTTTCGGCGCGTCCTAGCCGATGACGTGGCCGAGCGCCGCGCGGTTCGCCGCGAAGGCGCGGTCGTATTCGATGATCGCGGCCACATCGTCCCGCGCATCCTCGCCGTAGAGGCGGCCGATGAGATGGAGCGTCGCGTCGATGGCCAGCGACACGCCGCCGCCGGTGACGATGCCGCGGTCTTCGACGACGGCGGCGGTGACCGGCATCGCGCCTGAGGCCATCGTGCCGATCAGCGCGAGGGGCGCCAGCGGCTCGGCGCCCACCGCGCTGCGCCGCGTGGTGATCGTGTGACCGTCGAGCGCACCCGCTGCGGCGAGGATCAGCGCGCCGGTGCAGACGGAAGCGAGGCGGTCGGGTGCGATGGTCTTGAGGAAGGCGAGCATGGCCGCGTCCTTCACCTGCTCGCGCCAGCCCGGCCCGCCGGTGACGATGAAGACGTCGCAGGGAGGCGCGGTGTCGAAGCCCTCGTCGGCGATGATGGTCAGGCCACCCGCGAGGACCACCGGGCCGGGGTTCTCGGCAATGGTGAGGGAGGCGATGTTCGGCAGGATGCGGCTCGCCATGGAGACGACCCCGACGGTGCCGCCGATGTCGATGGGCTCGACACCGCCATAGACGATCACGCCGATCCTGGCGGCCGCTTGCCTGTCACGTGCCATTGCTTCGCCTTTCGCTGCTCTCCGCGAGCCATGCAACGGACGGGCCGCCGGACGCTGCCGCCGCAGGGCTCCGTGGCATGGCGGTTGCGAGACCTCGTGCGAGGACCGAGCCGCGATGACCGCGGCTGAGCCTGCCCCCGGAGGTTGCCGCATGAAACGCCGAGACGTGCTGAAGTCAACCGGTGCCGCCCTTCTGGCCGGTTCCGCCGTCGCCGCTCCCGCCATCGCCCAGTCCTTGCCGACGATCCGCTGGCGCGCGACATCGAGCTTCCCCAAGAGCCTCGACGTCACCTACGGGGCGGCCGAGCAGTTCTGCCGCCATGTCGGCGAGCTGACCGAAGGGCGCTTCACCATCCAGCAGTTCGCCGCGGGCGAGATCGTGCCCGGTCTGCAGGCACTCGATGCCGTCTCCAACGGCACGGTGGAGGCGGCCTATACCGGCATGCTCTTCTACGTGGGCAAGGACCCCACCTTCGCGCTCACCGCCTCGGTGCCCTTCCTGATGAACCCGCGCCAGCAGCACGCCTGGTACTATCACGGCGGCGGTCTCGCCATGACCAACGAGTTCTTCAAGAAGCACAACGTCTATGCGCTGCCCTGCGGCAATACGGGGATGCAGTGGGGCGGCTGGTTCCGCAAGGAGATCAAGACCGTCGCGGATCTCTCGGGCCTGAAGATGCGCATCGCCGGCCTCGCGGGCACGATCGCGGCGCGGGTCGGCGTGGTGCCGCAGCAGATCGCGCCGGGCGACATCTATCCCGCCCTCGAGCGCGGCACGATCGACGCGGTGGAATATATCGGCCCCTACGACGACGAGAAGCTCGGCTTCAACAAGGTGGCGCAGCGCTATTATGCGCCGGGCTGGCAGGAGGGCGGCACCGTGTTCCACGGCGTGTTCAACCTCGCCAAGTGGAACGAGCTGCCGCCGCTTTACAAGAAGGCGGTGGAGGTAGCGGCCCAGGCGGCGACCACCGACATGCTCGCCCACTACGACCAGAAGAACCCGGAGGCGCTGATCCGCCTGGTCGGCCAGGGCGTGCAGGTCTCGCTGTTTCCGCAGGAGGTGCTGGAGCGCCTCTACGCGGAGGCCGAGGCCTATTACAAGGAGATCACCGCCACCAACGCCGAATTCGCCAAGATCTTCAACCACCAGCGCGAATTCCAGCGGAAGGGGAACATCTATCACCAGGTGGCCGACTTCCAGTACGATCTGATGATGCTCAGGCTCCGGCGCGGCTGATGCCGCCCCGCCCCCCGACGGAGACGCGCCGATGACGATCCACACCCTGCCGGAGGCGGATGCCGCCTTCGATCCCGAGGCGGTGAGCTATGTCGGCTCCATCGCCGAGGTGCGCGCGCGCCACCCCGAGCCCATGTCGCGCGCCACCGACAAGGTCATCACCCGGTTGGACAAGCACTGCCGGGCGATCATCGCGCGCTCGACCTTCGTCATCGTCGGCACCCACGGGTCGAAGGGCGCCGACGTGTCGCCGCGCGGCGATCCCGCCGGCTTCGTGCGCGTGCTCGACGACCGCCACCTGCTGCTGCCCGACCGGATCGGCAACAACCGCTTCGATTCGCTCGAGAACATCTTCGAGACGGGGCTGGTCGGCATGCTCTTCGTGGTGCCGGGCATGGCCGAGGTATTGCGCGTCAACGGCCGCGCCCGCGTCACCGACGACGTCGCTTTGCTGGCGGGGTCCGTGGTGCAGGGGCGGCCGCCGAAGATCGGCGTGCTCGTCACCGTGGTGGAGGCTTATCTCCACTGCGCCAAGGCGGTGAATCGCGCCGCGCTGTGGGACGCCTCCCGCTACATCGATCGCAACGAGCTGCCGAGCTACGGCGCCATGCTGGTCGACCACTGCGAGGGGCTGACCCAGGAGGAGAGCGAGCGCCAGGGCGCCGAGATGGCGCGTCGCGGCATGTACTGAGCGGCCTCAGTAGATGCCGGCCGGAAAGGCTTTCAGGTAGAGCTCGGCATAGATGCCCTTCTCCCAGAGCCGCTGCAGGGCGTGGTTGATCGCGCGCCGCAACGGCTCGTTGCCGCGCCGCATGACGATGGCGAGACCCTCGCCGAAATAGCGGCTCTCGGTGAAGGCGCCGCCGAGGAAGCGGCAGCAGCCGGCGGAGGCCTCGCCGCCGAGCCAGAAGCCGCTCGCCGCACCGTCGGCGAAGAGCACGTCCACGTCGCGTTCCAGCAGGGCGCGGCGCGCCGCCTCGATGTCGGGATAGCTGCGCCGGGCGGAGAGACGGAAGAACTGGGCGACATAGGCCTCGTGCGCCGTGCCCTGGACCGTGGCGATGGAGCGTCCGGCCAAAGCCTCCGGCGTCGCCTCGGTCAGGCGCGTATCGCGGCGGATCAGGAAGCGGGCGGGGGTTTCGAGATAGCGATCCGACACCTCGTAGCGGCGGCGGATGTCGGGGCTGATGGCGAGGGAGGCGATGATCGCGTCGCCGGCATTGCGGTCGAGGCTCTCGGTCAAGAGGTCGAAGCGGCGGACCTGGATCGTGCAGGGAACGGCGAGTTCCTCGCAGATGGCGCGGGCGATGTCGACGTTGAAGCCGACGGGGCGGCCGTCCGGACCGGCGAAGTTGAAGGGCGGGAAGTCGTCCTCGGTGAGGAAGCGGATCTGCGGCACGCGGGTGAGGTCGACCCGCTCGCTGCGACGACGCGGGTCCCAGTAGCCTGGAATGGCGACCTGGGGCGCCGAGGTTCCCTCCGCTCCGGCCAGCGGGGCCTCAGCGCGCGCCGCCGGCAGGGCCAGAAGGACGGCCGCCACAACCAGGAAGAATGTTCTCGCGACCACGCACGCCATCCGGGTTCGTCCGACTGATGCCGGTTCCATGCCGCCTTATAGCCTGACGCAGGGGCGTCCGGGAGGGGCCGGGCGCGGGGATCGGACGGCCGGCATGCGGCTTGAGGACTATCGGGCGCGGTTCGCCGTGCGGCCGGCCGCGCGCCAGCCGGCGGCACCGCTTCCCGCCGAACGGCCTGGGCCGACCCGCGACCCGTGGCCCCGCCTCGTCGACGACCTGGTCGCGCCGCTGCACCGCCTCCGCGTGGACTATGTGGCGGGCCTCTGGGGCGTGACGCCGCTCGAGGCGGCGCTCGCCCTCGGCCTGACGACGCGGGAAGGGGTGGCGGCCGCCCTCGCGGCGAGGATCGGCGCCACGGTTCTGCCGTCGCCCCGGGAGCAGGGTCTCGCCGTCGCCGCCGATCCGGCATCCTGGCGGGAGGTGCTGGTCCGGGGGATGGTGGGGGTGGTGCGGCCGGCGGGAGGCCGGGCCTTGCTGGTCGCGCCGGAACCCGAGGAGGCGGAGCGCCTGGCGGCGCGGGGCCGGTTCCTCTCGCCGGATGGGCTGCCGCTCCTCGTCACCACGCCCGAGGCCTTCGCGCGCCTGATGCGGAGCTGGGCGGAGGATGCCTGGGTCGCCGGCGCCGTCTCGACCCTCGCCACCCGCGCGCCCCACCGGTCCGCCTCCGACCGGGCCCGGATGCGCCGCGCGGCCGGAACCGTCGTGGCGATGCTGGCGGCACTGTTCGCGGCACTCGCCTTCGGGCCGGCATGGCTCGCCCTGCTGGCGGGCGGCATGGTGGGCCTCTTCGTCGCCTGCTGGGTGCTCATCCGGGCGGGGTCGGCCATGGTGCGGCCGCAGCCCCTGCCGCGCGCGCCCGTCGCCGAGGCCGACCTGCCGCGCTACACGATCCTCTGCGCGCTCTATCGCGAGGCGCCGGCCGTGCCCGGCCTGCTCGCTGCGCTCCGCCGGCTCGACTATCCGCGCGCCCGGCTGGACATCCAGCTCGTGCTCGAGGCGGACGACCCCGAGACGCTCGCCGCCATCCGGGCGGCCCCGCCCGATCCGGCCGTGAACATCATCGTCGTTCCGCCCCGGGGGCCGAGGACCAAGCCCAAGGCCCTGATGATGGCGCTGCCCTTCGCGCGGGGCGACCTCGTCGTCGTCTACGACGCCGAGGACCGGCCGGGCCCGGGCCAGTTGCGCGAGGCGGCCGAGACCTTCGCCGCCGCGGATAACCGGCTCGGCTGTCTGCAGGCGCCGCTCGCCATCGCCGATTCGCGCGGCTCCATCCTGTCGCGCTTCTTCGCCGCGGAATATGCCGCGCTGTTCCTGGTCCTGCTGCCGGCCATGGCGCGGTGCGGCTGGCCCGTGCCGCTCGGCGGGACCTCCAACCATTTCCGTCGGCCGGCCCTCGACGAGAGCCTGGGATGGGACCCGTACAACGTCACCGAGGACGCGGATCTCGGCTTCCGCCTGGCCCGCGACGGCTGGCGCATCGGCACGATCGCGACGCCGACGCTGGAGGAGGCGCCTCCCGGCTTCGGCGCCTGGCTGCGGCAGCGCAGCCGCTGGTTCAAGGGCTGGATGCAGACCCTCTCGGTCCTCCTCCATCGCCCCGCAGGTCTCGCCCGTGAGCTCGGCTGGCCCGGCCTCGTGGTGCTGGCGGCCACCCTCGCCGGCTCGCTCGGCTCGGCCCTCGTGCATCTGACCTGCCTCGCCGGCTTCGCCGTCGCCTGGCTCGTGGGCGGTCCGCCGTCCTGGATGGGGCCGGGCGGCGCCGTCTTCCTCGTCGGCTATGGCGGCAGCATGGCCTACAAGGCCGCGGGGCTGTTGCGGGCCGGGCGGCCGGGTCTGCTGCCGTGGCTGCCGCTCCTGCCGCTCGTCTGGATCGCCATGGGCCTCGCGGCCCTGAAGGCCGTCGGCGATCTCTGGCACCGGCCCTTTCACTGGGAGAAGACCCCGCACGGCATCGGTCCCTGTGTGGGTGAGGCGGCCGGGGGGCCGGCTGTGGACGCGCTGCCGCAGGCGCTGGAGCGGATCGTCGCCCTCTCGGAAGCCGCCATGGCCAGCGGGCGGCACAGCCCGCGCGAGGTGGCGGCCGCGCTGCGCCGCCAATGCCTCCACTGGGGGCGGAAGGGCACCGCGTCGGCGCTCCTCGCCGTCGTGGAGGCCTATGGCCGCGAGGTCGAGGCCCGCGATCGCTCCCCCTGAGGTCTGCCGATCGGGGGACGCCGCGATGCCAGCCCGCGGCTTGTCACGCTCCGGTCTTTGGGGCGACAAGGGCGCCGTTGCAGGGCCTCGGGCGAAGGAGACGGTGGATGAGCGAACTGGACCAGCCGGTCACGGTGCGGCCCTCCGACCGTCACAGCGCCTTCCACCGCCTGATCGGCTGGGAGGTGGTGGAATGGACCGACGGGCGGGCGGTGATGACCTGCCCGGTGCGCGAGGAGTTCATGAACCGCGGCGGCGGCCTGCACGGCGGGCTGGTCGCCACTCTCATGGACTCGGCCGGCGGCTATGCCGCCCTCGGCGGCCCGCCGAAGGACCCGGAGGCCGTCGACGGCCGGGGCGTGACGCTCTCCCTGACGGTCAATTATCTCGGCACGGCGCGCGACGGCGTGCTGACCGTCACCGCCACCCGGACGGGCGGCGGGCGCAGCGTCGCCTTCGTCTCGATCCGCGTCGAGGACGACAAGGGCACCGTCATCGCCGACGGCGTGGGCACGTTCCGCAGGTTCTCCGGCGAGCGCTGAGGCCTATTCGACCGGGTCGAACTCGGCCGGCGCGAAGCGATAGCTCGTCGAGCAATATTCGCAGGTGACGGTGATGGCGCCGTCCTCGACCATGTCGCGCCGCTCGTCCGGCGTGAAGCTCGACACGATGCCGGAAATGCGGTCGCGCGAGCAGGTGCAGTGCTCCTTCACGTCCTGCGCCTCGAAGACGCGCACGCCGCGCTCGTGGAAGAGGCGGAACAGCAGCCGCTCCGGCGACAGCGTGCTGTCGACCAGTTCGTCGTCCTCGATCGTGTCGGTGAGGGCGCGCGCCTCGGCCCAGGCCTCGTGCGGCTCGGGGAGGATGGTGCCGTCCGGCGCGTCGCCGGGCGCGAGGTCGCGATGGGCCTCGCCGCCGGCCTGCGGCAGGTGCTGGACCATCAGCCCGCCGGCGCGCCAGGTGTGCTTCATGCCGCCGTCGCCGGGCACGTATTCCTCCGCCGCGGCGAGGCGGACGCGGGTGTCGATCTGCTCCGACTGGCGGAAATACTGGTCGGCGGCCTGTTCGAGGCCCTGGCCGTCGAGCGACACGATGCCCTGGTAGCGCTGCATGTCGCCGCCCTGGTCGATGGTCATGACGAGTTGGCCGGTGCCGAGCAGGGCGGCCGGCTCCGCCCGCCCGGCGGCGATCGCCGCATCGACCGCCTCGGCGTCGTAACGGGCGAGGGCGCGGACGCGGTCCGGCGTCGCGACGTCGACCACCACCATGCGGACGGGGCCGTCCGACTGGGTCTGGAGGATCAGCCGGCCGTCGAACTTCAGGCCCGAGCCGAGCAGCAGGGTGAGCGCGGTCGCTTCCGCGAGAACCCGGGCGACGGGGGCGGGATAGCCGTGGCGGTCGATCATGGTCGACACCGAACGGCCGAGGCGGATGACGCGGCCGCGCAGATCGATCTCGTCGACCTGGAAGGGCACGACGATGTCGTCTGCGCCGCCGGTGATATCAGGGATCATGGACATCGCGCCTATATGAAGGCTCGGGCGCGCAATTGCGAGAGGCGGCGCGGGAGATCAGGCCCGGCCCGGGCGTGTTTCACTTTGCCGTGAACGCCGCCGGGAGAAAGGCGAACAGGCTCAAGCCCTTGGGATCATGATACCGTTGCGCTGCGGTCACACATGCGGTCGAAACGTGACTTTTTGTTGCGCCGCATCGGTCGCCGCCATTGCGCAGCGCGGGACGATCACGCTCTATCGATAGGCCCCGTGCCGACGGTTCCGATCGCAGCGGCGCACGGTCACCGTCACGTTCATTCCATTCGCCAAGGTGCATTCATGCGGCGCTTCCTGCCCATCCTCGCCACAGCGGTCGCGCTGGCCCTTTCGGGCGCCGCCGCCACGGCCCAGACGGTCAATTTCGGCTATGGGGACCAGGTCATCTTCGATCCGGCCACCAACGCACCGATGCGCATCGCGCCGCGGACGGACGGCGGGCCGCGCCCCGGTGCCGGCGTCTCCGCCATCCCGCGCGAGACGGTGGCCTTCACCGGCCGCTACGCGCCGGGCACCATCGTCATCAACACCCAGGAGCGCCGCCTCTATCTGGTCCAGGCCGGCGGCACGGCGATCCGCTACGGCGTCGGCGTCGGCCGGCCCGGTTTCTCCTGGGGCGGCAACCAGACGATCACGCGCAAGGCGGAGTGGCCGGACTGGCGTCCGCCGGCCCAGATGCTGCGCCGCCGCCCCGATCTGCCGCGCTTCATGGCCGGCGGCCCGGACAATCCGCTCGGCGCGCGCGCCCTGTATCTGGGCTCCTCGCTCTACCGCATCCACGGCTCCAACGAGCCGCACACGATCGGCACCGCGGTGTCCTCGGGCTGCTTCCGCCTGACCAACGACGATGTCGTCGACCTCTACAGCCGGGTGCGGGTGGGCACGCGGGTCGTCGTCCTGCGCTGAGCGCGGCGACATCGAGGGTTTTGCAGGGGCCGGCGGAAACGCCGGCCCTTTCGCTTGTTTGATGGATCGGCTTCGCCTCGCCCCTCACCCTCACTCTCTCCACGAAGGCGGGGAGAGGGGTACGGGTGAGTGGCCATCCCGCGATCTTGCGGAAACGACGGCTGCGGCCCGACGCATCGCCGCCTCGGGTTGGCTTTGTCCGCGCGAACCCCCATTTTGGACGAGAACCGAATCGGAACATCCGAGGCCCATGACCGACCCCTCCGCCCCCCGCCAGCCCAGTCTCGCCGAGAGGGCCATGGCCGCGCGCGGCAACCAGGCGGCCGCGGGCTATCTCGCCGGCCTCAATCCCGAACAGCAGGCCGCGGTGGAAACGCTGGACGGGCCGGTGCTGGTGCTCGCCGGCGCCGGCACGGGCAAGACGCGGGTGCTGACCACCCGCATCGCCCATATCCTCAACCAGCGCCGCGCCTTTCCGTCGGAAATCCTCGCCGTCACCTTCACCAACAAGGCGGCGCGCGAGATGAAGGAGCGCATCGCCCATCTCGTCGGCGAGGCTGTGGAGGGCATGCCCTGGCTCGGGACCTTCCACGCGACGGGCGTGAAGATCCTGCGCCGCCATGCCGAGCTCGTCGGCCTGAAGCCCGGCTTCACCATTCTCGACACGGACGACCAGAACCGCCTCCTGAAGCAGCTCATCCAGGCCGAGGACATCGACGAGAAGCGCTGGCCGGCCCGCGTCCTCGCCTCCGCCATCGACGGCTGGAAGAACCGCGCGCTGACACCGGACAAGGTGCCGGCGGGGGAGGGTGCGGCCTATGCCAACGGCATGGGGCTGAAGCTCTACGCCGACTACCAGGCGCGGCTGAAGGTGCTCAACGCGGTCGATTTCGGCGACCTGCTGCTGGAAACCATCCGCCTGTTCCGCGAGAATCCGGGGGTGCTCGCCGAGTATCAGCGCAAGTTCAAGTTCATCCTCGTCGACGAGTATCAGGACACGAACGTCGCCCAGTATCTCTGGCTGCGCCTTCTGGCGCAGCGCCAGGAGGGGCGGCCGCAGAACATCTGCTGCGTCGGCGACGACGACCAGTCGATCTATGGCTGGCGCGGCGCCGAGGTCGACAACATCCTGCGCTTCGACAAGGACTTTCCCGGCGCGACCGTCATCCGGCTGGAGCGCAACTACCGCTCGACGGGCCATATCCTCGCCGCCGCCGCCCATCTCATCGCCCACAACGAGGGGCGGCTCGGCAAGACGCTGTTCACCGACGGCGAGGACGGGGCGAAGCCGACCCTGACCTCGGTCTGGGATTCGGAGGAGGAGGCGCGCTCCATCGGCGAGGAGCTGGAGCAGTTGCAGCGCCAGGGCCACCTTCTGAACGAGGCCGCCATCCTGGTGCGCGCCTCGTTCCAGATGCGCGAGTTCGAGGACCGCTTCATCACCATCGGCCTGCCCTACCGGGTCATCGGCGGACCGCGCTTCTACGAGCGGCTGGAGATCCGCGACGCGCTCGCCTATCTGCGCTGCGTCGCGCAGACCTCCGACGACCTCGCCTTCGAGCGCATCGTCAACACGCCGAAGCGCGGCCTCGGCGACGCGACGCTGCAGCAGCTCCACGACCACGCGCGCGCGCAGGGCGTGCCGCTGATGCAGGCGGCCCGCGTGCTCACCGAGACCGAGGAGATGAAGCCGAAGGCGCGGCGGGCGCTGAAGGACCTCATCGACAGTTTCGACCGCTGGGCTGGCCAGATCGAGGCCATGCCGCACGCCGAACTCGCCCAGCTCGTGCTGGACGAGAGCGGCTATACGGAGATGTGGCAGAAGGACAAGACGGCCGAGGGCGCCGGACGGCTCGAGAACCTCAAAGAGCTGGTGCGCTCCATGGAGGAGTTCGAGAACCTCGCGGGCTTCCTCGAACACATCGCCCTCGTCACCGAGGCGCGCGGCGAGGGCGAGACCGAGGATGCCGTCTCCATCATGACGCTGCACTCCGCCAAGGGCCTCGAATTCGAGACGGTGTTCCTCCCCGGATGGGAGGAGGGACTGTTTCCCCACCAGCGCTCCCTCGACGAGAACGGCCGGGCCGGCCTCGAAGAGGAGCGCCGCCTCGCCTATGTCGGCATCACCCGGGCGCGGCGGCGGGCGAAGATCTATTTCGCCGGCAACAGGCGCATCCACGGCCTGTGGCAGTCGACGGTGCCGAGCCGCTTCGTCAACGACCTGCCGCCCGACCATGTCGAGATTTCGGAAGGGCTCGGCACGTCCGGTTACGGCGGCATGGGCCGCGGCGGCTTCGGCCAGAGCCGCTTCGACAAGGTGGAAAGCTTCTCCTCCACCTATGCGACCCCCGGCTGGCAGCGGGCGCAGGCGCAGAAGTCGCTGAACGACGCGCAGGCCCGCTTCACCGGCCGCACCGGCAGCCAGGCCTTCGGCTCAACCTACGCGGAGGGGCGCGGCGGCTTCCAGGGCCGGCTCACCGACCGCTCGGGAAGCGGGCGCACCATCGAGGGAGAACTCGTCGCCAAGTCGACGGGCGAGCCCTCGCGCTACCAGCCCGGCGACCGGGTGTTCCACCTGAAGTTCGGCTATGGCGACGTGGTGTCGGCCGAGGGCAACAAGCTCACCGTGCAGTTCGACAAGGCCGGCGAGAAGAAGGTCGTGGACAGTTTCGTCCAGGCGGCGTGAGGGGATGAGTCCAGCCTCACTGTCTGCGTCATTGATCGGTACAATTAAGGTGTGAGAAACGGGGATAGTCTGGGGTTTGGGTGTAAAGAACGGCAATGCGGCTCCAGCGTGCTGGGCGAGGCATATTATTCGTGTCGAGCTCAACTGATTCGGATGCCGACGCCATGCTTCGCGACAGCCGGGACATCATCCGCCGCCTCGAACGTGAAGGCTATGTGCTGCGCGTCGTGAAGGGTTCTCACCACAAGTTCTTCCACGACGGCTTGCGCCGGATGGTCACCATCCCCCACCCGAAGCGAGACTTGCCGCTCGGAACGGTGTATTCCATCTATCGACAGGCGGGCTGGCCCCGCGAGCGGTAATTCGAACCTCGTATCCGCCATGCCGAGCTACATCGCCATCGTCCACAAGGATCCCGACAGCTGCTACGGCGTCCAGTTCCCGGACGTGCCCGGCGTCTTTTCCGCCGGGGACACGGTCGAGGAGCTGGTGGCGAACGCGGCAGAGGCGCTTGAGCTGGGAGCCGAGGACTGGGAAGAAACCCAAGGGGCGCCCTTCCCGCTTCCACGCACCATCGATCAGCTGCGAACCGACCCGGCATTCACCGAGGCGGCGGACGGCGGAATGCTGCTAATCGTCCCCTTCGATCCGCCTTCCCGCCGCGAGGCGGCCGAATAGGCCTACCGCGCCCTCTGCTGGATGACGCCGTACCAGCCGAGGCCGGCATAGGTCTCGTAGCCGGGCGTCAGGTGGAAGGCCGTGGTGGTGCCGGTGCCGTCGACGCTGAAGCCCGCCCTCTGGCCACCGGTGTCGAAGCGGATGGTCTCGCTGAGCACGCCGCGCCCGTCTGAACTGGCGATCACGCGCTTGCGGGCATCGACGAGCATGACCCGGCTGCGGCCTGCCTCTTCCTCCGAGAGCCGGACGCCCTGGACGATGGCGCGGGCCTGGGGCTCCCAGTCGAAATGGATGGCGAGGACGCCCAGCGGCATGCCGTGGGTGGCGCCGCCGGCGCGCACCGCCGTGGCATAGGTGGCGACCTCGGCGTCGTGCAGCAGGGGAGCGCGGGTCACGTCGGCGACGGCATAGTCGTCGCCCGTGGCGAGCCCCATGGACTTGGCGAACCATGGCTCGTTGCGGACCGACTGGCCCGCGACGGCGAAACGCTCCGGCCGGCCATTCGCCACGACCCGGCCTTCGCGGTCGCACAGCCAGATGTCGAGATAGACGGTGTAGGCGCCGAGGATGACCCCGAGGCGGCGCGAGGCATGGGACGCCCGCTCGGCGGAGGGCTCGGTCAGAGCCTCCACCACGGCGGAGTCGGTTGCCCACCAGCGCACGTCGCAGGTGCGCTCGTAGAGATTGCGGTCCATCAGCTCGATGGCGTTGAGGGCGAGGTCGACGAGGCGCTGGCCGGCGGCCTGGCTGCTCATCGCCAGCGTCATGGTTTCGAGGCCGTCCATCTGCCGGGCGAGTTCCGCCGAAAACCGTTCGGCGATGGCGCCGACGCGCGTCGATATCTCCCGGACCTCCGCCGCCACCACCGAGAAGCCGCGGCCGTTCTCGCCGGCCCGGGCCGACTCGATGAGGGCGTTGAGGGCGAGCATGCGCAGCCCGCCGGTGATCTTGTGGATCTCCTGGATTCGCGCTGCGGTCGTGCCCTTCACGTCACGGGTGGCGGCGAGGATCGTGTCGAGGGAAGGCGCCGCGTTGGCGGCGGTGGCGAGAGCGGTCATCGATAGGTCTCCTGGCACGGAAGGTCGGCTATCGACGTTAGCAATAGGTAAATTGACCTAAGGGAACCGATTCCGTAACATGTTGATACAGCGGCGCTTTCTGATTTGCATACAATTTGTGCAAAGAGGTTCATTCGCGAATTACCTTGCGGAAGATGTGTAGCGCCGGTTGTTGCATTCCGTGAGGCTGATGACATCGGCCCGGCGGGCAGGTATGACGCGCCATGCTCGAAGGACTGCATCCCGTGTCCCCCACCCATCTCATGCGCCTCGAGACCTCCGAGCGAGCGGCACGGAAGGTCGGCGACCTCATCGGCGAGATGTTCGATCCGGCCGAGACGGCGGTGGCCGCCTTCGAGGCGCCCGACGGCCAGCTCTGGCTCGTGGAGGTGTTCTTCCGCGACGCGCCTGACGAGGACCACGTCCGCGCGCTCGTGCGGGCCTCGGCCGGCGATGCGGTGGCGGCCTGCGTCACCTTCCACGCCATCGAGTCGCGCGACTGGGTGCGCACCTCGCTGGACGGGCTGAAGCCCGTTCAGGCCGGCCGCTTCACGGTCTTCGGCAGCCACGACCGCGACAAGGTCGCTCCCAACGCCATTCCCATCGAGATCGAGGCGGCGCTCGCCTTCGGCACCGGCCATCACGGGACGACGCTGGGCTGCCTGCGCGCCATCGACCGGCTCGCTAAGGCCGGCCGCGCCTTCCGGCCGCTCGACGTCGGCACCGGCACCGGCGTTCTCGCCATTGCCGCGGGGCTGCGCCACCGCGTGCCGGTGCTCGCCTCCGACATCGACCGGGTGTCGGTCGTCGCGGCGCATGAGAACGCCGTGCTCAACAAGGCGCGGGGCTACGTGCAGGTGATCCATGCGGCGGGCCTCAAGGACGCCCGCTTCCGCCGCGGCGCGCCCTACGACCTCATCCTCGCCAACATCCTGCCGCGACCGCTTGTGGGGCTGGCGACGGACCTCGTCCGGCTGGTCGCGCCCGGCGGCACGGTCGTCCTGTCGGGCATCATTCCGCCCCACGCCAATCTGGTGATCTCCGCCTATCGCGATCGAGGCCTGCACCTGGTCATGCGCGAGACGATCGAGGGCTGGGTGACGCTCACCATGCGCAGCGGGCGCTGAGGGGGCGCCCTCAACCCTTCTTCGTCTCGGCGGGTTTCTCCGCGACCGAACGGTCCGAACCCGCCCTGGAAGCGCCGGCGTCGCCCGGCCAGGGCTTTCCCGGATTCTGCAGTTCGAAGATCCGCCGCGCGGCCCGCTCGACGGCTGCCGCATCGTCCTTGTCGGCCATGATGGTCTCCTCGCCTCCCTGCGAACGGGGTGCCCGCTCGGCCGGTCCGGCAGCTTGCCCCGCCGAACCGCCGGTGATCAACTCCGCCGCCGTCAACCGGGTCCCTCCCATGCGTCTCGTCCGCGCCATCGTCAAATGGGCCACAGCTCTCGTCATGCTCGCCGTCGCCGGCGTGCTCGGGGTCGGCCTCTGGTACATCCGGGCGGTCGAGCCGCAGGTCTCCGGCACCGTCACCCTGCCGGGCTTCGAGAAGCCGGTGGAGATCGTCCGAGACGCCGAGGGCGTGCCGCACATCTTCGCCGCCAGCGAGCAGGACGCGACGGCGGCGCTCGGCTTCGTCCATGCGCAGGACCGACTGTGGCAGATGGAGATGAACCGGCGCATCGCCAACGGTCGGCTCGCCGAGATCGTCGGGGCGCCCGGGCTGGAGACGGACCGGTTCCTCCGCACCATCGGCATCCGCCGCTCGGCCGAGGCCATCTTCGCCAGTCTCGATCCGGAGACGCGGGTCTCGCTGGCGGCCTATGCGCGCGGCGTCAACGCCTACCTCACGACCCGCAGCGGGCCGCTGCCGCCGGAGTTCCAACTGCTGCGAGTGCCTTCTCCCGAGCCCTGGACGCCGGTCGATTCCATCGGCTGGTCGCTGATCATGGCGCTGGATCTCGGCGGCAACCTCAATGCCGAACTCAGCCGCCTGCAGCTCGCCCAGCGCGGCCTGTCGATGCGCCAGATCGGCGAGTTCCTGCCGGCCGCGCCCGGCGAGACCTATCCGGCTCTGCCGGACTACGGCGCGCTCTACCGCTCGCTCGGCGGCGAGACACGCCGCGCCGCGGCGCTCACCCGGCCCTTCGAAATCGGCATCGAGGGGGTCGGCTCCAACAACTGGGTGGTGTCCGGCGGGCGCTCCGAGACGGGCAAGCCGCTGCTCGCCAACGATCCGCATCTCGGCCTGTCGGCACCGGCGCTCTGGTATTTCGCGCGCATGACCTCGCCCGCCGGCACCGTCATCGGCGCCACCATGCCGGCTGTGCCGAGCGTCGTCCTCGGCCGCAACGACCGCATCGCCTGGGGCTTCACCAATACCGGCCCGGACGTGCAGGACCTCTTCATCGAACGGGTCGATCCCGCCGATCCCCTGCGCTACCAGACGCCGGACGGCTGGGCCCGCTTCGACACCGCGCGCGAGGTCATCGCCGTGCGGGGCGCGCCGGACGAGGTGTTGACCGTGCGCATCTCGCGCCACGGTCCGGTAATCTCGGACGGAGCCTCGCGCGGAGCCACCGTCGGTGCGCCGCCGGGCCATGCCCTCGCCCTGCAGTGGACGGCGCTGAGCCCGGACAATCTCACCGTCCAGGCCTTCGCCCGCATCAACAGGGCGCGCGACTGGCCGGAATTCCTCGCCGCCGTCCGCCACTACGACGCTCCGCAGCAGAACATGGTCTATGCCGACGTGGACGGGAACATCGGCTTCGTCGCCGCCGGGCGCGTGCCGGTGCGCAAGGCGGAGAACGATTTGAAGGGCCTGTTCCCGGCGCCGGGCTGGGACGCCCGCTACGACTGGGCGGGCTTCGTTCCCTTCGAGGAGCTGCCGCAGGAGTTCAACCCGGCGCGCGGCTTCCGCATCACCGCCAACGAGAAGATCACGCCGGAAGGCTATCCCCACCTCCTCACCTATGAATGGGCGACGCCGCATCGCGCCGACCGCATCGCCGAACTGCTGGGCGCGCGCGAGCGGCATTCGCCGGCGAGCTTCCGGCAGATGCAGGCGGACCACCGCTCGGCTGCGGTGCGGGAGATCCTGCCGCTGCTGCTCGCCGCCCATCCGAGCGGCGAGGAGGAGCGCCGTCGGCAGGTGCCGCAGCGGGTGGGGGAGGTCGTGGCGGCACTCGCCGGCTTCGACGGCACCATGGCGGTGGACCGGCCGGAGCCGCTGATCGTCACCGCCTGGCTGCGCGAGCTGACGCGCCTCGTCTATGCGGACGAACTCGGACCGAACCTCTTCCCCGTCCTGTGGGACCAGCGGCAGCAGTTCATGGTCGCCGTGCTCTCCGACACCAACGGGAAGGGCGCCTGGTGCCGCGGCGCGGAGGCGGCGGGCGAGCCCTCGACCTGTCCGGCGCTGGTCTCGCGGGCGCTCGATCTCGCGCTCGCCGACCTCGAGCGGCGCTTTGGGGCGGACTGGCGCGCCTGGCGCTGGGGCACGGCGCACGACGCGCGCTCCGAGCACCGGCCGTTCTCGCGGGTGCCGGCGCTCGCGGCCCTGTTCGACGTGCGGGTGCCGGTTCCCGGCGACACCTACACGGTGAACGTCAACCGCCACACCATCCGCAACGAGGCCGAGCCCTTCGTCTCCCGTCACTCGGCTTCGCTCAGGGCCATCTACGACATGGCCGATCCCGAGCGGTCGCTGTTCATGCATTCCACGGGACAGTCGGGCCTGCCGACATCGCGGCTCTACCGCAACCTCGCGGAACGCTGGGCCGCCGTGGAGTTTCTGCCGATGCGCACGCAGCGCAACGATATCGAGAAGGGCGCCATCGGCACGCTGACCATCACGCCGCGCTGAAGCGATCCGGGTACATTTGAAATGCAGGCGCGCCGCTGCCGAAACGCAGCGGAATACCGGCAGGGCTAGAAGCGCTCATCGCCTGCCGGAGAACGATCATGACGCGCTTGCCATCGCATGCCCGCCGCACCGCCCTCGCCGCCGCCGTCTGCGCGCTGATGGGAGCGGCCAGCCCGGCCCACGCCATCAATGCGGTCTGCGAGGTGCTGCCGACCTCCGACGGATTTGCGGCGCTGCGGGCGGGCCCTTCGACCGATGCCCGGCTCATCGCCCGCATGAAGACGGGCCACAGCGTCCATCTGCGCGCCCGCAACCAGGGCGAGGTGATCCGCTCCGGCCCCTGGACCCAGGTCATCTACTGGCCGAACGGCGAGCTCTACATCCCGAGCCAGCCGGAATTCCGCACCGGCCAGATCGGCTGGGTCGCCCAGCGCCTCATCGGCGACTGCGGTTAGGCCGCCGCCGCGCCCTTCGGATAGCGCGCGCTCGGCGTGCGCATGGTGACGAGCTCCTCGGCCGCCGTCGGGTGGACGGCCATGGTCGAGTCGAAGTCGGCCTTGGTGGCGCCCATCTTCACGGCGATCCCGGCGAGCTGGATCATCTCGCCGGCGTCGGGACCGCAGATGTGGACGCCGAGCACCTTGTCGGTCTCGCCGTCGACGACGAGCTTCATCAGCATGCGGGTGTCGCGGCCGGAGAGCGTGTGCTTCATCGGCCGGAAGGTCGCCTTGTAGATGTCCAGGGCGCAACCCGACAGCCGCGCCTGCTCCTCCGACAGGCCGACCGTTCCGATCTCCGGTTCGGAGAAGACGGCGGTCGGGATGATCGCGTGGTCGGCCGTCCAGCGCTTGCCGCCGAAGACCGTGTCGGCGAAGGCGTGACCCTCGCGGATCGCCACCGGCGTCAGGTTCACCTGGTCGGTGACGTCGCCCACCGCATAGATCGACGGCACGGAGGTGCGGCTCTCCTCGTCGACGATGACCTCGCCGTCGGCGCCGAGGGTGACGCCGGCCTCGGCGAGGCCGAGGCCGGCGGTATTGGGCTTGCGGCCGATGGCCATGAGCACCTGGTCGGCCTCGATCGGCGGGTGCCCGTTCTTGAACGCCACCTCGATGCCGCCGGCTGTTCTCTTCAGACCGGTGAAGACCTCGCCCATGACGAGGCGGATGCCCTTCTTCTGGTATTCGGCGGTGAGGTGGTCGCGCACGTCCTCGTCGAAGCCGCGCAGAATCTTGGAGCCGCGATAGACGAGGGTCACCTCCGAGCCGAGCCCGGCGAAGACGCCGGCGAACTCCACCGCAATGTAGCCGCCACCGGCGATGACGATGCGCTTCGGCTGCTCGGGCAGGTGGAACACCTCGTTCGAGGAGATGGCGAGCTCGCGGCCCGGCAGGGTCTCGTCGGTCGAGGGGCGGCCGCCGGTGGCGATGAGGATGGTTCGGGCGTTGACGGTGCGGCCGTCGGCGAGGCGCACGGCATTGTGTCCGGCGACGGTGGCCCGCTGGGCGACGATCTCGACGCCGGCCTTGACGAGATTGGCGCCGTAGATGCCCTCCAGGCGGCCGATCTCCTTGTCCTTGGCGGCGAGGAAGGTCGGCCAGTCGAAGGTGGCTGGCCCCACCGTCCAACCGAAGCCGGCGGCGTCCTCGAAATGCTCGTGGTACTGCGAGGCATAGACCATCAGCTTCTTCGGCACGCAGCCGCGGATCACGCAGGTGCCGCCCATCCGGTATTCCTCGGCCAGCATCACCTTGGCGCCGTGGGTCGCGGCGATCCGCGCGGCACGTACGCCACCCGAGCCGCCACCGATCACGAAGAGGTCGACGTCGAAGGTCATGGCGATCATCCCTGGCTGCTGTCCGGCGGCGCGCGCGCCGTCGAGATGGGTTGCCGCTAGCGCTTATCACAGGCGTCCCGGCACACAAATCCGCGAGGTGGCCGACCGCCGCTCGGAGGTGGCATCCGCAGTCCTCGCTATGGCGGCCGTGCCGCCGCAATGCGACAGTCGGCGCAACGTCTCGGGAGGACGACCATGACCGCATTGACCCGGCGCGAGGCCGTCGCCCTCGGCACCGCCATTCTCGCCACCGCCGCCGGCGGATCGGCCCGGGCCCAGGCGCCGGGCGAGGTGAAGATCATGGCGCCCGCCGCACCCGGCGGCGGCTGGGACCAGACGGCGCGCGTCATGCAGGGGGTGCTGACGTCGGAGCGCATCGTCCGCTCCGCCCAGGTGACCAACGTCGCCGGCGCCGGCGGGACCATCGGCATCGCCCAGTTCGTCAACGGCGCGCGTGGCGACCCGACGGCGCTGATGGTCTCGGGCTTCGTGATGGTCGGCGCCATCCTGATGAACAAGGCGCCCGTGACGCTCGACGCGGTGACGCCGATCGCGCGCCTCACGGGCGAATGGCAGGCTCTGGTCGTGGCGCAGAACTCGCCGATCAAGTCGGTGCAGGACCTCGCCGCCGCCCTGAAGGCGGACGTCGGCAAGGTCAGTTGGGGCGGCGGATCCGCCGGCGGCGTCGACCACATTACGGCGGCGATGTTCGCCGGGCTCGCGGGCGCCGACGGCTCCAAGGTGAACTACATCGCCCATTCCGGCGGCGGCGAGGCGCTGGCCGCCATCCTCTCGGGCCGCGTCACCGTCGGGGTCGGCGGCGGCAGCGAGTTCGAGCAGCACGTCAAGGGCCGCCGCATGCGCTGGATCGGCCTCACCGCGCCGCAGGGCACTGTGGGCCTGCCGGGGCCGACCCTCGCCGAGCAGGGCTTCAAACTGGAACTGCAGAACTGGCGCAGCGTCTTCGCCGCACCCGGCATCAGCGCGGCGCAGCGGGCGGGCCTCGCCGAAGTCGTGGAGAAGATGGCGAAGTCAAAGGCCTGGGCCGACCAGCTCGCCGCCAAGGGCTGGCAGGACACCTATCTCGCCGGGGAGGCCTTCGAGGGCTTCCTGAAGGAGGAGATCGCCCGGGTCTCGGGCGTGCTGCGCCAGCTCGGTCTGGTGGGCGCATGACGCCGGAAAACAGGTCCGCCGTCGACCGCCCGGTCGTCGCCGTCGGCCTCGGTCTCATGGCGGTCGCCGGCGTCGTCGTCTGGCAGTCCTGGGCCCTGCGCGCCAGCTTCGGCAACCAGACCCTCGGGCCACAGATGATGCCCTTCCTGGTCGGAGGGCTCCTCATGCTGTTCGGGGTTCTGACGATCCTCGCCGGGCTCCGCGGCGCGGCGCCGCCGCGCGAGGAAGCGGACTGGACGGCGGTCGCCTGGATCGCGGGTGGGCTCGCGGTGATGATCCTGCTCATCCGCACCGCCGGCTTCGTCCCCGCCTGCGCCATCCTCTTCGCCGCGACCGCCCGCGCCTTCGGTTCGCGCCGTCCGGCGGCCGATCTCGCCATCGGCGCGGCGATGGGCCTCGTCGTCTATCTCTTCTTCGTGCGCCTTCTCGGCCTCACCCTGCCCTCGGGCCTCACCGAAAGCTGGATCTGACCGGCATGGAAACCCTGGGCCTCCTCGGCAACGGCCTCGCCATCGCCGTCCAGCCGATGAACCTTCTCTTCGCGCTGATCGGGGTCATCCTCGGCACGGCCGTGGGCGTTCTGCCCGGCATCGGCCCCGCCATGACGGTGGCGCTGCTGCTGCCGATCACCTTCAAGATGGACCCGGCGGGCTCGCTCATCATGTTCGCCGGCATCTACTACGGCGGGATGTATGGCGGATCGACCACCTCCATCCTGCTCAACACGCCGGGGGAGAGCGCCTCGATCGTCACGGCGCTGGAGGGCAACAGGATGGCGAAGGCCGGCCGCGGCGGCCCGGCGCTCGCCACCGCCGCCATCGGCTCCTTCGTTGCGGGGACGATCGCCACCGCCCTGCTCACGGTCTTCGCGCCCTATCTCGCCGAGGTCGCCATCGCCTTCGGTCCGGAGGACTATTTCGCGCTGATGCTGGTGGCCTTCGTCACGGTCTCGGCGACCTTCGGCTCGTCGCGCCTGAGGGGCCTCACGTCGCTCGCGGTCGGACTCGCGCTCGGCCTCGTCGGCATCGACAAGCTGACCGGCCAGGCGCGGCTTGCCTTCGGCATCCCCGACCTCCTGGACGGGCTCGAGGTCACGACCGTGGCGGTCGCCATGTTCGCCGTCGGCGAGGCCATGGCGGTCGCCTCGCAGAAGGGCGCGGCGGCGGAAGGCCATGTCGAGGCGATCCGCGGGTCCCTGTGGATGACGAAGGAGGACTGGAAGCGCTCGTGGATGCCTTGGCTGCGCGGCACCGCCTTCGGCTTTCCCATCGGCGCGCTGCCGGCGGGCGGGGCGGAGGTGCCGACCTTCTTGTCCTATGCGACGGAGAAGCGGCTGTCGAAGCACCGGCAAGAGTTCGGCCACGGCGCCATCGAGGGCGTCGCCGGGCCCGAGGCGGCGAACAACGCCTCCGCCGCCGGCACGCTGGTGCCGCTGCTCACCCTTGGCATTCCCACGTCGGCGACGGCGGCGATCATGCTGGCGGGGTTTCAGCAGTACAATCTCCAGCCGGGGCCGCTGCTCTTCGTCACCTCGGCCGACGTGGTGTGGGGACTGATCGCCTCGCTGTTCATCGCCAACGCCATGCTGATCGTCCTCAACCTGCCGCTGGTCGGGCTGTGGGTGAAGCTGTTGTCGATCCCGCGGCCCTGGCTCTACGGCGGCATCCTGGTCTTCGCCGCGGTGGGCGTGTTGGCCGCCAAGGGATCGCTGGTGGAACTGACGCTGGTGCTGGTCCTCGGCCTTCTCGCCTTCGGCATGCGACGGTTCGACTATCCGATCGCGCCGGTGGTGGTCGGCATGATCCTCGGCCCCATGGCGGAAACGCAGCTCCGGCGGGCGCTGCAGATCGCGGGAGGCGATCCGATGGTGCTGCTGCAGAGCCCGATCGCGGCGAGCCTCCTCGCGGTTGCGGTCATCGCCCTGTTCGGGCCGCTGCTCTGGTCACGCCTCGGCTGGCGCATGAAGGCCGACGAGGACTGACCCGGCCCCAACGAAAAACGCGCCGGCCGGGGCCGACGCGTTTCGCATGACGTGGGACCGGGAGCCGGCCTGCCGCTCAGAGGCGGATGCCGCGCTTGGCGAATTCTTCGCGGAAGCGGGCGACGATGTCGCGGGTGACGACCTGGCTCCACTGCTGCGAGCGGCCGAAGGTCTCCTCCATGATGGAGGGGATGGTGCGCACCAGCTTCTGGCCGTCGGCGGACTGGTAGAAGGCCTGGATGCGGCGGAGCTCCTCCATCGTGAAGCGCTGGGCATAGGCGACGGCGATGCCCTGGATCAGCTCGTTCACGCGCGGCTGGAACTCGGCCTTGAGCTGGTCGCCGACCTCGTTGAACTGGCGGCCGAGGTCGGGATTGGTCGGCAGGAACAGCGACTTCGCCTGCTCGACGAAGGCCGGAATCACGTTCTCGAAGGAGGACGAGGCGCCGGAGAGTTCGACGACCTGGCGGGCGAGGGCGACCTGATCGGCCGGCGGCATGGGGGCCGCGGCGGGCGCCTGGGGAGCGGCCTGGGCGAGGGGAGCCGGCGGCCGCTGGGTCTGCGCCGTTGCGGCGGTGGCGATCAGGGCGCTGGCCGCGAGGGCTGCTGCGAACGAACGGGCGAACATCGGGATCACTCCTCGGGAAGTCTTGGGGCCGCGCCTGACGGAGACGGCTCGCTTGTCAGACACGTCCTACGACCTCTGCGCCGCCAGGGGAAGCGATGATCGCGAGAGACGCCAGACCAATGAACAGGCCGTGCTCGACCACACCGGGCACGGAGTGAAGGCGGGAGCCGAGCGTTGGAGGATCGGGAATCCGCGCGCAGGCCGCATCGAGGATCATGTGACCGCCGTCCGTGACGAAAACATGGCCGTCGGCCTTGCGGCGCAGGGAGAGGGGGGCGGGGCAGCCCGCCGCTTCGAGCACGCGGGCGACGGCGCGCTCCGTGGCGCCGAGGCCGAAGGCGTTGACCTCGATGGGCAGGGGAAAGCGGCCCAGCGCCTCGACGCGCTTGGAGGCATCGGCGATGACGATCATCCGCCCGGAGGCCGCGGCGACGATCTTCTCGCGCAGCAGCGCCCCGCCGCCGCCCTTGATGAGGTTGAGGGCCGGGTCGATCTCGTCGGCGCCATCGATGGTGATGTCGAGCTCCGGCGTCTCGTCGAGGGTGGTCAGCGGCACGCCGAGGCGCTCGGCCTGGGCGCGGGTCACCTCGGAGGTCGGCACGCCGACCACCTTCAGCCCCTCCTTCACCCGCTCGGCCAGCAGATCGACGAAGTGCTTGGCCGTCGAGCCGGTGCCGAGGCCGAGGCGCATGCCGTTCTCGACATAGGTGAGGGCCCGGGCGGCGGCGTCGCGCTTGAGGGCTTCGGGATCGGTCATGGCGAGAGGCCCTGGGTCTGGTCTTCCATGACGTCGCAGTAGCCCGCCCGCCGAGCGAGGTCCAGCCTCGGTTGCCATGCGCAGGTGAGGGGACGCGCCAAAGCCGGCGCGAGCGGATCTGTTAACCGCATTCCGATACCTTCGCATCACTCCTCTCCAGACGCATGCTGTTCATGATCGCCCGCATCCTCGCCGCCACGGCAGCCCTCGGCCTCGCTACGCTTCCCGCAGCCTCCCAGAGCCTCCCCGAAGCAGCCCGCGGCTGGACGGTGACGCTCGGGGGCACCGTCTCCGCCGTTCCGCTGTGGATGGGATCGAGCCGACTGGGGCCGACGATCATGCCCCGGCTGTCGCTCAGGGCGCCGGGGGCGAAGGAGCACTTCTCCTCCTTCGACGACGGCATCGCGCCCGCCCTGATCGATCTCGGCTGGCTGCGCGCCGGACCGAACGCCAGCATCGTGGGCGCGCGGCGGGCGGGCGACGACAGCCGGCTCGCCGGCCTCACCGATGTCGGCTTCACCATCGAGGCGGGCGCCTTCGCCGAACTCTTCCCCGTCGAGTGGCTACGCCTGCGCGCCGCGGTGCGGCACGGTATCGGCGGCCATGCCGCGCTCGTCGGCAATGCCGGAGCCGACGTCATCTGGCGTCCCGATTCCCGCTGGACCGTCTCTGCCGGTCCACGGACCTTCTTCGGCAGCGATCGCTACGCCTCGCGCTATTTCTCGGTCTCGGCGGCCGAGAGCCTCGCGTCGGGGCTCGCCGCCTACCAGGCGCACGGCGGGCTGATGAAATACGGCGCGGTGGCGCAAGTCGCCTACCGGTTCGACGGGGGCTGGACCGTCACCGGCTTTGCCGCCTACGATCGGCTGGCCGGCAGTGCCGCGGCGGGACCGCTGGTCACGCAACGCGGCAGCGCCAACCAACTCACGGTCGGCTCCAGCGTCACCTACTCCTTCACGCTCGGCCGGTAAGGGCGCTCAGAAGTCCACCACGTCCAGCTTCGGCACGGCGGTGGGGTTGAGCACGGTCATGTCGGGCGCAGGGACCGGCTCACCGGAATCGCGGAAGCGGTTGACGATGGGATAGCGCCGGTCGCGGCCGAAATTGCGGGCCGTGACCTTCACCCCGGGGGCCGCCTGCCGGCGCTTGTATTCGGCGATGTTCAGCAGCCGCTCGACCTTCTTGACGACCTCCAGGTCATAGCCCTCGGCGACGATGGAGGCGACGGAGGCTTCGCGCTCCACCAGCCGCTCCAGAATGGCGTCCAGGATGTCGTAGGGCGGCAGCGAGTCCTGGTCTTTCTGGTTCTCGCGCAGCTCCGCCGTCGGCGGCTTGACGATGATGTTGACCGGGATCACCTCGCCGTCGGGACCGAGGGCACCTGCCGGCTTCCAGCGGTTGCGCAGGGCCGAGAGGCGGAAGACCTCGGATTTGTAGAGATCCTTCACCGGGTTGTAGCCGCCGTTCATGTCGCCGTAGATGGTGGCATAGCCCACCGACATCTCGCTTTTGTTGCCGGTCGTCACCACCATGGCGCCGAACTTGTTGGAGATGGACATGAGGATGGTGCCGCGGGCGCGGCTCTGCAGGTTCTCTTCGGTGATGTCGCGGCTGGTGCCCTTGAAGAGGGGCGCGAGCGTCGCTTCCAGCCCCTCCACCGCGGCGGCGATGGGGACGACGTCGTAGCGCACGCCGAGGGCCTTTGCGCAGTCGAAAGCGTCCTTCAGCGAGTCCTCCGAGGTGTACCTGTAGGGCAGCATGACGCAATGGACGCGCTCGGCACCGAGGGCGTCCACGGCCATGGCGGCGCAGATGGCCGAATCGATGCCGCCGGACAGGCCGAGGACGACGCCGGGAAAGCGGTTCTTCTCCACATAGTCGCGCAGGCCGAGGACGCAGGCTGCGTAATTGGCCTCGTCGCCGACGTCATGGCCGTGGATCGGGCCGGAAAAGCGCCAGGTGCCGCCCTCCTTCGTGGCGCGTACGAAGGCGACGGTCTCGGCGAAGGCGGGAAGCTGCATGGCCAGCGACCGGTCGGCGTTGACGGCGAGCGAGGCGCCGTCGAACACCAGTTCGTCCTGGCCGCCGACCTGGTTGACGTAGAGCAGCGGCAGTCCGCTGTCGCCGATGCGCGCGACGATGGTGCTCATGCGCTCGTCATAGACGGTCTCGCGATAGGGCGAGCCGTTGGGCACGATCAGCATCTCCGCGCCGGTCTCCGACAGGGTCTCGACCACCTCCTCGCCCCAGATGTCCTCGCAGATGGGGACGCCGATGCGGATGCCGCGGACGTTGACCGGGCCGGGGAGGGGGCCGGGGGCAAAGACACGCTTCTCGTCGAAGACGGAGTAGTTCGGCAGGTCCACCTTGAAGCGGATGGCCTGGATGAGGCCGGCATCGGCATGGACGAGAGCGTTGTAGACACGGCCACCCTCGGCCCAAGGCGTGGTGATCAGCACGGCCGGCCCGCCGTCAGAAGTGTCGCGGGCCAGTGTTTCGGTCGCCTGCCGGCAGGCCGCCTGGAAGGCCGGCTTCAGCACCAGGTCCTCCGGCGGATAGCCGGAGATGAAGAGCTCCGAGAAGACGAGGAGGTCGGCACCCGCCGCCGCGGCGTCGGCACGCGCCGCCCGCGCCTTGGCGAGATTGCCCGCGACGTCCCCCATGACGGGGTTGAGCTGGGCCACGGCGATGAGCAGCGAGGAGGGCGTCTGTGTCATGAGCGAGATGTAACGCGCGGGCGGGGCGTTCTCAATGCGTCGGAGGCAGGGCCGGCCGGCGCCGGAGCGTTTCGTCCTGCATCCAGTTGCAAGCGGTTGCACTTAACCGGGCAGTAACCTTGATGATTCATGAATGGCTCCCATCGAGACCGGCTTCAGGCGGCCGGCGCTCACTGGGGAGGCCGGCATGACGGCGCGTTCGACACTCACGACGGCTGCGGCGGTTCTGGCGGCGACGCTGGCCATGACGGCCGCGGGCCGCGCCGCCGACATGGCGCTGCGCGGGTCGCTTCCCGCCTACGAGGACACCGGGCCGAACTGGACGGGCGTCTACGGCGGCGTTCACGGCGGCATCGGCAGCATGACGGCCGATACCCAGGCCATGGCGCGGCGCGAGGCCGAGCGGCTGCTCAACGGTCTCTACTACCTCAACCCCACCTCCGGCACTGCCGCGCCGGAATTCATCAACGTCGATCCGGTGCGCGGCACGCCCGTGATGTTCGGCGTCTTCGCCGGCTATCAGGCGCAGTTCGAGGACGCGGTGATCGGCTTCGAGGTCGATTACAGCCGCGTCGCCCGCGGCGGCGGCGGCTCGCGGTCCTGGACCCAGCCCTTCGCCGTCCTCTACACCCAGACCGGCTTCACCGACGCCTTCTCGCAGAGCACGACGGTGCGGGCGACCCTGACCGACTACTTCACCGCCCGCCTGCGCGCCGGCTGGGCCTATGGCCGTGTCATGCCCTATCTGACCGGCGGTCTCGCCATCGCCCGCGGCAACACATCCGTCTCCTACCAGGCCGGCTACGAGCGCATCGACACCGACGCGACGGATGCCGTGGACTGGACCCAGGCCTATGGTGACGTCGTCAACTCCACCCGCACCTCGAACGGCGTGATCGGCTTCGGCTTCGCGCTCGGCACGGGTGTCGAGGCGCTGATCACCAACAACATCTTCGCCCGTGCCGAATATCAGTACCTGCGCATTCCCTCGCTGGGCGGCGTGCCTGTGACCCTGCATGCGGTGCGCGCCGGCGTCGGCATCAAATACTGAGGCCCCGTCCCCTCGTGCAAAAAGGCCCGCCCCGGTGACCGGAGCGGGCCTTTTTCGTCGGGCGTGGCAGGCTGCACCTACTCGGCGGCCTCGCGCACTGCGGGGGCGCGGTTGAGCCGCTGGCGCTTCAGCATTTCCGCCACCTTGAACGATACCTCCAGCGCCTGTTCGGCATTGAGCCGCGGGTCGCAATAGGTGTGGTAGCGGTCGGACAGGTCGAGGTCGGTGATGGCCGCCCGCCCGCCGGTGCACTCCGTGACGTTCTTGCCGGTCATCTCCAGGTGGATGCCGCCGGCATAGGTGCCCTCCGCCTCGTGGATGGCGAAGAAGCGCTCGATCTCACCCATGACCAGGTCGAAGGGGCGCGTCTTGTAGCCGTTGGCGGCCTTGATCGTGTTGCCATGCATGGGGTCGCAGGACCAGACGACCGTCCGGCCCTCCTTCTCCACGGCGCGGATCAGGGCGGGCAGGTGCTTCTCCACCTTGTCGGCACCGAAACGGCAGATCAGCGTGATGCGGCCGGCCTTGTCCTCCGGGTTCAGCACGTCGATGAGCTTCAGCAGGCCGTCGGCGTCGAGGCTCGGACCGCACTTGAAGGCGATGGGATTCTTGATGCCGCGGAAGTACTCGACATGGGCATGGTCCGGCTGGCGGGTGCGGTCGCCGATCCACAGCATGTGACCGGAGGTGGCGTACCAGTCGCCACTCGTGGAATCGACGCGGGTCAGCGCCTCCTCGTAGCCGAGCAGCAGCGCCTCGTGGCTCGTATAGAGCTCCGTGGTGCGCATTTCCGGATGAGCCTCGGGGTCGATGCCGCAGGCCCGCATGAAGTCGAGGGCCTCCTCGATCCGCTCCGCCAGGTGGCGGTACTTGTCGTTGGCCGGCGTGTCCTTGACGAAGCCGAGCATCCACTTCATCGCGTTGTCGAGATTGGCATAGCCGCCATAGGCGAAGGCGCGCAGCAGATTGAGCGTCGCCGCCGACTGGCGGTAGGCCATGGCCTGGCGCATCGGATCCGGCTCGCGGGCCTCCGGCGTGAAGGTGATGTCGTTGATGATGTCGCCGCGATAGGAGGGCAGCGTCACGCCGTCGATGGTCTCGGTGTCGGCCGAGCGCGGCTTGGCGAACTGGCCGGCGACGCGGCCAACCTTCACCACCGGCATGCCGCCGGCATAGGTCATCACCACGGCCATCTGCAGGAAGGCGCGGAAGAAGTCGCGGATGTTGTCGGCGCCGTGCTCGGCGAAGCTCTCGGCACAATCGCCGCCCTGCAGCAGGAAGGCCTCGCCCTTTGCGACTTTCGCGAGGGCCTTCTTGAGGTTGCGCGCCTCACCCGCAAAAACGAGCGGCGGAAAGCCCGACAGGCGCTTCTCGACCTCCGACAGAGCCGCCTGGTCCTTGTAGACCGGCACCTGCAGAATCGGTTTCGACCGCCAGCTCGACGGGCTCCAACGCTCGCCCATGACTATCATCCTCTCGGCCAACCGCGCGAAAACGGCTCCGCGCGGAAAAGTGATCCCTCGCCCGGCAGCATGACCGCAAAAGGGCAGGGACCGGCGCTTATACACGACCGGAGGCCCCGGGGCGAGCCGGTCGAACGGGCGCGGCCACGGGGCGCCGCGTCACCACATTGCTTTGAGACTGCGCGACGGCCTGGCGCGTTGCTTTGGTTCCCGGCCTGCTGTACCCCGGATTCCGGCCCTGACACGAGGCGCGACATGACCTTCTCCCTGCGAAACGCCCTGATTTCGGCGGTTGCCGCATCGACGCTGATCCTCGCCCTGCCTGTGCGGGCACAGGCGCCCCATGCCATCGACGTCACCGTGGACGAGGCGGCCTGCCTCGCGGCTCCCGTGCCCGCCTGCACCGCCGAACTCGCGCTCAAGGCGGCTTCCGCCGAGCCGGAGGGCTGGGCGGCGACGGCGGCCTTCGAGGCCTTCCTGCAGAGCGATCCGGATCCGGCGGTCCGTGACCGCTGGATGGCGCGCTACGAGGCCTGGGCGAAGGTGGCGACGGTGGACGGCATCAAGGAGCGCATCGTTCCGGTGCGCGCCGAGCACCTCGCCCGCAAGGGCGATTTCGCCGGCGCCTATCGCGAGCTCGGGCTCGACCAGCCGCAGCCCTCGGCCCTGTCGGAGCCTTCGATCCTCATCCTCGACGAGGCGCGCGCCGGCCGCATCGCCGATGCCCTGCCGCGCATCGATCGGCTGGTGGAAAGCGACAGCCGTGACGAGCTGCGGCTCGAGATGCTGGAGGTCGCGCTGGCGCGCGAACCGGCCATCGCCGACACCGTGGCCGGCCAGATCAAGGACCGCTATTCGCGCCGCATGGCCCAGGCCCTCCAGGCGGGTGCGCGCGGCGACATGGCCATCGCCCGGTCCATCGACGAATGGGCGCGCGGCGCCCGCGCCAACCAGACCGCGCCCTTCGACGATCCCGACACCGCCCGCCGCGACAGCTGGGACATGGTGCTGCGCGGCGCCGTGGCCGCCGGCAATCTCGAAGGCTTCCGCAAGGCGCTGGCCGCCCGGCCGACCTTCAACTCGGCCGCGGATGCGGAGTCGGCGAGCCGCATCCTGCGCATCCTGATGCGCGAGGGCCGGGCGGACTGGATCCGCGCCTTCGGTCCGGCATTGAAACTGCCCGAGGACGAGACGGTGTCGGTGGACGAGGATATCGGCCCGATGCGCGCCCTGCCGGTGGACAAGCTGGTGGCGGTGGCGGAAGCCGCGGAAGCCACGGGGAGGGTGCGCGGCACCATCGTCGACACGGCGGTGGAAATGCTGGTGGCGCGCGGCGCGGTCGCCGAGGCCCGTGAGGTCTTCGCCCGGCTCGGCCGGATCGACGAGCTGAACCGCGTCACCTTCGACCAGGAGCGCATCGGCGTCGTCTTCGAGACGCTCTGGCGCGCCGTCGTCGGCCGAGGTCCGAAGGACGCCACCGACGCCATGGCGGCCCGCATCACCTCCGAGGGGGCGAAGGCCTATATCGCACGGGTGGCGGCCCTCGAGCAGCGGATGCGCGAGATCGCCGCCGGCAACAAGGGCGAGGAACCGGCCGACGACGAATGGGCCATCATGCTCGACATGGCGGTCGCCTCCGGGGATTCGGCGCTGATGACCAGGGTCGCGGCGGCGATGAAGGATCCGGGGCTGCGCTCCACCGCCTTCGTCCAGGTGACGAAGAACATGTGGGAGCGGGCGGCGCGGTAGACCCGCCGCCGCCCTCCAAGTCCGCGCCCGCCTATCCCTGCAGGCTCGCCCACATCTCGCGGTCGCGCTGGTCGGTCCAGACCACCGGCCAGTCGATGCCGCTGGCCTCGTCATAGGCGCGCGAGACGTTGAAGGGCAGGCAGTGCTCGTAGATGGCGAAGGACGCGAATTTCGGGTCCATGGCCGTGCGGCAGGCGTCGAAGGCCTGTTTCAGCGTCAGCCCCTTCGCGACGCTGTCCGAAACCGAGCCGTAGAGGGTCGACAGGAAGTCGCGCGTCAGCCGGATGCCGTCGGCCACCATCGCGGGTGTCGTGAGAGCGGCGCCGCGGCCCGGCACCACGGCTTTCGGCCCCAGCGCCTCGATGGCGTCGAGGGTCTTCGGCCAGTCCTTGAAATGGGCGTCGCCGCAATAGCAGGCGGAGTGATACTCGACGAGGTCGCCGGTGAAGGCGACGCCCGCATCCGGGACCCAGGCGACGGTGTCACCGGCGGTGTGGCCGCGGCCGAGGTGCATGAGCCTCACCTCGCGCCTGCCGAGCCAGACGGTCATCTCCCGCCCGAAGGTGACGTGCGGCCAGGTCAGCCCCGGCGGGATCGATTCGGCGCCGGGGAACAGGCGCGGGAACCGGCCGATCTCGCTCGCCTTGTCCTGCTCGCCACGCTCGACGATGAGGCCGCGGGTGGCGTCTGAGGCGATGATGGTGGCGCCCTCGTAGGCGGATGCGCCGAGCACGCGGACCGCGTGGTAATGCGACAGCAGCACGTAGCGGATCGGCTTGTCCGTGACCTCGCGCACGCGCGCGATGACGTCGGCCGCCATGGCGGGCGTCGCCTGGGCGTCGACCACCATGCAGGCATCGTCGCCGACGATGATGCCGGAATTGGGGTCGCCCTCGGCCGTATAGGCGTAAAGCCCCTTGCCGAGCTCGTCGAAGGAAATGGTCTTGGGGCCGAGATCGGCCGTGGATGCGAAGGACTTGGACATGGGAGGGACTCCTGCGGAGCGACGCGGGGCGCCGCTCAATCGTGGTGCTTGCGGACGATCTGGTCGATGGCGCCGAAGATGGAATGGCCGCCGGCATCCTTCATCTCGATGCGGACGGCGTCGCCGAAGCGCATGAAGGGCGTCCTCGGCGCGCCGTCGCGGATGGTCTCGACGGTGCGCATCTCGGCGATGCAGACATAGCCGAGGCCACCCTCGGCGATGGGCCGGCCGGGCCCGCCGTCGGCATCGCGGTTCGACACGGTGCCCGAGCCGATGATGGTGCCGGCGGTAAGGGCCCGCGTCTTCGCCGCGTGGGCGATGAGCGTGCCGAAGTCGAAGGTCATGTCGACGCCCGCCTGAGGGCGGCCGAATTGCTCGCCGTTGAAATAGGCGAGCAGCGGCAGGTGCAGCTTGCCCTCGACCCAGGCGGCGCCGAGCTCGTCCGGCGTCACGGCCACCGGCGAGAAGGCTGTGGAGGGCTTGGACTGGAAGAAGCCGAAGCCCTTGGCGAGTTCGGACGCGATGAGGTTTCGCAGGCTAACGTCGTTGGCGATCATGACGAGGCGGATGAGGCCGCGCGCCTCGTGGGGGGTGACCCCCATGGGCACGTCGCCGGTGATCACCGCCACTTCGCCCTCGAAGTCGATGCCGTGAGCCTCGTCCGGCAGGGTGATCGGGTCGCGCGGACCGAGGAAGGTGTCGGACCCGCCCTGGTACATGAGCGGGTCTGTCCAGAAGGACGGCATCATCTCGGCGCCCCGTGCCTGGCGCACGAGGGCCACGTGATTCACATAGGCCGAACCGTCGGCCCACTGATAGGCTCGCGGCAGGGGGCTGGCGCAGTCGTGTTCATGGAAGCGGAACGAGGGAACGGAGCCGTGCTCCAGCTGTTCGGCGAGGTCGACGAGGCGGGGGTGAAGCCGCTCCCAGTCGTCCAGCGCAGCCTGAAGCGTGGATACAACCGGAAAGGCATCGGTCGCCCGGGTCAGGTCTCTGGAAACGACGACGAGACGGCCGTCGCGGCCGTGCTTGAGGGAGGCGAGCTTCATGGCACTTCTTCCCGGAAATGGGTTCTCTGTCCGGACTTGGGTGGCCGGTCCGGCATCAAAGCCTGTTGCGGCGCGCTTGACCAGCGCCTTGCCGGAAGCCGCCACCCAAGCGGGTTGTCTTATCTTTGTCGCGTTGCGCTACGGTTCGCCAAGCGATACGCTCCGGACATGGACTGCAAGCGATTCCTCGTCCACGCCCTTTGCTGAATTGACGCTCTTCCACAGGAAGCACACATGGACGCCCGTCTAGCGGATAAGTCCTCTTTTTCAGACCCCAAGCTCGAGCTGGATTCGTTCCTGCCCTACAGGCTGAACGTCCTGGCCAACGTCGTCAGCCAGGCGCTCTCGGGCATCTATGCCGAGCGCTACGGCCTCGGCATCCCGGAATGGCGCGTCATCGCCACACTGGGACAGTTCGGCCAGGCGACCGCCAAGGACATCGGCGCGCACAGCCACATGCACAAGACCAAGGTCTCGCGCGCCGTGGCCAGCCTGACGCGGCGCCGGCTGGTCCAGCGTCGCATCAACCGGCAGGACCTGCGCGAGGCCTTCCTGTCGCTGACGCGCGAGGGGCAGGTGATCTACGGTGATCTCGTTCCGGTCGCGCAGCGTTTCGCCGCCGACCTCAGCGATGGATTCACCCCCCACGAGCGCGACCAGCTCGACCTCCTCCTCACCCGGCTGACCGAGCGCAGCCTGCGGATGCTGGATCGGGAGGACGAGCCGCAACCCGTCTCCGACTGAAGGCGCAGATCACAGGCTCCGGGCGAAGCCGGCTACGGCTGCATTGAAGGTGGCCGGCTGCTCGATGTGCGGCGCATGGCCCGCGGCGGCGATGATCTGCGCCCGCCCGCGCGGCGCGGCCGCTGCGATCCAGTCCGCGACGGCCGGGCTGTAGAGCTGGCTATGGGCCCCGGCGACGGCGAGGAGCGGCACGGGCAGCGCCGCGAGGGTGGCGCGGTGGTCGGCGCGAACCAGCGAGCGCCAGAGCGCCGCCATCACGGCGGGATCGCGCGCGGCGATCCGCTCCGTCGCCCCGGCCATGTGCGGCGAGGCCTCGTCGCTGCCGGCGGCGAACATGGCCCTGGCGATCCGCGGCGCGTAGAGCGGCCAGTCGCCCTCCATCCGGTCGGCCGCCTCAAGCGCTCCCGCGAGGTCCTGCCCGCCGGCGAGGCCGTGCGGCCAGTCCGGCGCGTTGACGACCTTCGGGCTCATGTCGACCATGACCAGGCCTGCGATGCGGCCGGTCCCGTGCCGGGCGAGATAGTCGAGGGCGACGATGGCGCCCATGGACCAGCCGACGAGAACCGCGGGGCTGCCGGAGATTCCTTCGATCAGGTCGGCGAGGGCGTCGGCGAGGCCGGCCATGGTCGCGGGCCGGGGCGCCAGCGGGGTGTCGCCGTGGCCGGGCTGGTCGGGCGCGACGACGCGGAAGCCGTCGCGGGCGAGGCTCTCCTGGGCGGCGAAGAAGGAACGGTCCACCGACCAGCCGTGGAGGAAGACGAGCGGGCGTCCCGCGCCGAGGTCGGTGAGGGCTGCACCTGGCGGGGCCGGCTCCCTCATCCGCGGTCTCCGGCGACGAGGCTGCGCAGGACGTGCTTCTGGATCTTGCCCGCCGCGGTGCGCGGGAAATCCTCGACGATGGTGATGTGGCGGGGAACCTTGTAGCCGGCCAGGCGGGCGCGGCAATGGGCGCGGATGTCGTCGACGGTGGCCGCCGTCCCCGGCCGCAGCAGGACCACGGCATGGCCGACCTCGCCCCAGGTGGCATCGGCGACGCCGATCACCGCGGCCTCGAGGATGGCCGGATGGGCGTGGAGCGCGCTCTCGACCTCGGCCGGATAGACGTTCTCCCCGCCCGAGATGAACATGTCCTTGATGCGGTCGACGACGTAGTAATAGCCGTCGGCGTCCTGCCGGCCGACATCGCCGGAGCGCAGCCAGCCGCCGGCCGCGAAGGCCCGCGCGGTCGCTTCCGGCTGATTGAAATAGCCGGGGGTGATGCCGGGGCCGCGGAACAGCAGTTCCCCCGCCTCCCCTGGCGCCACGTCCTCGTCCCTGAAATCGACGATGCGCACCTCGGCGAGGATCTGCGGCTTGCCGACCGAGCCGATCTTCGCCGCCGCATGGGCCTGATCCATGAGGAAGAGGGTCGGGCCCGTCTCGGTCATGCCCATACCGTTGCAGACGGTGACGCCGCGGGCGGCGAAGGCGCGCAGCAGCGGCTCCGAAATCGGGGCACCGCCGCATCCCCAGTGGCGGACGCGCGAAAAATCCGTCGTCTCGAAGGCGGGATGCAGGCTCAGGGCCTGGTAGACGGCGGGCACGCCGAAGAACAGCGAAAGCTGGCCGCGGCCGATGAGGTCGAAGACGGCGTCGGGTTCGAATTTCGGGATGATGCGGGATGTGCCGCCAGCGATGAAGAGCGGCAGGGCGTGGAGGTTGATCCCCGCCGTGTGGAACAGAGGGAGGTAGTTCAGGGTGTCGTCCCCGGCACCCATGCCGGTGGCCTGCTGGATGTTGACGGCATTGGCGAGGGCCATGCCCGGCGTCTGGATCACCGCCTTCGGCCGGCCGGTCGTGCCGGAGGTGTAGAGGAGGTACCAGATGCGGTCCGTCTCCCAGGGAGAGGGGGCGTCGGCCGCCGGGGCTGCCGCGGCGCGCTCGGCCTCGTAGCCGGCGAAGGAGAGCACCGGCACCAGTTCCGCCAGCTCGGTCGCGAGGGATGCGGTGGCGGAATCGGCGAGCAGGAGCTTTGCGCCGCAATCGGCGAGGATGGGGCGAAGCTCGGCCGGGGTGAGCCGCCAGTTGAGCGGGACGAGGACGAGCCCGGCCCGGGCGCAGGCGAAGAGCAGCTCGAAGAAAACCGCCCCGTTATGGCAGAGCACGGCGACCCGATCGCCGGGCTCCAGTCCGCGGCCTGCGAGGAAGACGGCGCCGCGGCCGACCCTGTCGTCCATCTCGGCGAAGGTCACGGCCGGGGCGCCCTGCACCTCCTCGAAGGCGATCGCGTCGGGGCTCAGTTCGGCGCGGCGGCGGCAGAGATCGGGGATCGTCTTCATCGGGTGACCTCGCGCTGCGGGCCCGGCGGGCGGCGTCAGGTCTTGGCGCCGCGCCCGGCGGCGCGCGGACCGATGCCGTGGGCGACGAAATCGTAGGCGGCTTCCGCCGCCGCATCGAGGGGGCCGTCCCGGTCATAGATGGCGTAGCGCCGGCCGACCATGTCCGTCACCCCCATGAGCGCCCAGGCGCGCACCTCGGCGTGTCCCGGTGCGATTTCGCCGCGGGATTCGGCTTCCTCGAGCCCGACGCGATAGCCGGCGGCGAATTCCTCGTAATAGGCGCGGTGGATGGCCGGATCGACGAACTGGGACTCCGCCACGACCCGGTAGAGGTTGGGGTTGTCGCGCACGAACTGCAGGAAGGCGCGGATGCCCAGACGCTCCGCCTGCATGCGGTCGCCGGCGCCGGCGGTCGCGAGGGTCAGGTGATGGCGCAGGCGCCGGCCCATGCGCAGGACCAGCTCGCGCAGCACCTCCTCCTTGGAGCGGAAGTAGAGATAGAACGTGCCCTGAGCGACGGCCGCTTCGGCGGTGATCGTCGCGATGGAGGCGTCGGAAAAGCCACGGGCGCCGATCTCGCGCTCGGCGGCGTCGAGAATCTTCTGGCGGGTGCGCTCGCCCCTCTGGGTCTTCGGCGCCGGCAGGGGCCCTGCCGGATGGAGGTTGCTCATGGCCTGTCCGTGGCGTTTTCCCGTCATCGGCCCGTCGCCCGAAGGCCTCAGACCGCTTCCCGCTTGACGCGTTTGTGGGACGAAGCTAGCGTCACATGAAACATGACTCAAGTGTCAGTTTGAGAATATGGATCAGGGAGGATCCCATGCTGAGGAAAACGCTGGCGGTGGCCGTCGCCTCGCTCGCAATGGCCGTGACGTCCTTCGCCGGGAGCGCCGCGGCACAGACCCGCGACGTCAAGATCTGCCTCATCGCCGGCCGCACCGGTCCGCTCGAGGCCTATGCGAAGCAGACCGAGGTCGGCTTCATGATGGGCCTCGAATATCTGACGCGGGGCACCAACACGGTGGCCGGCATGCGCATCCAGGTCCTCGTCAAGGACGACCAGCTGCGCCCTGATCGCGGCAAGGCCCTGCTGGAGGAGTGCTACAACGACGACGGTGCGGCCCTCGCCGTGGGCACGACCGGCTCGCCGGTTGCGCTCGCCATGCTGCCCGTCGCGGAAGAGGCCAAGAAGATCCTCATCGTCGAGCCGGCGGTGGCGGATTCGATCACCGGGCCGCGCTGGAACCGCTACATCTTCCGCACCGGCCGCTCGTCCTATCAGGATGCGCTGGCGGCCGCCGCCTCGATCCCCGAGAACGAGGACGTGTTCATCGGCATGATGGGCCTCGACACCGCCTTCGGACGTGACGGCGTTGCCGCCTACAAGGCAGCGCTCGCCGCCATCCGGCCGCGCGCTCGCATCGTCGCGGAGGAGTTCGCCGCCGGTAACACCGCCGACTTCACGCCCTTTGCGGAGCGCCTGTTCGCGGCGCTGAAGGATCGCCCCGGCAAGCGCATCATCGGCTTCATCTGGGCCGGCGCGCACCCGATGGCGAAATTCGTCGACATGAAGCCGGAGCGCTTCAACATCGCCCTCGCCCCCGGCGGCAACATCCTGCCCGCCATGAACGCCTGGAAGGCCTTCGCCGGCACCGAGGGCGGCATCTACTATTACTACGACTTCCCCCGGAACCCGCTGAACGACTGGCTCAAGGCCGAGTACCAGAAGCGCCACAACGCGCCGCCGGACTTCTTCGTGGCGGGCGGCTTCGCCGCGGCGGCCGTCGTGGTGGCCGCGCTCGAAAAGGCCGGCTCGACCGATACCGAGAAGCTGATCGCGGCGATGGAAGGCATGACCTTCCAGACGCCGAAGGGGCCGATGACCTTCCGCAAGGAGGACCATCAGGCGATGCAGGAGATGTATCACTTCCGCATCCGTCCCAACGGCCGCGACAACGACATGCTCGACCTGGTGCGGACCATTCCCGCCTCCGAGATGCCGCTGCCGATCACCAACGGACGGCGCACCAACTGACGAGACGGCCGCGGCCGGGGATCTCTCCGGCCGCGCCGCAGCCTGTCGGTGTCAGGCGACACTTCGGTCGTGCCGATGATTCCCGCCCTCACGGTCCGAACACTCTCGCCGACGTCTCCCGCCCGTCAGAAGTCCCATCGCCCCATGCCGCCCGTCCTCGAAACCCGTGACCTGACCATCCGCTTCGGCGGCCATGTCGCCGTCGACGGCGTCTCCTGCGCCTTCCATGCGGGGACGCTGACCGCCATCGTCGGGCCGAACGGGGCGGGTAAGACCACCTATTTCAACCTGATGTCCGGCCAGCTCGCGGCCACGTCCGGCCAGACCCTGCTCGACGGCGACGACATCTCCGCGCTCGGCGCAGCCGGCCGGGCGCAGCGCGGCATCGGCCGGGCCTTCCAGATCACCAACCTCTTTCCCAACCTGACGGTGGGGGAGAACGTGCGCCTCGCCGCGCAGGCGCGCGGGCGCGCGAAGGCGAGCCTCCTTTCCCTCTGGTCGAGCCACCGCGACTGGATCGCCAAGGCGGATCATTACCTGGAGGAGGTGAACCTCTCCGGCGTGCGCGACACGCTGGCCGCGGCCCTGCCGCACGGCGACAAGCGCAAGCTGGAGGTGGCCATCATGATGGCGCTGGAGCCACAGGTCTTCATGTTCGACGAGCCCACCGCGGGCATGAGCGTGGACGAGGTGCCGGTCATCCTCGACCTCATCCGCAAGCTGAAGGCGGACGGGACCAAGACCATCCTGCTGGTGGAGCACAAGATGGACGTGGTCCGCTCCCTCGCCGACCGCATCGTGGTGCTGCACAACGGCCGGCTCGTCGCCGACGGTGAGCCGGCCGAGGTCATCGCCTCGCCGGTGGTGCAGGAGGCCTATCTCGGCCAGGCGCCGAAGGCGGTGGAGGCGACCCATGGCTGAGCCGCTGCTCACCCTCGAGGGCGTCCACACCCATATCGGCCAGTACCACATCCTGCAGGGCGTTGATCTCGCCTTGCCGAAGGGTGGCATGACCGTGCTGCTCGGACGCAACGGCGCCGGCAAGACGACGACCCTGCGCACGATCATGGGCCTGTGGAAGCCCTCGCGCGGAACCGTCTCCTTCGCGGGCCGGCCGATCGGCGGCCTGCCGACGCCCGACATCGCGCAGGCCGGCATCGCCTATGTGCCGGAGACCATGGCCGTCTTCGCCGACCTGACGGTGGCGGAGAACATGGTGCTGGCGGCGCGCTCCGGGCCTGTCGATCCCGCCCGCCTGGACTGGATCTTCGGCCTGTTCCCGGCGCTGAAGAAGTTCTGGCAGTTCCCCGCCGGCGTCCTCTCCGGCGGGCAGAAGCAGATGCTCGCCATCGCCCGCGCCATCGCCGAACCGCGCACCCTCATCCTCATCGACGAGCCGACCAAGGGCATCGCGCCCGCCATCATCGAGGCGATGATCACCGCCTTCGCCGAACTGAAGCGCGAGACCACGATCCTGCTGGTGGAGCAGAACTTCCGCTTCGCCGCGAGCCTCGGCGACCACGTGGCGGTGATGGACGACGGCCGTATCGTCCACCGCGGTGCCATGGCCGATCTCGCCCGCGACGAGGCCCTGCAGCAGCGGCTGCTGGGGCTCTCCCTCGACACGCATCAGTGAGGCCTCCATGACCGCCGCACCCGCCCCGGCCTCCGCCTCCGACGCGCTTCCCGACATCCGGCACGACTACCTGCCGATCCTGCTCCCGGTGGCGCTTTCCGCCCTCGCGCTGCCCTTCGTCGGCAACCCGACGACCTGGGTGACGCTCACCGTGGCGGCGCTCGCCATGGGCATGATGATCTTCGTCATCGCCTCGGGCCTCACCCTTGTTTTCGGCCTGATGGACGTGCTGAACTTCGGCCACGGCGCCTTCATCGCAGTGGGCGCCTATATCGCCCTATCGGTTCTCGCCTTGCTGTCGGGATGGGTGCAGGCGGATTCGCTCCTCTGGAACCTGATGGCGCTGGGCCTCGCCGTCACCGTGGCGATGGTGGGCACTGGCCTCCTCGGTCTCGCCTTCGAGCGGGTGATCGTCCGGCCGGTCTACGGCCAGCACCTCAAGCAGATCCTCATCACCATGGGTGGCCTCATCGTCGCCGAGCAGCTCATCCACGTGATCTGGGGCGGCGACCAGAAGGCCATGGCGCTGCCGGCGGCGCTGCGCGGCGCGGTGGTGATCGGCGAGGTCGCCATCGAGCGCTTCCGCATCCTCACGGTGGCGGTCGGCATCGTCGTCTTCGCCGCCATGATCCTCGTCCTCAACCGCACGCGCATCGGCCTGCTGATCCGCGCGGGGGTCGAGAATCCGGAGATGGTGGAGGCGCTCGGCTATCGCATCCGCCGGCTCTTCGTCGGCGTCTTCGCCGTGGGGTCGGCGCTCGCCGGCCTCGGCGGGGTGCTCTGGGCGCTCTACCGCGAGACGCTGACGGCCGCCATCGGCGGCGACGTCATGGTGCTGGTCTTCATCGTCATCATCATCGGCGGCCTCGGATCGGTCGGCGGCTGCTTCATCGGCGCCATTCTGGTGGCGATGATGGCGAACTACACCGCCTTCCTGCTGCCGAAGGTGGCTCTCGCCTCCAACATCCTCCTGATGGTGGCGATCCTCATGTGGCGGCCGCAGGGACTCTATCCCGTGGCGAAGAGGTGAGGGCGATGCTGAACACGCTCCTGTCCGGCGACTATCCGCGCAGCCGCATCCTCACCGGCATCCTCGCCGCCATCGTCCTCGGCCTCGCCTTCGCGCCCTTCCTCTTCTCCGGTGCCGCGGCCATCAACACGGCGGCGAAGGTCTGCATCTTCATCGTGCTGGTGGCGAGTTACGACCTGCTGCTCGGCTATACGGGCATCGTCTCCTTCGCTCACACCATGTTCTTCGGCATCGGCGGATACGGGGTCGGCCTCGGCCTCTACGCCTTCGGCGCGAGCTGGGGCGTCCTCGCCCTCGGCATCCTTCTCGCCCTGGTGGTCGGCGTGGTGCTCGCCTTCCTCATCGGGCTCCTGTCGCTGCGCGTGCGGGCGATCTTCTACGCCATGATCACGCTCGCGGTCGCCTCCGCCTTCCTCATCCTCGCCACTCAGTTCTCCGAATATACGGGCGGCGAGGACGGCCGCTCCTTCTCCGTGCCGCAGGTCCTCAGGCCCGGCTACCGGCTGCTGGACCAGCCGGTCTTCGGCACGGTGATCAACGGACGCGTGCTCGCCTATTACCTCGTCTTCGCCATGGCGGTGACGTTGTTCCTGCTGGCGCTGAGGGTGGTCAACTCCCCCTTCGGCCGGGTGCTCCAGGCGATCCGCGAGAACGACATGCGCGCCGAGGCGCTCGGCTATCGCGTCGTCTACTACCGCACGGTCGCCAACTGCCTCGCCGCCGGCATGGCGGTGCTGGCGGGGGCCATGAGCGCGATCTGGCTCCGCTACACCGGCCCCGACACGACGCTCTCCTTCGCCATCATGCTCGACATCCTGCTGATGGTGGTGATCGGGGGCATGGGCACGCTCTACGGCGCGGTCATCGGCGCCACCCTGTTCATCGTCGCGCAGAACTATCTGCAGAAGCTGATGGCCACCGCCTCGACGGCGACGGAGGGGATCCCGCTGCTGCCGAAGCTGCTGCATCCCGACCGCTGGCTGCTGCTGCTCGGCCTTCTCTTCGTGCTCAGCGTCTATTTCTTCCCGACGGGCATCGTCGGGCGGCTGCGCGGCAAGTCGGGCTGAGCCTGACGTTATTCCGACGCCGGCCCGGAACCGGCGCGGCCCACAGGGGTTGTCCGGGCATCGCAAATCGAGGAGATCAGGCGATGAACTGGGACCGCGTCGAAGGCAACTGGAAGCAGCTCAAGGGCAACATCAAGGAGCAGTGGGGCAAGCTGACCGACGACGACCTGGACGTCATCGCCGGCCGCCGCGACCAGCTCGAGGGCAAGCTTCAGGAGCGCTACGGCTACGCCAAGGACCAGGCGAGCAGCGAGATCGACACCTGGTACAACAGCCGAAACTGGCTGCCCTGATCCAATCCTCACCGAGAAGTAGGCCTCTGGTCCACCGCCCGTGGCAGGAGCGCCCAAGCCCGTCAGGTCTTCCTGGCGGGCTTTCGTTTTTCACAGTGATGGTTTGTTAATCCAGCGGTCTTATGACACCACAAGGCACTTGACTGTCGGCTGAAAAGTGATAGATTTCCAAAATCATCAGCCGTTACAAACTAGGCACCATGACAAGCCGGCCCCGATTCACTGCCGACGAAACGCGTGAGCGCATCCTCGCCGTGGCCGAGGAGCATTTCCGCCGCGTCGGCTACGCCAAGACCGCCGTTGCGGACGTGGCCGGAGAGCTCGGGATGAGCCCGGCGAACGTCTACCGCTTCTTTCCCTCCAAGGCGGCCATCTGCGAGGAGATCGCGCGGCGGCTGCTGGACTCCTGCCACGACATCCTCAGGCAGATCGCCGCCGAGCGGACCGTTCCCGCCGAGGACCGTCTGGCGCGCATGGCCATGTCGCTGCACCAGTTCAACAAGGCCCAGTTCTTCGACGAGCGTCGGCTCTACGACATGGTGGAAGCCGCCATGACGGAGAATTGGCACGTCGTCAAAGGGCATCTGGAAGAACTCGTCGCCCTGTTCGCCGAGGTCATCCGCGACGGAATGGCGTCCGGCGCCTTCATCGTTCGCGACCCCGTCGAGGCGGCGCTGTCCTTCAAGCAGTGCCATGCCAGCGTCTTCCACCCGACCCTGATCGCCCATTGCGCTCATGACAGCGACCTCGACGAACAGACGAGCCGCCTGACGCAGTTCGCCATCCGCGCCCTGAAAGCCTGAGGACCAAGCCATGTCCCTTCCCGCCGGCTCCCGTATCCTCCCCCTCCTGGCCAGTGGCGTTCTGGCGCTGGCACTCGCCGCCTGCACCGACGGCAATGCCCGCACCGACGCCAAGGCCGAGGACACCCCGCCGCGCGCCGTCCGGGCGGAGACGGTGGTGTTCAAGCCGCGGGTGCGGGAGCGCACCTTCGTCGGCACCGTCCGGCCGCGGATCGAGAGCGATCTCGGCTTCCGCGTCGCCGGCAAGGTCTCCGAGCGCCTGGTCCAGCAGGGCCAGCGGGTCGTCCGGGGCCAGCCGCTCGCCCTTCTCGACGCGACCGATCTCAAGCTGCAGATGCAGCAGTCCGCAGCCGAACTCGAAGCGGCCGAGGTGAACCTCGCCGCGTCCGTGGCCCAGGACAAGCGCACCCAGGACCTGCGCGCCGCCGGCTGGGCCACCCAGGCGACCCTCGACACCCAGCTCGCCAAGACGGCCGACGCCCGCAGCCGCGTGGATCGTGCCAAGCGGGCCCTCGACCTCGCCGCCAACCAGCTCGCCTATGCGACGCTGGTCGCCGACAGCGACGGCATCGTGACCGCGACCCTGGTCGAGCCCGGCCAGGTGGTGCTCTCGGGAACCGCCATCGTCAGGCTCGCCCGCTCCGGCGAACGCGAGGCTGTCGTGGCCATTCCGGAGGCGCTGATCGAGGACGTGCGGCGCTCGTCTGCCGCCCGCGTCTCGCTCTGGTCGAACGCCGAGAAGACCTACTCTGCCACCCTGCGCGAACTCGCCGCCTCGGCCGACGTCGCCACCCGGACCTTCCAGGCCCGTTACACCATTCAGGACGCCGACGACGGCGTGGTCATCGGTATGACCGCGACCGTCACGGCTGGCGAGCCCGCGTCCGCCCGCGTGGCTCGCCTCCCCATCTCCGCGCTCTATTCCGACGGGCGCGGCACCTCGGTCTTCGTCGTCGACGAGGCGACCGGCAAGCTGACGCTGAAGCCGGTGACGGTCGCCGGCTACGACGGCCGCGACGTTCTTATCGCCGACGGGATCTCCGACGGCGAGAAGGTCGTGACGCTGGGCGTCCACAAGCTCGACCCCAGCCAGCGCGTGCGCATCGTCGAGGGGCGCTGAGCCCCGAGACCCGCCCGCCCGCCCGCCCGGCATCATCACTCGACCCGACCCTCCCGAGCGGAGCGACCACCCATGTCCGCCCACGACAGCCATGATCCGCATCTGACGAAGGGAAACTGGTCCTACTGGGCCGTGACCCACCGCTCGCTGGTGCTCTTCGCCATCCTCGTCCTCATCGCGAGCGGCGTGATCTCCTACATGCGGCTGGGACAAGCGGAGGATCCCTCCTTCACCATCAAGGTGGTGACGATCACCGTCGCCTGGCCGGGCGCCACCGCCCGCGAGATACAGGACCAGGTGGCCGAGCGGATCGAGAAGAAGCTGCAGGAGCTGCCCTATTTCGACCGGGCGCAGACCTATACCAAGTCCGGCTTCGCCGCGATCCAGATGACCTTCCGCGACAACACGCCGCCGCGCGACGTGCCGCAGCTCTTCTACCAGGTGCGCAAGAAGCTCGACGACCTGCAGTCCGACCTGCCGAGCGGCGTCGTCGGCCCGGCCGTCAACGACGAGTTCGGCGACGTCGATTCCGTGCTCTACACGCTGACCGGCGACGGGGCCTCCTATGCCGACCTGAAGGCCATCGCCGAGCGGCTGAAGAGCCACATGCTGCGCGTGCCCAACGTCACCAAGGTCAACATCTACGGCGCCCAGGACGAGCGCATCTTCGTCGAGTTCAGCCACGCCAAGCTCGCCACCCTCGGCGTCTCTTCCTCCACCATCTTCGAAAGCCTGCAGAAGCAGAACGCCGTCACCCCCGCCGGTACCATCGACACCGGCTCCGCCCGGATTCCGCTGCGCGTCACCGGCGCCCTCGACGGGGTCGAGGCGGTCGCCGCGATCCCCGTCGACGTCAACGGCCGCATCTTCCGGCTCGGCGACATCGCCACGATCTCCCGCGGCTATGTCGACCCGCCCACCTATCTGATCCGCCAGGAGGGTCAGCAGTCGGTGCTCGTCGGCATCGTGATGCAGAAGGGCGCCAACATCACCGCCCTCGGCGAGGAACTGGAAAAGGCGCGCGAAGCCTTCCGCGGACAGCTGCCGGTCGGTATCGAAATGGGTCAGATCGCCGACCAGCCGCATGTGGTGCGCGAGGCGGTGTCCGAGTTCAAGACCTCGTTCGTCGAGGCCCTGGTCATCGTCCTGTTCGTGTCCTTCGTCTCTCTCGGCCTGCGCACCGGCGTCATCGTCGCGCTGTCGGTGCCGCTGGTGCTCGCCGTCGTCTTCACCCTGATGTACCTGATCGGCATCGACCTGCACCGAATCTCCCTGGGCGCGCTGATCATCGCGCTCGGCCTGCTGGTCGACGACGCCATCATCGCGGTCGAGATGATGGTGGTGAAAATGGAGCAGGGCTGGGATCGCATCTCCGCGGCGGCCTACGCCTGGACCTCGACCGCCTTCCCGATGCTCACCGGCACCCTCGTCACCGCCATCGGTTTCCTGCCCGTGGGCCTGGCCAATTCGGCGACGGGTGAATATGCCGGCTCCATCTTCTGGGTGGTCGGGATGGCGCTGATCGTCTCTTGGTTCGTCGCCGTGCTGTTCACGCCCTATCTCGGCTACGTCCTGCTGCCCGATTTCCGCGCCATCGAGGAACGCAAGTATCAGCGGGCGGTGAAGCGCGCCGAGAAGCGCGGCAAGCCGATCCCGCCGAAGCCGGACCACACCGACGCACACGCCCTCTACAACACCCCGACCTACCAGATGCTGCGCCGCGCCGTGCGCTGGTCGGTGGACCACAAGATCGTCGTCGTCGTCACCACCATCGCGATCTTCGCCGGCTCGGTGGTCGCCTTCACCCGCGTGCAGCAGCAGTTCTTCCCGATCTCCGGCCGTCTGGAGCTCTTCTTCGAGATGCGCCAGCCGCAGGGCTCTTCGATCACCGCGTCGCTGGATACGGCCAAGCGCGCCGAGGCCCTGCTGAAGGGCGACGACGACATCCGCACCTACACGACCTATGTCGGTCAGGGCAGCCCGCGCTTCTGGCTCGGCCTGAATCCGCAGCTCCCGGATGAGTCCTTCTCGCAGATCGTCATCATGACGAAGAGCCTGGAAGCTCGCGAGCGGGTGAAGGCACGGCTCGAGAAGGCGGTGGCGGATGGCGCCCTGTCGGAGGCGCGGGTGCGCATCGACCGCTTCAGCTTTGGCCCGCCGGTCGGCTTCCCGGTGCAGTTCCGGGTCGTCGGCAACGAGCCGCAGGCGGTCCGCGACCTCGCGGTGAAGGTGCGCGAGATCATGCGCGCCAACAGCAACACCCGCGACCCCCATCTCGACTGGAACGAGCAGTCGCCCTCCGTCCGCCTCGTGGTCGACCAGGATCGCGCCCGCTCGCTCGGTCTCAACGTCCAGGACGTCGCGCAGACGCTGCAGACGCTCCTCTCCGGCGTCACCGTGACGACCATGCGCGACCGCACCGAAAAGGTGGAGATCGTCGCCCGCGCCGTGCCGAGCGAGCGCGTCGACCTCGGCCGCATCGGCGATCTCACCATCATCGCCCGCAGCGGCGTGCCGGTGCCGCTCGCCCAGGTCGCCCGCATGGAGTTCCACGAGGAGGATCCGATCCTCTGGCGGCGCAACCGCGAACTGTCGATCACCGTCCGTGCCGACGTCGCCGACGGTATCCAGCCGGCGGTTGTGTCCGGCCAGGTCGAGGAGTCGCTGAAGGAGCTCAAGGCCTCGCTGCCGCCCGGCCTGCGCATCGAGGTTGGCGGTTCGGTGGAGGAATCGGGCAGGGCCAACTCCTCGCTCGCCGCCCTCTACCCCGTCATGGCGCTGGGCATGCTGACCGTGCTGATGATCCAGCTCCAGTCCTTCTCGCGGCTGCTGCTGGTCTTCTCCACGGCGCCGCTGGGCCTCATCGGCGCCTCGCTCGCCCTCAACCTGCTCAACGCGCCCTTCGGCTTCGTCGCCCTGCTCGGCCTCATCGCGCTCGCCGGCATGATCATGCGCAACACGGTCATCCTGGTGCAGCAGATCGACGAGAACCGCGAGGCGGGCCTGTCGCTCTATGACGCCATCATCGAGGCGACCGTCCACCGCTCGCGCCCGGTCGTGCTCACCGCCATGGCGGCGATCCTGGCCATGGTGCCGCTGGCGCGCTCGCTGTTCTGGGGGCCCATGGCGATCACCATCGGCGGCGGCCTCTTCGCGGCCACTCTGCTCACCATCCTGTTCCTGCCGGCGCTCTACGCGCTGTGGTTCCGGGTCAGGAAGCCAGGTCCGGAGGAAGCGGCGGTAGTCGACGCCGCGACACCATCGTCGCCCGCCCTGCCGCTGGCGGCGGAATGAGGGGGCGCGGCCGCGGTCATTCCCCCGCCGCGGCCCGCATGGCTTTGATGTCGGCGAGCGAAGGCAGGCTCGCCTCGTTGCCGAGATGCTGGATGGAATGGGCGGAGGCCGCCCGCGCGAAGCGGAAATGCTCCTCCCAGGCGCCCTCTGGATCGGCGAGATAGGCATAGCAGTAGGCGCCATGGAAAATGTCGCCGGCGCCGTTGGTGTCGACCACCTTGGCGCGCGGCACCTTCAGCGCCGGCATCTCCCGCTTCTCGCCCTTGGCGTCGATCCAGACCATGCCTCGCTCGCCGAGCGTGACGGCGCCGATCCGGCAGCCGCGGGAGTTCAGATAGGTGAGCATCTCGCTAGGGGTGAGCTCCATTTGCTCGCAGAGGCGTTCGGCGACCACGGCGACGTCGATGAACTCGAGCAGTTCGCGGGTGTTGGAGCGCAGGCCGCCGCCGTCGAGCGAGGTGAGGATGCCCTTCTCGCGGCAGGCCTTCGCATAGGCGATGGCGGCGTCCGGCTGGTGGCCGTCGAGATGGAGCAGCCGGCAGCCGTCGAGATAGAGCGTCGGATAGGGGTGTAGATAGGCGTCGTCGCGGGCGCGGACGATCGCACGCTTGCCGTTGTTGGGGATGACGAAGGAGAGCGAGGAGCGCTTCACCGGCCGGGGATGCAGGTTCACCTCGTAGCGCGCGGCCATGTCGGAGAACATCCGGCCGAGCCAGTCGTTGGCGTGGGAGGTGAGGAGATCCGGCTTCACCCCCAGCTTGGCGCAGGCGAAGGCGGCGGTGACGGCATTGCCGCCGAAGGAGACCGAATAGTCCTTCGCGACCACCTTGTCGTCGCCGGTGGGAATGGTGTCCGCCAGAAGCGTGACGTCGATATAGGTCTGTCCGATGAAGAGTGCTTCCATTCCTGATCGTCCCAGCGCTTTCCGGCCAATCTGTGGTCGGGGACCAACCCTGGAGACCCCCTGCCGGTTTCGCGCGGGATGCAGCCCATCGGTGAGGCGAGCCTCCTAGAGGAAGTCCTCCCGCAGCGGCGTGAAGGTATCGACGAGCTCTCCCGCCTCCAGGGCGACGACGGAATGGACGACATCCGTCGGCACAATGAAGCTGTCGCCGGCGGAGAGGGTCGCGGTGCGCTCGCCGATGGTCACCGCGAAGCGGCCGCTGGCGACCAGCGTGCACTGGATGTGCGGGTGGTGATGGGGGGCGCCGACGGCGCCCGCCTCGAAGACGACGCGGACCATCATGACGCCGGCGTCATAGGTCAGGATCTTGCGCTTCACGCCGCCGCCGAGATCGGTCCAGGGTGACTCGGCGTCGTGGACGAAGATGTCCGTTCCCCGGCTCATCGCAGCACCCCCATCGGCACCATGTCCATGTCGGTGAAATCCTGGTTGTCGCCGCCCATGGCCCAGATGAAGGAATAGGCCGAGGTGCCGCAGCCGGAATGGATCGACCAGGGCGGCGAGATGATCGCCTGCTCGTTCGCCACCACAAGATGGCGCGTCTCCTCCGGTTCGCCCATGAGGTGGACGACGCGGGCGTCGGTGCCGAGCCCGAAATAGAGATAGGCCTCGCAGCGCCTGTCGTGGACGTGGCTCGGCATGGTGTTCCAGACGTTGCCGGGCTTCAGCGTCGTCAGGCCCATGACGAGCTGGCACGACTCGACGCGGCCGGGGATGATGTACTGCCTGAGGGTGCGGGTGTTGGCCTGCTCCTGGCCGCCCAGTTCGAGGGCATTGGCGTCGGCCTCCCGCACCAGGACGGTCCGGTGCCGGGCATGGGCGGGGGTCGAAAACAGGTAGAACTTTGCCGGCTCAGCGGCGTCGGCGGATTCGAAGCGGACGTCGCCGGTCCCCATGGCGACATAGAGCATGTCGCGCGGCGCGAGGTCGAAGGCCTCGCCGTCGCAGACGACGCGGCCGCGGCCGCCGACGTTGCAGACGCCGAGTTCACGCCGGGCGAGGAAAGTCGCCTGGCCCAGCGCCTTGTGGGTCTCGAGGGCGAGCGGGCCCGCGACGGGCATGGCGCCTCCGACGACGATGCGATCGACATGGCTGTAGGTGAGCTCGACCGCGTCCGGCCGGAACAGGGTCTCGACGAGGAAATGGGCGCGCAGCGCGGCGGTGTCGTAGTGCCTGGCGGCTTCAGGGTGGGAGGCCTGGCGGACGGCGAGGGACATGGCGAACCTTTCGGCGGACGGTCAGCGGAAGAGGGCGGGAAGCCAGAGCGAGAAGGCGGGCACGTAGGTGACCAGCAGCAGGACGAGCACGGAGGCGCCGTAGAAGGGCCAGATGGTCTTCATGCTCTCGCCGATCGACACCTTGCCGATGGCGCAGGCGACGAACTGGACGGACCCGACCGGCGGCGTATTGAGCCCGATCCCGGCATTCAGGATGAGGATGACACCGAAATGGATCGGGTCGACGCCGAAGGCCTTCACCACGGGCAGGAGGATGGGGGTTAGGATGATGATCATCGGCGCCATGTCCATGAAGGTGCCGAGGAAGAGAAGGACGACGTTGATCAGCAGCAGCATCATCACGGGGTCGTCGGTGATGCTCTTCATGAAGGCGACGGTCTGTGCCGGCACCTGGAGGAAGGCCATGAGCCAGCCGAAGGCCGCCGCCGTGCCGATGACGAGCAGCACCATGGCCGTGGTGCGCACGGCGCCCAGCGTCGCCTCGACGAAGTCGGTCCAGCTAAGCTGGCGATAGACGAAGACGGTGACGAAGAGGGCATAGACCACGGCAACGCAGGAGCTCTCGGTCGCCGTGAAGATGCCCGAGCGCACGCCGCCGAAGATGATGGCGATGAGGACGAGGCCAGGCGCCGCGACCACCAGGGCGCGGGCGACGCTCGCCCAGCCGGGGAAGGTTCCGGTGGGATAGCCGCGCCGGCGGGCGACGACATAGGCGGCGATCATCAGCGCGCCGGCGAGCATCAGGCCGGGGACGATGCCTGCGGTGAAGAGGTCGGCGATGGAGAGGTTTCCGCCCGCCGCCAGCGAATAGATGATCATGTTGTGGGACGGCGGGATCAGCAGCGCGATGATCGCCGCGTTGGCGGTGACGTTGACCGCGTAGTCGGCGTCATAGCCGCGCTTGACCATCTGCGGGATCATCAACCCGCCCACCGCCGAGGCATCGGCCACCGCCGACCCTGAAATGCCGCCGAACATGGTGGAGGTCAGCACGTTGACCTGGCCGAGGCCGCCGCGCAGGTGGCCGACCAGCGAGGCGGCGAAGGCGATCAGCCGCTCGGCGATGCCGCCGCGGATCATCAGGTCGCCGGAATAGATGAAGAAGGGGATCGCCATCATGGCGAAGGCGTTCATGCCCGAGTTCATCTGCTGGAAGATCACCAGCGGCGGCACGTCCATCCACAGGACCGTGGCCAGCGAGGCGACGCCCAGGCAGAAGGCGATCGGCATGCCGATGAGGAGCAGCAGCGCGAATGTGCCGAAGAGAATGGCGAGTTCCATGGCAGGGGTGCTTCCGCTCAAATCTCTTCGGGGCCGCGGGCGATGGGCAGCGCCATCTCATCGGTGCCGACGAGGACCATCAGGAGCCGTTCGAGCGAAAACAGCGCGATGAGGGCGCCGCCGGCGGCAATGGGCACGTAGTCCCAGCCCTGACTGATGCCGATCATCGGCGTCATGGCGCTCCAGGTCCCGGCGGCGAGTTGGGCGCCATAGCCGAACATGGCCAGCCCGAAGCCGATGAGCAGGATTTCCGTGACGATCTTCAGGAGGAAGCGCAGCGGCGGCGGCGAGGCGGCAAGGCCGATCTCGAAGCCGATGTGGCCGCGCTCGCGCACGCCGGTGGCCGAGCCGAGCAGAATGAACCAGCTCATCAGCAGGAGCACGGCGGGCTCGGTCCAGGTGGGCGTGTCGTTGAGGACGTAGCGCCCGAAAATGCTCCAGAAGACGAGGACGGTCATGGCCACCAGCCCCGCCCCGGCGATGAGGAGCGAGAGGCGGCTGAGAGCGGCCGTGACCGGCCGCATGCGGACGACGAGGGCGTGCATCGACAAGGCTTTCGCCTGAGAGGGATCAGGAGGGCGCCCGCCGCGCGGGGCGGCGGGCCTGGTCGCGGGTCGGCGAGGTCAGGTCACGGCCTGGATGCGCGCCACCAGTTCCTTCATCTTGGCGTCGGTGACGAAACGGTCGTAGACCGGCTTCATCGCGTCGATGAACGGCTGCTTCTCGACCGTATTGATGACGGCGCCGCCGGCGCGGACCTTCGCCTCCGAGGCCTTCTCGCGGGCGTCCCACAGCTCGCGCATCTTCGCCACCGACTCCTTGGCGGCGGCGCGGACCAGCGCCTGGTCGGCGGCGTTGAACTTGTCGAAGGAGCGCTTCGACATGACCAGCACCTCCGGGCTCAGCGAGTGCTCGGTGAGCGAGTAGTACTTGGCGACCTCGAAGTGGCGGGTCGATTCATAGCTCGGCCAGTTGTTCTCGGCGCCGTCGATGACGCCGGTCTGCAGGCTGGTGAAGACCTCGCCGAAGGGCATCGGCGTTGCGTTGGCGCCGAGCGCCTGGACGAGGGCGACGAACATGTCCGACTGCTGGACGCGGATCTTCATGCCGCGCATGTCCGCCGGCGTCGTGATGGCGCGCTTCGAATTGTAGAAGGAGCGCGAGCCGGAATCGTAGAAGGCGAGGCCGACGAGGCCGTGGGCGGTGAAGTCGCCGAGGATCTGGTCGCCCACCGCGCCGTCCATCACCTTCCGCATATGGGCGACGGAGCGGAAGATGAAGGGCAGCGAGGGGATGTTGGTGGAGGCGATCAGGTTGTTGAACGGCGCCATGTTGATGCGGTTCATGTCGATGACGCCGAACCGGGTCTGGTCGATCGTGTCCTTCTCCTGGCCGAGCTGGGCGGAGTGGAAGACGTTGATCTTGATGCGGCCGTTGGTGCGCTGCTCGAGGAGCTGGCCCATGAACTTGACGGCCTCGATGGTGGGATAGCCGTCGGGGTGGATGTCGGTCGATCGCAGGGTGACGGTGGCCTGGGCGGCTGCAGGGCGGCCGAGAACGGCGGGGCCGGCGACGAGGGCGCCGGCGGTGGACACGAAGGTGCGGCGTGTCAGCATGGAGATCCTCCCGGGTGGAAACGGTGTTCCCTTCTTGGCGGGGAACGTTTCGACCGGAGCCTTGCGAAATGCGGGCTTCCCGGTCGCGGCCAAGTCTAGTATGCACTTGTATGGAAGTTCAAGAGGAAACGGGGCGACCGTAACGATGACCATCGCACTCCTCGAAACATCCCCGCCGCGCATGCAGGAGAGCGCTGCCGCGCGGGTCGAGCGCGAATTGCGCGCCAGCATCATCGACCTGACCATCCGGCCGGGCGAGAGGCTGTCGGAATCGGAGATCGCCGAACGCTTCCAGGTGTCGCGTCAGCCGGTGCGGGAGGCCTTCATCGCGCTGATGCGGCAGGGCCTGGTGGACGTGCAGCCGCAGCGCGGCACGGTGGTCGTGAAGCTGTCGGTGCGGCGCATGCTGGACGCCCGCTTCATCCGCGAGGCAATCGAGGTCGCCATCGTGCGGCGGGCCTGCGAGCGGTTCGACGCCCACTACCGGGATCGCGCGGCTTCGCTGATCGAGGCGCAGGAGACGGCGGTGCGGGCGGGGGATCACCTCGCATTCCAGCGCCTCGACAGCCTGTTCCACATCACGCTTGCCGAAGGGGCGGATTGTGCGGAGGCCTGGAGCGCGGTGGAAATGCAGAAGGCGCATATGGACCGGGTCTGCGCCCTCACCCTGCATTCACCGGGGTCGATGGGTCCGCTCGTCGAGCAGCACCGCGCCATTCTCAACGCGGTCGAGGACGGGGATGCCGAGCGGGCGGTGGCGGCGATGAGCCATCACCTGTCCGAAATCCTGCGGGCGGTGGCGGGGCTGGATCTCGCCCATGCCGAGCTGTTCGAATAGCCGCGTCAGCGCCCGCCAGCGCGTTCGCGCGCGGGGTGGGACGCGCCGGGCGGCGGGGCGGGGATGGACGATCCCCAGGACCGCGGCGCCTGCGTCAGGGACGGCCGGCGGCGGCCGAAGAAGCGCTGGAACAAAGCGGCCGACCCGAGGATCAGGGCCAGGCCGATCAGCCAGGTGAGCCCGACGGCGGAGACGCCGAGGCCGTGCACGCGCGCGGCGATCCAGGCAAAGGTAAAGGGCTCGGGCGGAAAGCCGGGCACGGTGCCGTAGCTCGACGCCCCGGCGCCCACCGTGTCGACCACGGCATAGGCGACGAGGGAGAAGACCGACCAGAAGGCGGCGCCGACGAAGGCTCCCCACCAGACGATCCGTGTCATCGCGCCGTTCCTCCCCTGCAGGTCCCGTGAAAACGGTCGGCCTGCATGTGGGGTTCCCGCCGCCCTGCGCAAGGGCGAGGCGGCTAGCGGAACAGGCGGTCGAGGAAGCCGCTGCCCTGTTGCGGGCGCACAACGGCGCTGCGGTCCTCGGGCTCCGCCGGCCGCGGACGGCGCTGACCTCCGGGCTCGATCCTGGACATGGTCATGGGCTGGTCGATGGATTCGCCGGGCAGAATGCGGCCGGGGGCGTCGTAGGACCGCCAGTTGCCGGGCAGGTCGACGATCGGCTGGCCGCGATGGGCCTCGCCCATGACCTTGTTCCAGACGTCCACAGGCAGGGCGCCGCCGGTCAGGCGGCGGGTCGGCGTGCCGTCGTCGTTGCCCAGCCAGACGCCTGCGACGAAGCGTCCCGTGTAACCGACGAACCAGGCGTCGCGGAACTCCTGGCTGGTGCCGGTCTTACCCGCGACGATCCAGCCCGGCAGGCGGACGGTGCGGGCCGTGCCGGAGACCGTGGTCTGGTTCATCATCGCGTTCATCATGGCGACGTGGCGCGGCTCCACCACCTGGCCGTTGTTCATCGGCTGGCGCTGGAACAGGACGCGCCCGTTGGTGGTGCGGATGCGGGTGATGACGTGGGGAATGACGCCGGTGCCGCCGTTGGCGAAGGGGGCATAGGCGCCGACGAGCTCCAGCACGTTCACTTCCGACGTACCGAGGGCGATGGAGGGATTGGCGGCGAGAGCCGAGCCGATGCCGAGCTTCTGGGCCGTGCGCACCACGGCCCGCGGACCGACCTCCTGGCCGAGGCGGACGGCGACGGTGTTGAGCGAGGAGGCGAGCGCCGTCGTCAGGCTGACCTCGCCGCGATAGTCGCGGGTGTAGTTCTCCGGCCGCCAGCCGGAGACGGCGACGGGCGCGTCGTTGCGCATGGTGTCGGGGGTCAGGCCGCGCTCGAGCGCAGCGAGATAGACGAAGGGCTTGAAGGCGGAGCCGGGCTGTCGGCGGGCGGCGACGGCGCGGTTGAACTGGCTCTGGGCATAGTCGCGGCCGCCGACGAGGGCGCGCACGGCGCCGTCACGGTCGAGCACGACCACGGCGCCCTGGCCGACGTTGTAGCGCTGGCCGCCGCGGGTGAGGGCCTCGACGAGAGCCGCCTCGGCCGCCTGCTGCACCGGTCCGACGATGGTGGTCTCCACCATCAGGTCGGTCTCGACCTTGCCGACGTAGTCGTCGATGAGGTCCATGATCCAGTCGGCGACATAGTTGATCGAGCCGCCGGGGATGGCGCGGCTGGCCTGGGCCGGGTTGGAGCGGGCGGTGCGCGCCTGGGCCTCGGTGATGTAACCCTGCTCGGCCATGGCGGCGAGCACGAGCTGGGCGCGCGCCTGCGCGGCCTCCGGGTTGCGGGTCGGGGCGAGGCGGGACGGCGCCTTGACCAGACCCGCGATGACGGCGGCCTCCTGAAGCGTCAGGGCGGTGGCGGGCTTGTCGTAGTAGCGCCGCGCGGCGGCCTCGATGCCATAGGCGCCGGCGCCGAAATAGACCCGGTTCAGGTAGAGTTCGAGGATCTGGTCCTTGGAGTAGTTGTGCTCCAGCCAGAGGGCGAGCAGGGCCTCCTGCACCTTGCGGCCGAGGTTTCTGTCGGGGGTGAGGAACAGGTTCTTGGCGAGCTGCTGGCTCAGCGTTGAACCGCCCTGCTGGACGCCCCTGTTGGTGAGGTTGGTGACGACGGCGCGGGCGAGACCGACCACGTCGAGACCGAAATGGGAGTAGAATCGCCGGTCCTCGATGGCGATCAGGGCCTGGGAGACGTGTTTCGGCAGGCTCTTCAACTGGATCGCGGCACCGCCGGTGTCGCCGCGGTTGGCAAGTTCGGTGCCGTCGGCGGCGAGGATGGCGATGTTCGGCGGCCGCGGCGGCACTTCCAGCGTGTGGGTCGGCGGCAGATGGGCGGCGTACCAGGCGACGACGCCGGCGACGACGATCAGGCCCCAGATGGACAGGGTCGCGCCCCAGATCACCAGCGTGCCAAGGAAACCCCTCCGCTTGCGGCGGCGCGGCCTGTCGTCCCGGTCACGCCGGCCTGCGGGCTGGCGGCGGCCGCGGGCCGGCGGGTCCTCGTCCTCGGCGGCCTCGTGACGGCGGACCTTCGCGGGTTTGGGCGGCTTCGGCGGTTCGGCGACGCGCACCCAAGGACGGTCCTCGCGCGTGGCGCGCAGGTCCGCACCGCCGCGTCCCGTGCCGAAGCTCGGTTCGATCCGCTCGCCCTTGCCGCCTCTGCGCGCCATGCCCGCCCGATCCGTCCTCACATCTCCTGATGCCTCTCCTCAGGGGTAAAGCCGGCGCCATGAAGGGGGGGTTAAGGCGATTTTGCGGAGCGCCTTCATCGTTCGGCAGGGTTAACGGGAGCGTCGGGCTGGGTATCCACGGGTGCCCTGCCCAACGCCAATGCGTCCTTCGAGGCTCGGGCTTTGCCCTCGCACCTCAGGATGAGGATCGTGGTGGCCTGCATCAGCGTGCCGGGTAAGCATCGTCCGAATACGAGCCTCGAAGGACGCATTGTCGATGCGCAGAGTGTGCCTCGACGCCGGAAAGTGGGTCAGCGCCCGGCCTCCTCCTCCAGGACGCCGGTGAGCACCTTGCGGATGGCCGTCTGACGCTGGGCCGACTGGATCTTCGCGCCCATCAGGTCGGTGACGTAGAACACGTCCACGGCCCGCTCGCCGAAGGTCGCGACATAGGCGGAGGCGATGTTGAGGCTGTGTCGGGAGAGCGCCGAGGTCAGGTCGTGCAGCAGGCCCGGGCGGTCGAGGCCGGAGACCTCGATCACCGTGTAGCGCGTCGACCAGGTGTTGTTGATGGCGACGTCCGGCGCGATGCGGAAGGTGCGCGAGCGGTGGCGCGCCGGCGATTTCTTGGCGACCGCGGCCACGGCCTCGCCGACCTTCATCTCGCCGCGCAGCGCCTTCTCGATGGCGTCGGCGATGCGGCCGGCGCGGCGCTCCTCGTCCTCGTCACGGTCGAAGGCGCGGGTGATGGAGATGGTGTCCAGCGCCAGGCCGTCGGTGGTGGTGTAGATCTGCGCGCCGACGATGTTGGCGCCCGTCGCCGCGCAGGCCCCGGCGATGATGGACAGAAGGCGCGGATGGTCCGGCGCGAGCACGGTCAGGTGGATGACGCCCTGGCCGGGCACGAGCTCGATGCGAGTGGCGAGGGAGCGTCCCTCATCCTCCGCCTGCTTGAGGAAGCGGGCGTGCTCGATCTTGGTGGCGAGGTCGACCTTCAGCCAGTAGGCGGCGTAGTGGCGGCCGATATAGGTTTCCAGCGCATCGCCCGACAGCGCCGGCAGGCGCTCCGGCACGGCGCGGCGGAACTCCTCCTGGGCGATCTCGACGCGGCGCGAGCGGTTGACCTCGGAGAAGCCGCCGGTGACCACCGGCTCCGTCTCGTAATAGAGCGTCCGCAGGAGCTGGCTCTTCCAGCCGTTCCACACGCCGGGGCCCACCGCCATGATGTCGGCGGTGGTGAGGATGAGCATGAGCTTCATCCGCTCCAGCGACTGCACCACGTTGGCGAAGGTCTCGATCGTCTTGCGTTCGGCGAGGTCGCGAGACTGGGCGATGGTCGACATGACCAGATGCTGCTCGACCAGCCAGGCCACGGTCTCGGTCTCCAGCGCGTTGAGGCCGAAGCGCGGGCAGAGCTTGCGCGCGATCTTGGCGCCGGCGGTGGAATGGTCCTCCGGCCGGCCCTTGGCGATGTCGTGGAGGAAGAGCGCGACGTAGAGCAGGTCGCGGTTGCGCGGCTGGATCGTCTTGACGAGGTCGGCGGCGAGGCCGAGGCCCGGGTCGCCGCCGCGCTCGATCTGCTGGAGGATGCCGATGCAGCGCAGCAGGTGCTCGTCCACCGTGTAGTGGTGGTACATGTTGAACTGCATCATCGCGACGACGCGGCCGAAATCCGGCACGAAGCGGCCGAGCAGCCCCGCCTCGTTCATGCGGCGCAGGACGATCTCCGGCGTGTTGGCCGAGGTCAGGATCGACAGGAAGAGCTGGTTGGCGGCGGGGTCGTTGCGCAGCTTGTCGTCGACGAGCTTCAGCGAGCGCGTCAGCAGGCGGATGGCGTCCGGGTGGAAAGCGAGATTGTAGCGGTCCGCCAGCCAGAACATGCGGATGAGGTTGACGGGATCGCGGGCGAAGGCCTGGTCGTCGGCCACCGTGATGCGGTCGTGGTCGATCTGGAAGTCCGGGCTCTCCTTGAAGCCGCGGCGTGATTTCGGCCTGAGCCGGGCGATGAACCGGTCGAGGACCGGGGCCGGCTTCTCGTGCCGCTCCTCGAGCTCGGCGCAGAGGATGGCGGTGAGGTCACCGACGTCCTTGGCGATGAGAAAATAGTGCTTCATGAAGCGCTCGACATCGACCAGGCCGTTATGGCCGCGATAGCCGAGCCGCGGCGCCAGCTCCCGCTGCAGGTCGAAGGACAGACGCTCCTCGGAGCGGCCGGTGAGGAAGTGCAGGTGGCAGCGCACCGTCCACAGGAAGGTCTCGCAGCGGCGGAACATCTGCGCCTCGCGGCGGGTGAAGACCCCCTTCTTGGCGAGTTCCTCGTCGGTCTTCACCCGGTAGGCGTAGCGGGCGATCCAGAACAGGGTGTGGAGGTCGCGCAGGCCGCCCTTGCCGTCCTTGACGTTGGGCTCGACGAGATAGCGGGATTGGCCGGTCTTGCGGTGGCGCTCGTCGCGCTCGGCGAGCTTGGCGGCGACGAATTCGGGGACCGTGTCACGGACGACCTCGGCATCGAAGCGCTTCTCCAGTTCGCCGAAGAGCTGGGCGTCGCCGAGGATGTAGCGCGCCTCGAGCAGCGCGGTGCGGATGGTGAAGTCGGTGCGCGCCTGGCGGATGCACTCGTCGACGGACCGGGTGGCATGGCCGACCTTCAGGCCCATGTCCCAGAGGCAGTACAGCATGGCCTCGGCGACGCTCTCGCCCCAGGCGGTCTGCTTGTAGGGCAGCAGGAACAGGAGATCGATGTCCGAACCCGGCGCCAGCATGCCCCGGCCGTAGCCGCCGGTGGCGACGATGGCCATGCGCTCGCCGGAGGAGGGATTTTCCGAGGGGTAGAGCTGGTCCATGATCCAGCCGGAGAGGGCGCGGATCACCTCGTCCTGGAAATGCGACAACGCCTCGGCGCAGCCGCGCCCGTCGGAGGTGGCGATCAGGCGCTCCTCGGCGATCCGCCGGGCCTCGGCGAGGCGGCGCTTCAGCACCTGGACGACCTCGGCCCGCGCCTCGCCGGTCTTGCCGGCGGCGACCGCGATCGCCGCGAGGTCGGCGGCGAGCACGGCGGGCTCGACCAGGGGGCCGCGGTTGAGGGCCTGCCGCGCGGCGCGGGTTTGGGGAAGCGAGGAATCCATGGCGTGTCTTCAGTGACGCTCGATCGCGCGGACCATACGCGCAATGGCGGGGGGATGCGAGGCGCGCGGCGGCAAGGCGGGGGTGCCTAGAGGCCGGCCGCGCCGCCGTCGGCGCGCGGGTCGTGGGCCCCGGAGAGCGACATGTCGGTGTGCAGCGTCACGCCGCCGGCATGGCCCATCGTGTCGGACCAGCCCTCGTCGAGAAGGGCGGTCTGATGCCCCATGGAGCCGAGCCCGCGCACCAGGTCCTCGTCGAAGCGGTTCTCGAAGCGCAGGCTGGTGACGGAGGAGCCCCAGGTCCGGCCGAGCAGCCAGCGCGGCGCGTCGAGCGCTTCCTCCAGCGGCATGCCATGGCGGACGTGGCGCTCGAAGATCTGGGCCTGGGTCTGCGGCTGGCCCTCGCCTCCCATCGTGCCATAGGCGAAGACACGTCCGTCGGCGAGTTGCGCCATGGCCGGGTTCAGCGTGTGGAAGGGCCGGCGTCCCGGCTCCAGCGGGTTCAGGGCCTTGGGGTCGAGGACGAAGCTCGAGCCGCGGTTCTGCATGAGGAAGCCGGTGGATTTCGACACGCAGCCGGAGCCGAACTCCCAGTAGATCGACTGGATGTAGGAGACGACGCGCCCCTCCGAATCGGCGGCGCCCATCCAGATCGTGTCGCCGGGCGCCGCCCGGTGCGGCCAGGGCAGGGCGCGGTCGAGGGCGATGGCGCCGGCCTCCGCCCTGAGCGCCTCGGTGCGCAGGTGGTCGAGGGGATTGCCGTCGAGCCGGTCGTAATCGGTAACGAAGCGGTCGCGCACCAGGAAGGCGCGCTTCGTCGCCTCGACGATGCGATGGACAAAGGCCACCGTGTCCGGCCGCACCGGGCCGTGCAGGGCTTCCAGCTGGTCGAGGATGCCGAGGATCATCAGCGAGGCGAGACCCTGCGTCGGCGGCGGCATGTTGTGGAGCGTGCCGAGGGTATGGGCGAGGGACAGCGGCGCGCGCTCCACGGCGTAATAAGCCTGCAGGTCGGCGCGGGTGACGGGCGAGCCGATCTCCTCGAGGTCGCGGGCGAGCTCGCGGGCAATGTCGCCGCGATAGGCGTCCTGGAAACCGGAGCGGGCGAGGTGTTCCAGTGAATCGGCGAGCGCCGGCTGCCGCATCACAGCACCCTCGGCGGGCGGCTTGCCTTCGACGAGGAAGGTTTCTGCGAAGCCGGGGCAGTCCTTCAGCTCGTAAAGCTTGTCCACGGTGAGGCTGGCCTGCGAGCGGCTGACCCTGTAGCCCTCGCGCGCGGCGCGGATGGCGGGCTCCAGCATGACCGAGCGCGGCAGCGTGCCGCCCGAGGCCTTGGCCATGGCATTGGCGAGGCGCCAGCCACCGACGGCGCCGGGCACGGTGAGGGCTGCCAGCGGCCCGCGCGACGGGATCTCGTAATGGCCCTTGTCGAGGTAGGATTTCAGCGTCGCCCGCTCGCCGGCGAAGCCGCAGGCCTCGATGCCGTGCACGCGCCGGCTGGGCTGATGGATGAGCCAGAAGCCGTCGCCGCCGACATGGGTCATGTGCGGATAGACGGCGGCGATGGTGGCCGCCGCGGCGATCATCGCCTCGATGGCATTGCCACCCTCCGCGAGGATCTGGCGGCCGGCCTCGGCGGCGGCGGCGTGAGGCGCGGCGACGACGCCGCGCGCGAAGGGACCCTGAGCCATCTATGCACTCTCCATCGCGGCACGATAGACGATGCGGCCGGGACATTGAATCGGCAAAGGGACGGATCGCTCGGCAGGTGCGACGAGGCGTCAGATGGCCATGCTGCGGTGCAGGGCGTCGCGGTCCACCTCGCCCTTGAGGCCCTCCACGACCACGCGGCCGCGCTCCATCACGTAGAAGCGGTCGCCGAGCGCCTCGGCGAAGTCGAGATATTGCTCGACCAGCAAGATGCCGATGTCGCCCTTGCTGCGCAGATAGTCGATGGCGCGGCCGATGTCCTTGATGATCGAGGGCTGGATGCCCTCGGTCGGCTCGTCGAGCACGATCAGGCGCGGGCGGGTGACGAGAGCCCGGCCGATGGCGAGCTGCTGCTGCTGGCCGCCGGAGAGGTCGCCGCCGCGACGGCCGAGCATGTCCTTGAGCACGGGGAAGAGCGAGAAGATGTCGTCGGGAATGGTGCGGTCGGCGCGCTTCAGCGGCGCAAAGCCGGTCTCCAGGTTCTCCTTGACGGTGAGGAGGGGAAAGATCTCGCGCCCCTGCGGCACATAGGCGATGCCGCGCCGCGCCCGCTCGAAGGGCGGCATGCGGGTGATGTCGCGCCCCTCCCACAGGATCTCGCCGCCGGAGATCGGCTGGTGGCCGATGATGGCGCGCATCAGCGAGGTCTTGCCGACGCCGTTGCGGCCGAGGACGCAGGTGACCTTGCCCGGCTCGACCACGACCGAGACGTCGCGCAGCGCCTGGGCCGCGCCGTAGTGGAGGTCGACGTTCTTCACTTCAAGCATCGGAACCTCTGCCCGAAATCCCCTCCCCCCGCGGAGCGGAGGGGAGGGCTAGGGTGGGGGGTGTCGCAGGATGAGGCGCCAAGGCCCCCCACCCCTGACCCCTCCCCTCCGCAAGCGGGGGGAGGGGAATGGCGCGGGCCGCCTGCGCGAGCGTGGCTGCGGACACGACCCGCCGAGACGCTGCCGGACAGGAGGATCCACGGCGTTGCATCTCACCGCCCAAGATAGACCTCGATCACCCGCTCGTCGGAACTGACCTGGTCGAGGCTGCCCTCGGCCAGCACCGAGCCCTCGTGCAGGCAGGTGACCTTCACTCCGAGCTCGCGGATGAAGCCCATGTCGTGCTCGACCACCACGACCGAGTGGGTCCTGGCGATGTCCTTGAGGAGGTCGGCGGTGGCGCCGGTCTCGACGTCGGTCATGCCGGCCGCCGGCTCGTCGACGAGCAGGAGCTTGGGGTCCTGCGCCAGCAGCATGCCGATCTCCAGCCACTGCTTCTGGCCGTGGGAGAGATCGCCGGCGAGGCGCTTCCTGTGGTCGCCGAGACGGACGATGCCGAGGAGCTCGTCCACGCGCCGCCAGATCTCGGCGGAATGGCGCGAGAAGAGCGTGCCGAAGACGGTGCGGTCGGCCTTCACCGCCATCTCGATATTGTCCTCCACCGTGTGCATCTCGAAGACGGTGGGCTTCTGGAACTTGCGGCCGATGCCGAGATTGGCGATGGCCGTCTCGTCGAGCTTGGTCAGATCGACATGGCCGTCGAAGATGACGTCGCCGGTGTCCGGCTTGGTCTTGCCGGTGATGATGTCCATCATCGTGGTCTTGCCGGCGCCGTTGGGGCCGATGATGGCGCGCATCTCGCCCGGGGCGATGATCAGCGACAGGCTGTTGATGGCGCGGAAGCCGTCGAAGCTCACCGAGACGCCGTCGAGATAGAGCAGCGACTGGGTGACGATCTGCGGCCGCTCGATGGCCTGGACCGGGTCGGCGGGGAGCTGGGTTTCCATCGGGTCGATCAGCATGGGGCCCATCCTCATTCGGCCGGTTGGCCAGCCGGCGAGGCGGCCGGCGGCTGGCGGCGCTCGCCGCGGCGCTTCCACCAGTCGGTGAAGGTGCCGAGGATGCCCTTGGGCAGGAACAGGGTGACGAAGATGAAGAGGCCGCCGAGGGCGAAGAGCCAGCCTTGCGGGAAGGCGCCGGTGAACCAGCTCTTGGCGAAATTGACGAGGCCGGCGCCGAGCGCGGCGCCCACCAGCGTGCCCCGGCCGCCCACCGCCACCCAGACGATGGTCTCGATGGAGTTGGCAGGCGAGAATTCGCTGGGATTGATGATGCCGACCTGCGGCACGTAGAGCGCCCCGGCTATGCCCGCCATGATCGCCGAGACGGTCCAGACGAAGAGCTTGAAGTTCTCCACCCTGTAGCCGAGGAAGCGGGTGCGCGCCTCGGCGTCGCGGATGGCGATGAGGATCTTGCCGGCCTTCGAGGTGACGATGGCACGGGCGACGAGATAGCCCGTCATCAGGGCGAGGACGGAGAGCGAGAACAGCACCGCCCGCGTCACCTGGCTCTGGATGTTGAAGCCGAGGATGTCCTTGAAGTCGGTGAGGCCGTTGTTGCCGCCGAAGCCCATGTCGTTGCGAAAGAAGGCGAGCATGAGCGCGTAGGTGAGCGCCTGGGTGATGATGGAGAGATAGACGCCGGTGACGCGGGAGCGGAAGGCGAACCAGCCGAAGACGAAGGCGAGGAGGCCGGGAACGAGGGCCACCATCAGCATGGCGTAGGTGAAGGAGGAGAACCCCCACCACGTCACCGGCAACTGCGTCCAGTTCAGGAAGACCATGAAGTCCGGCAGGACAGGGTGCGAATAGACCCCGCGCGGGCCGATCTGTCGCATCAGGTACATGCCCATGGCATAGCCGCCGAGGGCGAAGAAGGCGCCGTGGCCGAGGGAGAGGATGCCGCAATAGCCCCAGACCAGATCCACCGCGAGGGCGAGGAGGGCATAGGTCATGTACTTGCCCCAGAGCCCCACCGCCGTGTTGGACACGTGGAACATGGAGCCAGGCGGCACGGCGAGGTTGAGCACCGGCACGAGGACGGCGGCGATGCCGAGCAGGACCAGGAAGACCCAGCCGGCGCGGTCGATCTTTTCGAAGAGGAACCGGGTGAGCATCATTCCACCGCCCGGCCCTTGAGGGCGAAGAGGCCCCTGGGACGCTTCTGGATGAACAGGATGATGAAGACGAGGAGCAGGATCTTGCCCAGCACCGCGCCGGCATAGGGTTCGAGGAACTTGTTGGCGATGCCGAGCGTCATGGCGCCGACAAGCGTGCCCCAGAGATTGCCGACCCCGCCGAAGACCACCACCATGAAGCTGTCGATGATGTAGCCCTGGCCGAGATTGGGCGAGACGTTGTCGATCTGGCTCAGCGCCACGCCGGCAAGGCCGGCGATGCCGGAGCCGAGGCCGAAGGTGAAGGCGTCGACCCAGTTGGTGCGAATGCCCATGGCGCCCGCCATGCGTCGGTTCTGCGTGACGGCGCGGGTCTGCAGGCCGAAGGGCGTGCGCTTCAGGAAGAGCAGCAGCGCGGCGAAGACCATGGCAGCGAAGATGATGATGGCGAGGCGGTTGGCGGTGATGGCGAGATGGCCGATCTCGAAGGAGCCGGACATCCAGGAGGGGGTCGTCACCTCGCGGTTGGTGGGCCCGAACCAGGAACGCACGGCCTGCTGGAGGACGAGGCTGACGCCCCAGGTGGCGAGCAGCGTCTCCAGCGCGCGGCCGTAGAGGTGGCGGATGATCAGCCGCTCGATGGCGACGCCGATGGCCCCGGCGACGAGGAAGGCCATGGGCAGGGCGATGAAGAGCGAGGCGTCCATGAGGCCCGGGGCGATGGCGCGGATGGTCTGCTGCACGACGAAGGTCGTGTAGGCGCCGATCATCACCATCTCGCCATGGGCCATGTTGATGACGCCCATAACGCCGAAGGTGATGGCGAGGCCGATGGCGGCGAGGAGAAGGACCGAACCGAGCGACAGCCCGTACCAGACGTTCTGAGCGGCCCCCCAGACCGCCAGGGTGCGGCGGATGCCGACCGCGGCGCTCTCGGCGGCCTCGCGCACCCGCGCCGGCGTGTCGGCGGGCAGCGAGCCGAGCATGGCGAGGGCGTCCTGGTCGCCGCGGCGTTGGATGATGCCGATGGCGGCGATGCGGTCGGCTTCCGCCGCCTGCGGATTGGCGACGAGGATGGCGGCGCGTGCCTCCTCCATCAGCGTCTTGATGCGGGCGTCGCGCTCCTGGCCGATGGCGGTCTCCAGCGCGGCGAGAGCCGTACCGTCGCGTGACTTGAACACGGCCTCGGCGGCGCTGGTGCGGCGGGCGGGGTCGGGGTGCAGAAGGGACAGGGCGCCGACGGCCGCGTCGATGGCGCGGCGGACGTTGTTGTTGAGCCGCACGGGCCGCGTGGTGCCGACGTCTGCGGCCGGCTCGCCGGTGGCGGCGGCGAGGAAGGACCCGTCGGGCCGGCGGATGAAGACGGTGCGGTCGGCCTGCCGATAGACGAGGCGGCCGTCGCGCAGCGCCTCGATGACGGGCGCGGCGCGGGGCGAGCCGGAGGTGGCGAGGCCGTTCACCGCGCCGACGATGTCGTTGAAGCTCTCGGTGGCGAAACGCTGGACGAGCGCGCCGGCGTCCTGGGCGGCCGCGGGACGGGCCAAGAGCATGAGGGTGGCGAAGACTGCCGAGACGAGGGCGAACTGCCAGTGGCGGCGGATGGTCTGGTTCAAGCTCGGCCCTCGTTCCGAAGCACTGCGGGGAAGGGAAGGCGCGTCGCGGACGACGCGCCCTCCGGTTCGTCAGGACGACAGGCTCAGCGCTGGGCGCCGCCGCAGCGTCCGGTGCGGACGTTGAAGTTGCCGCAACTCATCGGCGGACGGTGGTCGGCGATGAGATCGCGCGAGCCTTCGAGGTGGGGCGACCATTCCTGCGCCACCACGGTGCCCGGGGTCTGCCAGACCGTCTGGATCTGGCCGTTCTCCTGGATCTCGCCGATGAGGACCGGCTTGGTGATGTGGTGGTTCGGCATCATGGTGGAGATGCCGCCCGACAGGTTGGGCACGGCGATGCCGATCATGGCGCGGCGGACCGCGGTCGGATCGGTGGTGCCGGCGGCCTCGACCGCCTTCACCCACATGGCGAAGCCGATGACGTGGGCCTCCATCGGGTCGTTGGTCACGGCCCGCTCGTTCTTCTTGAAGGCGCGCCAGCGGGCGATGAAGTCGCGGTTGGCCGGGTTGTCTACGGACTGGAAGTAGTTCCAGGCGGCGAGGTGGCCGACGAGCGGCTTGGTGTCGATGCCGGCGAGCTCTTCCTCACCCACGGAGAAGGCGACGACCGGGATGTCGGTGGCCTTCACGCCCTGGTTGCCGAGCTCCTTGTAGAAGGGGACGTTGGCGTCGCCGTTGACGGTGGAGACCACGGCGGTCTTCACGCCGGTCGAGCCGAAGCGCTTGATGGCCGCGACGCGGGTCTGCCAGTCGGAATGACCGAAGGGGGTGTAGTTGACCGAGATGTCCTCGGCCTTGATGCCCTTGGAGAGGAGATAGGCCTCGAGGATGCGGTTGGTTGTGCGCGGATAGACGTAGTCCGTGCCCTCGAGCACGAAGCGCTTCACGCCCTCGGCGAGGAGATAGTCGATGGCCGGGATCGCCTGCTGGTTCGGGGCGGCGCCGGTGTAGAAGATGTTCGGCGAGGACTCCTCGCCCTCGTACTGCACGGGATAGAAGAGGATCGAGTTCAGCTCCTCGAACACCGGCAGGACCGACTTGCGCGACACAGAGGTCCAGCAGCCGAAGGTCACGGCGACCTTGTGCTGGGCGATGAGCTCGCGCGCCTTCTCGGCGAAGAGCGGCCAGTTCGAGGCCGGATCGACCACGACGGCTTCCAGCTTCTTGCCGAGGACGCCGCCGCGCTTGTTCTGCTCGTCGATGAGCATGAGCATCACGTCCTTCAGCGTCGTCTCGCTGATGGCCATGGTGCCCGAGAGCGAATGCAGGATGCCGACCTTGATCGTCTCCTGCGCCTTGGCCGGCGCGGCGAGGACGCCGGCTGCCATAGCGGCGCCGGCGACGAGGCCGAGCACTTTTGATTTGAGGTTCAACATGGAGAGTTCCCGTTACTGGTTCCGCCTCGGGCCTCGGCAGCCAGACCATTGCCCGATGGCCACAGACGTGTCGCAACGGGCGTGCCAGCGTCGGTTGCGATCACCAATCCTTTGACTCTGTTTCCGAATCCCCATGCCTGCTGCCGCAGGGGCAGGTTTGCGCGGCCACGCCGTCCCGGCCCGCCATGCAATACGCCTATTTGTTAGGCAACAAGCTCTGCCTCCGATTGCGGCAGAAGCACGGGGACGTGTTCTGCGCCCGATTCACGAACGGGAAGGAGTCGGCGCGCTAGTCTCAGGGCAGTGCGGCGCCGGCCGCGCATCGGGATTTGCCATGGTTCCGCCCGCCGCCGCCGCTGAGACACAGGCTCGCGAAGGGCTCGCCGTTCCGGCGAGCGAGACGCGCACGCGCCTGGTCGACATCGACACTGCCAAGGGAATCGGCATCGTCCTCGTCGTCCTCGGGCATGTCGTCTCGCAGCAGGTTCCCGCCGGCCACGACTGGTACCAGCAGCTCAAGACGGCGATCTATCTCTTCCACATGCCATTCTTCATGTATCTGAGCGGCTATGTGCTCGGCTATGCCGGCTTCGGAAAGCGGGAAGGGGCGGCAGAGTTCATCGCCCGCCGGGCCGACCGGCTGCTGCTGCCCTTCTTCGCCTTCGGGCTGATCATCATCGCAGGCAAGGTCGTCTTCTCGCAGATCGTCCACGTCGACAACACGCAGGACAGTCTCCTGGCCTATCTCGACGGGCTCTTCATCCATACGAGCCGCAGCCCGGCGACCTCGGTCTGGTATCTCTACGCCGCCTTCGTCTATGCGCTCCTCTTCCGCTTCGTGGTCGTGCCCTTCCCGCGGCTGCTGCCGGCACTCATCGCCATCGGGCTCGTGCTGACGCAGGCGGAAGTGGAGAGCCTCCTCTACGCCGACCGGGTTCTGCGCCACGCCGCCTTCTTCTTCATCGGCGTGTGGGTGGGCATGAGGCGGGAGGCGATGGCCGAACTGCTGGCGCGCCACGGCTGGCTGATCCTCGCCGCTTTCGCCGCGGCTCTCGCCCTGGCGCAAGTCCTGGCGGCGCCGCTGCTCGGCCTTGCCGTCGCGCTGCTGTCGATCCCGGCCCTGCACTTTGCGGCGACGCGGCTCGCCGCGGCCGGCGATCCGGTCTTCCTGTTCTTCGGCCGCTACACCATGGCCATCTATCTCTTCAACACGATCTGCATCGGCCTGGTGAAGGGCTTCGGCTTCGTCGTGGTGAAGTGGGACGGCAACGCCTTCTATGCCTATTTCATCGTCCTGACGCTCGCCGGCCTCTTCCTGCCGGTGCTGATCCGCCGCGTGGTGGAACGCGTCACGCCGCGGCTCGCCCGCTACATCACATAGGCGGCCCGGGCCGTCGCGACGCTTGCCATTGAGGCTTCGTTAACCATGATCGCGTCACCTGCCGGATGAGGTGAGCGCGGAGGACGAGATGAGCACGGGTCAGGCCGCGGTCGAGCCCGCTCCGGCGCAGCGGAGCTGGCGCGAGGCGGCGGGGGTCTATCTGCGCCGCGACGTGCTGGTCGTGCTGTTCCTCGGTTTCTCCGCCGGCCTGCCGCTGGCGCTGTCGGGGTCGACCCTGCTGGTCTGGATGGCCGAAAGCTCGGTGAACCTCTCCACCATCGGCCTCTTCGCCCTGGTCGGCACGCCCTACACGATCAAGTTCCTCTGGGCGCCCATCGTCGACGCCCTCGACATCCCCATCCTGTGCCGTCTGTTCGGCCGCCGCCGCGGCTGGCTCATCTTCAGCCAGATCATGCTGATGGCGGCGATCGTCTTCCTCGGCTTCCAGAACCCCGACGTCTCGCCCTTCATGATCGCGCTCGGGGCGGTGCTGGTGGCACTCGCCTCGGCGACGCAGGACATCGTCATCGACACTTACCGAGTCGAGAAGCTCGACGTGTCGGAACAGGCCGCCGGCGTCGGCGCCTATGTCGCCGCCTACCGGATCGGCATGCTCGTCTCGACGGCCGGAGCGCTGTTCATCGTCTCCTTCTTCGAGAAGGTGCAGGGCTTCGACAAGGCGACCGCCTGGACCTTCGGCTATGTCGTGATGGCGGCCTTCGTCGCCGTCGGGATGATCACGACGCTGGTCGCGCGGGAGCCGGCGCGGTCGGGTGAGGCGGCCAAGGTCCTCGCCGGCGAGAACCAGCTCGCCCGTGTCTGGAAGGCGGCGGTGGGCGCCTTCTCCGAATTCCTCACCCGCGACGCGGCGCTGGCGGTGCTCGCGTTCGTCATTCTGTTCAAGCTCTGCGACGCCTTCGTCGGGGCCATGACGGGCCCCTTCGTCATCCGCGGCATGGGCTATTCGCGCGAGGAATATGCGGCCATCGTCAAGGGTCTCGGGCTCGCCGCGACGCTGGCGGGCGGTTTCGCCGGCGGTTTCGTCGCGCGCGGCCTGGATCTCCGCAGCAGCATGTGGCTGGCGGCGCTGCTGCAGATGGGCTCGAACCTCGTCTTCGCGCTGCAGGCGGTGGTGCCGGCGAGCTACGGCATGCTGGCCTTCGTCATCGTCGCCGAGAATTTCACCGGTGCCATCGGCACGGTGATCTTCGTCGCCTATCTCTCCGCGCTGTGCCAATCGCCGCTGCACACGGCCACGCAATATGCGCTGCTCTCGGCGCTCTCGGCGGTGGGCCGCACCTATATCTCGGCGCCCGCCGGCTTCGTGGCGGCGCAGACCGGCTGGTTCTGGTTCTTCGTCCTGTCCTGCCTCACCGCCATTCCCAGCCTGATCCTGCTCTGGTGGCTGCAGAGCCGCGGCCATTTCGAGGCCCTGATCCGGCCGACGGGCAAGCTTTCGGCCGACGACTGATGCTTCCCCCCGCCTTCCGCTCCTCCGGCGACCTCCTCGCCGATCGGCGCTACGACTATGCCATGGCGGCGAAGGCCGACGGTGATCTCAACGCTGCCGCTGACCTCCTGGTGCAGGCGCTGGAGATCGCGCCGGGATGGGCGGCCGGCTGGTTCGCCCTCGGCGAGGTTGAGGCGGGTCGCGGCGCTGCCGAGGCGGCGGCGCAGGCCTACCGGCGGGCGCTCGCCATCGATCCCGCCGACACGCTCGGCGCGCGGCTGATGCTCGCCCGGCTCGGCATGGGCGATCCGGCGCAGGCGATGAGCTCCGCCTATGTCACCGCCCTCTACGAGGACTACGCGCCGCGCTTCGAGGAGGCGCTGCGCCGCCGCCTCTCCTATCGCGGGCCGGAAATGCTGCTCGACGCGGTGACGCGCGCCTGCGCGGCGTCGGGCCGGCCGCTGCGCTTCGCCACCATGCTGGATCTCGGCTGCGGCACCGGCCTCGCGGGAGAGGTCTTCGCCTCCGTCGCCGGCGCCATCGACGGTGTCGACCTGTCGGCGCGCATGGCGGATCAGGCGCGTCGCAGGAGTGCCTATCGCAGCGTGCAGGTCGGCGACCTCGGCGCCTTCCTCGCGGCCCGGGATGGCGCCACGGCCGATCTCGTCGTCGCCGCCGACGTCTTCATCTATTGCGCCGACATCGGGCCGATCCTCGCGGAGGCCAGGCGGGTGCTCACGCCCGGCGGGTTCTGTGCCTTCACGGTCGAAACCCATGGCGGAAACGGGGTCGCTCTCGGCGCCGCCCTGCGCTATGCCCACGGCGAAGACGCGGTGCGGGCGGCGCTGGCAACGGGCGGTCTGGAGCCGCTCGTCTTCGAGCCCGCGGCCATCCGCGAGGAGGCGGGCCGGCCCGTCCCCGGCGTCGCCGTGGTCGCGGCGAAGGGATGAGTCGTTGACCCCGACGCGATTGCCGGTCACAGCCTGTCGCCCATGAACTATCGCCACGCCTTCCACGCGGGAAACCCGGCCGACGTCGTCAAGCACGCGGTGCTCGCCTCCATCCTCGCGCACATGATGCAGAAGGAACCGCCGATCCGGGTCCTCGACACCCACGCGGGCATCGGGCGCTACGACCTCACCTCGGATGCCGCCGAGCGGACCGGCGAATGGGTGGAGGGCATCGGACGGCTGTGGGGCAAGGACCTTCCCGGCCCTCTGGCGGAATTCCTCGATCCCTATCTCGACGTGGTCGCGCGGCTCAATCCGGACGGGCGTCTGACGCGCTATCCCGGCAGCCCTGAGATCGCTCGGCTGATGACCCGGCCGACGGACGGGCTGACCTTCTGCGAGCTGCATCCGGAGGATTCGCGCACGCTGGCGGCGCTCTATGCGCGGGACAAGCGGGCGAAGGTCATCGAGATCGACGGCTGGCTGGCGCCCAAAGCCTTCCTGCCGCCCAAGGAGACGCGCGGGCTCATCCTCATCGATCCGCCCTTCGAGCGGCGCGGCGACTACGACCGCCTGGCGGAGGCCCTGGCGCAGGGCGTGCGCCGCTTCGCCACCGGGGTCTTCGTGCTCTGGTATCCGGTGAAGGACCCGGTGGAGGTGAAGCGCTTCCACCGGATGATCGCCGATCTCGCGATTCCGAAATGCCTCACCATCGAGGCGACCTGGCGCGTCGTCGACGGCCAGCGACTGTCGGGCGCCGGTCTCGTCACCGTCAATGCGCCCTACACGCTCGCGCCGACAATCCGCGCGGCCGGTCAGTTGCTGTGGAACGCCCTGAACGTTCCCGCGGGCCGGCTTCTTCTGTCCGGCGACGCGTCCTGATTCCAGCCTTACGGGTCGGTGCGCAGGTTCATCTGCTTCGCGGTGTCGACGACGAAGAGCGCGAGAGCCGCGCCGACGCCGAGACCGATGAGGATGATGGCCAAGTCTGCAATGCCGATGTCGATCATCATGACATACCCCTGAAGGCTCGGGTGACGGTCGTCATCCGCTGCACCGGCCGTCGGGAGGCCTGCGGCTGACGATCGAGGGGTATGGTTCCGTGATTTGTGCGTCGCAGCAATACTGTCGCGGCTATGCTGCAATGCAATAACAAGATGACTCTGCGGAACTCCCTAGCGCCTGCCGTCGCCCCCGGCGGCCAATGCCCGGAGCGCCGACTTGAAGTTTGGATGCAAGAGCTTAACGAAGAGTTCACCCTTCAGCTTCATGTTGCTGACCCTTTTGCACTCGCCGTAGAAGCTCCGCCCCATCGGCGAAAGGCCGCTCTCCTCGAAGGGGATCTCCGGCGGCGCCGGCACCCCCATCAACTCCGCCGCATAGGTGATGACGTCCTGGGGCGGTGAGGGCTCGTCGTCGGTGACGTTGACGATGCCGTCATGGCCGCGGGCGAAGCTCGCCAGCACCGCCTGGGCGATGTCATCGACATGGATGCGGTTGAACACCTGGCCCGGCTTGATGATTCGCCGCGCGGTGCCGCGGGCGAGGTTCACCAGTGCGTTCTGCCCCGGCCCGTAGATGCCGGAGAGCCGCAGGACGGCGACGGGCACTCCGTGCGCGGCGCCATAGGCTTGCCAGCCGCGCTCCGCCTCCAGCCGCTCGAAGCTGCGTGGGCTCGCCGGCCGCGGCTCGGTGGTCTCGTCGACCCAGCCGCCGGCATGGTCGCCATAGACGCCGACGGTGGAGAGATAGACGACGGCTTTCGGCGGATGGGCGGCGAGAGCCGGAGCGCAGGCTTTCAGGACCGGGTCGCCGGAGGTGTCGGGCGGGGCGGAGACGAGGATGTGGTCGGCGGTCGCGACCGCCCCTGCGAGCTGCTCCGACATGGCCGTGCCGTCGAAGGGCAGGACGGTGACGGCGCGACCCTCGACGGGCGCCGACGACAGCTCCGCCGCCCGGTCCGGTGAGCGGACCGTAGCGGTGATCCGGGTGATGCCGGGCGGGGCGGCGCGCACCACCGCACGGGAGGAATAGCCGAGGCCGAAAATGAGGAGATGCGTCATGGATGTGCTTGGCTGTTGGTGTCCGGGCGAAGCTTACGGACTCTGCCGCCATTCGGCGAGGACGTCTGGATCGCTCTCGCCGGCCGGCGGCCGGGCGGGCACCCTCGCCGGATCGAGCCGCCTCAGGGCCCAGATGGCGGCCCCGCGAACGACGGCTGCGGGGTCAGCCAGGCGATCGGCGGCGACGGGCGCGAGGGCGGGATCGCCGCTGTTGCCGATGGCGATCAGCACGTTGCGCACGAAGCGGTCGCGGCCGATGCGCTTCACCGGGCTCTTCGTGAACAGCGCGCGGAAGGCGGCGTCGTCGAGTTGCGCCAGTTCGGCGAGGGACGGGCGCTTCAGGTGCTCACGCGCCGCGAGCTTCATGTTGCGGCCGGTCTCGGCGAACTTGTTCCAGGGGCAGACGGCGAGGCAGTCGTCGCAGCCGTAGATGCGGTTGCCCATGGCCGCGCGGAATTCCCTGGGGATCGGCCCCTGGTGCTCGATGGTGAGGTAGCTGATGCAGCGCCGGGCATCGAGAGCGTAGGGACGCGGGAAGGCGTCGGTCGGGCAGGCCGACAGGCAGGCCGTGCAGGAGCCGCAATGGTCGCGCTCCGGGGTGTCGGGCGGGATGTCCAGCGTCGTCATGACGGCGCCGAGGAAGAGCCAGGAGCCGAAGTCGCGGGAGACGAGGTTGGTGTGCTTGCCCTGCCAGCCGAGGCCGGCGGCGGCGGCGAGCGGCTTTTCCATCAGCGGTGCGGTGTCGACGAAGACCTTGAGCTCGCAGCCCGTCTCCTCCACCAGCCAGCGTGCCAGAGCCTTCAGCCGCGCCTTGATGACCTCGTGATAGTCGTTGCCGCGGGCATAGACCGAGACGAGGCCGCGGTCGCGATCCGTGAGGCCGTCGAGTGGGTTCTCGTCCGGCCCGTAATTGACGCCCAGCATGACCAGCGAGCGCCCTTCCGGCCACATGGCGTTGGGATGGGAGCGCCGCTCCAGCGTCTCGGCCATCCAGGCCATGGAACCGTGACGGCCGGCCTCCACGGCCTCTGCGAGGCGCGGGCCGGCTTCGGCAATGGCGTCAGGCCGGGTGAAGCCGACGGCGTCGAAGCCTTCCGCCCTGGCCTGCGCCGTGATGGCGGCCCGGAGCGCGGCGGGGTCGCTCAGAAGTCGAGATCGGCGTAGCTCGCGCTCGGCTGCATGCCGACCACGCGGTCGTTCAGCAGGGTGCGGAAGGACGGCCGGGATTTCACCCGGGCGTACCAGTCCCTCGCCGCCGCGTCGTCGTTCCACGGAACCTCGCCCAGATAGTCCACCACCGACAGATGCGCGGCGGCCGCCAGATCGGCGTAACTCATGGAGGGGCCGGCGAGCCAGTCGTTGCGCGCCGCCAGCCAGCCCACATAGGCCAGATGATAGCGGATATTGGCCCGCGCGGCGCGCAGCGCCGTCGTGTTCGGCGCGCCGCCGCCGTACTCGGCCGGGATGAAGCGCTTGTCGATCTTCTCCTCGACCAGCGGCCCCGAGACCTCCTCGAAGAACTTGCCGTGGAACCAGCGCATCAGCCGCCGCACCTCGATGCGGTGGCCGATGGCCTCGGGCATGAGGCGGCGTCCGGGAGGAAGGCTGTCGGTATCGTCCAGCCAGCCCGCCACGCCGTCGGGACCGGGAACGGCGACGCCGTCGACGAGTTCCAGCACCGGCGTCGTACCCTCGGGATTGATCCTGAGGAAATCGGTGCGCCGCTCCCACGGCCTCTCCTCGACCAGCTCCGCCTCCAGCCCCCGTTCGGCGAGCACGAGGCGCACGAAGCGGGAATGCGGGCAGAAGTACCGATGGTGGAGGATCAGTCCCATGCGCTCCAGACCTGAAGGACCCAGGATGGCGGGCCCCGATATGGGTGTTCGATGACAATGCGGGAGGCGGGTGCATAGCGCCCCGGCGGCGGCGAAACAACCTTCGGATACACTGATCGGTCTTCACGATCCGTCATGGTTGACGGGGTGTGAACGCGGACGGGGCCTCGCCGTCTCAGCATTTTCACGGAGGCGCATGCTTAACCGGACATGAAGACAGTGGGGCCTAAGAGAGTGGCGAGGCCGGTGTTGCGGCCGCTTCGAGGCGACCGGGGTCACCATGGACATCGTCAATCTGGCCAAGGCGCTGGTCCTCGGCGTGGTGGAGGGGGCGACAGAGTTCATTCCGGTCTCCTCGACCGGCCATCTCATCCTCATCGGCCATTTCCTCGGCTTCCAGTCGACGGGCAAGACCTTCGAGGTGCTGATCCAGCTCGGCGCCATCCTCGCCATCCTGCTGGTCTATTTCTCGCGACTGCTCGGCGTCGTCCTGTGCCTGCCCACCGATGCCTGGGCGCGGCGTTTCGTCATTTCCGTCATCGTCGCCTTCCTGCCGGCGGCGGCCCTCGGCGCCGTGCTGCACAGCCGCATCAAGGCGATGTTCGAGCGACCGGACCTCGTCTGCGTCGCCCTCATCCTCGGCGGCATCGTGCTGCTCGTCGTCGACCGGCTGAAGCTCGAGGCGCGCGAGGACAACGCTTTCCGCTTCTCGCCCTGGCTCGCGTTCAAGATCGGCCTGTGCCAGTGCGCCGCCCTGTTTCCCGGCGTCTCGCGCTCGGGCGCGACCATCGTCGGCGCGCTGCTGATGGGCACGACCAAACGGGCCGCGGCCGAGTTCTCCTTCTTCCTCGCCATGCCGACCATGGCGGGGGCCTTCGCCTACGACCTCTACAAGAATCACAAGCTGCTGGACTTCTCCGACGTCACGACGATCGGCGTCGGCTTCGTCGCCGCCTTCGTCTCCGGTCTCTTCGTGGTGCGCTTCCTGCTCGACTACGTCAGCCGCCACGGCTTCACGCTCTTCGCGGTGTGGCGGATCGTCGTCGGCTCGGCGGGCCTCGTCGGGCTCTACCTGATGCGCTGAGGGCGGTCAGCCGACCGGCGCGGTGAACTGGCCCTGGCGGCGGAACCGCCAGAGATAGGTCGGCACCACGGCCTCCACCGATTGGGCATGGATGCCGAGCCCGTCCAGGGTCCGCCCTTCGACCTTGGCCGCCTCGCCGACGACGTTGTCGCTCTCGAGCAGCGTCACCTGGTCCTCGGTCAGGAGCGGCTTCGGCAGGAGCTGCAGGATCTTGGCCTGCAGGCGGGCGAGGCCGAAGGAGAGCGGCACGAGCAGGCGCTTGCGCTGGGTCGTCGCCAGCACGAAGTCCATCAGTTCGCGGAAGCTCTTCACGGCGGGACCGCCGAGCTCGTAGACCGCGCCGGGCTTCGCCTGGCCGTCGACGGCGGCCATCACGGCCTGGGCCACGTCGCCGACGAAGACGGGCTGGAATTTCGTCTCGCCGCCGCCGACGAGGGGCAGGACCGGCGACATCTGCGCCATGCCGGCGAAACGGTTGAAGAAGTCGTCCTCCGGGCCGAAGACGACGGAGGGCCGAAGGATCACCGCGTCCGGCACTTCCTTCAGCACGGCGGCCTCGCCGGCGGCCTTGGTGCGGGCGTAGAGCGACTTGCTCTCCGCATCGGCGCCGATGGCCGAGAGGTGAATGAGTCGGGCGCCTGCCTCGGCGGCCGCCCGGGCCACCATCGCGGCGCCGCGCGCCTGGACGGAATCGAACTTCTGCCGGCCGGTCTCGTAGAGAATGCCGACGCAGTTGATGACAATCTCGGAGCCGGCCACCGCCTGGCGCACCGAATCCGGATAGCGCAGGTTCGCCTGGACCGCGTGGATCTGGCCGACCATGCCGAGCGGCTGGAGGTGTCCGGCGAGATCCGGCCGGCGCACGGCGACGCGGATGCGGAAGCCGCGCCGGGCGAGGGCGCGGACGATGTGCCGCCCGACGAATCCCGAGCCGCCGAAGACGGTGACGAGCCGGTCGTAGGTCTGCATCGCGATAGCCTCTCGCAGTCACGGGGAACGCGCCGTGATTAGTGCATTTCAAAGGTGAGGTACAGGGGCCGCGCGGCGGGTGAGATGCGCGACCGGATCACGTCCACCAGGCGATGATCCCGGCCGCTGCGGCCCAGACCAGGGCATAGCGCAGGGTGCGGGCGAGACCGGTGATCAGTGCGGTGGGGAAGGCGGGATAGCGGGCCATGCCGGCGACGAGGGTGACGGGGTCGCCGATCACCGGCATCCAGCACAGGAGCAGGGCCGCCCAGCCCCAGCGGGTGAACAGCCGTGTGGCGCGGGCTAAGCTCGCCGGCGGCAGGCGGAAGCGCCGCATCCAGGCATGGCCGCGCTCGGTGTCGGCGCCGTGGGCGATCTGCGAGCCGATCCACCAGCTCGTCATGCCGCCGGCCGTGTTGGCGATGGCGGCGACGAGGAACAACGCCAGCGGGTCTGCCGTGCCCGCCGCCAGCAGGGCGACGAAGACCGCCTCTGACCCACCGGGCAGGAGGGTTGCGGCGGAAAAGGCGGCGAGCGCCATGGTGGTCAGCGTGGCGAGGTCGGCGACCACGGGGTGCTCCGGGTTAACCCTCGCCTCATGCCATGGAAGGGCGTGCTTGCACAGAGGCGCCGAGGGCCGTTTAATACGGCTCCGAAACGAGTTCCCCCGCGTCTTCCGGTTGCGTTCCCATGGCCGTCGCGTTGCGCCCGTCCCAGGCGATGAAGCTGATGCACGACGTGTCGCTGGCCCTGGTGCGCGACGGCGAGCCCGACCTGTCGTCGCGCCAGCTCGCCATCCTGCTGACCATCTATCTCGAGCCGCCTCCGCACCACGTGCGGGACCTTGCGAGAAAGCTCGGCGTCACCAAGCCGGTCATCACCCGCGCGCTGGACAGCATGGGCAAGCTCGAGCTCGTCTCGCGCCGCCGTGACGAGAACGACCGGCGAGACGTGGTCATCCAGCGAACTGTGAAGGGGGCGCTCGCGGTCGAGAGGCTGGGCGACCTCGTCGCCCAGCATGCCGGGCTGCTGCCCCCCTGAGCCGTTAACCGTCGCCGTGCTAGAACCGACGCCATGACATTCTCGCTGCCGCCCGTCTTCGACCGCCGCCTGACCCCCGCCCGTGCCGACCTGGCCGCCGCCCATCTGAAGGGACAGGTGGAGAGCGCCCGCTTCGTCGAGGGGCGCCCCATGCGCACCGACCTGCCGCTGGTGCCGCTCGCCCCCTCGCGGCTGATGAACGCGGCACGCGACAGCGAATTGCTGCTCGGCGAGGAGGTGACGGTCTATGACGAGGATGGCGGGTTCGCCTATGTCCAGTCAGACCGCGACGGCTATGTCGGCTATGCCATAGCCGGTGCCTTCCGGCCGCGCCGCCGGCCCGCCACGCACCGGGTGGCGGTTGCCCGCACCCATCTCTATCCGGGCCCGAGCATCAAGCTGCCGCCGACCTTTCCGATCCACCGCAACAGCCTGCTGACCATCGAGCGTGAGACGGCCGAGTTCGCCGTCACCGACACCGGGGGCCACGTCATCGCCGCCCATCTGGCGCCGGTCGAGCAGGTGGAGACTGACTTCGTCGCCGTGGCGGAGACCTATCTTGGAACGCCCTATCTGTGGGCCGGGCGCACCACGTTCGGCATCGACTGCTCCGGCCTCGTCCAGAGCGCCTTGGAGGCCTGCGGCATCGCCGTGCCGCGCGACACCGACATGCAGGAGAAGGCCGTCGGAGCGGCGGTTCCGTTCGCGGGCGATCCGGCGACGCTCGCCCGCGGCGACCTCGTCTTCTGGAAAGGCCATGTGGGCATCGTGTCGGGCCCGGACGAGCTCCTGCACGCCAACGGCCACCACATGATGGTGGTGAAGGAACCGCTGAGCGGCGCCATCGCCCGCATTCGCGACAAGTCCTACGGCGAGGTCACCGGCGTCCGGCGGCTGCAGGCTGTGGCCTAGGCGGCGGCGACGCCGGCACTGCAACCGCCGCGCGCGGGCTCAGGAGCGGGCGCGTGTCTCGGAGGGCAGTTCTCCGTACACCTCCTTGTAGCTCTTCGCGAAAAAGCCGAGGCTGTTGAAGCCGCACATCAAACCGATCTGCATGATCGGCAGGTCGGGACGCTGGATGATGGCGTTCCGGGCCTTCTCCAGGCGGACCTTGCGGATGTACTTTTGCGGCGTCATGCCGTGCTCGCGCATGAAGGACCGCCATACCGTCCGGCTGCTCTGCTCGGCGACACCGGCCAGAGCATCGAGCGTGATCGCTTGCCCATAATGACTGTCGATGTACTCGCCGATGCGGGGCCATGCGACCGCCGAGCAGCAGCGGCGCCTCGCCGAACTCGCCCTCGCCAGCCGCAAATTCCTCGTGCCGGCCCGCCAGGCGACCACGGTGATGACGGATATCCTGACGCGGCGCAGTGCGGCCTTCGCCCACGGCATCTCCGAAGTGGCGCTGTCGAAGGAGACCCTGCTCTGCATCGTCATGGGCTGTGCGATCATCGCGGGCCTCGGTACGGGCCTGCTCATCGGCCAGGTGGGAATCGCGCGGCCGATCCGGGCCGTCAACGAAACCCTGCAGGCTCTCGCCGGCGGCAGGTTCGACGTCGAGATCGCCGGCACGAAGCGCAGGGACGAGGTGGGCGACATCGCCAGGTCCGCCGAGGTTTTCCGGGCCAAGGGCCTGGAGGCCGCGAAGTTGAGGGCTGAACAGGATGAGGCTCAGGCCAGGGAGGAGCAGCGGCGCCGGGAGATCATGCTGCAGCTCGCCGACCGGTTCGAAGCCTCCGTCGGCGGGATCGTCGAGATGGTTTCGGCCGCCGCGACCGAGATGCAGGCGACCGCCACCCAGCTCTCGACCTCGGCCCAGGAAGCCTCGGTGAAGTCGACCTCCGTGGCGAGCGCCGCCGAGGAGGCCGGCACCAGCGTCACCGCCGTGGCGGGCTCGGCGGAGGAACTCGGCGCCTCGGTGCACGAAATCGCCCGTCAGGTCGAGCATTCCGCGACGCTGGCCCGCGGCGCCGTGAAGGAGGCCGACGCGACCGGGGGAATCGTCGCCGACCTGTCGCAGGGGGCGGCGCGGATCGGTGCCATCGTCGATCTGATCTCCACCATCGCCGGCCAGACGAACCTTCTCGCGCTGAACGCCACCATCGAGGCGGCGCGGGCCGGCGAGGCCGGCAGGGGCTTCGCTGTCGTCGCCCAGGAGGTGAAGGGGCTCGCAGAGCAGACCGCCAAGGCCACCAGCGAGATCGGCATGCAGGTCGTCGCCATCCAGGACACGACGAAGAAGGCGGTGGAAGCGATCGCGGGCATTACCGGAAGCATCCGCTCCATCGACCAGGCTTCCTCCTCCATCGCCGCGGCGGTCGAACAGCAGAACGCTGCGACGCGCGACATCGTCGGCTCGGTGAGTCAGGCCTCCACCGGCACCAACGAGGTCTCGTCCGCCATCACCTCGGTGGCGCAGGCAGCGGCCGAGACCGGCCAGGGGGCCGGTCAGGTTCTCGCGGCTTCTGCCGATCTCGCCCAGCAGGCGCAGCGGCTGTCGGCGGAGATGAAGCAGTTCCTGGCGACCGTCCGCGCAGCCTGACGGTCCGTTCCGTGCAACCAGCGCCGCATGGTCGGCGCGCCCCTTTTCTTCTCACGCCATCCCGGGTGAAACGATCATGACCGCGCAAACTCTTCGTCTGGTCACCGACGAGTTCCGAAACGATCCCGAAATCGGGGATTTCATGGGGGATCTCGCCTCGCTGCTCCTCATCATCCAGAGACTGCAGCGCGCCATCAGCCTCATCGAGATGCCGCAGCAGGCGGAGGTGCTGGCCCAGTTCTCGCAGGTGGCCCAGTCCTGCGCCAACGTCGCGCTCTGCTACCTGGGGGCGATGCGCGAACTCGCCGGCGAGCCGCAGTCACCCGTCGGCCGGGGCCCCGTCGCACCGCGGTGAGGCGTCCCTCGCGTCCGCGTCAGCCGCACACCGGCTTGTCGCAGTCGCGCACGGCGGCGACGATGCGCTCCATGACGGCGCGCCCGGGCCAGCCAATGACGGCGGTGCCGGCGACCAGCCACGAAGGCGTCGCGGCGAGGTTGCTTGCGTTGGCGAGGCGGACCGCCCGCGCCACGACCCGGCCGGTTTCCGTCCGGTCGGCCATCTCCTCCACCTTCGCCCGGTCGAGGCCCATATCCGCCGCGAGTTCCAGGGCGCGGCGGCCGTCGAGCACGCCGCGGGTCCGCATCGAGGCCTCGTGATAGGCGCGGGCCTTGTCCGTCCCGCCGAGAAGCTTCACGGCATATTCCACCCGCGCCGCCAGAACGGAGGGCAGGCCGAGGCTCGGCGCATTGATGACCGTGACGGCGAGCTCTCGGTCGCGGGCGATCATCTGCTTCATCTCGCCCACGGCCGTGCGGCAGTAGGGGCAGTTGGAATCGTAGACCTCGATCAGCGTCAGATCGGCCTGGCGCGCGCCGAAGGTGACGGCGTTCTCCAGGGCCATGATCTCGGTCTGTAGCTCGATGGGCACGCGGAAGTTCTGGATGGGGCGGCCGGCCTCGTCCTTGAGGGAATACCAGCCCTCCTGGGCGCCGAGCGGCCGCGGGCGGGCCATTCCCGCGAGCGCGAAGAGGCTGCCGACGGCGGCGTTGCGGCGGGTGAGGGCCATGCGTTCACTCCCGATGCGAAACGGCCGCACCATCGTGGCGCGGCCGTCGCGTGGACAATCAAGCCTGCGTGAGGGCAGGCTCGCGTGATGCATAATCGTCAGGCGGCCTTCACCGTCTCGATGAAGCGCGCCACCTCGCGCTGCAGGATCTCGCTCTCGCGGGAGAGGGACTGGGCCGAGCTGAGCACCTGGCTCGAGGCCGAACCGGTCTCGGCGGCGCCGCTATTGACGCTGGCGATGTTGCTGGCGACCTCGGCCGTGCCCTGGGCGGCTTCCTGAACGTTGCGGGATATCTCCTGCGTCGCCGCGCCCTGTTCCTCCACCGCGGCGGCGATGGCCGCGGCAATGCCGGCGAGATGATCGATGGTCGAGCCGATCTCCTTGATGGCCGACACCGAGTCCTGCGTCGCCGCCTGCATGGTGGCGATCTGGGCGCCGATCTCCTCGGTGGCCTTCGCCGTCTGGGTAGCGAGCTGCTTGACCTCGGAGGCGACGACCGCGAAGCCCTTGCCGGCCTCGCCAGCGCGGGCCGCCTCGATGGTGGCGTTGAGCGCGAGCAGGTTGGTCTGTTCGGCGATGGCGGTGATCAGCTTGACCACGTCGCCGATGCGGCCGGCGGCGAGGGAGAGTTCGGCGATGCGCTGGTCGGCCTTCTCGGCCTGCTTGACCGCCTCGCCGGACATGCGGCTCGATTCCTCCACCTGACGGCCGATCTCGCTGACCGAGCTCGCCATCTCCTCCGCGGCGCCGGCCACCGACTGGACGTTGGCCGAGGCCTCGTCGGAGGCGGAAGCGACCACGGTGGCGAGGCCCTGGGTGTTCTCGGCGGTCTTCGACAGGCTGGTGGCGGCCGCCTCCAGCTCGGCGGAGGCACGCGACACCGTCTGGACGATGCCGCCCACAGTGCTCTGGAAGGCGTCGGCGAGCTGGAGCATGGCGGCGCGGCGATCGGCGGCGCCGCGCGCCTCGATAGCGCCCTGCTCGGCCCTCAGCCGCTCGGCCTCGATCATGTTGTCCTTGAAGGTCTGCATGGCGCTGGCGAGGGCGCCGATCTCATCCTTGCGTGTGACGAAGCGGCTTTCCACGGTGGTGTCGCCGTCGGCGAGGCGCAGCATGGAGTCCTTGATCTCGGTCAGCGGGCCGATGACGCGGCGGGTCATGAGGACCAGCGCGGCGATGGCGAAGGCGAGGGCGAGGCCGAGGGCGCCGAGCTGCATGCCGAGGCTGCGGAAGGCGGCGGCGCGCGTCGCGTCCGAATGGGCGCGGGCCGTGTCCAGGGCCGCATCGGCGGCAGTCAGGATGGTGCCGAGCTTCGGCACCGCCATCAGCGACCACTGGTTGGCCGTGAAGGCGGGCTGCTGCTTGTTGATGAGGGCGGTCAGGGTGGCGAGACGCACCTTGGCGAATTCGGGGTCGAGAAAACCGCCGCGGGCCTGCTGGAGGGCGGTCGCAAAGCTCGGCGGCAGGGCGAGGCTTCCGGCGAGCTGCTCGACGGCGGCCCAGGCGGTCTCCATGCGCGTGGTCAGGACGGCGTAGCCGACCAGCGGGTTCTCGGGCAGCGGCAGGCCGGCGAGGGGGTTGGAGATGAACACCGAGGTGTCGCCGGCCGCCTGGCGGGCGATCCAGGCGTTCTGCTTGATCTCCATGAGCTGGTCGACGAAGGAATCGTCGAGCTTGATCAGCTTGGTCAACTCGCCGGAGAGGCGGTCCAGCAGGTTGATGGCGCCGTCGGTGAGGTTGAAATAGTCGTCGGCGATGCCGACGCGGCGCTGGCCCTTCGGCATGGCCATGGCGCGGGCGGTCTCGGCCTGCATCTCGTCGATGCGCTTGATCGTCTGGTCGAGCTGGGCGACCGCGGCGGCGGCGCCCGCGTATTCGATGGTGCGAAGGGTCGCGAGCGCCGACCGCAGCGCCGGCATCTCGGCCTCGCGATGGGGCGCGATGGTGCGCGGCACCGTCGGATGAACGTCGTCGAGGATCAGCGCGCGGCGGGAGTTCGACCTGTCGACCCGCAGGTTGTGCAGGGCGGTGAACATGTGGGTGGTGGTTTCGACCACGGCGGCGATGCGGGTGGACTTCTGGTAGCGGGTCCAGGACTCCCAGGCTCCGAGCGCCAGCTGCGCGATCAGCGCCACCGCGAAGACGGAGACGACGGCCCTGACGAGGCCGCTGAGGGTGAGACGATTGAACACGGGTGATCTCCGGAAGTCTTCGCAGGTGCGAGAACACCATCTCCGACCAGCGTAAAGGAAACCCTAAGCGCAGGCGGAAATTGGCCGAAAATCAGTGAAAAATCCGAGTCTTAATTGACCTTACGGAACCGTTGCTCAGTACCCGTGGGCGGGGTCGACGACGTTGACCAGCGGCTTGCCTTCCATATGGGCCGTGATCTGGGCGGCGACATAGGCGGCGATGGCCGGCGGCGAGGAGATCGCCGAATTGTGCGGCGTCACCGTGACGTGCGGATGCGACCAGAGGGGGCTGTCCTCGGGCAGCGGTTCGGTCTGGAACACGTCGAGGACCGCGGCGCCGAGCGTGCCGGTGTCGAGCGCCGCGAGGATGTCCGTCTCGTTCTGCAGGCCGCCGCGGCCGACATTGATCAGGACCGGCCCGCCGATGGCCTCCGCCTTTGGCAGTCGGGAAAAGAGCATTGCGTCGAGAATGCCCGCGGTATCGGCGGTCAGCGGCATCATGGCGACGAGGATGTCGGAGGCGGCGACGAGCGCGTCGAGGCCGTCGGCGCCGTGGTGCATGGCGACGCCCTCGACGGCCTTGGGGCGGCGGCTCCAGCCGGCGACCTGGAAGCCCATGGTCTTCAGCTTGGCGGCGGCGTCTTGGCCGAGCACGCCCATGCCGAGCAGGCCGACGCGGATGTCGCTCGCCTGCGGCTGGTCGCGCAGATCGATCCACTTGCGCTCGCGCTGGAAGCCGTCATAGACGCGCACCCGCCTGAGGGCCATGAGGCAGTGCATGACGACATATTCGGACATGCGGGTGGTGAGGTCAGGGTCGACGACTCGGACCACCGGCACGCCCTCGGGCAGGCGCTTGTCCTTGAACAGGTGGTCGACGCCGGCGCCGAGGGAGAAGATCGCGTCGAGCAGCGGCAGGTCGGCGAAGGTGCCCTCGGGCTGCTTCCAGGCCGCCGCATAACGGACGGCGCGGCGGTCGAAGATCTCGCCGGGCAGGACCACCTGCCAGCCGGGCAGCACCGCCTGGAAACGGGCGCGCCAGGGTTCGGGGTCCCAGGCGCCGATACCGAGAAGCAGGGTATTCACGTCGGCGGTCTCTCATGCGTTGTGGCGGCGAGGTCGAAGGCCGCCGCGAAAAGAGCCTTGGTGTAATCGTTCTCCGGCGCCTTGAACACCCGCTCCGCCGCACCGCTCTCCACCACCTTGCCGCCCTTCATGACGATGATGTCGTCGGCGAGGGCGGAGACGACCTTGAGGTCGTGGGAGATGAAGAGATAGGTCAGGTTCCGCTTGGCCTGGAGGTCGCGCAGCAGGTCGACGATCTGCGCCTGGACGATGCGGTCGAGGGCCGATGTCGGCTCGTCGAGCAGCACGAAGGTCGGCTCCAGTACCATGGCGCGGGCGATGGCGATGCGCTGGCGCTGGCCGCCGGAGAATTCGTGCGGATAGCGGTGGCGGCTCTCCGGATCGATGCCGACGTCGACCAGGGCCGCGACGACGCGCGCGTCGCGCTCCTCGGGGTCGAGCCCGGCATGGTGGATGGCGAGGCCCTCGGCGACGATCTCGGCCACCGACATGCGGGGCGACAGGGAGCCGTAGGGGTCCTGGAAGACCACCTGCATGAAGCGGCGGTTCGGCCGCATCGCCTTGAAGCCGAGACCCTGAATCGGTCGGCCCATGAAGACGATCGGTCCGTCGGAGGCGATGAGGCGGAGGAGTGCGAGGCCGAGCGTCGTCTTGCCCGAGCCCGATTCGCCGACGATGCCGAGGGTGTGCCCCTCGCGCACGGAGATCGAGATGCCGTCGACGGCCTTGATGTGGCCGACGGTGCGGCGGAGCAGGCCGCGCCGCACCGGGAACCAGACCTTGAGATCGTCGGCCTGCATGATGGTGCCGGCCTCCGCCCGGGTGGTGCGGGTGCGCCGCTGTGGCTCGGCCGCCATCAGCGCGGTCGTATAGGGATCCTGCGGCCGCTCGAAGATGTCGGCGACGGGGCCCTGCTCGACGATGCGGCCGCCCTTCATGACGCAGACCCGGTCGGCGATCCGCCGGACGATGCCGAGGTCGTGGGTGATGAAGAGGATCGCCATACCGAGTTCGCGTTGCAGGTCCTTCAGCAGGGCGAGGATCTGCGCCTGAACGGTGACGTCCAGCGCCGTGGTCGGTTCGTCGGCGATGAGCAGGTCCGGCTCGTTGGCGAGCGCCATGGCGATCATGACGCGCTGGCGCTGGCCGCCGGAGAGCTGGTGCGGATAGGCGTCGAGGCGCCCTGCCGGATCGGGGATGCCGACCTTGCCGAGGAGCTCGATGGTGCGGGCGCGGGCGTCGGCTGCCGTCATGCCCTTGTGGAGGATCAGCGTCTCGGCCACCTGCTGCCCGATGGTGTGCAGCGGATTGAGCGAGGTCATCGGCTCCTGAAAGATGATGGTGACGGCATTGCCGCGCACCCGCCGCATGGCGGCTTCGTCGGCGGCCAGAAGGTCCTCGCCTTTGAACAGGATGCGCCCGCTCGGGTGGGAGGCCGCGGGATAGGGCAGGAGCTTCATCACCGACAGGGCGGAGACGGATTTCCCCGAGCCGGATTCGCCGACGATGGCAACGGTTTCGCCGCGATGCACGTCGAAGGAGATGCGGTCGACGGCGAGCGAGACCTTGCCGCCCTGGCGAAAGGCGACGGACAGGTCCTGGACGGAGAGGAGGGGCGTGTCTGCGGTCATGGAGCTCATGTCAGGGGAGGGCCGCGAGAAAGCGATCGACGTCGAGCGGATCGTCGGGATTGACCAGCCTGACCGCCTTGGGGAGAGGAAGTTCGCGATCCGCCGAGACGAAGACGCTGCAAGCCGCTCGCATGCAGGCCGCGATGTGGATCGCATCCGGCAGTTTCAGGCGGGGGAACCGGGCGCGGGTGGCGGCCGCGGCCTCCAGGGTCGCAACGTCCATGGCGAGCATGGCTATCGGCCACCGCGGCGAAAGAATGTCGCGATAGGCGCCGGCAGTCTCGTCGTCGCCGCGGCGCAAGGGGTGCACCAGAACCTCGGCAACGGTGAGTTCGCTCGTGAGGCCCACCAGCCGCCCCTCCGCAATGCGATCGAACAGAGGCGTCAGGCGGTCGGTTCGCGGCCCCGTTCCCTCGACGATACCGATGAACGAATTGGCATCGAGATAGACGCGCTCCAGCCCCGGACCGGTCAAAGGGCGTCACCATCGCGAACGTGCCGGACATGGGCCACGATATCAGGCCAGTTGTCGAAACGCCGGTAGTCGAGATGGGCCAGTCTTGCCCGCAGCTCCGCGACCGAGGAGGGGCCGGATGCGGCCTCGCCCCCGTACTGCACGATCTCGACCGGGCGTGCAGGGTCGAGACCCGCCCGCAGATGCTCCGGCAGGTCGGCAACCGAGACGATCTTCCTGACGATCTCGTTCATTCCCGAAACCTATCACAGCCTCACGCGAAGGTCTTGCGGGGGTCGAAGGCGTCGCGCACCGCCTCGCCGACGAAGATGAGCAGCGAGAGCATGATCGCCAGCGTGCAGAAGCCGGTCAGCGCCAGCCAGGGCGCCTGGAGGTTGGACTTGCCCTGCTGCAGCAGTTCGCCGAGCGATGGCGATCCGACCGGCAGGCCGAAGCCGAGGAAATCGAGGGCGGTGAGCGTCATGACGCTGCCCGAGAGGACGAAGGGCATGAAGGTGATGGTCGCCACCATGGCGTTGGGCAGCAGGTGGCGGACCATGATGGTGGAGGAGGCGACGCCGAGCGCCCTCGCGGCGTTGACGTATTCGAAATTGCGGGCGCGCAGGAACTCGGCACGCACCACGGCCACCAGCGTTACCCAGGAGAAGAGCAGGAGGATGCCGAGGAGCACGAAGAAGCTCGGGGCCAGCACCGAGGATATGATGAGCAGCAGATAGAGCGAGGGGATGGCAGTCCAGATCTCGATGAAGCGTTGGAACAGGAGGTCGGTCCAGCCGCCGAAATAGCCCTGCACGGCGCCGGCGGCGATGCCGACCAGCGAGGAGACGATGGTAAGCGCGAGGCCGAAGAGCACCGAGATGCGGAAGCCATAGATGACGCGGGCCAGAACATCGCGGCCCTGGTCGTCGGTGCCGAGCCAGTTCCAGTTGCCCAGTTCGCAGTAGCTCGCGCCCTGCGGCCGTTCGCCCCGCGGCTTCGCCCGCGCCGCCGCGCAGTCGGGAAGCCTCCCGCGCTGGGCCCAGGTCGGCGCCGAGGGAAAGGGGGTCACCGGGTCCTTCACGGTGGAGGCGTAGTTGTGCCGGATCAGCGGCCAGAGCACGAAGGCCCGCTTCTCATCGAACTGGTCGAGCAGGAAGGGGTCCTTGTAGTCCGCCGGCGTCTCGAATTCGCCGCCGAGCTGCTTCTCCGAATAGTTCACCAGGGCAGGGAAGAAGGCCTGCCCTTCCATGCGGATGAAGAGCGGCCGGTCGTTGGCGATGAACTCGGCGAAGAGCGTCACCACGAAGAGCGCGAGGAACAGGCGCAGGCTCCACAGGCCCCGCTTGTTGGCGCGGAAATTGGCGAGGCGACGCTGGTTCAGCGGCGACAGGAACGGTCGCGGCGGGGCGGCGTCGGACCGGGCGAGGACGGCGGCATCCATGGCTCAGACCTCCCGCGCCTCGAAGTCGATGCGCGGATCGACCCAGGTGTACATGAGGTCCGAAATGAGGTTCACCACGAGGCCGACGAGCGAGAAGATGAAGAGCGTGGCGAAAACGACGGGATAGTCGCGGTTGAGCACGCTCTCGAAGCCGAGCAGGCCGAGCCCGTCGAGGGAGAAGATGGTCTCGATCAGCAGCGATCCGGTGAAGAAGGCGTGGACGAAGGCGCCGGGAAAGCCGGCGATGACGATGAGCATGGCGTTGCGGAAAACGTGGCCGTAGAGCACCTGGTGCTCGTCCAGCCCCTTGGCGCGCGCGGTCATCACATATTGCTTGCGGATCTCGTCGAGGAACGAGTTCTTGGTCAGCAGGGTCATGGTGGCGAAGGCGCCGAGCGCCATGGCGGTGAGCGGCAGGGCGAGGTGCCAGAGATAGTCGAGGACCTTCTGCCACGGCGTCAGTTCCGCCCAGTTGTCCGACCACAGGCCGCGCAAGGGGAACCAGTCGAGGAAGGAGCCACCGGCGAAGAGCACGATCAGCAGGATGGCGAAGAGGAAGCCGGGGATCGCATAGCCGATGATGATCACCGCCGAGGTCCAGACGTCGAAACGCGAGCCGTCCTTCATCGCCTTGCGGATGCCGAGCGGGATGGAGACGAGATAGGTCAGCAGCGTCAGCCACAGGCCGAGCGAGATGGAGACGGGCAGCTTCTCGCCGATGAGCTGCAGAACGGAGACGTCGCGGAAATAGCTCTTGCCGAAGTCGAAGCGGGCATAATTCCAGATCATCAGCAGGAAGCGCTCGTGGGCCGGCTTGTCGAAGCCGAACTGCTTCTCGAGCTGGGCGATGAACTGCGGGTCGAGCCCCTGTGCGCCGCGATAGGTGCTGTTGGCCGCCTCCGCCGCCGTTGCCTGGGCGGCGTCTGCCCCGCCCCCGGAGACGCGCTGCGTCGCCGAGACGTCGTTGCCGGTGAGCTGGGCGATGACGCGCTCCACCGGCCCGCCCGGCGCGAACTGCACCACGAGGAAGGAGATCAGCATGATCCCGAGAATGGTCGGGATCATGAGGAGGATGCGCCGGATGATGTAGGTCAGCATGGCTGCAGACTCGTGTCTGGCGAGTCCGCCGTCAATAGCGCCGTCAGGCGCCCTGGGCGTTCTGCTCGCAGAAGCGCAGGCGGTTGCCGAAGGGATCGTTGACCGTCACCTCCAGCCCCCAATCCTGCTGCTCGAGGCCTGGCCGGTTGTTGGCGTAGTTGCGCCCGATCAGCTCGGCGTGGAAGGCGCGGATTCCGCTCATCCGCACGAAGCAGGTCGCCCCTGGACTGGCGTCGCCATGGTGCTCGGAGAGATGGACCAGCAGCTCTCCGCGCGAGAGCTGCACGTAGAGCGGCGCGCCGGGATGGAAACGGTGCTCCCAGTCGACCGCCATGCCGAGGAAGCCGCAATAGAATTCGCGCGCCTTGGCCTCGTCGAAGGAGCGGATGACGGGGATGGCAGGCTTGATGGCGATGCCGGGAGGCTCTGCGGCGGGCGAGGGGGACGCGGCGTCGACCCGCGCCGACAGGGTGTTCCAGTCGGCGAGGCCGAACTGTTTCGCCACCAGTTCGAGGGCGAGGGCGTGGGGAATGTCGATCGACCGGGCGGAGAGCTCCTCGCGGAGCGACCTGGCCATGGCCTTGGCATCGCGGAACGAACGCATCGTTGCCGATCCTTCTGAGGGTTCAGGCGATGGGTGTCAGGGCTCGCATTGCTGACGCTTCGCCTGTCCGCGGAGGGATCGGGAAGAGCCTTCTCTCGTCGATACGTTCACCGGACCCGATGAGGGGCGCGAGCGGCAGGCCGTATCAGCCTAGCGCCTGTCTAGCGGCGCTCCGGGACGTGTGCAACAGCCGCCGCCGGGCACTTTGTGGCAGGTGACGCTGCCCACAACGCCAGACGTGGGTATTTGCAGGACAACGAAGCATGCGCCGTTAACGCGACCACCCCCCTCGGGCGAAAGGCGACGGTCGAGATCAGCGTCGCACGACACCCGTGATCCGGCGATTGCGATCTTCGTACACGCCGGTCTGCATGCACGATGCCCGATAGGTCTCACAGCGGGCGGTTGGTGCGTTCACGCGCGTATTGAACGATACGCACTCCTGAACGAGTTGCGAGCAGGTTTTGCCATTCGCCGGCCCCGAGGGGGTCGTGCCGGCGAAACCGCGGGTCCGCTGATAAGCATTGGGCCCGCCGGCAGCTTTACAAGCTTCAAGGTCACGCTGATGCCGGGGGTTAGTTGGATAGCTGCTCGACGGTGGTATGCCGAGCGCTTGCCAGCAGGCGTTGTGCACGCTCCGCTGATTGTTGAACGAGGATGTGGCAGTCTGGGCCTGGGACCCGACGCTTCCGATCGGTAGCGAAAGTGCCACCACAAAGCCAAATACTGCCCCGAACTTCATCTGATTGCCCCGTTGATACTGCTCATCGAACCATTATGGTGCTACCGGGGTCAACACCGGGGGGGGAGATATGGCCAGGCAAATGGTCACTGCTGCACTTCTGGCCGTTCTAATGCTGGGGATGGGACACGCTCCGGCCCTGGCGCAGGATCGCTCGGCCTGTACCCGTCAATGTGGCGGAAGGCCGGGTGGGGAGGCTGCCAATCCCCCGAGCGTGGTCGCATGTTTCCGCCGCTGCATGGGGGTGCAAGGGAACAGCGACAACACTGCCTCTCGACAGACACAGCCGCGACGCTGAACCCCGAAACTGTGATCTCCCGTGTCTGCCTGCGGGTAGGTCTCCAGAGATGCCTGGTTCGCTGAAGGCACTCATCCTGTGAACTCGACTATACCGCCTGGGCCGATCCTCCTGGAGCGTCGCCCCACAGGATGAGGAGATGAGGTGTGGCGCGTCGCGGGGGCGCCCCCGCCTTACCCCACCGCCAGCGTGCCGATCGCCATGGTCACCGCGGCTTGCGTGGGATCGATCACCGGAATGCCCAGCGCATCCTCCAGCGGCTTCCGGTGCCGGGCCATGCCGGCGCAGCCCATGACGATGGCGCCGGCGCCGTCGAGGTCCTTCAGCTCCCGCCCCACCGTGATCATGCGGGCGAGCGTGCCGTCCCCCGAGGCGGTCTCGGCCACCGACATTTCCAGCGGCCGTTCGCCCGCGAGGCGCTCCATCAGACCCATCTGGCGGAGGTAGCGGATGTGGCGGGGAATGGAGCGCGACTTGATGGCGATGACGCCGAAGCGGTCGGCGCGGGACAGGGCGGTCAGCACGCCGCATTCGGCGATGCCGAAGACCGGCCGGCTCGTCCCCTCGCGGGCGACGAAGAGGCCGGGGTCGGAATAGCAGGCGATGATGAAGGCGTCGGCGTCGTTGGTGGATTCCACCTTGCGGCGCAGCGGCAGGGTGACGCTCTCGACATGCTCCTGCGTCTCGACGCCGAAGGGCCCCTCGGCCAGCGTCTCGCAGACGATCTCCGGTCCGTCGGCATAGGTCAGCGGCTTCACGGCCTGGCGCAGGCCCTCGGTGACGGCCTCGTTGGAATTGGGGTTGATGACGAGGATACGGGGTCTGCGTGCCATGAGGTTCCGCTTCGGCTCTGGGTCGGTCTATTGTCGGGCCGGAAATTTCTCCCGTCCAGCCGGAGCACGACATGCCTGCCTCGCCCTTCGACCTCGTCATCCGCGGCGGAACCGTGGGGGCGGCGAGCGGACGCTACGCGGCCGATGTCGGCATCCGCGACGGCAAGGTGGCGGCGATCGGCCTCGGCCTGGGCGAGGGCGCGCGCGAGATCGACGCGACGGGCAAATTGGTCCTGCCCGGCGGCATCGACACCCATACCCATATCGAGCAGGTCTCGGCCGGCGGCCTCCTCAACGCCGACACCTTCGAGAGCGCCACGACCTCGGCGGCCTTCGGCGGCAATACCTCGGTCATCTCGTTTGCGGCCCAGCACCGCGGCAAGGACCTGCGCAAGGTGGTCGACGACTATTCCGTGCTGGCCGAGCGCGGGTCGCTGATCGACTACGCCTTCCACCTGATCGTCGCCAATCCCGACGAGAAGACCATCACCAAGGACCTGCCGGAGCTCATCGGCGAGGGCCACGCTTCGGTGAAGATCTTCATGACCTACGACCTCATCAAGGTCGACGACGAGCCGCTGCTGGACGTGCTCATGACCGCGCGGGAGAACCGCGCGCTGGTCTGCGTCCATGCCGAGAACCACGGCATGATCTCCTGGATGGGCAAGCGCCTCGTCAAGAAGGGTTATGTGGCGCCGAAATATCACGCCATCAGCCATCCCCGCGGCTCGGAGGCGGAGGCCTTCACGCGGCTGATCGCACTCTCGGAGCTGATCGACCAGCCGATCATGATCTTCCACGTCTCGACCGCGGAGGGCGCCAAGGTGGTGCGCGACGCGCGGGCGCAAGGCTTGAAGGTCTTCGCCGAGACCTGCCCGCAATATCTGTTCATGACGAAGCACGACCTCGACAAGCCCGGCATGGAGGGCGCCAAGTGGATGTGCTCGCCGCCGCCGCGAGAGAAGGAGGACCAGGACGCGCTGTGGCAGGCGCTGGCGCTGGGCGACCTTCAGACGGTAACCTCCGATCACGCGCCCTATCGCTTCGACGAGACCGGCAAGCTCTCCGCTGGCCCCAACGCCAATTTCAAGGCCATCGCCAACGGCCTTCCCGGCCTTGAGGTGCGCCTGCCACTGATGTTCGACGCCATGGTCTCACAGGGCCGGCCTGAATTCTCCGGCCGCGGCCTCGAGGCCTTCGTGAACCTGACGGCGACGCAGCCCGCCTCCATCTACAACTTGGCCGGCAAGGGCCAGATCGCGCCGGGTTTCGACGCCGACATCGCCATCTGGGACCCGCAGAAGTCCGTCACCATCACCGACGAACTCATGCACGACCTGACGGGCTACACGCCGTTTGCCGGCCGCACCGTGAAGGGCTGGCCGGAGACGGTGCTGGTGCGCGGGCGCGAGGTGGTTTCAAAAGGCACGCTCGCCGGCAAGCCGGGCGAGGGCCGCTGGATGAAGCGCACGGGCGGCTGGGCGGCGGAGCCGACGGGCAAGCTCACCGCCGACATGGACCCGGCGCGGAACTTCGGCGCGAAGGTGCTGTGAGCGCAGTCTGGACGCCCGAGCAGCAGATCAGGGTCAAGGTGCTCGGGCTGGCCCGGCGCGGCGCGCATATCCTCGTCGCCGAGGTCACAGGGGCGGACGGCCGGGTCACCGGTGTCCGGCCGCTCGGCGGCTCCATCGATTTCGGCGAGACCCGCGAAGAGGCCCTGCACCGCGAGTTTCGCGAGGAGCTGGGATGCGCCATCGCCATCCGCGGGCCATGGCACGCGCTGGAGAACCTGTTCGTGCACGAAGGGGCGGCCGGCCACGAGATGGTCTTCGTGGCCGAGATCGATCTTCTGGACGATGCGCTCTACGCGGCTGGACCGGTCAGCTTCACCGAGTCGAACGGCGAGACCTGCCGGGCCGGTTGGTACAGCCCGGCCGACCTCGCGGCCCGTGGATGGAACCTCTATCCGGTGGGGCTCGCCGAGATCCTGTGACGGCGCGGATGCCGGGAGGCGCGATCGCAGCGCTGCTCGAACGACGCACTCCGGCCATACAGGCTCGTGTCCGGCGGCCTCTCGCATCCCACCCTTGCCGACCCTCTCCCGCACCGCCACATTGGCGCCCATGACCCAGAGCACCGACAATCCCTTCTTCCGCCCCTGGACCACGCCGTTCGGGATCGCACCCTTCGGCGACATCCGCATCGACGATTATCGCCCCGCCTTCGAGAGGGCGCTGGCCGAACACCGGACCGAGGTCGACGCCATCGCCACCAACCCGGACGCCCCGAGCTTCGCCAACACGATCGATGCGCTGGAGACCGGCGGCCATGCGCTGGACAGGCTCTGCGGCGTCTTCTTCAACCTCGCCGGCTCCGACGCCACCGAGGCGATCCAGGCCATCCAGCGCGAGATGGCGCCGCTGCTGGCGCAGCATTCGAATGCCATCACCCTCGACGCCCGGCTCTTTGCGCGCGTCCGCGCGCTGTATGAGCGGCGGGACCAGCTCGGCCTGACGGGCGAGCAGCTTCGGGTGCTGGAAAAGACCTACAAGAATTTCGTCCGCGGCGGCGCGGCCCTGGACGAGGCCGGCAAGGCGCGGATGCGGCAGGTGACCGAGCGCCTCGCCACCCTGGGCACGGCCTTTTCGCAGAACGTGCTGAAGGACGAGGCGACGTGGACGCTCGACCTCTCCGAGGCCGACGTGGCGGGCCTGCCGGACTTCCTGAAGAGCGCGCTGGCCCAGGCCGCCAAGGATCGCGGCCGCGAGGGATACGTCATGACCCTCGGCCGCTCCATGGTCGAGCCCTTCCTGACATTGTCGCCGCGGCGCGACCTGCGCGAGACCATCTTCAAGGCCTGGGTGAAGCGCGGCGAAATGGGCGGTGAGACCGACAACCGCGCCATCGTCGCCGAGACGGTGAAACTCAGGGTCGAGCGGGCAAAGCTGCTGGGCTATCCGACCTTCGCCGCCTTCAAGCTCGACGAGACCATGGCCAAGACGCCGGACGCGGTCCGCACGCTGCTGGAGCGCGTGTGGAACCGCGCCGTGGTGCGGGCCGGCGAGGAGAAGGCCGATCTCGCCGCCGTCGCGCGCGAAGAGGGCATGAACGAGCCGATCCAGCCGTGGGACTGGCGCTTCTATGCGGAGAAGGTGCGCCAGAAGCGCTACGCCATCGATGAGGCCGCGCTCAAACCCTATTTCCAGCTCGACCGGATGATCGAGGCGGCCTTCGCGGTGGCGACGAAACTGTTCGGCGTCACCTTCCGCCGGCGCGACGACGTGCCGGTCTATCATCCCGACGTCAGGGCCTACGAGGTGCTGCGTGACGGGCAGCATGTGGGACTCTTCCTCGGCGATTATTTCGCCCGTCCCACCAAGCGCTCGGGGGCCTGGATGAGCGCCTTCCGCAGCCAGGAGAAGCTGTCCGGACCGGTGCGGCCGATCATCGTGAACGTGATGAATTTCGCGAAGCCCCCGGAGGGCCGGCCGGCGCTGCTCTCCTTCGACGATGCGCGCACGCTGTTCCACGAGTTCGGCCACGGGCTGCACGGCCTCCTCTCCGACGTCACTTATCCGCTGCTCTCCGGCACGTCGGTGGCGCGCGACTTCGTCGAGTTCCCGTCCCAGCTCTACGAACACTGGCTGGAGCGCCGCGAGGTGCTGTCGGACTTCGCCGTCCACGCCGAGACGGGCGAGGCGATGCCGCAGACGCTGATCGACAAGCTGATCGCCGCGCGCACCTTCAACCAGGGCTGCGCGACGGTGGAATATGTCTCCTCGGCCCTGGTCGACCTTGCCTTCCACTCGCTGGACACGGCGGCGGACATCGATCCCGTGGCCTTCGAGACGGAGGAACTCCGGCGCATCGGCATGCCGGAGGGGCTCGTCATGCGCCACCGCACGCCGCATTTCGCCCATGTCTTCTCGGGCGACGGCTATTCGGCCGGCTATTACAGCTACATGTGGTCGGAGGTGCTGGACGCCGACGGCTTCGCCGCCTTCGAGGAGGTGGGCGACCCCTTCGACCCGGTCCTCGCCAGGCGGCTCGGCGATTATGTCTATGCCGCCGGCAACAGCCGCGACCCGATGGAGGCCTATGTGGCCTTTCGCGGCCGCGAGCCGGACCCCGAGGCGCTGCTCGTCAAGAGGGGCCTGGCGACGGCGGCCTGAGCCGCCGGCCCGCTACTGCCGCATCTCGACGGCGCCGCCCAGCGGCGCTCCCCATTCGGCGGCGGTCTGGCGCACCCAGGAGACGTAGTCCTTCACCGGCACGAAGATCGGCGTCGAGGTGCATTCGCGCCCGGGGTCGGTGGTGCCGCCCTTGAGCACGCCGACCACGGTGAAGCTGCGGCCGATGCGGCGATAGACCGGACCGCCGGAATCCCCCACGCACATGCCGGGCCGCTGCTGGCCCTCCTCGCCGGTCAGGCCGGCGAAGCCGCGGCCGGGAACGCTCGGCTCGGAGGTGCGCATGAGGGCCTCGCGCAGCACGCCGTCGCGGGAGCGCGACCGCTCGGTGGAGCCGAAGCCGGCGATGATCAGCTCCTCGCCCGTCGTTCGGCCGCCGAACAAGGCGACGCCCCAGCCGCCGGAGGGCAGGGCGGCGGGTCGCGCATCGGCGCCGAAGGGGCGGGTCACCTGGATCAGCCCGACATCGTCGGAGGCGAAGCCGTGGCGGGGGTCGAAGCCTGGATGGGCGGCGGTGCGCTTCACCGCCACGGCGACCCGGCGGAAGGAGCGGTCGAGATAGCGCACGCGGTAACGGCCGCTGGCCGAGACGCAATGGGCGGCGGTGAGCACGAGGTCGGCGCCGACGATGGCGCCGGTGCAGATGCCTTCCGGCGTCTCGATGAGCACGGTGGACCGGCGCGTGCCGTTGGGGTCGCGTGCAGGCTCGCCGCGCATCACCGCGGCGGCTTCGCCGACGCCGGCCAGCACCGCCACCGCCACCGCCACGAGGGCGGCGAGGGCCCGTCCGGACCTTCCGATACCGAGCCGCACCATGAAACACCTCTTCAGGTCGCGCCCCCCGGCCGTCACGCCGGTCTGCCGAAGGCTTAACAGACCCCCGCGACGGGGCGGATGTCAATCGACGGCGGGCCCGGCGGGCCTCTTTTCCCGCGCTCCGCCTGCCTTTCGCGGGCTCGGGGGCCGGTGACGGGCCGCGGCCGGACATTGTGGCCTTGTGTTGTGACGGGCAAGGCGCGACAATTCGCGCAATGCGGCGCGCCAGAAGGCCGCACGACGAGGCAACACCGGGGTGAGCGGCGTGGACACCGCACTATCGAGCTATCGCATCGTCATCGCCGACGATCATCCCCTGTTCCGTGGGGCCTTGCGGGAGGCGGTCGCCGGGCTGCCGCGCCAGCTCTCCATCGCGGAGGCGGGGTCCTTCGCCGAGATGCAGGAGATCGTCGGTGCCGACCCGGACGTCGATCTCGTGCTCCTCGACCTGACCATGCCGGGCGTGAAGGGCTTTTCCGGGCTCATGTATCTCAGGGCCCAGCATCCCGGCGTGCCGGTGGTCATCGTCTCCGCCACCGAGGACGCGGAGGTCATCCGCCGCTGCTTCGAGTTCGGCGCCTCCGGCTTCATCCGCAAGACGCTCGGCACCGAGGAGATGCGCCAGGCGGTGCAGACGGTGCTCGACGGCGGCAGCTTCGTGCCCGCCGACGTGGATCTCTCCGCCAGCCGGGATTCGGAGAGCGCCAAGCTCGCCGCCCGCCTCGCGAGCCTCACCCCGCAGCAGGTGCGTGTGCTGATGATGCTGTCGGAGGGGCTGCTCAACAAGCAGATCGCCTACGAGCTCACGGTCTCGGAGGCGACGGTGAAGGCCCACGTGTCGGCCATCCTCACCAAGCTCGGCGTCGACAGCCGCACCCAGGCGGTCATCGCCGCCTCGAAGATCGCCGCCGAAGGCTGGCCTGGACAGGCGCTGAACGGGTAGGGGCGGCGACCTCCGCCGAAGAGCATGGCGAGGGGGCGCCCTTCCCGCTTGCCAGCGTCAGACAGTTGCTACCACACTGTCTCACCGCCCCGTTCGAGGGCGGATCCAAGACATTCGGGAGGATATGATGGCTGGCCTTCATTCCAGACGCGACGCCCTGTCTCTTGGCCTCGGCCTTGCCGCGACCGCGGCCCTGCCGGCGGGCTCCGCCCTCGCGCGGGCACCCAAGCTCAACAGCCAGGCGCCCTATTTCTACCGCTTCGGCTTCGGCGAGGCGGAGGTCTCGGTGGTCTCCGACGGACCGCTGCCGCTCGGTGATCCCTCCGAATCCTTCCTCGGCGTGCCGAAGGAGGAGATCCGCGCCATGCTGACGCGCAACTTCCTCAATCCCACCGCCGTGACGCTGGAGCAGAACATTCCGGTGGTGAATTTCGGCGACCGCCTCGTGCTGTTCGACACCGGCATGGGCACGTCGCAGGCCTTCGGGCCGACCACCGGGAGGCTGATCAAGTCGCTGGGCGAAGCGGGCATCCGCCCCGGCGACATCGACGCCATCTGCTGCTCGCACGCCCATATCGATCATGTCGGCGGCATCGTCGGCGCCGACGGCAAGCCGCTCTTCCCCAATGCGGAGGTGTGGCTGGCGCAGTCGGACTTCGACTTCTGGACCGACGAGGCCAAGCTCGGCTCGCCGCTCAAGGCCTTCGTCGAACATGCCCGCAAGAACCTCCTGCCGGTGCGCGACCGCATCAAGTTCTTCCGCGACGGCCAGGAGTTCATCCCCGGCGTGCAGGCCATCGCCGCCCCCGGCCATACGGTCGGCCACACGATCTTCATGATCTCCTCGGGCGGCAAGCAGTTCTGCTTCATGGGCGACCTCACCCATCACCAGATCCTGCTGCTGGAGAAGCCGCTGATGGAGTTCGCCTATGACAGCGACCCCAAGCAGTCGGCACAGACGCGCGTGAAGCTGCTCACCATGCTGGCGGAGAAGCAGGTGCCGGTGATGTCCTATCACTTCCCCTGGCCCGGCTTCGGCCATCTGGCGAAGGCCGGCGACGGCTTCCGCTACTTCGCCGAGCCGATGCAGATGGTGCGGTGAGGCTTGCTGCGGCGGGGGCGCGTGCGCTCCTCGCCGTCACAGCTCCCGCGCCTGGAAAGTGTTGCAGCTCGACACCTGACCGCTCCTGAGGCCCGTCATGAACCAGCGTTGGCGCTGGGCCGAGGAGCCGTGGGTGAAGCTGTCGGGCACCACATAGCCCTGCGAGCGGCGCTGCAGCATGTCGTCGCCGATGGCGGCGGCGGCCTGCATGGCCTGGCGCACGTCGGCCTCGTCGATGAAGCGGTACTGCTGCTGGGTGTGATAGGCCCAGACGCCGGCGAAGCAGTCGGCCTGCAGCTCGACCCGCACCTGAAGGGCGTTGCTCTCGCGCTCGTTGCCCGAGGCGCGCTGTGCCTGCTGCACGCGGGTGAGCACTCCCATCAGGTTCTGCACGTGATGGCCGACCTCGTGGGCGACGACATAGGCATAGGCGAAGCGGCAGGCATTGTCGCCGCCGGTGCAGCCGCGGAACTTCGTCGCCAGCTCGCGGAAGAACGAGGTGTCGAGGTACACCTTGTTGTCGTTCGGACAGTAGAAGGGGCCCATCTCCGACTGGGCGGCGCCGCAGCCCGAGCGGGTGCGGGCGTTGAACATGACGAGGCCCGGCGCCTGATAGCGGCGGCCCGCCTCCTGGAAGATCTTCTGCCAGGCATCCTCGGTGGAGCCGAGCACGGCGGCGACGAAATCGCCCATCTGGTCGGTCGGCCGGCCGCCCTGGCGCGAAGGCGCCTGCTGCTCGACCTGGCGCTGGCTGCCGCGGGTGACCGCCTCGTAGCCGCCGATCAGGACGGCCGGGTTGATGCCGGTGACATAGGAGATGAGGCCGACCACGATCATGCCGCCGATGCCGATGCCGGCGGGCCCGCCCGGAACGCCGCCGCCGCCGCCGCGACGATCTTCGATATTGTCGGAACGGCGCAGATCTTCCCAACGCATGGCGTCAACCCCTCACATGCGGCGATCATGCCGCTGCGGTCCGGGAGGTGCAACTCCCGGCGGGGACGCGGGTTTCACGCCGGCGGCAGTCTTTGCGGGACGCCGTGTTTACCAATCGGTGACGGAATATTTCTGCAGTCGAGCCTGCGACTTAAGTGTCCCTTTACTCTACCGGGCCACTCTCGCGGGGCGTTGCGACACGATTGTTTTGCGTACCGAGTGCCGCCTGATGCTGTTGACGTCGAACGGAACTGCCCGATCTGGTGACCGCGTACGGGCGGTCCGTTCGCCTTCGCTCGTCCCCGATCAGGGGCTCGGCCTCTCGGGCCGCATCATCCTGGGCGACTGCATCGCCGCGCTGAACGACCTGCCTGCGGCCTCCGTCGACATGGTCTTCGCCGACCCGCCCTACAATCTCCAGCTCCAGGGCGAGTTGCACCGCCCCGACGACAGCCGCGTCGACGCGGTGACCGACGACTGGGACCAGTTCGAGAGCTTCGCCGCTTACGACGCCTTCACGCGCGCCTGGCTCACGGCCGCGCGCCGGGTGCTGAAGCCGAACGGCTCGCTGTGGGTGATCGGCTCCTACCACAACATCTTCCGCGTCGGCACGGCGCTGCAGGACCTCGGCTTCTGGGTGCTGAACGACGTCATCTGGCGCAAGGCGAACCCGATGCCGAACTTCCGCGGCCGCCGGTTCACCAACGCCCACGAGACGCTGATCTGGGCCTCGCGCGACGCGAAGGCCCGCTACACCTTCAACTACGAGGCGCTGAAGGCCGGCAACGAGGACGTCCAGGTCCGTTCGGACTGGTTCATCCCGCTGTGCACCGGCGAGGAGCGCCTCAAGGACGATGCGGGCCGCAAGGTCCATCCGACGCAGAAACCCGAGGCGCTGATCGCCCGGGTGCTGCTGGCCTCGTCCAAGCCCGGGGACGTCGTCCTCGATCCTTTCTTCGGCTCCGGGACCACCGGGGCCGTTGCCAAGCGCCTCGGCCGCCGGTTCATCGGGATCGAACGCGATCCCGCCTATGCGAGAGCGGCCGAGGCGCGCATTTCATCCGTGGAGCCGCTGGCGGAGGCCTCGCTCGCCGCCTTCACCACCGCGCGGGAGGCGCCGCGCGTCGCCTTCGCCTCGCTGGTCGAGCGCGGCATGGTGGCGCCGGGAACGGTGCTGACCGACGAGAAGGGCCGTTTCCAGGCGGTGGTGCGTCCCGACGGCTCGCTGATGGCCGGGCCGCAGGTCGGCTCGATCCACAAGATCGGCGCTCTGGTCCAGGGCGCCCAGGCCTGCAACGGCTGGACCTTCTGGCACGTCAACGACAACGGCCGCCTGTCGCCGATCGACGCCCTGCGCGCCCGCATCCGCGAGGAGATGGGCGCCTCCTGACCCGGCGACCGGCTTGACCTGACGTCGATCAAGGCGGGCCCCTATATGGTCCTGCTAGATCGGCGTCCCGAACGGTCCGGAAGGCTGGCGATGAAACTGCGCTCCTGGTTGATCCTGCTGCTGATCGCGGCCGCCCTCGGCGGTGCCGTCTTCTGGCGCTACGGCCGCGGGGCCGAGATCCAGCTCCAGGCCGTCGGCCGCGGCACGGCAGCCGAGATCGTCTATGCGACGGGCATCGTCGAGCCGGTGCGCTGGGCCAAGATGGCCTCGATGGCGCGCGAGCGCATCGTCGCCCACTGTTCCTGCGAGGGCCGCACGGTGAAGGAGGGCGACATGCTCGCCCGCCTCGACGACCGGGAGGTGCGCGCCAATCTCGCCGAGCAGCATGCGCGCCTCGCCCTGGCCCAGCGCGAGGTGGACCGGGTGAGCCAACTGATACAGCGCGGCGTCGCCACCCAACAGGCCTACGACAAGGCCACCGCCGACCTCGCGCAGATGCGGGCGCTGGTGGCCGCCACCAACGAGCGGCTGGGCAACTACCAGATTCTCGCGCCGCGCGACGGCGTGGTGCTACGGCAGGACGGCGAGGTGGGCGAGATCGCCGACATCGGCCAGATCCTGTTCCGCGTCGGCGATCCGCGCCCGCTGCAGGTGACGGCGGACGTGGCCGAGGAGGACATCCCGCGCGTCCGGGTGGGGCAGACCGTGCTGCTGCGCACCGACGCCTTCAAGGACCGGCCGCTCGACGGCACCGTGCGCGACATCACGCCGATGGGCGACACGGCGACCAAGACCTTCCGGATCCGCATCGCGCTGCCCGACGACACGCCGCTGCATTTCGGCATGTCGGTTGAGGCCAACATCGTCACCCGCGAGGCGAAGGACGTGCTGCTGGTGCCGAACGAGGCGATCATCGGCGGCGCCGTCTTCACGGTCGATGCCGGCCGCGTCGTCCGCCGGCCGGTGGAGACCGGCATCCGCGGCACGCGGCTCACCGAGGTCCGCTCCGGCATCGCCGAGGGAGACCGCATCGCCGTGCCGGCCGAGGCGCGCTGGCGCGGCGGCGAGCGGGTGCGCACTGCGCCATGAACCTCGTCGTCGACATCGCCTGGACCCATATCGCCGCCCGCCTGCGCCAGACGGTGGTGGCGGTGCTCGGCGTCTCCATCGGCGTCGGCTTCTCCATCATGATGGCGGCGCTGATGCAGGGCTCGCAGGACGATTTCGTCCGCACCCTGGTCAACGCCATGCCGCATATCGCCATCAACGACGAGCGGCGCGAGGCACCGCGCCAGCCGGCGGAGGAGGCCTTCGACACCGCCCAGATCCGCGGCCTGACCCCGGCCACGCGGCGGCGCGGCATCAACAATCCGATCGCCACCATCGCGGCGCTGGAGAGCTGGGTGCCGGGCGCCGTGACGCCCTCGGTCCAGGCCCGCGGCATCCTGCGCTACGGCGGCAAGGACGTGACCTCGGTGATCGTCGGCATCGATCCCGCCCGCGAGCCGCGGGTGTCACAGCTCGTCAACCACCTCAGACAGGGCTCGCTCCCCGCCCTCTACCGCGCCACCAACGCCATCATCCTCGGTGACCGGCTGGCCGAGAAGCTCGGCGCGCGCCTGGGCTCCAACATCTCGATGTCTGCCGGCACGGGGAAGGTGATGACGGGGCAGGTGGTCGGCATCTTCCGCTCCGGCGTGCGGGCCGTGGACGAGGGCACGTCCTACGTGCTCATCAAGACCGCCCAGATCCTCGCCGAGCAGACCGGCCTCATCAACGAGATCCGTATACGCCTCAACGACCCGATGAACGCCAAGGCGGTGGCCGACCGGATCATCGCCGATACGGGGCTGAAGACCGTGTCCTGGCAGGAGGCCAACGAGGACCTCATGTCGGCCTTCGTCATCCGCAACATCATCATGTACACGGTGGTGGGCGCCATCCTGCTGGTCGCCTCCTTCGGCACCTACAACATCATCTCCACCATCACCTTCGAGAAGAGCCGCGACATCGCCATCATGAAGTCGCTGGGCCTGACGCAGGCGACCGTCCGGCGCATCTTCATCCTCGAAGGGCTCGCCATCGGCCTCGCCGGGGCGCTCGCCGGATCGGTGCTCGGATTCGTGCTGACGCAGGTCATGCTGTCCATCGAGATCAGGACCGGCTTCACAGACTCCACCCACCTGCCGCTCATCGTCGCGCCGCTGCACTATGCGATCGCCGGCGGCATCGCGCTGGCGTCCTCGGCCATCGCCGGCTTCTTCCCGGCGCGCAAGGCGGCGCGCGTCCATCCCGTCGAGATCATCCGGGGGGCGACATGACCGGGCCCCTCATCGAGACCCGCAAGGCGACGCGCATCCTGCCCGGCACCGTGCCGGTGACGCTGGTGGCCGACATCGATCTCCTCATCCACGACAGGCAGTTCGTCGCCATCACCGGCCCCTCCGGCTCCGGCAAGTCGTCGCTCCTCTATCTCCTCGGCCTGCTCGACGTGCCGACCTCGGGCGAGGTTCTGGTGAGGGGCGAGGACACCAGCCTGCTCGACGACGACGAGCGCGCCAGGATCCGGCTCGAGACGCTCGGCTTCATCTTCCAGTTCCACTTCCTGCTTCCCGAATTCACCACGACGCAGAACGTGATGCTGCCCATGAGGGCCGTTGGGAAGCTGTCGGCGCGGCAGATGAAGGAGCGGGCCGAGAGCCTGCTCTCATCGCTCGGGCTCGAGGACCATCTCGCCAAGCGGCCGGACCAGCTCTCGGGCGGCCAGCGCCAGCGGGTCGCCGTGGCGCGGGCGCTCGCCAACGATCCGCCGGTGATCCTCGCCGACGAGCCGACGGGGAGCCTCGATTCCAAATCTTCCGAGCAGGTGTTCCAGATCCTGCGCGACCTCGTCGACAAGGACGGGCGTTCCGTCGTCGCCGTCACGCACGCCATCGACCTTGCCGAGCGCATGGACCGCCGCGTCCACCTGGTGGACGGGCGCATCGTGTCCGACGAGATGCGGGCCGGCCTGCCCGTGCGGGAGCCTGCCTGAGCCCCGGCATGATGGCGCCACGGTTCGGCGCTAGTCGGGCGGCATCGAACAGGAGGTTTCCATGCGTCTCGCCCTCGTCTCCACCGCCGTCGTCGCGGCCGCGTTCCTCGTCGCGGCTCCGGGATCGCCCGGCATGGCTTCGGCGCAACAGCCGCCGCGGGCGACCGGTCCCTCCCAGCCCGCCTTCCAGGCGGCGATGCGGCACTGCCGGCGCGAGCTGCCGGTGGCGCGGCGCTTCATCGGCCTGCCGCGAGCGACGGTGGAGGCGCGCTATCGCGTCCCGCGGGGCCTCATCGTGCGCTACTGCGCCATCTGCACCCGCGACTTCCGGCCGAATCGCCTGAGCTTCGGGCTGGACGACCGCGGAATCGTGCGCGGCGCTTCCTGCGGCTGAGGCCTCAGCGGTAGAGCACCCCCGGCAGCCAGAGGGCGATGCCGGGGAAGGCATAGACCACGGCCATGCAGCCGACGACGATGAAGATGAAGGGCATCACACCGGAAAAGATCTGGTTGATGGTGACGTGCGGGGGCGCCACGCCCTTCAGATAGAAGGGTGCCATGGCCACGGGCGGCGACAGGAACGACGTCTGGATGTTCAGGGCGATGAGGATGCCGAAGAACAGCGGGTCGATCTTGAACGTCTCCAGCAGCGGCAGGAAGATCGGCACGAAGATGACGATGATCTCCGTCCATTCCAGCGGCCAGCCAAGGACGAAGATGATGACCTGGGCCAGAATCATGAACATGGTCGGCGACAGGTTGAGCATGGCGACGAAGGCCTTGATCGGCTCGTGCCCGCCGAGGATGGCGAAGATGGACGAGAAGATGAAGGAGCCGACGAAGAGCCAGCACACCATGGCCGAGGTGCGGGCGGTGAGGAACACCGATTCCTTCAGCTTGACGAAGCTGATGGAGCGATAGGCGGCGGCGAGCAGGACCGAACCCAGGGCGCCGACCGCCGCCGCCTCGGTGGGCGTCGCGATGCCGAAGAAGATGGCGCCGAGCACCGACATGATGAGCAGGGTCAGCGGGAAGAAGCTGCGCGCCAGTTCCTTGAAGACCGCCTTGCCGAGGACGAGCAGCAGCACGAGGCCGATGGCGCCCGCGCCGAGGATCACGTGCGGCAGCTTGTCGGGGACCGTGTAGTCGATCTCGCGCGGCGTCACGCCGGCCGGCGTGGTCATGACGCGGAACATGTTGAGCAGCCACTCCATGCCGTAGACCACGGCATAGGCGACGGGCACGGCTAGCAGGACGATGACGACGTATTTGACCAGCGCCATCTTGTCCTTGTCGAAGTCGAAGCCCAGCGGCATGCGCTGCTCCTTCGGCAGCTTCGGGGCGAGCGCCGGGTTCATCATGCAGCGGACGATGACGTAGAGGATGTAGAGGGTTGCGAGGAGCAGGCCGGGGAAGAAGGCGCCCGCATAGAGCTTGGGCACCGAGACGCCGGCCGTGGCGCCGTAAAGGATGAGCATGACGCTCGGCGGGATGAGGATGCCGAGGCAGCCGCCGGCGCAGACGACACCCGCCGACAGGCGCTCGTCGTAGCCGGCGCGCAGCATGGCGGGGAAGGCGAGGAGCCCCATCAGGGTGACCACCGCACCGACGATGCCGGTGGCGGTGGCGAAGATGGTGCAGGTGATGAGCGTCGTCACCGCCAGCGATCCCGGCAGGCCGCCGATGGCGAGCTGCACCGAGTTGAACAGCCGGTCGAGGATGTTCGCCCGCTCGATGATGTAGCCCATGAAGATGAAGAGCGGGATGGCGACCAGCACGTCGTTGGTCATCACCGAATAGGTGCGCTGGACCACCAGGGCGAAGACGATGTCGCCCTGGGCCGCGTAGCCGAACATGACCCCCAGCGCCATCAGCGTGAAGGCGATGGGGAAGCCGAGCATGATGAAGATGACGAAGAGGACGAGCATGAGCACGCCCAGCTCGGGATTTCCGATGGTGATGCCGAACATCAGGCGGCCCCTTTCGTCTTGGCCGCCTCGGCCTGTTCGAGGATGATCTTCTCGGTCTCCTCCACGTCGTGGAGGCGCGGCGGCCACTCGCCCGTGCGGATGCACAGGACGCAGCGCACCACTTCGGCGAGGCCCTGGACGACCATCAGGCCGCCGACGAGGGGGATGAGCGACTTGAAGGGGAAGACGTAGGGACCGTTCGGCGAGTTCGCCGAGCGCTCGAAGATGAACCAGGAGAAGTTGGCGAAGGTGAAGCCGGCGTAGCAGAGGGCGAGGATGCCGGGGAAGAAGAAGACGAAATAGAGGACGAGGTCGAGCTTCGCCTGAGTGCGGGGCGGCCATTCGCGGTAGAGGAAGTCGCCGCGGACATGGCCGTTGCGGGCCAGCGCATAGGGGCCCGCCAGCATGAAGAGCACGCCGTAGAGCATGTAGCTGACGTCGAAGGCCCACATGGTCGGGGCCTGCAGGATGTAGCGGGCGAAGACCTCGTAGCAGATGGCAAGGGTGAGAACGACGATGGACCAGGCGGCCGCCTTGCCGATGAGGGTGGAGACGTCGTCCACGGCCAGCAGCAGGGCCATCAGCCGGTCGGTGCCGGCGCGGCGCATCATCAGCCAGAGAACGGCCGCACAGACCAGCGCCCAGCTGCCGAGCAGCAAGGAGAGGAAGAGGGGATTGGGCGCCATCGGACATTCCAGGCGGGATCGGAAGGGTGGCGGTCGGACCGCCGGCGGCCGGAAGGCGGCGGTGGCCCGCCGCCTTCGCGTGCTGCGGATCAGGAGCCGCCGAAGAAGTGGGTGTAGGACATCTCACGCGAGGGCGTGTTGATGCGCTCGTAACCCACGGTGCGCTGGGCCCAGGCGCGCTGGCTGTCGATCACCTTCTTGAAGAAGGGATTCTCGGCCGAGAGCCGGGCGACGACCTTGTCCCATGCCTCGAGCTGGGCCTTCAGGATGGCGTCGGGCGTCTTGATGACGTTGACGCCGCGGCCGCGCAGGGCGGCGAGGTCCTTGGAGTAGCGGTCGAGCGCCTTCCAGTACATGTCGGAGGAGGCGGATTCGGCGGCGTATTTCAGGATCGCCTTCTGCTCGGCGCCCATGGCGTCGTACTTGGCCTTGTTGAAGATGACCTCGAAGGCCTCGGCCGACTGGTGGTAGCTCTGCAGCATGTAGGTCTTCGACACGTCGGCGAAGCCGAGGATCGAGTCCGAGCTCGGATTGTTGAACTCGGCGCCGTCGATGAGGCCGCGTTCGAGCGCCGGTACGATCTCGCCGCCGGCGAGGATGGTGACCGCCGAGCCGAGCTCGTTGAACAGGTCGGCGGCGAGGCCCACCGTCCGGTACTTGAGGCCACGCAGGTCGCTCGCCTGGGTGAGCTCGCGCTTGAACCAGCCGAGGGGCTGGCACGGCATGGGCCCGGTGAGGAAGCCGACGACGTTGACGCGGGTGATCTGGGTCAGCAGCTCGTTGTAGAGGTCGTAGCCGCCGCCGTAGTTCATCCAGCCGAGGAAGTTGTGGGCGTCCCAGCCATAGGCGGGCGGCGTGCCGAACAGCGAATAGGCCTTGTTCTTGCCGAACCAGTAGGCGGTGACGCCGTGGCCGCCGTCGAGAATGCCGGCATGGACGGCGTCCTGGAGCTGGAAGGCGGGCACGACGGCACCGGCCGCCAGCACTTCGAGGCGGAGCCGCCCGCCGGAAATGGCGTTCACGCGGGTGGCGTAGTCGTTGCAGAACTCGTGGAAGATGTCGCGCTGCGGCCAGGTCGACTGGAAGCGCAGCGTGACGGTCTGGGCGTTGGATACGGCGGGAGCGGCGACGGTGGCTGCCGCGGTGGCGCCGGCGAGCGCGAGAAAGCGACGGCGATCGGACTTCGGCGGTGCCGAAGCAGGGGTGTCAGTCATGGGGCGTCTCCTCTTGCGACGTCAGGCCCTTGTGAACGGGCTCGTTAATGTCGCTGGGAGAAGAGACTGATGCACTGCGTCGAAAGGTCAAGTGCAAGCTTCGCCGCAGTCGTCACCATCTTGTGTCGGGACTGAACAGGACTTTCTCCGTGCGGCCATGAACGCCCTGGGTCTCCGACTTTAGTCCAAAGCGGATCCCCTGAAGAGATGAGTCGCGCGGAGGGGCCGGCGGCACAACGAAAAGGGGCGCCTCGCGGCGCCCCTTCCTTAAGCTCTGAGCCTGGATGGCTGGATCAGAAATCCATGCCGCCTGCGCGCGCCGGGCCTGCCCGGCTCGCGCCTCGCCAAGAGATGGGCGGCACAACGAAAAGGGGCGCCTCGCGGCGCCCCTTCCTTAAGCTCTGAGCCTGGATGGCTGGATCAGAAGTCCATGCCGCCCATGCCGCCGCCGCCCGGCATGGCCGGAGCTGCGGATTCCTTCTTCGGCGACTCGGCGATCATCGCGCCCGTGGTGATGAGCAGCGAGGAGACCGAAGCGGCGTTCTGGAGAGCGGTGCGCACGACCTTCATCGGGTCGACGATGCCGGCGTCGAACATGTCGACATACTCTTCCGTCTGGGCGTTGAAGCCGAAGGTGGCCGACTTGTTCTCGAGCACCTTGCCGACGACGATCGAGCCCTCGACACCGGCGTTCTCGGCGATCTGGCGGATCGGAGCCTCGATGGCCTTGAGCACGATGTTGATGCCGGCCTGAACGTCGGCGTTGTCCGACTTCAGCTTGGCGACGGAGGCCTTGGCGCGGAGGAGAGCGATGCCGCCGCCGGGGACGATGCCCTCGAGGACAGCCGCGCGGGTCGCGTTGAGAGCGTCGTCGACGCGGTCCTTCTTCTCCTTCACCTCGACCTCGGTCGAGCCGCCGACCTTGATCACGGCGACGCCACCGGCGAGCTTCGCGAGGCGCTCCTGCAGCTTCTCCCGGTCGTAGTCCGAGGTGGTCTCCTCGATCTGCGCCTTGATCTGGCCGATGCGGGCCTCGATGTCCTTCTTCTTGCCGGCGCCGTCGACGACCGTCGTCTTCTCCTTCTCGATCAGCACCTTCTTGGCGCGGCCGAGCATGGCGAGGGTGACGTTCTCCAGCTTGATGCCGAGGTCTTCGGAGATGACCTGGCCGCCGGTGAGGATCGCGATGTCCTCCAGCATGGCCTTGCGGCGGTCACCGAAGCCCGGCGCCTTCACGGCGGCAACCTTGAGGCCGCCACGCAGCTTGTTGACGACGAGCGTGGCGAGAGCCTCGCCCTCGACGTCCTCGGCGACGATCACCAGCGGCTTGCCGGTCTGAACGACGGCCTCGAGAACCGGCAGCATGGCCTGGAGGCCGGCCAGCTTCTTCTCGTGGATCAGGATGTAGGCGTCCTCGAGGTCGGCCACCATCTTGTCGGCGTTGGTGATGAAGTAGGGCGAGAGGTAGCCGCGGTCGAACTGCATGCCCTCGACGATGTCCACCTCGGTGTCCAGCGACTTGGCTTCCTCGACGGTGATGACACCCTCGTTGCCGACCTTCTGCATGGCGTTGGCGATCATCTCGCCGATCAGCGCGTCGCCGTTGGCGGAGATGGTGCCGACCTGAGCGACCTCGGCCGAGGACTTCACCTTCTTGGCCGACTTCTCGAGCGCCTTCACGACCTCGAGGACGGCGATGTCGACGCCGCGCTTCAGGTCCATCGGGTTCATGCCGGCGGCGACGAACTTGGCGCCTTCCTTCACGATGGCCTGGGCGAGAACGGTGGCGGTGGTGGTGCCGTCGCCGCCGAGGTCGTTGGTCTTGGAGGCGACCTCACGGACCATCTGGGCGCCCATGTTCTCGAACTTGTCGGCGAGCTCGATCTCCTTGGCGACGGTGACGCCGTCCTTGGTGATGCGCGGGGCGCCGAAGCTCTTCTCGATGACGACGTTGCGACCCTTCGGGCCGAGCGTGACCTTCACGGCCTCGGCGAGGATGTCGACGCCGCGCAGCATCTTTTCGCGCGCGTCCTGGCCGAATTTCACGTCCTTGGCAGCCATTGTGGCTTACTCCTGTCGGAATGAATGAATGGGATGGAGGGAGCGGTTCGCGACTTACTTCGCGATCACGCCCATGATGTCGCTCTCCTTCATGATGAGGAGGTCGACACCGTCGATCTTCACTTCGGTGCCCGACCACTTGCCGAACAGCACCTTGTCGCCCTTCTTGACGTCCAGCGGGACCAGCTTGCCGGCCTCGTCGCGGCCGCCCGGGCCCACCGCCAGGATTTCACCCTCCTGCGGCTTCTCCTTGGCGGTATCCGGGATGATGATGCCACCCTTGGTCTTCTCTTCGCCCTCGAGGCGGCGGACGACCACGCGGTCGTGCAGCGGACGGAACTTCATGGATCTGGTGTCCCTGACATGAGCGGCCCCAGGGGCCGCGGAATTGTTTGGCGGCCCGTCGGCCGGGGCTGTTAGCACTCACCTGAAGTGACTGCTAATGCCCGCCGTGGAGATAGTCCGGGCGGTATCGGGAGTCAAGGACGCAGCGATCTATGGTTAAAACGGCCGACAAACCCCACATGCCTTGACGCCAGACCTCTCCCGCCGGATCGTGACACCATGACGACGGTGACCAGCCAGACTCCCAAGCCCATCCCCGCCGCCGGGGCCGCGCCCTGCGGCGCCCCGGACGAGGCGACGGTGAGCCGCATCGCCCGCTCCTGCATCTGCTACCAGACGCGGATGACGGCCCATGCGGTGACGCGCGCCTATAACCGCGCTCTCGCGCCGCTCGGACTGGAGGTCACGCAGTTCAACATTCTGGCGGCTCTCGCCGTGGCGAAGACCAATTCGGTGACGGCGCTGTCGGAAGCTCTCGCCCTCGACCGCACGACCATGACCCGGAACCTGAAGCGGCTCGAGGCGGCCGGGCTCGTGAGCGTCTCCACCGGCCAGGGACGGGCGGTGCGTCCGGCCCTCACCGAGGCCGGCGCGGCTCTGCTTTCGGCGGCGATCCCCCTGTGGGAATCCGAGCACGTGAAGATGGAGGAGGCGGTGGGGGCCGACGTCTGGGGCCGCACCCGGGACGGGCTCCGCGCCATCCGCCGGTCGGTGACGGACGGCCGCTGCGGCTGAATCACGCCGGGCAACGAGCTTCGTCGAACCGTTTGAGTGTTTCTTAAGTGCCGTTGGGTGAGGGTGCTTGCGGTAACGTGCTGCCGCCGGAGACCCGTTTGACGCCTTCCTCCTCCCTCACCCTCATTCGCGACGCCTGGGAGGGGTGGCGCAAGGACGTGCCCAACGAGCCGGCCGAGGAAGGGCGTATCCGCGCGGCGCAGATCCACGCTGTGGCGCGGTTCTCGCCCCTGACCATGGCGGCCAACTTTATCAACGCCGCCGTCGTCGTGTTCCTGGTACGCGAGGAGGCCAACCCCTTCGTACTCGCCGCCTGGTCGCTCACCATCCTGGCGGTGGTGGCGGTGACGACGCGCGCGTGGTTCCTGCGCCGCGGCCGCAAGCAGCGGCTCCGCGCCTCCGCCCGCGCGATCCGCCGGGCGACCTGGCATGCCGCCACCCTGGCGGCGCTCTGGGCCGCCGTCCCGGTCCTCTGGTTCGGAAGCGTCTCGGCCGAGGACCAGTTGGTCATCGCCTGCCTCGTCACCGGCATGATCTGCGCCGGCGGTTTCGCGCTCGCGACCATTCCCTCGGCCGCCTACGCCTATGTCGGCATCCTCTGCGCCGGATCGGTCGCCGCGCTGCTGGAGACCGGCAACGGTTACGTCATCTTTCTCACCCTGCTGCTGCTCGCCTATGCCTGGATCGTCGTGCAGAGCGTCGCCAATTCCTCGCGTCTGTTCAGCGAGCGGTTCCGGGCCGAGGCGAGTCTGAAGGAACGCGGCGAGATCATCGAGCTGCTGCTCAACGAGTTCGAGCAGCACGGATCGGACTGGCTGTTCGAAACCGATCCCGGATTTGCGGTCGTGCAGCACTCCCCGCGCTTCGGCGAGGTCGCGGGAGTTGCGGGTCAGTCGCTGGTGGGGCGCCGCATCGTCGAGATGGCCGATGAGGAGACCGGGCAGGCGTTGCGCCTCGCCATCGCGCGGCGGCAGCCGTTCCGTGACCTCGACATCCAGGTGGACGTCGCCGGCGAGCCGCGCTGGTGGTCGCTGACGGCCAAGCCCCTCTTCGACGAATCCGGCTGGCACCTCGGCTGGCGCGGCGTCGGCTCCGACATCACCGACCGCAAGGTCGCAAGCCAGAAGGTGGCCTGGATGGCCGCCACGGATCTGCTCACCGGCCTGCCGAACCGCGCCCGGTTCCGGGAACTCGCGGCGCTGCGTCTCGAGACGGCGCGGCGCAACGGCAGCAGTTTCGCCCTCGCCTGTCTCGACCTCGACCAGTTCAAGGCGGTGAACGACACGCTCGGCCATCCCATCGGGGACGCGCTGCTGATGGCGGTGTCCCGCGATCTCGGCGAGCTCGTCGATCAGGGCGTGGTCTTCGGGCGGTTCGGCGGCGACGAATTCGGCATGCTGGTGAGCGATTTCACCCGCCGCTCCGACGTGGTCGATCTCGCCCGGCGCATCATCGCGCGGATCAGCCGTTCCAGGACCATCGACGGGGCCCGCATCACGGTCGGCGCCAGCATGGGCATCGCCTTCGGACCCGGCGAGACCGACACGGTCGACGACCTCATCCGCAATGCCGATCTCGCGCTCTACCGCGCCAAGGACAGCGGCCGCGGCGTGGCTGCGGTCTTCGACGACAGGATGCACCGCGAGGCCGAGGAGCGGCGACTGCTGCAGGAAGACCTGCGCGCGGCCCTCGACGGCGACCAGCTTCGCCTCGCCTACCAGCCGATCATCGACATCCGCGCCGGCGCCATCGTCGGTTTCGAGGCGCTGCTGCGCTGGCAGCATCCCCAGCGCGGCTTGCTGTCGCCCGACGCCTTCGTGCCGATCGCCGAGGAATCCGGTCTCATCGAACCCATCGGCGCCTGGGTGCTGAAACGCGCCTGTCTCGACGCCGCAGCCTGGCCGAAGCCGATCCGGGTGGCGGTGAACATCTCCCCCGCCCAGTTCGGGTCGGCGACCCTGCTCAGCCACGTGGCCCAGGCGCTGGCGGTGAGCCATCTGCCGGCGGACCGGCTGGAGGTCGAGATCACCGAGGCCCTGTTCATGAACCAGATGGCGGAGAGCGGCCGCTTCCTCGCGGACATGCGCACGCTCGGCATCCGCATCGCGCTGGATGATTTCGGCACCGGCTTCTCCTCGCTCGGCTATCTCACCCGCTTTCCCATCCAGAAGCTCAAGATCGACCGGTCCTTCGTGTCGGGCCCCACCGATCCGGAAAACCGCAAGGCTGTGGTCGAGGCCATCGTCGGCATCGCGGTGAGCCTCGGATTCGTCACCACGGCCGAGGGCGTCGAAACGGCGGCGGACCTGGCATGGGTGCGCGATCTCGGCTGCGACCAGGCGCAGGGCTATTATTTCGCCAGGACCCTGTCGGCCGAGTCCGTGCCCGGCTTCATCGCCGGTTTCGCCGACGAATTCGGCGACGGTCTCGGTAGCCAGGCGGCGGCCTGATCGCCGCGCCGGCCCGTTGACCCGTCGGTCTCCCGATCATATCGTGCAGTTACACGATAGATCCTCGGAGACCGACATGACCGCCGCTGCCCCCGCTCCCACCCTCCGTTACGGTGTCGTCGACATGGCGGAGGCTACCGGCCAGGACGGCATCGACTTCCTCCGCGGCATGCTGGAGCAGCGCTATCCGGCGCCGCCCATCGCCCGGTCCATGGGCTTCATCCTGACCGAGGTGGCTCCGGGACTGGCGGTGTTCGAGGGGACGCCGACGGCCGACTTCTTCAATCCGCTGGGCACCATCCACGGCGGCTGGACCGCGACCATCCTCGACTCGGCGCTCGGCTGCTGCGTCCATACGCTGGTGAAGGCCGGTCAGGGCTATACGACGGTCGAGATGAAGGTGAATTACGTGCGGGCGCTGATGCCGGAGACCGGTCGCGTGCGTTGCGAGGGCAAGGTAGTCCATGCGGGATCGCGGATCGCGACATCCGAGGCCCGCCTGGTGGACGGCAAGGGCCGGCTCATCGCCCACGCGACCGAGACCTGCATGATCTTCGAGGCGCGGGTGTCGGCGGCCTCGTGAGGCCGCCACCGGTATCGTCCTCGTCATGCCTGGGCTCGTCCCGGGCATCCACGAATTCTTTGGCGCAGTGTTCAAGTCGTGGATGGCCGGCACAAGCCCGGCCATGACGCGACATCCGTCGAGAATTGGCGCCGCGTTCCGCCGGGGAGGATGCGGGTCGAGCCGTTCAGGCCCGCGACCGCCGCATGGCGGTGAGGCAGGCGAAGATGATCAGGGCGGCGCCGGCCCAGGTCGTCCAGGCCGGCACCTCCGAGAAGGCGAGGTAGCCGAGGCCGGCGCTCCAGATGAGGGCGGTATATTCGATGACGCCGAGCGGGCCGGCGGCGGCGTGCTTGAAGGCCCAGGCCATACAGAGGTGGCCGGCAAGGCCGAAGGCGCCGATGCCGAGGAAGATCCCCCATGACCGCGCCTCCGGCACCTCCCAGACGGCCCAGGCGAAGGGGGCGATGATGATGAGCGGAAACAGGTTCTGGAACAGGATGATGAGGCCGAAGGGATCGGTCTGGGCGCGCTTCCTGAGCAGGACCAGATTGGCGGCATAGGCCAGCGCCGACGACACCGCGGCGGCGATGCCGAGCACGCGGACGAGGTCGAACTCGCCGCCGCCGACCTTGCCGGCGACGATGATCGCCATGCCGACGAAGCCGACGAGAATGGCGATCAGCACCGGCTTCTGGATCGGCTCCTTGAGGATCAGCGAGGCGAGCACGGCGAGGAACAGCGGCGACAGGAAGGCGAGCGTGATGGCCTCGGCCAGCGGCAGGGTGGCGAGGGCGTAGAAGAACAGGAAGGCGGTGACGGCGACGAGCACGCCGCGCAGGAGATGGGCACGCACCATCTCGCCGCTCGGGGCCGGAGGTCGCGTCCACAGGAAGAAGGCGATCGCCCAGGGCATGCCGCAGGCATAGCGCATGAAGACGATCTGGGCCGTCGGGTGCGTGTTGGCGACGCCCTTGATCAGCGCGTCCATCACCGACAGCAGAAAGATGCCGAGGGCGGCGACGAGGAAGGGCGCGAAGCGGTGGCCGGCGAAGGTCGAGGGGGTCATGGCCACCACAGGGCGCGCGAGGCGTCGAAAAGGAGCTTGGTGCCGGCGAGGCCGACGAGGACATAGCAGAGGGTGAAGAGCTGCTGGCGGGGCAGGGCGTCGTGCAGGCGCCGGCCGACGAGGACGCCGACCGGGACGACGGGGGCGAGGGCCAGCGCCTTGACGAAGACGCCGGGCTCGCCGAGGCCGGAATAAACGTAGCCCGGCAGCTTGACCAGATTGCCGACGGTGAAGATGACGACGGTGGTGGCGGCATATTCCGTCTTGGTCAGGCCGCGCCGCAAGAGATACATGGCCATGGGCGGCCCGCCCGCATGGGCGATGTAGGTGGTAAAGCCGGCACCCGCCCCGGCCGCGCTCGCCAGCGGCGGCGAGACCGGGCGAGGCGTCACCGCCATGCCGCGGCGCAGGAAATAGTCGAGGGTGAAGGCGAGCGTGATCAGCGCGATGCCGAAGGCCACCCAGCGCCGGTCGACATATTCGAAGACGAGAAATCCGAGAAGGAGCCCGCCGAGGAAGCCGGGCATGATCCAGCCGAGATCGGGCTTGGACCAGGCGGTGCGTGGAAACGAGGCGAGGGCGAAGACGTCCATGAAGGCCACCAGCAGCGCCGTGACGATGGCCGCCTGGATCGGGTCCATGACGAGGGCCAGCAGCGGGATGCCGAGAATGGCGAGGCCGCCGCCGAAGGCGCCCTTGCCGAGCCCCATGAGGAAGGTGGCGAGGCCGCCGACGGCGTAGAAGGTCCAGTCTGCGGGAAAGCCTGCGAGGGTCATGGATGGGTACTCGGGGAGCCCTGCTCTAGCCGGCCAACGACGCGGCGCATAGGGCAGGCCATCCCTGCCATGGCAGTAGGGCGAAAGGCAAAAAAGAGCCGCCGCGGGGCACGCGGCGGCTCGAGGTTGTCCGGGAAGCGAACGCGAGGGGACGGCTTCTTCCCGGACAGGCTGTCGATCGTGACGGACGCTCTGGCGTCCTCACATGGAGGGAACGGTGCGCGACAGGGCGGCGCCGACATCGGGCACCAGCGGCGGACCGCTGAGCTGGCGCGTCGTGGCGATGCCGGGGCGGCGGCCCTGGCGCTCGCCGGCGCGGGCGGCGATCACCTGCGTGGGATCGCCGAAATAGCCGGCCGCCGTGGCGTCGCGAAGGTCGCTCCGCGTCAGGCCGAGATCATGGAGGGTGCGCTCGTCCATCTCGCAGAGGGCGGCATAGCCCTCGCGCGCCTCGCGCCAATTGCGGAAAGCCACGATCTGGCGGCGCACGACAGCGACCACCGAGAGGACGGCGGACGAAAGGGTGGCGGCGAACATCGGCATGGGGGCTCTCCTCGGCGGGTCGGACGTCGGCACGCCTGTCCCCTCGCCGGCGTCGGGTGACGCAAACGTCCGGGGTCTCTCACCCGGTCCTCGGGGGCATGTGCCGATGAGGACAGAGTGTCACAGGGCGATTGATCATTGAAGCGAATGTTTTTAATCTCTATCATCAGCGTTGATGATGTGACGTCTCGGGGGCGCACCAATGGCCATTCTTCTCGATATCGACCAGCTGCGCACCTTCATGGCCATAGCCGACACCGGCAGCTTCACCCGCGCGGCCGACGTGGTGTTCAAGACCCAGTCCGCCGTCTCCATGCAGATGAAGCGGCTCGAGGAGCGCATCGGCAAATCCCTGTTCGAGCGCGACGGCCGCGCCTCGCGCCTCACCGAGGACGGCGAGCGGCTGCTCGACTATGCCCGCCGCATCGTCAAGCTGAACCTCGAGGCGGTCTCCGCCTTCGCCACCGCCGAACTGACCGGCCGGGTGCGCCTCGGCGTTCCCGACGACTATGCCGACCGCTACCTGCCGGAGATCCTGGCGCGCTTCTCGCGCTCCAACCCGCGCGCCGAGGTCACCGTCATCTGCGAGCCGTCATCGATGCTCGCCGAGCGCATCCAGGCCAACGAGCTCGACATCGCCATCATCACCCACACGCCGCAGAAGGGGCCGGCCCTGGTCTTCCGCCGCGAACAGCTCCTGTGGGTCGCCTCCGCCCGCTCCTCCGTCCATTGCGATGATCCAGTGCCGCTCGCGGTGGGCCGGCCGACCTGCGACTGGCGCCGCGCCGCCACCGAGCGGCTGGAGGGGGCCGGGCGCTCCTACCGCATCCTCTATGCGAGTTGGAATGCCGCCGCCGTCGGAGCGGCGGTCATGGCGGGCCTCGCCGTCTCGGTTCTGCCGGAATCGGCGCTCCGTCCCGGCATGCGTGTGCTGCAGCCCTCCGACGGCTTCCCGGCGCTGCCCTCGGTCAGCGTCGCGCTGCTGCGCAACCCGCACGAAATGTCCCAGCTCGCCGAAGCGCTGGCCGATCACGTGGTGTCGAGCCTCGACAACCTGACGGAGCATGCTCAGGCGGCGGAATGAGCGGATGGCGAATAGGGAATAGGGAATAGGGAATAGGGAATAGGGAGTGGCGAGTGGTGGCCTCCGGGCCACTGGTGCCTCGTTCCGCACTCACGGGTCACTCATCACCACTCGCCACTCGCCTCAATACGCCTGTTCCTCGAACACCCTGTCCACCTGCCCCTGCCAGGGACCGAGATACTTCTCGATCAGCGCCTCGGCGGCGGTGCGGCCGTCGTCGACAATGGCCTGGATCGGGTCGAGGTAGCGTGTCTCGTCGCAGCCGTTCATGTCGAGACGGTCGCGGCGGCGCAGGCCGGTGCGGGCCAGGGTGAGCATCTCGCGGGCGAGTTCGCCCACCGTCAGGCCGCGGATCTCCGCCTTGAAGCCGAGCTTCGGAACGTCGTCACGCAGCTTCTGCCGTTCCTCCGCCGTCCAGTCCTTGACGAGATCGAAGGCCGCGTCCAGCACGCCGTCGTCATAGAGCAGGCCGACGAAGAGGGCGGGCAGCGCCACGATGCGGGAGAGGGGTCCTGAATCGGCGCCGCGCATCTCGAGGTAGCGCTTCAGCCGGACTTCCGGGAAGATGGTGCCGACATGGTTCACCCAGTCGGAGAGCACGGCCCGCTCGCCCGGCGCCGCCGGGTTCTTCCCCGCCAGGAGGTCGCGGAAGGACGAGCCGGCGACGTCGATATAGGTGTCGCCGCGCTTGATGAAATACATGGGAACGTCGAGGGCGTAATCGACATAGCGCTCGAAGCCCATGCCGTCCTCGAAGGCGAAGGGCAGCATGCCCGCGCGGTCGTTGTCGGTGTCGGTCCAGACCGCCGAGCGGAAGGAGAGGTAGCCGTTGAGCTTGCCCTCGGTGAAGGGCGAATTGGCGAAGATGGCGGTCGCCACCGGCTGCCAGGCGAGCGACACCCTGAGCTTCTTGACCATGTCGGCCTCGGACGCGAAGTCGAGGTTCGCCTGCACGGTCGAGGTCCGGTACATCATGTCGAGGCCGAGGCTACCGACCTTCGGCATGTAGCGCGTCATGATCTGGTAGCGCGACTTCGGCATCACCGGCGTCTCGGCGCGGGTCCATTTCGGGCTCATGCCGAGGCCGAGGAAGCCGATGCCCAGGGGGTCGGCGATCTCGCGCACCTGGGCGAAATGGGCGTGGGCCTCCATGCAGGTCTGGTGCAGCGTCTCCAGCGGCGCCCCCGACAGCTCGAACTGCCCGCCCGGCTCCAGCGAGATGGCGCCGCCGCCGGTGACGTCGGCGAGGCCGATGATGTTCTCGCCGTCGAGGATCGGCTCCCAGCCGAGAAGGCCTTCCATCCCTTCGAGGATGGCGCGGATCCCGCGCGGCCCCTCATAGGGCACCGGGCTGTTGTCCTTGCGGTAGAAGCCGAACTTCTCGTGCTCGGTCCCGACGCGGAACCTGTCCTTCGGTTTGACGCCCTTTTCGATCCAGGCGACCAGTTCGTCGCGGGATTCGATGGGCGTCAGGTCGACTGTATCGCGGGCCATGCAGGGGTCCTGATGCGGATGCGAAGGCGAGGGGCGGGAGCAAAGCACGCCGCCCCGGCCCGGCATAGTCCGGGGAGATAGCGCTCGACGGGCGGTTACGGAAGGGGCGGGGCCATCGTTACGCCCAGCTGCCGACACATTGCCGCCATGCCGGGGGCGCGGTCATCGGCGGTATTCCGCTGCATTTTCATCCGGTTGTCCCGGTTTTTCGCGGCGCATGGCGGCCGTGGAGGGGCGGGTGCGGCCCGCCATGCTATCCTGCCCCACGATTCGTCCGGAGGAGCCTCGTGTCCATGCGTTCGCCCTTTTCGATCCCGGCCGTCACCGCGCTCGCCCTCGTCGTCGCCGCGCCTGCCGCCGCCCAGACCCAGCAGGTCACCCCCACCCAGCAGGCGCCCGACCGGGTCGCCCCCGCTCCGGTGGGGCCGACGCCGACCGACATTTCCGCCGAGGCGCGCCGGGCGCAGGAAGCGGCCGCCGCCGGCCGTGCCGTGGAGGCCCTCGACGCCCTGGACGAGGCGGCCATCGCCATTGCCGAGAAGATGCCGCTGACCATCCGGCGCGCCACCTTCGTCGCCGAGGAGCCGCAGGGCTATGGCGTCTTCAACCCGCGGGATTCCACCAGTTTCGAGATCGGCCAGCCGCTCCTCGTCTATGCCGAGCTCGCCGGACAGGGCTGGCGGCGCTCCGGCGACATCTTCCGCACCGACCTGGTGCTCGATTTCGAGCTGCGCCGCGCCGACGGCCAGTCCCTGGTGGCCCAGCAGGCCTTCAATACGATCGCCACCGCCAGCCGCCGCCGCAACCGCGAGTTCTTCCTCTATGTGACCTATTCCTTCTCCGGTCTCGAACCCGGCGACTATGTGGTCCGCACCACCGTGCGGGACCGGGCCGGCAACAAGCAGACCGCCTTCGACCTCACCTTCGCGGTCCGCCGGTGAGGCTTGCCGGCCTCGTCGCGGCGAGCCTCGTCGCCGCCTGTCCGGCCCTGGCGCAGGACTTTCCCGGTTTTGCGCGGCAGGCGGCGGGCGGCGGCCACGCCGTCATGGAGGTGGCCCAGCCCCATCCCGTGCGTCTGCCGGGTGTCGTCACAACTCGCTTCGAGCTTCGCCCCGGCGAATGCGGTGCGCCCTGTCCGCCCGATACCGAGCGGGCGGAACTGGCCGAGCAGGGGCCGGGCCTTGCCCCCGGCACGGAAGCCTTCACCGCGCTCTCCCTCTTCATCCCGCGCGGTACGACGGCGACGCCGGGCCTCGTCGTGACACTCGCCCGGCTCGTCCAGGGCGAACAGGTGCTCCTCGCGCTGGAGTGGCGCGAGACCGGCCTCCTCGCCTCCGGCCCTGCCGTCGGCGGCGAGACGATGCTCGTCCCTGCGAGCGCCCTCACCCAACGCTGGCACGACGTGCTGATCGACCAGCGCTGGTCGGCGGGGGTCGACGGCCGGCTCGTCCTCTGGGTGAACGGCCAGCGCCTCGTCCAGCGCAGCGGCGCAAATGCCGTGGCGGGTGTTGCCGTGCGGCTCGTCCACGGCCTCTCCCGCGCGCCGGTCTCGGCCTGGACCGCCCGTTTCGGCGTCCGTACCCCGACCCAGGTGGTCTATTTCGCCCATGTGCGTCGCGACGCGGACCGGGGCGCGGTCGACATCGACCTGAGGGTGCGCTAGCAAGCCGCCTCGATACCTCCCGGAAGACCCCTATGTCCGATGCTCCGAAGAAGAAGGCCGCAGCGCTCGCCCGCCTGCCGCGCGGCTTCGTCGACCGCGACGCCGCCGAGATCGCCGGCGTCAACGCCATGCTGGACACCATCCGCAAGGTCTATGAGCTCTACGGCTTCGAGGCGGTGGAAACCCCGGCCGTCGAGTTCACCGATGCGCTGGGCAAGTTCCTGCCCGACCAGGACCGGCCCAACGAGGGCGTCTTCTCCTTTCAGGACGACGACGAGCAGTGGCTGAGCCTGCGCTACGACCTCACCGCGCCGCTCGCCCGCTATGTCGCCGAGCATTTCGACGCCCTGCCCAAGCCCTATCGCAGCTACCGGGCCGGCTATGTCTTCCGCAACGAGAAGCCGGGACCGGGCCGCTTCCGCCAGTTCATGCAGTTCGACGCCGACACGGTGGGCTCCGCCTCGCCGGCGGCGGATGCCGAGATCTGCATGATGGCGGCGGATACGATGGAGAAGCTCGGCATCGCCCGCGGCGACTATGTGGTGCGCGTCAACAACCGCAAAGTGCTCGACGGGGTGATGGAGGCCATCGGCCTCGGTGGAGACGAAAACGCGGGCCGCCGTCTGACGGTGCTGCGCGCCATCGACAAGCTCGACAAGTTCGGCCCTGAGGGCGTGAAGCTGCTGCTCGGCGCCGGCCGCAAGGACGATAGCGGCGATTTCACCAAGGGCGCGGGGTTGGATGGGCGCCAGATCGAGAAGGTGCTTTCCCTCTTCTCAATCCGCTCCAGATCGATCGCCATTGCCGAGTCCAATCCGGAGTACGCGGAGAACGTTCTGACGGAAGGCGCGAATTTCGCGAACGCGGCTCCCGATGCGGGCGTTCTTGCTATCCTTGCGAGCCTCGGCAGAGAGACTGAGATCGGCATGCAAGGATATGAAGAACTTCAGCAAGTTTGGGAATTGGTCCGCCAGTCAGGATATGGCGACGGACGTATAATTCTCGATCCCTCTGTCGTTCGTGGCCTCGAGTACTACACCGGCCCCGTCTACGAGGTGGAGCTGACCTTTCCCGTCACCAACGACGACGGCCAGGTCGTCCGCTTCGGTTCGGTCGCTGGCGGCGGGCGCTATGACGGGCTCGTCGCCCGCTTCCGCGGCGAGCAGGTGCCGGCCACCGGCTTCTCCATCGGTGTCTCGCGCCTCGCGGCGGCCCTCAAGTCCCTCGGAAAGCTCGGGGCGGAGAAGCCCGTCGGGCCCGTCGTCGTGCTCGTCATGGACCGCGACCAGATCGCCGAATATCAGGCGATGGTCTCCGAACTCCGCGGCGCCGGCATCCGCGCCGAGATGTATCTCGGCTCCTCCGGCATGAAGGCGCAGATGAAATATGCCGACCGCCGCAACGCCCCGGCCGTGATCATTCAGGGCTCGAACGAGCGCGAGGCCGGCGAGGTCATGATCAAGGACCTCGTCGCCGGCGCCGAGGCGGCCAAGACCATCACCGACAATGCCGAATGGCGCGCCTCGCGTCCGGCGCAGTTCGCGGCTAAGCGCGGCGAGCTGGTGGAGAAGATCCGCGAGCTGCTCGCGGGGCGGTGAAGTTTGGGCGGTTTGCCGCCTTGCATGACCGAAGTGCGTCCTTCGAGGCTCGCCGGCGGGCGCTTCTGACGCATCGCTGTCGCTCGCACCTCAGGATGAGGAGCGGGAGCTTTCCGCCTACCCCTCCCGCTTCCCATAGGTCGGAAGCGACCAGCCGTGCCGGATGGCGAGGCCGCGGATGGCGAAGACCACCGCGAAGCCGATGACATCGTCGAGGTCCGGCGAGACGAAGCGGTTGGCCAGGGCGAAGGCGACGGCGCCGGCGAGCGAGGCCGTGACATAGACGTCGCGCCGAAGCGCCAGCGGCACGTCGCCGGCGAGCATGTCGCGGATGATGCCGCCGAAGGTCGCGGTGACGACGCCGAGCAGCACGGCCGAGATGGCCGGCGCGCCGGCCTCCAGCGCCTTGGCGGTGCCGGTCACCGTGAACAGGGCGAGGCCGAGGGCGTCGGCCCAGAGGATGACGCGGGTGCGGCCCTCCCGCTCGAAGTGATGGGCGGAGACGAAGGCGGCGAGCGAGACCGCGGCGCAGATGATCACCACAGCCGGGTCGAGGATCCACGGCACCGGCCTGATGCCGAGCAGCACGTCGCGCAGGGTGCCGCCGCCGATGCCGGTGACGGTGCCGAGCAGGACGAAGCCGAAGGGGTCCATCTGCTTGCGCGCCGCCACCAAGGCGCCGGTGAGGGCGAAGACTGCGACCCCTGCCCATTCCAGCCAGGGCAGGAGCCCGGTCATGGGGTCAGGCGTCCTCGGAGGAGCCGGCCGGCGGGGCGGCCTTGGGCCCGCCGGTGGAGACGCCGACGAGGGCCGGGCGCAGCACGCGCTCGCCGATCACGAAGCCGGCCTGCACGGTCTGCACGACGGTGCCCTTCGGCACTTCGGCATTGGGGATCTCGAACATGGCCTGGTGCAGGTTCGGGTCGAACTTCTGCCCGTCGGGGGCGATCTTCTTCACGCCGTGCTTCTCCAGCGTCTTCAGCAGCTCGCGCTCAGTGAGGTCGATGCCCTCGACGAAGGCCTTCAGCGGTCCGTCGGCGGGGCGGGCCTCGTCGGGCAGGCTCTCGAAGGCGCGGCGCATGTTGTCGGCGACGTTCAGCATGTCGCGGGCAAAGGAGGTGACGCCGTAGGTGCGGGCGTCGGCCACCTCGCGTTCGGTGCGCTTCCTCAGGTTCTCCATCTCCGCCAGGGTGCGCAGCATGCGGTCCTTCATGTCGCGCGCCTCGGCCTGGGCGGCGGCGAGCAGGGCGGGGCCGGCATCGGCCAGCGTCTCCGCGGTCTCGGGTGCCTCGGCGGTCTGGTCGGCCTCGTCGATCGGCACTTCGTCGTGCCCGTTCTTCGGGTTGGTCATGGCATCTCGCCTGTGGTGCAAAAGGGTGGCCCGGATATCGAGCCTCCGGCGCCCAAAATCAAGGTTGAAGGCGGTCCGCGGTCAGGCGGCGGTGACGGCGGCGAGGATGTCGCGGCCGCTCATCGCCGTGCCCGGCCCGTGTCGCGAGACCAGCCGGATCATGGCGGCGTTGCGCGGCGCGGCGAGGCCATGGGCTTCCGCCAGCCGCACCACGGCGCCGCAGAGGTCGTCGATCTCGGTGGGGCGGCCGGCGGAACGGTCGTCGGCCATGGACGAGCGGGCGGTCGGCGCGATGGTCAGCATCGAGGCGGCGATGCGCGAGAAGGCGAAGGTCGGCAGGCGCAGGATGGTCGGGATGAGGCGCGGCGGGGCGGCGCCGATCCTCGCCGGGCGGATGCCGGCGGCCTTCATGACGGCTAAAGCCTCGTCCTGCAGGGCGGCGAGGGCGCGGCGGCAGTCGCGGTCCATCAGCTCGTCGCGTAGCGGCAGGCCGGAGAGGGCGTTGACCGGGTTGTTGAGGTTGAGGAGCAGCTTGCCCCATTGCACCGGCGCCATGTCGGCGACGAGGGTGAGCGGCAGGCCGGCGCGGCCGAAGAGCGGCGCCAGGGCGCGGGTCACCGCGTGGTCCTCGGCGTGAAGCGCGCCGGAGGTGGTCTGGCGGGCGACGATCCGGCCGCTCGCCTCGTGGTCGAGGGTGACGTTGAAGGGCACCATGGCTGCGAGGGGGAGGAGATGGGGCGCGGCTTCGCGGATGCGGCCGATGTTGTCGACGCCGTTCTGCAGGGAGAGGATCGGCGTGCCGGGGGGAAAGGCGGCGCCGGCTTCTGCCGCTGCCGCGGCGGTGGCGCCGCCCTTGGTGCAGAGGAGGAGGATCGGCCCGGCCGCGTCCCGGGCCGCGTGGGAGGCGGTCGGAGCGATGCGGAAGCGGTCGGGCGGCACGGGGACGGTCGCGCCGTCGAGCCCTGCGATGGCGAGGCCATGGGCCGCGAGATCGGCGGCGCGGCCGGCGCGGGCGACGAAGATCACATCGGCCCCCGCCGTGGCGAGGGCGCCGCCCACCCGGCATCCGATGGCGCCGGCTCCGATCACCACGAAGCGCTGCGCCATCGGGGCCTCCGTCAGGCGGTGAGCGCGGGGCGGGGCAGGCCTTCCCGCAGATGGGCCGCCACCAGGGTGTTCGCCATCAGGAGGGCGATGGTCATCGGCCCGACGCCGCCCGGCACCGGAGTGATGGCGGCGGCGTGGACGGCCGCCTCCTCGGTGGCGACGTCGCCGACGAGGCGCGTCTTGCCCTCGCCCTTCTCCGGGGCGGGAATGCGGTTGATGCCGACGTCGACGACGACGGCGCCGGGCTTCACCCAGTCGCCGCGGATCATCTCGGGCCGTCCCACCGCCGCCACCAGGATATCGGCGGTGCGGCAGAGGGCGGGCAGGTCGGCGGTCCGCGAATGGGCGATGGTGACGGTGGCGTCCCGCTGGAGCAGGAGCTGGGCGACCGGCTTGCCGACGATGTTCGAGCGGCCGACGACGACGGCGTGCTTGCCGGCGAGAGAGGGGCCGAGCACGTTCTCGATCAGGATTACCGACCCGGCCGGCGTGCAGGGGACGAGCGCCTTCTCCGCGGCACCGGAGCCGAGCAGGCCGACATTGATCGGGTGGAAGCCGTCGACGTCCTTGGCCGGATCGATGGCGAGGAGTACGCGGTCGGTGTCGATGCCCTTCGGCAGCGGCAATTGCACGAGGATGCCGTCGATTCCGGGATCGGCGTTGAGCTTGCCGACGAGGGCGAGGAGCTCCGCCTCGCCGGTCGTCACCGGCAGCGTGTGCTGCTCGGAGCGGAAGCCGGCGGCCTCCGCCTCGCGGCCCTTGTTGCGCACATAGACCTGGCTCGCCGGGTCCTCGCCCACCAGCACCACGGCGAGGCCGGGCGGACGCCCCTTCGCCGCGGCGAAGGTGGCGGCGCGGTTCTTCACGTCGGCCAGGACCCGGGCGGCGACGGCCCTGCCGTCGATGCGGAGGGCGGGCACGGGATCAGACCCGCATCGGCATGAGCACGTAGAGGGCGCCGGGTCCTGCGGGGTCGTGGATGAGGGTGGGCGAACCGGGATCGGCGAGCTTCAGCTCGATGGTGTCGCCGTCGATCTGGCTGGTGATGTCGAGCAGGTAGCGCGAGTTGAAGCCGATATCGATGCCGTCGGCCTCGTAGGAAACCTCGAGCTCTTCCGTCGCACTGCCCGAATCCGGGTTGGTCACCGACAGCGTCAGCCGGCTGTCGCCGGCGGAGAGCTTCACCGCCCGGCCGCGTTCGGAGGAGACGGTGGAGACGCGGTCGACGGCTGCGGCGAACTCGCCCTTCTCGACGGTGAGGATCTTGTCGTTGGCCAGCGGTATGACGCGGGCATAGTCGGGGAAGGTGCCGTCGATCAGCTTCGAGGTCAGCACCGTCTCGCCGAAGCGGAAGCGCACCTTGGCGGTGGAGAGTTCCACCGTGACGCTGGCGTCCGGCGTGTCGGCGAGGCGTTGCACCTCGGCCACCGTCTTGCGGGGCACGATGACGCCCGGCATGCCGGCGGCGCCGGCGGGCGCCTCGAACTCCACCTGGGCGAGGCGGTGGCCGTCGGTGGCGACGGCGCGGATCAGGCTCTGGCCGCCTTTCTCCACCACGTGGAGGAAGATGCCGTTGAGATAGTAGCGCGTCTCCTCGGTGGAGATGGCGAACTGCGTCTTGTCGATGAGGCGCTTCAGGTGGCCGGCGGGAAGCTGGAAGCTGTGCGACATGTCGCCTGCGGCGATGTCGGGGAAGTCGCTCTCGGGGATGGTCTGCAGGGTGAAGCGCGAGCGTCCCGCCTTGACGGCGAGGGTGCCCTTGTCGCCGATCATCTCGAGCTGGATCTGCGAGCCGTCCGGGAGCTTGCGGACGATGTCATAGATCATGTGCGCCGGTACTGTGGTGCCGCCGGCGGTCGCGACCTCGGCCGGCAGGGTCTCCACCACCTCGATGTCGAGATCGGTCGCCTTGAGGCGCAGCGAGGCGCCATCGGCCTTCATCAGCACGTTCGACAGGACCGGAATGGTGTTGCGGCGCTCGACGACCCGATGGACGTGGCCGAGGGATTTCAGGAGCTGGGCCCGCTCGACGGTGACCTTCATCAATGCTGCTCCAAACGACTCGAGGAGGCGCCGGCGATCCCGCGCCCGAAAACAAGGGGCGTCAGTCAACCCCGCGCCGCAACATGATGCAAGGGCAAGGCCAGCCGCCGTGGGTCTATCCACGGCCTTTTCCGCGACGGGCGCGGCTTCCCCGTGCCGAAAGGAGGAGTTCCGGCGGCCTTGCGCCTTGCGGTCCCCGATCCGGCACACGATCTCCAGGGCGGCGAGAGCCTTCGGCCACCTCCCGACGTCCCGACGGAGAGATCCCATGTCGACCACCCGCAGCCGGCTCGGCGCCGGACTTGCCGCCACCCTGATGCTCGGTGCTGCCCTCGTCCCCGCCGCGCCGCAGCCCGTCCGGGCCCAGTTCAACGACGGCGGCGGCCTCGGCGGCGGGCGCGGCGACATCGATTCCCGCAACAATCGCATGACGGTCTCCATCCGCGTCGTGACGGTGGGGACGTTCTGCGTCCGGGCGGTGGAGGCGGTCGGCTACGACCCGCGCCTCAACCAGCGCCTGTTCCGCATCGGCTTCGATTCCGGGCCCATGACCTCGGTCGGGGTCACGGCCTACGAGAACGCCTTCTCCAGCGCCCGCACCGAGGGCGACGCGGCCGCGGCGCTCGCCGCGGCCCAGCGGGACGCGCAGCCCTATCGCCGCGGCCCCGGCCAGTGCTGAGGATCGCCCGCCTCAATCGTTGAGGCGGCGCTTCAGGGCTTCCACTTCCTCGCTCAGCGCGGGATCCTGGCCCACCAGGCCCTCGATCTTGCGCACGGCGTGCAGCACAGTCGTGTGGTCGCGACCGCCGAAACGCCGGCCGATCTCCGGCAGCGAGCGCAGCGTCATGGTCTTGGCCAGATACATGGCGATCTGGCGCGGGCGGACCACGGTGGCAGTGCGCCGGGAGGACAGGATGTCCGAGCGGCTGACGTTGTAGTGCTGCGCCACGATCTTCTGGATGTCCTCGATCTTCACCCGCTTCGGCTCGGCGATGCGGACGAGGTCGCGGATGGAGCGCTCTGCCATCTCGATGGTCACAGGCTGGTTGGTGAGGCGGTTGGTGGCGATCAGCCGGTTGAAGGCGCCGTCGAGGTCGCGGCCGTTCTGGGTGACGTTCTTGGCGACGTAGCTCATCACTGTCGGCGGCACGTCGAAGCCGGGGTGCTGGGCCCGGGCATGGGCGAGCTTCTGTTTGAGGATGTCGAAGCGCAGGTTCTCGTCAAGCGCGCCGATCTCCACGGTCAGGCCGCCGGCGAGGCGGGATCGGACCCGCTCGTCGAGGTTCTCGAGGTCGGAGGGCGGACGGTCGCCGGCGACGACGATCTGCCGGCCGGCGTCGATGAGCGCGTTCAGCGTGTGGCAGAACTCGGCCTGGGTCTGTTTGCCCTGAAGGAACTGCAGGTCGTCGATGATCAGCAGGTCGATGTTGCGCAGCGCCTCCTTGAAGGCGATGGCCGTCTGGTTCTTCAGCGCAGCGACGAAGCCGAAGGTGAATTTCTCCGCCGTCAGATAGAGCACGCGCCGGCCGCCGGCCTGGGCCGTGCCGGCCACCGCCTGCAGGAGGTGCGTCTTGCCGAGGCCGACGCCGGCGTGGATGTAGAGCGGATTGAACAGCACCGCGTCGGTCGGCCGCGACTGCGCGACCTGGAGGGCCGCGGCGCGGGCGAGGGTATTCGAGCGGCCCTGCACGAAGGTCTCGAAGGTCAGGCGCGGGTCCAGCGGCGAGCCGCCGAGCGTGTTCTGCACCGCCGAGAGGTGGGTTCCGTCATGGCGCTGTGGCGCCGGGACGGGGGCGGCCGGACGCGCCGCCTCCTCGACCGGCCGGGGACGGGACACGGCGCGGGCGCCGGCGGCGGTGCGCACCATGATGTCGATGGCGACCGGCTGTCCGGCCTCCTCGGACCAGCGGGCGATGATGCGGTCCTTGTAGTGATGGTCGATCCAGCTCTTCAGGAAACGGGTCGGCACCGACAGACGGACCGCGTCGGTCTCCGCCAGGTCGATCTCGATGCTCTTGAACCAGCTCGAGAAGACGTCCTCGCCGAGCTCTGCGCGGAGGCGCCGGCCGACGCGCTCCCAGATCGCCCCTGCACGCATGGAATCGCTCATCGTATCGGTCTTGCCTTCGGTCGGTTCGCGGACACGTTCGGAAATGGCAAACACGATGGTCTCCAGTCAAAAAGTCCGGTGGGTCAAAACGGGGAGTGAGTACGCAGGATCACGCAGGAACGTGCGAAACGGCCACGCCTCAGGGCTGGACCCAGGGCAGGCCGGCGGCTTTCCAGCCGGCCTTGGTGCCGCGATGGCCCTCCTCGTCGTGAGGACCCTCGAAACCGCCGCTGACATTGTAGCAACGGGAATGGCCGGCGGCGGTCATGGCGATGGCGGCCGCCTTGGAGCGGACGCCCGACCGGCAGAGGAAATAGAGCGGAGCATCCTTGGGCGCGCCGCGCTCGGCCAGCCTGGCGACGAGCGTGGAGACGAAATCGGGATTCACGGCCATGCCGGGGAAGACCTGCCATTCGACGCGGATCGGCTCGCGACCGGTGGCCTTGAGGTCGGGTGCGCCGATATAGGCCCACTCGGCCGTGGTGCGGACGTCGACCAGCTGGGCGGCGGGGTCCTGCATCAGAGCCTGGAGGCTGTCCTCCGGTATGATGTCACCGGCGTAACCGGCCTCTTGCGCATGCGACATTGTCCGCCCGCACGGCCAGATGATGGCCGCACGCCTCAGTTGTCTCGAAGTTGTCCAGCTCAGAAGGGTGCCCCCGGCTGCAGTCGGTCGACCGCAATCCGAAATCTTCACCTCCGGCTCCCGTCCGAATACTGAAGCGGCTGAAGGAGTAAATTGGCCTCGACTGAGGCAAAACTCTCCCATGCCCGATGTTGCGGGCGCCGCGCGTCAGCTCTTCCATGAAGCCCGAGGTGGCCCCCCCGAGTGACCCGATTGATACACAGGGGCTCCGGACCCGGCAACGGATTTCCATTAATAAATGGTTAAGGCCGGTCGCTTGACTCCCCTCCGGATTTGGGTTTGCGGAGGCCGGCTTTTCAAGCCTCTGATGAATCGGCCAATTTCAAATCGGTCCCGAAGGCCTCCCCCCGGGGCGCGGTGCCGAAGGGGGTGCGCCGGGGGCCCGGCGCGGCGGGCGGCGGCCGCATTTCGCTTCCGGAACGATTACGTCCCCCGGCTAAGCAACTGGAATCAGAATTGTTTTCCTGACGTGCCTTTAGCCGGTTCAGGGTCGCTCTCCCTGCCGCGGAAGGGGCTCCGATAAAAAAAGGAGGTTGACGGCCTTCTGTTGCCGAATCGCAACGGCTCCCCGACGTCACTCCCCCGGACGCCACAACGAAAAAGCCCGGCACGAGGCCGGGCTTCTGGAACGGGTGGCGCGGCGTCCGGAGGCGCCGGCGGGCAGGGGCTCAGGCGCCGATCTTGGCGATGCGGGTCGCCAGGCGCGAGACCTTGCGGGAAGCGGTGTTCTTGTGGAGCACGCCCTTCTGCGCGGCGCGCATGATCTCGGGCTGGGCGGCCTGGAAGGCAGCCGAGGCCGCGGTCTTGTCGCCGGAGGCGATGGCGTCCTCCAGCTTGCGCAGGAAGGTGCGCATGCGCGAGCGGCGGGCCTGGTTGACTGCGGTGCGCCGCGCGATGACGCGGGCGGCCTTCTTCGCGGATGCCGTATTGGCCATGGGTCTTGTCCCGGCGGCTGGCCCCGGATGGCGGGGCACGAGAAAACGAGAGCGGCGGCACGGGGCCGCCACGGATCGGCGTGTATAGTCGCGTGGTTTCGGCGCGTCAACCGCACAACGGGCCCGTCTGCGAAATTCGCACGGGTCCGCCGGCGGCGCCGGGACTAGAAGATGTGTCCCGCCCCGAACATGCCCTGTCCAGCCGCTCCCGAGGCAAGATGACATCCAAGCCGCAGCGCAGTTTCGTCCTGGTCGCCCTCTGGATGGCGGGAACGTTGCTCTCCTTCTCGGCCATCGCCTTGTCCATCCGCGCCCTGCACGGAACGCTGACGGTCTTCGAGATCCTCGCCCTGCGCAACATCGGCGGCCTCGTCATCCTCGCGGCGATGATGGTGGCGGCACCCGATCCCGGTCAGCGCATCCGTCCGGAGAGCCCCTTCGTCCACGCCATGCGCAACACGATCCATTTCGGCGGCCAGGCGCTTTGGGCCTACGGGCTGACGGTGCTGCCGCTCGCCACCGTCTTCGCCATCGAGTTCACGACGCCCACCTGGGTCGCCATCTTCGCCGTGCTCTTCCTCGGCGAGCGGATGACGGCTGCCAGGGCGGCGGCGCTGGTGCTTGGCTTTGTCGGTGTTCTCGTGATCCTGCGGCCGGGCTTCGACAGTTTCCGCCCCGAGGCGCTGGCGGTGGCGGCGGCGGCGATCTGCTTCGGCGTGCAGCAGACCACCACCAAGTTCCTCACCGCGACCAATTCGACCTGGACCATCATGTTCTGGATGAACGTCATCCAGTTGCCGCTGAACCTCGGGGCCAACGTGGTGGTCGGCGAGCCCGCCTTCTTCCTCGGCAAGCTCGCGCTCTCCCAGTGGCTGCCGCTGCTGGGCATCGGCGTCTGCGGCTTTACCGCCCATTACTGCCTGACCAACGCCTTCCGGCACGGCGACGCCATCGTGGTGACGCCCATCGATTTCCTGCGCGTGCCGCTGATCGGCCTCATCGGCTGGCTGGTCTATGCCGAGCAGCCGGAGCCGGCCGTGCTTCTCGGCGCCGCCATCGTGGTGGCGGGGGTGCTGATCAACATCTACGCGGAATCGCGCACGCGCACGTGAGTCCTCTTCCCAAACCGTTTTCGCCAGCCCGTCTTCCAAGACCCGTTTCGGGACGCGGAGGTTAACGGCAGGAGCGGCGAGGGGGCCGCGCGGGCGGGCCGCGAAATCTCTCCGGATGCCTTAAAAAGGCGGAAAGCGGGCCGGGGCGAAAAGGGGAACGGCGGGCGGTCCGCGATTCGACATGCTCCGTTCCCGGCCCGTTGCGGAGGTTAACGGCGCCCCTCCCCGAGTGGCGGAGGGACTTCGCCCTTGCGCCGGCCCCCCCGGATCAGGTAGTCAGGAGCACCAGCGGCCGTCCGGCCGCGCTTGTCCGAGGACCGTCCGTGCCGATCGTCCGTGCGCCCGCACCGATCAGCCTTCGCGCTTTCAGCGCCACGCCCTCGCTGTCCCTCCTTCTGCTTATCCGCCCCTGAGCACCGGCAGGGCCACATGGCCTTGGCGCTCAGGGGACCACGCCACCGCAACCCGCAACCGGGGGCCTGCGAAGTGAGGCGCTGAACGCCGCCGCGGCCCGCAGCAAGGACGAGACCCATGACCACCACCACCCCGACGTCCGCCAAGGACCGCGTCGTCATCTTCGACACCACCCTGCGCGACGGTGAACAGTGCCCCGGCGCCACCATGACGCTGGAGGAGAAGCTCCAGGTCGCCGACGTCCTCGACGAGATGGGCGTCGACATCATCGAGGCCGGCTTCCCCATCGCCTCCATCGGCGACTTCGAGGCGGTGGTCGCGGTCGCCCAGCGGGTGAAGAACGCGGTGGTCACCGGCCTCGCGCGCGCCGGCATGAACGACATCGACCGCGCCGGCGAGGCGGTCCGCCATGCCCGCCGCCCGCGCATCCACACCTTCCTGTCGACCTCGCCGGTGCACATGAAGCACAAGCTGCAGAAGTCGCCCGACGAGGTGCTGGCAATGGTGGTGGCCTCCGTCACCCGCGCCCGCAACCTTGTCGACGACGTGGAATGGTCGGCCGAGGACGGCACCCGCACCGAGCACGACTTCCTCTGCCGCTGCGTGGAGGCGGCGATCAAGGCCGGCGCCACCACCATCAACATCCCCGACACGGTCGGCTACACCGCCCCGCACGAGTACAAGGCGCTGTTCGAGATGGTGCGCGCCCGCGTGCCGAACGCCGACAAGGCGGTGTTCTCGGTCCACTGCCACAACGACCTCGGCATGGCGGTGGCGAACTCCATCGCCGGCGTCGAGGGCGGCGCCCGGCAGATCGAGTGCACCATCAACGGCATCGGCGAGCGGGCCGGCAATGCGGCGCTGGAAGAGATCGTCATGGCGATCAAGACGCGCAACGACATCTTCCCCTATGAGACCGGCATTGACACCAAGATGCTGACGCGGGCCTCCAAGCTCGTGTCGACGGTCACCTCCTTCCCCGTCCAGTACAACAAGGCGATCGTCGGCCGGAACGCCTTTGCCCACGAGAGCGGCATCCACCAGGACGGCATGCTGAAGAACACCCAGACCTACGAGATCATGACGCCGGACTCGGTGGGCGTGAAATCGACCTCGCTGGTCATGGGCAAGCACTCGGGGCGCAACGCCTTCAAGGACAAGCTGAAGCACCTCGGCTACCAGCTCTCGGACAACCAGCTGGAAGACGCCTTCGTGCGCTTCAAGGAACTCGCCGACCGCAAGAAGGTGATCTACGACGAGGACATCGAGGCGCTGGTGGACGAGAAGATCGCCCACAGCCAGGACCGCATGAAGGTCATGTCGCTGCTGGTCGTGGCCGGCACGATGGGGCCGCAGGCGGCGACCCTGACCCTCGACCTCGACGGCGTCCACAAGACCGTCCAGGCCTCGGGCAACGGGCCGGTCGACGCGGTGTTCAACGCCATCAAGGCCATCGTGCCGCACGAGGCGGTGCTGGAACTCTATCAGGTCCATGCCGTTACCCAGGGGACGGATGCACAGGCGGAGGTTTCGGTGCGGCTTCAGGCGGACGGCAATACGTTCACCGGCAAGGGGGCGGACCCGGACACGCTGGTGTCCTCGGCCAAGGCCTATCTGTCGGCGCTGAACAAGCTGATCGCCAAGCGCGAGCGCCTGCATCCGCAGCACGGCACCGTCGCCGCGGAGTGAACACGACAGCATGCGCATCGGCATTGACCTCGGCGGCACCAAGATCGAGATTCTGGCCCTGGACGACCAGGGCCGGGAGCTGATGCGCCGCCGGGTGTCGACGCCGCGCCACGACTATGGCGCGATCGTCGCCGCCATTGCCGGGCTCGTCACCGGCGTCGAGGCCGAACTCGGCCAGACCGGGACGGTGGGGGTCGGGATTCCTGGCTCCCTGTCGCCCGCCACCGGCCTCATCAAGAACGCCAACACCACCGTGCTCATCGGTCACCCGCTCGACCGCGACCTCGCCGTGGCCCTCGGCCGCGAGGTGCGGCTCGAGAACGACGCCAATTGCTTCGCCCTGTCGGAAGCGGTGGACGGCGCGGCGGCCGGGGCCGGCGTGGTCTTCGGCCTGATCATCGGCACGGGTGCGGGCTCCGGCATCGTCATCGACGGCAAGGTGCTGCGCGGCCGCCATCTCATCGGCGGCGAGTTCGGCCACAACCCGCTCCCCTGGCCGAGCGTCGAGGAGGTGGTCGAGGCGCCCGCCTGTTACTGCGGCCAAAAGGGCTGCCTTGAGACCTGGGTCTCCGGCACCGGTTTCGCCGACGATTACCGGCGCGCCACGGGAGCGGCCGTGCCCGCCCCGGAGATCGTCGCCATGGCGGTTTCCGGTGACGGCATCGCCCGCGCCTCCTATGAGCGCTACATCTCGCGGCTCGCCCGCGGGCTTGCCCAGGTGGTCAACCTCATCGACCCCGACGTCATCGTGGTGGGGGGCGGCATGAGCAACGTCCCCTCCATCTATGACGACCTGCCGCCGGCCATGCGCGCCTACGTCTTCTCCGACGCCTGCACCACGCCCATCGTCAAGGCGGTGCACGGCGACTCCTCCGGCGTGCGTGGCGCCGCCTGGCTCTGGCCCGCCGCTAACCCTGCCGCGTGACGGCGCGGGCGGGTTGGCAAAAAAGTCAGCCGGCGTTCTGGACAGGGCCCCCGCCGTCTGGTAGTCACCCGGCTCCCGCGCGGCCCTCGGGTTCGCGGGCGTGGGTGATTAGCTCAGTTGGTAGAGCAGCTGACTCTTAATCAGCGGGTCGAAGGTTCGAGTCCTTCATCACCCACCATTTTCCCCCTTCACGACTTAGACTGTCCGCCCCGTGCTCCCGCCCGGGCGCGTTGACCTGTCCCCCCGCCGCCTGTTACTTCAGAAAATCCTGAAAATTCAGACGGGCGACCCATGAACCTACCGCCGCTCATCCAGGCCTTCGTGCTGCATTTCGGCGAGATGGGGTCGCGCTGGGGCATCAACCGCACGGTCGGCCAGGTCTATGCGGTGATCTTCCTCGCCAACCGGCCGGTCTGTGCCGACGATCTCGTCGATGCCGTCGGCGTCGCGCGCTCCAACGTCGCCATGGCGCTGAAGGAGCTGCAGAGCTGGGAGCTGATCCGGCTGAAGCACGTGCCCGGCGAGCGGCGCGACTTCTACACGACCCTCGACGACATCTGGGCCATCGTCCGCAAGCTGGTGGAGCAGCGGAAGCGCCGCGAGATCGACCCGACGCTGACCGTCTTGCGCGAACTGCTCATGCAGAGCCCCGCCTCGGAGGAGGAACGCTTTGCCCAGGAGCGGATGCAGGAGATGCACGGCGTCATCGAACTTCTCACCGGCTGGTACGACGATATCGAGCGGCTGGAGACGGAGCGGCTGGTGCAGCTCCTCTCGCTCGGCTCGAAAATCGTCAAGGCGCTGGAGTGGAAGGACAAGCTCTTCGTGGTCAAGGGCGGCCGCGGCCGCGGCAAGCGCGCCCGCGACGACGATCCCGGAGAGGTGGATTGAAGCATTGCCGGCACCGCAAGCGGCGAACCCCGCGGCCGGCGGCGCATGTTTCATCAATTGACCTGTCCGCGGAGCTGTGAATCAATCAGCCAATATTGATTCTCAGGGATTTTTTGCCCCATGCTTCTCAAGCCGTTGAACCCCGACAGCGGCGGCAGGATCGAGCACAGCATCGTTGCGACCTGGCCCGGTTTCGTCGCCAAGACGAGCCGTCGGAAGACGGACTACAGCATCAGCTATGCGAGCAACCCGTCCGAACACTACATCGCACTCCATCATTTCTCGCGACGCGAGGGTGAGACGCGGATCGACGGTCTTCCGGGCTCCTCCCTGACCGACCTGCGCGGCAAGCTCACCCAGATTCCCGCCGGCTGCGGCGCACAGGGCTGGACCGCCGGGGCCTCGAACGAGGGCCACGTGACGATGATGTTCTTCGATCCGGGGCAGCTCACCTCCGAGCTCGGCCGGATGTATTCGGCCTCATCCGTGCGGCCGAAGCTCTATTTCGAGGATCCGGACATCGCCGATGCCATGACGCGGCTCGACCGGGTGCTCTCCGAGGGCGACGGGCCGACCGATCTCTATGCGGAGTCCATCGGCCTGTTCATCGCCGCACGGGTGCTGGAACTGTCGCGGCTGGACCAGGCGCCGGAGCGGAATGCGGTGGGGTCGCGCTCGCGCATGGCGATCCTCGAGGACTATCTGCGCTCCCATGTCGGCAGCCAGGTTTCGATCGACGACCTGGCGCAGCTCGCCGGGCTCTCCCGCTTTCACCTGATCCGCTCGTTCCGCGACGCCTTCGGCGCCACGCCCTATCAGTATTTCCTGCGGCTGAGGATGAACGAGGCGCGGCGGCTCCTCACCGCCACGACGCTGCCTGTCGCCCAGGTGGCGACGAAGGTCGGCTTCTCCAGCAGCACCCAGTTCGTGAAGATGTTCCGGGCCATGGAAGGCGTGACGCCCGGCAGCCTGCGCCAGCGGTGAACGGCTTCAGCCGGACTGCCTGCCGACGGTGACGTCGCCCGCCGCGGGGCCGGGATGGCGGATCAGGCGGATGCGCTTGGCCAGCAGCAGCAGGGCGTGCCAGTGGATGGCCGCCGTGACCTTCAGCGTCAGCAGCGGATGGGTGACGAGCAGCCGCAGCAGCGCGCCGTCCGTCAGCTCCCGCCGGTTCCCGGCGAGCGAGGCGAAGAGCATCGGGCCTTCGCCGTCGCTGGCGGCGATGTGCAGCGCCACGTCGTCGCCCGGCGGCGCGAGGCGGAAGCGATAGGCCATGTCGCGCGTCAGGAAGGGCGAGACGTGGAAGGCCTTGGCACTGTCCTGGAGGATGGGGCGGGCGCCCCCCTCGGCGGCGATCAGGTAGGAATGGATCTCGCCGAAGGTGTTGTGCACCTCGTAGATCGTCGCGGCCAGCGCGCCGTCCGCCCGGTGGCAGAAGAAGACGCTGATCGGGTTGAAGCCGTAGCCGAGAACGCGCGGCATGGTGAGGAGCCGGATGGGCCCGCCACCGGTTTCGATGCCGGCCTCGGCGAGGCGCGCCTCGACCTGCGGCCGGAGCGGCCGCCCGGAGCGGTCGCCGTAATCGGCGGTGCGAAAGGAGAAGAGGTTGCGGCGGTCTCGCGAAAAGACCTTCAGCCGGCGGTGCAGATCGTCGATCTCGTCGAGGTCGAGCAGCATCCAGAACACGCGGTAGGCGAGGGCGTGCGGCCGCGGCCGGATGCGCCGGTGCTCCACCCGGCCCACATAGAGCGCCGAGGCGGGGGCGGTCACGCCACCTCCGTCAGCGGCAGGGCCTGCGGGAGGCGCACGATGCGGCCGGAATCGTCTGCGACCGACCAGGGCCGCCTGAGGCCGCCGAGATCCTCGGCGACGGCGAGGCCGGCCTGCAGCCCGTCCTCGTGGAAGCCGGCGCCGAAATGGGCGCCGCAATACCAGGTGTGGCGCTGGCCCTGCAGCGACCAAAGGCGCGACTGGGCGGCGATGGCGGCGCTGTCGAAGAGCGGATGCTCGTAGGTCTCGGTGCGCAGCACGGTCTCCTCCCGTGGCGGGCGCGGCGGATTGAGCGTCACGAAGAACTGCCTGTCCATGGGAAGGTGCTGCAGCCGGTTCATCCAGTAAGTGACGGCGCAGGGCTCGTCCGGCACGCGGCGGTCGCCGATGTGGTTCCAGCTCGACCAGGCGGCGCGGCGGCGGGGCATCAGAGCCTCGTCGGTGTGCAGGACCGCGACGTTGCGGCTGTAGCGGAAGGCGCCGAGCAGGGCGCGCTCCTCAGGCGACGGATCGGCCAGCATGGCGAGCGCCTCCTTCGCATGGGTCGCCACCACCACCTGGTCGAAGCGGCGGGACCAGCCGTCATCGCCGTCGAGGATGACGCCGTCGGCAAAGCGGCGGATGCGGGCCACCGGCATGTCCGGGCAGACCTCGCCGGAGAATGCCTCCATGAGCCTGCCCACATAGGCGCGGCTGCCGCCGGTCACGGTGCGCCAGGCCGGGCGGCCGGAGAGCTTCAAGAGGCCATGATTGTCGTGGAATCGGATGAAGGCGCTGGCGGGATAGGAGAGGATCTCGGCGCAGGGCGCGGACCAGATGGCACCGGCCATGGGCAGGAGGTGGTCGTCGCGGAAGGCGCGGCCGTAGCGGCCGGCCTTCAGATAGTCGCCGAGAGAGATCGGGTCGTTCTCCAGCTCCGCGGCGTCGCGGGTGGCGCTGCGGTAGAAGCGCAGCAGATCCTGCAGCATCGACCAGAAGCGCGGGCTGACGATGTTCCGCCGCTGGGCGAAGAGACCGGCAAGACCCGTTCCGGCATATTCGAGGCGGCCGCCGTCGAGGGAGACGGCGAAGGACATCTCGGTGGCGAGCGAGGGCACGCCGAGATGGTCGAGGAGGGCGCAGAAGTTCGGATAGGTCGCCTCGTTGAAGACGATGAAGCCGGTGTCGACGGCGACGTCCTGCCCCCGGGCGCCGGGGACCGTCACGGTGTTGGCGTGGCCGCCGAGCCGGCCGTCGCGCTCGTAGAGTGTCACGTCATGGGCCCGGGACAGGAGCCAGGCAGCGGACAGGCCGGATATGCCGCTCCCCACCACCGCGATACGCTGCCGACGCCCACCACCCGCTTGCATGCCGTATTCCTGACTGTGATGCCGTTATAGCTGTCCTACGCCGGGGCGGTCGCACCGGTTCATCGGAGCCCGTCTTGGCGCGATCTCGTCTCCCCACTGATCCGTTGCCGCAGAGGGGGCGTAGAGGGCGACATGATGGTTGCTCTTGCGATACATTCTGAAACGTCGGTCCCGCTCTCCCGCGGGCCGCGCAGACGTGCCGGTGCCGCCCTGATGGATGCCAATGCCCTGATCCAGTCGATTGCCCAATCGTCCGACAGGCAAGCGTTCGTCAAACTCTTCGACCATTTCGCGCCGCGGGTGAAAGCCCTGCTGATGCGCCAGGGAACGCCGGCGGATCTCGCCGAGGAACTGGCGCAGGAAACGCTGCTGATGGTCTGGCGCAAGGCGGCGCTGTTCGACCCCACCCGTGCGGGGGCCTCGACCTGGATCGCGGCGATCGCCCGCAATCTCAGGATCGACGCCGCCCGGCGCGAGAAGCGGTCGCGCCTGCCGGACGTGTTCGACATCCTTCAGGGTGAGGAGCCGGAGCAGCCGGACCAGGTCTTCGACGGGAGCGAACGCGACTCCCGTGTGAGGGCCGCCCTCACCTCCCTCTCCCCCGATCAGCTCCGAGTCGTCCAATTGGCATTCATGGAAGGTCTCAGTCATCAGGACGTGGCGAAACGCCTGTCCATCCCGCTCGGCACCGTCAAGTCGCGGCTGCGCCTGGCCATGGCACGCATGCGCGGCTCGCTGGAGGATCTGCGATGAGCATGTCCCATCGTCCGTCCGGGGAAACCCTCGCCGCCTTCGCCGCCGGCCGCCTCGACGAGGGGCTGGCCCTGGTGGTCGCCGCCCATGTCGAGATCAACCCGCGGACGCGGCAAGACCTCGCCGAGCTCGACGCGCTCTCGGGCGCCTTCCTCGACACGATCGAGCCCGAGCCCATGGGCGTCGACGCGCGCAGCCTGTCGATGGCGCTGCCGCACCGCGTGGAGGACGTGCCCGCGCGGCCAGCCGCGCCGCCGGATGCTGCGGGCCTCGCCGTGCTCGCCCCCTACGCGCTGGGACGCTGGCAAAGCGTCGGCCGCGGGGTCGCGCTGCGGCGCGTCGACGTGCCGAATTCCGAGGCGCGGGTGTTCATGCTGCGGGCGCAGCCGGGAACCCGGCTGCCGGCGCACCGCCACACCGGCGCGGAGTGGACGACGATCGTCGCCGGCGCCTACCAGCACGAATATGGCCGCTATGCCGCCGGCGATTTCGACGAGGCCGACGACCGCCACGCCCATACGCCGGTGGTCGATCCCAGGGAGGGGTGCACCTGCATCGTCGCCCTCACCGGCACCGTCCGGTTCGAGGGCATGATCGGCCGCCTGCTGCAGCCCTTCGTCCGCCTGTGACGGGGCTCTCCTTCCTCGCCGCCCTCGTCTTCATCGCCGCCGCCATGAGCGTGGTTATGGCGGGGGCCTGGCTGATCGAGAAGCGGACCGGCAATTCCGGCTGGATCGACGTCACCTGGACCTTCGGCGTCGGCGGCACGGCGCTCGCAGCCGCGCTGCTGCCCTTCGGCACGGGGCCGTGGGAGCGGCGCCTGCTCGTCGCCGCCATGGCGGCGGCCTGGGCGCTGAGGCTCGGCCTGCACATCGCCGGCCGCACCCGCGGCATCACCGACGACGCGCGCTACGCCAAGCTCAGGCAGGACTGGGGGCCGGACGCCTCCTGGCAGATGTTCCGCTTCCTGCAGATCCAGGCCGCAGCCAGCGTGCCGCTCGCTCTCGGGATCGTGCTCGCCGCCCACCGTCCCGCGTCTCTCGGCTGGCAGGATGGGCTGGGCCTTGCGGTCTTCGTCGCGGGCTGGGCGGGCGGCGCCGTCGCCGACCGGCAGCTCGCCGCCTTCGTCGCCGACAAGAACAAGCGCGGCCCCATTTGCGACGTCGGCCTGTGGCGCTATTCGCGCCATCCCAACTACTTCTTCGAATGCGTCCTCTGGGCCTCCTATGCGGTTATGGCGCTTGCCTGGAGCGGCCATCCCTTCGGCTGGGCCGCCCTGCTGGCGCCCGCCTTCATGACACTGCTGCTGACCCGCATCTCCGGAATTCCGCCGCTGGAGGAGCACATGCTGCGCAAGCACGGCGCCGCCTTCGCGGACTATCAGGCGCGCACCAGCGCCTTTATCCCCTGGCCGCCGGCCCAGACGAAAGGCTGAACGCGGTGTCCCTTCTCGCCGGCCTCATTGCCTGGGGCGAACGCGCCCCCGTCCCCGATGCTCTGACCCGCGCCGCCATCGCCTGGCTGGTCGGGCGGACCGACCGGAACCTCGCCACCCTCACGGCCGCCGACGAGGCGGCCTTCGCCGCCTCCATGGCGGACTTTCCCGTGGCGGTGCATACGGACACCGCCAATGCCCAGCATTACGAGCTGCCGCCGGACTTCTTCGTCCGGACCCTCGGCCCGCAGCGCAAATATTCGTGCTGCTACTACGACGCCCCCGAGAGCACCCTCGCTGAGGCTGAGACGCGGGCACTCGACCTCACCATGGATCATGCCGGCCTCGCCGACGGCCAGCGCATCCTGGAGCTCGGCTGCGGCTGGGGCTCGCTCTCCCTCGCCATGGCCCGCCGCTTCCCTCGCGCCTCGATCACCGCCGTGTCGAATTCGCACGGCCAGCGCCGCTTCATCGCGGCGGAGGCGGCGCGGCAGGGGCTCGGCAACCTCACCGTGGTCACCGCCGACATGAACGGCTTCGCCCCGCAGGGCCGCTTCGACCGCATCGTCTCGGTGGAGATGTTCGAGCACATGGCCAACTGGCGCGACCTGCTGGCGCGCGCCGCCGGGTGGCTGGAGGACGACGGTCGGATGTTCATCCACGTCTTCACCCACCGCACCGGCTCCTACCGCTTCGACAGTGCGGACAAGACCGACTGGATCGCCCAGCACTTCTTCACCGGCGGCCTGATGCCGAGCCACGGTCTGATCCGCCGCTTCGACGACCTCTTCACCGTCGAGGAGGAGTGGCGCTGGAGCGGCGCGCATTATCGGCGCACCGCCGAGGACTGGCTGGCGCTTTTCGACCAGCGGATCGACGAGATCGATCCGATCCTCGCCAGCGTCTACGGCAACGACCGGATGGCACTCTGGCGCCGGCGCTGGCGGCTGTTCTTCCTCGCCACCAGCGGCCTCTTCGGCCACGCCGGGGGCCAGAGCTGGGGCGTCAGCCACTACCGCCTGAAGCCGGTGCGCTGAGCCCCGCGCTCAGATCCAGCCGGCCGAGGCGAGGACGCGGAGAGCACCATAGGCGCCGCCGGCGACGATGGCCGTCGCCGCCGCGCCATAGACGACGTCGACCAGCGTGAGGGTGAGCGTCCAGACACGCAGGGTGGCGTAGTTCGTCAGGTCGTAGGTCGCATAGGCGAGAAGCCCGAGGAAGCCGCCGTTGACCAGCGCCGTCTGCAGCGAGCCGGCCGCGAAGGCCGGCAGCACGGCGAAATGGACGACGCCGACGGGGAAGAGGAAATAGAAGACGAGGGCAGGTGCCCAGCGCAGGTTGTCCAGCATCAGGCTGCCCAGCGTCGGCCGGTAGAGCAGCCGGCCCATGATCGAGAGCCAAACCGCGTCGAGAATGCCGAATACGATCAGCGCGGCCGCATAGGCCGAGAGAAATTGCATGGTCCGGATCCCCGATGAATGCAGAGGATACGCGGAAGGGTGCCGCCCGGTTCACGGGAGGCGTGTTGGAGGGGCGGCTTGAGGATATGGGCAATGGATGAGCGGGCTGGTGGAGCTAGGGGGATTCGAACCCCCGACCTCTGCAGTGCGATTGCAGCGCTCTCCCATCTGAGCTACAGCCCCGCCCGCGAGCGCGCCTTTTAGGGCGTGCCGGCATTCCGGTCAAGGCGTTCCACGCGCAGCAAAGCGGCTTTCGGCGGACGCGCCCGGACGCGAAGGGCGCCGCAGCCGGCGCCCTTCCTCATCTCACACATACTGCCCGTGGCAGTGCTTGAACTTCTTGCCCGAACCGCAGGGGCAGGGGTCGTTGCGGCCGACCTTGCCCCAGGTGGAAGGGTCGTTCGGATTGCGCTCGGCGGTCGGCGCGCCGCCGCCCTGCGCCTGGAACGATCCGCCGGAGGCGGCCCCCATCTGGGCGAACTCGTCCATGCCCGTCATCGGATCGATGTGATGCGCCGTCATGGGCGGCAGGTCCGGCATGGGCGGCGGCTCCTGCAGCTCGACGAGGGCGAGCTGTTGGGTCGTCATCTCGCGGAGCTTCGCCATCAACCCCTCGAAGAGCTGGAAGGCCTCGGACTTGAACTCGTTGAGCGGGTCGCGCTGGGCATAGCCGCGCAGGCCCACCACCTGGCGCAGGTGGTCGAGCTGGACGATGTGCTCGCGCCAGAGATGGTCGAGCACCTGCATCACCACCGCCTTCTCGATCTGGCGCATGATGTCGGGGCCGAAGCGGGCGGCCTTGGAGGCCATCATCTCGTCGGCGGCCTTGGTGATGCGCTCGATCACCTCCTCGTCGGCGATGCCCTCCTCCTTGGCCCATTCGTCGACGGGCAGGTCGAGGTTGAGGACGCGGTAGATCTCCTCGCGCAGAGTTGCGGTGTCCCACTGCTCGGCATAGGCGTCCGGCGGGATGTAGGCGTGGACCAGGGTCTCGATCACGCCATGGCGCATGTCCTGCGTCATGTCGGAGAGGTCCTGCTGGCTCATCAGCTCGATGCGCTGCTCGAAGATGACCTTGCGCTGGTCGTTGGCGACGTCGTCGTATTTGAGGACGTTCTTGCGCAGGTCGAAATTGCGGGCCTCGACCTTCTGCTGCGCCTTCTCCAGCGCCCGGTTGATCCAGGGATGGACGATGGCCTCGCCCTCCTTGAGGCCGAGCTTGGTCAGCATGCCCTCCATGCGGTCCGACCCGAAGATGCGCATCAGGTCGTCCTGAAGGGACAGGTAAAACTTGGAGCGGCCGGGATCGCCCTGGCGGCCGGAGCGGCCGCGGAGCTGGTTGTCGATGCGGCGGCTCTCGTGGCGCTCGGTGCCCATGATGTAGAGGCCGCCGGCGTTCAGGGCGCGCTGCTTGAGATCGGCGACCTGGCGGCGGATGGCCTCGGCCTTCTCCTGCTTCTCCGGCCCGTCCTCCATGCCGGCGAGCTCGACGGAGATGCGCATGTCGGCATTGCCGCCGAGCTGGATGTCCGTCCCGCGTCCCGCCATGTTGGTGGCGATGGTGATGGCGCCGGGCACGCCTGCCTGGGAGACGATAAAAGCCTCCTGCTCGTGATAGCGGGCGTTGAGCACGGCGAAGACGCGCTCGCCGGGCGTGCCCTGGTCGCCGTCGTAGAGCGGCGCGAAGGCGGCGGGATCGTCGAGGTCGACCTGCTTGAAGCCTGCCTGTTTCAGCATCTCGGCGAGGGTCTCGGACTTCTCGATGGAGGTGGTGCCGACGAGCACCGGCTGGCCCTTGGCGCGGGCAGCCTCCACCTCGGCGATGATCGCCTGGTACTTGTCCTGGACGGTCTTGTAGACCTCGTCGTCCTCGTCGAGGCGGGCGATGCCGCGGTTGGTCGGGATCTCGACCACCTGCAGCTTGTAGATGTCCATGAACTCGTCGGCCTCGGTGAGGGCCGTGCCGGTCATGCCGGCGAGCTTGCCGTACATGCGGAAATAGTTCTGGAAGGTGATGGAGGCGAGCGTCTGGTTCTCGGGCTGGACCTGGACGCGCTCCTTGGCCTCGAGGGCCTGGTGCAGGCCTTCCGAATAGCGGCGGCCCGGCATCATGCGGCCGGTGAACTCGTCGATGATGACCACCTCGCCGTTTCGGACGATGTAGTCCTTGTCGCGCTGGAACAGCTTGTGGGCCTTCAGCGCCTGGTTGACGTGGTGGACGGTGGAGACGTTCTCGACGTCGTAGAGGTCGCCCTTGACGTAGCCGGCCTCGACCAGAGCCTTCTCGATCTTCTCGTTGCCGCTCTCGGTGAGGGCCGCGGTGCGCTGCTTCTCGTCGACCTCGTAATCCTCCTTGTTCAGGGCGGGGATGAAGCGGTCGATGGTGGCGTAGAAATCGGAGCGGTCGTCGAGCGGGCCGGAGATGATGAGCGGCGTGCGCGCCTCGTCGATCAGGATGGAATCGACCTCGTCGACGATGGCGTAGAAGTGGCCGCGCTGGACCATCTCCTCCACCGTGTACTTCATGTTGTCGCGCAGGTAGTCGAAGCCGTATTCGTTGTTGGTGCCGTAGGTGATGTCGCAGGCATAGGCCTCGTGGCGCTGCTGGTCGTCCATGCCGTGGACGATGGTGCCGGTGGTCATGCCGAGGAAGCCGTAGACCTTGCCCATCCACTCGGCGTCGCGCTTGGCGAGATAGTCGTTGACGGTGACGACGTGGACGCCCTTGCCGGCGAGGGCGTTGAGATAGACGGCGAGGGTGGCGACGAGGGTCTTGCCCTCGCCGGTCTTCATCTCGGCGATGGCGCCCTCGTGGAGCACGATGCCGCCGATCAACTGAACGTCATAATGGCGCTGGCCGAGGACGCGCTTGGCCGCCTCACGGACGGTGGCGAAGGCGGGGACGAGCAGGTCGTCGAGGCTCTTGCCGGCGGCGAGCTGTGCCTTGAAGGCATCGGTGCGGGCGCGCAGGGCTTCGTCCGACAGCGCGGCGAGCTCAGGCTCCAGCGCGTTGATGGCATCGATCCGCGGACGGTATCCCTTGATGCGGCGATCGTTGCCGTTGCCGAAGATCCTGCGGGCGAGCGCGCCGAGCATGTGCGTTCCTTACACTTGGGCGGGGAGACAGAGGCATCGAAACGGTTGGTCGCACCGTGCGTTCCGATGGTTCACGCGAGCCCTTCAGCCCCGTCAGGCGGTGGCGGAGCGCCCCGTGCGCCCCATCCTCTGGTCCTGGCGGGATGTCGACGGACGCGCGGAATTCCGCAGCGGCCCGGCAACCCGCGACAGATATGGACGGTGCCAAGGGTTGTCAATTCAAGCCGAAACGGGCATTGCTGCGACAACCGGCGGGATCCGTCAGGAGTTGTGCACGCGTCCATCGCCCCCGTGCTTTCGCACCGCCTTCCTTCAAAGCGCCACACGTGCCCGTCAAGCACGCCTTCCCGTGACAAAAGGCTCGATCCTTCCATGACCGTCCGCTCGCTCCTGTCCCTCGCCGCCATGATGGTGGCGCTCGCCGGACCGCTGGCCGCCCAGACGCCGCCGGCCGCCACTCCGGCCCCGGCCCAGCCGGCGGCGCCGCCGGCGCTGCCGACCCCGGCCGACGGCATCCTCGCCCGCGTCCAGGGCGTCGAGATCCGCCAGGCCGACCTCGACGCGGCGGAGGAGGACATCGGCGGCCAGACGACCGCGCAGATGAGCCCGGAGCAGAAGCGCGAATATCTCCTCAGCTTCGTCATCGATCTGACGCTCGCCGCCAAGGCCGCCGAGCAGCGCAACGTCCAGGAGGGCGCCGACTTCGCCCGCAAGATGACCTACTACCGCAACAAGCTGCTGGTGGAGACCCTCCTCAACACCGAGACGCGCACGCGCGTGACGGAAGAGGAGATGCGCAAGATCTACGACGAGCAGCGCTCCCGCATCACGCCGGAAGACGAGGTTCGAGCCCGCCACATCCTGGTCGAGACCGAGGACGAGGCGAAAGCGCTGATCGCGCAGATCCGCGGCGGGGCCGATTTCGAGACGATCGCCAAGGAGAAGTCGAAGGATCCGGGCGGCGCCCGCAACGGCGGCGACCTCGGCTTCTTCACCAAGGGCCAGATGGTGCCGGAGTTCGCCGAGGCGGCCTTCGCCATGCAGGCCGGCCAGCTCTCGCAGGCCCCCGTCAAGTCGCAGTTCGGCTGGCACATCATTAAGGTCGAGGAGCGCCGCCAGCGGCAGATCCCGAGCTTCGAGCAGGTGCGTGGCCAGATCGAGGACTTCCTCACCCGCCGCGTCCAGGCCGATCTCGTGCAGAAGCTGAGGTCGGAGGCGCAGGTCGAGCGCTTCGTGCCCTCGCCGACGCGCCCCACGGCGCCGGGCGCTCCCGGCACGCCGGCCCCGGCGACGCCGCGCCCCTGAGCCACCTGTTCCGAGAAGACCCGGCGAGGCCGGCCGTTCCCACGGCCGGCCTTCGTCGTCGGGCGGCCGTCGAATGACGTCCCCGCGCATCACACCGTTTCTTAAGCGGCCTCCCTTATGGCTGGGAGACCGTGATCGGATCATCGTGCCGACGCGTGGTCGGAGACGTCCGCCTTGTCGGTGATGGGTTCGGAAGAAGCGCAGATGGGCCGCGGCGCCAAGACGCTGCTGTCGCCTGCCGGCATCGCCGCCCGCATCCGCTCCTTCCTCCTCGATCGCTCCGACCAGTCGATCGCCCAGCGGATGGCGGGCGCGGCCTTCCTGATCCGCGTGCTCAGCGCCGGCATCGCCTATGTGAGCCAGGTGCTGATGGCGCGCTGGATGGGCGGCTCGGAATTCGGCACCTATGTCTCCGTCTGGGTGTGGGTGCTACTCATCGGCCATTTCGCCAATGCCGGCCTCGCCTCCGCCGCGCAACGCTTCGTGCCCGAATATGCCGAGCGGGGGGACCATGAGGGGTTGCGCGGCTTCCTCGCCGGGGGGCGGCGCCTTGGCGTCGTCATCGCCACCCTGATCGCGGCAGCGGGGCTCGCCGTGCTGTGGCGCTTCGGCCATCTCTTCACCGGCGCGATGGTGATGCCGCTGGCGCTCGCCGCGCTCTGCCTGCCCATGTTCGTGCTGACCGACATCCAGGACGGCATCGCCCGCTCGTGGAACTGGACCGACCTCGCCCTCGGGCCGCCCTATCTGATTCGCCCCTTCATCCTGCTCGGCTGCATGGCCGGCGGCCACTTCGCCGGCTTCGAGAGCAATGCGGTGACGGCCATGGGCTGCGCGGTGGTGGCGACCTGGGCCGCCGCCGTCATCCAGTTCGTGCTGCTCAACCGTCGCATCGCCGGACGGGTCGAGGCGGGTCCGCAGCGGACCGAGACGCTGTTCTGGCTGAAGACGAGCCTGCCCATCTTCGTGGTGGAGACCTTCTATCTCGCCCTGACCTACACGGACGTGGTCCTGCTGAAGCAGTTGCGCGGGCCGGAGGAGGTCGCCGTCTATTGGGCGGCGGTGAAGACGCTGGCGCTCGTCGCCTTCGTCTACTTCGCCGTGGCGGCTGCGGCGGCCCACCGGTTCAGCGAGTATCACGTGGCCGGCGACAAGCAAAAGCTCGCCGACTTCCTGCGTGCCTCGATCCGCTGGACCTTCTTCCCCTCCCTGGCGGCGACGATCCTCATCCTCGCCCTCGGCAAGCCCTTCCTGATGATGTTCGGGCCCGACTACGTGAAAGGCTATCCGGCAATGTTCGTCGTGTCCGTGGGACTGCTGGCGCGGGCCGCGGCCGGCCCGGTCGAGCGCCTGCTCACCATGTCCGGCCACCAGACCGCCTGCGCGCTCATCTATGGCGGCGCCTTCGTCGCGGCCGTGGTCCTCTGCCTGCTGCTCATCCCGCCCTTCGGCATGATGGGCGCGGCGATCGCCACGGCGGCGGCGCTGACGCTCGAATCCGCCCTGCTGGTCTGGGTCACCACGGCGCGCCTCGGCCTGTCCGCCTCCTTCTGGATCAAGCCGGCTGCGGCATGATCGCGGCATCCGACAGCCTGGCCATCGCCGCCCCGCCGCTTCAGCCGGTGTCCGCGCCCGCCGGCCTCGGCGCGGTCGCCGCGTATTGGGTGCCGGCGGCGCGCTGGGAGGAAGCCCGGGCGGACTGGGACGAGCTCGCGGCTGCCGCGGCCGAGCCCAACGTCTTTCTCGCACCCGGCTTTGCCCTGGCGGCCCGCGGCGCCGTGGCGTCGGCGGGCCTCGGGGCGCTGCTGGTCACGCGCGACGGGCTCCTCATCGGCCTGGTGGCGGGACGGTTCCATCTTCTTCGGTCCGTGTTCAGCCTCTGGACCCATGACTACGCGCCCTACGGCATGCCGCTGGTGCGACCGGACGAAGCCGGCGCGGTGATCGGTGCCCTCGTCTCGTTTCTGGCGGACCAAGGGGTCGCCGCCCTCGAGACGCCACTCCTCGATGCGGGTCCGGTCGCCGATGCCCTCGAAGCGCTCGCCGCCTCGCACCCCACCTTCGTCCTCGACGCCCATCGTCGCGCCGTCCTGACCGAGGCGCCGCCCCCCCTGTCGAAGGAGCACCGGCGGCTCGCCCGCCGGCTCGGCGAACAGGGCCGGCTCGAAACCGTGTCCACCGCGACCGGCTACGCCCTCCCTGCGGCGGTCGACGCTTTCCTCACCCTCGAGGCCGAGGGGTGGAAGGGCCGCCGCGGCACGGCGCTGGCCGCAACGCCGGCGACGCGCGCCTTCTTCGAAGGGGCGGTGGCCGATCTCGTGCCGCGGGGCGCGGCACAGATCGACATGCTGCTGCTCGACGGCCGGCCCGTCGCGGCCGGGCTGGTCCTGACGGCGGGTGCGCGTGCCTGGTACCTCAAGACCGCCTATGACGAGGCCTTCGCGCGCTTCTCACCGGGGCTGCTCCTCTCCCGCGCCATCGGCGCTTCGGCCATCGCAGCCGAGGGCGTGCGGCTCGTCGATTCCTGTGCGATCCCCGGTCATCCCATGATCGAGCGCATCTGGCCGGGGCGCATGGAGCTGACGACACGCTTCATCGCCGTGGCGGAGGGGCGTGCAGGCGTCCGGTACCGCGCGGCGCTCGCCTGCCGCCGCGGCTTTGCCGCTGCCAAGGGCCTCGCAAAACGGCTGCTGCGCCGTTGACGTTTAGAGACGGTCGCGCAGCAGGCGCCGGATGATCTTGCCCGTCGTGGTCATCGGCAGTTCGTCGATGAACTCCACCTCGCGCGGGTAGGAATGGGCAGACATGCGCGTCCTGACGAAGTCGCGGATGTGGTAGGCGAGATCGGGCGACGGCTCGACGCCGTCCTTGAGCACGATGAAGGCCTTGACGATCTCGGTGCGCAACTCGTCGGGCTTGCCGACGGCAGCGGCGAGCGAGACGGCGGGATGCTTCAGCAGCGTGTCCTCGATCTCGCCGGGACCGATGCGGTAGCCGGCCGAGGTGATGACGTCGTCGTCGCGGCCGAAGAAATGGACGTAGCCCTCCTCGTCGCGCAGGCCCTGGTCGCCGGTCAGCATCCAGTCGCCGATGAACTTGTCGCGGGTCGCCTCGGGGCGTCCCCAATATTCGAGGAACATGACCGGGTCCGGCCGCTGCACGGCGATCTGGCCGCGCTCCCCCGCCGCGCAGAGCGAGCCGTCGTCGCGGATGACGCCCACCGTGTGGCCCGGCACCGGCTTGCCGATGGCGCCCGCCTTCGACACGCCGATGGCGGCCGAGGAGGCGAGGACCAGGTTGCATTCGGTCTGGCCGTAGAACTCGTTGATGGTCAGGCCGAGGGCGGCGCGGCCCCAGTCATAGGTCGGCGTGCCCAGCGCCTCGCCGCCGGAGGCGAGGGTGCGCAGCACGAGCCTGTGCCGCGCCCGCGGGTCGTCGATGGAGCGCAGCATGCGCAGCGCGGTGGGGGGGACGAAGGAGTTGCGCACCTCGAGCTCCGCCATCAGCGCGAAGGCCTCGTCCGCGTCGAACTTCTCGAACTTGTGGGCCACCACCGGGACGCCGAAATGGAGGGAGGGCAGAAGCACATTGAGGAGACCGCCGGCCCAGGCCCAGTCGGCCGGCGTCCACATGCGGTCGCCGGCCTGCGGAAAGAATTCGTGCGGCATCTCCACGCCCGGCAGATGACCGAGGAGCACCCGGTGGCCGTGCAGGGCCCCCTTGGGCTGGCCCGTGGTGCCCGAGGTGTAGATCATCATGGCGGGATCGTCGGCGGCGGTGTCCACCGCCGTGAAGGCGCCCGAGGCCTGCTCCAGCGAGCCATAGAAGCTGTCGACGCCGTCGGCCGCGCCGTCGACCGAGAGGACGACGGAGAGCTCGCCGAGCCCGTCGCGGATCTGGGCGAGCTTGGCCACCCCCTCGGCATTGGTGATGAGGGCGCGGACGCCGGCATTGGCGAGGCGGAAGGCGAGGGCGTCGATGCCGAAGAGCGCCGCCAGCGGCACGGCGATGGCGCCCATCTTGTAGATGGCGATATGGGCGATGGCGGCCGCGGCGCCTTGCGCGAGCACCAGGGCGACGCGATCGCCGCGCTTCACGCCCTTCGCCACCAGCACATTGGCGAGCCGGTTGGAGGCGTCCTCCAGCCGGCCATAGGTGACGGGCTCGACCCGCCCGTCCGGCTTCTTCCAGAGGATGGCGACGCGGTCAGGCTCGGCCAACGCCCAGCGGGTGCAGACGTCGGTGCCGATGTTGTAGCGGGCCGGGACCTGCCAGCGGAAATCGCGGACGAAGGCGTCGTAGTCGCGCAGGGGTGGGAGCATGGCGGGCCGTCTCACAAAGGGGGCGCGAAGCTGGCACAGATCGCCGCCGAGGTCATCAGCGGGGAAAGGGAGATGATGGCCAACGTCGCGATGGTGCCTCCGTCAGGCGGTTTTGCCAGCCGGGGCCCCCTCCGCGATGAAGGTGCGGACGAGCGGGAAAACCTTTTCCGGCGCATCACCATGGATCTCGTGACCGCACGCCTCCAGTCGCTCGAACTGAACCAGATGCGGCGGCAGGGAACGGGCGGTCGCCTCGATCAGGGAGATGGGTACGATCGGATCGTGCACTCCGCCGACGACGAGGGTCGGGCAGGTGATGTTCCGCAGGTCCGCATGGAAGTTGAAACGGCCATGTTCGTTGTTCGGGCCGTTGAAATGGAGGGCCACCTCGGTCCTCATGATCGCGTGGACGGGTGCTCTGGGTCGATCGCGCCGATGCCGGTACAGGGGGACGCAGCGCTCGATGTAGCGGGCGCGGCCCTCGCCAGTCGGGTGAATCCAGTAGCTCTCGGCCGTCGCGCGAGCCTCGTCTCCGCCGACGCGCCCGAATGTCTCGAATACCTGTTCGAAGTCGATCGCCGCCGCCGTGCTCAGAAGGATCAGCTTGCCGGGATGGTCGGGATAGCGCGTGGCGTAGGACTGGGCCACGAAGCCGCCGAACGAGAGACCGCAGACGATCGGCTTGACGAGACCCAGGGCATCACAGAGCCCTTTCACGTCATCGCCCCATTGCGTCAGGTTCCAGGTTGCGGGGTCCGAACCCTCGCTGCGCCCATTGCCCCGATGATCGTAGAAGACGACCTGAGCGACATCGCTCAGGGCGGAAAATGCGCTCTTGAAGGGCACGTGGTCAAAGCCCGGGCCTCCGTGCAGCATGACGAGGGCCGGCTTTTCTCGCACTCCCCGATCGTCGACGACGAGACCGGGATTGGCGACGTCGACGAACAATCGGACGCCGTTGACGAGCACATGCATCTGCGGCTCCTGGCCCCGTCGCCATCGCGTCGCAACCAGGACGGTCACGCCGCCTGCTTGGCCCCGTCCCCGACGATCCGCACGATGTCGGCCATGATCGTATTGAGCTGGAAATCCTTCGGCGTATAGACCGCCGCGACGCCAGCCTGCCGCAACACTGCCTCGTCCTCAGGGGGGATGATGCCGCCGACGATGACGGGGATGTCGTCGAGACCCTCGGCGCGCATGCGCTCCATCACCTCGGTGACGAGCGGAATGTGGCTGCCGGAGAGGATCGACAGGCCGACGACGTGGACGCCTTCCTCCAGCGCCGCGTTGACGATTTCGGCGGGGGTCAGGCGGATGCCCTCGTAGACCACCTCCATGCCGCAGTCTCGGGCGCGCACGGCGATCTGCTCGGCGCCGTTGGAATGGCCGTCGAGACCCGGCTTGCCGACGAGGAACTTGATGCGGCGGCCGAGGCTGCGCGAGACGTTCTCCACTTCGGCGCGGATGGGCGCGAGGTCGCCGGTCTCGGCGCGGGCGGCGCGACCGACGCCGGTGGGCGCGCGGTACTCGCCGAAGACCTCGCGCAGCACCTGGCCCCATTCGCCGGTGGTGACGCCGGCTTTCGCGGCGGCGATGGACGGCTCCATGACGTTGCGACCCTCGCTCGCGGCGGCGCGTAGCGCGGCGAGCGCCTTCTCCACGGCCTTGGCGTCGCGGGCGGCGCGCCAGGCCTTCAGGCTCTCGACCTGCTGCGCCTCCACGGCGGGATCGACCACCATGATCGAGCCTTCGCCCGTGGTGAGTGGCGAGGGTTCGGTCTCGGTGAAGCGGTTGACGCCGATGACCACCTGCTCGCCGCTCTCGATGGCCTCGAGGCGGCGGGTGTTGCTCTCGACGAGCTTCGATTTCATGTAGGGGACGGCGGCGATGGCCCCGCCCATCTCCTCGATGAGCTTCATCTCGGCGGTGGCCTCGGCCTTGAGCGTCTCCACCTTGGCGGCGACCGCCGGGTTGCCGTCGAAGAGATCGCCGAATTCGAGGAGGTCGGTCTCGTAGGCGAGGATCTGCTGGAGGCGCAGCGACCATTGCTGGTCCCAGGCGCGCGGCAGACCGAGCGCCTCGTTCCAGGCCGGAAGCTGCAGGGCGCGGCAGCGCGCCTTCTTCGAGATGGTCACCGCCAGCGCCTCGATGAGGATGCGGTAGACGTTGTTCTCCGGCTGCTGCTCGGTGAGGCCGAGCGAGTTCACCTGAACGCCGTAGCGGAACAGCTTGTGCTTGGGATCGGTGACGCCGTAGCGGGTCTCGACCAGCTCCTCCCAGAGCTCGACGAAGGCGCGCATCTTGCACATCTCGGTGACAAACCGCATGCCGGCGTTGACGAAGAACGAGATGTGGCCGACGACCTCGCCGAAGCCGCCCTCCGGCACCTCTCCGGAGGCCTTCACCGTATCGAGGATGGCGACGGCGTTGGCGAGCGAGAAGGCGAGCTCCTGCACCGGCGTCGCCCCCGCCTCCTGCAGGTGGTAGGAGCAGACGTTCATCGGGTTCCACTTCGGCATCTCGACCGTCGTGAAGAGGATGGTGTCCTTGGTGAGCCTGAGCGAGGGCTCCGGCGGGAAGACGTAGGTCCCGCGCGACAGATATTCCTTGAGGATGTCGTTCTGCGTCGTGCCGGCGAGCTTCGTGCGCGGCGCGCCGGTCTCGTCGGCGACCGCCACATAGAGCGCCAGCAGCCAGGCGGCGCAGGCGTTGATGGTCATCGAGGTGTTCATCTCGGCGAGCGGGATGCCGTCGAAAAGCGTGCGCATGTCCCCGAGATGGGAGACGGGAACGCCGACCTTGCCGACCTCGCCGCGGGCGAGGACGTGGTCGGCGTCATAGCCGGTCTGTGTCGGCAGGTCGAAGGCGACGGAGAGGCCGGTCTGCCCCTTGGCGAGATTGGCGCGATAGAGGGCGTTGGACTTCTCGGCCGTGGAGTGACCCGCATAGGTGCGGATCAGCCAGGGTTTGTCGCGCTTGTCGTTGTTGCGCACTGTCGCCTCCCGAGCGGGGTTCTTTGGCGATCATTCTGTGCCGTCATGCGACTTATTGCAATGCAGCGAAAGGGGCATGGCCCGGCCCACATCGAGGGGGCCGGGCCGCGTGGTCAGGCCCTGCGGATCAGGCCGACGATGACCAGCAGGATCACGGCACCGAGGGTTGCGCTGACGATGGCCGAGAGGATGCCGGCGCCGAGCGAGACCCCGAGCCGGGGGAAGAGCCAGGTGGCGATCAGGGCGCCGAGAATACCGATGACGATGTTGCCGACGAGTCCGAAGCCGAAGCCCTTGACGATGAGGCCGGCGAGCCAGCCGGCGATGGCGCCGATGAGTATCAGAACGAGCAGACTTTCGACGGGCATGATGCAATCCTCCTCAAGGCGCCGCAGCCGGCTTCCGGCCGGGCGCAAGACATCACGCGGATGCCGACGAGAGCCGGAACCGCGGAAGGGCAACGCGCGCACCGTCCTGCGGGTCCCCGTCCCCGGCGAAAAAATACCGTCGGCGGGAACAGGGTAGGGGCTGGCCCGTTGCGGTTGGGGGCCAGAGGATCGGTCGAAGGGGCGATAATGCCGCCTCCGGACCCGGCATTTCGCGCTTGCACATCCATGTTGCACTGCACATACTCGCCGCCTGAAGCGCCCCCTCGAGAAGGCGCCCGACACCCGAGGTAACACCAATGGCAGCCGTTGCTCCCACCCCCCAGTCGCGCCCCGTCAAGGATCTCTACGAGTTCGGCGAGGTGCCCCCGCTCGGCCACGTGCCCGCCACCATGTATGCCTGGGCGATCCGCAAGGACCGTCATGGTCCGCCGGAACAGTCCTTCAAGGTCGAGGTCGTGCCGACCTGGACGCTGGGCGAGGACGAGGTGCTGATCTACGTGATGGCCGGCGGCGTGAACTACAACGGCATCTGGGCCGGCCTCGGCCAGCCGATCTCGCCTCTCGACGGCCACAAGCATCCTTTCCACATCGCCGGGTCCGACGCTTCGGGCATCGTCTGGGCCGTGGGCGCCAAGGTGAAGCGCTGGAAGGTCGGCGACGAGGTCATCGTCCACTGCAACCAGGATGACGGCGACGACGAGGAGTGCAACGGCGGCGATCCGATGTTCTCGCCCTCGCAGCGCATTTGGGGCTATGAGACGCCGGATGGGTCCTTCGCCCAGTTCTGCCGCGTCCAGTCGCGCCAGCTCATGGAGAAGCCGAAGCACCTGCCCTGGGAGGAGGCCGCCTGCTACACGCTGACGCTGGCGACCGCCTATCGCATGCTGTTCGGCCATCCGCCGCACACGTTGAAGCCGGGCGACAACGTCCTCGTCTGGGGTGCCTCGGGCGGCCTCGGCGTCTTCGCCGTGCAGCTCGTCGCGGCGGCCGGCGCCAACGCCATCGGCGTGATCTCCGACGAGACCAAGCGCGACTACGTGCTGCAGCTCGGCGCCAAGGGCGTCATCAACCGCAAGGACTTCGCCTGCTGGGGCCAGATGCCGACGGTGAACTCGGACGAGTACAGCGTCTGGTTGAAGGAGGCCCGCAAGTTCGGCAAGGCGATCTGGGACATCACCGGCAAGAAGGACGTGGACATCGTTTTCGAGCATCCGGGCGAGGCGACCTTCCCGGTCTCCTGCCTCGTCGCCAAGCGCGGCGGCATGGTGGTGTTCTGCGCCGGCACCTCGGGCTTCAACATTACCTTCGACGCCCGCTACGTCTGGATGCGGCAGAAGCGCATCCAGGGCTCGCATTTCGCCCATCTGAAGCAGGCGGCAGCGGCCAACCAGTTCGTGCTCGACCGGCGCGTCGATCCCTGCATGAGCGAGCTCTTCCCCTGGGACAAAATCCCGGCGGCGCACGCGCTGATGCAGGCGAACAAGCACGCGCCGGGCAACATGGCCGTGCTGGTCAATTCGCCGCGTCCGGGCCTGCGCACGCTCGACGACGTCATCGAGGCGACGGGGGGCTGACGGGGGCTCAGGAAAGCCCGACGGTCATGGCGAGCGCCGCCATGACCGCGAGCAGAACCAGAACCGCCAGCCAGCGGCGGGGGGGCGACCGGAAGCGAAGGTCCATCGGTTCAACCGGGCTGCGGCCCGTCGTAGCCTTCGATGACGATGGCATCCATCTCGGCGCCGCCCTTCTGCTCGGCGCGGGCGGCCTGGTATTCCTCCGAGCGCCAGCAGGCGAGGGCCTGTTCGTAGCTCGGGAATTCAATGACGACGTTGCGCGAGCGGCTGGTTCCGACCAGCGTCTCGAACCGGCCGCCGCGGATGACGAAGCGCCCGCCGAACTTGGCGAAGGCGATGCCGTTCTTGGCGACGTAGTTCTTGTAGGATTCCGTGTCGTGGACATCGACGCGGGCGATCCAGTATCCCTTGGGCATGCTCTTCCTCCTCAGTGGGGCGCTACCATCCCGCCACTCATGCCCGCCGCGCAAGACGGGTGATCGGCGGAGCGGGTTGCGTCGTATCCCGGGTCATGGGAACAGGACGCCGTTCCCCCCGTTTCACCCGCGGATGCCGTCGTCGCATTCGGATGGGGAGGCCGCCATGCCGAAGCTCCTGCAGTTCCTTCTGGTCCACGCGGTCATCGGGTTCGGGATCGCCGGCTTCTTCGTCGCCTCCCTCATCGTCTTCGACATCGGCGGCTTCGCCACGCTCGCGTCCGGCTCCGACGTCGCGCCCCTCGCCGTCTCGGTGCTGACCTTCTTCCTAGGCCTCACCTTCGCCAGCGTGCAGATGGGCGCGGCGGTGATGCTGCTGCCGAAAGAGCACGATGCCGGCCCTCGAGGAGGCCATCGTCTGCCCGCGCCGGCAATGCCAGCCTACGCCACCGCGCGCGCCCGCCGCTGACGCCGCCACGGCCTCTTGCCGGCCCGCCCCTTCTCCTGTATACGCCCGGCTCTTCGGATCGACCGGCTGATCAGGGCTGCCGTGGCGATCCCGAAAGCTCACCATTGAGCCTTCAGAGGAACCCCGCCGGTTTCACGACCGGCAGTCGGGCGCCTCGCAACGAATGAAGAGAGCCAAATGCCCAAGATGAAGACGAAGTCGGGCGCCAAAAAGCGCTTCAAGATCACGGCGACCGGCAAGGTGATGTACACCCAGTCCGGCAAGCGCCACGGCATGATCAAGCGGTCGAACAAGCAGATCCGCGAGCATCGCGGCACCACTGCCATGTTCGAAACCGATGCCTACAACGTCAAGCGGTACTTCCTCCCGAACGGCTGATCGGCCCGGTTCGAGAAGCACCCCAACGAAATTGTAAGAGAGATCAGCCATGGCCCGCGTCAAAAGGGGCGTCACGTCCCACGCCAAGCACAAGAAAGTCCTCAAGGCCGCCTCCGGCTTCCGGGGCCGCCGCAAGAACACCATCCGCGCCGCGAAGGCTGCCGTCGACAAGTCGATGCAGTACGCCACGCGCGACCGCCGCAACAAGAAGCGCAACTTCCGCGCCCTCTGGATCCAGCGCATCAACGCCGCTGTCCGCGAGCACGGCCTGACCTATTCGCGCTTCATCGCCGGCCTCATCGGTGCCGGCATCGCCGTCGACCGCAAGGTCCTGTCCGACCTCGCCATCACGGCGCCGGACGGTTTTGCGGCCCTGGTCGAAAAGGCCAAGGGATCGCTGCCGGCGAACGCCTGACTTCTCACTCCTGAAGTCTGACAATTCGGCCCGCGCGACCCTCCCCGAGGGTGGCGCGGGCTTTTTCGTTCGCGGCTTGACGTGCCTTCCGCCGCCCGCCACACGATCCCAGCCCCATCATCCGTGACCAGAGCCATGACCGATCTCGCAACGCTCGAAAACGACCTGACGGCGCAGATCGCCGCCGCCGCCGACGAGGCGGCCCTGGAGGCCGTCAGGGTCGCCGCCCTCGGCAAGAAAGGCTCGCTCTCGGCCTTGCTCGCCACCCTCGGCCAGATGGCGCCCGAGGAGCGCAAGACGGCCGGCGCCGCCATCAACCAGGTGAAGGACCGCGTCACGGAGGCACTCAGCCAGCGCCGCGAGGTGCTGAAGAGCGCCGCGCTCGACGCCCGGCTCGCCGCCGAGACGGTCGACGTCACGCTGCCGGTGCGCGAGAGCCCGACGGAGACCGGCCGCATCCACCCGATCAGCCAGGTGATGGACGAGCTCACCGCCATCTTCGCCGACATGGGCTTCGCCATCGCCGAAGGGCCGGACATCGAGACGGACGACTATAACTTCACCAGGCTGAACTTTCCCGAGGGTCATCCGGCCCGCGAGATGCACGACACGTTCTTCTTCAATCCGAAGGCCGACGGCGAGCGCATGCTGCTGCGCACCCACACCTCCCCGGTGCAGGTGCGCACCATGCTGTCGAACAAGCCGCCGATCCGCGTCATCTGCCCGGGCCGCACCTATCGCTGCGACTCGGACCAGACGCACACGCCCATGTTCCACCAGGTCGAGGGCCTCGTCATCGACAAGGGCAGCCATATCGGCCACCTCAAGTGGATCCTCGAAGAGTTCTGCAAGGCCTTCTTCGAGGTCGACAGCGTGAAGATGCGCTTCCGCCCCTCGTTCTTCCCCTTCACCGAGCCCTCCATGGAGGTCGACATCCAGTGCAACCGCCAGGGCGGCGAGGTGCGCTTCGGCGAGGGCGAGGACTGGCTGGAAATCCTCGGCTGCGGGATGGTGCATCCCAACGTCATCCGCAATTGCGGCCTCGATCCGGACGTCTACCAGGGCTTCGCCTGGGGCATGGGGATCGACCGCATCGCCATGCTGAAATACGGCATCAACGACCTCCGGCAGTTCTTCGAGGCCGACGTGCGCTGGCTGAGCCACTACGGCTTCCGCCCGCTCGACCTGCCGTCGCTGGCCGGCGGCCTGTCGAGCTGAGGGAGACATCCGATGAAATTCACCCTCTCCTGGCTCAAGGACCATCTCGACACCGAGGCCTCCCTCGCCGAGATCACAGAGACGCTCACCCGCATCGGCCTCGAGGTCGAGGGGCTGGACGATCCCGGCGCCAAGCTGGCGGCCTTCACCATCGCCCATGTCATCTCGGCCGAGCAGCACCCCAATGCCGACCGGCTGCGTGTCTGCATGGTCGACACCGGCACGGGCGAGCCCGTTCAGGTCGTCTGCGGCGCGCCGAACGCCCGCACCGGCATGAAGTCGGTCTTCTCGCCCCCCGGCACCTTCATTCCCGGCAAGGGGATCACCCTCGGTGTCGGCACGATCCGCGGCGTCGAGAGCCGCGGCATGCTGTGCTCTGCCGCCGAGCTCGAACTCTCCGAGGACCATGACGGCATCATCGACCTGCCGGCGGACGCTCCTCTCGGCGCGCGCTATGTCGACTGGGCCCAACTCTCCGATCCGGTCATCGAGATCAACCTGACCCCGAACCGGCCGGACTGCACCTCCATCCACGGCATTGCGCGCGACCTCGCCGCCGCCGGTCTCGGCAAGCTGAAGACCGACGTCGTCCCGCAGGTGAAGGGCACCTTCCCCAACCCGCATAAGGTGGAACTCGCCTTCGCCAAGGGCGAGGAGAAGTACTGCCCGGCCTTCGCCCTGCGCCTGGTGCGCGGCGTCAAGAACGGCCCCTCGCCGGAGTGGATGCAGCGACGGCTGAAGGCCATCGGCCTCAGGCCGATCAATGCGCTGGTGGACATCACCAACTACGTGACCTTCGACCGCGGCCGGCCGCTCCACGTCTTCGACGCGAAGAAGGTTGCCGGCACGCTCGTCGTTCGCCGCTCGAAGGCGGGGGAGACCGTGCTCGGCCTCGACGGCCGCGTCTACGGCTTCACCGGCCACGAGACGGTGATCGCCGACGACAACGGCGTCGAATCCATCGCCGGCGTCATGGGCGGCGAGCATTCGGGCTGCGACGAGGGAACGACCGACGTGCTCATCGAGTCGGCCCTCTGGGACCCGATGGACATCGCCCGCACCGGGCGCAATCTCGGCATCGTCACCGATGCGCGCTACCGCTTCGAGCGCGGCGTCGATCCGAACTTCACGCTCTCCGGCGTCGAACTGGCGACGAAGCTGGTCATGGACCTGTGTGGCGGCGAGCCGTCGGAGGTGACGCTGGAAGGCGCCATTCCGGACACCGGCTTCATCATCAACTTCCCGCTCTCCGAGACCCGGCGGCTGACCGGACTCGACGTGACCGACCGCGAGCAGAAGCGCATTCTCGAAGCGCTCGGCTTCGACGTCTCGGGCAACGGGCCGATGGTGAAGGTCTCGCCCCCCTCCTGGCGTCCCGACATCCACGGCAAGGCGGACCTGACGGAAGAGGTGATGCGCATCGCCGGCGTCGACCGGGTGCCGTCCACCCCGCTCGACCGGGGCGGCACGGTGCCGAAGCCGGTGCTCACCCTCATCCAGAAGCGCACCCGCATGGCCAAGCGCACGCTCGCCGGCCGCGGTATGGTGGAGGCGGTGACCTGGAGCTTCATCTCCAAGGTTCAGGCCGAGCTGTTCGGCGGCGGGCAGCCGGCGCTGGCGCTGGCCAACCCCATCGCCTCCGACCTCTCCGACATGCGGCCGACCCTGCTCGTCGGCCTCGCCGCCGCGGCCCAGCGCAATTCCGATCGCGGCTATGGCGACGTCGCCCTGTTCGAGGTCGGACAGGTGTTCAAGGGCGACCGCCCCGAGGACCAGTTCATGGCGGCGACGGGTCTCCGCCGCGGCCTCGCCAAGCCGACCGGCACCGGACGGCACTGGCAGGGCACGGCTGCCGCCGACGTCTACGACATCAAGGCGGACGCCATGGCGGTGCTCGCCGCCGTCGGCGCGCCGATGGCAGGCATCCAGGTGGTGCAGGGCGGCCCTGCCTGGTTCCATCCCGGCCGCTCGGGCACGTTCCAGATGGGTCCGCAGACCGTGTTCGGGTCCTTCGGAGAGCTGCACCCGCGGGTGCTGGAAGCGCTCGACGTCAAGGGGCCGGTGCTGGCCTTCGAGATCCTGCTGGACAAGCTGCCGCCGCCGAAGGTCCGTCCAACCCGCACCAAGCCGCAGCTCGTGCTCTCGCCCTTCCAGCCGGTGGAGCGCGACTTCGCCTTCCTCGTCGACAGGACGGTGAAAGCGGGCGATCTCGTCAAGGCGGCCCAGGGCGTCGACAAGCAGCTGATCACCGGCGTGCAGGTCTTCGACGTCTACGAAGGCAAGGGCATCGACGAGGCGAAGAAGTCGGTCGGCATTGCGGTGACGCTGCAGCCGAAGGACAAGACGCTCACCGACGCCGAGATCGACGCCGTCGCCGCGAAGATCGTCGCCGAGGTGACGAAGAAGACCGGCGGCACGCTGCGGGCGTGAGGTCAGGGGCGGGCACCGTCGCGGATCAGCTTGTCCCGCGCCCGGCCTGGTGAACCCGGCTTTGCACTTCGCGAGTGCGTCCTTCGAGGCTCGTCCGGGACGATGCTGTCGCATCGCCCGGACTCGCACCTCAGGATGAGGACGTTGGAGATTTGCAGTTCGGCCAGTCAGTGGCCCGCTGCGCCCCCTGAGCATGCCCACGGTCTGCCAACCTCCACCTTCCTCATCCTGAGGTGCGAGCGGAGCGAGCCTCGAAGGACGCACTTCGGTGATGCAGCCCCGCGCCCTCAGACGATCTCGTCCGCCCTGAACACCCCCGCGAACCGGTCTGCCAAAGCCGCCAGTTCCGCCTCGTGCAGGCTCGCCGCGTCGATGACGCCGCCGGCCGGCGTCGGCAGGTCGCGGGTGGCGCAGGCGTCCGCCGCGATGGCCGTCTGGTAGCCGAGATCGAGGGCGGCGCGGGCGGTGGAGGAGACGCACATATGCGTCATGAAGCCGACGAGGATCAGCGGCGCCGAGGGCGCGCCGACGATCTCTGCGAGGTTGGTGCCGGAGAAGGAATTCGGCCGCGGCTTCTCCACCACCGCCTCGCCGGCGACGGGCGCCACGGCGTCGACGATGGCGCCGCGATGGGCCTCGCGGTCGAAGAGCGAGCCCTTGCCACCCTTGTGGGCGACGTGGACGATCTTGGCCCCGGCCTTGCGGGCACGGGCGAGGAGATCCGCCGCCTTGGCCACGGCGGGGCGGGAGCCGGGCAGGGCGATGGGGCCGTCGAGATACTCGTTCTGGATGTCGATGAGGACGAGGATGCTCTCGCCGAGCTTCGGCGGCACCGGCTTCCGGCCGGCGAGCTCCAGGAGGGTCTTGGGCTGGGTGGTCATGGCTTCGGGGGGCATGGGCGTCCTCGGATCGTTCTTGTCGGGGCGGCATCAAAGGGCCTGCTCCGGCCGGCGTAAACCATGGCGGGCGCGCCCCCTCCATGCGCGTGGCGCGCGGGGGTGACAGGCGGTATCGCGCGGCTCTAGCCTGTCGGAACGCTCGCGGCACAGGATTCCCATGCACCCGCTTCTTCGTCCGGCCGGCACCACCGGCGCCACGCCCGTCACATTCGTCACCCCCAGCACCTATCCGGACGCGAAGGCGAAACTGAAAGCCCCGCAACAGGCCTATCTCGACGCCGTCGGCTTCGAGCCGAAGGCGGGCAAGGCCGTCGTCGTCCCGGACGCCAAGGGCGCCGTGGCCACCGTGCTGTTCGGCATCGAGGCGGAGGGTGCCGCCCATCGCGATCCCCTGCTCGCCGGCAAGCTGCCGGGACAGATCCCGCCCGGTCTCTACCGCTTCGCCAACGATCCCGGCGACGCGGAGCGGGCGGCCTTCGCCTTCGTCACCGGCCAGTATCGCTTCACCCGCTACAAGAAGGCCTCGGCGAAGCCGGCCCTGCTGGTCGTGCCGGACGGCGTCGACGGCGCGGCGGTGAGCCAGGCCGCCGAGGCGACGGCGCTCGCCCGCGACCTCATCAACACGCCGGCCAACGATCTCGGGCCGGCGGAGCTGGAAGCGGCGATCCGCGACCTCGGCAAGCGCCACCGGGCCAAGGTGACCTCGGTCGTCGGCGAGGCGCTCCTGAAGCAGAACTTCCCGATGATCCACGCCGTGGGGGCCGCCTCGCCGCGCGAGCCGCGGCTCGTCGACCTCGTCTGGGGCAACGAGAAGCACCCGAAGGTGACCCTGGTCGGCAAGGGCGTGTGCTTCGACACCGGCGGGCTCGACCTGAAGCCCTCCTCCGCCATGCTCTTGATGAAGAAGGACATGGGCGGCGCGGCCGCGGCCATCGGCCTCGCCCACATGATCATGGCGGCGAAGCTCCCCGTCCGCCTGCGCCTGCTCGTTCCCGCGGTGGAGAACGCCGTCTCCGGCGCCGCCTTCCGCCCCGGTGACGTGTTCCCGACCCGCAAGGGCCTGACGGTGGAGATCGGCAATACCGACGCCGAGGGGCGGCTGGTCCTCTGCGACGCGCTGGCGCTCGCCGACGAGGAGGCGCCGGTGCTCCTCGCCGATTTCGCGACGCTGACGGGCGCGGCGCGGGTGGCGCTGGGGCCGGACCTGCCGCCGGTCTATACCCACGACGACGGGCTGGCGACGGAGCTGGCGGCCGCAGGCCTCGCGGTCGGCGATCCCGTCTGGCGGCTGCCGCTGTGGAAGCCCTATGCCGGCGGGCTCGACAGCAAGATCGCCGATCTCAACAACGTCACGACGGGCGGCTTCGCCGGCTCGATCACCGCCGCGCTCTATCTCGAGCGGTTCGTCGAGAAGGCGCAGAGCTGGCTGCATGCCGACGTCTATGGCTGGGTGCCGGCGGACAAGCCCGGACGGCCGCAGGGCGGCGAGATGCAGGCGGCGCGGGCGCTGTTCGCCGTGCTGAAGGCAAGGTTCGGGTGAGGTTCCACGGAGAACGCCGCCCGGCCTGACGCAGCGCGCCCCCACCTCTCCCTGGCGGGGAGAGGTGATTGGACCCCTGCCCGCCGCGAAGAGGTGAGCCGGAGCCCGCCGCGCCATTCCGCCATCCCTCCACCCACGCCTCCCCGTTCCCGCGCCTCGACAGGCCGGGGTTTGCTCCTCGCGGTCCCCGCGCCGCTCCATCGAGACGCGCGAGGGGTGAAGCGCCGTCAGGCGCGGAGGCGAAAAAGCCTCCGGGCCGGCGGGTCCCCCCGCAGGCCCGGACTTCGTGTGCCGAAGCCCGCCGGCTCGCGGGGATTCCGTTGGTAGCCCGGATCAAGCATCCGGGCTGACCCGAGGAAACGGACCCCACGCGAGCCGGCGCGCCTCACGGCGCTTCACCGCGGCATTTGTCGTTCACCGGGCCGCGCGTCCGGGGCGAGCGGGGCGGGAGGGCGGGACGCGATGCCCCGACAGCCTCCCGGGCCGAGAACCGTCGGGGGGCGGACCCTGCGACGGCCTCCGGCCTGGCCTCGAGGACGCGGTGTCCCGCATGCCCGAAGCCCCCCGGCAGGGAGGGTCGCGCCCGCCCGCCGGTCCTGCTCGCCCGCCTAGCGATGCTCCTCGCACAACGGTCACCCCCGGCGCGGATGCGCCCGCAGGGCCCGAAGGGGCGGTGTTCCCGGCGACGCCCTCGGCGCGCGGGCTGGTGAGGCCGCCCGCCAAGGGAACCGCCCCTCCGCCCCATCGCCCGCACCACCGGACGATGCCTCGATGAAGGCAGAAGGTGGGGGAAGCATGCGGCAGGTTCGCCAAATGGGGAGATGTTTCGCGCGGATTTTTTCGGGGGTGCGGGAAAGAGGCTGGGGATCAGCGGGTTGGGCGGAGGGCGACGCGGGAGGGGCGTGGACTTGTCCCCGGTGTCAGGGGCGCGACGCTGGGGCAACCCTCTCCCCCCGTGGGAGAGGGTGCCCGCGTCAGCGGGCGGGTGAGCGGGCGGATGCGCGGTGTACGGCAGGCCCCCTCATCCGGCGCATAGCATCGAGCGAACGCGAGATGCGGTCGCATCTCGCTATGCGGCGCCACCTTCTCCCACGAGGGGAGAAGGATCGCAGCCCCTGACGCGGAGGTGTCGTGACGGGCGCCGCTCCAAGGCGCGCGCAGGCAGCCATGGCTTCACCCCACCCTGCTTTCGCTCCGCTCAAGCGACCCTCCCCCTCCAGGGGAGGGTCAAGTGACCCCTTGGTCGGCCGGCGGGCGAAGTGTGCCGCCTACAGCCGTTCCAGCACGATCCGGCCCTCGTGCCACAGCAGCAGGCCCCATCGGGCAGCGCGGTTGATGATCCAGCAGTCGTCCAACTGCGGTGTTTCCGCATGGCGCGCTTCGGGCAACTGGTCCATGTCGAGCAGCTCGGGAATCAGATCCGGCAAGGCGGCCGTGTCGACGCCGATGATGATCACCGCGTCGGTGTTGGCCGTCCGCGCGCAGAACTCGACCCACCCCGACAGGTCTTCCGCGGCGATGATCTGGCGAAGCGCCTCGCGCGTCACGGATCCATGCGGCGGGCCGTAGCATAGGCCCTTCGCGTACCAGTCACCGGACTGGGGGAAGCGGCCGCCGAAACGTGCCAGTTCGCTCGCGTGGTCCGCGTCTGCCGCGATCGTGAACCGGTCGCACAGACCGGCCACGACAGGCGCGGTCCGGGCAAGGACCGAGGCGGTATCGACACGCTTCAGCCGGGCCAGGTTCTTCTGTTTGAGGACCTCCATCCGGGTCGATGCAGTACTGTCCCTGGACACGTTCCTCGGCTCCGGTTGTGCCATGCACCGGCAGCAAAGCGCCATCCGGTGCCCGCCGCAAGACGGCGGTGGACGCACTCCGTCCGACCCGATAATCGGCTCAGACGGGCCTCGCCCTCACCACTTACGGGTTGCGAATTGATCTCTCTCGCGGACATTCAGGACGACGATATCGCGGCGTTCAAGACGGAGCTCCAGGCAGCCTTCGCCCTGGCCGTCGTGGACGAGTACGGAGACCTGCCGGACGGGCCGATTCCGTCGGACGAAGTCCTCGACGGCGCCATCAGCGCCCCCGGAGCCGAGGTGCTGCGGATCCTTCGCGACGGGCGCAAGGTCGGTGGAGCCGTCGTCACGATCAACGACAACCATCACAACTCGCTCGACCTCTTCTTCGTGAACGTGGGGGAGCACGGCCTCGGGATCGGGCTGGAGGCATGGCGCGCCATCGAGCGCCGCTACCCCGATACGATCACGTGGCAGACGCACACGCCCTATTTCGAGAAGCGAAACATCCACTTCTACGTCAACAAGTGCGGTTTCAGGATCGTCGAGTTCTTCAACAAGCGCCACCCGAACCCCCATGAAGCGGACGAGGCGGACGACCTGCCGGGGGACGGTGATGCGTTCCAGTTCGAGAAGGTGATGAGGACGCTGCCCCCGGAGCACTAGGTTCCGCGCGTTGCCGACGCACTTGCCCTCGGGGGGCGCCGCCGTTTCCCGCCGCCTCACCCCTCCGCGGCGACCTCGCCCCTCTCGATCAGCATCTCGCGGATGAGCTTCTTCGGCACCTTGCCGTAGCCCGACTTCGGCAGTTCCTCCCAGACGAAGACCTGGCGGGGCATCTTGTAGCGGGAGAGCTTGCCGTCGAGATGCCTGAGGATGTCGCCCTCGGCGACGCTGGCGCCCGGCCGCTCCACCAGCACCGCGACGCCGGCCTCGCCCCAGCGCCGGTCGGGGACGCCGAGCACCGCCACCTCGGCCACCGCGGGATGGGTGAGGATCACCTCCTCGATCTCGCGCGGATAGACGTTGGAGCCACCGGAAATGTACATGTCGGAGGCCCGTCCCGTGATGTAGACATAGCCCTCCTTGTCCTTGTGGCCGAGGTCGCCGGTGCGGAAGAAGCCGTTGCGGAACGACTTGGCGTTGGCCTCCGGATTGTCGAAATAGCCGGCGAAGACGGCCGGGCCCGCGACGCAGATCTCCCCCGTCTGGAAGGGCGCGAGTTCGAGGCCGGCCTCGTCGAGGATGCGCACGTCCATGGCGGTGCGCGGGAAGCCGCAGGTGCCGATGCGGCCCTGCACGGCGTCGTCGATGTCGTGCTCGCGCGTGGGGAAGACGGTGATGTTGCCGGTGACTTCGCCGAGCCCGAAATACTGCACGATGCACTTGCCGAGGCGCGTCAGCGCCATCTGCTGGTCGGCGCGGTACATGGGCGAGCCGGCATAGATGACGTGCTTGAGGCTGGTGTGGTCGTGGCGGTCGGCGGCCTCGTGACCGGCGAGCATGGTGAGGATGGTGGGCACCGTGAACATGTTGGTGACCCGGTGCTCCTCGATCAGCCGGAACGCCTCCTCGCAGTCGAGCCGTTCGCTCGACAGGAGGATGGTGCGGGCGCCGCGCGCGACCTGGGTGAGCTGGTGGATGCCGGCGCCGTGGGAGAGCGGGGCGACGACCAGCGAGGCGTCGTGCTCGGTGGTGCCGGGCACGAGGTCGGCGAGATGGTTCGTCACCACGAAGCCCATCTGGCCGTGGGTGAGGACGGCGGCCTTGGGGCGGCCCGTGGTCCCTGAGGTGAAGAAGAACCAGCAGGGATCGTCGTAGTCGACGGCCGCCACCGGGCCGGGGGACCCATGCCGCTCGCCCTCGGCGATCAGCTCCTCCCAGTCGACGGCGGCGAAGGCCGCCTCGCCGATGGAGATGGTGAGGGCGAGGTCGGGGTCGCTCTCGGCCACGGCGGCCGCGTGGCCCTCGAAGATGGCCTCGCAGATCAGCGCCTTGGCCCGCGCCGCCGCGGCGATATAGGCGACCTCCTGATGGGTGTTGCGGAAATTGGTCGGCACCCAGATGGCGCCGATCGTCCAGACCGCGAACATGGCCTCGAACATGGCGTTGCCGTTGCGCGCCTGGCAGACGACGCGGTCGCCCTTGCCGATACCGCGGGCGCGCAGCGCCACCGCCGCCGCGTCCACCCGCGCCGCCATCTCGCCCCAGGTCCAGGTGCGGTCGCGCCAGACGAGCCCCGGCCGGTCGGCCAGGCGCCGGGCGGTGCCGTGCAGCAGGTCGGCAAGGTTCATCACCCGCCGGGACATGGGCGCGGGGATCATGGCGCCGTCGGCGGCGAGGCGGGGTCCGAGGGTATCGGGCATGGCAGGCGTTTCCGTTCCGTCTTTTGCGGAACGATAGCACCGGCGCGGGCGGAGTTAACTCCGCCGCACGGCAGGCCCGGCAACCCCGGTCAGGCGGCGTGGCGGTCGGCGGTGGCGCCGAAATGGCCGATGTAGCGCGGGTTGATGGCGCTCACCGGCAGGACGACCAGCACGTCGGTGGTGTTGAACTGGCGATCCACCACCGCGCCCTCGCCGATATAGGCGCCGAGGCGCAGATAGCCCTTCACCAGCGGCGGCAGGGCGTGGAGCGCCTTCCGGCCGTCCACGGCCTCGCGCGACAGGCGCCCCATCTCGACGTGGCGGGAGGGCAGGGCGCGGGCGGCCCAGGCGGCCGGGGCGCCGGCGTGATGATGGAGGAAGGAGAGTTCCAGCGACAGGGCGCGCGGATCGGTGCCCTCGAGGCTGGCGCAGCCGAACATGACGTCGACCCGGTGGGCGAGGACATAGGTCCAGATGCCGTGCCACAGCAGCTCGACCGTGCGCTTGTTGCGATAGGCGGGCAGGACGCAGGAGCGGCCGAGCTCGAGAAAGCGCTTGCCGCGGTGACGCTCCAGGAGGCCGGAGATGTCGAACTCGCTGGCGGTGTAGAAGCCGCCGTTGCGATCGGCCACCTCCTGCCGCAGCAGGCGGTAGGTGCCGACGATGGCGGGCCGCGGGGCGCCGAAGGGCGGCCGCTCGGTGACCGCGTGGTCGATGACGACGAGGTGGTCGCAGATGGCGTCGAAGGCGTCGATGTCGCGGCGGGCGAGGCGGGAGGGGCCGTCGGCGATGGCCTTCATCTCCTCGTAGAAGACGTGCCAGCGCAGCCGCTGGGCGCGGCGGACCTCGGCCGCGTTGGCGGCGAGCCGGACCTCCAGGCTGCCGATGCGGCCGAGCGTGCGCGGCAGGGCCACGGCGCCGGCGCGGGGGGAGAGGCCGCCATAGGCGCGCATCATGGGGATGATCTTGCGTCCCTGGTCGGCCCAGGCCGAGGGGCGGAAGTGGCTGGCAAGGCTGTTGCTGGTCCGGGCAACGGGATCGAGCATCGGAAGTCCCTCGTCCGGACCCTACCCGAATCGGCGGGACCGGCGTGAGACGACCTCGTGCCGCAGCTGGCCGACGGCGCGATGACGTCTCGACGACGGGACGGTGACGCGTGGTCGCCCTTAGTCGGCTATCTTCAGCTGCGGCGCGTTCGCGGCCTTGGCGTCCATGGCCTTGTGGGCCTCGCCGAGGGCGAAGAGATAGGCGTTGGTGGCGTCCATCATGCGGTTGGAGGCGTCGGCGAGTTCGGCGAGCACCCGGGACTTCTGCGCGTCCGAGATGGCGCTGGCCCGCACGGCATTGCCGAAGGCGGCGAAGCCCGTGGTGACGGTGCGCAGGATTTCCAGCTCCGACAGGCCGTTCGGGCGCTGCATGTTCTGGCTGACGGACACAAGCTTCACGGAAGGCCCCCTCGCTCTCCGCAACAAGCTGTCACGCCATGGTTAACGGGTGGTGAAGATGTACCGTCGCGCCGCCGTCAGATCGTCTGGTTGTAGGCACCGACTTCCGGGTTCTCGCGCAGCACCGTGTCGACCGCTGCGAACATGTCGCGCATGCGCTGCTCGGAGACCGGGCTCTCCACCACCACGACCAGTTCGGGCTTGTTCGACGAGGCGCGAACGAGACCCCAGGTGCCGTCGGGCGTGCCGACACGCACGCCGTTGACGGTGACCAGCGAGGTGATCGGCGCGCCCGCGACGGTGTCGCCCGCCGCCTTCATCGCCTCGAAGCGCTTCACCACCCGCTCGACCACCTCGTACTTCACTTCGTCGGCGCATTTCGGCGACATGGTGGGCGAGCCCCAGGTCTTCGGCACCTCGGCATAGAGCTCCGCCATGGACTTGGCCGGGTTGCGGTCGAGCATGTCGATGACGGCGATGGCGGTGACGAGACCGTCGTCGTAGCCGCGCCCGACCGGCGCGTTGAAAAAGAAGTGGCCGGACTTCTCGAAGCCGGCGAGGGCGTTGAGGTCGCGGACCCGGCGCTTGATGTAGGAGTGGCCCGTCTTCCAGTAGTCGGTCCTGGCGCCGAGACGCTTGAGCTCCGGGTCGGCGTCGAAGAGGCCGGTCGACTTCACGTCGACGACGAATTGTGAGGGGCCGTGCACCTTGCAGAGGTCGCGGGCGAGCATGACGCCGATCTTGTCGGCGAAGATCTCCTCGCCGTGGTTGTCGACCACGCCGCAGCGGTCGCCGTCGCCGTCGAAGCCTAGGCCGACGTCGGCGCCGTGCTCCTTCACCGCCACCGCCATGGCGTGGAGCATCTTCATGTCCTCGGGGTTGGGATTGTACCGGGGGAAGGAATGGTCGAGCTCGGCGTCGAGCGGGACCACCTCGACGCCGAGCGCCTCGAGGATCTGCGGCGCGAAGGCGCCGGCGGTGCCGTTGCCGCAGGCGGCGACAACCTTCAGCTTGCGGGTCACCTTCGGGCGGGTGGTGAGGTCGCGGATGTAGCGGGCGGCGAAATCCTCGACGAAACGATAGGAGCCGCCGCCGACGAGGTCGAAATCGGCGCCCAGCACGATCGTCTTCAGCGCGCCCATCTCGTCGGGGCCGAAGGTGACGGGACGCTGGGCGCCCATCTTCACGCCGGTCCAGCCGTTGTCGTTGTGGCTGGCGGTCACCATGGCGACGCAGGGCACGTCGAGTTCGAACTGGGCGAAATAGGCCATGGGCGACATGGCGAGGCCAATGTCGTGCACCTTGCAGCCCGCCGCCATCAGGCCGGTGACCAGCGCCATCTTGATGGAGGCGGAATAGCCGCGGAAATCGTGGCCGACGACGATCTCGCGCGTCACGCCCATGCGGCCGATCAGGGTGCCGAGGCCCATTCCGACGGCCTGCACGCCCATCAGGTTCAGCTCCTCGCCGAAAAACCAGCGGGCGTCGTATTCGCGGAAGCCCGTCGGCTTCACCATGGGCAGGGATTCGTAGGCGGCGGTGTTGGGCTTCAGGCTGGCCAGCGGCTTCGGAAACATGCGGAAGAGCGCCTCTGTCACGTCGGATGGGAGGGGGGCCTCCTGACGCTCTTCTAACCAGACGCGGCGGTTCTGGCCATCATGCCGTGTGTCAGGCGGCGTTCTCCGTGGGGGCCTGGCGGCCGACCGTCATCCGGACCTTGAGGAAGCGCATGGCGCGCTGGGCGTCGGCGGGGTTGATGGCCTCGTAGTCCTGGCGGGTGACGGTGGTCTCGCCGGCCTGACCGCTGCGCCTCTTGCGGGCGCGAAGGGCGAGGGTCGCTTCCAGGTGGGGATAGGCGATGTTCAGGGCCCGGAAGGCGAGAACGATGGTGTTGATCTCGCCCGCGGCCATCTGCTGGAAGACGAAGTTGCGGTCGAAGCGCAGGAAATGCGCCAGGACCTGCGACAGGTCGAGGAGCCGGCCACCGGCGAGCAGCGGGCCGAGGCCGTCGTCGAGGGTCATGGAGCCCGCCTCGACGGCGGCGATCACCCGTTCGGTGCTCCCGATATTGGCCTTGCGCTTGCGCAGCTCCTCGGTGATCAGCGCCTGGGCGCGGGCCCGCAGGCTGGCGACCGTGCCGGAGGTGTCGTCTCCTTCCGCCTCGGCGGAGACGCGGGCGCAGATCAGCCCGTTGAGCTGTTCCAGGACCGCGGGGGAGAGATCGCCGCGGTCGGCGAGGGCGAGACTGAGCTCATCGTCCTCGCGGGCGCGGGTGACGAGGCTGAGCATGCCCTGCTCGGAAAACTCGGCACCGGCATTGCCGGACACGGTGCGCAGCACGGTGTTGCTGCCGCGGTCGATCAGAACGTCGGTGACCCGCGCCGTCAGGCTCGCGCGGGTGGCGATCGCCTGAAGGTGCTCGTCGCTGCTCGCCTGGGCGAGGGCGACGATGTCGCCTTCGGTCAGCACGGGCGAGCGGGACAGGACGGGGCGGGCGACCTCGATGTCGGAGTCGGAGGCGAGTGCCAGCGCCAGGCTGTGCGGCACGCGCTCGCTGTCGCAGAGGGCGGTGCTGACCTGCGGCCGCTGGTGGGGCTGCAGCTTGCGCAGCACCGCGTTGGCGATCTCGGAGAAGAGATATTCCTCCGCCAGGGTGGGGCTGACGGTGCGGGACAGATAGAGATCCGCCACCCCCCGCAGCAGGGCGAGGCGCTTCTCGCTGTCCTTCTCGATGCCCAGGCGTCCGAGCTGCTCGATGAAGGCACTGGTCTCGTTGACGAGCGTGTCAGCCATGTTCGCCCTTTCGGCGGCGTCGATCGGCGCGGGTGCGACGGTACCGGTCCGCGCAGACGACAGCGGAACCCGTTCTCTCCGCACTATAGGCGGACAAGTGTAACCAAATGCCTGATTTGGGATGTGAAAAGCAATGAACAGCGCGAAAATCCGCACTTTTCGTCAAGCGAGGGCTCAGGCCGCCCGCTGGAGCGGCGGGGCGATGACATGCTGCGCCAGCGACCATGGCGCCTCGTCGAGCGTCATGACGCGGATCTCCGCCACGCACGCGAAGAGCTGGCGGACATGGTCCTCGATGGCGACCAGCGTCCCCGTTTCGCTGCGCAGGGTCAGCCGGTCGGTCACCACCTCGAGGACGTCGCCCTGGAGGCGGGCATAGATGACGGGCTCCTGCGCCATGGGGGTCCTCTCGCCGGCCATGGCGCGACGGGAGTCCGCCGCCGCGGGACCCTCGCCGCGGCAGCCGCGCCGGTGGTGGGATCAGGCACTCGCAGCCAGGCGCGGAGGGCCGCGCCTGTCGGTTTTCAGCGGGCGTCGTGGCGACGCTCGTCGTAGATGACGCGGACGAGGTCGGCGGCGTTGCGGGCGCCGAGCTTTTCCATGATGCGGGCGCGGTGCACCTCGATGGTGCGCGGACTGATGCCGAGGCTGCGGCCGGCTTCCTTGTTGGAGGCGCCGCGCACCAGTTCCTGCAGAACGTCGCGCTCGCGCGGGGTCAGCAGGCTCGCCCCGCCCGGGCCGAGGGCCGAGACGGGATCGGCCCGCTCCGCCGCGCGGCGGGCGTGTCCGGCAAGGGCGTCACCCACGTGCCGGAGGATGTGTTCGGCGTCGACCGGCTTTTCCACCAGGTCGGCCGCGCCCGCCCGGATCACCGCCACGGCCATGGGAATGTCGGCGCGGCCGGACATCATCACCACGGGCCCCTCGAAGCGGCGGAGCGAGATCTGGCGCAGAACCTCCACGCCGCCGACGCCGGGCAGGCAGACGTCGAGAAGGATGGCGTCGGGGTGGCGCTGCTGCATGGCGATGAACAGCGAGGCTGCATCGGCGAAAGCGGCGACGCGATAGCCGGCCTGTTCGAAGACGATGGAAAGACCCTCGCGCACCGGGGCATCGTCATCCACGATGAAGAGGTCGCCGCACCTGTCCGTGTCCGTCCGCATGACCGCCATCCCCCGCGGCTCGCTCGACCGAATTCACCGGGCGCGGAGCCCGACGTCGGGGCAGTGTCCGTTGCGCGGGGGTAAGGCCCTATGCGGCGTATTGACGCAGGGTCAGGTCAGCGCCCGCCGCGGGCGACGACCCGCTCGCGGTAGAGGAGATAGAGCCCGGATGCGATGACGATGGCGGCGCCGGCGAGGGTGTTGGCCGCGGGCACCTGGGCGAAGACGAGCCAGCCGAGGGCCGTCATCCAGACGATCTGCGTGTAGATGAAGGGCGCGAGGATACCCGGCGGCGCATAGCCGTGGGCGACGATGAGCAGCCAGTGGCCGAAAGCGCCGAAGGCGCCGATGGCGATCATGCCGGCGACCGCGCCCAGCGTCGGCGGTGTCGTCCAGATGAAGGGCACGAGAATGGTCGCCACCGCGGCGCCGAAGGCGACGGAATAGATGGATGTGGTGGCTGCGGAATCATGGCCGGCCAGCATGCGGGTCAGGATGTTGTAGAGCGCGTAGACCCAGGTGCCGGCGAAGGTGAGCAGCATGGCCCAGTGCAGGTCGGCGCTCCAGGGGCGGGTGACCACCAGCACGCCGAGGAAACCGACGATGACGGCGATCCAGCGGCGCATGCCGATCCACTCGCCCAGGAAGGGGCCCGACAGGATGGCGACGATGAAGGGCGTCGCGAACATGATGGAGACGGTCTGGTCGAGCTGCAGATATTGCAGCGCGATGAAGTTGAAGGCCGTCGACCCGAACAGCAGCGCCGACCGGATCGCCTGGATCCACGGGCGACGGGTGACGAAGACACCGGGATTGCGGATGGGATTGAAGATGATGAGGATCATCGCCAGGGCCGCCGTGTAGCGGGCCCACACCACCTGCATCGGGTCCATCTGCGTGCCGAGCCATTTGGCGAGCGCGTCGAGGCAGGCGAAACAGGCGAGCGCCGCGCACATGAGGCCGATGCCCTTGAGGCGCGCCCGGGCGGCGGCGGCGGCCCGGTTTTCCGCCGCGGCCTCGTCGCCCGCAGGGGGCGCCATCTGTCCATCTGTTGCCATCCGAGGAGCACTAGCCGATTTGAGCGGCCAGCGTCTCCTCCCACCCGCATGGGAGCCGTGCGGAGGGCTTGCGCGACGTGCCACCTCGGCCCTACACAGAACAGACGGGGCCGACGGCGGTCGCCCCGCGAGGCTGCTGCGGCGGCCCAAGCACCGCCTCCAGACCGCATCCGCGGTGGGAGGTCCTGCTATGTCGGCACCATCATTCTTCATCGGACCGGATGAACTCGCGGCTTTGCTCGGCGGTCCCTCATGGCCGCAGGTCATCGACGTCCGGGCAGCCGAGATCCGTGCCGTGCAGCCCGATCTGCCGGCATCACGGTGGTCCGACGATCCGTCGGGCGCGGCCATCGCGCAGATGATCGATCCGTCGCGCGCCGTGGTCGTGGCCTGCAAGGCCGGGCACAACCGCAGCCAGCGCGCCGCCGCCGAGCTTCGGGCGATCGGTATCGCCGCCAGGGTCCTCGAAGGCGGGTCGATGGCCTATGCCGCGGCCGGGTATCCCATGGTGCCCCGCCAGGCCGCCGATGTCTGGGGAGGCTATGGCCGAACATGGGTGACGCGGCGTCGTCCGAAGATCGACCGGGTCGCATGCCCCTGGCTGATCCGCCGTTTCATCGATCCCGGCGCCGTCATTTTCTTCGTCGAGCCGGACCAGGTGCTGGCGGTCGCGAAGGAGTCCGCCGGGATCGCCTTCGACACGCCCGGGGCGCCGATCGAGCATGACGGAGATCGCTGTTCCTTCGACACGCTTCTCGATGCCGTGGGGCTCGACGGGTTTCCGCCCTTGCAGTCCATGGCGACGATCATTCGCGCCGCCGATACCGGCGACCTCGGCTCCAGCCCGCAGGCGGCGGGCTTCCTTGCCGTCTCGCTCGGCCTGTCGGTGTTGTCGGGTGACGACGATGCCGCCATGCTTCGTCATGGGTTCGTCATGCTCGATGGGCTTTACGCTTGGGTGACGGGTGCTCGCACGGAAACCCACAACTGGACACATCGCTCATGACCGCCCTCGACCCGACCGCCACGGACCGGCCCGTCGCCGTGCCTTTCGCCGAAGCGCTCGCCGTCTGGGTGCGGGTCGGCCTTCTCTCCTTCGGCGGGGCGGCGGGGCAGATCGCCATGCTGCACACGATCATCGTCGAGGAGAAGAAATGGCTCGACGAGAAGCGCTTCCTTCATGCGCTGAACTACTGCACGCTGCTGCCGGGGCCCGAGGCCCAGCAACTCGCCACCTATATCGGCTGGCTGCTGCACGGGGTGCGCGGCGGCCTGACGGCGGGGCTGCTCTTCGTCCTGCCGGGGGCTCTCATCGTCCTCGCCATGTCGATGCTCTACGTCACCGCCCGCGGCCTGCCGGTGGTCGACGGCATCTTCTTCGGCATCAAGGCGGCCGTGCTGGTCATCGTCGTCCAGGCCGTGATCAAGATGGCGAAGCGGGTGGGCGACGCGCCGGTGCTGAAGGCGATCATGGCAGGCTCGCTCTTCGCCATCCTGCTCTTCCAGGTGCCCTATCCGCTGATCGTCCTCGCCGCGGCGGGGCTCGGCGCGCTGCTGCTGCCGCCGCCCGAGGAGGCGGCCCCCCCGGCGAGGCCGGCGCCCGGCCGCTATGCGGCGCTCCTCGGCAACACGCTCGTCTGGGGGGCGGTCTGGTGGGCGCCGGTCGCGCTCGCCGCGCTGCTTCTCGGGCCGGGGCACATCCTCACCCAGATCGGCATCTTCTTCTCGCAGCTCGCCGTCGTCACCTTCGGCGGCGCCTATGCGCTGCTGGTCTGGCTCGCCCAGGCGGCGGTCGAGCAGAAGGGCTGGGTCACGGCGGTGGAAATGGCCGACGGCCTCGGCCTCGCCGAGACCAAGCCCGGACCGACGATCCTGGTGACGCAGTTCGTCGGCTTCCTCGCCGCTTTCCGCGCGCCCGATCCCTTCTCGCCGATGGTTGCGGCCATTCTCGGCGCGGCGGTGACGACATGGGTGACCTTCGCGCCGTCCTTCCTGTTCATCTTCGCAGGCGCGCCCTTCGTCGAGGACCTCAGGCACAACCGCCTGCTCGCCGGCGCCCTCAAGGGCATCACCGCGGCGGTGGTCGGTGTCATCCTCTATCTCGCCATCTGGTTCGGCCTGCACGTGTTCTTCGGCGCGGTCGGCAGCTTCGCCTTCGGCCCGGTGCGGGTGCCGACCTTCGATCCCCTGGCGCTCGACTGGAAGGCGGCGGCCCTCGCCGTCATCGCCTTCGTCCTCGCCTTCCGCCTGAAGCTCGGCCTGCTGCCGCTGATCGCGGTGATGGCGGCGCTCGGCGTCGCGGTGAAGCTCACCCTCGGGTGAAGGCGCCTCGCCGCCGACACAGAAAAAGGCCGGCTTCGCGCCGGCCTTTTCCGTCATGAGTTTGGCGGGACGCCTGCCGTCACGAGCCGCCGGAGAAGGTGCGCGGAGCCGGGCTGACGACGCGGCCGCCGGCCTGGATGACGGCGAGGCCGCGCTGCGGCGTGCCGTCGGCGCGGAAGCGGAAGAGGCCGTCGACGCCGTTGAAGCCCGAAGAGTTGGTGAGGATGGTTTCGGAGAAGCGCTGCGAGCCCTGGGTGCGCACCAGGGCGGCGATCAGCGAGACCGAGTCGTAGGTAAGCGAGGCGATGCGCGCCGGGTCCTGGCCGAAACGGGCGCGATAGCGCTCGGAGAAGGAGCGGAAACCCGCCTCGTCGGGCGCGGCATAGAGGGCCGTCGGCGCGGCGCGGGCGGCGGCGGTGTTGCCGACCCAGGGGCCGACGCCGAGAACCTGGACGCGGCGGGTGTCGATGCCGGCGGTGGAGAGCGCCTGGATCGCCGCGCCATCATAGGGATCGGGGACGAAGATCGCGTCGATCTGGCCGGCGATGCCGGAGAGGCGCGAGGCCGCGGCGCCGATGCCGCTGGCCTCGAGCGGGAACTTCTCGATGGCGACCACGCGGCCGCCGGCGCGGCTGACGGCCTCCTGGAAGGCGCCCTGCACCACCTGGCCGAAGGCCGAGTCGGGGATGAAGGCGGCATAGGAGCGCTTGCCCGCCTGGGTGGCGTGCTGGACGATGCGGTCCACCGTGTTCTGCGGCGTGAAGCTCATGAGATAGACGCCGCGGGTGGCGACGCTGGTGTCGGTGGAATAGGCGATCATCGGCTTGCCGGCGGGGCGGGCCACCGCCGCCGCACCGCGGACGGATTCGGCGAGCAGCGGGCCGAGGATGAGCTCGGCGCCTTCCTGGATGGCAGCCTGAGCCGCCGCCTGGGCGCCGGCGGCGGTGCCGCCGTCGTCCTTGACGAGAATGGTGATGTCGGGGCCCTGGAACTCCGCGACCGCCATCTCCGCGGCGTTGCGCAGGACGGTGGCGGTGTTGCCGGCGGCGCCGCCCGCCGACAGCGGCAGCAGCAGGGCGACCTTCACGGAGCCGGTGCCGATGGTGGAGCCCGGTGCGGCGGGAGCCGTCGGAGCAGGACCGGCCGATGGGCCGGGGCCCTGGATGGCGGCGCCCGAACAGGCCGCCAGGGCCAGGGCCGCCGCGCCGACCAGAAGGCCGCGCAGGGTCGTGCCGCGCGCGAGTTCACCGCGCCGTGTCGCCGCTTCCGCCATGTCCGATCGCCTCCACATGCCCTGGATGCCCGCCCTGTGCACCGGAATAGCCGTGAGCGAGGGCCGAGGTCAAACCACAAGGGCGGCTTTTGCGTGGCTCTCCGGCAACAGGCGGGCCTGCGAGGCCTATGGCGGCGGGCATGGACGCGGGACGGGACCAGCGCCTATGGTCGCCGAAAGAGACCTGCCCATGACCGATATTCCCGCGCCGAAGCCGCCCGACCGGCACTATGTCCTCGGCGGGACACGCTTTCTCGCCCGGCCGCTGGAGCCGGGCCTGCACGTGGTCGCGACGCCCATCGGCAATCTGCGCGACATGACAGTGCGGGCCGTTGAGACGCTGGCGGCGGCGTCGCTCGTCGCCTGCGAGGACAGCCGCGTGACCCGCCGGCTCGTCGACCATTTCGGCCTGACCGCCAAACTCGTCCCCTATCACGAGCACAATGCCGCGGAGATGCGCCCGAAGCTGCTCGAGCGGCTCGCCGCCGGCGAATCGGTGGCGCTGGTTTCGGACGCGGGAACGCCGCTCGTCTCCGATCCCGGCTTCAAGCTGGTGGAGGCGGCGCGCGAGGCCGGCCACCGCGTCGTTCCCGTTCCGGGGCCCTCCGCCGTCATGGCGGCGCTGGTGGTGGCGGGGCTGCCGACCGACGCCTTCTTCTTCGCCGGCTTCCTGCCGCCGAAGACGACGGGGCGCCGGGCCCGGGCGAGCGCGCTCGCCGCGGTGCCGGGATCGCTGGTCTTCTTCGAGACGGGACCGCGCCTCGCCGCGTCGCTGGTCGATCTCGCGGCGGTGCTCGGCGACAGACCGGCGGCGGTGTGCCGGGAGCTCACCAAGCTGCACGAGGAGGTGCGGCGCGGCTCGCTCGCGGCCCTGGCCGACGCCTATGCCGGCGAGGCTGACCCGAAGGGGGAGATCGTGCTGGTGGTCGGGCCACCGGGCGAGGCGCCGCCGCCGGCGGAGACGGATATCGAGGCCCTGCTGCGCGCGGCGCTGGCCGAGAAATCGGTGAAGGACGCCGCGGCGGCGGTGGCGTCGGCCACCGGCCTGCCCCGACGCGACCTCTACCAGCGGGCGCTGCTGCTGGCGAAGGAGGAGGGGTGAGGCGGGAGGCCGATCCGCGGCGCTCGGCCGCCTGGGGCCGCGGGCGCATCGCCGAGACGGCCGCCCTCGTCCTGCTTCTCGCCAAAGGCTACCGCATCCTCGCCAGGCGCTGGCGGGCACCGGGCGCCGAAATCGACATCGTAGCCAGGCGCGGCGACACGGTCGTCTTCGTCGAGGTCAAGGCGCGGGGCTCGCTCGACCTCGCCACGCAGGCCCTGTCGGCGGGGCAGCGGCGCCGCATCACCCGCGCGGCCGAGGTATTCCTGGCGCGGCATCCCCGCCATGCGGGCGGAGAGCGGCGCTACGACCTCATGCTGGTATCGCACGGCGGCTGGCCGCGCCATATACAGGGGGCGTTCGACGCCGATGTCTGAAAGGAATGCCCGATGAGCCTCAAGGTCGCCGTCCAGACCGACCCGATGGAATCGATCAAGATCCGGGGCGATTCCGGCTTCGCCCTGATGCTGGAGGCGCAGCGGCGCGGCCACGAGGTCTTCTATTACCACCCCGACAGCCTGGCGATGCGCGACGGCGTGCCCTCGGCGCTCGCCTATCCGCTTGAGGTGCGCGACGTCGAGGGCGACCACTTCACCCTCGGCGAAGGCGCGCGCGTCGGCCTCGATACGTTCGACGTGATCCTCATGCGGCAGGATCCGCCCTTCGACCTGCACTACATCACCGCGACGCATTTCCTCGAGCGCGTCCATCCGAAGACGCTGGTGGTGAACGATCCGACCAGCGTGCGCAACGCGCCGGAGAAGATCTTCGTCACGCGGTTCCCGCAGCTCATGCCGAAGACGCTGGTGACGCGCGACTTCGACGAGATCCGCGCCTTCCGCAAGGAGATGGGCGACATCGTCATGAAGCCGCTCTACGGCCATGGCGGCGCCGGCGTGTTCCGCATCCGCGAGGGCGACGAGAATTTCGGCTCCTTCCTCGACACCTTCGCCGCGCTGACTCGCGAGCCCTGGGTGATCCAGCATTACCTGCCGGCCGTGCGCGACGGCGACAAGCGCATCATCCTCGTCGACGGCGTCTTCGCCGGCGCTGTCAACCGGGTGCCGGCCGCGGACGACCTGCGCTCCAACATGGTGCGCGGCGGCGCGGCGGAGACGACACAGCTCAGCGACCGCGAGCGCGAGATCTGCGAGACGATCGGGCCGGATTTGAAGGCACAGGGCATCATCCTCGCCGGCATCGACGTGATCGGCGGCAATCTCACCGAGATCAACGTGACCGCGCCGACGGGCATCCGCGCCATCCGCCGGCTGGGCGGACCGGACATCGCGGCGACCGTCTGGGAGGCGATCGAAAAGCGTCGCTGAAGGCGGCGGATCGCCCCATGCAGCCAATTGCCACAACGACCCCCGGGGGCCCCTTGTGGCAATCAGGCCGTTCATGCGCCGGGGGGCCGGCGCGCGGACGTCCGCGCCGCGCCCGTCCGGGCGAGGCCGCGGATCGGGAAAGAGAGGGAGCGGCGGGCCGGATGGGGGCTGAACAGATCGATCGTAAGGCCGGGGCTCCGCCGGAGCAGGCCCGATGAACCTCATCCTCGTGCCGCTCATTCCCCTCTTCGGGGCCCTGCTGCCGCCCCTCGTCGCCCGCTCCGGCCGCGACACGGCCATGGCCGTGACGCTCGCCGTCACGCTCACCAGCCTCGCCCTGATGCTGGTGGATGCGCCGGCGGTCTATCGCGGCGAAACGGTGCTTGCCGGCACCGCCTGGGTGCCGGAGATCGGCCTCTCCTTCCGCGTCTTCGCCGACGGGCTCGGCCTGTTCTTTGCCACGATGATCCTCGCCATCGGCGCGCTGATCATCGTCTATGCGCGCTACTATCTGAGCCGGCAGGATTCGATCGGCCGCTTCTACGCCTATCTGCTGCTCTTCCAGGGCGCGATGGTCGGCATCGTCCTGTCCGACAACATTCTCCTCATGCTGATCTTCTGGGAGCTGACGAGCCTCTCGTCCTTCCTCCTGATCGGCTTCTGGAGCCATGCGGCGGCCGGCCGGCAGGGCGCCCGCATGGCGCTGGTGGTCACCGGCGGGGGAGGGCTCCTCCTCACCGCGGGCATGCTGGTGCTCGGCCATGTCGGCGGCTCCTACGAGCTCAGTGTGCTCCTGACGCGCGGCGAGGTGATCAAGGCCTCGCCCCTCTATCCGCTGATCCTCGCCCTGGTGCTCGCCGGCGCCTTCACCAAGTCGGCCCAGTTCCCCTTCCACTTCTGGCTGCCGCACGCCATGGCGGCGCCCACGCCGGTCTCGGCCTATCTGCACTCGGCGACCATGGTGAAGGCCGGCGTCTTCCTGCTGGCGCGGCTGTGGCCGGTGCTCGCCGGCACCGAATTGTGGGTCGCCGTCGTCGCCCCGGTCGGCCTCGTCACCATGCTGGTGGGCGCCTGGATCGCCCTGTTCAAGGACGACCTGAAGGCCATCCTCGCCTATTCCACCGTCAGCCATCTCGGCCTGATGGTGATGCTGCTCGGCTTCGGCACCCCCTATGCGGCGGTGGCCTGCGTCTTCCACATCCTCAATCACGCGACCTTCAAGGCGGCGCTCTTCATGGCCGCCGGCATCGTCGACCACGAGGCCGGCACGCGCGACATCCGACGACTCGGCGGCCTCGCGAAACTGATGCCGGTGACGGCGGTGCTGGCCGGCATCGCCTCCGCCTCGATGGCCGGGCTGCCGCCGCTCAACGGCTTCCTGTCCAAGGAGATGATGCTGGAGGCGGCCGCGTCCGGGCCGCTGGGCGGCCTCGGCTGGCTGGTCCCGGTGGGAGCCACTCTCGCGGCGCTCGTCTCGGTCGCCTATTCGGTGCGGCTCGCGGTCGGCACCTTCGCCGGCCCGGTGCGCCACGACTATCCCCACCACCCCCACGATCCCGGCATCGGGATGTGGCTGCCGGTGGCGCTGCTGGTCGTGCTGGTCGTCGCCATCGGCCTGCTGCCGGCGCTGATCGCCGGGCCGATCGTGGCGCGCACCGCCCAGGCGGTCATCGGCGCGGCGCCGCTGCCCTACTACTCGCTGTCGCTCTGGCACGGCCTGACGCCGGCGCTGTTCATGAGCGTCGCGGCGGTCGTCGGAGGGCTCGTCGCCTTCCGCGGCCATGGGCTTCTGGCGCGCTGGCGCGCGCCCTGGCCGCGGCCGGAGGCGAAGGGGCTGTTCGACGCCGTCGTGGCCGCGGCGGTCTTCGCGTCCCGCTGGTTCACGCGCCGCGCCAATGTCGAATCCTTGCCCCGGACCCTGGCCATCGTCGCGGTGTCGGTTCTGGTCGTCGCCCTCTGGGCCTTCGCCCGCGGCGAGCACGGAGCCGGCGGGCGCGCCATGCTGCCCGTCCATCTCGTCGCCCTCGTCGCCTGGGCGGCGCTGATCGCCGCATCGGTTGTCGTGGTGCTGAAACACGGCAACCGGCTGCTGACGCTGATCCTGACCAGCGTCGTCGGGCTCATCGTCTCGCTCGCCTTCATCCAGTTCTCGGCGCCCGACCTGGCGCTGACCCAGATCTCGGTCGAGGTGGTCTCGACCATCTTGCTGCTGCTTGCCCTCAACCTCCTGCCCAAGACGACGCCGGCGGAGACCGAGACGCGCCGCAAGGTGCGCGACGGCGCGATCGCGGTGGCGGCCGGGGCCGGCGTCGCCGCGCTCGCCTTCGCCATCCTGACGCGCGACTTCACCACCATTTCCGACTATCACATCGCCCAGGCGAAGCCCGGCGGCGGCGGCACCAACGTGGTCAACGTCATCCTCGTCGATTTCCGCGGCTTCGACACCTTCGGCGAGATCATCGTGCTGGGGATCGCCGCGCTCGCCATCTTCGCGCTGCTCGACACCGCCCTGCGCGGGCCGGCGGCGCGGCGCCTCGCCGCCATGCGGCAGGGGCTGGAATCGGCCGAGGCCCACCCGCTGATCCTGGTGGTGGCGACACGGGCCATGCTGCCGCTGGCCTTCACGGTGGGCGTGTTCATCTTCCTGCGGGGCCACAACCAGCCCGGCGGCGGCTTCATCGCCGGACTGGTGATCGCCATCGCCTACATCATGCAATACATGGCCAGCGGCTATGCCTGGAGCCACCAGCGGGCGCGTTTCGACGCCCACACGCTGGTGGGCGCCGGCGTGGTGATCGCCGGTCTGACGGGCCTCGGCTCGCTCCTCTTCGGCCGGCCTTTCCTGACCAGTTCCTTCGGCTATTTCCACATTCCGCTGATCGGCGAGGTGGAACTCGCCACCGCCATGGCCTTCGACACCGGCGTGTTCCTCGCGGTGGTGGGCACGGTGCTGCTGGCGCTCGCCCAGATCTCGCGCATCGAGGCGCGCGCCGAGCGCAGCCCCGTGCCGGAGGGGCCGGTGGACATCAGGCTGTCGGCGCCCGGGCGGGGCGCTGCGGCCGGCGCGCGGGGGGAGGTCTGACATGGAAGTTCTCGTCGCATCCGGCATTGGACTTCTGACTGCCGTCGGCGTCTATCTGGTGCTGCGGCGCCAGACCTTCCCGGTGATCATCGGCACCGTGTTCCTCTCCTATGCGGTGAACCTGTTCCTCTTCGCCACCGGCCGCCTGACCATCAACCGCCCGCCGATTTATGCGAGCGGGGCGGCCGGCTATGCCGATCCGCTGCCGCAGGCCCTCGTGCTCACCGCCATCGTCATCTCCTTCGGCATGACCGCTCTGGTGGTGGTGCTGGCGCTGCGCGGCTTCCTGGAGACCGGCTCGGATTCGGTCGAGGGCGATCCCTCGGCCGTCGCGGGTGAGGACGCGACGGTGACGACAGACCTGGCGCGGCCGTGATGCAGACAGCCATGACCCACTGGATCGTCGTTCCCCTGGTTCTGCCGGCCGTGGTGGCGCCGCTTCTGATCCTCGCCAGCCGCCACAATCTCGCCGCCCAGAGGGTGATCTCCATCGCCGCGGCCGCCGCCCTGCTGGCGGTCGCCGTCGGCCTCTATGGGCTGGCGCAGGACGGCACGGTGCGGCCCTATCTCGTCGGCGCCTGGCCGGCGCCCTACGGCATCGTGCTCATCCTCGACCGGCTGTCGGCGACCATGGTGCTGCTCTTCGCCGTGCTGGCGCTGGCCATCGTGGTCTATGCCACGGCCGGATGGGACCTGCGCGGCCGGCACTTCCATCCGCTCTTCCAGTTCCAGGTGCTGGGCGTCAACGGCGCCTTCCTGACCGGCGACGTGTTCAACCTCTTCGTCTTCTTCGAGGTGATGCTGATCGCCTCCTACGGGCTGATGCTGCATGGCGGCGGGGCGCGGCGGCTGAAGGCGGGCTTCCGCTATGTCACGGTGAACCTCATCGGCTCGACGCTGTTCCTCTTCGCCGTCGGCACCATCTATGCGGTGACCGGCACGCTCAACATGGCGGACCTCGCGCGCAAGGTGGCCGCGGTGCCGGCGGGAGACACGGCGCTGCTCGGGGTCGGCGCCGTGATGCTGTTCCTCGTCTTCGCGCTGAAGGCCTCGGTGGCGCCGCTGCACGGCTGGCTGCCCACCGCCTATGCGGCGGCACCGGGCCTCTCGGCGGCCCTGTTCATGATCATGACCAAGGTCGGCGCCTACACGATCCTGAGGGTCTATACGCTGATCTTCGGGGCCGATGCCGGGGCGCTCGCCGGCATCGTCACGCCCTGGATGCTGCCGGCGGCGCTGGCGACCCTCGCGGTGGGGGCGATCGGCATGCTGGCGGCGCGCAGCCTCCTCGGCCTCGCCTGTTTCGCCGTCGTCTGGTCGATGGGCTCGCTGCTCGTCGCCTTCGGCCTGTTCGACACCGGGGGCATCGGCGCCGGGCTCTACTACGTCCTGCACTCGACGCTGGCGGGCGCGAGCCTGTTCCTCCTCGTCGACATGCTCGTGCCGCAGCGCGGGACAGCGGAGGACCGGCTGGTGCCGGCGCCGCTCGCCCATCCGGCGCTGCTGGCCGGCCTGTTCTTCGCCACCGCCGTCGCCATGGCCGGCCTGCCGCCGCTCTCCGGCTTCCTCGGCAAGCTGATGATCATGGAGGCGAGCCGCGGCAGCACCGCGGCCGTCTGGATCTGGGGCATGATCCTGGCGACGAGCCTCGTGGCGATCCTCGCCTTCGCCCGCGCCGGCAGCGTGGTGTTCTGGAAGCCGGCCAGGGGCGCGGCGCCCGCGGGCCCGGCGGCCGCGCCGCACGCGGCATCCTCGACAGCCGACGCGGCCGTGACACCCGCGATCGCGACACCGGCGCCGCACGCGGCATCCTCGACAGCCGACGCGGCCGTGACACACGCGATCGCGACACCGGCGCCGCACGCGGCATCCTCGACAGCCGACGCGGCCGTGACACCCGGGATGGCGACACCGGCGCCGCACGCGGTATCCTCGACGGCCGACGCACCGGAACTCCCCGCCGGGGTGGCGCCCGGCGAGGCTGCGGCGAAGCAGGGCGCGTCCGCGCCTGTTGCGCCGGGGCAGGGCACGACGGGGGAGGGGATGCCGAGCCAGGCGTCGTCCTCGCACGCCTCGTATGAGCGACCCGCGCGCGCACGCGTCCCGGCACCGCCGCGGCTGCAGCCGCTGCCGGTCGCGGTCCTGACGATCCTTCTCGGCGCCACGGTGGCGCTCACCGCCCTGGCCGGCCCGGTGCGGCGCGAGATGGGCCTGACGGCGGCGCAGACCCTCGACACCGGCGCCTATGTGCGTGCGGTGCTCGGCCCCGCGGCCACCGCCGCCGCAGGGAGGCCTTGATGGGCACGCGCCTCCTGCCGCAGCCGGCCCTCACGCTCGTCATCACCGGCGTGTGGATGGCGCTCGCCAATAGCGTCTCCCTCGGAAACGCCGTTCTCGGCCTCGCCCTCGGCCTCGCCGTGCCGCTGCTGACCCAGGCCTATTGGCCGGACCGGCCGCGGTTCCGCAAGCCCTGGCGGATCGTCGACTTCGCCCTGGTCGTGCTGTGGGACATCGTCGTCTCCAACATCCAGGTCGCCTGGCTCATCCTGTTTCGCCGCGGCGACAGCCTGCGCTCGCAGTTCATTCGCGTTCCGTTGGACCTCACCAATCCGGAGGCCATCACCATTCTCGCCGGCACCATCACCATGACGCCGGGCACGGTCAGCGCCGACCTGTCGGCCGACGGCACCGCCATCCTCGTCCATTGCCTGGAGACCGACGATCCCGAGGCCACGGTGACCGCCATCAAACAGCGCTACGAACGACGTCTCATGGAGATTTTCGCATGATCGCGACGGCCTGTCTGATCGCCCTCGCGGCGATTTCCCTCGCCCTCCTCCTCAACCTCTACCGCCTCGCCGTCGGCCCCCACGCGCTCGACCGCGTGCTGGCGCTCGACACCATGGTCATCAATGCGATCGGCCTCGTCGTCGTGCTCGGCATCTGGTTCGGGGTCACCATCTTCTTCGAGGCGGCCCTGCTCTTCGCCATGGTCGGCTTCCTGTCGACGGTGGCCTTCTGCAAGTACCTGCTGCGCGGCAACGTGATCGAGTGAGGCCGACATGACGGCGTGGATCGTGGATCTCCTGGTGACCGCACTCCTTCTCACGGGCAGCTTTTTCCTGCTCGTGGGCTCCTTCGGCCTCGCCAAGCTGCCGGACATGATGCGGCGGCTGCATGCGCCGACCAAGGCGACGACGCTCGGCATCGGCGCACTCCTGATCGCCTCGATGGTCTATTTCACCTTCGCCATGGGGATGCCCTCCTTCCACGAACTGATGATCACGCTGTTCCTGTTCATCACCGCCCCGGTCACGGCCCATCTCGTGGCCAAGGCCTACATCCTCAGACACCCGGACCTGCGGCCTCACCTGCCGGACGTGCGGGCGAGTGGCGGCTGGGCAACCCTCGGGACGACGACCGCGGATACACGGCGCGGGGACGACTGACTGCCCCGATGGCTCCCGAAGCGGTGCCGCACGACGGCTTCGCGACGTTGCCTGCCTGCGAACAAAAATGGAACATCCGTATGTTCCCGGATTGTTCCGGTGCGGCTTTCGTGCAGGATGGCTGCGGGGGGTGGGCCATGGTGCAACGCGTCGCGACGGTGGCATTCGAGGGCATCGAGGCCAAGCCCGTGGACGTGCAGGTCCATGTCCTCTCCGGTCAGATCGTCTTCAACATCGTCGGCCTGCCCGACAAGGCGGTGAGCGAGGCGCGCGAGCGTGTCCGTTCCGCCCTGGTGGCGTCCGGGCTGGCGCTGCCGGGGAAGCGGATCACCGTCAATCTGGCGCCGGCGGACCTGCCGAAGGAGGGTTCGCATTTCGACCTGCCCATCGCGCTGGGCCTGATGGCGGCCATCGGTGCCATTCCGCCCGATGCACTGGGCGGCTTCGTGGTGCTGGGCGAGCTCGCGCTCGACGGCCGGATCACGCCGGTGGCGGGGGTGCTGCCGGCGGCGATGGCGGCCAACGCCCTCGGGCTCGGCATCATCTGCCCCGCCGCCTGCGGCCCCGAGGCCGCCTGGGCCGGGGAGGACGTGGAGGTGCTGGCGCCGGACAATCTTGTGCAGCTCGCCAACCATTTCCGCGGCACGCAGGTCCTCTCCCGGCCGATGCCGGGGATCCGGACCGTGGATGCGCCGCTCGCCGACCTGCGGGACATCAAGGGTCAGGAGAGCGCCAAGCGTGCGCTCGAGATCGCGGCGGCGGGAGGCCACGCGCTGCTGATGAACGGGCCGCCGGGTTCGGGAAAGTCCATGCTCGCCAGCCGCATGCCCTCCATCCTGCCGCCGTTGACGGCCGCGGAGCTGCTGGAGGTCTCGATGATCCATTCGGTGGCCGGGGAGCTGGAAGGCGGCCAGCTGACGACGCGCCGGCCCTTCCGCAATCCCCACCATTCCGCCTCGATGGCGGCCCTGATCGGCGGTGGGCTTCGGGTGCGCCCGGGCGAGGTGTCGCTCGCCCATCACGGGGTGCTGTTCCTCGACGAACTGCCGGAATTCCAGCCCCATGTCCTCGACGGCCTGCGCCAGCCGATCGAATCGGGCGAGGCGGTCATCGCCAGGGCGAACCAGCGCGTCAGTTTTCCCGCCCGGTTCCAGCTCGTCGCGGCGATGAATCCGTGCCGCTGCGGCAAGGCCACCGAGCCGGGATTCGCCTGCCCCCGCATGCCCAATCCGCGCTGCATGGCCGATTACCAGGCGAAGATTTCCGGGCCTCTCATCGATCGGATGGACATGGTGATCGAGGTGCCCGCCGTCGCCGCCGCCGACCTCATCCTGCCGGCGCCGGCGGAGGGCAGCAACGAGATCGGCCTCAGGGTTGCTGCGGCGCGGCGGGTCCAGGCTCTCCGCTACGAGAGCCAGGGGCTGCCGGTGCGGCTGAACGCCCATGCGCCGCCGGCCGTGCTCGACGAGGTGGCTGCGCCCGACGCCGCCGGGCTCGCGCTGCTCCGGGACGCTGCGGAGGCGCTGCGCCTCACGGCCCGCGGCTATCACCGGGTGCTGAAGCTCGCCCGAACCATCGCCGATCTCGACGCCAGCGCCGCCGTCCGCCGCGTCCATCTTGCGGAGGCCATCAGCTATCGCGGCGCCACCGATGCCCTGCGCGCCGCCGCCTGACCTCAGGTCCAGGCGGAGCCACCGCGGTCGCCGCACCGTCCCGGGCCGCCGCGGCGCCACCGATGCCCTGCGCGCCGCAGCCTGACCTCAGGTTCCCGCGGAGCCACCGCGGTCGCCGCACCGTCCCGGGCCGCCGCGGCGCCACCGATGTCCTGCGCGCCGCAGCCTGACCTCAGGTCCCTGCGGAGCCACCGCGGTCGCCGCACCGTCTCGGACCGCCGCGGCGCCACCGATGCCCTGCGCGCCGCCGCCTGACCTCAGGTCCCGGCGGGGCCACCGCGATCGCCGCACCGTCCCGCGCGGCGACGGCCGCCGACTGCGCAGGGATTGAGGCGCCGCGCCTGCCCGCCCCTCCCGCGCCGCGGCGGCACCCGGCCTCGCGCCGCCTGCGGTAACACCCCGTCAACCCTGTCGGCCTAGAGTCGTGCCGGCTTGGCCGGGTGGCGCGTGGAGACTTGCCGTGGATGCTTTCGCCCTCGTCGCGGGTGGTGCGGCAGCGCTCGGCGTCGCCTTCGCGGCGGCCCTGTTTCACCTGCTCCATGCCCGCCGCGCCCTGCTGCGCAAGACGGCGGCGCTGGAGGACACGGTCGAGACCCTGACGGACCGGGTCTTCGAACTCGCCGAGAGCGAGGAGCGCCACCGCGGCCTGATCGACGCCCAGGGCGACCTGATCGTCCGGCGCGACGCCGACGGCATCATCACCTTCGCCAACCGCGCCTTCGGGGACCTCGTCGGCGCGCCTGCGGCGGAGCTCGTCGGCCGCGGCGACACGCCCCTGGTGGTCGACCGCTCCGACGAGCGGCGAGAGCCCGACGGATCGCGCAGCATCGACGAGCTCGTCGCCACCCCCACCGGCCGGCGCTGGATCGCATGGCGTCACCATGCCGTCCTCGACGGCGACGGGCGTCCGGAGGAGCTGCAGTCGGTCGGCCGCGACGTCACCGACCGCAAGGCGGCCGAGGCGGCGCTGGCCGCGTCGCGGGCACGGGCGGAGAGCGCCAACGCGGCGAAGTCCCGCTTCCTCGCCACGGTGAGCCACGAGATCCGCACGCCGCTCAACGGCATTCTCGGCATGGCGGATCTCCTGCTCGACACCGGCCTGTCGCCGGAGCAGCGGACCTATGCCGAGGCGGTCAAGGGTTCGGGCGAGACGCTGCTGGCGCTGATCGACGAGATCCTCGACTTCTCCAAGATTGAGGCGGGCCGCCTCGATCTCGACGAGGCGCCCTTCGACCTCCTGCCGATCATCGAGGGCGCGGCGGAACTGCTCGGGCCGCGGGCCCAGGCCAAGGGGCTCGACGTCGCCACCGCCGTCGCGCCGGACGTCCCCTCGCGGCTCGTGGGGGACGCTACCCGGCTGCGCCAGGTCCTGCTCAATCTCGCGGGCAATGCGGTCAAGTTCACCGAGGCGGGCGGGGTCACCATCGCCGCGGCACGCGAGGCCGACCAGTTGATCCTCACCGTGGCCGATACCGGCCCGGGCATCGCTCCCGCCGACGTGGAGCGCATCTTCGGCGAGTTCGAGCAGGGCGAGACGACCTTCTCCCGCCGCCACGCAGGCACGGGCCTCGGCCTTGCCATCTCGCGTCGCATCGTCGCCCTCATGGGCGGCACCCTCTCCGTCGCCACGGCGCCCGGTGCCGGCGCCACCTTCACGGTGCGTCTGCCCATGACGCTGGCCTCCGGCGCCGTCGAGCCGGAGGAGCGGCTGCCGGGGCTCTCCGTGCTCGTCGTCTCGCCGTCGCCGATCGAGCGGGAGGCGCTGACGCGGCGGTTGTCGGCGCGCGGCGCCGACGCGGCGGCCTGCAGCGATCCCGAGGGGGTTCCCGCCGATACCCGCTACGACACGGCGATCATCGATCACCGGCTGGGCGACGACGGTGTCGCCACGGTCCTCGACGCCCTGAAGGACCGGGTCCGGCGCACGGTGCTGCTGGTGCGCCCGGCAGAGCGTCCGGCGATCGCCGCCTGGCGCGAGAAGGGGATCGGCGGCTGGCTGGTGTCCCCGGTGCGGGAAGCCTCGCTCGTCATGCAGATGCGGGCGCAGGGCGAAGTTCCCGCCGAAGGGGCGCCGGAGGCGGAGGGTGCGGCGGACGACGTCCCGTCGGCGGCCGGCGGCCCCTCGCTGACCATCCTCGTCGCCGAGGACAACGCCATCAACGCCCTGCTCTGCCGCAAACTCGTCGAGAAGCTCGGCCACCGGCCGGTCTGGGTGACCGACGGCCGCGCCGCCGCCGCCACCGCCCTCGACCCCCAGGCCGGAATCGACCTCGTGCTGATGGACATGCAGATGCCGGACTACGACGGCCTGTCGGCCGCCAAACTCATCCGCGCCGGCGAGGGCGAGGGTCGGCGGCTGCCGATCGTCGCGCTCACCGCCAATGCCTTCGCCGAGGACAGGGCCGCGGCCATCGCCGCCGGCATGGATTCCTTCCTGACGAAGCCGCTCGACCGCGATCGCCTCGCCGAGGCCATCGACCGCTACGTGGCGGTCACCACGACAGGCCGCGGGCCTGCAGAGCGAGGGACAGCGAAGGGGCGTCGGTGAAGAGCACGGCATCCATGCCGACGGCGCGCGCGCCCTCGACGTTGCGCTGCGAGTCGTCGATGAACAGGCAATCGCCGGGGCGAAGCCCGAATCCCTCGCAGAGCCGGGCATAGATGCGCGGGTCGGGCTTGTTGATGCCCACATCGCCGGAGAGGACGAGACCGGAGAACCGCCCCAGGAACGGGTGAGAGGGAAGCGTCCGGTCGAAGAGCTCGCGCGAGAAGTTCGAGATGCCGTAGACCGGTCCACGCGCCGCCAGTCCCTCGAATATGGCCCGCGTGCCGTCCACCTCGCCGGGGATCGCCTCGAGCCAGTCCTCGTAGAAGGCGGCGAAGACGGGACCGTGGTGGGGATAGCGCGCCGCATGGTCGGCCACCCCCTCGGCCACGGGGCGCCCGGCATCCTGGTGCGCATGCCACTCCATGAAACCGACCTCGGCCATGAAGGCCTCCAGCGCCGCGGTCTCGGGAAAATGCCGGGCCAGGGCGCCCTTCGGGTCCCACCGCAGCAGAACCTGACCGATATCGAAGACGGGTATGGGGGAGGGACCGGACATGGAGGCCTTTTGGCAAGACGGTGTGACGGCGGTGTAACAGTTGAACCGCGCAATAATCGTCCATCAGTAACGAACTGATAACGCGCAAACCCGACAATCCCTGACACATGACGTAGGGTCCGCAAGGCATGGCCGGGACGAAGAGAACGACGCGGAGCCACGGAGTGCGGCAGGATGCCGTATCTTCAGCACGCGAGGCCGCGCTGCTCAAGCGGGCGATGGCCATCGCCCGCATGGGCTACTGGCGCTCGGCCGGCCCTGACCATCCGACGCTGTGGATATCCCCGGAACTCTCCGACATGTACGGCCTCGCGACGCGCGACGGCTTTCTGCCCGTCGCGGAGATCCGCGCCCGCTTTCTCGGCACCGCGCCGGAGGAACTGCTGCGGGGCCTCGCCTGCTGCTGGAAGGACGGAACGCCCTATTCGGTCCATGCCCAGTATCTCCACCCCCTCGGGCAGACCATCGACTTCGCGGTGCACGGCGAGGCGGAACGCGACGCCTCCGGCGCCATCACCGGCATATCGGGCATCGTGCGCGACATTTCGGAGGAGCAGGCGGCCCTGCGCTCCGTCACCGAGAGCGAGCAGCGCCTCTCCGACTTCATCGGCACGGCCTCCGACTGGTGCTGGCAGACCGGCCCCGACCACCGCTTCCTGCCCCTCGCCCTGCCGAGCGAGCGGAACTCGGCGATCCGCACCATCGCAGCCGGCGGGGTGGCCCGCTGGGAACTGCCCGTCGTGCCGGAGCACCGCGAGGCCATGGAGCGCCATCGCGCCGACATGGAGAACCATCGCCCGTTCCGCGACTTCGTCTATACGCTGATCGGGCCCGGCGGCGAGAAGGCGACGATCCGGTCCAGCGGCAAGCCCGTCTTCGACGAGCAGGGCACCTTCCAAGGCTATCGCGGCACGGCGAGCAACGTCACGGACCTGCGGGTCGCCGAAGACCTGCTGGTCCGCCGCACCGCCGCCCTGGCCGAGGCGCATCGCCTGGGCCGGATGGGATCCTGGCACTACCGGCTGGGCTGCGACACAGTCGCCTGGAGCGAGGAGCTCTTCGCGCTCACCGGCTACGACCCCGCGACCTTCGACCTGCGCCACGAGGCGGTCCTGGCCCATTTCGAGCCGGCCGACGCCGAAAAGCTCGTGGCGTTGCAGAAACAGGTGTTGAAGACCGGTGGCGCCGCCACGGCCGATCTCCGGTTCCGGTGCGCCGACGGCCGGGTGGGCGATTTCGCCCTCAACTGCAAGGCCGAACTGGCGGACGGCAAGGTCGTCGGCCTGATCGGCACGGTTCAGGACATCAGCGAACGCAAGCTGGCGCAGCGCCAGCTCGAGGAACTCGCCTTCACCGACTCGCTCACCGGGCTCGCCAACCGCACGCAGTTCAAGCGCTCGCTCACCAGCATGGTGGGGCGAGCCCTGCTGGAGGACAGGTTCGGTGCGCTGCTGCTCATCGACCTCGACCGCTTCAAGGAGGTGAACGATTCGCTCGGCCATGCCGCCGGTGACGAACTGCTGTGCCGGGTGGCCGGCCTGCTGCGGCACGAACTCGGCGGCGAGGCCTTCATCGCCAGGCTGGGGGGCGACGAATTCGCCGTGCTGGTCGAGCGACCCAGCATCCGCGACGACATGCGGGAGCTGGCCGAGCACCTCATCGCCCGGCTGTCGGGACCCATCGACCTCGCCAACGGCGAGGCCTTCGTCGGCGCCACGGTCGGCATCGCCAAGCTGCCGGAGGACGCCGCGACGACCGAGCTGGCGATGCGCAACGCCGATCTCGCCCTCTGCATGGCCAAGGAGACGGGGCGCGGCCGTTGCATGGTGTTCGAACCGGCCTATGCGGAAGCGGTGGAGCAGCGTCTGCTCCTGGCCCGGGACCTGCGCCACGCCATCGAGGAGAACGAACTCCACGCCCAGTATCAGCCGCAGGTGGAGCTCGCCACCGGCCGGGTCGTCGGGTTCGAGGCCCTGCTGCGCTGGACCCACAGGGAGCGCGGGCCGATCTCGCCCGCCGTGTTCATTCCGGTGGCCGAGAGTTCGGGAATCATCGTCGACCTCGGGCTGTGGATCCTGCGGGAGGCCTGCCGGCAGGGCCGCGACTGGCTCGATCAGGGGCTGCCGCCGCGCACCATCGCCGTGAACGTCTCGCCGGCCCAGTTCTGGAACATGGATTTCGAGACGGCGGTCTCGGCGGTGCTGGCGGAGACGGGTCTGCCGCCCAATCTTCTGTGCCTCGAGCTGACCGAGAGCCTCTTCGTCGACCAGAGCGAGCACCAGATCAGCCGGACGCTCGGTGCCCTGTCCGGGCTCGGCGTTCGCCTGGCTCTGGACGATTTCGGCTCGGGCTATTCCTCGCTGGGCTATCTCACGCGGCTGCCCTTCGACCGGCTCAAGGTCGACAGGTCCTTCGTGGACGGCGTGTCCACCCAGCCCGAGAAGCGCAAGCTCCTGGGCGGCATCATCGCCCTCTCCCGCGGTCTCGGCATGTCGGTCGTGGCAGAGGGGGCCGAGCGGGCCGCCGAAGTCGACGTCCTCCGCGACCTCGGCTGCGACGTGGTGCAGGGCTATGTCTATTCGCGCCCCGTGGCGCCGGACAAGGCGCCGGTGGTGGCCGACGCGATCGAGCGGACGCCGCTGGTCGAGTGGGGCCCGCGGCCGATCCGGGCGGAGCGCGGTCCCCCTGCGCTCGCCGTGCTGATGGGCTGAGGAGCCTCCTCAGCCGCCGATATTGTAGGCCGCCAGCGCCGCCATGTTGACGAGGTCGGAATCGCGCGCGCCGAGCGGCACGATCTGCACCGGCTTGTCGAGGCCCACCAGCAGCGGACCGATGACGGTGGCGCCGCCCAGCTCCTGCATCATCTTGGTGGAGATGGAGGCGGAGTGGAAGGCCGGCATGACCAGGACGTTGGCCGGGCCGGTGAGGCGGCAGAACGGATAGGCCTGCATCAGCTCCGGATTGAGGGCGACGTCGGCGGACATCTCGCCGTCGTACTCGAAGTCGACCCGGCGCTGGTCGAGGATCTTCACCGCCTCTATGACCTTCTCGGACCGCTCGCCCTTGGGCTGGCCGAAGGTGGAGAAGGCGAGGAGGGCCACCCGCGGCTCGGTGCCGAGGCGGCGCGCCGCATGGGCGGCCTCGATGGCGATCTCGGCGAGGTCGGCGGCGGACGGCATCTCGGTGATGGCGGTGTCGGCGACCAGCACCGTGCGCCCGCGCGAGAGCACGATGGACACGCCGATGAGCCGGTGGCCGGGCTTCACGTCGATGACGCGCCGCACCTCCTCGAGGGCGGAGGAATAGTTGCGGGTGACGCCGGTGACCATGCCGTCGGCGTCGCCCGCCTCCACCATGGCGGCGCCGAAGACGTTGCGGTCCTGGTTCACCATGCGCTGGCAGTCGCGGTAGAGGTAGCCCTCGCGCTGCAGCCGCTCGTAGAGCTGGCTGGCATAGTCGGCATTGCGGGTGGAGAGCCGGGCATTGGCGATCTCGATGCCGTCCTTCAGCTCGATGCCGGCGGCCTGGGCGGTGGCGCGCACCCGGTCCTCGCGGCCGACGAGGATGGCCGTGCCGAGGCCCTGGTTGACGAAGCTCTGGGCGGCGCGGATCACCTGCTCCTCCTCGCCCTCGGCGAAGACGACGCGGCGCGGCGTGCGGCGGGCACGTTCGAAGATGCGGGCGAGGACGCCGGCGACGGGGTTGAGGCGGGCGGTGAGCTGGGCCTTGTAGCCGGCCATGTCGACGATGGGCCGGCGGGCGACGCCGGTCTCCATGGCGGCCTGGGCGACGGCAGTCGGCACGGCGATCATCAGGCGCGGGTCGAAAGGCACGGGGATGATGTATTCCGGCCCGTATTTCGGCCGGCCGCCGCCATAGGCCGCCGCCACATCGTCCGGAACGTCCTCGCGCGCGAGGGCGGCGAGCGCATTCGCGGCGGCGATCTTCATCTCCATGTTGATCTGCGTGGCGCGCACGTCGAGGGCGCCGCGGAACAGGAAGGGGAAGCCGAGGACGTTGTTGACCTGGTTGGGATAGTCGGAGCGGCCGGTGGCGACGATGGCGTCGGAGCGCACCGCATGGACCTCCTCCGGCGTGATCTCCGGGTCCGGATTGGCCATGGCGAAGATGATCGGCTTCGGCGCCATGGACATGACCATCTCGGGGGTGAGGGCGCCCTTCACGGACAGGCCGAAGAAGACGTCGGCGCCCTTCACCGCCTCTGCGAGGGTGCGCGCGTCGGTCGTCACGGCGTGGCCGGACTTCCACTGGTTCATGCCCTCGGTCCGGCCGCGCCAGATCGTGCCCTTGGTGTCGCACAGAATGACGTTCTCGGGCGTGAAGCCCATGGCCTTGAGGAGTTCGACGCAGGCGATGCCGGCGGCACCGGCGCCGTTGACGACGAGGCGCGTGGTCTTGATGTCGCGGCCGGTGAGATCCATGGCGTTGATGAGGCCGGCGGCGGCGATGATGGCGGTGCCGTGCTGGTCGTCATGGAACACCGGGATGTCCATGAGCTCCTGCAGGCGCTGCTCGATGATGAAGCACTCGGGCGCCTTGATGTCCTCGAGGTTGATGCCGCCGAAGGAGGGGCCGAGATAGCGCACCGCCTCGATGATCTTGTCGGGGTCCTCGGTGTCGAGTTCGAGGTCGATGGAATCGACGTCGGCGAAGCGTTTGAAGAGGACGGCCTTGCCCTCCATCACCGGCTTGGAGGCGAGCGCACCGAGATTGCCGAGGCCGAGAATGGCGGTGCCGTTGGTGATCACCGCCACCATGTTGCCGCGGGTGGTGTAGTCGAAGGCGCGGGCCGGGTCCTCGGCGATGGCCAGCACAGGCACGGCGACGCCTGGCGAATAGGCGAGCGAGAGGTCGCGCTGCGTCGCCATCGGCTTGGTCGGGACGATTTCCAGCTTGCCGGGCTTGCCGACCTGGTGGAAGGCCAGCGCCTCCTGGTCCGTGATGGTCGGGCGGTTGCGTCGGCCGGTCGTGTTGTCGGTCGCCATGGCGGGTTCTTCTTGCAGCGTTCCTCGGAGGGGAGGGGGACCATAGGGTGCGTCCACCGGGACGGCAACGGGCCGTGAGGCGGAGAGGGGCTGCGCCCCGTCAGGCCGCCTGTCCCGCCGCCCAGCCCGACGACCAGGCCCACTGGAAATTGTAGCCGCCGAGCCAGCCGGTGACGTCCACCGCCTCGCCGACGAAGAAGAGGCCCGGCACGGCCTTCGCGGCCATGGTCTGCTGGTCGAGGCCGGCCGTGTCGACGCCGCCGAGGGTCACCTCCGCCGTGCGCCAGCCCTCGGTGCCCTCGGGGCGGATGCGCCAGGCGCTCACCGCCTGATCGATGCGGGCGAGCACCTTGTCGGAGCAGTCGGCGAGATTGCCGGTGATCCCCTCGGCCTCGACGATCGCCTGGGCGAGGCGCTTGGGGAGGATTTCGGCGAGGACGGTCTGCACCGCCTGGCGCCCGTGGCGGGCGCGGGCGGCGCGCAGGCCCTCGAGCACGTTCACGCCGGGGGCGAGGGACACGACGATATCCTCGCCGTCGCGCCAGTAACTGGAAATCTGCAGCACGGCGGGCCCCGACAGGCCGCGATGGGTGAAGAGCACGGCCTCGCGGAAGCGCGTCTTGCCGTGGCCGACCTCGGCCTCCTCCACCGCGATGCCGGCGAGGGGCGAGAGGCGGGCCAGCATGGCGGGGCCGAAGGTCAGCGGCACGAGGGCCGGCCGGGGCGGGACGACGGCGAGGCCGAAGCGCTCCGCGATGTCGTAGGCGAGGCCCGTGGCGCCCATCTTCGGAATGGACTTGCCGCCGGAGGCGACGACGAGCGAGGTGCAACGCACGTCCCGGCCCGACAGCCTGACGTCGAAACCCTCCTCGGTGCGGACGATGTCGTCGATGGCCGTGGACAGGCGAAGGACGGCGCCGGCGCGCTCCATCTCCTCCGTCAGCATGGCGATGATCTGCTTCGCCGAGCCGTCGCAGAAGAGCTGGCCCAGCGTCTTCTCGTGCCAGGCGATGCGGTGGCGGTCGACCAGGGCGATGAAGTCGTGCTGGGTGTAGCGGGCGAGCGCCGAAATGGCGAAGCGCGGGTTCTGCGACAGGAAGTTCTTCGGGGAGCAGCCGAGATTGGTGAAGTTGCAGCGCCCGCCGCCGGAGATGCGGATCTTCTCGCCCGGCGCGTCGGCGTGATCGACGACGAGGACGGAGCGCCCCCGCTTGCCCGCCTCGACGGCGCACATCATGCCGGCGGCGCCGGCCCCGATGACCAGGACGTCGACGGAGGGCGTGCGTATCACTCGGGGCGGGTCCGCCCGGCCGGCGGCGTCTCGTCGCGCTTGAGGTAGGGATAGCGGTCGGCGAATTCGCCCGTATAGCCGAGGTTGCGTGCGGTGGGTGACCGCGTCAGCGTCTTCTTGTCGACGATGCGGGTGCCGAGCACGCGGTCGGCGATGGCGCTGGTGATGCCGAAATTGCGGTTCTCGTCGACATAGTGGTGCAGGGCGTGCTCCTGCCGGCGCGCGGTGAAATAGCGCGAGCGCATGTCGCCATCCATGTGGCAGGCGAAATGGACGATCTCGTAGAAGGCGAAGAGGGCGAAGGCGATGGCCATCACGGGCGCGATCGGCCGGAGGCCGACGAGCCAGGAGAGGCCCGCCACCACCGACACGAGAAGCACGACGCTCGCCGGGTGGGCGAGGATCACCCGCGTGTCCTTGGGGTCCATGTGGTGGGCGTAGTGGACACGGTTCCAGAACTGCGCGGTGGGCGAGGTGCGGGCGAGGTCGAGCCAGTGCAGGACGTATTTGTGGGTGACGAACTCGACGGCCGGCAGAAGGGCAATGCCGATGAGCGCCGAGGCCAGCGTCCACAGGATGCCGGCCGTGACGACGGAATAGACGAAGAAGACGGCGGCGAGCGCTGAATAGAGCAGGACGGCGCCGCGGGCGTCGGGGTGGCGCAGCACGGCGAACGCGTCGGCGGCCAGCGCCCGGATTTCCTGGGTCAGGGTCATGGGGTGCGTCTCGGATGGGGATCAGCGGCGGCGGCCCCGGTATCCTCCTCTAACCCATCGATCGTGGCGAGGGGAAGGCACTCCGCCGTGATCGGCCGCCGCGACGACGGCATGCCGAACGGCGGATGGCGGAAGGGCCGGCGAGCGGAGACGATGGCCTATCGACGCACGAGCCTCCGAGACCGATGACCAGCCCCCTGCCGACCGACGCCGAAGCTTTCGACCGCCTGATGGGCGCGCGCCATTCCTGCCGGGCCTTCCTGCCCGAGCCGATCCCGCGGGAGACGATCGAGGCGATCCTTTCGACCGCCCAGAAGACCGCCTCCTGGAACAACACCCAACCCTGGCAGGTGGTGATCGCCAGCGGTGCCGCGGTGGAGCGGTTCCGCGCGCTGATGCTCCAGCTCGCGTCCAGCGGGGCCGAGCCGACGAGCGACTTTCCCTTCCCGCGCGAATATCGCGGCGTGCTGCTGGAGCGGCGCCGGGCCTGCGGCTTCCAGCTCTACGACGCGGTCGGCGTACAGCGCGGCGACAAGGCCGCCTATGCCCGGCAGAGCTTGCGAAACTTCGCGCTGTTCGACGCGCCGCACGTGGCCATCGTCACCACCGACGAGGCGCTCGGCGCCTACGGGGCGCTCGACTGCGGCGCCTATGTCAGCAACTTCATGACGGCGGCCACCGCCCATGGGGTCGCCACCATCGCCCAGGCGGCGCTGGCGGTTCATGCGGGCGCCATCCGCACGCATTTCGGGATTGCCGAGGAGCAGCGCGTCGTCTGCGGCATCTCCTTCGGCCGGGCCGACACCGCGGCCCCCGTCAACGGCTACCGCACGGTGCGCGCGGGTCTGGCTGAGGTCGTGCGCTGGGAGGAGTGAGCCGTCCGGCGAACGGAAACGGGCGCCGGAGGGATGCTCCGGCGCCCGTGCTGTCGTCGGGAGGCGTCGCTTACTGCGTGCGCAGCAGCGGGCACTGGCTCTGGGCCACCGGCGTGAAGGCCTGGTCGCCGGGCACGCGCTGGACGATCTTGAGGAGATCCTCCGGATTCTGCATCTCGGCCGGAGCCTTGGCCTCGGCGTAGAGGACCTCGCGCATCAGGCGGCCGTCGGCGCGGATGCGGGCGCCGCGGGTGAAGACGTCCTCCACCGGCATCTCGCGCATCTTGGCGAGCACCGGGCCGGTCTCGATCGTGCCTGCCGCAGCGACGGCGCGCAGATAGTGCCGCACGGCGCTGTAGACGTTGGCCTGGGGGTCCGTCGGCAGGCGGCCGACCTCGCGCTTGAAGCGGTCGGCGAAGGCGCGCGTCTCGGCGTTCTCGCCCCAGTAGTAGGAGAGCACGACGGGCATGCCCTGGGTCGCCTGGGCGCCCACCGCCTGGATGTCCACCGTGGTCATGGAGAAGGGCACGTAGCGCTGGCCGGCGGCGCGGATGCCGAACTCGTCGGCCTGCTTGACCGAGTTGATCATGTCGGAGCCGCCGCCGATGAAGCCGATGTTCTTGGCGCCCGAGGCCTGGGCGCGCAGGAGGAAGGACGAGAAGTCGGCGGTGCCGAGCGGGAAGCGAACCGCGCCGAGGACCTTTCCGCCGGCGGCCTCGATCATCTTGGTCGCGTCGGCCTCGATGCCGTGGCCGGCGGCGTAGTCGACGGTGAGGAAGTACCAGGTGTTGCCACCGGTGGCGTGGGCGCCCTTCACGGTGAGGTTGGAGACGACGTAGCCGTCATTGGCCCACTGCATGCCGTGGGTGGAGCATTGGGCGCCACCGATGAGGCTGGACGAGGCCATGGAGACGACGAGCAGCCGGTCCTTGTCCTGCGCCACCTTCTGGATGGCGAGGGCGACGCCGGAGGAATAGATGTCGAAGATCGCCCGGACACCCTGGACGTCGTACCACTCGCGCGCGAGCGCGGAGCCGAGGTCCGGCTTGTGCTGGTGGTCGGCGGAGAGCACCTCGACCGGGCGGCCGAGGACGGTGCCGCCGAGCTCCTGCACCGCCATGCGGGCGGCGGCGACGGAGCCCGGACCGGTGATGGCGGAATAGGGGCCGCCCATGTCGTTGAGAATGCCGATGCGGATGGGGCCGCCCTGCTGGGCGCCGGCGGGCGCCGCGAGCGGCAGGGACAGGATCGCGGCCGCGAGGGCGAATGCGGCGGGCCTCAGGCCTTTGCCGGACAGGAATGTCATGGGTGTCCTCCTTGCCGGCCGTGCCGGCTATCGTTGATCGTTGGCCCCGATGGTCGGGGAAATGTCAGAGCAGGGCTTTCAGCTGCTCCTTCTTGACCTTGCCGGTCTCGGTCATCGGCAGGGCATCGACGAAGCGGATTTCGGGGCGCTTGTAGGAGGACATCATCGTGCCCACCCAGTCGGCGAAGGCCGTCTGGCCGGCGGGGTTGCGCTGGTCCTCCGGCAGCCAGACGAAGGCGACGGGAACCTCGCCCTTGGCCTCGTCCGGCCGGCCGATGACGCCGGAGCCGAGGAGGCCGGGATACTGGCCGAGGATCGCCTCGAGCTCGCCGGGGAAGACGCTCATGCCGTTGACCTTGAGCATCTCCTTGCGGCGCCCGAGGAAGTGCAGGATGCCGTCCTCGTCGTAGAGGCCGATGTCGCCGGTGTGGAACCAGCCGGCGCGGAACACCTCGCCGTTGGCCTCCGGGCGGTTCCAGTAGCCCTTGAAGAGCGAGGGCGAGCGGATGCAGATCTCGCCCTCCTCGCCGAGGGGCTTGAGCGCGCCGGTCTCGAAGTCGCAGATCTTGAACTCGGTGCCGGGAACGGGAAAGCCGACGAAGACCGGCTGGGAGTTGAGGTCGAAATCGTCCGCGTCCAGCCCGTAGTTCATGGTGTCGCAGGTGTGGGTCTCGGTCATGCCCCAGGCGACCTCGCGGATGGTCGAGCCCGTCACCTCGCGCCAGCGGCGGCGCAGGTCGGGGTTCAGCTTCTTGACGAAGGAGACGCCGCCGGTGCGTTCGAGGCTGGTGAGGTCGTAGTTCGGCAGGTCCGGGTGGTCGAGGATGTCGACGGCGCCGTCGACCAGGAAGCTCGCATGGGTGACGCGGAAGCGGTCGATCGCCGCCATGGAGGCGACGGGATCCCAGCGGTTGAGGAGGACGCAGGTGCAGCCGGCGAAGATGGGGAAGATGACGCCGAAGACCTCGCCGGCGACCCAGAAGACCGGCAGGTAGCAGAGATAGGTCGAGTCCTTCGTCGTGCCGAGGGAGAAGGGCACGGTGGTGGCCGCCGTGTAGACCATGTCCCCTTGCGTGTGGATGCAGCCCTTGGGCATGCCGGTGGTGCCGCCGGTATAGTTGAGGGCGGCGATGTCGTCGGGGGAGACCGGCTCTGGCGGCGTGAAGGGGCCGGTGAAGGCGGCGAGCGCGGCCATCATGTCGATGGTGCCATCGGGCACGCATTTCGGCACCGACAGGGAGGCCGGAGCGGGGATGGCGGGAACGGCCGGCGCGGCCTCGGCGAGCGAGGTGACGATGACGTGCTTCACGCTCGTCTTCGGCAGGACTTCGGCGACGGTGTCCCAGAGCTGATCGAGGGCGAGCAGGACGGTGGCGCCGGTGTCGGTGAGCTCGTAGGCGAGCTCCGGCGCCTTGAACATCGGGTTCACCGGCACGTGGACCGCGCCGAGCTTGAGGATGCCGTAGAAGGCGACGAGGAATTGCGGGCAGTTGGACAGGAAGACCGCGACGCGGTCGCCCTTCCGAACGCCGAGCGAGTGCAGGAGCTGCGCGAAGGCGTCGCTCCGGCGGTGGAGCTCGGCGAAAGTGGTGATGGCGCCGTAGAAGTTCACCGCCGCCTTGTCCGGCTGGACCCCGGCCCAGCGGGCGAGGTGCTCGGTCAGCAGCACGGGCCCGAAGGGATATTGCGGCTCGCGCGGCAAGTCCTTCGGCCAGCGGCGATCCTGCACCGCCGACACCATGGCGAGATAGGCCTTCTCGTCCAAGCGATCCTCCACCGCAGGTTTTTTTCGTTGGAGGTCAGGCTGACGCCGTCAGGCCATAAAATCAATAGCCCTATTGATTGTTGCGGGTGGTGGGCCCATCCGTCTCCCGACGGATGTCAGGAGGCCGCGGCGCCGGTCGACCCGCCAGGCGGGACGGTGGGGCGCGCCAGCAGGCCGTTGAACAGGATGTCGACGATGGTGTCGGCGAAGGAGCGGATGCGGTCCGGCGCGGTGAGGTCGACGGCGTACATGTCCTCGACGATGGCGTGGAGGGCGAAGCTGAGCGAGGCGGCCGAGGTGATGGCGTTGGTGACGTCGTGGATCGGGCGGCGCGGAATGGCGCCGGCGTCCATGGCCTCGCGCAGCGCCTGGTCGAAGACGCCGAAGCCGGGGGCGAGATAGGTCTCCACCAGCCAGGCGAGCCGCGGGCTGCGGGTGGTGCCCTCGTGGACGACGATGCGGACATAGTCGGGGTTCTCGGCATTGGCCTCGACGAGGCGGCGGATCAGCACCTTCAGCTTCTCCACCGGATCGAGCCCGGCGAGGTCGCGGGCCGTGGCGCGGAACAGGCGGCCGCGCTGGCGCATCAGCCGGCGCATCGCCTCCTCCCACAGCTTCGACTTCGAGCCGAAATGGTAGTGCACCATGGACTGGGTGAGGCCGGCCGCCTCGGCGATCTGGCCGGTGGTGACCGTCTCGAATCCGTGGCGGGCGAAGAGGGCGATGGAGGCGTCGAGGAGCAGGTCGCGGGTGGGATCGCGGCCCTCGCGCTCGGCGAGCTTCGGACGACCGGGCGGTCGGCGGCGCGGCGCGCGCGTGGCGGGGGTCGGGGCGGCCCTCTTGTCGGCGCTGGTCATGGATGCTGGACTGCAGCCTCGGTGGTTGCACGGGAGGCCGGATGCTATCAGCCGGACGGACGAGCACAATAATTATTTAGTCTATTGATTTTGACCGCCGGGCCCCTCAGCATCGGACTGCGAGGGGCCGCCTCAGGCCCTCGACGGCCCAAAGACCCCCGGAACGGGGCATGACGGGAGGAAACGCGATGACCGTCGGCGGTGTGCCCGACCGAGACAGCTGCGTTCTGTCGAACCTCATCGACCGCCACGCGGCGGCGACGCCCGACAAGGCTTTCGTCGTGCTGCCGGACGGCGGCGCGGTCAGCTACGCGCGGCTGCGCGCGGAGGTGCGCGCCATGGCGCGGGCGCTGCAGGACCTCGGCGTGCAGCAGGGCGAGCACGTGCTCGTCTGGATGCCGAACGGCCTCGACGTGCTGCGGGTCTGGTTCGCCATCAACTATGCCGGCGCCGTCTATGTGCCGATCAACACGGCCTATCGCGGCGGCATTCTCGAACACGTGGTGCGCAATTCCGGCGCCCGCCTGATGATCGCCCATGGCGGGCTCGCCGGCCGCCTCGCCGACATCGATCGCTCGGCGCTGGAGCGCGTCGTGGTGCTGGGCGGCGAGCGCCCCGACGTTCCCGGCCTCGACGTGCTCGGCGCCGAGGCGCTCGCCAGCGACGGCGAGGTGAAGCCGCTTTCCCGTCCCGTCGAGGCCTGGGACACCCAGTCCATCATCTACACCTCGGGCACGACCGGCCCGTCGAAGGGCGTCCTGTCCTCCTATGCCCATCTCCACGCCATGGGCACCTCGCTCGCCGCCGAGCGCGACGGCACGCCCTTCGTCGGCGCCGACGACCGCTTCATGGTCAACCTGCCGATGTTCCATGTCGGCGGTACGGCCCCGACCTATGCCATGCTCGCCTGCGGTGGCTCGATCAGCCTGCTCGACGCCTTCGAGACCTCCACCTTCTGGCAAACCGTCGAGGCGACCGGCACGACGGCGGTGATCCTGCTCGGCGTCATGGCCTCCTTCCTGATGAAGGAGCCGGTGCGGCCGGGCGAGCGCGACACGCCGCTCGCCAATGTCATCATCATCCCGCTCGGGGCGGAGGGCGTCGCCTTCCGCGAGCGCTTCGGCATGACGACGCGCACGCTCTTCAACATGAGCGAGGTGTCCTGCCCGCTCATCGCCGAGCCGAACCCGACCGTCGTCGCCACCTGCGGCAAGCCCCGCAAGGGGGTGCAACTCCGCCTGGTCGATGCCCACGACGTGGAGGTGGCGCCGGGCGAGATCGGCGAGCTCGTCATCCGCACCGACGCGCCCTGGGCGCTGAACCACGGCTACAACGCGAATCCGGAGGCCACGGCCGCCGCCTGGCGCAACGGCTGGTTCCACACGGGCGATGCCTTCCGCACCGATGCCGACGGCAACTACTTCTTCGTCGACCGTTTCAAGGACGCCATCCGCCGGCGCGGCGAGAACGTCTCGTCCTTCGAGGTGGAGCTGGAGGTGGCGGCCCATCCGGCGGTGCGCGAGGCGGCGGCGGTGGCGGTGCCGAGCGAATTCGGTGAGGACGACATCCTGGTTGCGGTGTCGCTCGCCGAGGGGCAGAGCCTCGACCCGGCGGACCTCATCGCCTTCCTTAAGCCCCGCATGGCCCATTTCATGGTGCCGCGCTATGTGCGCATCGTTGACGACCTGCCGAAGACGCCGACCCGCAAGGTCGAGAAATATCTCGTCCGCCAGTCCGGCCTCACCCCCGATACCTGGGACCGCGAGGCTGCCGGCATCTCCATTCGGCGCGAGAAACTGGCCGGCTGAGGCCGCGCCCCTTCCTTCCAGAAGCGAAAGCTCCGCATGTTCCAGAAAGTGCTGATCGCCAACCGTGGCGAGGTCTCCATCCGGGTGGCGCGGGCGCTGGCCGATCTCGGCATCGCCTCGGTGGCGGTCTATTCCTCCGACGACAAGGCCTCGCTGCACGTGGTGCGCGCCGACGCGGCCGTCGCGCTGCCGGGCGCGGGTGCCGCCGCCTATCTCGACATCGCCGCGGTTGTCGCGGCGGCGGTGGAGGCGGGTTGCGAAGCGGTGCATCCCGGCTACGGCTTCCTGTCGGAGAATGCGGATTTCGCCCGGGCCTGTGCGGCGGCCGGCCTGACCTTCATCGGCCCCGCGCCGGAGACCCTCGCCCTGTTCGGCGACAAGGCCGCCGCCCGCCGGCTGGCGGCGGAGGTCGGCGTGCCGCTGGCCGAGGGCACCTCTGGCGCGACGACGCTTGCCGAGGCCGAGGCCTTCATGGCGTCCCTCGGCGGCCGGCCGGTCATGGTCAAGGCGCTCGCCGGCGGCGGCGGCCGCGGCATGCGCGTCGTCGACGACGCGTCCGGCCTCGCGGACGCCTTTCTCCGCGCGGGATCGGAGGCGAAGGCCGCCTTCGGCTCCGACGCGCTCTATGTCGAGGAACTGATCCGGCCGGCGAAACACGTAGAGGTGCAGATCCTCGGCGATGCGGGCGGTGCGGTGATGCATTTGCTCGAGCGGGAATGCAGCCTGCAGCGTCGCCATCAGAAACTCATCGAGATCGCTCCCGCGCCGGGTCTCGGCCCCGCATTGCGCGAGGCGATCTTCGCCGCGGCGGTGTCGCTCGCCCGCGCCGCGCAGGTGCGCACGCTGACGACGGTGGAATTCCTCGTCGACGAGGCCGCCGGCCGCTTCGTCTTCATGGAGGCCAATCCGCGCCTTCAGGTGGAGCACACGGTGACCGAGGAGATCACTGGCGTCGATCTCGTCCAGACGCAGATCCGCCTCGCGGCGGGCGAGACGCTGGCCGCTCTCGGCCTGTCGCAGGAGAGGGTGAGCGCCCGCGGCACGGCGGTGCAGCTGCGCGTCAACATGGAGCGCATGGCCGCCGACGGCAGCGCTACCCCGACCGGCGGCACGCTCGCCGCCTTCGATCCGCCGGGAGGGCCGGGTATCCGCGTCGAGACCTTCGCCCATGCCGGCTATCGCACGGTGACGAGCTTCGACTCGCTGCTCGCCAAGGTCATCGCCCACGCACCGTCCGGCGACTGGCGCGCCGCGGCAGCCAAGGCCTTCCGGGCGCTGGCCGAGTTCCGCATCGAGGGCGTCGAGACCAATCTTTCCGTGCTGCAGGCCCTGCTGGCGGACGATGACGTGCTGGCGGCTCGGGTCGACACCGCCTACGTCGAAAGGAACGCGGCGCGGCTGATCGCGACGCCGCGGGTGACGCGGTTCGCGGCGGGGGCCGCGGGGCCCGCCATGGCGAAGCTCGCAGCCTCCCGCCCCGAGGGCACCGAGCCGGTGGCGGCACCGATGAGCGGGCGCATCGTCTCCATCGACGTCGCCGAGGGCGAGGCGGTGGCCGCGGGCCGGCAGGTCGCCGTCATCGAGGCGATGAAGATGGAGCACGTGGTGCTGGCGGAACGCGCCGGCATCGTCCGCGCCCTGCCGCTGAAGGCCGGAGATCAGGCCGATGCCGGCGAGGCGCTGGCCTTCCTCGAACCCGCCGACATCGCCGCCGAGGCCGGGGAGACCGGGGCGGGGGATGCCCACGGGGCCATCCGTGCCGATCTCGCCGAAGTCCTCGACATGCACGACGCGCTCCAGGACCATCGCCGCCCGAAGGCCGTGGCGCGGCGGCGCAAGACCGGCCAGCGCACGGCGCGCGAGAACATCGCCGACCTCTGCGACGACGGCAGTTTCATGGAATACGGCGCCCTGGCGCTGGCGGCCCAGCGCCGCCGCCGCAGCCTCGAGGAGCTGCGCGAGATGAGCCCGGCAGACGGGCTGATCTGCGGCGTCGGCACGGTCAATGCCGGCCTGTTCGGCGAGGAGGCCGCCCGCTGCATGGCGATGACCTACGACTACACGGTCTTCGCCGGCACCCAGGGCTTCATGAACCACAAGAAGATGGACCGGATGTTCCGCCTGGCGGAGGAGCAGCGCCTGCCCATCGTCGTCTTCGCCGAGGGCGGGGGAGGGCGGCCGGGCGAGACCGACTACATGGGCGTCGCCGGGCTCGACGTGCCGACCTTCCGCATGCTCGCCGGCCACAGCGGGCGGGCGCCGACGGTCGCCATCGTCTCCGGCCGCTGCTTCGCCGGCAACGCCGCGGTCGCCGGCTGCTGCGACGTCATCATCGCCACCGAGAACGCCAATCTCGGCATGGGCGGCCCCGCCATGATCGAGGGCGGGGGCCTCGGCGTCTTCACGCCCGAGGAGGTCGGGCCGATGGCGGTACAGGTGCCGAACGGCGTGGTCGACCTGCTGGTGAAGGACGAGGCGGAGGCGGTGGCTGCGGCCAAGCGCTACCTCGCCTATTTCCAGGGGCCGGTGGCGGAGTGGACCGCCGCCGATCAGGAACGGCTGCGCGCCGCCATCCCGGAAAACCGGCTGCGTGCCTACGACATCCGCGCGGTGATCGACCTCCTCGCCGACGCGGGCTCGGTGATGGAACTGAGGGCCGCCCACGGCGTCGGCATGATCACCGCCCTGATCCGGGTCGAGGGCCGGCCGATGGGGCTCATCGCGAACAATCCGCGACACCTCGGCGGCGCCATCGACGCCGAGGGCGCCGAGAAGGGCGCCCGCTTCCTCGAACTCTGCGAGGGCTACGGCCTGCCGGTCCTCTCCCTCTGCGACACGCCCGGCTTCATGGTGGGGCCGCCGGCGGAGGAGACGGCGCTGGTGCGGCGGGTTTCGCGGCTGTTCCTGTCGGGGGCGACGCTCACCGTGCCGCTGATGACCATCGTGCTGCGCAAGGGCTACGGGCTCGGCGCCCAGGCCATGGCGGCGGGCTCGTTCCAGGCGCCGGTCTTCATCGTCTCCTGGCCCACCGGCGAGTTCGGCGGCATGGGCCTCGAAGGGGCCGTCAGGCTCGCCTACCGCAACGAACTCGCCGCCATCGCCGACCCGGCCGAGCGCGAGGCGACCTACCAGCGCCACGTCGCCGAGCTCTACCAGAAGGGCAAGGCGGTCAACATGGCGGCCTTCCTGGAGATCGACGGCGTCATCGACCCGGCGGAATCCCGCCACTGGATCATGCGGGCGCTGAAGTCGGCGGCGCCGGTCGAGAAGGGCCCGGCCAAGCGCCGGCCCTTCATCGCACCGCGCTAGCCGTCAGAACGCGACGCCCGCCGCGTCCTCGTCGGTGATCTTCAGCGTGTCGCCGACGGCGATGCGCCCGCCCTGGGCGACGGCGCAATAGATGCCGCAGTCGGCATGGCCGTAGCTGCGCATCAGCACGGCGGGGATCATCAGGTCGCGCACGGCGGTGGCCGGGTTGACGGTCGTCGCGGCGCAGCGCTCGGTGCGCTTCAGGCCACGCAGGGCGGCGCCGCCGAGGGTGATGCGCTTGCCGACCCAGTCGAACTCGGAGAAGGCCGGCACGCCGTCGATGTAGATGTTGGCACGGAAGCGGATGGGATCGATGGACATGCCCGTCTCCGTCTCCAGCGCGCGGACGCTGGCGAGGTTGATGATCGAGACGAAGCCGGAGCGCGAATCCATGAAGCGGAAGCCGGGCGGGCCCTCCAGCACCTTCGGCGCGCCGGCGAGCTCCTTGGCGAGGAACATGCGGAAGAAGTCCTCGATCGCGGCGCGGCCCTCCGGCGTCCGCAGATCGCCGCGGGCGACCTCGACCTCGTCGGTGACGATGGAGAGGGTGTGGCCGGCATCGTCGTAGCGCGTCTTCAGCTTCGCCAGCGCGGCCTGGCGGGCGAGGACGAGGAATTTCTGCTTCGGCTGGTGTTCGGGGTTCGCCGGGTCGAAGCCGGAGGGGCCGTTCTCCACGGCGAAAAGGCGGTCGCCGGGGAAATGGGCGCCGCCGGCCAGGGCGGCCTCGGTCAGCGGCTCGGCGGAGAGGCCCTTCACGGGATAGCGGTAGAGGGCGGTGATGCGGGCGGGGGCTGTGTCGGTCATGGCGGGAAGTGAGGCATAGCCTCCGCCGGGGTCAAGCGACGAAGACGCGGCTCAACCTTGCAAACACCGGCCGTCATCCCCGGCGAGCCCGCAGAGCGAGGGGCCGTGCGGGTGAGGGGGCGGCGCCGTTGCCGTGTCCGATCGTGTTCCCCGCCGGCGGTCCATGCCGGCCCGTTTGACCCGCCTCAAAAAGTCCGCCGCCCGCTCTTCTCACGGCCGCGTGAGGCCCCCATATCCGCGGCAAGCCGGTGCCTTCGGGGCCGGCAATCCAACGGTCGGACGTTTTCTTTCGGGCTCAGCGGAGACGAGAGGGACGGGCAAGGGAGTGACCTTTCATGAACATCGAGAAATACACCGAGCGCTCGCGGGGCTTCATCCAGTCGGCACAATCGCTGGCGCTGCGCGAGGGCCATCAGCAGTTCCTCCCCGAGCACCTCCTGAAGGTGCTGCTGGACGACACGGAGGGCCTCGCCGCCGGTCTCATCCGCCAGGCGGGCGGCCAGCCGCAGCTGGCGCTTCAGAAGACCGAGGAGGCGCTGAAGAAGATTCCGAAGGTGCAGGGCTCGGGAGCCGGCCAGGTCTATCTCGGCCAGGGGCTCGCCCGCGTCTTCGACACGGCCGAGAAGGCGGCCGAGAAGTACGGCGACAGCTTCGTCGCCGCCGAGCGGCTGCTGCTCGCGCTGGCGCTGGAGAAGGACACCGAGGCCGGCAAGGCGCTGGCCGCCGCCGGCGTCAACCCGCAGGCGCTGAATGCGGCCATCGAGGGCCTGCGCAAGGGCCGCAAGGCGGATTCGGCCTCCGCCGAGAACGCCTATGACGCGCTGAAGAAATATGCCCGCGACCTGACCCAGGCCGCCCGCGAGGGCAAGCTCGACCCGGTCATCGGCCGCGACGAGGAGATCCGCCGCACCATCCAGGTGCTGTCGCGGCGGACCAAGAACAATCCCGTGCTGATCGGCGAGCCCGGCGTCGGCAAGACGGCCATCGTGGAGGGCCTCGCGCTCCGCGTCGTCGACGGCGACGTGCCGGAGAGCCTGAAGGACAAGGCGATCCTCTCCCTCGACATGGGCTCGCTGATCGCCGGGGCGAAATATCGCGGCGAGTTCGAGGAGCGGCTGAAGGCCGTGCTGTCCGAGGTGACGTCCTCCGACGGCGGCATCGTGCTGTTCATCGACGAGATGCATACCCTCGTCGGCGCCGGCAAGGCGGACGGGGCGATGGACGCCTCGAACCTGCTCAAGCCCGCGCTCGCCCGCGGCGAGCTGCACTGCATCGGCGCGACGACGCTCGACGAGTATCGCAAGCACGTGGAGAAGGACCAGGCGCTCGCCCGCCGGTTCCAGCCGGTGTTCGTCGGCGAGCCGACGGTGGAGGACACGGTCTCGATCCTGCGCGGCCTCAAGGAGAAGTACGAACAGCACCACCAGGTGCGCATCACCGATTCGGCCATCGTCGCCGCGGCGACGCTGTCGAACCGCTACATCACCGACCGCTTCCTCCCCGACAAGGCCATCGACCTCGTCGACGAGGCTTCGGCGCGGCTGCGCATGCAGGTGGATTCCAAGCCCGAGGAACTGGACGAGCTCGACCGCCGCGTCATCCAGCTCAAGATCGAGCAGGAGGCGCTGAAGAAGGAGAGCGACACCGCCTCCCGCGACCGGCTGAAGCGGCTGGAGACGGACCTCGCCTCGCTCGAGGCGCAGTCCGCCGAGATGACCGCCCGCTGGAAGGCGGAGAAGGACAGCCTCGGACGTGCCGCCGAGATCAAGAAGCAGCTCGACGAGGCGCGCACGGCCCTCGCCAACGCCCAGCGCAAGGGCGACTGGGCGAAGGCGGGCGAGCTCTCCTACGGCACCATTCCGGGGCTGGAGAAGGAGCTGGCTTCGGTCGAGCAGCAGAACGAGCAGGCCATGGTGGAGGAGGCGGTCACCGCCGACCACGTCGCCCAGGTCGTCTCGCGCTGGACGGGCGTGCCCGTCGACAAGATGCTGGAGGGCGAGAAGGACAAGCTCCTGCGCATGGAGGACGAGATCGCCCGCCGCGTCGTCGGCCAGGGCGAGGCTGTGAAGGCCGTCTCGACCGCGGTGCGTCGCGCCCGCGCTGGCCTGCAGGACCCGAACCGGCCGATCGGCTCGTTCATGTTCCTCGGCCCCACCGGCGTCGGCAAGACCGAGCTGACCAAGGCGCTGGCCGAATTCCTGTTCGACGACGAGACCGCCATGGTCCGCCTCGACATGTCGGAATATATGGAGAAGCACTCGGTCTCCCGTCTCATCGGCGCGCCCCCCGGCTATGTCGGCTACGACGAGGGTGGGGCGCTGACGGAAGCGGTGCGGCGCCGGCCCTATCAGGTCGTGCTGTTCGACGAGATCGAGAAGGCGCACCCGGATGTGTTCAACGTGCTCCTGCAGGTGCTCGACGACGGGCGGCTGACGGACGGACAGGGCCGGACCGTCGACTTCCGCAACGTGCTGATCATCATGACCTCGAATCTCGGCTCGGAGCTCCTGGTCATGCAGGGCGAGAACGAGGAGGTGGATGCGGTGCGCGACGGCGTCATGTCGATCGTGCGCGGGCACTTCCGCCCCGAATTCCTCAACCGCGTCGACGAGATCATCCTCTTCGGCCGGCTGAAGCGGGAGCAGATGACCACCATCGTCGACATCCAGCTGAAGCGCCTGCAGAAGCTGCTCGACGAGCGCAAGATCGTCCTCGACCTCGACCCCGCCGCCAAGGCCTGGCTCGCCGACAAGGGATACGACCCCGCCTATGGCGCGCGCCCGCTGAAGCGCGTGATCCAGAAATACGTCCAGGATCCGCTGGCCGAGAAGATCCTCGGCGGCACCATCAAGGACGGCGACAGGGTCGGCGCCTCGGCCGCGGGCGATCGGCTGGTCTTCGAGCCGGCCGGCCAGGCGATGGCCGCCGAGTAACTACCGGCTGCACCGCATCGGGAATACAACCCTCTTGCCAGGCCGCCCGTTCGGATGTCCGATCGGGCGGCCTCGTGCTGTGGAGGGATGGGAATGGCTGACCCGACGCCGGTCGATAAGCAGCAGGAGAAGGCGGTTCCGCCGCCGGCGCCGCGCACAGCAGTCCTCGTGTTCCACGGCATCGGCGACCAGCGCCCGATGGAGACCATGCTGGGCGTGGCGAATGCCGTCCTGGGCGAGCCGGAGGATGCCGGCGCCATCGGCCGCTGGATCAAGCCCTATGTCGGCAAGGACGGCTTCTTCGACCTCAAGTCCGTGTCGACCAAGGCGATCGGCGGCGAGGGCCGGCGCTACGACTTCTTCGAGCTCTACTGGGCGGACCAGATGTCGGGAACCCGCCTCGTCGCCGTGCTGCTGTGGCTCTGCGACCTCGCCAAGCGCGATCGCAGCGCCCTGCCGCGCGACGCCACCTGGCTGTGGTATGCCGTTGTCGGCCTGATGACCGGGGCGATGATGGCCACGGTGCATCTCGCCTGGGTGATCGGCCTTACCCTGACCGGTACTTCGACAGCAGCCTTGCAGCAGCGTGCCGTCGAAGCGGCCGAGCCGGTCGCCGCCGCCTTTCTCGTCCTCGGCGCCGTCGCTTCGGTGGTCGCCGGGTTCTGTCTTGCCAAGGGGGTGCCGGCGGCGCTCGCCGTCTTCGCCGCGTTCGCGGTCCTCGCCTTCGTCGGGTACTGGAACGGCATCGTCCTCCTGACCCTCGTCCCGGTCCTGGCCGGCCTCTTCATCTTCCTCGGAACCCGCGCTGCCATCGGCGGCATGCTCGTCGTGGCGGGAGTGGCGCTCGGCATCGTTCTCTGGGGACCGTTCCTGTCGCTGACCGTCGGCATCCGTGCCGCAAGCGGCTCCGTCGTCGATGTCCAGACCGCCTTCGACCTCATATTCCTGACTGTGATGTTCAAGGCTGCCGCGCCTTGGCTCCTCGGCTTCCTGGCGCTGTTCCTCGCACTCGCGGCGATCTTTCTGGTGCCCTATGTCGGCGACTGCGCCCGCTACCTGCGCGACGCGCCGGACAACATCGAGGCGCGCAACCGTATTCGCCAACTGGGACTGGAGGTGCTGACGGATCTGCACCAGCGCCGGTCCGGCGGCCGGCCGCGCTACGACCGCATCGTCGTCGTCTCGCACAGCCTCGGCACCGTCATCGCCTACGACGTGCTGCGCGCCTTCTTCGTTAAGCAGATGTCGAGCCTGCAGCTGACGGACATGACGGCCGCAGCCCTCCGTCCGATCGACACCATGCCCGACGATGCCCTGCGCAAGACCACCTTCCGCCTCGCCGAGACTGACAGCGGCCTGACCTGGGAGCCGGAGAGCGGCCCGCGCGCGGGAACGGCGCTCACCTATCAGGCGGTGGTCCGCTGGGCCTTCGAGGTGTTCTGTCGCGAACAGCGGACAGGCTTTGCCAATGGCCTGACGGCCTCGCCGTGGCGCATCAGCGATTTCGTCACGCTGGGCAGCCCGCTCACTCTCGCCGCGCTGCTCTTGACCGATGACGGTGACCCGAAGACCCTGGGGAAGAAGGTAAAGCTCCGCGAATTCCCGGTGGCACCGCCGGCCGAGAGCCCCGGTGAGAAGGGCCGTGTCCTGTTTCGCGAGGGCAGTGCAGACGACAGGCACGTGCCGGACGTGCCTGAGCGCCTGCAGCATTCGGCGATGTTCGCACTGACCTGCTGGACCAATCTCTATTTTTCACAGCGCTTCGTCGTGAAGGGCGATTTCATCGGCGGGCCGATCAACGACAAGCTCTCCCCGGGGACGGTGAACGTGCCGCTGCGGACCACCCTCCTCGGCGGCTACTTCAACCACACCCATTACTGGAAGCGCGAACCGGGCAGGAAAGCCGAGACCGAGCACATCCGCGCGCTCGCCCTCGCAGTCCTCGGCGAGCCGGCCTTCCGCAGGGTGATCGCCGCGCGGGCTTCTCAGGCAGGAGTCCAGCAGGGAGAAAAGAAGTGAGGGATACGGACTATGCGAAGGAACTTGCGAGAGCGGATATTGGCGGTCACCGCATCGAGAGGCTTCTGATCAAATCGAAGAACGAAGAGGAAATCCGATTTTCCTGGTGGACGAATGGACGAATGGCCAACCGTCCATTGGACTTGTCCGAGGCCGGATTGCTGCCGCTGATGAAGGAGGCCATCCGGGAGCGGGTATTTTCGGACGCCTTTCTGCGCGATCTGCATTCCGCTCTCTATGATTGCCGACCGGTGCGCGCAGCGACGGATTGAGTGCCTTGCTTGCCGCCGAAGGCTCTGCGCCCTAGAAGTCCCCGCATGACCCAGATCGCCCCCATCCATGTCGTCGGCGGCGGCCTCGCCGGATCCGAGGCCGCCTGGCAGATCGCCGAGGCCGGCGTGCCCGTGGTGCTGCACGAGATGCGCCCGGTGCGCGGCACGGAGGCCCACAAGACCGAGGGCCTCGCCGAGCTCGTCTGCTCCAATTCCTTCCGGTCGGACGACGCCGAGACCAACGCCGTCGGCCTGCTGCATGCGGAGATGCGGCGTATGGGCTCGCTCATCATGCGCATGGGCGACGCCCATCAGGTGCCGGCGGGCGGCGCGCTCGCCGTCGACCGCGACGGCTTCTCGCAGGCGGTCACCGCGGCGCTCGAGGCCCATCCTCTCGTCACCATCGTGCGGGAGGAGGTCGCCGGCCTGCCGCCGGCGGACTGGGACAGCGTGATCATCGCAACGGGTCCGCTGACGTCTCCCGCGCTCGCCGCCGCCGTCGGGGGGCTCACGGGCGAGAAGGAGCTCGCCTTCTTCGACGCCATCGCGCCGATCGTCCATTTCGACTCCATCGACATGGACAAGGCCTGGTTCCAGTCGCGCTACGACAAGGCGGGGCCCGGCGGCACCGGCGCCGACTACATCAACTGCCCGCTGGACAGGGACCAGTACGAGGCCTTCATCGACGCGCTGCTGGCGGCGGAGAAGACCGAGTTCAAGGAGTGGGAGGGCACGCCCTATTTCGACGGCTGCCTGCCCATCGAGGTGATGGCCGAGCGCGGCCGCGAGACGCTGCGCTGGGGGCCGATGAAGCCGGTGGGCCTCACGAACAAGCACAATCCGACGGTCAAGGCCTATGCCGTCGTCCAGCTCCGCCAGGACAACAAGCTCGGCACGCTGTTCAACATGACCGGCTTCCAGACCAAGCTGAAATATGGCGAGCAGGCCGCGATCTTCCGCATGATCCCCGGTCTGGAAAAGGCCGAGTTCGCCCGGCTCGGCGGCATCCACCGCAACACTTATCTCAATTCGCCGAAGGTGCTGGACGAGACGCTGCGCCTCAAGGCCGAGCCGCGGCTGCGCTTCGCCGGCCAGATCACGGGATGCGAGGGCTATGTGGAGAGCGCCGCCATCGGCGGCATGGTCGGCCGCTTTGCGGCGGCCGAGCGGCTGGGGCTGGCTCCGGCCCTGCCGCCGGCGACGACCGCCCACGGCGCGCTGATCAACCACATCACCGGCGGGCACGTGGTGACCATCGACGAGGGGCCGCGCTCGTTCCAGCCGATGAACGTCAATTTCGGCCTGTTCCCGCCGGTCTCCGGCGTGCCGACCAAGGGGCCGGACGGCCAGCGGCTGAAGGGCTCGGCCAAGAGCCAGGCGCGCAAGAGGGTGCTAAGCGCGCGGGCGCTGGCCGATTTCGACGCCTGGCTCGGCGGCGCCGCGCGCATCGCCGCGGAATAGGCCTCAGCGCCCGGTCTGCGCCGTGACGCGGGTTTCGGCGCGGTCGCGGGTCATCAGGTTGTCGATGCGCTCGCGCTCGGTACGGAAGGCGGCGAGCGTCGGC